>CAVRKM010000001.1:0-6375 GCA_963722245.1 uncultured Thermoleophilaceae bacterium
GGGAGTGGTGCTGGGAACCCTGGCCCTGGTGATCGCGCTGACGGGCAGCGCGGTCGGCGCGAGCCTGATCACCGGCAAGCAGATCAAGAACAGCTCGATCACCGGCAAGGACGTCAAGAACAAGTCGCTCACCAAGTCGGACTTCAAGGGCTCGGTGCGCGGCCCGCGCGGCCTCACCGGGGTGCAGGGCCCGCCCGGCGCGCCCGGCGCTCCCGGCCCGTCGGCGGTCTCGAACCTGACGGACAATTTCGGCACGGGCCCGATCGCGGCCGGCGCTGTCGACGGCGGCACGCTTCCCTGCCCCGACGGCCAGAAGATCGTCTCGGGCGGCTTCGAGTACACCGCTCCGAACGGGAAGGGCCGGATCGTCGTCAGCGAGGCAACCGAGGCGCTCGACGGCTGGTTCGTCATTCTCGACAACTCGGAGTCGACGGAGGAGGCCACGCTCGGCATCGACGCGCTGTGCGCCGCCACCGGCCAGGCGGTGGGCGCCCCGAAACGCGCCCAGGGGCAACTCCGCCGCACCGCCGAGGTCCGGCGGGCCATCGCGCGCATCAAGGGCTGAATGCTGGAGCGGTCCGCGCCTCCGGGCGCGGGCCGCTCAGCTCTCCAGCTGGTCCATCCGGCAGTCGCGCGGGTCCTTGTCGTCGCGCCAGCGCAGGAGCTTCGTCCCGTGGCGGATGCGCTCGTTGCTGGTGTGGTCGAAGGTGACCTCGACGACGAGCTCCGGTCGCACCACCGCGCCGTCCATCTCGCGCGCGGCGTTCCAGCGGCTCGGCTCGGCGCTAAAGCGCTCGCCGGTCTCGTAGGGGGCGAGGAAGGCCGGCAGCTCGCGCTTCTGCTTGGCCGTGAAGCCCGAGCAGTGCCCGACCTCGCGCAGGTTGCCCTCGGCGTCGTAGAGCGCCAGCGAGAGCGAGCCGAGCGTGCCGGGCTCCTTCCCCTCGCGCCAGCCGCGCACGACCGCGTCGATCGTGCGCACGCGCTTGATCTTCACCATCCCGACGCGCTCGCCCGGCCGGTAGGGCGCGTCCTGGCGCTTGGCCACCACGCCTTCGGCGCCCTGCAGCCACGGCTGCGCCTCGGCGGGGTCCTCGGAGGCGGGCGTGAGGTCGACGGGCTTCTCGACCAGCTGCTCGAGCCGGTCGCGGCGCTCGCGCTGGGGCAGCTCGAGCAGCGACTCGTCGTCGATCGCCAGCACGTCGAAGGCGATGAAGCGCGTCGGCGTCTCCTCGGCCAGCATGTCGATGCGCGACTTGGCGGGGTGGATGCGCTGGCCGAGCGCGTCGAAGTCCTGGCGGCCCTGGTCGTCGAACCGCACGATCTCGCCGTCGAGGACGTAGCGCCCCTCGGGGAACTTCAGCTCGGGGAAGTAGCGGGTCAGCGGCTTGCCGTTGCGCGACTGCAGGTGGACGCTGTCGCCGTCGACGAACGCGATCGAGCGGAAGCCGTCCCACTTCGGCTCGTAGACCCAGCCATCGCCCTGCGGGAGCGTCTTTTGCGACTTGGCGAGCTGGGGGAGGAGGGGCGGGCGCAGCGGCAGGGCCATGCGCCCGATCCTAGACTCCGGCCGCGTGGAGGACTGGGACGGCGAGCGAGACCTGACGGGCACGACCCAGCGCCGCTGGATCCTCAAGGACACGCGGCTGCGCGACGTCGATCTCGCCAACGCCGAGGCGCCCTACAGCGAGTGGCGCGTGGTGGAGCTGCGCGGCTGCCGGCTGACCGGCTTCGACCTGCGCGACTCGACCGGGCTGCACGTGCTCTTCGAGGACTGCCGGGCGGACCTGATGAGCCTGCGCTCGGCCAGGATCGAGGGCGCGATCTTCCGCGACTGCGTGCTCACGGGCGCCGACTTCTCGGGCGCGGACCTGCGCGGCGCCCGCTTCGAGCGCTGCGACCTCACCGAGGTCGAGCTGCGCGAGGCGCGGCTCGAGGGCGCGACGCTGGACGGCTGCCGGCTGGCCGGGATCCGGGGCGCCCTGGCGCTGCGTGGCGCGAAGATGCGGTGGGACGACGTGGTCGAGCTCGCGCCGGCCTTTGCGGGCGCGCTGGAGATCTCGTTGATCGAGGACTGAGGCTGCGGGGCGAACTTCAACGGCGGGCTGGGTAGGAGGCGGGTTCGGGACGCATTTCTGCGGTCTCGGCGGCGGATCGCCCCCATGCGGTCGCAGAAATGCGTCGTAGGGACGAATAAGTGCGACCTGGAAGGCCGATCCGCGCTCGAGGTCGCACTTATGCGTCTCAGGGCCGAACAACTGCGACCACGGGCTCCGGCAAGCGCTCGAGGTCGCACTTGTTCGTCCCGAACCCCTCCCTACCCAGCCGCAGTTTGCCGTTCGCGGCGTCTACAGAGTCAAGAAGTACTCGCGCTCGCGCGACTCGAGCAGCTCCGGGATCGCCTCGTTCTTCACCAGCCGGGTGAAGTGCTCGGTCTCCTGGTGCGTCTCGTACGCGGCTTCGTCGGCGTACTCCTCGTAGAGCCAGAACAGCCGCGGCTCGGCGATCGAGCGGTGCGGGAGCCAGGTGAGGCAGCCGGGCTCGGCGCGCGAAGCAGCGCCCAGCTCGCCGATCAGCTCGGAGACCCGCTCCTCGCGACCCTCGTGCGCCAGCCAGCGGGCCGAGACGACGTACGCCATCGCAGCATCGTGGCACGCCGCCGCAGCTGGAGCAGGACGACGGCGGAGAGCACCAGCGCGCCGCCGGCGAGCTGGAGCGGGCCGAGCGTCTCCCCGAGCACGAGCCAGGCGAGCGCGACCGTCAGCGCGGGCTCGATCGCGGAGGCGATCGCGGTGGTGGAGGCGCCGACGCGCGCGAGGCCGGCCGTGAAGAGCACGATCGGGATCACGGTCGAGATCAGCGCGATCACCGCCGCCCAGAAGACGCCCTCGCCGCTCGCGTGCACACCGCCGGTGAAGAGGGCCGCGATCGCGAAGGTGACCGCTGCGCCGGTGGCGACGCTCGCGGCGAACGGGACGGCGGGGACGTTGGCCGACGCGCGCTCGGAGCCGAGGATGAAGACGGTGTAGAAGCCGGCGCACCCGAGCGCCATCGCGGCGCCGAGCGGGTCGATCGAACCGGTGCCGCCGCCGGCGAGCACGAGGATGACGCCGCTCGAGGCGAGCGCGAGCGCGCCCAGCTTGCGGCGGGTCGGCGACTCGCGGCGCAGCGCGAAGGCGGCGAGCGTGACGAACGAGGGGTAGGCGTAGAGCAGCAAGGACGCGAGCCCGACGTCGATGCGCTGGATCGCGCCGAAGTAGAGGCCGGCCTGCAGGGCGTAGCCGCCGAAGCCGAGCGCGGCGCCGAGGGCGAGGCCGCGCGGCGAGCCCAAGGGGCGGCGGCGCAGCAGCACGAGCGCCCACAGCATGGCCGCGGCCATGACGAAGCGGAGGGCGAGCAGCGGGGTCAGGTCGATGCCCGTGGCGTAGGCCTGGCGGGCGAAGATCGGCATCGCGGCGAAGCCGGCGGCCGACAGCAGACACAACAGGAGCCCCTCGCGCTCGCGGTTCATACGACTAAGCGGGAGAGGCTCCGGAGGTGATGTGGGAGATCACGGGGGGCTAGCTGAGCGGACGGCGCTCGTCAAAGCCGGGGCGCGAATCGACCCCGTACTTGCTGGCGAGTGCGCCGACCACGATCAGGCCGCCGGTGATGGCGATGAGAGTGATCATGAGAACATGATCGGACATTGTGCGTCATCGCTGTAGGCTTTGTTGACTACTAGGTCAATAGGAAGAACCTATGACACTCCAGCAGCTCGAATACTTCCTCGCCGCGGCCGACCATCGCACCTTCTCGGCGGCCGCCGCAGCCTTGCACATGGCCCAGCCGAGCCTGTCCGAGCAGATCCGCCGGCTGGAGGCGGAGCTGGGCGCGCCGCTGTTCGTGCGCGCCCGCCGGCTCGAGCTCACCGAGGCCGGCCGGCTCTTCCGCCCCGAGGCCGAGCGCACGCTCGCGGCGGCTCAGGAGGCGCGCGACTCGGTCCGCGAGGTGCGCGAGCTCGAGAGCGGCACGGCGACGTTCGGCACGTTCGGCAACGCGCCCTACTACCTGCTCTCCGATCTGGTCCAGGACTTCCGCAAGCGCTACCCGAACGTGCGCGTGCGGCTGATCGGGCAGAACTCCTCGGAGGTCGCCGAGGCCGTGCGCGACGGCCGGCTCGAGGGCGGCCTGATCGTGCTCCCGATCGACGACCGCGGCCTCGACGTGCGTCCGGCGGTCGACGACGAGCTGCTCTACCTGTCCAAGGACCCCGAGCGCGTGAAGGAGCCGATGACGATCGAGCGGCTCGCCGAGGCGCCGCTGATCCTCTACGACGCGCGCTTCGGCTCCGAAGACCCGACGCGCCGCCAGCTCGCCGAGCGCGCGCAGCGGGCCGGTGTGACGATCGAGCCGCAGATCGAGGTCGAGTACGTCGAGGCCGCGCTCGATCTCGCGCTGCGCGGGCTCGGGGACACGATCGGGACCCGCCGCGTCGCCCTCGGCCGCGCCTTCGGGCGGCGCCTGCACCACGTCGGCTTCGACCCGCCGATCACCGACACGTTCGCCTTCGTCACCCGCCGCAACGCCCACCTCTCGCCCGCCACGCGCGCGTTCATGGAGTTGGCTGCGAAGCGGATGGAAGCGCTTGACTAGACGGCTGATTCCACGACCCCCGCACCCGTCTGCACGCGTCCCGCGGCGCCGGATCGGCACCCGCCGAAAGGGGCCCGTGGCGCTGCCACTGTGCCCCTTCGGCGTGCACCGCCCGGCATCCACGGGCCACGCACATCCAGGCGCGGCGGCCGCGGAATCAACCATCTAGGATCAACGTCATGTCCGCCGAGTCCCAGGCCACCGTCGCCGAGCAGGAGTACCTCGAGACCATCTTCTGGCTCTACGAGGCGGGGTTGCCGATGACCGGCGCCAACATCGCCCGGGCCATGCAGCTGTCCGCGCCGACCGTCCACGAGATGATCGGGCGGCTCGAGCGTGACGGCTACATCACGCGCGGCACCGACCGCTCGCTGTCCTTCACCGACTCCGGCCGCGAGCACGCCGAGCACATCGTGAGCCGCCACCGGATGATCGAGCGCTTCCTCACCGACGTGCTCGGGATCCCGTGGGACGAGGTCCACGAGGAGGCGGAGCGGATCGAGCACGCGATGTCGCCGGTGCTCGAGGAGCGGATGTTCGCCGCGATCGGCGATGCCAAGACCTGCCCGCACGGCCACCCGATCAACACCGGCAGCCGCATCGACGGCGTGCCGCTCGCCGATTGCGAGCCCGGTGCGACGATCCGGATCCTGCGCTTCGAGAACGAGGCCGAGGAGCTCCTCCACTACCTCCACGACCGCGGCGTCGAGCCGGGGCTCGAGGGCACGTTCGTGGCCCCGGGCGACGACGAGATCACGATCGAGCTCGGCGGAACGGAGATCTCGCTCACCCACTCGGTGGCCGAGACGGTCTCGGTCGTCGCCGACCCGTCGCCGCCGCAGCGCGTCGCGCTGCCCGAGCAGCTCGTCATCTCCAAGGACCGCTACGGCCGCTAGAGGACGAAGCTGACGCAGACCTCGGTGCCACGGCCGCCGGGGCTCGTGAACTCGAGTCCATCTGTCAGTCGCGCGATCACGCCGAGGCCCATGCCGAGGCCCGGGCTGTCGGTCCGCGGGACCATCCCGCGGCCCTCGTCGGTCACCGTGACACGGAGGCTCCCGCTCGACACGAAGGCCGCGAGCGCGACCGGTCCGGCCGCCATCCCGACGTAGGCATGGAGTGCCGCATTGGTGAGCGCCTCGCTCACCACGAGCATGACGTCGGCGAGCCGGGGCGCGGTCAGGTCCAGCGGCTGGAGCGCGCCGCTCAGCTCGCGCCGGAGCACCCCGACGTTGGCCGGCTCGGCCGGGCGCGCGCCCTCGTAGAGCGGCCGGTCGGCTAGGCGGTCCACACCGGCGGTGAGAGGTCGTCGGGGTCGTCGACCAGGACGAGCTGGTCGTCGACCCCGGTCAGCTCCAAGAGCCGCTCGATCGGGAAGGTGCCGCGGACGACCGCGAGGTTGTGCCGATTGCTGCGGGCGTACTCGTTCTGCCTCATGAGCTCGCGCAACCCGGGCAGGTCCATGAAGGTCAGGCCGCGCAGGTCCAGCACGACGTGGCGCACACCGCTGGGCTGGGGCTCGAGCCCGTCGAGCACCTCGGCGACCTTCGAGACCGTGACGAGGTCGAGCTCGCCCCGAAGCGCGACCAGCGCCGTCCTGCGATGGGTGAGCGCCTCGACCTCGAGATGGTCGGGCCTGACGGGCTCTGCAGCGAGCATGGGACTCCCTCTCGGCCTCTCTCTGGCGACTGCGCGAATGAGGGAGGAGAAGCGAAGAACCCGAAGACGCGCGACCAGTGTCGC
>CAVRKM010000002.1:0-28262 GCA_963722245.1 uncultured Thermoleophilaceae bacterium
CGACTCCTTCTGCTCCAGCGAGGGGATCCGCCGGGGACGCAGACGCGGCCCGGGCTCCGCCGCCCTCAGGCCGACGTTGGTGGCGATCCGCGCCCTCCGCGTGGCGGGTTGCGGCTGGGCGAGCGCCTCCTCGTAGACCTCCGTCACCTCGCCTGCCACCTGCGTCCAGGAGAAGCGCTCCGCGCGCTCGCGGGCCGAGCGCGCCATGCACAGGCGCCGCTCGGGGTCGAGCGCGAGGTCGCGCAGCGCCTCACCCAGCTCGACGGCGTCCCCGGGCGGCACGAGCAGGCCGTCCTGGCGGGAGCGCACCACGTCGCGGTACCCCGCGATACGCGACGCCACGACCGGGGTGGACGACGCGAAGGCCTCCGTGAGCACCATGCCGAAGCTCTCGCCGCCGAGGGACGGCGCGCAGAGCAGGTCGGCCCCGCCCAGCAAGCGCCACTTCTCCTCTTCGGTAACGCGTCCGGCGATCTCCACGCCCTCCGTCTCCAGCAGCAGTGGCGCCACCTCCTCCTCGGTGGCGCCCGCGACGGTCAGGCGGGCGTCCACGCCGGCGCCGCGCAGCGCCTCGAAGGCGCGCAGCAGCACGGGCAGGCCCTTGCGCCCCTCGGCGCGGCCGATGAACAGGATCTCCAGTCGCTCGTGCGGCCGCGTGGCGCTCGGCCGGGCGGCGCTCAGGTCCACGCCGTTGGGCACGATCCGGTAGCGCCCGCCGTAGTAGCGGCGCGCGGTCCACTCGGCCGCCTCGGACACTGCGATGCGGGCGTTCAGCTTCGAGTACATGCGCCGGGCGCCGATGACGTTGGCAGCGATCGAGTTGGCGAGCCAGCCCGTGGAGTAGGTGTGGAAGGTGCCGACCGTCGCCGACCGCGCCGCCTCGGCGGCGAACCAGCTGATCACCGGCACGTTCGGCTCGTGCACGTGGACCACGTCGTAGCCCCCGTGGCGCAGCTCGCGGCCGAGCAACCTGATCGCCTCGGGGGAGGAGGACAGGTTCGTCACCGCGCCGTTCATCGGCAGCCCGAACGTGCGCCCGAGCGGGATCAGATAGTCGGGAACGGGCCGACGCTCCGGGGCAGCGCCACGGTGAAGCACACGCGCCAGGCGGTCGTCGGGGTCATACGGGGCGAGGAGTCGCGCCTCATGTCCCTGAGCCGTCAGCTCCTGGGCGAGAGCTTCAACATGACGGCCTACTCCACCTGGATACGTGTACGAGTAGGGCGATACGAGCGCTACACGCACAGCGGAATCGTAACCGCCGGACCCGCTCGACACAGTGCGGTTCGCCACACTGTGTGCAAGTGAGCGACCAGCGCAGCTACGTGAAGTACACGTTCTTGAAGGTGGATCCCGCTTGGCGGCGGCGCTCCGCGGAGGAGCGGGCAACCGACAAACGCGAGTTTCTGGCCGCCTGCCGAGAGTTCGGAGCCGACCACTACCTGCGCGCCTATTCGCTGGTCGGCACGCGCGGCGACTGCGATCTGATGGTGCGCGCGCTCGCCCGCACGCTGGAGCCGATCCACGAGCTCCACGTGCTGCTCAACCAGAGCGGCCTGATGCGCCACGCGGAGATCGCGCACTCCTACCTGGCGATGACGAAGGAGTCGCCCTACTCCGACGAGCCCGACAAGCCGCTCGAGCCGCGCCCGGGCGCCGACTCGAAGTACTTCATCGTCTACCCGATGTGGAAGAAGCGCGAGTGGTACCAACTGCCCGCCGAGGAGCGCATGCGGGTGATGCGCGACCACATCGAGGTGGCCCGGCGCTTCCCCGGAATCGAAACCAACACGGCCTACTCATTCGGCCTCGACGACCAGGAGTTCGTGGTCGCCTTCGACGCCGACGACCCGGCCGAGTTCCTCGACCTGGTCCACGAGCTGCGGGCAACCGAGTCGAGCGCCTACACGGAGTCGGAGACCCCCATCTTCACCTGCATCTCGGTCTCGCTGGAGCGAGCGCTGGACGCGCTGGATGGTGAGTCGGTCCGGGCGCCTGCGTAGGCGCTCGCCGGGCTAACTGCAGCAATAAGGGGTGGCCGGGCTGCTGTGGCGCCCCGACAATCCGTCCCACGGGGCCCTCCTCAGGGGGTTTGTCGAGTTTCTTCCGGTATACCGGAAGAAACTCGACACACCCCTAGGCCGATCGAGGGGGTGGGACGAGTTTTGCTCGATATGCGCCGGAAACTCGTCCAGGCCCGCTGGGGCGCGGGGTGTGGCGACTTCGCCTGGGCTGCCCCTTATTGCTGCTGTTTGGCGGGCAGGCGCGGCCCCGTACTACCGCACGCGGTCCCGCGCCGCGTCCAGCAGCTCGTCCGTGGTGGTGAGCTTCACGCGCGGGCGTCCGTGCGGCTCCCCGGCGGCCTTCTCGGCCCGGTCGATCGCCTCCCACCCGGTGTAGGTCACGTGGTCGGGCGCGCGCTCGGCCAGCAGCTCCTCGAGCGCTTCGCGGCTCGGGTCGGCGGGCACGTTCAGGCGCCCGGCGTCGAGGTCTTCCAGGAGCTCGTCGACGGTCTCCTGGGCGTCGCGCTTGTTGGTGCCGATGATGCCGGTCGGGCCGCGCTTGATCCAGCCGACGACGTAGTCGCCGTGCAGCGGGGCGCCCTCTTCGTCGAGGATGCGCCCGGCCTCGTGCGGGACCGTCCCGCGGCCCTCGTCGAACGGCAGCCCCTGAACAGGCGTGCCGCGGTAGCCGATCGAGCGGAACACGATGCCGCAGGAGAGCTCCTCGGTCGTGTCGGTCGTGCAGGCGCGCAGCCCGCTGCCCTCGTCGCGCAGCTCGTTGCGGCAGATGCGGATGCCCTCTACCCGCTCCTCGCCGAGCAGCTCGAGCGGCGAGACCAGGAAGCGCAGCACGATCCGGCGCCGCTTGCCCTCGACCTGGCGGCCGGCGTAGCCGGTCAGGATCTCGACGTTCTTGCGCGAGGTCGCGCTGGCGGCCTCGCTCTCGAGCCAGGCGCGGCTGGCCGCGTCCATGTCGACGTCGCGAGGGTCGACCACCACATCGGCGTCGGTCATGGCGCCGAGCTCCAGCAGCTCGGGGTTCGTGAACGCCGCCTGGGCGGGGCCGCGGCGGCCGAGCACGACGATCTCCTCGATCCGGCTTTCGGCGAGCACCTCGAGGGCGTGGTCGGCGACGTCGGTCTGGGCCAGTTCGTCGCGCGTCAGCGCCAGCATGCGCGCCACGTCCGCGGCGACGTTGCCGTTCCCGACCACGATCGCCCGCTCGCCGGAGAGGTCGAACTCGAGGTCGCGGAAGTCGGGGTGGCCGTTGTACCAGGCGACGAACTCGGTCGCGGCCCAGCTGCCCGGCAGGTCCTCGCCGGGGATGCCCATGCGGCGGTCGGTCTGGGCGCCCACCGCGTAGACGATCGCGTGATAGCGAGCGTGCAGGTCGTCGTGGGTGATGTCGCGCCCGTACTCGACGTTTCCGAAGAAGCGGAACTCGGGGTGGGCGGCGGTCTTCTCGTAGACGCGGCTGACGGCCTTGATGTTGGGGTGGTCGGGCGCCACGCCGCCGCGCACGAGCCCCCAGGGCGTGGGCAGGCGGTCGTACACGTCGACCTGCACGTTGAGGTCAGGATGGGACTTGCACTTCAGCAGGTGCCCGGCCGCATAGAAGCCCGACGGCCCCGATCCGACGATCGCCACCCGCAGCGGCTGGTCCGGTGTTCCAGGAGATCCCATCGAACCGGCCAGTCTAGAAGCCGGCCCCTCAGCCGAGCCGGCGAGCGCTTAGCTCTGGTGCGCGTTGTCGTCCATGACGAGGTCGATCGCCGAGACCGTCTCCACCGACTTCACGGTCACAGGCTCCTCGGCCTCCGGCTCCTGCTCGGCCTCCGGCTCGTCGGCGGGCTCGTCGTCCTCGACGGGCTCCTCCTCGACCTCCAGGGCGGGCTGCTCCTCGGTCTCGGCCTCGGTCTCGGTCTCGGCCTCGGGCTCGGCCTCGGCGGCCGGCAGCTCCTCGACCTCCGGCTCGACCTCCTCCTCGACCTCGCGCTCGGGGTCCTCGGTCACGGCGCTGACGTCGGACGCCAGCTCCTTGAGCGACGGTGAGGCGACATCGGGCTCCGGCTCGGTCGCTCGGGCTCGACCTCCGGCTCGAAGGCGGGGCCCGACTCGGCGATCGGCACGCGCGTGGCGGCGACCGCCGGAGCCTCCGGCGCGGCCATGTCCACGACCGGCGCCGGCGGCGCCGGCTCGTCGACCGAAACGATCATCGTGTCGCCCACGAGGTCGCCGAGGCGGCCGCGCCGCTCCTTGGTCGCGACCATGACGATCAGCCCGACCAGGTAGAGGAACAGCCCGTCGATGACTCGCAGCACCGTGCGCAGTGCGATCTCGCGCATCCCGGCCGGGGCGCCGTCCACGCCCACGACGCGGATGTTCATCACACGCTTCCCGACTGTCTGCCCGGAGCCGGACTCGCAGGCGAAGTAGTAGTAGAGGGCCCAGCCGAGTCCCACCGCGACGAGCCCGCCGCCGGCCGGATCGCTCAGCTTCCCGGCCGCGGCCAGGATCACGGCCCATCCGGCCCCGACGATCACAAGATCGATCAGGGCGGCCAGGACGCGGCGGTTGTCCAGCTTGGACCCGGAAACGGGCGCGGCGGATGCATGGGCCATGACGTTCACACCCCTTAGATCGGCCAATTGGGGGCGTCCCCTTAGACCCGCAAAAGCCGGTTGGACGGCGGTCAGGAATGATCCGCTGCAATGGAGCGCGTGGCCGTGGCAGACCTGGGCTCGAACTCGTGGCGGCTGGTGGTCTACGGCTACGAGCCGGATACCCCATGGTGGAGCCTGGTCGACGAGATCCGCGAGGCCGTGCGAATCGGCGCCGGAATGGGCGAGGAGCGCGTGCTGCGGCCCGAACGGATCGACCGCGCGCTCCACACAGCGGCGGTCTTCGCGTCGTTCTGCCGCGCATCGGGCATCGACACGGTGGAGGCGGTGGCCACGAGCGCGATCCGCGAGGCGGCCAACAGTGCCGAGCTGCTCGACGCCATCCGCGAGCAGACGGGGCTCGAACCGCGCGTGATCAGCGGCCGCGAGGAGGCCCGCTACGGCTGGCTCGCGATCGCCAACTCGACCACGATTGCCGACGGCTTCGGGCTCGAAATGGGCGGGGGCAGCATCCAGGTCATGCGGCTGTCGGGGCGACGCCTCGTCGAGGCCGACTCGCTGCCGCTCGGCTCGGTGAGTGTGAGCGAGCGGTTCCTGCCCGGGGAGAAGGCGCCGGCCAAGGCCGTGAAAGCGCTGCGCAAGAGCGTGGAGACGGACCTCGAGGCGCTCGGCTGGTGGCATGGGGGTGGGCGGCTGGTCGGGATCGGGGGGACTATCCGCAACCTCGCCGTCGCGGCGATGCGGCGGGCCGAGCTGCCGCTCGACGACGTGCAGGGATTCCGACTCGAGCGGGCCGCCCTGGAGGACCTGATCGAGCTGCTGGCCGATCGACCGGCCTCCAAACGGGGTGAGCTGAGCGGCATCAAGCCGGACCGCGGCGACGTGATCCTGGGCGGCGCGCTCGTGCTCGCCGCGGCACTCGACAGCGGCGGCTTCGACGCCATCGAGGTGACCGAGGCCGGACTGCGCGAGGGGGTCTTCTTCGAGCGCCTGCTCGGCGAGCGCGAGCTGTTCGAGGACGTGCGACGCGAGTCAGTGGAGAACCTCGCGCATCGCTTCAACACCGAGCCCGAGCACGTGGGCCGCGTGGCGGCGCTGTCGCTCGGGATGTTCGACGGCCTCGCGGCCGCCGGCCTGCACGATCTGGGTGACCCCGAGCGAGAGCTGCTCTGGGCCGCCTGCGTCCTTCACGACATCGGCACGGCGATCGCCTACGACGATCATCACCGCCACTCCCACTATCTGATCCTCAATGCCGGACTGCCGGGCTTCGACCCGCGCGAGGTGGTGCTGGTCGGTCTGATCGCCCGCTATCACCGCAAGGGCGAACCGGACGCGTCCGAGCTGGGTGGCCTCGCGCGCGACGGCGACGCCGAGCGGCTGCGCCTGCTCTGCGGGATCATTCGCCTTGCCGAGCAGCTCGAGCGCAGCCGCGACGGCGCGATCCGGAAGGTGAGCGTCGCCGCCCGCAACGGCACGGTCGCGCTCGCCGCAGACGCCGACCCGGAGCGCGACCCGACCGTCCCGATCTGGGCCGCTCGCCAGAACGCGGACCTGCTCGCGCGGGGCACTCGATCGCGAGGTCGAGATCGCGTGACGCCGATCGCGGCCGGCGTGGTGCTCGCCGTCGTGCTGTTCGACGTGACCGCCCTGTCCGTCCTGATCCCCTCGATCCGGCTCGACCTGGGCTCATCGAGCTCGGGCGGCCAGTGGGTGCTGACCGCCTACCTGCTGGCCCTGGCGGCGCTGCTGCCCGTGCTCGCGCGCCTGGCGCTGCCGCGCCGCGCGCTGATCGCCGCGGGCGCGCTGGCGATGGCGGCCGGCGGCGTGGTGGCCGCGTCGGCCGACTCCACCGCCGCGGTGGTCGTCGGACAGGCCGTGGCGGGCACCGGCGCGGCGGCCGTGCTGGCCTCGATGGAGATCCCGGACCGGGTGGCGCCGGCCGCCCTGGCGCTGCCCCTGCTCGCCCTTGCCCTCGGCCCGGCGATCGGGGGCGCCCTGGGGGAGCACAACTGGTGGCGGCTGTTCTTCTGGGGCGGCGTGCCGCTCGCCGCGGTGGCGGCCGCGGCGGCTGTCATCGCCGCGCCGGTGGAACGGCGTGGACGCCCGGAGGGGCTCGGCCGATCGCTCGCCTTTGGCGCAGGGCTCGTGGCCCTGGGCGTCCTGCTCGTGCAGAGCGAGCCCTGGGGTTTTGGCCCGAGCCCGATCGTGCAGCTGATCCCGCTCGCCGTGCTACTCGTGGGCGCCCGTCAGCTCGGCGCCGCCGCGGTCATCTGGGGCGCGGCGGCGGCGGTCCTCGCCGCTCTCTGCTTCCTCGGCCCCCAGTACTTCGAGCTGGCGCACCAGCTCGCCCCGTCGCACAGCGGCGTGCTGGTGTCGGCGCTCACCGCACCGGCGGTCGCGGGCGGCGTGCTCGGCTGGTGGCTCGGCTCGATGCTGCCTCGGCGGACGCTCGGCTTGGCCGGCGCGCTCGTGGCGGGCGCCGGCCTGATCGCGTTCGGGACGATCGAGGTGCACAGCGGCTACGCCCTGATGGGCCTCGCCATGGCGCTCACCGGCGGCGGCCTCGGGCTCGCGGCCGGGGCGAACCTGGTCGGCTCCGCGCTCGCCCTGATCCCGCCAGGCGCCGCGCTCGGCCTCGCTGCCGCCGGCGCCGTGTTCCAGCACGTCCAGGCGCAAGAGCGCGACCAGGGCTCCGACTTCGCCGAGGCGCTCACGCAGGGCGCGGCGGTCGCCGGGCTCTCGCTGCTGGCGTTCGCCTCCGCCGCCGCCGGGGCGGCCTGGTTCGAGGGCCGCCGGGCTACGCCAGCGTCGTCCGAAGCTCACCCAGCTGCGGGGAGCTGACCACCACCTCGTCGCCGGCCTTGAGCCACACCCTCGGGTCGCGCGCGCCGCCGACCCCCTCGGGCGTGCCGGTGGCGACCACGTCGCCAGGCTCGAGTGTCATCAGCATGGACAGGTACTCGACCAGCGCCGGGATCGAATGGACGAGTTTCGCGGTCGAGCTCTCCTGCATGCGCTCGCCGTTGAGGTCGAGCGCGATGCCGATCGCGTCGGGCGGGCCGGCCTCGTCGGGCGTGACCAGCGCCGGCCCGAACGGAGCCGAGCCGTCGAAGGTCTTGCCCGGGCATCCACTGTGGCGTCTTGAACTGGTAGTCCCGCGCGGACAGGTCGTTCAGCAGCGTGTAGCCGGCCACGTGCTCGACGGCCCGATCGGCCGTCACGTCCTTGCAGCGATCGCCGATCACGAAGGCCACCTCGGCCTCGTAGTCGACCTTGGAGCTCCAGCCCGGCAGCGCGACGGTGGCGCCGTGGGGCCGCAGCGAGGTCGCGAACTTGGCGAAGAAGGTCGGCGTCTCCGGCGCCTCGGCGCCGCCCTCCGCCGCGTGGGCTTCGTAGTTGCGGCCGATGCAGATCAGCTTGCCGGGCCGCTCGATCGGCGGCAGCAGCTCGACTTCCGCGACCTCTTCGCCCGGTTCCACGCCGCCGAGCGCGCCCGCCTCGAGCAGCGCGTGCAGCCCGCCGGCCGGGGCGTCGCGGACCTCGAAGACGCGGCCCTCGCGCAGCAGGCCGGCGCGCGGTCCCTCGTCGGTGGCGTAGTTCACGAATCTCATGGGGCGCAGAGCCTATGCGTACCCTGGACCGCGTGGCCGACGATCTCCCCACCGGACGCTGGCGGCGGGCGGCCAAGGTCGGCCGGCTGGCCGGCGGTCAGACGGCACGCGGCTATGCGACCAAGGCCGCCAACCTGACCCGCTCCGAGCAGGGCCGAGCCGACGCCGCGGTGCGCCGCCAGATGGAGGCCGCCGAGCAGATCTTCGACGTGCTCGGCCAGATGAAGGGGGCGGCGATGAAGGTCGGCCAGGTGGCCTCCTTCATGGACACCGGTGCCTTCCCGCCCGAGTTCCAGGAGCGCATCCAGGCCAAGCTCGCCGAGCTGCGCGACGCGGCCCCCCGCGTGCCGTTCAAGCGCATGCGCAAGCTGATCGAGGACGGCGTGGGCGAGCGCCTGGACGACGTTTTCGACGAGTTCGACGATCAGGCGGTGGCGGCGGCCTCGATCGGCCAGGTCTACCGGGGCCGGCTGCACGACGGCCGCGAGGTCGCCGTGAAGGTGCAGTACCCGGGCGTGGCCCAGGCCGTGCGGGCAGATCTCCAGAACCTGGGGCTGATCATGCGCGTGGCCAAGCGCATGGCACCCGGGATGGACGCCAAGGCGATGACGCGCGAGATCCGCGAGCGCCTGACCGACGAGCTGGACTACGAGCACGAGGCGCAGCAGCACCGCGCGTTCGCGCGCTCCTGGCGCGGACACCCGTTCATCTACGTGCCGCCGGTCGTCACGGAGCTGTGCAGCGAGCACGTGCTCGTGTCCGAGTGGGTCGAGGGCACCGGCTTCGAGGAGGTCAAGCGGATGGACCAAGCTGCCCGCGACCGCTTCGGCGAGATCGTCTTCCGCTTCTTCTTCGGCTCGCTCTATCGCAACGGGCACTTCTCCGGCGACCCGCACCCCGGCAACTACCGGCTGATGGACGACGGGCGGGTGGCGTTCATCGACTTCGGGATGACCAAGCGCGTGGCGGCGGCCGACCTCGAGGCGGAGATCGCGGCCGTGCGCTTCGGCATGGACGGCGACGTGGAGGGGCTGCACCGCCAGCTCGGAGCGATGGGCTTCTACGACCCGGCGGACCCCGAGGTGACGGCCGAGGCGGTCGCGGAGCATTACCTCGACGTCACGCGCTGGTACATCGCCGACCGCGACGTGACCGTGGACCGCGAGCTGGTCGCCCAGGTGCTGATCGACTTCGGCGACCCCCGCTCGCGTCACTGGCAGCTGATGCGCCGCGAGACGATGCCGCCCCAGGCCATGCTCGCGCGGCGCATGGAGGCGCTCACGCTGGGCGTGCTGGGCCAGCTCGGGGCGACCGCCAACTGGCACAGGATCGCCCGCGAGTGGCTGTTCGGCGACCCACCCTCGACCGAGCTGGGCCGGCTCGAGGAGCCGTTCCACACGCGCGCGGCCGCATGAAGCGAGTTACGGCCAGCCCCAAGGCGGTCGCGGCGCTGCGTGAGGCAGACCCGGTGATGGCCGCCCTGGTCGAGCGAAACACCGCGGTCGTGCGCAGCGACTTGAAGCGCGAGCGCCCGGGCGACGCCTACGGCACGCTGATCCGCTCCATCGTGGGGCAGCAGCTCTCGACCAAGGCGGCGGCGACCATCTACGGGCGCGTGCTGGAGCTGTTCGGCAAGCACACGCCGACCCCCAAGCAGTTGCTGAAGGCGGACCCCGAGGAGCTGCGCGCGGCCGGCCTGTCGCGCGCCAAGGTCGCCTACCTGCGCGACCTGGCCGAGCACGTGGAGGACGGCGCGCTCGAGCTGGAGCGCCTGCCGGACCTGCCCGACGAGGAGGTGGCCGCTCAGCTCACGGCGATCAAGGGCCTGGGCCAGTGGACCGCGGACATGTTCCTGATGTTCCACCTCGGGCGCCCGGACATCCTGCCCGTGGGCGATCAGGGCATCCGCCGCGCGATCCAGGTCGAGTACGGGCTGCGCAAGCTGCCCGACGCCAAGCGCATGCAGAAGATCGCCAAGCCGTGGCGCCCCTACCGCACGCTGGCGTCGCTCTACCTCTGGAGCTCGCTCGACAACACGCCGGCCTGATAGCCCGGCTCGCAGCAGATCAGCGCCGCTCGCTCGAGCCCGTCCAGCCGGTGGGCGCGTGCCTCGAGGATCGCCGGGTCCGTGGCGAGCGCGCTGAACGCGGCGAGGCTCGGATACCAGACGGCGATCACCTCGTCGTAGTGGTCGCTGCCGTCGCCGATGACCGTCATCCGGGCGTCGGTGTGCCAGAGGATCCTCCCGCCGACCCGCTCCAGCACCGCGGCCGCGACCTCGCCGTAGCGCATGTAGGCGTCCCGGTCGCGATAGCGGTTGAGGTTCAGCATCACGACTGGGCCATCGGCCTCCGCCCCGGCCAGCGCGGCGACGTCCGCGAACTGCTGCTCGTCGGGCTCGACGGGCATCAGGCGGTCGGCGCGCCGAACGCCGCCAGCATCGCGTCGGCGATCTCCACGCCGCGGTCCTCCTGCAGGAAGTGCGCGGCGCCCTCGATCCGCACCTGCTCGCCGGCCGCCGGGATCATCTCGGTGAACACGTCGCCCGCCCTCGGGTACGGGAAGACGGGATCGGTGTCCGAGAACGCGATCAGCGCCGGCTTGTCCCAGCGGCTCAGCTCGTCGCGCGTGGCCTGCATCTCGGGCACGCCCGGATCGTCCGGGGACAGCGGCACGAGCAGCGGGAAGCGCTGGGCTCCCGCCTTGCTCTCGGGGTTGGGGAACGGCGCCTCGTACGCGGCGACGACCTCGGGCGGCAGCTCGGTCGTGGTGGCGCCCTGCAGGATCATGCCGATCGGCAGATCCGGGGTGCGCTCGGCGAACTCGCGCCACGCCATGAAGCCCTTGCTCACCCGGCCGGTGAACAGGCCGGTGTTGAGGATCACCAGCCGCGCGACCCGGTCCGAGTGCTGGACCGCCCAGCGCAAGCCGATCGGTCCGCCCCAGTCCTGCACCACCACGGTCACGTCGCTCAGGTCGATCTGATCGAGGTGGCGGGTGACCGTCTCCACGTGCCGGTCGTACGTGTACCAGGCCTGGTCGGTCGGCTTGTCGGAGCGGCCGAAGCCCACGAGGTCGGGGCAGACCACGCGGTGCCCCTGGTCGACGAGGCGGTCGAGCATGTGCCGGTAGAGGTAGCTCCAGCTGGGCTCGCCGTGGAAGCAGAGCACCGTCGAGCCGCTGCCCTCGTCGATGTGGTGCAGGCGCAGGCCGTCCACCTCGGCGTAGTGGGGCTCGTAGGGGTACCCCGGCAGGTCTGCGAAGCGCTCGTCGGGTGTGCGAAAGACGTCCATCAACAGTCCTTTCGTCAGCGGTGAATGACCGCGTCCCAGATCTCCGTGAGGGTCTGCACGGCCGTCTGCGGCACCACGCGCGGCTCGCGGCCGTACGCGTCGGTCAGATAGGTCTCGTTCATCAGGTTCAAGGCCCGGGCGGTCTCCGCCAGGTCGGCCGGCCCGCCCGGACCGAGGCCGCCGATGTCCCGCAGGGCCTGCTCGGCGAAGGCGGTGAAGCGGTCGCGCATCGCGGCGTATTCCTCCGCGATCTCCTCGTCGCCTGCCGCCGCCTCGGCCACGCAGCGCAGCAGCGGCCCGTGGCGCTGGTAGACCTCGACCGCCGCCTCGAGCGACTGGCGCACGGCTTCGGTCGGGTCGCCGGGCCGCGCCCCGACGAAGCGTCGCTGGGCGTCGAACAGCTCGATCACCGCCTCGCGGCTGGTGCGCATCAGCAGGTCTCCGAGGTCGTCGAAGTGCCGGTAGAAGATCGTCCGCCCGAGGCCGGCCTCGCGCATGACCGCGTCGACGCTCAGCTCCGCGTACGAGCGGGTCCGGACCAGCTCCGCCGCGGCGGCGACGATCCGCTGGCGGCTCTCGCGGCGGCTCAGCCGGACCTGTGAGCGCCGGCCCGCCGGAGCGGTGACCTGCTGGGTTTCGGCTGCCATCGAGCGCGCATCATACAGTTGTTGACACTGTGTGACACACCCTGTACGCTCGCGCCCCGATGCGAGTCACGAAGACAGCGATCGCCCTGGCCGCCCTCACCGCGCTCGCCCTCCCCGCCGCCGCCCAGGCGCGCCCGGCCTCGGCCGACAAGGACGGGCGGCCCAACATCCTCGTGGTGATGACCGACGATCAGGCCAAGGCCGACGTCGCGCACATGCCCAACGTCCGGCGGCTGCTGGCCAAGCGTGGGACCACGTTCGCGGACGCGATCGACTCGTTCCCGCTCTGCTGCCCCTCGCGGGCGACCTTCATCACCGGCCAGTACGCGCACAACCACGGCGTGGCCGGCAACTTCTGGCCGTTCGGCTGGTACGGCATGAAGCACCGCGGCAACATCCTGCCGGCCTGGCTGCAGAAGGCCGGCTACCGCACCGCGCTGATCGGCAAGTGGCTGAACGGCTACGGCGCGCGCGACGCCCACGGCGAGGTGCCGGCGGGCTTCAACACCTGGCGCGGGCTGCTCGATGTCTCGGCCTACGACTACTACAACTTCGTGATGAACCAGAACGGCACGCTCAAGACCTGGGGCGATGCCGACTTCGCGCGCAAGCTGGTGGAGTTCGCGAAGATCGAGGTGATCCGCAACGACGCCGGCGTCAACGGCGTGATCGCCCAGCTCACGAAGTACTTCGGGCCGGCTCCCTACAGCTACTGGGGCACCGAGGATCCCAAGGACTACTCGCCTGACGTGACCGGCAAGGTCACCGAGGACCTGGTGCGCTCCGAGGGCAAGTCGAAGAAGCCGTTCTTCATCTGGTGGGCCCCGGCCGCACCGCACCGCGAGGACGTGGCGACCACCCTGATGGGCCGCCCCGGCCGCGACCCGCGCCCGGCGCCCCGCTACGAGGCGCTGAGCACGAAGTTCAAGCTGCCGCGTCCGCCCAACTTCAACGAGGCCGACTTTGCCGACAAGCCGTCCAACATGCGCAACGCCGCCCCCTCGATGAGCGACGCGCAGATCCACCAGCTCCAGCTCGACTACGAGGGGCGGATCGGCTCGCTGATGGCGGTCGACGACCACGTGAAGAAGCTGATCGGGACGCTGAAGGCCACGCACCAGCTGAAGAACACGCTGATCGTGTTCGTCTCCGACAACGGCTGGCTTCAGGGCCAGCACCGCGTGACGGGCGACAAGTTCCTGCCCTACGAGGAGTCGCTGCGCGTGCCGCTGATCCTGCGCGGTCCCGGCGTGCCGGCCGGCGAGACCGTCCACGGGCAGGTCGCGAACATCGACTTCGCGCCGACGCTCGTCGACGCCGCCAACGCCAAGGCCGGCCGCACGATGGACGGCGTCTCGCTGCTGCCGACGGTCCGCGACCCGCGCAAGCGCCCCGACCGCACCCTCGAGATCGAGGCCCTGCATCCCCTGTTCGAGCAGAACGTGCCGATCAACGCCTGGGACCGGCCCTACAAGGGCGTGCGCACCGACCGCTACACGTACGTCGTCTACAAGGAGACCGGCGAGCAGGAGCTGTACGACCGCCGCAAGGACCCCTTCGAGCTCACCAACATCGCGGCGAACCCCGCCTACGCCCAGATCAAGAAGAGCCTGGCCGCGCAGCTGAGGAAGCTGGATCGCTGCAAGGGCCAATCGTGCAACCTCACGCCGTGAGGGCCGCCGTCCTCCTGGCCGCCGGCGCGGCAGCGCTGTTCGCAGCCGCGCCGGCGTCGGCGGCGACGCTCGACGGCCTCCACGACGCCCGCTACTGCGAGATCATCGCGCTCAAGGGAGCGCCGCCCGACGCGACCGCCGTGGTGTGGAACACGATCGGGCTGAACAAATGCCCCGCCCCCTGGTGGAACGCCTTCGACGCCGGCGACCTCGCCCAGGAGCTGGGTGCCTCCGTGGTCGTCCTGAACGGGCCGCGGCACTTCCTGATGGACTCGGTCACCGCCTCGCCCGGCCGTGTGCGCAGCTTCCACGGCGAGAAGCTCCGCAGGGTGGCCGCGATCCCGATCCACACCGCGGCAGAGCTGGCGCAGACTCCCTACACCGACCGCGTCGTCGAGCGCACCAACACCTGGCGCTGGCAGCGCGGGCGCCGCGTCTACGAGCTGGTCGCGCCCGGTGGCGACGTCTACGTGATGCAGGCGTACGCGCAGATCAAGGACCCCCATCTGACGATCGGAAAGCTGGGCGCGCTCGGCCGGCGGCTCGACCTGCCGCCGGGCTGGCGCTACCGCACGCGCGTGCTGCGACGCCCGCTCGCGGTCGCCCCGCTTCACGGCCAGGCGACGATCGTCCAGGACGAGCTGCAGAACACCTACCAGCTGGCCAGCGCGGGGCGCCCGGCCGGCCCGCGCAAGCGCCACCGCGTGAGCGTCGACGGCAAGACCAAGATGATCAAGACGCCCACCACGCCGGGCACGATCGAGGATCACGGCACGGTCACCGGCACGCCGTTCGGGAGCGGGAAGTTGGAGGTCGTCGTCACGCTCGCGAACGGCAAGGCCACCGGCAGCTTCCGCATGCTGTTCGCCAAGGGCTCGGTCACGGGCACCGTCGACATGCCGTTCACGATCGAGGGCGGCGAGATCGACTTCCGCGGCACCGCCCGCCTCACCGCCGGCACGGGCGCCTACCGGGGCATCACCAGCGGTGCGCTCCAGGTACACGACCACAACACGCTCGACGGGCAGAACGGGGTCGTGACGCTGACCGGTTTCGCGCGCTACTAGCGCTCCGGTAGGCTCGTCACGTGTCGATCGACCAGACACCGCTCGACGAGGTGCTGGTCACCGAGCGCGAGCACTGGCCCGACGGCCCGCCGCACGAGCTGTTCAAGGAGATGCGGGGCAAGTGCCCCGTCCACTGGACCTCGGAGATCACCGAGTACCCAGAGGAGGACGGCTACTGGTCGATCACCCGGGCCGACGACGTGCACGCGGTCAGCCTCGACTGGCAGACCTACTCCTCGGCCACCGGCATCACCGCCCTGACGAACGCGATCATGCCGGTGGACCTGATCTCGGCGATGTTCATCGGCATGGACCCGCCCAAGCACGACCGGCTCAAGGCGCTCTTCCAGCGCGGCTTCACGCCCAAGCGGATCGCCGAGCACGAGGACGAGATCCGCGCGATCACGGTCGGCGTGCTCGATCGCCTGGCCGGACGTGAGGCCTGCGACCTGGTGATCGACGTCGCGCAGCCGGTGGTGTCACGCGTGATCGGCAGCTTCATGGGGATCCCGCCCGAGGACGACGAGATCTGGGCGCGGCTGATGAACAACACGCTCGGCGCCGGCGACCCCGACATCAACCCCGAGGGCGTGCAGTCGGTCATGGAGCGCGACGTGCCCGAGATCTTCGCGCGCTGCGGCCGGCTGATCGCCGAGCGGCGCGAGAACCCGACCGAGGATCTCACCAGCGTGCTGGTGCACGCCGAGGTCGACGGCCAGCGGCTCGAGGAGCACGAGATCGTGATGGGCTTCTTCCTGCTCGTCGCCGCCGGCAACGACAGCACCAAGGCGACCTACTGCAGCGGGATGCGCGCGCTGATGGAGCACCCCGACCAGAAGCAGATGCTGATCGACGACCCGGCGCTGATCCCGGGAACCGTCGAGGAGGCGCTGCGCCTGTTCCCCGCCTTCGCCCACTTCCGCCGCACGGCCACGCGCGACACCGAGCTGGCCGGCAAGCAGATCCGCGAGGGCGACAAGGTGGTCATGTGGTACGTCTCATCGAACCGCGACGAGACGCGCTACGAGGATCCCGACCGCTTCGACGTCACGCGCAACCCCGAGCACCAGGCCTTCGGCGCGGGCGGGCGGCACTTCTGCCTCGGCGCCGCGCTGGCCCGGCTCGAGCTGCGCATCCTGTTCGAGGAGACCCTCAAGCGCTACCCGGGGATCGAGCTGGCGGGCGCGCCGCAGTACGCGGAGTCGCCGTTCGTCAACCAGCTCAAGACGCTGCCGGTGACGCTCTAGACGGTGGAGCCGCAGGACGGCTCTTCGTCCGCCACGCGGAACGAGGAGCCGCAGCCGCACGAGGCGACCGTGTTGGGGTTCGAGACCTCGAATCCCGAGCCCTGGAAGCTCTCCGTGTAGTCGACGGTCGACCCGTCCACGTACTGGAGGCTGGCCGGGTCGACGAGCACGGGAATGCCGGCGTTCTCGAAGACGTGGTCGTCGTCGTGCCGCTCGTCGAGCGCCAGCGCGTACTGGAATCCCGAGCAACCGCCGCCGCGGACCCCGACGCGCAGCCCGACCTCGCCCTCCGCTGTCTGACCCTGCATGAAGGCGCGGACCTTCTCGGCTGCGATGTCGGTGAGCTGAACCATCTGCCTCGATTGTATCGGCGTTCCCGTCTGTACCCTGAACTTAAGCTATGCCAACACCGGCAGAACTCCAAGAGCGCATCAGAGCGGCGCTCCCCGGCTCAGAGGTCAGGGTGGACGACCTCACCGGGGGCGGCGACCATTTCCGCGCCGAAGTAGTGTCCGACAGGTTCGAAGGCCTGTCTCGGATCCAGCAGCACAAGCTTGTCTACGACGTGTTCGGCCAGGAGATCGGCGGCGCCATCCACGCGCTCTCCATCAAGACCTCGACACCCGGAGCCACACCGTGAACAACGACGAGATCCGCGAGTTCATCCAGCAGGCGATCGACGAGAACAGCGTGATGCTGTTCATGAAGGGCACGCCCAACCAGCCCTCGTGCGGCTTCTCGGCGCGCGCGTCCGGGGCGCTCAACGCGCTGGGGGTCCAGTACGCGGCGCTCGACATCCTGCCCGACCCGCGCATCCGCGAGGAGCTGTCGGGGCTGTCGGGCTGGCCGACGATCCCTCAGCTGTTCGTGAACAAGGAGCTGGTGGGCGGCTCGGACATCATCATGGAGATGTTCGAGTCTGGCGAGCTCGCCGAGCTGCTCGGAGTGGAGCAGCCCGAGGAGTCCCCCGAGCCCGAGCCGGTGAGGAGCCCGATCGGGCTCGAGAACCGGCTGGACTAGCGGCGTATCTCCAGCGCTCGATCTGGGGGCCGACCTCCTCGAGGTCGCCCAGCTCGACCCATTCGTGGTTGCCGAGGTTCTCGACGACGACGCGATCGCCGCGAACTCGAACGAAGTAGCTCTGGAGCGGAGGCTGCATGCACCGAAAGTAGGAGGGCAGTGTGAGACGGCGCTAAGAGTTCAGCGCTTCTTACGGCGCTCTTCGATCGCCTTGCGGCCGCGCTTCGCGTATTCCTGCGCCTGGCGCCTGTAGCGGTCCTTCTCGTGCTGCGGCAGGCTCTGCCAGCGCTCCCACGCCATCAGGACGATCGGCCACGCTCGGCGGGCACCGCGGGCTGCTCGGGCCATGCGGCTCATGCCGCCCCCTCGCGCCAGTCGAGGTACTCGAGGATGCGGTGGGAGTCGTGGATGACCTGGCCTTCGTGCACGAGGACTGGTACCCAGCGCTGGCCGGTCAACTCTTCGATCTCGGGACGGTCGCGCCTGCGGAACTGCACCCTTACCTCCTCGAACTCGATGCCCGCGCCGCGCAGGCGGCGGGCTACTTTGCCGCAGCGGCAGACCAGGTCGGTCGGGGCCCTGCAGCGGTAGAGCGTCGTCACCAGGCCAATGCTAGGGGCGCGCGGCGGCGGCACGCCGCAGCAGCCCGACCGCGCTCTCGGTCGCCCCGATCGCCGCCCCCGCCAGGCGAAACTGGAACTGCTGGGAGCGACGCGTGCGGGCGATCCGGTCCTGCTCGCGCTCGAGGTGCCAGGCGACCGTGGCCTCGAGCGTCTCCTCGTGCGGGCGGGCGCTCCAGCCGAGCTCGCGCCGCGCGCGCGTGGAGCGGTAGGTCCACCACTGGCTGGCCGCGCGCACCTCGAGCGGCGTCAGCGGCCAGGGCCGGCCGGCCGACGCGAGCAGCCCCGCAGCGGCGCGGGCGGCGGCCGGCGGCAGCCGCACCGGCGGGGCGATGCCGGACAGCCGGCCGAGGTCCGCGAACAGACGCTCGAAGGTGAAGTTGCGCCCGCCGAGGATGTAGCGCTCGCCGGGCTTGCCGAGCCGGTCGGCGAGCAGGTGCCCCTCGGCCACGTCGCGCACGTCGACCACGGAGATCGCGCCGTCGGTGTAGACCGGGATGCGGCCCAGCAGGAACGAGCGCACCAGCCGCGTGGACGTGAGCAGGTGGTCGCCGGCGCCGAAGCAGATGGCCGGGTTCACGCACACCAGCGGCAGCCCGTGGGCGGCCACGCGCATCGCCTCGACCTCGGCTTCGTGGACCGAGTTCACGTACGGGATGCCCAGCCGGCCGGCTGTGAACAGCTGCGCCTCGTCGGCGGTCTTGCCCTGCGCCGCGGGGCCGACCACCGCCGCGCTCGAGGTGTAGACCACGCGCTCGACCTCCGCGCGCAGGCACTCCTCCATGACCAGCTTCGTGCCGCGCACGTTCACGTCGAACACGCGCTCGGAGTCCTGCGGCCGTACGGACGTCATCCCGGCGCAATGGAACACGCGCTCGGCTCCGCGCAGCGCTCGCCGCACGGCGCGACGGTCGCGCACGTCGCACTTGACCCGCTTCAGGTCGAGGTCCGCGATCGCCGTGTCGGGCGAGCCGCCCTCGACCGCGAGCACCACCTCGTCGCCGCGCTCGGCCAGCAGCCGGGCGACGTGAGAGCCGATGAAGCCGGTCGCACCGGTGACGAGAGTCGTGGCCAAGTAGCCGGAGGTTAGCCAGCAATCCGAGTAGGCTGGCGCGTCCCCATGAGCGAAGTCGCGGTCGTCACCGACAGCACGTCATACCTCGCGCCCGGAGTCGCGGAGGAGAACGGCGTGACCGTGGTCCCGCTCTATGTCGTCTTCGGAGGCGATCGCACCGTCCGCGAGACCGAGATCACCGACTACGACGCCTTCTTCGAGGAGCTGCGCGGCACCGAGAGCCTCCCGACCACGTCCCAGCCGTCGGTGGGCGACTTCCGGGCCGCCTACGAGCCGCTGCTGGCCGAGGGTCGCGAGATCGTCTCGATCCACATCTCCGGCGGCCTGTCCGGAACCCCCGAGGCGGCGCGCCAGGCCAAGGAGGCGCTGGCGCGCGAGAGCAAGGGCGGCGAGCGCATCCATGTGATCGACTCGACCACCGCCGCCGGAGGACTTGGCTTCCTCGTGCTCGCCGCGGCGAAGGCGTCGCGCGACGGCATGGACGGGCAGCAGGTCGCGGCGCACGTGACGGCCGCACGCCAGGAGCTGAAGATGTGGTTCGCCGTCGACACGCTCGAGTTCCTGCGCCGCGGCGGGCGGATCGGCGCCGCCAGCGCGTGGATCGGATCCACGCTGAAGGTCAAGCCGATCCTCACCGTGGAGAACGAGATGACCCCGGTCGAGCGCGTGCGCACGAGCGGGCGCGCGTTCGAGCGGATGGTGGACTACGGCCGGCAGCGGCGCGACTCCGGGGCCGACGCCTGGTGCGTCCAGCACATCAACGCGCCCGATCAGGCCGAGCGCGCTGGTGGAGCGCATGCGCGAGCTGTTTCGCTCCGAGCCGACCATCGTGAGCGAGATCGGCCCCGTGCTCGCCGTCCACACCGGGCCGGGGCTGCTGGGCACCGGCGGCCTGCCGCACCACTTCGTGCGCTAAGCAGGCGCCGCCGCGCGCGGCTCGAATAGCGCCACGATGGCCCCCTCTGCGAGGCAGATCGTGCGCATCGTGCTGACCGTGGTCTGCGTGGTGATCTCGCTCTACCTGATCTACCTGCTGCGCAAGCCGATCAGCTGGATCCTGATCGCCACTTTCCTCGCTGTCGCGCTCTCGCCGCCGGTGAACGTCTTGGCCCGGCACATGAGGCGCGGCTTCGCGATCACGATCGTCTTCCTCGGCCTGCTCGCCATCCCGATTGCGCTGATCGCCGTGATCGTGCCACCGCTGATCACCGAGGCCAACGACTTCGCGAACAAGGTGCCCGGCTACTCGCGCGACGTGACCAAGTACGTCAAGGAGAACAGGCGCCTGCGCAAGCTCAACGAGGACTACGACATCACGAGCAAGCTCGAGGACGAGGCCGGCAAGCTGCCCAACCGGCTCGGCGGGGCCGCGGGCACCCTGCGCGATGTTGGCTTCGGCATCGTCAACTCGCTGTTCGCGCTGGTCACGATCCTCGTCCTGACGGCGTTCCTGCTCGGCAGCGGGAAGGTCTGGGTCGACGGGGTCGTGAGCGCGCGACCACCGGAGCAGCGCGACCGGCTCCGAAGATCGCTCGACAACATGGCCCAGGCCGTGGCCGGGTACATGGCGGGTGCGCTGCTGATCGCGCTGATCGCGGGCGTCACGACCTACGTCGTGCTGACGATCCTCGGTGTCCCCTTCCGCGGGCCGCTGGCGCTGATCGCCGGGTTCTTCTCGCTGATCCCGCTGATCGGCGCCACGATGGCCGCCGTCCTGATCGGGCTGGTGACGGTGTTCAACGACTTCCCTACGACCACGATCATCTGGGTGATCTGGGCGATCGCGTACCAGCAGTTCGAGAACCACGTGATCCAGCCCCAGGTGCAGAAGCGCACCGTCAACGTGCAGCCCTTCATCACGATCGTGGCGGTGCTCTTCGGAGCGACGCTGCTGGGAGTGCTCGGCGCCCTCGTCGCCATTCCGATCGCCGCGTCGATCCAGATCCTCCTGCGCGAGTACGTGGACCTGCGCACGATGTCGATCAAGGCGACCCCGCCGCCACCGCCGCCGGAGCCGCCGCCGGAGCCCCCGCCACCGCCGGCGCCACCGGCCGCGCCGCCGGACCCGGCACCGGCGTAGGCGAGCCCTTAGCCTCTGCCCGGCATGAGCCCGGGAGTTCTCGCACGCCGCGGAGTCCTCCTCGCGATCACAGCCGTGTCGCTGTACCTGCTCGCCCCGGCGCTGCTGGAGGTGTTCGGCGCCTACGACAGGCTCGACGAGTTCAACCCCCTGTGGTGGGTCGCGATGGTCGCCCTCCAGATCGGCAGCTACGCGTGCATGTGGGCGGTCCAGAAGCTCGCGATGCGCGCAGAGCACTGGGGACCGGTGATCACCTCCCAGCTGGCCTCGAACGCGTTCGGTCGGGTGGTTCCCGGCGGCGTGGCCGCGTCCGGAGCCATGCAGTACGCGATGCTGGCCCGCGGCGGCGTGCCGTCGGCACAGGCGGCGTCGGGCATGACCGCCTCGTCGGTGCTGGTGTTCGGCATCCTGCTGGCGCTGCCACTGCTGGCGCTGCCTGCCGTCCTGTTCGGCGCCCCGGTCGACCCCGGCCTCGGCCGCGCGGCTTTGATCGGCGGCGTGGTGTTCGTGCTGCTATTCGCCGCGGGCGCGGCGGCGATCCTCTGGGACCGGCCGCTGCTGGCGGTCGGCCGGGTGGCGCAGTCGGCGCGCAACCGGCTGCTGCGCAAGCGCGCGCCGCTGACCGGCCTGCCGTCGCGGCTGCTGCGTGAGCGCAACGAGGTGCGCGAGGTGCTCGGCGCGCGCTGGTGGGAGGCGTTGCTGCTCTCGGCCGGGCGCTGGGTGCTCGACTACCTGACGCTGCTCGCCGCGCTCACCGCGGTGCACACGAGCCCGCGCCCGTCCACGGTGCTGCTCGCCTTCTGCGCGGCGCAGTTCCTCGGCACGCTTCCGCTGACGCCGGGCGGGCTCGGCTTCGTCGAGGCGGGGCTGACCGGAACCTTGGTGCTGGCCGGGGTGCCCGGCACGGCCGCCGTGGTGGCGACGCTCGGCTACCGGCTGGTGTCGTTCTGGCTGCCGATCCCCGCCGGCGGCGTCGCCGCCCTGCTCCACAAGCGCCTGTACGGAGAGGACGCGCTCGTCAGCGACGCCGGCGGGTAAGCAGCGAGAAGGTGGCGGCCACGCCGCCGCCGATCACGAACCCGGCGACAGCCGCGCCGACGAGCGCGCTGCCGCGGTTCTCCGCCAGCTGACGGCGCCAGTCGGTCAGCTCGGCCACCTTCGAGCGCAGGTCGTTGACCGAGAAGGCCAGCTCGCGGCGAGTCTCCTCGATCGACGCGCGGATCATCTCGGGATTCTGCGAGGCCATCAGGTCTTGCTCCTCTCGAGCTGGTCGCGCTGGATCGATTGGGCCTCGAGGTCGGCGCGGGTGAGCTTGGCCTCCTCGATAGCCATGGCGGGCACGGGCGGCGAGCCCTTCTTGAACAGACGGTAGGCGACCAGCGCGGCGAGGATCGACAGGACGAACAGGATCGCGGTGACGATGGCGAACCCGTACCAGATCTGGCTGAAGTCGAAGAGGTCGACGAAGAACCAGGCGAGCGTGTGGAAGAACATCGTGATGCCGAAGATCAGGAAGACCCCGGCGGCCGCGCCCACCCCGACGCCCCGGGTCAGCTTGGTGAGCTTGCTCGAGACCTCTGCCTTGGCGAGGTCGATCTCCTGGCGTATGAGCAGCGACGCCTTCTCGGAGACCTCGCTGACGATGTCGCCCAGGTTCTTGTCCGCGCCGGGGGGCGCTCCGTTACCGGTCATCGGCTCAACCTCCGCAAGATCAGGGCGAGCGCAAGCCCGCCGGCGAACGCCGCGCCGACGAAGGCCTCGGGGTGCGCGGCGAACGGATCGCTCTCGGTTTCCACGGTCTGGGGCGTCTCACCGAGCGGACGGTTACCCGGCGCCCCCTGGTTGGGAATCTCCTCGTCGGCCATCAGTTGTCCGGCGGGTCCTCGTTGAAGACCCGCGTCCAGATCTCAGTCGCGATCCTGTGCGCGATGATCGAGGTGAGCGCCCCGACCCCCGCCAGCAGGCCGCTCCACATCAGTCGCTTCGTCAGGTCGTTCTGCATGCGCGGCTGATTCAAGCAGAAGGCCCGGTGGCCCCGTTCGCACCGGACTCCAGCCCGCCGCAGATCGCCTCGACGACCAGCCCCTTGGCCCGCTCGTACTCCTCGTCGGTCCTCGGCATCACCTCGAAGATCCAGGCCGTGAGCAGCTGCTCGATCGCGCCGTAGAAGCACATCGCGGCGAACTCGGCCGGGATGCCCGACTTGAACGACCCCTCCGTCCGCGCCGACTCGACGATCCCCGCGATCCCCTCATAGGCCTCGCGGATCTTGTCCAGGTGGATGGCGCCGAACGAGTTCGCCGCGCGGGTGACCTCGACGATGATCACCTTCATCAGGTCGGGGTCGTGGCGGTACGAGTCGATGATGAACGAGGCGACGGCGTACAGCTTCTCGCGGGCCGGCATCTCGCGTCCGTCGATCTCGGCGATGGCGTCGAGCATGATCTGCCAGCGCTCGAGGAAGAGCGTGTTGAGGATCTCCTCCTTGGAGCGGAAGTAGTGGTAGACGAGGCCGTAGGCGACGCCCGCCTCGTCGGCCACGTCCGACACCCGGCAGTGGTGGAAGCCGCGCTTGGCGAACACGCGCACGCCGGCGTCGAGGATCAGGCGGCGCTTGTCGACCGCGCCAGGCTTGGCGGCGGTGGCCATCAGACCCTGGCCTCCTCGGGCCAGCGGTAGGCGCCGGCGACTCGGTTGGCCAGGCTGGGCAGCTTCTCCCTGATCTCGTCCTGGCGGCCGAGGTCCAGGTCGGCGGCGATGAAGTCCTCCCCCTCGCCTCCGGCCCGCGCCAGAACCTCGCCCCAGGGGTCGACGATCATCGAGTTGCCGTAGCTGTCGCCCTCGGCGCCAGGGCCGCGACCCTGGCCGGGCGCGATCACGAACACCTGGTTCTCGATCGCCCGCGCCCGCAGGAGCACCTCCCAGTGGGCCTCGCCGGTGACCCGGGTGAAGTTGGCCGGCACGGTCACGACGCGCGCGCCGCGCAGCGCGAGGATGCGGTACAGCTCGGGGAAACGGAGGTCGTAGCAGATGGTCAGCCCCAGCTGGAGCCCGTCGGCGGTCTCCGAGAGCACGATCTCGTCCGCCGGCTCGGAGTGCTCGGACTCGCGGTACTCGACCCCGTCGACCTCGACGTCGAACATGTGGATCTTGCGGTAGACGGCCTTCACGTGACCGTCGGGACCGACGTGGACGGACGTGTTGGCCACGCGGTCGCGGCCCTCGCGGCGCTCGGCGATCGAGCCGGCGACGAGGTCGATGCCGAGCTCGCGCGCGGTCTCCCTCGCCCAGGCGATCGGGCGCCCCTGCTCGAGAGTCTCGGCGCCGGCCGCGTAGTCCCGGGCGCTGCCGCGCAGGTCGAGGCGCTCGGGCAGCACCACCAGCTCGGCGCCGTCGGCGGCGGCGGCGCGCGTCAGGCGATCCGCAGCCTCGAGGTTGCGGTCCCTGTCGTTCGTCGATTGGAGCTGCACGGCCGCGGCTCGCAACGCACGTCCTCCCCAACGTTGACTGACCAGTCAATCTGGAGTGTACTGCGCGCGATGGCGACACTGCCAATCCGAGGCGACGGTGTGCGCGCGCTCGACCTCCCGCTCCCGCCCGCCCGGATGCCGGCGCTGCGGCGCGGTCGCCCGCTCAAGCGCTGGCGCTACGTGGCGGTGTACGGGCCGGAGCTGATGCTGTGCGTGGGCGACGCGCGCATCGCCGGCGTGCCCCAGCGCTGGTGGGCGGTCGCCCTGCCCGATGGGCGGCTGTTCGAGGGCGGGCGAGCCGACGGGATCGAGCTCAGCTTCGAGGAGGGGCCGGGCGTGGAGGTGGTCTCGCGGCACGGCCGGTCGTTCATCTGGACGCGCAAGCAGGCCGGGGTGCCGGTGTCGGGCACCGTGCGCGTCGGCGGCCACGAGTGGCGGGTCGACGGCCCGGTCGGGTTCATCGACGAGTCGGCCGGCTACCACGCGCGCCACACGCGCTGGCGCTGGTCCGCCGGCATCGGGCGCTCCCGTGACGGCCGCGCGGTCGCGTGGAACCTGGTCGAGGGAGTGCACGACGCCCCGGTCGCCAGCGAGCGCACGGTCTGGGTCGACGGCGAGCCGCAGGAGGTGGAGCCCGTCCCGTTCGCCGAGGACCTGTCCGCGGTGGGCGAGCTGCGCTTCACGGAGTGGTGCGCCCGCGAGGATCACACCAACCGGCTGATCATGCGCAGCGACTACCGGCAGCCGTTCGGCTCCTTCGCCGGTGCCCTACCGGGGGGACTCGAGCTCGAGTCGGGCTACGGTGTGATGGAGTGGCACGACGTGCGCTGGTAGCAGCGATGAGCGCCGCCCTCCTGCTGGCGGCGTGCGGCGGGGGCGACTCCTCCGACGACAACAAGGCCCCCGAGCGGCCGACGCTGCTCGGCGTGACGAGCGGAGCGCTGCTGGACCCGGGCGCGCCGGTCGACTCCGAGGTGCGGGCGATGAAGGAGAGCGGAGTGACCACGCTGCGCGCGCCCTTCTACTGGTGGACCGCCCAGCCGACGCAGCTCAAGGCGCCGAGCTTCGCCGCCACGGACCCGCTCGTGGCCGCGGCGGCCCGGGCAGGCATCGAGGTGCTGCCGATCGTCGTCGGCTCTCCGGCATGGGCCGCGCGGCATCCCGAGCTGCGCAACTCGCCGCCAAAGGGCACGGCCACGTACGCGGCGTTCCTGAAGACGTTGATCGCCCACTACGGACCGAACGGGTCGTTCTGGAGCGACCACCCGGACCTGCCCAAGCAGCCGATCGAGGCGTGGCAGATCTGGAACGAGCCGGATCACACGCACTACTGGTCCGACCAGCCCTACGAGCGCGACTACGTGGCCCTCGGCCGGGCGGCGCGAGCCGCGATCAAGCAGGCGGACCCGCACGCGCAGGTGGTGATGGCGGGGTTCGCCGACCGCTCGTGGGAGTCGATCGCGGCGGTGTACAGGGCCGGCGCCAAGGGCGTCTTCGACGTGGTGGCGATCCACCCCTACACCTATGAGGTGCGCAACGTGCTGCGCATCGTGGAGTACGCGCGGCGCGCGCTGCGCAAGGCCGGCGACGGCGACCGGCCGCTGTGGTTGACGGAGGTCACCTGGTCGTCGGGCAAGCGCCCGGGCCACCCGCCGGCGCCGTTCGAGACCACGCAGGCAGACCAGGCGGCGCGGCTGGCGCAGGCGCTGCCGCTGCTGATCCGCGAGCGCAAGCAGCTCGGCGTGGACCGCATCTTCTGGGAGAACTGGATCTCGACCGACAGCAACCACGCGAACCCGTTCGACTTCTCGGGCCTGCGCGTGCTCCACCCCGACGGGACCGTCACGGAGAAGCCGGCCTTCGCGGAGTTCAAGCGGATCGCGCTCGCGCAGCGCTGAGCAGCCCGTGTCCTAGGTGACGTGACCGATCGGTGATCGACGCCCGCTTTCGCTTCGGTCACTCGATCGACGCGAGCAAGTCGTGGCATGCCTGCTCGCAGCGGCGGCACACCTCGGCGCAGATGCGGCAGTGCTCGTGATGCTCGGCGTGGCGCTCGCACTCCTCCCGGCAGGCGCGGCATATCGTCACGCACGCCTCAACCGCTGCGCGAACGACGGCGACCTCGGACTCGGTCTGGCGGGTCACGATGCGGCCGGTGGCGTCGCAGATGTCGGCGCAGTCGAGGCACCGGCGAATGCAGCGCACCATCTCTGGCACGTCGCTCTCGCCCAGGTTCGCGTCGGCGCAACTCGTACACACCGCGGCACAGTCGATGCAGGCCTCGATACAGCCCACGACCGCATCGCGATCGCCACTGGCCGGCTGCGGATGGGCCTCGAGCATTTCTCGAATCGTCACTTTGGCTCCCTTTCGGTCGCGGGGTGAGACGGAGGATGATCGCGCAGGGCGCAACACGGTGGTAGCGTTGCCGGCGGATCGTTCAACCGCGAGTTCGGGAAGAGGTCCGATGACTGAAGCGCTACACGGAACTTGCTTGTGCGGCGGCGTGGAGTACGAGGTTCAGGATCCCGAGGCACTGGGTTACTGTCACTGCACTCGCTGCCAGCGGTGGACGGGCTCGAGCCTTGCGGGGGTGGTCGTGGCCAAGGAGAACTTCAGGTTCACCAAGGGAGAGGACTTGGTCACGCGCTACGAGAGCGAGCTCGCGCCCCGCAACTTCTGCAGCAACTGCGGATCCAGCCTGTATGACGACCTCGGCGAGAAGTACTTCGTGGCCGCAGGACTCATGCGCGACCTCGAACTCGATCCGACCTTTCACCTCCAGGTCGCATACAAGGCCAGCTGGCACGAGATCGGCGACGACGCGCCGCAGTACCCCGAGAACGCGCCGGCCTGACGCCCAGGCGCTCACGATTAGTCCTCCGGCCCGCACGGGTCATAGGGGTTGAGAACCAACCTGCGGCCACAGCGGCCCGCCTACTGAGGAGGCACGATGAGCAAGCTTAGGTGTCATATCTCGATCTCGCTGGACGGTTTCGTCGCCGGCCCGAACCAGAGCGAGGAGAACCCGCTCGGCGAGGGCGGGGAGCGGCTCCACGATTGGGTGGTTCCGCTGGCCGGCTGGCGCGAGGCCCACGACAAGCAAGGCGGCGAGCAGAACGAGAGCACGCGGGTATTCGAGGAATCGCGCGAGAACATCGGGGCCGCCGTGATGGGCCGAAACATGTTCGGCCCGATCGGCGGTGGTGCCTGGGGCGACGAGCAGTGGAAGGGCTGGTGGGGCGACGACCCTCCCTACCACTACCCCGTGTTCATTCTCACTCATCACCCGCGTGAGCCCGTGGTGATGGAGGGAGGGACCACCTTCCACTTCGTCACCGACGGAATCGAGTCCGCGCTCGAACGAGCACGGGAGGCCGCCGGCGGCAAAGACGTCATGCTCTGGGGCGGCGCGAACGTCGTGAATCAGTACCTGGCAGCGGGACTGCTGGACGAACTCGAGCTCCACGTCGTTCCGGTGCTGCTCGGCGACGGTGCTCGCGTCTTCGACAACCTCGGGGACTCGGGGGTGCAGCTCGAGCAGGTCCGGGCCGTCGAGGCGCCCGGCGTGACCCACCTCAAGTACCGGAGCGTGAAATGAAGCGGGTCGCCGAGCGGCCGGTTTGCCTTACTTCGCGAACTCTGGACGAGAAGCGGCACTCGCACTTTGCATAGGAAGCGCAACCTTTCGCGAGATACTGCGCGGGCGATGTCGCGGGAGAACGTAGAGGTGGTGCGCCGAGGGGTCGAGGCGTGGAATCAGCACGACGCCGACCTCTGGCTTAGCTATGCCACGCCCGAGATCGAGTGGATGCCCGCTGGTCCCGCGACG
>CAVRKM010000003.1:0-576423 GCA_963722245.1 uncultured Thermoleophilaceae bacterium
TCCGACCCGCGCGAAGCTCCTCACCCGCCGAGCGGGGACGGCGGGATGCGCGTCTTCCGTGGATCTCGCGGATCACCATCGCGACCTCGTCCACGAAGCACCAGGACCAGTCCTCGCCCGGCTCGAGCGACCGGATGATCGGGTGCTCGTGGCGCGCGCGTGGGCGCTGGCGTGCTGGCCGGGCGACGAGTCGCAGCAGCCGACGTGCCCGCACTCGAGGCAGATGCGCAGGTGCACCCACTTGCCGCCGGCCGCGAGGCACTCCTCGCAGCCGTCCACGGACTCGGGCAGCTCGGTGATCCGGATGTGGTCCAGGTGGGTGCAGGTGGCCATGGCGTTCCTCCCGTTCAGGATTGGATGAGCGGCAGCCAGACGTGGAAGGTGGTCGCGCCGGCTCCGAGTCGAGCGTGAGCGTGCCGTCGTGGCGGTCGACGACTATGCGGTGGGCGGTGGCGAGCCCGAGGCCGGTGCCCTGCCCGACGTCCTTGGTGGTGAAGAACGAGTCGAAGACGCGCTCGCGGATCTCGGCCGCGATGCCCGGGCCGTCGTCCGCGATGTCGACGCGCGCGCCGTTGGCGTCGCACGGGTGGTGATCGTGATCGTCCCCCGCTCGCCCAGCGCGTCGATCGCGTTGTCGAGCAGGTTCGTCCACACCTGGTTGAGCTCGCGAGCCGCGGACGGTCAGCTTCGGCAGCGTGCGTGTCGTAGATCGCGGACGACCTCGATGTTCGTGTGCTTGAGCCGGTGGCCGAGCACCGCCAGCGTCGTCTCGAGGCCCTCGTGCAGATCGAGCTCGACGCAGGTCGCCGCGATCCATGTAGGCGTAGGTCTTCACGGCGCCGACCAGCGTCGGACATCCGCTGCGTGGACTCCTGCAGCTCGCCGGCCAGACCGCGAGCGGTCAGCGTCGCGGCGACCCAGGCGATCGCGGCGTCGGTCGCGGGCCCGGCGAGGTCGGCCACCCGGTCGAGCCAGGCCGCGTCCACCCCGGCGGCGACCAGCGGCTCGGCGAGGCGCCACGGCTCGGACACGTCGAGCTCCTCGAGGCGGGCGATCAGCTCGTCCTCGGCGTCGGCCGCGTCGAGCGCGTCGAGCGCCGTTCGCCGCTCGGCGCCGCCAGATCGCCTCCTGCTGCAGCTCGACCAGCTGCTCGGCCTGCGTCGCGCTCGATGCCCGCGTCGACGAAGCGGCCGATCGTCGAGGCGATCACGTCGAGCGCCTCCTCCATCTGCGCGGCGGCGCGGCGCGCCGCCGCGGCCGGGTTGTTCAGCTCGTGCGCGAGGCCGGCCGCCATCGTGCCCAGCGACGCGAGCCGCTCGCGGTTCTGCTCCATGCCCGTGATGCGGGTCATCACCGGCGCGACCTGGCTCATCACCCGCTGGTGCACGGACGGCTGCGCGAACGCCAGGCGCCGGAACTCCTCCGACTCGACCAGCGCGACCCGGCAGGGCGTGGCGGCCTCCATGCGGACCCCGAGCGTTCCGCCCGTGAGCACCGCGATCGCGCCCATCCAGGTCGGCGCGACCTGGCGCCCGACGGGCTCTTTGCGCTCACCGTCGACGAGCAGCGTCTGTGCCTCGCCCCCGAGCAACAGCTTCAGGCCGGGCGGCTCGAGGCCCTGCTCGAAGATCAGCTCGCCCGGCTCGAGTCGACTCGACCGTGGCGACCGCGAGCCACTCGGCCAGCTGCTCGTCGTCGAGGTCGTCGAAGAGGTCGACGGAGCGCAGCTCGGCGAGCGTCAGCGCTCGCTCATGCGTTCGCCAGGTACTGGTGGATGAGGGAGACGGCCATCGAGCCCTCGCCGACAGCGCTCGCCACTCGCTTGATCGAGCGTGCGCGCACGTCGCCGGCGACGAACACGCCGGGCACGCTGGTCTCGAGCGGGGACGGCTCGCGCTTGAGCGGCCAGCCGTCGGAGCGCACGTCTGTCCCGGCGAGGATGAAGCCGCGCTCGTCGCGCGCGACAACGCCCTCGAGCCAGTCGGTGCGCGGCGACGCCCCGATGAAGACGAAGCAGGCGTCCACGTCGAGGGCCTCCTCCCCACCTGGGCCGCGCACGCGCAGCCGGCGAAGCCGGCCGCCCTCGCCCTCGGCGGCCACCGCCGTGGTGTCGGTCCGGATCGTCACGTTTGGCAGGGCGGCGAGCTGCTCGATCAGGTAGTGCGACATCGAGCGCTCGAGCGGTCGGTCCGCGCACGAGCACCGTGACGCGCTCGGCGTAGCCGCTGAAGTAGACGGCCGCCTGCCCGGCGGAGTTGGCGCCGCCGATGATCGCCACGTGCTGGTCGGAGCAGGAGCGCGCCTCGGCCAGGGCCGCGCCGTAGTAGATGCCCGCGCCGGTGAGCTCGGCGAAGCCGGGCGCGTCGTGCTGTCGGTAGGAGACGCCGGAGGCGACCAGCACGCAGTTGGCGCTCAGCTCGCCGCCGCCGCTCAGCTCCACGATGCGGCCGGCGCCCTCCGCGCGCAGCCCCACGGCGTCCTGGATCGTGAGCAGCTCGGCACCCAGGCGACGCGCCTGATCGGTCGCGCGCCGGGCGAGGTCGGACCCGCTCAGCCCCATCGGAAAGCCCAGGTAGTTCTCGATCCGGCTCGACTGCCCGGCCTGGCCGCCCGGCGCCTCGCGCTCGACCATGACCGTGCGCAGGCCCTCCGACGCGCCGTAGACCGCCGCCGCCAGGCCGGCCGGGCCGCCGCCGACGATCACCAGGTCGTAGTGATCCTGGGCCGGCTGGCCGGCGACCCCCAGCCGCTCGGCCAGCTCGAGCACCGTCGGGCGCTCCAGCACCGAGCCGTCCTCGAGCAGCGCGACCGGCAGGCGATCCTCGGTCACGTTGACCATCTGCAACAGCTCGCGCGCCTCGCTGTCGCGCTCCACGTCGAGCCAGGTCATCGGGACTCGGTTGCGGGCGAGGAAGTCGCGCACGTCGTGGGAGTCGCGCGAGAAGCGATGGCCGATGATCCGCACTCCGCCGGCCTCGAGCGAAGCGCCCGCCTCCCAGGTGGTGAGCAGGTCCTCGACCACCGGGTAGAGCTGCTCCTCGGGCGGGTCCCAGGGCTTCAGCAGGTAGTAGTCGAGCGAGACGTCGTTGATCGCCGCGATCGCGGCCTCGGTGTCCGCGTAGGCGGTGAGCAGGACGCGCTTGGCGTCGGGCACCAGCGTGCGCGCCTGGACGAGGTAGTCGGTGCCCGACATGCCGGGCATGCGCTGATCGGCGATCAGCATGGCCGCCTGATCGCCGCGCGTGCGCAGCTCGGTCAGCAGCTCCAGCGCCTCCGGGCCCGAGCCAGCGCGGAGGATGCGGTAGCGCTCGCCGAAGTGACGGCGCAGGTCGCGCGCGACCGCGCCCAGCACAGCGGGCTCGTCATCGACGGCAACGATCGCCGGGCGTCGCTCGGAAGGCACGGTTCAAAGACTGTCAAAGGCGCGACGTGGCCCAAGACCAGGACCCAGCGCCCGGACGGGCTGAGCTAGCAGGCTCGGCTGATCAGGTCGCGATCTGGACGGGATAGCCGGCGCGCAGGGCGGCCAGCGTCGAAGGCGGCGTGATGACGCTGGCACCTCCCCGAGTGGGCCGGGGCCGGCGATCGCCGTAGCCCTCGTGCGTCCACCTGGTCAGGCGGCCGCCGGCGACGACGAATGGCGATCCTTCGAGCAGGACGAAGGCCCCGTCCGGCAGGGAGGCCCAACTGAGCTCGTGGAGGCGCCTGCGATGCGTGCCGCGCACGATCCGCTCGCCGTGCAGCTGCCGGTTGATCTGCCTCGCCGACGGCACCTCGACGCCGAGCCCCTCAGCCCAGGCGGCGCGATAGGCGTCGTAGCTCTCGCGTCGGCACTCCGCACAAGGGCGATGCCCGGCGGCGAGGGAGACCGCCTCGTCATGGAAGAAGAGGAAGGTGTAGTGGTGCGGCTGCCACTGCTCTTGCCAGCGGCCGCGGAACTCGAGCGCGCAGGTGATCCACAGGTCGCTCGCGTGGAAGCGGACGATCTCGCGGCCGGAATGCAGGATGCCGCGGTTGCCTGTCCAGGCGCCCCGAAGCGGGATCGCGATGACGTCGCCCATGGGAGTGACGCGGTTGCGGGCGGGTGCCATCAGCCCAACCCTGCTACACCACGGCCGGTGACCCCGACTGAGCTACCGGGCCCGGTGCGCGACGCGATCGACGCCGCCAACGCCAACGACACCGACGCGTTCTTGGGCTGCTTCACCGCGGACGGAGCGGTCGACGATTGGGGCCGCGAGTTCAAGGGCCCCGACGCGATCCGAGGCTGGAGCGACCGGGAGTTCATCGGTGTGCAGGTGAGCCTGGACGTGCGCGAAGTCAGCTCGGAGGCCGACCAAACCGTCGTGGCGGCAGAGGTCGGCGGGAACGGATTCAACGGCCCGAGCCACTTCACGTTCATCGTCGCGGGCGACCGCCTGGAGCGGATGACGATCCGGGCGTAAGCCACGAGTCAGGGACGTCCACGAACCGCGAGGGCGAAGCCCTCGGTCGGTCTCAATTAGCACCACTTATGGCGCCGGCGGTCGCAGTTCCACGAACGAGCGCTCGATGCCCTCCGCGAGTACCGCGACGTCGGGCGCGGACATGCGGTCCGCGTTGAGGCCGAAGGCCATCTGCCCGGCGTAGCTGACGACGGCGATGCCGATCGTGTGGCCGGCGAACAGCGGCACGAGCGGCAGGACCTCGACGCAGTGGGGCGCCGAACGCGTATAGCCGCTCCTGCGGGCCGGGGACGTTGGTGATCGTCAGGTTGAACATCCGCGTGCCGCCGAACATCGATCGGGCGATCAGGTTGCCCGCGAGCGGCGGCCCCATGTCGGCGAGGTCGACGATTGTCTTGCCGCCGGCCCTCTGCGAGCCGGCTTTGAGCTCCTGCGCGCGCTCCTGGACGCGGCGGTAGCGTGCGAGCGGGTCGGCCTCGGTCACCGGCAGCTCGACGAACAGCGAGGTCAGCTCGTTGCCGAGCGAGTGCTCGCGTTCCTGCGCTCGGATGTTCACCGGCACCTGCGCCCGCAGGCCCTCGGGCAGCGCATCGCCGCGTGCGAGCAGGAGGTGCCGCAGCCCGCCCGTGCAGATCGCGAGCACGACGTCGTTGACGGTGCCGCCGAGGTGCGACTTCACCGCCTTGACGTCGGCGAGGTCCAGCCGCACGGTGGCGAACTGCCGTGTGCCGCTCATGGGCCCGTTCAGGCTCGTCTGCGGCGCCGCGATCACCTCGTCGCGCACGACGAGCTCGACGGCGGCGCGCGCGCGGTCGAAGGACTCGCGCGGGTGTGCCGCAGCGCCGAGGCCCGCCCTAGCGCCGCGCAGGACGAGGCCAGGCGAGAGCCAAAACCGGCCATGACCGTGTTCGCCGTCCTGCCCGTCACCTGCGGCCAGCGGCTGCGCGGGCGGCGGCGGAGCGTCCGGGGAGGCGTCGAGCAGCAGATGCCCGATGTCGAGCGATCCGACGCCGTCGACGAGGCAATGGTGCGTCTTGCTCACGAGCGCCCAGCGCCCGCCCTCCAGCCCGTCGAGCAGCGTCATCTCCCAGAGCGGCCGGTGGCGGTCCAGGCGATGCGACCAGAACTCCCCGAGCCACTCGTACAGCTCGGCCTCGCCTCCCGGTGCCGGCAGCGTGGCGTGGTGCATGTGGGCGTCGAGGTCGAACGATCCCGCCGGTTCCCAGGTCAGCCACGTCAGGGGTCCGGCATGGGGGCTGGAGAGCTGCTGCGAAAACCGCGGCAGGGCCCCAACCCGTGCGCGCATGTGGTCGCGCATCTCCGCGATGTCCGGGGTTCCGTCGCGGGGCAGCGGATCGAAGACGAGCGCCGCGCCGATGTGCATGTGCGCGCTCTCGTCGAGCTGCTCCAGCTCGAGGAACATCGTGTCCAGCATGCTGAGCTGCTCACCCATGACGCCTTGCTCCCCCGGCGTAGCTCGCAGGAGGACGTTATCTCATAGCGAGAGATCCGAAACCGGCCTGCCGAGCGGGTCCGACGGCTGTCCGTGGTCCGGTCGGTCATAGGTCGCTCGGCGCCGCCCACGCAGCTGTTCCGGGCGCGTAGTTGTGTGCGATCACGTCCGGGTTCTGTACCGATGGCAGCGTTGCCGGGGTGGCCTACGGTCCACAGCAAAGGCGGTGGCCGGCGGCGGAGCCCGCGGCTCGCGAGTCCCTGCAAACGGCTTCCGCGAAGTGTGTGTGTCGGGACCCACGTCCCGCAAAGGAGGCAAATCCCATGCCAGAGACCAAGGCTCAGCGCAGCGCGGCGGCACGCAAAGGTGCGGCCACTCGCAAGCGCCACGCCGCGGAGGCTGCAGGGCCCCCGCAGGGGCGCGCAGTCGAGCGCACCGCGGAGCTCTCCGAAGATGTGCTCAAGTCACTCGAGGCGGGGCAGCGGGCCGCGATCGAGGCGGTGACCAGGTTCGTCGACACCGTCGACCAGACGCTCCCGGCGCTCGGTGAGCGCCCGTCCAAACGGCAGGAGATCATCGACGCCGCCATGGAGATGGCCGACGGGCTCGTTCACACGCAGTACGACTTCCTTCGCAAGGTCGTGAAGAGCGCCGGAACGACGCTGAGCAGAACGGAGGACACGAAGTAGGGCCGTTTCGGGCGGGGCCGGCGTCGCCGAGCCATCATGAAGATCCGCGCCGCCGTCCTGGCCGAGTTCGGCACCATCGGCCGCACACTGGTCGAGCATCCCGCCGGCGCCGCGGCCGCTCGAGGTCCACCAGAAGCGACTGCGGATCTGCGCCAAACGGGATGTAGATCGTGTTCGGGCGAAAGACGAACGAGTCACTGTCGGAGACAAGCGTCAGGTCGACCTGATCGCGCATCCGCATGCGCGTCAGGAACACGCTCTCCAGAGCGGCGAAACCTCCACCGAGAACTACGACGCGCGGTCGCGTGGTGCACTCGGGTGCTCCTTGGCTTGGTAGCGGGGATAGCAGGTGCCTCGTGGTGTGCTCCGGTGCCCATTGAGGTTCCCAAACCGTTTCCAAGACGGTGAGGGTTGGGCGAGCAAGCCCGCTGGCGCGTCTGGCACTAGGTCCCCCTCCGGACACGTCTCCCCGCACCGACAAGGACGACGGTGTCGCGCCACGGGTGCGCATGCACCAGCTCCAGCTTCGCCTCGCGGGTCAATGAACTAGCCAGCCGCGTTTTCACTCTCGGCGGAAGTGCGCCAGAGCGGGGGCGCGCCGGCGCGTCTTGGCGCTACCGTCGCCGCGTGATTGGCGGATCGGTGGCTCCCGGATTCGGAGAGGTGCGGCGTGAGTTCGCGCGCAACTTCACCGAGCGGCGCGAGCTTGGCGCCGCGTGCGCCGCCTACGTCGGGGGCGAGAAGGTGGTGGACCTGTGGGGCGGCGTGCGCGACGCGCGCAACGGCTCTCCCTGGGAGGAGCACACACTCGTGCTGGTCTACTCGACCTCCAAGGGGCTCTCCGCGATGACTCTCGCCCTGGCCCACTCGCGGGGCTGGCTCGACTACGACGAGCGGGTCACCACCTACTGGCCGGAGTTCGGTCAGGACGGCAAGGAGGAGGTCACGCTGCGGCAGTTGCTGGGCCACGAAGCCGGCCTGCCTGTGATCGACGCCCCACTCGACCCAGGCGTTCTCACGGACTTCGATCGGCTGGCCACGATCATCGCCCGGCAGCGGCCGGTCTGGCGCCCCGGCGCCCGCCACGGATATCACGGGGTCAGCCTCGGCTGGTACGAGGGGGAGCTGATCCGGCGAGTTGATCCGGAGGGGCGCACGCTGGGGCGCTTCTTCGCCGAGGAGATCGCGGCGCCCCTCGGGCTCGACATCCATTTCGGCGTGCCCGACGAGGTGGGCCCCGAGCGGATCGCCCGCATAGAGCGCATCTCACCGCTGAAGGCCCTGCCGCAGCTTCGCCACCTGCCGCCGGCGATGGCGCTCGCGATGCTCAACCCGCGCTCGCTGAGCTTCCGGGCCTTCGCCAACCCGCGCCTGCGCTCGCCGGCCGACCTCGACGTCAGCGAGTACCGGCGGATCGAGTTCCCGGCGGGCGGGGCCGTCGGCGGCGCGCGTGACATCGCGCGCGCCTACGCCGCGTTCTCGGCGCCCCGGGCGGAGCTCGGCCTGGCGCCCGCGACGCTGGACGAGCTGGTGCGTCCCCCGTCGCCGCCGGAGCGCGGCTGGTACGACGAGGTGCTGAAGGTGGACACCGCCTTCTCGCTCGGCTTCGTGAGGCCCCACGACACCTTCCTCTTCGGGTCGAGCGAGCGCGCCTTCGGCCACCCCGGCGCGGGCGGCTCGTTCGCCTTTGCCGACCGCGACCGCGACGTGTCCTTCGCGTACGTGATGAACAGGCTCGGCTTCCACCTGAACAACGACCCGCGCGAGAAGGCGCTGCGAGACGCCCTCTACCGCTGTCTCTGATCCGCGCCGGACCCGCGGTGAGATCCGTAGCTTCCCGGGATGGCGAGAGGTCCCGGGTGGCGTAGGTTGCGCTTCGAGGAGCCGACATGGCCGACCACCTGACGCCACTGGACGCAGCGTTCCTGGAGCTCGAGGACGGTGACCAGTCCTCGCACATGCACGTCGGCTGGACGCTCGTGTTCGACCCGCCTCCCGGTGGTGCTCCCGGCGTCGAGCAGCTCGTTCGCCTCCTCGAGGAGCGCCTCGAGCTTCTTCCCCACTTCCGACGGCGGCTCTCGTCGCCGCGCGTGGGCCGCGTCTCCTGGCCCGAGTGGGTCGAGGATCCCGCCTTCGACGTGGCGAACCAGGTGCGACCCGCGAGCCTGCCGGCGCCGGGCGGCGACACCGAGTTACTCGACTGGCTCGGCGACTTCTACTCGCACCGGCTCGACCGAGCCCACCCGCTGTGGGAGATCACTCTGCTCGACGGGCTCGAGGGGGGCCGCTGGGCACTTGCCTGCAAGGTGCATCACTGCCTGGTGGACGGGGTCAGCGGCGCGCTCGTAACCAGCGTGCTGCTCGACGCCGAGCGCGAGCCGCCGGCCGGCTCCCTGGGGCTGCTCGAGACGCTCCCGCCCGCGCCGGAGGGCGATCCGGGGGGGTCGCCGCTGGCGCTGCTGGCGCGCGGCGCGCGGGCGGGCATGGACGTGGCGCTTCACCCGCGCCGTCTCGCGGGAATGCTCGAGCGCTCGCGCGCGCTCGCCGACTTCGTCGTCCACGACGAGCTCGTGGCCGCGCCGCCCTCGAGCCTCAACGTCGACGTCGGGGCCACTCGGCGGATGGCCACGCTCACCGTCCCGCTGGCCAATCTCAAAGTGGTCAAGAACTCGCTCGGCGGCACCGTCAACGACGTGGTGCTGGCCGCGTGCGCAGGCGGGCTGCGCGCGACTCCTGGCCAGCCGCGGCGAGCCGCTGCCGGCGGCGGGCATCCGGGCGCAGGTCCCGGTCAGCGTGCGCGATGCGAGCGAGCTGCTGGCGCTCGGCAACCGCGTCAGCTCGCTGTTCGTGGATTTGCCCGTGGACGCGCGCACGCCGCTCTCGCGCTACCGCAGGACAGTGAGCGCGACCAAGCGGCTCAAGGCCGGCCGCCGCCGCGCCGGCGCCGACACGATGGTCGACCTCGCGGGGCTGTCGCCGCCGGTGCTGCACGCGCTCCTGGCCCGGCTCTCGTTCGCGCCCCGGCTCTTCAACGTCACGATCACCAACGTGCCCGGCGCGCAGACGCCGCTGTACGCCTTCGGCGCGCGCATGCAGAGGGCGATCCCGCTCGTCCCGATCTTCGCTCGCCATTCCGTGGGGATCGCCGCGGTGAGCTACAACGGCGAGCTGACCTTCGGGCTGAACGCCGACCGAGCCACCATGCCGGACCTCGACGAGCTCGAGCGTGGCATCGACGAGGCGCTGTCCGAGCTGGTCGAGCTCGCGCGGCGCCCGGGCCGGCGGCGCGCGCCGGCGCACGCGTAGCCGGGGCGATGCACCGGTGACCACCACGACCACCGCACGTGCGTCGGGCACTGGACATCGAGCGGGTCGACCGCGCCGTCGAGGAGGCGATCCGCGCCGGCGAGCCAGGGGGGCTCCGGGTGCTCGGCTACGGCGAGGTCACGCTGGTGTTCGGCTGGCCCCGCGAGCGGCCCGAGTTCGCCGTCAAGCGGCTGCCGCCCTTCCGCGACCGCGCGCAGCTCGCCCGCTACGGCGATCTGCTCGAGCGCTATACGGCGGCGCTCCGCGCTCGCGGCGTCCGGGTGGTGCCCACGGAGCTGCGCGCCGCAGAACCGACCGGCGGCAGCCCGCGCGCCTATCTGGTCCAGCCGCTCGTGCCGCGCGAACGTCAGCTCAACGTGCTGTTGCGGGAGGCCGCGCCGGAGAGGGGGGCCGCGCTACTGGACACGCTGGTCGAGCAGGTCGCGGTGGTCGTCGATCGTGAGCTGGGGCTCGACGCGCAGGCATCGAACTGGGCCGTGGAGGACAGCGGGCTCGCCTGCTTCGACCTCTCGACACCGCTGATGCGCTCGCCCGACGGCAGCCACGGGCTCGACCTGGAGCTCTTCCTGTCGATCTACCCCTGGGCGCTCCGTGCCGTGCTGGTGCCGGTGGCGCACGGAGTCATGGCCCAGTACCACGACGCCCGCACCGTGCTCGTCGACGTGGCCTCGAATCTCGTCAAGGAGCGCCTCGACCGCTGGCTGCCGACCTTCCTCAGGGCCACGAGCGCCCGCGTGTCGCCGCCGATCGAGGAGGGTGAGGTGCGTCGCTACTTCGCCCGCGACAAGAAGCTGTGGCTGCTGATGCAGCGGTTGCGCCGCGCCGACCGCGCCTGGCAGCGACGGGTGCGGCACCGGCCGTACCCGTTCCTGCTGCCGCCCCCCTACCGCTACGGACCCCCCGAGCTACCCGAGAGCGAGGCCGAATGACCAGCGCCCACGACCATCCGACAACCGGCGCCGAGGCCTTCGCGCTGATCGCGCGCCACCTCTCGCCGCACAAGGCCGAGGCCTTCCGCGCGCTCGGCATCGACCTCGTCCAGGGCCGGCGCGAGGGCGTGCGGATCTGGGACCTCGACGGCCGCGACTACATCAACTGCCGCAGCTCCGGAGGGGTGTTCAACTTCGGCCACCACCCCAGCTTCGCGGTCGAGGCGCTGACGACGGCCGTGCGCGAGCACGACATGGGCGACTGGCTGCTGCCGTCGCTGCGACGCGCCGAGGGCGCCGCCGCGCTTGCCCGCCTGCTGCCCGAGCCGCTGCGCTTCACGTTCTTCACGGCCTCGGGCGCCGAGGCCGTCGAGGTGGCCTGCAAGCTTGCCCGCTCGGTCACCGGCAGGACCGAGCTCGTCTGCGCCGAGCACGGCTACCACGGCCATGTGGGCTTCTCGCTCGCGATGGACGATCCGCCGCTCTCGGACCGCTACCGCCCGCTCACGCCCGGCATCGTGCGCGTGCCCTTCGGCGATGCGGCGGCGCTCGAGCAGGCGATCGGCGCCGGCACGGCGGCGGTGATCATGGAGACCATCCCCGCCACCGGTGGCTACCTCGTGCCGCCCGAGCGCTACTTCGAGGGCATGCGCCGGCTCTGCGACGCGCACGGGGCGCTGCTGATACTCGACGAGGTGCAGGCCGGACTCGGTCGCACCGGTCGCCTCTGGGCCTTCGAGCACTTCGGCGTGACACCCGACCTGCTCGTGACCGGCAAGGGCACGAGCGCCGGCGTCTACCCGATCGCGGCCTGCTGCTTCGGCGATCGCGTCGAAGCTCACTTCGCCGAGGATCCCTTCTTCCACCCGTCGAGCTACGCCGGCTCGGAGCTCGGCGCGCGCGTGATCGAGGCCGTGGTCGAGCGCTACCAGGACCCAGGGCTGCTGCCGCACGTCAACGAGATGGGCGCACGGCTTCGGACCGGCTTGGACGCGCTCGTGGAGCGCCATCCCGACCGGCTCGTGGAGGTGCGCGGACTCGGCCTGATGCTCGCGCTCGAGACGCGCTCGGACGCGCTCGGGTTCGAGCTCACCAAGCAGTGCTTCCGGCACGGCCTGCTCGCCATCTTCGCCTTCAACCGCCAGTCGGCGCTGCAGGTGATGCCGCCGCTCACGATCGAGCCGGAGGAGATCGACGAAGTGCTCCAGCGCCTCGGTGCGGCCGTCGCGGCGCTGCCGCCGCAAGAGGACCGGGAGACACTCGGAGAGTCGCGCTCCGTCGCCGGCAGTCGATGACGCACCGGCGACTCGAACGCCTCGCTCCGCTCGTCGTGAGGGCTCTCGGGAGACTGCCCGCCTCGCTGCAGTTGCTGCTTGCCGGGGGCCGGCCGGTGCGGCTCGACGGACAGCTGCTCGAGCCCGAGGTGCAGCTGCTGCTGCGGCTGGTGAGCCTCCTGGAGGAGAAGCCCTTCGAGACGCTGCCGGTGACCGAGGCGCGGGAATCGCTTCGGGCGGAGGCCGCGCTGGTCGCGCCGCGTGTCCCGCTGCCGATGTCGCGCGTAGAAGAGCTCGTTGTGAGGGGGCCGGCTGGCCCGCTGCGGGCGCGGCTCTACGTCCCGCCCGGGACGCGCGGCCTCTCGCCGTTGCTCGTCTACTTCCATGGCGGTGGCTTCGTCTGTGGCGACCTCGACACCCATGATGCGCCCTGCCGCTTCCTGGCGCGCCAGGCGGCGCTGCGGGTGCTCTCCTTGGACTACCGGCGAGCGCCCGAGCACCCGTTTCCGGCGCCCGTCGAGGATGGGCTGGCCGCGTTGCGCTTCGCCTTCGAGGAGGCGGAGCGCCTCGGCGCCGACCCGACGGCGATCGCCGTTGGCGGCGACAGTGCGGGTGGAAACCTCGCGGCAGTCGTCGCGCAGATCGCACGCGATGAGGGGCCGCCGCCGGCCCTCCAACTGCTGATCTACCCGGTCACGGACTGGTCGCGACAAGCTGGCTCCTACCGCCAGTTCGGGGACGGCTTCTTCCTGACCCAGGCGCAGATGACCTGGTATCGGGCCCACTACCTCGGTGGCGACGCCGAGGCGGCTCGCGACCCGCGCGCGTCTCCGCTGCTCGCAGACGACCTCGGCGGCGTGGCTGCCGCCCACGTCGTCGTAGCAGGGTTCGATCCGTTGCGCGACGAGGGAATCGCATACGCCAGACGCCTCGAGGAGGCCGGCGTTGAGGTCACTTTGCGCCCCTTCTGGGGCCTCGTGCACGGCTTCGTCAACGCCACGGCTGTGAGCCGCAGTTCGGCGCACGCGCTCGGCGAGGTGGCGCAGGCCCTGGGGGAGGCGCTGCCTCGACGCCATCCGCGCACGAGCGCAGCTACCGCCGAGCGCCCGGACCGGACCCCCCGGACTACCCGGCCCCGGCAGCGACCAACCGGTTCCGCCGGTGGGCCTCGATGAAGCGGCCGTTGGCCAGGGCCGCGCAGATCGCGAGCTCGCCGGCGACGAGGGTCGCCCCCACGATCTCGGCGAACTTCCGGGCCGTGCCTTCGCCGTCGCAGCCGAGCAGGGCCAGGCACTCGCGCTGCGTCGGGAGGCTGCTCCCACCGCCGACCGTGCCGACCACGAGGCTCGGCAGCCGGGCTGCGACGTAGAGGTCGTCCGCGCCGACGAGCTCGAAGTCCAGGAAGCCGATGCTCGCGTTGACGATCTGCGCGACGTCCTGTCCGCAGGCGATGTAGATGGCGGCCAGGCCGTTTGCGAAGTGGGCGTTCGCGCCGAGTGCGCCAGCCTGCATAGTTCCGAGTCGACCAGAGGCCGCGAACTCGACCAGATCGGCCGGCGATACGCCGAGGTGCGTTTCGACGACGTTCGCCGGCAGGGTCAGGTCGATCGCCACTTCCTTGCCATAGGGCCGGAACAAGTTGATGGCGGCGGGCTTCTTGTCGCTCGAGTAGTTGCAGCGGAGGTACCACCGCTCGCACGGCACCGCCTCCGCGACCTGACGGCAGATCCGGTCGACCGCGAGATTGACCATGTTGAGGCCCATTGCATCGCCCGTGCCGAACACGAACTGAGCGAACACGCGCCGGCCGAACACATGCGGGCGGATCTCGACCAGACGGCCGTGGGCGGTGGTCTCGGCGGCCAGCGCCTGAAGCTCGGGCAGGTGTTCATCGAGCCAGCTCGCGAGGGCGAGCGCGTCCCGCGTCGTCGCCACCACGAAGCAGGGGGTGATGTCGAGCTCGTCCGCCAGCACGTACGCGTTGGCGCCGCCCGCCTCGGTGATTGCGCGCATGCCGTACTGGTAGGTCGTGACGAGAGTCCCCTCGGTGGTCGCGAAGGGCACGAAGAACAGACCGTCGGCGTGCTGACCCTTGACGCGGATGGGTCCGCCTATGCCGAGCGGGACATGCGTCGCGCCCACGAGGTTCTCGATGCTCCCGCGGGTCTCTTCGGGCGCGAACGCCATCTCCGCGGTCGCATCGAGGGCATGCCCGGTGTTGTGCGCGAGCCAGGCCCGTCGCATCGCCGGATTGGCTCCGAGGATCTGGGGCATGAAGCATCGTCTCCCGATTGAACGCTTGGCAGCCAAGGACACCACCAAGGGCCCCGGTGCGCCAGCGGGGAAACCACCCATCGGGAGGCGGACTTGCCGCAACGGGGGATCGGGCAGGCCGCCCGAGGTGGGCCGGCGGTCACTGGGCCAGGCCGCCGGCGGGGATGGTGAACGTGTAGCCCTCGCCGGGGCGCAGTTCCCGCACCTCTTCGCCGAAGCCAACCTTGATGGGCAGGTCGTAGCCTCCGGCCAGAGCGACGATCGTGAGCTCGCTGCCCTCGAGCGTCACCCTGAGCGGCGTGCCGCGGAGCTGCAACGGGAACGACAACCCGTCGAGCCGCTCGGCCAGTCTCGGGCTGAAGTAGAGCACCCCGTCGCGGATCTCCGCGCCGAGGTAGATCCGCTGGACCAGGTCCAGCGTGCCGGCCATCACCCCCATGTGGATGCCCTCCGAGGTCGTGCCACCCTGGATGTCGCCGATGTCGCTCTCGAGGGCGACCAAGAACCGCTCCCACGAGCTCTCGGGATCGATGCCTGCCAGGACGCCGGCGTGGACGATCAAGCTCAACGTCGACCCGTGGGAGGTCCGCTGGTCGTAGTACTCGATCGGTCTTGCGGGCGGTGTCGGGCGAGAACTCGTAGCCGAGCTGCTCGAAGAGCTGCCGTAGCTCGGCGTCGGGGAACAGGAAGAACAGCATTACCGTGTCGGCTTGCTTGGCCAGCTTGTAGCGGTCTGGGGTGTCTCCTTCCGCCCGCAGGATCCGATCGAGCCGCTGGATGTCGCCGTGCATTGCACGGTAGGCCTCCCAGTCGAGCTCCTCGAGGTCCCCGTAGCCCTCGAACTGGCTGATGATGCCGTCGCCGTGGAAGGGCACGAACATCTTGCGGCTGATCTCCTGCCACCGGCCGATCTCCTCGTCGGTGAGACCGATCCGGGCCCGCAGGGCGTCGCGGCGGCTGGCCGGGAGGAGCTCCAGCACCTTCTGCGCGATCTGGCAGATCCAGGCCGCCATCACGTTCGTGTAGGCGTTGTTGCGCAGGCCTCCCTCGGCGGCGCCCGGGTACCGCTCGTGGAACTCGTCCGGGCCCATGACGCCGTGGATCTCCCACCGATCGCGGTGAGGGTTGAAGTGGGCGATGGACCCCCAGAAGCGCGCGATCTCCAGCATCATCTCGGCCCCGCAGTCGCGCAAGAAGTCGAGGTCGTGCGTCGCCTGGTGGAAGTGCCATACGTTGTAGAAGATCGCCGCGCTGATGTGCCGCTGGTTGCGGCTGAGATCCGGGTCCCAGCGCCCCGAGAGCGGGTTGAGGTGGACGACCTGGGTTTCCTCCCGCCCGTCGCTGCCGCTCTGCCAGGGGTACATCGCCCCCTGGTAGCCGCATGCGCGGGCCGCCGCGCGGGCCTCGCCGATCCGCCGGAAGCGGTACAGGATCAGCGCCCGCGTTATCAGGGGCAGCCGGAGGTTGAGGAAGGGATAGACGAAGAGCTCGTCCCAGAAGACGTGCCCGCGGTATGCCTCGCCGTTGAGGCCGCGAGCCGGGACGCCGGCGTCGTGGTGGGCGGTGAGCCGCGAGCAGACCTGGAGGAGATGCGAGGTATGGAAGCGCAGCAGGAACTGGACGCGCTCCTCCCGCGGAAGCTGCGGGTCGCAGACCTCCCAGAGCTCGTCCCACGCCCGGGATTGGCCGGCGAGGGCGCTGTCGAAGGCCGGATAGCGGGTGGCGCTCTTGGCCGCGGCCTCCAGCGGCTCGCTGATGCCGCGGTCGTACGAGCTGTAGAACGCCGCGATCTTCTCGACCCGTACGGGCGCGCCCTCGTCCACGTCGAACGCCAGCACCTGCTGTATGTAGTCCTCGCTCTGGTAGGTGCTGCGAGCGACCTCGACCTCCTCGCCGCCGCGATAGACGCGCGTGCGCGCGGCCTCGGCGACTTCAATCCTCGACTGACGGGTTCGCGCCTTCAGCGCGATCACGTCGGTGCCGTGGATCCGGGGTCCCTGCGGATCGAGGTGACGGCCCTCGAGCTGCCGGTAGCGGGCGACGCCTTGGTTCACGACCCGCCCGTCGAGCGCCGACACGACCTCGACGGCCCCCGACCAGTTCTCCGGCGTCAGGTCCCAGGCGAGTGCGGCCTGGTGCATGCGGTGCATGCTCACGAAGCGGCGGCTCCTCAATCTGGTCTCCCGGCCCGCTCGATCCCGAAAGCGCAGCTCGCGCATGACCAGCGCGTTGCGGAAGTCGTACTCGTGCCGGTAGGAGAGGAGCTCGACGTTGCCGAGCCCACAGGGCTCCTCTCCCTCGATGCGGAGCTTGAGCACGAGCCAATTCGGAAGGTTGACCAGATCCTCGTTGGGCACCGGATGAACGCCCATGACGGTCGTCCTTCTGTTGTAGATGCCGTGCGCGTAGGTGCCCGGGTAGTGCGTCTCGTCCGCGTCCTCCCACTCCGCGCAGCCCCGCGTGCAGAAGTAGCCGTTGCCCGTCGAGGTCAGGGCTTCCCGCAGCCCTTCTTCGGCGGGATCGAAACCGTCGTAGACGAGCAGGAAGTCGTTCACAGGTCGCTCGCCGGGCGCCACGTTCAGCTCATCCGGGGATCCGGCGAGCGGGCGTCCACGATCTCGGCCGGCCGCCGGGAGAGCGGATCATCCTGGGGGAGTGGGCAGACGCCCGGCGTACGGCCCTGCACGGCCGGGTCACCCTAGCGCTCGCGCCGTCGTGCCATCGCGTGCGCTGCCTCCCACCTCGACGACAAGCCGCGGGTCGAAGGCGGCGACCGGCTCGTGCGGGTAGCCGCGCGGGTTGCTGATCACGCGCGTTCCGTCGACCTCGAGGTCGGCCGCGCGGTGCGTATGGCCGTGGATCCAGAGCGCGACGTGGTCGCCGTTCATCAGCGCGGTCAGGTCGCTGGCGAAGGCACCGAGCAGCGCCCGGTGCACCGGCGACGGCGGCCGGACGCGCACGAGTGGGGCGTGATGGGTGATCACGACGGTCGGCCCGTGGAAGGGGACCGCGAGCCGTTCGGCGAGCCAGCGGCGGCTTGCCTCGTGTAGCGCGCGCGTGTCGTCGGGCCGGAGCCTGCGCCCCTCCTCGCTCCAGGTGATGACTTCGTAGTCGTTGAGCAGGCGGGCGCAGACCGCCATGGAACGCTCCAGCTCCTCTGCGCCGGCGGCCAGGAAGTCGCTCCACAGGGTGCAGCCGAGAAAGCGCACGCCGTCGAGCACCAGCTCGTCGTTCTCGAGCACGTGCACCGTGCTGTCCACCACCGCCGCGCGCAGCTCGCCGGTGAGCGCCGGAAGGGCGTGGCGGTAGTACTCGTGGTTGCCGGCCACGAACAGCACGGGTCGGCCGTTCGACCACCGGCGCGCCAGCCGCACGCCCGCCGTCCCCAGGCCGATGTCGCCCGCGAGCACGACGGCATCGGTGTCGACCATCGGGAGTTCGAAGGCGCCGAACTCGACGTGGAGGTCGCTGATGACGTGCAGGCGCACGAGCCCTTGGCGCGCTACCCGCTCGAGGCCGTAGCGCTCCACGGCTTCCCAGGGTCAGCCCTCGCGCTCGAGTCGACTTGCGCTGTTGAGGAGAGGAGTCGGGAGGTGCGCCGGCCTTGACGCGGATATTCTGGCTTCACGCTTGAATCGATCCGGATCTTCGGTGTGCCGAGGCGCCGCGAGGGGAGGCGCGCGTGAGTCACGTCGTCTTTCCAATCCTCTGGGGGATCGGGCTGCTGGTGTTTGCGGGGATCATGGCCGTAAGGACGCGGCTGTTGTTGGCCGCACGTCCGTCGGCGCGCCTGGATCGGATCCCGGAGCGGATCAGGCGGACGGTCGTCTATGGCCTTGGCCAGAAGAAGTTCCTGGTCGGCGAGCAGCCATCGGGGATCATGCACGCACTGGTCTTCTGGGGCTTCGTCGTTCTGATGCTCCAGGTGATCATGTTGTTCGGTCGGGCCTTCGACCCGGACTGGTCCCTTCCCGGGTTTGGGGCAGACGAGCCGCTCGGCCCGCCGTTCTTCGTCGCCCGCGATCTGCTCGAGGCGGTCGTGATCGTCGGCGTCGTCTACATGCTCTATCGGCGAGTGGTCCTCAAGACCCCGCGGCTGTTCGGGATCGGCCGCGCCGAGCAGCGCTATCGCGACGCTGCTCATTGGGAGGGCGTCTTGATACTCGTCTTCATTCTGTTGATCATGGTTGGCGGGCTGCTGTACGACGCCGGCCGCCTGGTCGCGGACGACATCCACGGCAACGAGCGTGACTTCGCGCCGCTCGCCGCGATGGTGGCCACGGCGCTGGGTGGCCTCAGTCGCTCCACGGCGAGCACCGTCAGCGAGGTCGGGTGGTGGCTGCACTGCGTCACGGTCCTGGTGTTCCTGTGCGTGCTGCCGCTCTCGAAGCACTTCCACATCATCACCGCGATCCCGAATGTGTTCTTCGGCAAGCTCCCGCCGCGTGGGGCCGAGCGGCCGCTGGCGATCACGCACGTGCCGCCCGCTCCGATCGCCGCGCTGGACGGTCCGCCCGAGGGCTTGGTCGGGATCGCCTCTTTGGCCGACGTCAGCTGGAAGCAGGTGCTCGACGCCTTCTCGTGCACCGAGTGCGGCCGCTGTACGGATGTCTGCCCCGCAACCGCCATCGGCACGCCGCTGGCGCCGCGGCAGGTGATCCTCGACATCCGCGATCGCCTGTACGAGCACCCCGAGGAGCAGCGGAATGGCAGCGGTTCCCCGAGCCGCTCGTCTCGGATGAGGCCCTGTGGGCGTGCACCACCTGCATGGCCTGCGTCGAGGCATGCCCGGTGGGGATCGAGCACGTGCCGACGATCGTCGACATGCGCCGCAGCCTGGTCGACCAGGGCGAGCTGGATCCGCTCCTTCAGCAGACGCTCCAGAACTTCGGCACGCAGGGCAACTCCTACGGGAAGTCAGCCCGCATGCGCGCCCGCTGGGCCAAGGGCCTCGAGTTCAAGATCCCGGACGCGCGCAAGGAGCCCGTGGAGTACGTGTGGTTCGTGGGTGACTTCGCCTCTTTCGACGAGCGCGTGCAGCTTGCTTCACAGAGCGTGGCGCGGATCCTGCACGACGCCGGCGTGTCGTTCGGGTTGCTGTACGAGGGTGAGCGCAACTCGGGCAACGACGTGCGAAGGATCGGCGAGGAGGGCCTGTTCGAGATGCTGGTCGAGCAGAACATGGACGCGCTCGCCGGCGCGCAGTTCGAGGCGATCTTCACGACCGACCCGCACTCGCTGAATGCCCTGCGGAACGAGTATCCCCAGTTCGGGCTCGACAAGCCGGTCTATCACTACACAGAGCTGCTCGCCGACCTTGTGGCGCAGGGCTCGATCTCGCTGCGCACCCCGCTCTCCGGCACGCGCGTCACCTACCACGACCCCTGCTATCTGGCGCGCTACAACCGGATCACCGAGGCGCCACGAAAGCTGATCGAGGCGACCGGCGCCGAGCTCGTGGAGATGCCGCGCAACGGGACGAACACGTTCTGCTGCGGCGCCGGCGGCGGCCGGATCTGGATGATGGACGACGCGGAGATCGAGGAACGGCCAAGCGAGCAGCGAATCCGCGAAGCGCAGACGCTGGGCGACCTCGACTACTTCCTCGTCAGCTGCCCGAAGGACCTGGCGATGTATTCGGATGCGGCCAAGGTGGTCGGTGCCGACCTCGAGGTCGCGGAGCTGACCGCGCTGATCGAGCTGGCGCTCGCCCAGGCCGAGCCTGCTGGCTTCACTCGCCGATGAGGTTCGTCAGCTCGTCCGCGACGTCGAAGAGATCGGCGACCACCCCGTAGTGGGCGATGTGGAAGATCGCCGCCGCGGGATCCGTGTTGACGGCAATGATCAGCTCGGCCCCTTGCATCCCCTCGACATGCTCCGGCGCGCCCGAGACTCCGAGCGACAGGTACAGCTTCGGTGCAACCCTCGCGCCCGATTTTCCGACTTGCCGCACCTTGGGTAGCCAGCCCGAATCAATGACCGGCCGCGACGCCCCCAACTCGGCGTCCAGCGCGGTGGCCAGGTCCTCCGCGATGGGGATGTTCTCGGCGCCCCCGATGCCACGGCCGACGCAGACGATCCGATCGGCCTTCGTGAGGTCGACGCCCTCGTCCGGGGGCACGACCGGCTCGACGAACGTCGTCCTCAGGCTCTCCAGCTCGGCCGGCGGCGGGAGCTGGATGCGCTCGCCGCGCCCGGCAGACTCGGGCTCTTCGTGCAGGGCCACGGTGTTGACCGCAAACACCGCCGGCAGCGGCGTGCGCACGGTGGCCTGGAGCTGCCCCCCGTAGATCCCGCTCGTCGACTGCGCCTCTCCGTCCTCCAGCGACAGCCCGACGCAGTAGCTCACAAATGGAAGGCCGGCTGCGGCTGCGGCTCCGGCCCCGAGGTCCAAGCCGGCCGTGGTGTTCTCAAGCACGACCAGGTCGGGCGTGCGCTCGCTGATCGCGGCCGCGAGCACCGCCTGATGCGCTTCCGGGAGGTAGGGCGAGAGCGACGGATGCGATACCTCGAGCACCACGTCTGCCGCGGTCAGCCCTTCCCCACCGGTCGGATCGCCACTTGCGAGAAGGACCACGAGGTCGCCGCCTGCCGCGTCTGCCAGCGGGCGGGCGAAAGCCAGCAGCCGGTCGTTGACCGGCGACTCAACGTAGATAAGCACGTCGCCCATCAGCCCGTCAGGACTCCCCGTTCGCGCAGCACTTCGGCAATCTGCGCGGCCGCCTTTTCGGCATCGCCCTCGAGCATCGTCGCCTGAGTCTGCGGCGTCGGCCGAGCGAGCGAGATGAGCCTCGACGCCGTAGCGGGCGCCTCGACGCTGACGTTGATCGTCTCGGCAGCTGCTTCGGTCATCGCCTGGCGGAGCCGGGCCATCGCCACATACCGAGGCGGCGAGCTTGCGGATTGCACGCCGACGACAGCGGGCAGTTGGAGGCTGAGCACGGCGAGCCGCCCACCGGCGTACTCCTGCAGGACACGCACGGTTCCGTCGGCGAGAGTGACTTCGACGACCACGCTTGCCTGCGGCCAGCCGAGCGTCGCAGCTAGGTAGGGCGCCGTTTGGCCGAACACGTCGGTTGGCGTCTGGACGCCGGTCAGCACGAGGTCAGGCGCCAGCTGGCGGAACGCCTCCGCGAACGCGAGCGCCGACGTCCGCGAGTCGTACGGGTCGATCTCGCCCGCTTCCACGACGACCACTCGGTCGGCCCCACGCGCATACGCCACGCGAAGCGCCTGGTCGATCCCGTCCGACCGCAGCCCCACCGCGGTGACGGTGGCACCGGTGGCCTCCTTGATCAGCACCGCCTCTTCGAGCGCGTGGTCGTCGAACTCGTTGATCACCAGGTCGACCAGCTCACGGTCGATGTCCGCGCCGCTCTCGTCGACTTCGAGCTCATCACCAGCTTGGGGCATCAGCCGTAGCGCGACCGCGATGTTCACTGAGCGAGACCTTAGTCCGAGTCCACCCCCCGGTGGATCCGTAGTTAACCCCTTACAACCGGGGGTCAACAGCCGATGGATTGGCCGTCATGCGGTGGGATCCTGCGAGCGGACAGTTGAGGAGAGGAGCTGCTTCATGGCGAACGAGCTCAACGCTGAGACGTTGAATATCGCGCTCAAGTCGATTGACGAGTTCGCGGCCCGCGAGCTTCCGGATTCGCTGCTGGTCGAGCTCGACGAGCGCGACGAGTTCCCGGAGGCGCTGGTGCGCCGGATGTCGTCCGGCGAGGAGTTGGGTATCCAGCTGCTGTTCGTGCCGTACGAGTACGGGGGCATGGGAGGCGGCGCGTTCGACGTGTATCGCGTCTGCGAGCGGATGGCGGCGATCGACTTGGGGCTCGCGACGTCGGAGCTCGCAACGTTCCTCGGCAGCGACCCGATCAGGGTCGGCGGGACGGAGGACCAGAAGCGCGAGTACATGGGCCGGGTCGCCAAGGAGGGAGTCCTGTTCGCTTACGGTGCCACCGAGCCGGAGGCGGGCAGCGACCTGGGAGCGCTGAAGACGACCGCCGAGCAGGTCAGCGACAACGGGACCGTCACCGGCTATCGGATCAGCGGCGCCAAGCAGTGGATCAGTAACGGCGGCGTGGCAGACCTGTTCACGATTCTGGCTCTAGCTCCCGGCGGGCCGAGCTGGTTCGTACTCGAAGCGGGCGCCGAGGGGTTCACACACGGCGAGCATGAGGACAAGCACGGCATCAGGCTGAGCAACACCGCGGCGCTCTTCATGGACAAGGTCTACGTCGACGCCGACCGGCTGGTCGGGGGCGTCGAGGGCCAGGGTCTCGTCCAGGCCCAGCAGGTTTTCGGCTACACGAGGCTGATGGTGGCCGCGTTCGGGCTCGGCGCGGGCTGGGCGGCGCTCGACCGCGCGATCCCGTACTCCCGCAAGCGCATCCAGGCCGGCGGACCGTTGTCCGAGAAGGAGGGCTACACCCACAAGCTGATCGTGCCCCATGCGGTCGCGTTGGAAGCGTCGAGGGCGGCAATCGAGGAGACCGCCGAGCGGCTGGATGCGGGCGAAGGCAGCTTGAACGTCGAGGGGGCGATCGCCAAGTACCTCGCGACCGAGGCCGGGGACGCAGCGGCCGACGCGGCGATCCAGGCCCACGGCGGCTACGGCTACACGCACGACTACCTCGTCGAGAAGATCAAGCGCGACGTTCGCATCACCAGGATCTACGAGGGCACCTCGGAGATCATGGAGATGACGATCGCGCGCGGGCGCTGGCAGGACCACCTGAAATCCGGCGGCGACTACTACCACGCGAGAGCGCGTGAACTCGAAGCGCTCCACGGCGAGCACCCGACCGTCGGCGCGGACATCGCCGCGCTCGCCCACCATTCGCTTGCGGCGCTGCTCGAGCGGTGCCGTGTCGAGAGGTTGACCCGCCACCAGCACATCCTGCTGCGGCTTGGCGCGTTGATCGCTCAGGGAGAGGGCGCGGCCGCGCTCGCAAAGCGCGCGCAGAGGGCGGCGGACAAGAAGCTGAATCCGAAGGCGTCGCGGCGCCTGCGCGCGGGCGCGCTGGCCGCCGCGAGCCGCGTGTACTCCCGCGGCGCGGCCCTGGCCATCGCGACCGAGGCCGTCCGCTGGGTGGCGGGAGCCGACGGCGAGCTCGGCGAGCTCGAGCAGCGTCTCGACCTCGCATCGATCTATCGCGCCCAGGGCGGCCTGCTCGCCGACCTTGGGGCGGTCACTGAGGCGGTCTACGGGCGCATGCGACCTTGACCCAGAGGACTAGAGAAGAGAGCTGAGCCCCGAATGCCCGATTCACGCGATAACGCGGCCGCGATCGTTGGCGTGGGCGCGATCCTGCCCGATGCCCCTGATGCCGCGACCTTCTGGAACAACGTCAAGACCGGCCGCTACGCAATCAGCGAGGTCGACCCCGAGCGCTGGGACCCGGCGCTCTACTACGACCCGGACCCCAAGGCGCCCGAGAAGACCTACTCGAAGATCGGCGGCTGGGTGCGCGACTGGGAATGGGACCCGCTCGCCTGGCGCCTTCCGATCCCGCCGAAGGTGGCGGATGGAATGGACGACGGCCAGAAGTGGGCCGTCGCCGCCACGCGCATGGCGCTGGCCGACTACGGGTGGCCCGAGCGGGAGCTGGCTCTCGAGCGCACAGCGGTCATCCTCGGCAACGCGATGGGCGGCGAGAAGCACTATCTGACCACGCTCCGCATCACCTTCCCGGAGCTGGCGCGCGAGCTGGAGCGGGCAGAGAGCTTCGCGGCGCTGCCCGCCGACGTCCGGGCGGCGGTGGCGCGCGAGCTGAGGGCGAACGTGGAGGCCCGGCTGCCGGAGATCACCGAGGACACCATGCCCGGAGAGCTGGCCAACTGCACCGCCGGCCGGGTCGCCAACCTCTTCAATCTCCACGGGCCCAACTTCACCGTGGACGCCGCGTGTGCGTCGGCGATGGCGGCCATGGACGCGGTGATCGAGGGACTGACCGAGCGCCGCTTTGACGTGGCGATCACCGGCGGCGTCGATCGCAACATGGGTGTCTCGAGCTTCGTGAAGTTCTGTGCCATCGGCGCACTCTCGCCGACCGGCACGCGCCCCTATGCGGACGGCGCCGACGGCTTCGTGATGGGCGAGGGGGCCGGCCTGCTCGTGCTCAAGCGAGTCGGTGACGCCGAGCGCGACGGCGACCGCATCTACGCGGTCGTGCGCGGCGTCGGAGGGGCCAGCGACGGCAGGGGCAAGGGCATCGCCGCGCCCAACCCGGTCGGTCAGCGCCTCGCAGTGGAGCGCGCGTGGCGCAACGCGGGCCTGTCGCCCGCCGAGTGCACGCTCGTGGAGGGCCACGGCACGTCCACACGTGTGGGCGACGTCGTCGAGGTCGGCAGCCTCGCCGAGGCGTTCGCGGGCGCGCAGCTCGACCGGGGCTCGGTGGCGCTGGGGTCTGTCAAGTCCAACATCGGCCACCTGAAAGGCGCCGCGGGGGCGGCGGGCATCCTCAAGACCGCGCTCGCCCTGCACCACAAGGTGCTGCCCCCGAGCCTGAACTTCGAGCGGCCCAACCCGAACGTCGACTGGTCGGCCTCTCCGTTCGCGGTGAACACGGAGTTGCGCGACTGGGAGGTCCCCGACGGCCAGGCCCGGGTCGCCGGCGTGAGCGCCTTCGGGTTCGGCGGAACCAACTTCCACATAGTCATGGAGGAGCACGTGCCCGGACGACTGAGCTCCAACGGCCACACCTCGATCGCCGTGCCGGCCGCCATGCCGGCGACGACCGAGCGCCCGACGCCCGCTCCCGCACGTGCCCCGGCGACCGCGGGCAAGGCGCCGCTGCGCGGTGCGCTCGTGCTCGGCGCCTCCGACGAGGCTTCGCTGGCCAACGAGCTGCGCACCGCGCTGGCCGAGGCGCGCCAAGGGCGCCATCTCGACCCCACACCGCCGGGCGCGGCGGCGCTGCGCTCGCCGGAGCGGATTGCGATCGATTACGCCGACGGCAACGAGCTGGTGGCCAAGGCCGAGATCGCGCTGCGCGCTCTGCAGGGCGGCAATCCCGCCGCGTGGCCGGCGCTGCGCGCCCGCGGCATCTTCCGCGGCGGCGGCGCGCCGGGCAAGATCGCCTTTCTGTACACGGGCCAGGGCTCCCAGTACGCCAACATGCTCGCCGACCTGCGCGGCCGTGAGCCGATCGTGGCCGAGGTCTTCGAGGAGGCCGACGCGATCATGACGCCCCTGCTGGAGGGGCGCCGCCTCTCCGACATCATCTTCGCCGACCCAGCCGACGCGGCTGCCGTCGCGCGCGCCGAGGAGGAGCTGCGCCGCACGGAGATCACCCAGCCCGCGGTGCTCACCGTGGACATGGCCCTTACGCGGCTGCTGGGCGCCTACGGGATCGCCCCGGACCTCGTGATGGGTCACTCGCTCGGCGAGTACGCCGCGCTGGTCGCGGCGGGAGCGATGTCCTTTGAGGCGGCGCTCGAGGCGGTCAGCGCGCGCGGGCATGAGATGGCGAGCCTGGAGCTCGAGGACCCCGGCGCGATGGCCGCTGTCATGGCCCCGGTCGAGGAGGTCGAGGAGATCGTGGCGGGGACGGATGGCTACGTCGTGCTCGCCAACGTCAACTCAACCCACCAGGTCGTGCTGGGCGGCGCCTCCGTGGCCGTCGGGGCAGTCGTCGAGGCCCTGCAGGAGCGCGGGCACCAAGCGATGCTGTTGCCGGTCAGCCACGCCTTCCACACCGAGATCGTGGCCCCCGCGAGCGACCCGCTGCGCGCGGCGCTCAAGCGGCTTGGGCTGCACGCGCCGCGGCTGCCGATCGTGGCCAATGTCAACGGCGAGCTCTACCCGACCGGCGAGGGCGTCGAGGAGCAGATGCTCGACATCCTCGCCCGCCAGGTCGCCTCCCCCGTGCAGTTCGTCAAGGGCCTGCGGACGCTCTACGACGCGGGCGCGCGGGTCTTCGTCGAGGTCGGGCCCAAGCACGCGCTGCGCGGCTTTGCGGCCGACGTGCTCGGCGAGGACAAGGTGATGGCCCTGGCCTCCAACCACCCGAAGCCCGGCGACGTGCCGTCCTTCAACAACGCGCTGTGCGGCCTCTACGCCTCGGGCCTGGGGGCGGGTGTGGAGCCGCCCCGGCGCGAGGCAGCCGCGCTCCGCGCGGGCGCGACGGCGCAGCCGCGCTTCCCGGCGCGACCGCCGGCAGCCCGGGCCGCGACGTCGCCCCCCGTGGCGGCCGGAGCCCCCGCGCCAGGCGGCGACGGCCTCGACGAGGCGACCTACGGCAACCTCGGGCGGCTCTTCGCCGAGTTCCTCGAGCGGGGCCGCGAGCTGATGGGCGCCCCTGGCGACGGGGGCCCGCGAAGGACCGAGCCGGTGGTCATCACCGGTGCCGCACTCGGGCTGCCGGGCGCCGAGCGGCTGTTCGACGACGCCAACATCGTGCGCCTGCTGGGCGGGCAGCAGGGAATCGACGTGATCCCCGGCCGGCTGCGCCGGGAGATGCTCGACAAGCACATCACGCGCCTGATCAAAGGCGACGATGGCGGCGCCACATTCGAGACGATCGACCGGCCCGAGGACGTCATCAAGCTGGCGGGGCGCGCCGGCGCCTTCGACATCGTCGAGGAGTTCGGCGTGGACGCCGACCGCGTGGCCGCGCTGGGGCGCGACACCCAGCTGGCGATCGCCGCGGGCATCGACGCGCTGCGAGACGCCGGCCTACCGCTCGTGCGCCACTACAAGACCACGACGGTGGGCTCGAAGCTGCCCGATCGCTGGGGGCTGCCCGGCGTGCTCCGCGACGACACCGGCGTCATCTTCGCCTCCGCCTTCCCGGGCCTGGAGGAGATGACGGACGAGGTCGCTCGCCAGACCGAGGACCGCATGCGCCGGGAGCGGCTGGCGGCGCTTGACTCGCTTCGCGACCGCATGCTGGACCACGAGCACCACGACCCGGTGACGCTCGGGGAGGTCGAGCGGCGCATCCATGAGGTCTCCCTGCAGATCGAGCAGCAGGCCTACACGTTCGACCGCCGCTTCGTCTTCCGGGTGCTCTCGATGGGGCACTCCCAGCTCGCCGAGCTGATCGGCGCGCGCGGGCCCAACACCCAGGTCAATGCTGCGTGCGCGAGCACGACGCAGGCCGTGGCCGTCGCGGAGGACTGGATCCGCGTGGGGCGCTGCCGGCGCGTGGTGGTCGTGGCGGCCGACGACGCGACCTCGGACACCATGCTTGGCTGGCTGGGCGCCGGCTTCCTTGCCTCGGGCGCGGCGGCGACCGACGAGGTCGTCGAGGAGGCCGCGCTGCCGTTCGACCGGCGCCGCCACGGCATGATCCTCGGCATGGGCGCCGCGGCGCTCGTGGTCGAGAGCGCCGAGGCGGCCCGCGAACGCGGGATCACGCCGATCTGCGAGGTGCTCGGGTCGGTCACCGCCAACTCCGCGTTTCACGGCACCCGCCTCGACGTGGAGCACATCGGTGGGGTCATGGAGCAGCTCGTCGCCCAGGCCGAGGCGCGCGGGGTGCGCCGGCACGACATGGCGCCGGAGATGCTGTTCGTCTCGCACGAGACCTACACCCCCGCGCGTGGCGGAAGCGCCGCGGCGGAGATCAACGCGTTGCGCCAGGTCTTCGGCGACGACGCCGAACACATCGTCATCGCCAACACGAAGGGCTACACGGGCCATCCCATGGGCGTCGGGCTTGAGGACGTCATGGCCGTCAAGGCGCTGGAGACCGGCATCGTCCCGCCCGTGCCGAACTTCCGTGACCCCGACCCTGAGCTCGGGAACCTCAACCTGTCGCACGGTGGGCTCTACCCGGTGCGCTACGCGCTGCGCCTGGCGGCGGGCTTCGGCTCGCAGATCAGCATGCTGTTGCTGCGCTGGACGCCGGCGGCCGACGGCCGGCGGCGCAACCCCGAGGAGCTCGGCTTCGCCTACCGGATCGCCGACCCCGCGGCCTGGACGGCGTGGCTGCGGAGCGTGAGCGGCTACGAGGAGCCGAAGCTCGAGGTCGTGCAGCACCGCCTGCGCGTCGCCGACCAGGGAGCGGCGGCCACGGTGTCGCGGGAGCCCGAGGAGGTCGCCGTGCCGCTCGGCGCGCCGGTGGAGGAGCCGCCGGAGGCGCCCGCGCCCACCGCTCCCACTCCCGCTCCGGCCGTGGCTCCTGCTGCTGTCGCTCCCGTCCCGGCGGGTGATGTCGAGGCGCGGGTGCTGGGGCTGGTCGCGGAGCAGACGGGCTACCCCGAGGATCTGCTCGACATGGACCTCGATCTCGAGGCCGACCTGGGGATCGACACGGTGAAGCAGGCCGAGGTGTTCGCCGCGATCCGCGAGGCCTACGGGATCGAGCGCGATGACACGCTCAAGCTGCGCGACTACCCGACCATCAACCACGTCGTGGGCTTCGTCCGCGAACGGGCTCCCGGCGAGGGCAGCGCGACTGCTGCCGCGGCGCCGCCGGCCGCTCCGCCCGCTCCCGCCGTTCCCGCTCCCGCGGCAGCACCCGTGGCTCCTGCTGCTGTCGCTCCCGTCCCGGCGGGTGATGTCGAGGCGCGGGTGCTGGGGCTGGTCGCGGAGCAGACGGGCTACCCCGAGGATCTGCTCGACATGGACCTCGATCTCGAGGCCGACCTGGGGATCGACACGGTGAAGCAGGCCGAGGTGTTCGCCGCGATCCGCGAGGCCTACGGGATCGAGCGCGATGACACGCTCAAGCTGCGCGACTACCCGACCATCAACCACGTCGTGGGCTTCGTCCGCGAACGAGCTCCCGGCGAGGGCAGCGCGACTGCTGCCGCGGCGCCGCCGGCCGCTCCGCCCGCTCCCGCCGTTCCCGCTCCCGCGGCAGCACCCGTGGCTCCTGCTGCTGTCGCTCCCGTCCCGGCGGGTGATGTCGAGGCGCGGGTGCTGGGGCTGGTCGCGGAGCAGACGGGCTACCCCGAGGATCTGCTCGACATGGACCTCGATCTCGAGGCCGACCTGGGGATCGACACGGTGAAGCAGGCCGAGGTGTTCGCCGCGATCCGCGAGGCCTACGGGATCGAGCGCGATGACACGCTCAAGCTGCGCGACTACCCGACCATCAACCACGTCGTGGGCTTCGTCCGCGAACGGGCCGGAGGGGGTGCGGACGCGCCGGACCTCGCCGACGCCGCCGAAGAGGAGGCCGGACCCGCCGAGGCCGTACCGGAGCGTGCTGAGCTCCCCGGCGAGACGGCCACCGCCGACGCGCAATCCGAGCACGAGGGCTACCCGCGCCGCGTTCCGGAGCCGGTCCTGCGCCCGCCCCTCGGCGTCTGCGTCGAAACGGGAGTGAAGCTCGGCGAGGGCAACCGCGTCGTCGTGATGCCGGATCGGGGCGGCGTGGCCAAAGCGCTCGCCAAGCGGCTCGCCACATCGGGTGTGGAGGTGCTCGCGATCAAGGGCGCGCCCGAGGTCGAGCAACTCGAGCAGCAAATCGAGGAGTGGAAGGCGGCCGGTCCGATCCAGGGCGTCTACTGGCTCCCCGCCCTAGACGAAGAGGGCGACATCGGCTCGCTGGAGCCCGCGGATTGGAGACAGGCTCTCCACATCCGGGTCAAGCTGCTCGCCACGACCATGCGCGCCCTGGCCGACCAGGTCGAGGAGCCGGGCACCTTCCTCGTCAGCGCCACCCGGCTCGGCGGGCGCCACGGCTACGATCGGGCGGGATCCACATCCGTGCTCGGCGGCGCGGTCAGCGGCTTCAACAAGGCGCTGGCGCGTGAGCGCGAGAAGGTGCTCGTGAAGGTCGTGGACTTCGCGGTCAGCCGCAAGAAGGCGGCGCTCGCCGACATCCTGGTGGAGGAGACTCTGCGCGATCCGGGAGCGGTCGAGATCGGCTATGCCGACGACCTGCGCTGGAGCGTCGCGCTGGTCGAGCGGGACGCGGAGGCCGATCCGGCACGCAAGCTCTCGGGCGACACGGTGTTCGCGATCACCGGGGCAGCGGGCAGCATCGTCTCCGCGATCACGGCGGACCTCGCCGCGGCCTCGGGCGGCACGTTCCATCTGCTCGACCTGGTTCCCGAGCCTGATTCCGGCGATCCCGATCTGGACCGCTCCGTCTCCGATCCCGACGGCCTGAAGCGCGAGCTCGCCGAACGCATCCAGCAGCGCGGTGAGCGGCCGACGCCGAAGCTCGTCGAGCGCGAGCTTGCGCGCATCGAGCGCGCCCGCGCCGCACGGGACGGGATGCAGGCCGTTCGGGCGGCCGGCGGCACGGCGCACTGGCACCAGTGCGATCTCACCGACCCGAAGGCGGTCGAGGGAGCGCTGGCCGACGTGCGCGACGCCGGGCGTGTGGACGTGCTGATGCACTGTGCGGGCCTCGAGGTCAGTCACTTCCTCCCGGACAAGCCCCAGCGCGAGTACGACCTGGTATTCGACGTGAAGGTGGACGGCTGGCTATCCCTGCTGCGAGCCCTACGCGCAACAGAGATCGGCACGGCGGTCGTGTTCAGCTCCATAGCCGGCCGCTTCGGGAACGCCGGACAGACCGACTACTCGGCCGCCAACGACCTGCTCTGCAAGAGCATTTCGAACCTGCGTCGACTCGGCGGGCACGCGCGGGATCGCGATCGACTGGACGGCGTGGGCCAGCATCGGCATGGCGAGCCGCGGCTCCGTTCCCAAGATGATGGAGATGGCGGGCATCGACATGCTGCCGCCCGAGCTCGGTATTCCAGTGGTCCGGCGCGAGATAACGGCCGCAGGCGACGGCGGCGAGGTGCTGGTCGGCGGCTCGCTCGGCGTGCTCGCCGACGAGCGCCACCCGACCGGGGGCATCGACCCCGACGCCGCAAGCGAGAAGGTGGCGGCTCCGCCGGGGCCGATGAGCGGGCGGATCGTCTCCATGCCGCTTGGGACAGGGCTTGACCGTGCTGATCGACCTCGATCCCAGCCGCCAGGCGTTCCTCTACGACCACCGCATCGACGGCACCCCGGTGCTGCCCGGCGTGATGGGGATGGAGGGGTTCGCCGAGGCAGCGCACGCACTGCTGCCCGGATGGCACCTCAGCGCGCTCGAGGACGTCGATCTCCAAGCCGCTTTCAAGTTCTACCGCGACGAACCGCGCACGCTCGAGCTGCACGCGCTGCTGCGCGACGGCGGCGAGGGCACGATCGTGGCCGACTGCCGCCTGATCGGGCGTCGAGCGCTGCCCGGGCGCGGCGAAGAGGAGACCGTGCACTTCACCGGCCGCGCGCGGCTGACGAAGGCGCCGCCGCCCGCCCCTCAAGGGCGCGAGAGCCCGAGCGCATCAGCGCGTGAGAGTGGCGAGGTGGACCGCGAGGCCGTCTACCGCGTGTACTTCCACGGCCCCGCCTACCAGGTGCTCGAGCGCGCCTGGCGAGCGAACGGCGCAATCGTGGGGGCACTGGCGCCGAACCTGCCGCCCGCGCACGAGCCGCCCGGACAGCCGACGGAGATCGCTCCGCGCCTGATCGAGCTCTGCTTCCAGACCGCCGGGCGTGTGGGAGCTCGGGAGGTTCGGCCGCATGGGCCTGCCGACCCACGTGGACCGCGTCGTCCGCTTCGAGGGTGCGGACGAGGGCGGCGCGCTGTTCGCCGTGGTCCACCCGCGCGACGGCGACGGCGTCGATGCCGAGGTGATCGACGAGAGCGGGACGGTGCGCGTCCGCCTCGAGGGCTACCGGACCACCGCGCTGCCGGGCGGACTCGATCCGGAGGCGCTCGATCCGATCCGCGCCGCCATGGACTAGGAGCGTTGCCGCGGACATGGCCCAGCAACGACGGTTCACCCGGCTTGCGATCGTCAACCGCGGCGAAGCGGCGATGCGGGTCGTGCACGCCGCTCGCGAGCTGAACGAGGAACGCGAGGAGCAGCTCCACCTGATCGCGCTCTACACCGAGCCGGAGGCCCAGGCGATGTTCGTGCGTCGCTCCGACGAGGGCTACTGCCTGGGACCCGCCACCTACACCGCTGCGGACGGCAGCCACCGCGCCGGCTACCTCGACTACGGGGCCCTGGAACGAGCCCTGACCGAGACCGAAGCAGAGGCCGCCTGGGTCGGCTGGGGCTTCGTCGCCGAGCATCCGGACTTCGCGGAGCTGTGCGAGCGGCTCGGGGTCGTGTTCGTCGGACCGAGCTCCGAGACCATGCGGCTCCTGGGCGACAAGATCCGCTCAAAGCAGCTAGCCGAATCCATGGGCGTCCCGGTAGCCCCCTGGAGCGGAGGTCCGGTCGACACGCTCGCTGAGGCCGTGCGCCATGCCGAGACGATCGGCTATCCGCTGATGATCAAGGCCACCGCGGGCGGCGGCGGGCGCGGGATCCGCCGGGTCGAGGCGGCAGACCAGCTCGCCCCGGCGTTCGAGCGGGCCCGGGCGGAGGCCGAGCAGGCCTTCGGTGACCCGACGGTTCTCCTGGAGCATCTTGTGACGCCGGCCCGCCACATCGAGGTCCAGGCGATCGCCGACGGCGCGGGCGGCGCCTGGGCGGTGGGCGTGCGCGACTGCAGCCTGCAACGGCGCCACCAGAAGGTGATCGAGGAGTCGGCCAGCACGGCGCTGACGCAGGCGCAGGAGGATGAAGTCAAGGAGGCGGCGCGGCGCCTGGTTCTCGAGGCGGGCTACCGCGGCGCGGCGACGGTGGAGTTCCTCTACGAGCCGGCGGAACGGCGCTTCTCCTTCATGGAGGTCAACGCCCGCCTCCAGGTGGAGCACCCGGTGACCGAGATGACGACCGGGCTCGACCTGGTCAAACTCCAGCTCCACGTCGCCGAGGGCGGGACGCTTGAGGGCGAGCCGCCGCCCGCCGCCGGCCACGCGATCGAGGCGCGGCTGAACGCCGAGGATCCCGCCATGGACTTCGCTCCGGCACCCGGGCGCGTGGAGCTGCTGACCCTGCCGAGCGGCCCGGGGCTGCGCTTCGACCGGGGCGTGGAGACCGGCGACGTCATCCCGCCTGAGTTCGACTCGATGATCGCGAAGGTGATCGCTGTCGGCCGTGATCGAAAAGAGGCCATCGCACGTCTTCGCCGCGCGCTGCGCGAGACGACCGCTCTGATCGAGGACGGCAGCACGAACCGGGGCTTCCTGCTCAGGCTGCTGGAGCACCCCGACGTCGTGGCCGGCCGCGTGGACACCACCTGGCTCGACCGGCATCGGATCGGTGCCGATGCGGACCGGCTCGCCCACGCCGACGTCGCACTGCTCCAGGCCGCGATCGAGCTCGGCGGAGCAGAGGACGCCGCCGACCGGGCGCGCTTCTATGCCTACGCCCGACGCGGGCGGCCCGAGGCCCGTGACGAGGTGGGCCGCACCGTCGATCTTGCCTACGAGGGACAGAGCTACCGCTTCCGGGTGCTTCAGGTCGCGCCGGGGTGCTCCCGCGTCACGGTCGACGGCGCCACCGTCGAGGTGGACGTCGAGCAGCTCAGCGCGCACGAGCGACGGCTGGCCGCGAGCGGCCGCAGCCACCGGACGGTGATCTCCGAGCAGGGCAGCCACCTGCTCGTCGAGGTCGACGGCGTGCCGCACCGCGTCTCCCACGACGAGGGCGGCATCGTGCGCAGCCACGCCCCCGGGATCGTCGTGTCGCTCCCGGTGGCCGAGGGCGACGAGGTGGACGCCGGGGACGTGGTGGCTGTGCTCGAGAGCATGAAGATGGAGTCGTCGCTCACCGCGCCGCGCGCGGGCCGGGTGCGCCGGGTGCTGGTGGGCCCGAACACACAGGTCGGCGCGCGCACGCCGCTGGTCCAGATCGACGAGGCGCAGCGCGGCCCGGCCCAGGACGGCGGGGAGCGGATCCGGTTCGAGGGCGGCGACGCCGAGCTGCCCGAGTCGCCGCAGCGATGCGTGGACAACCTGCGCCGGCTGGAGTGGCTCATCCTGGGCTACGACGTGACCGACGCCGACGTTCGGCGCATCGTCGCGGATCTGCACGGCGCCTGCTCCGACCTTTCGTGCAGCCCGGAGCTGATCCCCGGCGAGCACCGGCTGCTGCGGCTGTTCGCGGACCTGCGAGCGCTGACGCGGCCGCGTCACGAGGAGGACCCGGAGGGCGAGCTGCTGCGCAGCCCGCAGGAGTACCTGCACGCGTTCCTGCGCTCGCTTGACGCGGAGTCCGAGGGCTTGCCCGACCGGTTCGTCGCGCTGCTCGAGCGCGCGCTCGCGCATTACGGGATCACAGAGCTCGACCGCACGCCCGCGCTCGAGGATGCCTGCTACCGCATCGCCCTCTCCCAACAGCGCGCGCCCGCCCAGCGCGCCGCGATTACCGCGGTCCTCGACCGCCGCCTCGAGCTGGCCGACGAGCTCGCCGGCAACGTTCCCGACGACTTCCGCGAGGTGCTCGACCACCTCGAGACGACGATGGAGGGCCGCGACCCGGCGCTGGCCGACCTCGCTCGCCAGGTGCGCTACCGCTACTTCGACGAGCCGGTGATCGCGGCCCGCCGCGACGCGACGTACCGCGAGGTGGCGGACCAGCTGGCGGCGCTCGCGTCGGCGCCCGACGCGCCAGACGCGCGCCGACCGGATCAGCGTGCTGGTCGAGTGTCCCCAGCCGCTGGCGCCGCTGCTCTCGAGCCGCATGCGTGCGGCTGATCCACCCTTGCGCCGGGCGCTGGTCGAGACAATGGCGCGCCGCTACCACCGCCTGGGCACGCTGTCCCCGTTCACCGAGGCGAGTGCAGGAGGAGTGTCCTTCATGTGCTCCGACCACGAGCGCGACGGCAAGACCCGGCGCCTCGCCGCCGCCTTCGTGGAACTCGATCAGGTCGGCGCGGCCGGCCACGCGCTGGCCGAGCTCGCGGGCGAGACCGACGAGTCGATCGAGTTCGTGGCCGACTTCTACGCCGCCCACCCCGAGCCCGCCGAGTCGCACGACGAGCTTCGCGCCCGGCTGCGGCAGGAAATCGCGGAGGCCGCCCTGCCGACCCGGGTGGAAAGCGTGGTGTTCGCGTTCGCCGAGCCCGCGCGCGGGCGCGGCATGTCCGCCGTCGACTTCGTCAGCTTCCAGCCGGACTGCCGACGGCACCCTCGCGGAGGACGACTCGCTGCGCGACCTCCATCCGATGATGGCCGAGCGCCTGCGGCTCTGGCGCCTTGCCGAGTTCGACCTGACGCGGCTTCCCTCCGCCGAGGATGTCTACCTCTACAGCGGCGTGTCGAGGGCCAACCCGAAGGACGAGCGCCTCTTCGCGCTCGCCGAGGTGCGCGACCTGACACCCGTCAACGACGAGACGGGCCGTCTGCACGGGCTGCCCGAGCTGGAGCGGGTGCTGGTCGAGGCGCTCGAGGCGATGCGTGCCTTCCAGGCTCCCCGCGAGCCGCGCCGGCGCCTGCTCTGGAACCGAGTCCTGCTCTACGCCTGGCCCACGATCGACTTCGCCCCCGACGACGTGCGCCGCGTCATCGAGCGCTACGCCCGCGCGACCGGGGGCCTCGGGATCGAGATGGTCGAGCTGCGCGGCACGATGCGCGATGAGGCCGGCGGGGAGTCGGAGCGCGAGCTGCGCTTCTTCAGCCCCACCGGACGCGGCGTGGTGGTGGAGGTGGACGATCCGCCCACCCGCCCGCTGCAGCCGCTCGACGAGGGCGCGCGACGGGTCGTGCAGGCGCGGCGCCGCGGCACCGTCCATCCCGCCGAGCTCGTGAAGCTGCTCGCCCCTGCGCGCGGGGACCGCGACCACGGGGGCCGGCCCCCCGGCGCCTTTGTCGAGCATGACTTTGACGCTCGCGGCCGACTCGCGCCCGTCAGCCGCGGCCCGGCCCTGAATGAGGCCAGCGTCGTGGTGGGAGTGGTGAGCAACTACACCGATCGCTATCCCGAGGGCATGCAACGCGTCGCCCTGCTGAGCGACCCCACACGCGCGCTGGGCTCGCTGGCCGAACCGGAATGCACCAGGATCATCGCCGCGCTCGACCTCGCCGAGAAACTCGGGGTGCCGGTCGAATGGTTCGCCCTGTCGGCTGGCGCCAAGATCGCGATGGACTCCGGCACGGAGAACATGGACTGGATCGCCGCGGTGCTGCGCAGGATCATCGAGTTCACCCAGCGCGGGGGTGAGCTGAACGTCGTCGTGACCGGCATCAACGTCGGCGCTCAGCCGTACTGGAACGCCGAGGCGACGATGCTCATGCACACGCGCGGGATCCTCGTGATGACGCCCGACAGCGCGATGGTGCTGACAGGCAAACAGGCGCTCGACTACTCGGGCGGCGTCTCAGCCGAGGACAACTTCGGCATCGGCGGCTACGAGCGGATCATGGGACCCAACGGGCAGGCCCAGTACTGGGCGCCCGACCTGGCGGCAGCCTGCAGGGTGCTGCTGTCGCACTACGAGCACACCTACGTGGCGCCCGGCGAACGCTTCCCGCGCCGCGCTCAGACCTCCGACCCGATCGAGCGCGACGTGTGCGGCTCGCCCCACTTCGCACCGGGGTCGGACCTGCGCGAGGTGGGCGAGATCTTCTCGGACGAGACCAACCCCGGCCGCAAGAAGCCGTTCGACATCCGCTCCGTGATGCTGGCGACGGTCGACCGCGACCATCCGCCGCTCGAGCGCTGGGCCGGGTGGCGCGAGGCGGAGGTCGCCGTGGTCTGGGACGCCCATCTGGGCGGCTGGCCGATCTCGGTGCTCGGCATCGAGTCCCGGCCCCTGTCGCGCCACGGGGCGCTGCCGGCCGACGGCCCCGAGCAGTGGACCTCGGGCACGCTCTTCCCCCAGGCGTCGCGCAAGATCGCCCGTGCGATCAACGCCGCCAGCGGTCGCCGCCCGGTCGTGGTCGTCGCAAACCTCGCCGGCTTCGACGGCTCACCCGAGTCGATGAGCCGCTGGCAGCTGGAGTACGGCGCCGAGATCGGCCGTGCCGTCGTGAACTTCAGCGGGCCGATCGTGTTCTGCGTCGTCTCGCGCTACCACGGCGGCGCGTTCGTGGTGTTCTCCCAGCGGCTGAACGACGATCTCGAGGCAGTGGCGCTCGAGGGCTCACGCGCCTCGGTGATCGGAGGGGCACCGGCGGCGGCCGTCGTGTTCGCCCAGCAGGTGAAGCGGCGCACGACGCGCGATCCCCGGATCGTCGAGCTGGACGAGCGGATCGAGGCGGCCGAGGGGGCCGAGCGCCAGCGGCTGCGCGCGCAGCGTGCCGACGCCTGGTCTGAGGTCCACGCGCAGCATCTCGGAGAGCTGGCCGCGGAGTTCGACTCGATCCACTCAGTGGAGCGAGCGCTTCGGATGGGGTCGGTTAGCCGCATCATCGAGCCGGGCAACATGCGGCCGTTCCTGATCGACGCGGTCGAGCGCGGCATGGAGCGCACGCTCAAGCGAGACCACCCTGGTCATGACCTCGCCGGGCTGGCTGACGCGCTCCATCGCTGACGTCCCGGCGGACGACGGCTGGCTCGGTCCGGGCGAGCGCGAGGTGCTCGCCCGACTTCGGTTCGAGAGGCGCCGCCTGGACTGGCGGCTCGGCCGCTTCACGGCGAAGGCCGCCGTGGCGGCCTGGCTGGGCCTACCCGCCACCGGCGTGGTGATCGCGGCCGCATCCGACGGCGCGCCAGAGGCCCGCGTCGGCGACGACCCGGCCCCGGTCTCGCTGTCGCTGAGCCATCGGGGCGGGCGCGCGCTCGCTGTGGTGGGCGAGGCGGGCATTGCGATGGGATGCGATCTCGAGTTAATCGAGCCGCGCAGCCGGGCCTTCGTGGCCGACTGGCTTGCGCCGGCCGAGCAGGCTCTGGTGGCCGATGCCTGCGCCTCCGACCGCGACCTGCTCACGAACCTCCTGTGGACCGCGAAGGAGGCCGCCGCCAAGGCACGGCGGGAGGGGCTCCGCCTTGATCCCCGGCACGCCGTGGCGACGCCCACCGGGATCGGTTCCACGACCCCCGGCTGGCGCCGGCTCGAAGTCATCTGGAGCGACGGCGGCGGGTGCGCCGCGGGCTGGTGGCGAGGCGAGCCGGGTTGGGTGATGGCAATCGCCGGCGAGCCGGCGCCCGGTGTCCCGCGGGCGCTCGACGCCGTGGCGACCGAGCCTGCACTGGACGATGGACCGTAGTTCGCCCGCATCAGGTCAAGCGACTCCCTCGGATGCTCCGGCCTCGGCCTTCATCCGGCCGTCTTAAGACCCCTCGTTTCTCGCGGTCGTTGCCGCAAGCTCAGCGAAGCGCGACGACGGTCATCGACGGCACCGGTCCAGCAGTAACCCGCTCTCACCGAGCACGAGCGTTACTGATGGCGAGGGCCGGAATCGAACCGGCGACACCACGATTTTTCAGTTGCTTCCGAAGGGTGTCGGGTGGTGCACTCGGGTGTTCCGTGGCTTGGTAGCGGGATAGCAGGTGCCTCGTGGTGCGCTCCGGTGCACCTGGAGGTTTCCAAGCCGTTTCGAAGACGGTGAAGGGCTGAGCGAGAGGCGAGCCCGCTTGCACGGCGGGTTCCTGCACGGACCTTTCCGGCGCCGCAAGCGGTCGAAGCTTCCCTGGAAGCGCTGAGTGGCCGGGCACCCGGGGACCGCAAAGGGCCCCGCGGATGCCCGGCCTGCTCAGGGTCAGCGCGGAGGAAGCAGGACGGCGTTGATCGCGTGGATCACGCCGTTGGATGCCTTGACGTCGGCCTGGATCACCTTCGCGCCGCCCACCCGCACGGTGCTTCCGCGGGTGCGGACGCGGACGCGAGGCCCGGCCAGGGTCTTGAGCGAGTCGACCTTCACTACCCGCGCGGCCGGGTAACGGCCGGCCACGGCGTGGTAGAGCAGCACGCGCTTCAGCGCCTTCGGGTCCTCACCAAGCGCCTCGAGGGTCTCGGCCGGGACCTTCTTGAAGGCCTTGTCGGTCGGGGCGAAGACCGTGAACGGCCCCTTCCCCGACAGTGTCTTTGCGAGCCCGGCGCTCTTGACGAGCGAGACGAGCGTGTCGAAGCGCCCGTCGGCGGCGGCTGTCTTCACGATGTTCTTCCGTGCCTGCTTTGCAGCGGGCTCCGCGGTGGAGCCGTTGCCGCCCCCGAGCGCGACGGCCGCGGTGGCGAGTCCCGCTACGGCGACCAGGACGAGGATTGCGAGCTTACGCATTAGTCACTCCTTCTGTCGATGTGCTGTACCACTCTTGTCCAAGAACTGTATAGCACACGTCGAGCTACTGTCAAGACTGCCTCTTCCGGCGCCGTCCACGCCGGGGGCCGGGCAGGTCGTGCACCGGGCGCTAGAGCGTGGCGGCGACCGCTACCGGGTCGCCCGCCAGCACGCGGCAGCCGAGTGAGCGCGCCACGTCATCGCTGGCGCCCAAGCCGGCGATGGCGAGCGCATGGTCCTGAGCGAGCGCGGCCAGCTTGCTCGCCTCGGCGGCGGAAGCCCTGGGACGTCACGGCGGTTACGACGACGAGCGCCGGGCGCACCCGGTCGGCCGTCTCCGCCACGCTCGCCGCGGGTGTGTCGGCGCCGAGGAAGACGATCCTCCAGCCCCGTTCCCGCAGCGCCAAGCCGAACACGATGAGCGGCAGATCGTGCTGCTCGCCGGCCGCGCATGCGAGCAGGGCGATGCGGCCACCGCCCCGTTCCCATCCTCGCGCCAGGGCGAGTAGCCGGCCACGAATCAGGTTGCTGGCGAAGTGCTCCTGCGCGATCGACACCGCGCCTTGCTCCCAGCGGCTACCCAGGTCCCGCAGGTACGGGAGGATCACCCCGGACAGGGCGGTCTCGACCATGAACGTCCAGAAGACCTCGTCGAGCGCGGCATGGGCATCCTCGGCGTCCATAGTCGTCGAGGGCGGCCGTGAGCCGCTCGCGCGCGAGATGCAGTGCGCTCTCGTTGCCTCCCGTGCCGAGCTCAGGCTCCGCGAGCGCCAAGCGCGCGGCCTCGGCGGCGGAGATGCCGCGCTCGAGCTCTGCCTGCATCGCCCGGACCCGACGCTCGTCGTCGGGCGAATACAGGCGCAGGCCGCCACCGGTGCGCGCGGGGTCGAGGAGCCCGTAGCGGCGCTCCCAGGCTCTCAGGAGCTCCGGACTCACACCGGTCCGGCGGCTGAGCTCGCCGATCCGCAGGGTGTGCACGCTCATCGCTGTACTGTATAGCTTTTGTACAGAGGTGTGGAAGGACACGGGCGCCTCGCCCGCGAAGCTGTCTCGCCCCTGACGCTTATGGCGGTCCAGCTCTTTCGCCATCGCGATCAGGACCCGTCCGTAGATGACAACGCACTGGTGACCTTCGCCCAAGAAGGTTTGCCGGTGACCGAGGAGTACGACGGAGGCCGTCTCTTGACGCGCGTCAACGGGCGGCGGATGATCACGCCGCTCGTCCTCGTGCTGCTTGCGATCGGCAGCACGGACATCCTGTTCGCACTGGACTCCATCCCGGCGGTCTTCGGCGTCACGGAGGAGACGTTCATCGTGTTCGCGGCCAAGGCGTTCGCCTTGCTCGGCCTGCGCGCGCTGTTCTTCCTGGTCACTGGACTGCTGGACCGGCTCGTCTACCTCTCAACGGGCCTATCGCTCATCCTCGCCTTCATCGGCGCCAAGCTCGTGCTGCACTGGGGCCACCTCCAGAACCCCCATGTCCCTGAAATCTCCACCGGGGCATCGCTCGTGGTCATCGCGGTCGTGCTCGGTATCACGACCCTCGCCAGCCTCACCGAAGTGCGCCGGAACCCGACCGGCGAGCGCATGCTGGTTCGCTGCGCTCGCACCCGCCGGAGTCCCCGCCCCGCCGCGGGCCGACCGAAACACCGTCAAAGGCGCCCAAGGGCCCATGGCAACGAAGCGGCCGAAGTGATTCGGCACCCTCGACCTCCTGAACGGCAAGCGGAACGTGAAGTGCCCGTTCGCCGCGGATATCCCTGCAAACACGCATGATCAGGCGGTTGCGGGCGACGAGCCAGGCGCGGGCGCGGTCGTGACGTTCTGCACCATCCCGGGAACGTCTTAACCGGCGCGGACGGAGCCCGGTTTGTGCGACAGCCCCCATGGGAAGCGGCAGCGGCGGGCCGGGCGGCGGCGTCGCTCCAGACCTGTGGCCCGCCCGCGTCCGCTCAGCCGCCTGCGAGCGCGCCGGCGTAGACCTGCCATGCCAGCGCGCTCTTGGCGACCAAGCTGAGGATCAGGTAGACGCGCTCGGCGAACGCCGGGTCCGCCCAACGGCCGCGCTCACGGTACTGCAGCCACATGTTGACCGCGAACGTGTTGAAGAGCAGGAACAGCGTGACGAAGATCGCGACGACGAACCCGGGGACCCCGTTGCCGTCGCTAGTCGAGACGACGAGTTGGGCCGTGATCGCGATCCACGGGACGGCGCCAACCACGCACCCGAAGATGAACGGCCGCCAGTCCACCTCGTCACGGCCGGCGTTCACCTGCTCCTGCACAAGCCCGAAAAGGATCATCGCCGCATTCGCCCCGAACAGCGCGATCAGCGCGACGAGCTCGCTGACCCCAGCGAGCATCGCGATGAGCACGACCATGAGCGACGCGCTGACCGAGTACTCCCACCAGCGCGCCGGATTGATCCCGCGCGCAACGTTCGCCTCGTACCAGCGGCGCGGCCGCCCGCCGCTCAGCGTGAGGTGGTCGACCGCGGCGAGCAACAGAAACGCCGCGACCAGCCAGTCGATCCGCACACTGCCCAGGCTCGCGGAGCCGAAGTCGCCGGCGCCGGGCGGGCCGACCAGGAACGACGCCGTGATCGGGAGCGAGGCGGCAGTCGCGATCGCGAGCAGGACGACCGCCTGAAGCGCGTGCACGGAACCGACGATGACGTTCAGACGGCGCAGTCGGGAGGCCGCCGCGGCGTCGAGCTGGGCTGGCGCACGATCGGGCATGTCCCCAAAGGTACGGTCGCGGGAGAGAAACGGACCCCGCGTGCCCGGAGGGGTGTCACGGGGATGCCGGACAACAGCGAAGCACGGCGCAAGCTGTAGCCCGAGAGAGCGACTTCTACGGAGGGTGGATGACCGCCGACCTGATCGATCCCCTTCAAGGGACCGCCGGGCAGGCTCGGCTGGTGAGGCCGGGGCTGCCGGCGGCTTCGCCTTCAGCGATTGAGTTCGCGCTCGAGCCCGGCCCTCGCGTTGTCCCCGAGGCGCTTGAACATCAGGCCCAGGATCGGATCGGCGAGCTTCAGCAGGCCCTTGGGACGCAGGTCGGCATCGTAGGTGACCTCGGAGCCGCCGTCAGCGCCGGGCCGGAATGTGATCGTGTCTTCGGAGACGACCGTCGAGCTTTCGGCCCGGACAACGATCCGCTCCGGCCGCTCGAAGGTCATGGTCCGGTAGACGAACGGCAGCTCCCGGCCTGCGAAGCGAACGACGACCTCGAATTCCGTGCCGAGCCCCGGTTGTTCGCCGAGCATCCGGGCGCTGACCGCGGTCTCGTCCCACTCCCTGACGGAGCTGAAGTCGGCCAGGTAGTCGAAGGCCTCGCCCTGGGGCTTGCGTGAGTGCACGGTGGCCACGTAGCGGGCCATCAGTCGCCCTCCTTGCCGCCGGAGGCGATCGTCGGCACCGTCCCGGCATCCTCGCTCCAGCCGGAGAGACGGGAGCATTCGTCCCAAAGTCGCTCGCGGTCGGCCTCGGACTCACGCGTCCACGGCACCCGGTGGGTGGACCGCGGGCGCGCGGTCGTGCCAGAACAGACCCGGGCGCTCGGCAGGCTCGGCGGCCGTCGCGAGCCAGACGATCGTGTCGGCCGCCTGGTCGGCGCTGCGGAGCAGCGGGCGCATCAGCTTGCGGAAGCGGGGCAGTGACGTCTGCACGCCGGGCGTGTCCGCCCAGCCCGGGTGCATGGCGTGGACGCCGATTCCGGTTTCGCGAAGCCGCTCAGCCCAGAGTTCGGTGAGGATCACCTCGCAGCGTTTGGTGTGTGCGTAGAACGCCGGCGGGTCGTACTCGCGGCGCTCCAGCTGGAGGTCATCGGCGCAGAGCCGTTGCGTGTACATGCCGCCCGAGGAGACGTTGATCACCCGCGAAGGCGCGCCGCGGCGCAGGGCCGGCAACAGCAGGTTGGTGAGCAGAAACGGGCCGAGCACGTTGGTCGCGAAGGTGAGCTCGAAACCCTCCTCGGTGTGAGTGCGCGTGGACGGCATCACGCCGGCGTTGTTGACGAGCACATGAAGCTCGCCGTGCTCGCTGACGAAGCGAGAGCTGAACTCACGCACCGAGGCGAGGCTGGACACGTCGCAGACCTCTACCTCCAGGTGGTCGGAGCCGGTGCGCTCGGAGATGCGAGCCCTGGCTCTCTCGCCCTTTTCACGGTCACGGACGAGCATGTGCACGGTAGCGCCAAGGCCCGCGAACCGCTCGCACGCGGAGGCGCCGATCCCCGCTCCGGCGCCGGTGACCAGCACCGACCAACCTGCCGGGGCCGCCTTCGGATCGGGGTCGTTCCAGAACCGCTCCCGCACGGCAAACCCGAGCCTGCTGTAGCCGGGCAGGACAGTCCAATCGAGGGTCTTGTCGAGGAGGCCGGAGATCAAGGCTCCATTCACGCTACCTCTCCTGACTCTGCGGGCGTCCTCATGGCCTTCGTCGAGCGCGACGGCTGAGCGGAGTAATGGCCCGACGACCCTCGATGCGCAGGCCGCTCGCAACCGGACGAAGACCAGAAGCCCCGAAGTGCGAGCCGCCATCCGGCGCAGACGTGCCAGCGATCGGCCCGGACGTGCGCACACCAGCGGTCGCGCAGCGCGGCGATCTCGGCAAAGGCCTGTGGGTGCTCTGTCCCGAGCAGCGTGTAGGCCTCGGGCTTGGCCACCGTCAGCGAGGCCAGCACCTGCGGCGTCGTGACCGCCACATACAGCCCGGTCGCCCCACCCCAGAAGAACCCGATGAGATGAACCGGCTCGCCGACATGGTTCACGACGGCATGGACCTGGTCGGCGTAGTCGTCGAGGGTCCTCTGCCCTGGAGTGCCGGAGCCGTCGCCGTCGCGGTACGCGTCCACCGCGATCAGCCGGTACCCCTCTGGCCACAGCGAGAACACCGCCCGCCACTCGCCGGCGCTGCCCACGCCACTGTGCAGGAACACCGCCGCGGTGCCGTTGCCGCGCTCGACGATCCGGTTTGCTGTGGCGGTACGTCGCGACGGCGGTCGACCGGGTGCTGCCGGGGCTCGGGCGAGGTGCACTGCGGCGGCCCGGCGTGGCGGGCAGCCCGTCGAGGGCCGCGGTCGACGAACTCCTCAACGGCGCCGCCGGGCTGCGGCGCAAGCTGGTGATCGTGCTTGGCGATCTCCACGCGGTGACCAGCCAGGAATGCCTGGCGTCGATCGACTACGCCCTCGCGCACTTTCCTGCGAACACGCACGTCGTCCTCGTTACACGCGTCGATCCGGCGCTCAGGCTCGCGCGTTTGCGCGCCGGGCGATGCGCTCGCCGAGGTGCGTGCTGATCTCGCGTTGACCCACGCCGAGGCCCACGAGCTGGTCGTGGTGCTCGGTCATCTCGAGCTCGCTGCGGAGCAGATCGACGTGCTCGTCGAGCCCACCGAGGGCTGGCCCCGCGGCGCTCGTCCCCGCCTGGCTGTGGCTGCGGACCGTCGACGATCCGGCGCGGGCCCGTGCGGGCGTTCGGAGGAGACCACCGCCTTCATGCGCCGAGTGCATGGCCGACCTTGACGATGACATAGCCGAGGCCCGCCGCCCCGAATGCGCGGCGCAGCCAGTTCGTGCCGTCCGCCAGCTCCTCCCACGCCCACGCCGCGAGGCCGGTGTAGAACGTGGCACGCGCGTAGGCATGCGCCGAGCCGTCCGTCAGCGCCGCGACGAGCCACCCGCCCAGCGCGACGAGCAGCGGCGCGTTCGGGAACTGCGCGACCGGGTAGCTCGCCGGCCAGCCGTGCTGCCCGCGCCGCCAGGGGTCCCTCGGTGTCGATGTGGTGCTCACCGGTGCTGAACCTAGCGGTCGCCCGCCGGGATCGCAGAGAATGGCGACGTGGAGCGGGGAGGCGTCGACGAGACCCGCGCGGAGACCGTCATGCGACGGCTGCGCACGATCCCGCCGCGCGTGCTGGGGTTGCTGCTGGTCACGGTGCTGCTGCCCGGTGCTGCTCGTCGTCGCCGTCGTGATCGACGCGCTGCGCCGGGTGGCGTTTGGCGTGCCGCCGACGGCCGCGCGGCTCGTCCTGTTCCTCTGGGTGTACCTCGCCGCCGAGGTCGCGGGCGTCGCCGCGCTGGCGACGCTGTGGGTCGCGAGCCTCGGCGGCCGGCGCAGCGCCTGGCTGCGTGAGATGACCTGGCGCGTCCAGCAGCTGTGGGCCGGCGCGCTGCTCGGCGCGGTGCGTGCGCTGTTCCGGCTGCGGCTCGAGGTCGCGGGTGGCGACGAGGTCGCGCCGGGGCCCGTGATCGTGCTGATCCGCCACGCGAGCATCGTCGACAACCTGCTGCCGGCGAACCTCGTCGCCCGCCCGCACGGGATCCGCCTGCGCTACGTGCTCAAGCGCGAGCTGCTCGCCGATCCCTGCCTCGACATCGCCGGGCGACGGCTGCCGAACTACTTCGTGCGCCGCGGAACGGGCGAGGCGCAGGAGCTCGAGCGGGTGCGGGCGCTCGCCCACGGCCTCGGGACCCGGCGACGGCGTGCTGATCTATCCCGAGGGGACCCGCTTCACGCCGGAGCGCCGCGCCCGCGCGATCGCGCGCATCGCCGAGCGCGACGCGCGACCTGGCCGCGCGGGCGGAGCGGATCCGGCATCTGCTGCCGCCGCGCCTCGGCGGCGTCGGCGCGCTGCTCGACGGCGCACCGGACGCCGACGTCGTGGTGATCGCCCACCACGGCTTCGACGGCCTGCGGCTGATCTCGGACATCTGGCGCGGCGGCCTCGTCGGGCTCGTGGTCCGGGTGCGCGTGACGCGGGTGCCGCGGTGCGCGGTGCCCGAGGCGGATGCCGCCCGCGCGGACTGGCTCTACGAGCTCTGGCAGGACGTCGACGACTGGCTCGACGAGCAGTTCGAAGAGCGCCGCCGCGCGGATACCGGCATGAGCACCGCGGGCCTGCTGGCCGTCGAGGCGCGGTGTCATCTGGTGCTGGTCACGGGGCTGTGGGCGGTGAGCGTCGCCGTGCGCGACACCTCGATCGTCGACGTCTTCTGGGGCAGCGGCTTCGTCGTCGTCGCGTGGGTCGCCTTCGCGCTGGCGGACGGGAGTCGCGACCGTCGCCTGCTCCTGGCGCTGCTCGTGACGGCCTGGGGCCTGCGCCTGACCGTCTATCTCGGCCGCCGCAACCTCGGCAAGGGCGAGGACCGCCGCTACGCGGCGATGCGCCGCCGGCACGGCGACCGCTGGCCGCTGCGCAGCCTGGTCGTCGTGTTCTGGCTGCAGGGCGCTCTGATGTGGGTCGTCTCGCTTCCGGTCCCGGTCGCGATGACCGACCCCACGCCCGCGGGCCTCGGCGCGCTCGACTGGGTCGGCGCCGCGCTGTGGGCGGTCGGGCTCGCGTTCGAGGCCGTCGGCGACGCGCAGCTCGCGCGATTCAAGGCCGATCCGGCGAACCGCGGCAAGGTCATGGACCGCGGGCTGTGGCGCTACACGCGCCATCCGAACTACTTCGGCGACTTCTGCGTCTGGTGGGGGATCTGGCTCATCGCGCTGAGCACCGGCAGCGCGTGGTGGACGGTGGTCGGTCCGGTGGTCATGTCGGTCCTGCTGATCCGGGTCAGCGGCGCGGCGCTGCTCGAGCGATCGCTGATCCGGCGGCGCGAGGGCTACGCGGACTACGTCGCCCGCACCAGCGCGTTCTTTCCCTGGCCGCCGCGTCGCCGCTGAGCGCCGGGCCGGGCCTTAGGTCTCCGTCGGAGCCGGCCCGCCTCAGTGATCGTGCGGCGGCGGTGGACGGGATGGAGAACCGGCCGGGGTGGGCGCCCCCTCATCCTCGCCAAGCGCCCTGCGCAGCGCCTCCGTGAAGGGGATCGGGTGCACGTCGAAGAGCGCCGCCCCCGAGCTGTCCGTAACGGTGGTCGGCGTCGACAGCCCCTCTACGAGTGGCCGGGCGACTCCGGCGTCGACCGGGGTCACGAGTCCGATCCAGAGCGAGGACAGCCAGGGCGTGAGGAGCGGCACCGGCACCCGGGGGCGGCGCCGCACGCCGAGGGCATCGGCCATCAGGTCGAGCATCTCGCCGTAGGAGAGGACGTCGGGACCTGCGATCTGCACCTCGCGGCCCGCTGAGGCTGGGACGTCGGGCGCCGCCACTAGGTAGGTCATCACGTCGTCGATCGCGATCGCCTGCGTGGGCGTCTTGAGCCACGCGGGGCCGATCATCGCCGGGAGCCGCTGCACGAGGTAGCGCAGTGTGCGGTAGGACTCGCTTCCCTCCCCCACGATCATCCCGGCTCGGAAGTAGGTCAGCGGCGGCCCCCGCTCGGAGAGAATCTCGGCGGTCCGGTGGCGGCTGCGAAGGTGCGCCGACCCCGGGCGATCACCCAGCCCGCCCAGGTAGACGACCCGGGCGATCGCCCTCTCGCGTCGCCATCTCGGCGAAGTTCCGCGCGCTGTGCCGCTCGCGTTCCTCAAACTCGCCCCGTGCCCCGCGTCCCATCGCGTGAATGAGGTAGTAGGCGATCTCGACTCGTTCCCCGGCCCCGCGCAGCGCGTTTGCATCGAGCACGTCGGCCTCGTGCAGCTCGAAGCCACGATCGGCCAGCTCCTGCGCTCGCGAGCGGTCGCGCACGAGACAGCGCACCTCCCAGCCGCGGTCGGCGAGCGCAGCGGCCAGCCGCCCGCCCACGAACCCGGTGGCGCCGGTCACGAGCGCACGCCGCGGCAAGCCTACGGTCCTCTCAGCTCCGGGCCGCCCACTGGCGAGATTATGCAGAGGCCGGTGCTCTCAGCCTGCGAGCGCGCCGGCGTAGACCTGCCATGCCAGCGCGCTCTTGGCGACCAAGCTGAGGATCAGGTAGACGCGCTCGGCGAACGCCGGGTCCGCCCAACGGCCGCGCCCACGGTACTGCAGCCACATGTTGACCGCGAACGTGTTGAAGAGCAGGAACAGCGTGACGAAGATCGCGACGACGAACCCGGGGACCCCGTTGCCGTCGCTAGTCGAGACGACGAGTTGGGCCGTGATCGCGATCCACGGCACGGCGCCAACCACGCACCCGAAGATGAACGGCCGCCAGTAGACCCGAGTCCTTCATGGGCGCATCAGACGGCGCGGTCGAGGAGCGTCAGGCGCGTGCGGGGTTCGCCCGGACGAGCGTCCGAGGCCGCCGGCTGCTCCTCCCGCTGCCGCGCCGCCGGGTCGTCCGCGCGGCAGCGCCAGGCTCATCAGCAGGCCGAGCACGATGAATCCGGTCGCCAGCAGGGCGGTGCGGCGTACGGCGCTGACGTATGCGTCGTCGAGAGCCGTGGCCTGCGCCTGGGACCCCGGCAGGGCGCGCACCCCGAGCAGGCTCGTCCCGAGGCTGTCCTCGAACGCCGTCGCGGTCGCGTGGGCCCGTGCGGCCGGCACGTTCGCCGCCGCCAGTTCGTCGCGCGCGAACGAGCCGAGGCTCAGCGCGAGCACCGTCCCGAGCATCGCGATCCCGAGCGCGGAGCCGAGCTGACGCGCGGTGCTCTGCAGGCCCGACGCCTGACCGGACTGCTCCGGCGGCACATCGATGAGGATCACGCTCGTCAGCTGCGCGGTGGCGAAGCCGACGCCCAGGCCGTAGACGAACAGGATCGCCGCGATCTCCCCTTCGCTGATCGTGGTCGATGCCGAGAGTGCGAACGCGCCCACGCCGATGGCCTCGAGCAGCATGCCGGCCGTGACGACGCGGCGACCGCCGAAGCGCTGGGCCAGGAGCGCGGCAGCGGGCCCCGCGAGGAACGCGCCGGCCGCCATCGCCGCGATCACGACGCCCGTCTCAGCGCGCTGTAGCCGAGGACCGTCTGCAGGAACAGCGGCAGGACGAACAGGATCCCGAACTCGCCGAGGCTCACGAGCAGCGCCGTCGCGCTGCCGAGGCTGAAGCTGCGCAGCCGGAACAGGCGGAAGTCCAGCAGCGCGACGCGCCCCGCCTGCTGACGGCGCCACTCGACCGCCAGGAACACGCCGAGCCCGATCACCCCGCACGTGAACGCGAACGGCACAGGCGAGGCGCCACCGGCCGAGGCCGACAGCGGCCCGATCGACCAGGCCTCCTTCGCTCCCCACCAGCCGTAGTGCTGACCCTCGATGAGCCCGAACACGAACAACCCGAGCCCGAACGACGAGAGCAGAATCCCGCGCCAGTCGATCCCCGCTTCAGCATGCTCGTCCTTCGTCTCGGGGACGAAACGCAACGCCCCGAGGATGCAGACGACGCCGATCGGGACGTTGATGAGGAAGATCCAGCGCCAGCTCGCTTCGGTGACGAGCCAGCCCCCAACGAGCGGCCCGAGCGCCGCCATGCCGCCGATGACCGAGCCCCACACGCCGAACGCGATCGCCCTGTCGCGCCCGCGGAAGATCGCGTTGACCGACGAGAGCGTCGAGGGCAGGATCGCGGCGCCGCCGACGCCCTGCAGCACCCGCGCGGCGATCAGCGCTCCGCCGCTCTGCGAGACCGCCGCGAGCAGACTGGCGAGCGCGAAAATGACGACGCCGAAGACGAAGACGCGCCGCCGGCCGACACGTCGCCCAGGCGTCCGAGCGTCAAGAGCAGCGCAGCGAAGACGAGCGGGTAGACCGAGTTGATCCACTCGGCCTGCGTCGTGCCGAGCCCAAGGTCGCGGATGATCGTCGGCAGCGCGACATTCACCACGGTCGCGTCAACGATGATGATCGAGACGCCGAGACTCAGAACGGCGAGGCCGATCCAGCGCCCGCGATCCTGCGCCGCACCGGCCATGCGCGCGTCACGCTGGTTCATCGGGCGCAAGCTCGGGTCCACGAGCGCCAACTGTCGCACCTCGGGCGATCGACGCTTCCCCGGCTGGACGTGGTACGACACCTACCGGATCGTCCGTTGCCGGGGGGCCTGACGCCTGCTCGGTCGAGCGCGGAAACGCCTCCCTGTTCGTGGCAGGCTGGGCCGGGTTGGGTCTCGGGGGAGACCGGGCTTGATGGGTTCCTCAATTGAGCTGGTTTCTCGAACCGGCGACACCATGTTCTGACGCGTGGTCTCCAGCGTTCTAGTCCAGCGCCCGATCCAGGGGCGCACCACGCGCCCAAAGCATTGGACTCGTCTGGGGCAACATCGACTTCGGCAAGGAAGCGATCCGAGTCACCGGACAGCTTCAGCGTGGACGCAAAGAGGACGACCTTTGGATTCCGCTCATCGCGTCGAGTACGCGAAGACCGATGCTGGCTCGCGCATCGTGGAACTCATCCCGTCCGATCTGTTCAAGGCGCTCAAGAAGCACAAGCTCGGGCTCACCTCACTGACGACGAAGACCTAGTTTTCTGCACGGCAGACGGGACGCCCCCGGTCCATCGCAACGTCTCCAAGCGAGGCTTCGTCTCAGCCAAGGAGAGGGCCAAACTCGATGGACCTGGCAAGCCCAACCTGCGCTTCCACGATCTGAGGCACACCTACGCCTCAGCCAACATCGCGGCAGGCGTAGATGCGATCTACCTCGCTAACCAGCTAGGGCACCAGCGAGCTTCACGATGGACATTTACGCGGACCTGTTCGAGGCCCGGGAGAAGGCGGACTCGTCTCGAACCTAGCTCGAAGCGAGCGGCTACAGCGGTCTCGTCTGAGACCTCGCGTTCCCAAATCCGTTTCCAAACGAGGCTCCGGCGCAACTCGGAGCCTCCGTTTTGGCTCTAGGACTGATGGCGAGGGCCGGAATCGAACCGGCGACACCACGATTTTCAGTCGTGTGCTCTACCAACTGAGCTACCTCGCCGCGCAGGGCTGAGAGCCTATCCGTCCGGCGCGCGGGCGACGCTGGCGAAATGCAGCCCAAGAACAGGGAGTGGCTCGCACCGCTCACCGGCGTCGGGTTCATCGTGCTCGGGATCGTGAGCTTCATCGTGGGGGGCGAGCCGAAGAGCGCGGACCACCCGGTCAAGGAGGTCGTCGCCTTCTACGTTGACAACAAGGACTCGGTGGAGGTCGGGGCGTTCATCGGCGTGGCCGCGATGGTGCTGCTGGTCTTCTTCGGCGGCTATCTCCGCAAGGTCCTGCGCGCGGCGGCGGGCGAGGGGGAGATGCTGTCGCTGATCTCGTTCGTCGGCATCGCGATCGTGGCGGTCGGGTTGGCGGTGGACACGACCATCCTGATCGCTCTCAGCGAGGCTGCGAACGACATCGATCCCGTCGCCGTTCAGGCCTTGCAGGCGCTCTGGGACAACGACTTCATCCCCCTCGTGGTGGGTGTGCTGCTGTTCCTCTGGGGCACCGGGCTGTCGGTCATCCGCACCGGCGTGCTGCCGAAGTGGCTCGGCTGGGTGATGATCGGGCTGGGGGTAATCGGCTTTACGCCGATCGGCTTCGTCTCGGCCGTGGGCGCAGCGATCCTGGTGCTGGTGCTCAGCGTTCTCTTGACGCTCCGTGCGCGCTCGCCAGTGGCTGACGCGCCGGGTACGTAGCTACGCCAGGCCCTCGCTCTTGTACTCGCGCAGGAAGCCCTCGAAGAGTCGTCGGTGGCCCTCTTCGTCGCGCAGGATCGTGATCACCATGTCCTGGGTCACCGGGTCCTTGCCTTCGCAGAACTCGATGATCTGGTTGTAGTACTCGATCGCGCCGGTCTCGGCCTCGATCACGCCCTGGATCACGTGCACGACGTCGATCTGGTCGTCGGGCGGCTGGAGGTACGACTGCTCGGCCTGGAAGTCGAGCGAGCCGGGCACCACGCCGTAGAGCTCCTTGACGCGCTCGCCGAACTGGCGGGCGTGCCCGAGCTCCTCCTGGATGTCGCCCTCGAGCGACTCGATGATCTCCTGGGCCCTGACCCCCTCGGGGTTGATCGAGTTGGCGATGTAGCTCATCACGGTCTCGATCTCCATCCAGTAGGCCTTGATCAGCATCTCGATGAGCTGAGCCCGGTCCTCCCGCAACTCGTCGCTGAGGATGCCGTGGCGCAGTGAAGTGTTGGTGTCGGTGGCCATAGCAAGCTGGTACCGCACCGGCCTTCCCGCCAAACTACGCTGCGCTCATGAGAACTCGCGCGAAGCTGGCCCTGGCCCTCGTCCTGCTCCTCGTCGCCGCCGTTCCCGCGGTTGCGGCGACCACTCCGACCGGCAAGAGCGCCGAGCAGATACGCCAGTACAGGGACTCGGGCGAGTGGGCCAGGGCCGTCTCGAAGCAGGCCACGAAGGCAAAGGCCTGGCTCAAGCAGCGCACCCATGCGAGGCACGCGCCTAAGAAGCCGGCGCTGGTGCTCGACATCGACGAGACCAGCCTCGACAACTACCCCTGCCTGAAGGAAAAGGGCGGGATCCCCTACGACCCGGTGGCGAACGTCCAGTGCGTGACGGCGTACGACGCCCCGGCGATCAAGCCGATCCGCTCGCTGTTCCGGCGCGCCAAGGCGCTGAAGGTGGCGGTGTTCTTCATCACGGCTCGACCGGAGGCGATCCGGGGCGGCACGCTCGACAACCTGAAGGCGGCCGGCTTCACCGGCAAGTACGAGCTGATCCTCGAGCCGCCCGGCTACACCATCGACTCGAAGGTTCCGTACAAGAGCGGCGCCCGCAAGAAGATCCAGAAGCGCGGATACAAGATCATCGCCAACGTCGGCGATCAGCAGAGCGATCTGAAGGGCGGGTACTCGGAGCGGACATACAAGCTGCCGAACCTCATCTACTTGACGCCCTAGATCGCCCGCCGCGCTCGCTCTGGGATCGCCTGCTGGCGGAGCCGCAGCGGGCGCCGGAGCACATCGCGCTGGCGGCCTCGGAGCGTTTCGGCCCGCAGGCCGCGGAGTGGGTACGGGTTGCCGGCGCGGGCCACACGCCCGAGCAGCTGGCGAAGGTCGCCTTCCGCAAGCACGTGCGCATGGCGCGCCTCGAGGGCGCGGCGCTGGGCATCGGCGGGGTCTTCACGGCCGCCCCCGACGTGGTGGCGCTGCTGTGGATCCAGAGCCGGATGATCTTCTACATCGCGGCCGCCTATGGCTACGACCCGCGCCACCCGATGCGGCCGGCCGAGCTGCTGGCCATCCAGGAGGTCTACGCCTCCCCCGCCGAGGCCCGCAAGGCGCTCGACGGGATGGGCAAGCCGATGGCCCAGGCGATGGTGGAGAAGGCGCTCGCGTCGCGCACCACCGATCGGCTCCACCGGCGCCTGCTCAAGTACCTCGCCAAGCGCACGGTCCGCCGCTACGCCGGCCGCTACGTCCCGCTGATCGGCGCCCCGATCGGCGCTCTGCAGAACGCCGGCGCGACGAAGCTGGTCGGCCGCCGCGCGCTGTCGTACTACGCGCGCCCGTAGACCGGAACGGCCGCGCCCGAGGTGGGCGCCGAGTCGTCCGACACGAGGAAGCGGATCACCTTGGCGATCGCCTCCGGCTGGACCCACTTGGAGTAGTCGGCGTTCGGCTGGGCGTCGCGGTTGGCCGGCGTGTCGATCACGCTCGGCAGGACGGCGTTGCAGCGGATGCCGTCGTGCTTGTACTCGGCGTCGAGCGCCTGGATCAGGCCGAGCACCGCGGCCTTGGAGGCGATGTAGCCGGCCGCGCCGGGGAAGGGTCGCAGCACCGGGCGTGCCGAGACCCCCACGAACGCCCCTTGGCCGCGCTCGATCATGCGCGGCATGGCGGCGCGCGCCAGCAGGAAGCACGGCTTCACGTTGAGCCGCATCAAACCGTCGAACTGGTCGGGGTCCGTCTCGTGCACGCGCGGGCCCTCGGAGTAGCCGCCGACGAGGTTGACCACCGCCTCGAGGTCGGGCGTGGCCTCGACGGCCTTGCCAACCTGCTCCGGGTCGAACAGGTCCGCGTGCACGAGCTCGACCGGCTCGGCGGCGAGGCGCTCGGCTTCGCGCTCGAGCACCCAGGTGGCCGTGATCGAGTACCCGCCGGCGAGCAGCTCGCGCACCACCGCGGTCCCCAGGTAGCCGGTTCCGCCTGCGACCAGGACGGTCATCGGTCGGGGAGCGTATCCGTCTGGCCGCGCTTCTACCTTGGCAAGGCAGATGGAGCAGCCCTCCTTGATCCCGATGAAGTGCTTCGTGCGCGACCTGGTCGACGGCCAGGAGGTCGACGCGATCTTCGTCGTGAGGACCCGCAACCGGCGCCAGAAGCGCAACGGAGAGTCGTTCCTGAAGCTCCAGCTGGGTGACTCGACCGGCTCGGTGGAGGGCGTCGTGTGGGACGGCGTCGAGGAGCTCGACCCGGTCTGCGAAGGCGGGTCGATCGTGCGAGTGCTGGGCCGCTACTCGGTCGACGAACGTTACGGCGCCGGCATCACGATCCGCCGCATGCGGGCCGCCGTCGACGGCGAGTACGAGCTGGCCGACCTCGCCGAGGCGCCGCCGATCCCCTACCGCCAGATGGCCGCCGACCTTCAGTCGCTGGTGGAGACCGTGCAGCGCCCGCACCTGCGCGCGCTGCTCGACCGCCTGATCGACCGCGCCTACCACGAGGCGCCGGCGGCCAAGTACTACCACCAGGCCTACCAGCACGGACTCCTGGAGCACTGCCTCTCGGTGGCGCAGGGCGTCAGCGCGCTCGCGGCCACCTTCGCGAAGATCGACCGCGACGTCGCGGTCGCCGGCGCGCTGCTCCACGACATCGGCAAGGTCGAGACCTACGCCTGCAGGAACGGCTCGATCGAGCTGACCGACGCCGGCAAGCTGGCCGGCGAGATCCCGCTCGGCTACTACCGCGTCAGGCGCGAGATCGAGCACATCGAGGCGTTCCCCCGCGAGGACGCGGACGCGCTGCTGCACATCATCCTCAGCCACCACGGCAAGCTCGAGCACGGCAGCCCGGTGGTGCCGTGCACTCGCGAGGCGACGCTCGTGCACTTCATCGACAACCTCGGCGGCAACCTGGGCAGCTTCGATCGGATCGAGAAGGCGCTGGCAGAGGGCGCGCGCTGGTCGGACTTCGACCGTGGGCTGGCCACGGCCGCCTACTTCGCGGCGCGCGAACAGGCCGCCTAGGCGCGACTCGCTTACCCTGCGGCCGCATGCGGCCAGGCTGGGCCTTCCTCCCTGTGCTGGGCGGCGCTCTCGCGCACGCGCCGGTGCTCCGTTACGACCTCGCGCCGTCGCTGAAGCGCCCGCTGAGCGCAGCGGCTGTTCGGCGCGAACAAGACCGTCCGCGGGGCGATCGTCATGTCGGGCGGGACCGCCGCCGCCACGCTCGCGCTGCACCGTCTGCCCGCCTACCGCGAGCGCCTGCCGGCGGAGCTGCGCACCGCCGGCCCGCTGCGACACGGCGCTCTGCTCGGCGCCGCCGTCGTGCTGGGCGAGCTGCCCAACAGCGCGCTCAAGCGGCGACTCGGGATCGCGCCCGGCGAGCGGGCCGGCTCCCCGGCTGGGCGTCGTACTGGCGATCCACGACCAGGCCGACTTCGTGCTCGCCGCCTGGCCGCTGCTGGCGCCGATCTGGCGCATGCGGGCGCGCGAGCTGGCGGAGGCATTCGCGGTGGTGGCCGGAGTGCACCTGGCCGTGAACCTGGTCGGATACGCGACCGGCGCCCGCAGCGCGCCGCTCTAGGCCGCAAATAGCGGGGGCGCGCGGGCCGGGGGGCGGCGCCATACGGGTTTCCTGCTTATCTTCGTGCCGTGGCGAAGGACACCGAGAAGCTGATTCGGCAGCTGTCGCTGATCTCGTTCCTGATGGCGGAGCGGCGGCCCGTTTCCGCCCTCGAGATCAAACAGGACGTCGAGGGCTACTCGCAGATGAACGACGAGGCCTTCGCGCGGCGCTTCTACGCCGACCGCGCGGAGCTCGACTCGCTCGGCATCCACCTCAAGGTCGACAAGCCGGCCGAGGGCTACTACGAGGCCGAGAACTACTCGCTGCCGCCGGAGAACTTCTACCTGCCGGCAATCGAGTTCACCGACGAGGAGCTGGGCGCGCTGCGCATGTCGCTCTCGCTGCTCGACGGCGAGTTCGCCTACGCCGAGCCGCTGCGGCTGGCGCTGCAGCAGCTGTCGTGGGGCAAGCCGTCGCCGCTCGACGCGCCCGAGGAGCTGTCGGTCGCGCTGGCGGTCACGGCGGGCGCCGGCGGGCGCGACCTGTCCCAGCGCCTGTCCAAGGTCGAGACCGCGATCTTCCGGCGCAAGACGATCGTGTTCGACTACTACACGATCGGCCGCGACGCCCAAGAGGCGCGCAAGGTCGACCCGTACCACCTGCTCTACAAGGGCGGGCAGTTCTACCTGATCGGCTACTCGCACGAGCGCGACGACACGCGCGTGTTCCGCGTCTCGCGCATCCGCGGCAAGGTCGGCTACTCGTCCAAGGCCGAGCACGACTTCAACCGCCCCGAGGAGTTCGACCCGCGCGACTACGCGATCCGCACGGACTGGCAGCTGGGCGACCCGATCGGGCGCGCCCGGATCTGGCTGTCGGATCGGATCGACTGGCTCGCGCTGCGCCATTTCGGCCACGCGGGCGAGGTGACCGAGGTCGACGACGGCGTGATCTTCGAGACCGACTACGCCAACGCGCGCCAGATGGTGTCCTGGGTGCTCGGTCTGGCGGAGCACGCGCGCGTCGACGGCCCGCCCGAGCTGGTGGAGGAGTGGCGCAGCCGGCTGGAGCTGATCAGCGAGCGCCACACGAACCTGCCCGAGCTGGCCAAGACGGTCGAGCCCAAGGTCGAGGAGGTCGAGGAGGACGACGACCGCGAGAGCTCTCCGATCCGCCCCGAGCGCTTCGCTCGGCTGGTCACGCTCGCCGGCATCCTGATCGAGACCGCACGCGAGGGCAAGAAGCTCGACGTGGCCGAGCTGTGCGAGCGCCTCCAGGTGACCGACACGGAGCTGCGCCAGGACGTGGACGTGCTGAACGTCGTGAACTTCGGCGGCGGCTCATACGTGCTCTACGCCGAGGTCCAGGGCGACCAGATCGAGGTGGACCCCGAGCCCTACGGAGACAACTTCGCCCGCCCGGCCCGGCTGCTGCCGCTGGAGGCGAAGGCGCTGGTGGCCGCGATCGACCTGATCGGTGAGCACCTCCCGGAGGGGTCGCTGTCGAGCGCCCGCCAGAAGATCGTGGACGCGCTCGGCCAGGACCCGGCCCAGGAGGGCCTGCAGATCACCACCGCCAAGGGCGACGACTCGGAGATCGCCCGCGTGGTCAGCGGAGCGATCGCCGAGCACCGGATGCTCGCGATCGAGCACTACAAGGAGGAGCTCGACGAGTTCACCGAGCGCCGCATCGAGCCCTACAAGCTGATGAACGGCCAGGAGGGCTGGTACGTCGCACGCCTGGGATCCCGAGAAGGACGACACGCGGTCGTTCCGGCTCGACCGGATCCGCTCGGCCACGGTCCTCGACGAGAGCTTCGAGCCACGGCCCGGGATCGAGCCGGACATCCACGGCTGGCCGCAGACCGGCGAAGTCGCCGACGCTCGCCTCGCCCGCGTCTGGATGGCGCCCGACCGCGCCCGCTGGGCGCGCGAGGACAAGCGCGTGGTGGCCGAGCTGGCCGACGGCGCGGTGATCATCGAGCTGCCCTACGCGGGGCACCGCTACCTGGCGCGCGAGCTGCTCAAGGAGGCGGGCGACGCCGTCGTGCTGGAGCCCGACGACGCCCGCCAGGCTGTGTTGGAAGCGGCCGAGATGCTGGCGGGCGCGGTCAAGCGATAGCGCGGGCGCTGGCTAGGGCGCCGGCGTAAACGGCAGCGGTAATGGGGTGGAGCCCTGGCCGCCGCTGGAAAACTCAGCCCACCCCCCGCCTCATCGAGGGGGTGCTCGCTTCGGTCTCACCTCGCGGCGGAAAGCCGGCCCACCCCTTATCGGGACTCCGGGGTGGGCCGCATCGCGCGCCGCATGGAGGCCCAAGCGGATCCCACCCCGAGAAAACCCGAGGGTGGGCCCCCTTTGCCAGGGCCCACCCCCTTATTGCTGCTGTAAACGCCCGGGTTAACCGGCCGTGCCGGCCGCCTTCGCGCGCGCCAGCGACCCGCTGCTGCACACGTTGCCGACGTTGACCTTGTCGCCGCGCTCGACGACCACGTTGCGCGTGGCCCGCACCTTGCCCTTCTTGTCCTCGCAGGTGAGGTGCCACGCCTCCGTGGCGTCCACGTGCCTGGGCGTCGGGCTCAGGAACGTCACGTGGCCGTTGCTCCAGTCGTCGTACGGGGCGCCGTCCACCTGGTCGAAGTTGACCACGTGGGCGATGTAGTTCCCCGGCGGCGGATCGACCAGGACCGCGTCCTCGGTCGTGTCTCCGAACGAGGCGGACTGGGTCACGACCTCGCCTGTGTCGGCGTTGACGATGTAGAGGTCCCAGTCGGTCTCGGGGTTGCCCCACTCGATGTGCACGGTCATTCGCCCGTTGTCGACGTCGGGCGGGCCGCCCACCGTGAACGGGATGGCCTCGAACGCGCCGTCGGCGTAGTTGCCCTCGGTGTTCTCGGCGGGCTGGCCGGGCGGGTTGGTGAACGTGATGTCCGCCTGCTTGGGCGCGACCGGGTCGCGTCCGTCACGTCCGGCCACGACCGGCCGGGTCGACGGGTTCACGTTCCAGTCGAAGTGCCCGCCCTTCGACGCGTACTTGTAGTCGAGCGCATCCGGGAACAGGATCGGATCGCCGATGTCCGTGCCGAAGTCGTTGTTCCACACGGGCGACGTGGTCGTCATGAAGCTCTTGTGGATCCTCAGCGTCCAGCCCTTCGGCGCCTTGCCCGTGATCACCGAGTGATCGCGGCTGTTGGCCGTCGACTTCAGCATCTCGTAGTACGCCTCGCGGTTACCGCCCTTGCCGGCTCCCGCCGCGTCCCCGAGCCCGAGGTACTCGTTGACGACTCCCACCTCGTACGGCGGGTGGAAGTCGACGTCCCCGATCTCGAACGTGTAGCCCAGGCTGCCGGCGGCCCAGAACGTCCAGTCCTCGGTCGAGCCGGTCGTGTCGTACAGCCCGTAGCCCGGGATGTTCGAGTAGCCGTTGTGGCCCGCCATGCGAGCGCCCAGGTCCTTCAGCAGCGGCTCGTCGAGCGGCGCGCCGACGTCGACCACTCCGGGCGGCCGCAGCACCAGGTTGGAGAACGTGTGGTTGGTGATCAGGTTGGTGATCCCGCGAGTGGACTGCAGCTCGCGGATGTTCTGCGACTCCGGCTCGGAGAACGGCCCGGTGCCGCGGTAGGTGTCGTCGAGCGGGTCGAGGCTCGCGCCCGAACCGCCCCAGAACGCTCCGTAGTTGCGGTTCGGGTCCACGCCGAGCAGCCGTCCCGCCGTGCTGTTGTTGCACGGCCCGGTCTCAGCGGGGTCGGGCCAGCAGTTCTTGCGCTTCATCTCGTAGGAGAACTGGCCGAACTCCGTCTCCGGCGGGAGGTCGGTCGCCTCGCGCGAGATGTTGAACCCGTCGGGGTTCACCACCGGGATGACGATGTTGCGCGTTGCGTTGACCAGGCGCGTGGTGCGCGCCTGCTTGCCGTAGTTCGTCAGCAGGTCGTACGCCCACTCGAGCGTGCTCTCAGCCGCCGGCCACTCGCGCGCGTGGTGCGTGCCCATGTTCGCGAAGATCGGCTTGCCGTCGTTGACGTCGATACGGGTGTGTCGCGATCTCGATCCCGACCACGTCGCGACCCTCGTGGGTCTTGTGGTTGAGCGTGATCGGCTTGACCAGCTTCGGGTAGCGGGCCGCGAGCTGCTTCAGCTCCAGCTCGATGTCGGCGAGGTGCCGGTAGGAGGTGTGTCCGCTCGGCAGCGCGCTGCCGCCGGCCTGCGCGGCCGAGTAGCGGCGGTCGGCCCGTCGCTGGGCCTGCACCCGCTTGGCGAGGTCGGCCACGCGAACGGTGTAGTGGAACTTGGCCGCCTGAAGCTTGCGAGCGTCCTGCTCGCCGTAGAGGACGACGTCGATCGAGTTCGCGTCGCCGCTCTCGGTCAGGTCCAGGCCGAGCGTCTGGAGACGGCGCTTGTCGGCGCGCGTCGGGGTGGAGACGTCGGACGACCTGCGTCTTGCCGACCTGATGCGACGCCGGCTCGGCGAGGAACGACACGCTCACCCGTGCGCTGGAGGCGCTGCCGGCAAACCGGCACGCCTGCACCAGCAGGCGCTGGCCCTTCTTGACGAAGCCCTCAGCGACCTCGTTCCCGCGAAATGCGGACGACGCGGCCACCACGCGCTTCGTCTTGGCATCGAAGACCGCCACGTCCCAGTCGCCGCGGCTGTTCAGCCGGGCACGAACCAGGCCCTGGGCGGTCGACCGCGCGCGCACCACGTGGGTGCTGCTGCGGTTGCCGAAGTACTTCGTCTGGCAACCCTTGGCGAGCGACTTCGACGCCGTCACCGTCGCATGATTCGCCGCCGGGGCGGTTGCGGCGAACGCGAGCAGGGTTGCAAAAACGCTCGCAAGCGCGAGCACAAGCTTCCTCATGACTTCCCTCCCTGAAGACGTAAACAACGCTCAGGCACTACCCAGGTACGCTGCCGACCATGCCTGGCCGGCGTGGTGAGATCACGATGAGCGACGCGGAGGTGCACGCCTTCGTGGTCGAGCGGATGGTCATGCAGTGCGCCACATTGGGCCCGCACGGCCGACCTCATCTCGTGCCGCTCTGGTACGTGCCAGACGACACGCGAGCTGATCTCCTGGACCTACGCGAAGTCGCAGAAGGCGAAGAACCTCGAGCGCGATCCGCGCGCCACCGTGGGCATCGAGGCCGGCGTCCAGTACCACGAGCTGCGCGGGGTGACGTTCGAGTGCGACGTCGAGGTGGAGTCCGAACCGGAGCGGGTCGAGACCTATGGACTTAGGCTGTTCGAGCGCTATGCCGGCGAGCTCTCCCCCGAAATCCGCGCGATGGTCGCGCAACAGGCCCAGAAGCGTGTGGGAATGCGCTTCGTGCCTTCCCGCACGGTGAGCTGGGACCACAGCAAGCTGGGCGGCGCGTACTAACCATGCGCGGGCTGATCCTGTCGGGCGGCAAGGGCACGCGCCTGCGCCCGCTCACCCACACGAGCGCCAAGCAGCTCGTGCCGGTGGCCAACAAGCCCGTGCTCTTCTACGGCATCGAGGCGATGGCGGCGGCCGGCATCGACGAGGTCGGGATCATCATCGCCCCCGAGACCGGCGCTGAGATCCGGGCCGCGGCCGGCGACGGATCGGCCTTCGGCATCAAGATCGAGTACATCGAGCAGGACGAGCCGCTCGGGCTCGCCCACGCTCTGCTCACGGCCGAGCCGTTCCTGGGCGAGTCGCCGTTCGTCATGTACCTCGGCGACAACCTGCTGCGCGACGGCATCGTCGATCTCGTCGACACCTTCCGAAACGACCAGCCGGACGCGCTGATCCTGCTCACGCCGGTGCCCGACCCGGAGCACTACGGCGTGGCGGAGCTGAACGACGGGCGGGTGGCGCGCCTGGTCGAGAAGCCGAAGGAGCCGCAGACCGACCTCGCCCTGGTCGGCGTCTACATGTTCAACAAGTCGATCTTCGAGGCGGCGCGCTCGATCGAGCCGTCCTGGCGCGGCGAGCTGGAGATCACCGACGCGATCCAGACGCTGGTCGACGGCGGACGCCGGGTCGACCCCCACATCGTGCACGGCTGGTGGAAGGACACCGGCCAGGTCCAGGACATGCTCGAGGCCAACCAGCTGATCCTCGACGACCTGGCCGAGAGCATCGAGGGCGAGCTGGTGGACTCGCGGGTGGAGGGCCGCGTGGTGATCGCCGAGGGGGCGCGGCTCGAGCGCGCCACCGTCCGCGGGCCGGCGATCGTGGGCCGCGGCACCCGCATCACGGACGCCTACATCGGGCCCTACACGGCGATCGGCGACGACGTGACGATCACGCGCGCCGAGCTGGAGCACTCGATCGTGCTGTCGGGCTCCTCGATCGCCGACCTCGAGTACCGCATCGAGGCCAGCCTGATCGGCAAGAACGTGCGCATCGGGCGGGGGCCCGCGCTGCCCAAGGCGTACCGCTTCGTGGTCGGCGACAACGCCGACGTGCAGATCCTCTAGAGCGAGATCGCCATCACGTACAGCAGCTGGGGCAGCACGACGGTGCCGACCACGCCGCGCCCGCGCGGCGGCCGCAGGCGGCGGGCGCCCATCAAGCGCCGCTCCTTGCTGTCGATCCCCCACTTCCAGGGCGGCGGCTCGTAGCCCGAGGGGCCCTTGAGCTGGCCCTTCTGGCTGCGCTCGGCCACCCAGCGCGGGATCGCGTCGAAGACGAGCTCCGCCCCGGGAAAGCGCGCGCCGCAGCGCGCGATCAGGCCGTGCACCTCGGCCGGCTCGAAGTACATCAGCAGGCCCTGCGCCGTGATCAGCAGGCCGCGCGAGGGGTCCACCTCGTCCATCCAGGCCTCGTCGAGGGCCGAGCCGCCGATCGTCTGCACCCGCTCATGGCGCGGAAGCAGCCGCTCCCGGACCGCCAGCGTCTCCGGGAGCTCGACCGTGACCCAGTTGACGCTCCCGTTGTCGACGCGCCAGAACTGCGTCTCGAGGCCCTCGCCCAGCGCCACGACGGTTCCATCCGGGTGCCCGGCGAGGAAGCGCCGCACCTCGTCGTCGAACGTGCGCGCCCGCAGCGCCTGCCACTGGGCCAGGCGGGGAGCGCCGAAGCGCTCCTCGAAGGGGTAGTCGATCCGCTCGAGCAGCTCGACGGCCATCGGGTCGTCGATCACGCTGCCGGGGCGGCGCGCCTCGCTGGCGCGCATGTAGAGGGTCCACAGCAGCGTCTCGGGTACGCCTTCCAGACGCACGCGCGTCTTCTCCATCGGACCGACGCTAGCGAGGCGGGCAGCGCTTCCGGGACGCCGCCATGCCATCCTCTTGCGCGATGAGGACCGTCGTCGTCGGAGCCGGGGGCATGCTCGGCCAGGATGTGGTGCGCGCCGCCGGCGCGATCGGCTACTCGCGCGCCGAGCTCGACGTGACCGACGCCGCCGCGGTACGCGACGCGCTCGGCCCCGACGACGTGGCGATCAACTGCGCCGCCTGGACCGACGTGGACGGCGCCGAGGAGCGCGAGGACGAGGCGCTGCGAGTCAACCGCGACGGCGCGCGCAACGTGGCCGAGGCCGCGGGCGCGGTCGTCTACGTGTCGAGCGACTACGTCTTCGACGGCACCAAGGGCGAGCCGTACCTGGAGTCGGACGCGGTCAACCCGCTCTCGGCGTACGGACGCACCAAGCTGGAGGGCGAGCGCGCGACGGCCGAGGCCAACCCGCGCCACTTCATCGCGCGCTCCTCGTGGCTGTTCGGCCCCGGCGGCAAGAACTTCGTCGAGACGATGCTCGGGCTGGGGCCCGAGGTGCGGGTGGTCGACGACCAGGTCGGCTGCCCGACCTTCACCGGCCATCTCGCGGACGCGCTCGTCCGGCTGGCCGGCACCGAGGACTTCGGCGTGCACCACGTGGCGGCCTCCGGCTCCTGCTCGTGGTTCGAGTTCGCCCGCGAGATCTTCGCCCGCGCCGGCTCCGAGACCCGCGCCGAGCCCTGCACCACGGCGGACTTCCCGCGCCCCGCCCCGCGCCCGGCGAACTCGGTGCTCGTCAGCGAGCGCGGCAACCGCCTGCCCACCTGGCAGGAGGGGCTCGACGCGTACCTGGACGTGCGGGTGCGGGCATGAGGCTGCTCGTGACCGGCGCCGCCGGCTTCATCGGCTCGACCTACGTCCATCTCGTCAAGGACGAGCACGACGTGGTGGTGCTCGACAAGCTCACCTACGCGGGCAGGCGCGACAACCTGCCCGAGAGCGTCGAGCTGGTCGTGGGCGCGATCGAGGACCGCGACCTCGTGCTCCAGCTGACCGAGGGCGTCGACGCGATCGTGAACTTCGCGGCGGAGTCGCACGTGGACCGCTCGATCGCCGACCAGGACGCGTTCGCCCGCACGCACGTGATCGGGACGAGCGTGCTGTTGGACGCGGCGCGCGAGCGCGGCGTGGGGCGCTACCTCCAGGTCTCGACGGACGAGGTCTACGGCTCGATCGAGGAGGGCTCGTTCACGGAGAGCTCGCCGCTCGATCCGTCCTCCCCCTACTCGGCCACCAAGGCCGGTGGCGACCTGCTCGTGTCCGCCTACGCGCACACCCACGGCGTGGAGGCGGTCATCTGCCGCGGGTCGAACAACTACGGGCCGCGCCAGTACCCGGAGAAGCTGATCCCGCTCTGCATCCTGAACGCGCTGCACCGCGACCCGCTGCCGGTGTACGGCGACGGTCGCCAGGTGCGCAACTGGCTCTACGTCGAGGACTTCTGCCGCGGCATCCACACCGTGCTCGAGGGCGGCCGGCCGGGCCAGACCTACAACGTCGGCGGGCCCGACGAGTCAGAGAACATCGAGGTGGTGCGCCGGATCATCGAGCTGACCGGCGGCGACGAGTCGCTGATCGAGTTCGTCAAGGACCGGCCCGGCCACGACCGGCGCTACTCGCTGGCCAGCGACAAGCTCCGCTCCGAGCTCGGTTGGGAGGCGCAGGTGCGCTTCGCCGACGGCATCGCCCGAACGGTCGACTGGTACAAGGCCAACGAGGCCTGGTGGGAGCCGATCCGCTCGGGCGAGTACCGGGCGTACTACGAGCAGCAGTACGGTCGCAGCCTGCTCTAGGCGGGGATCACGTTGTTGTTGATCCGGAAGAAGTTGTCCGGGTCGTACTTCGCCTTGATCTCCGCCAGCCGCGCGAGGTTGCGGCCGAGGGCGCTGTCCACGCCGGCGGTCGCGTCCTCGTCGGCCAGGCCGGTGAAGTTCAGGTAGACCTCACCGGTCCCGAACTCCTGGACGGCCTTCCAGGTGGAGCGCACCCACGCCACGTTCGCGTCGTCGTCGCCGGGCTCCGTCCACATTCCGTCGATGGAGACCATGTACGGCGACGTGCGGGTGGCAAACGCCGTGTCCTCCTCGCCCACGCGTGCGATCGCGCCGCCCATGGCGAACGTGTTCACCAGCGTCAGCGGCGCCGGACGGTCCTGGGCCTTGGCGGCGATCGTGTCGATCGCCTCGTCGCTCAGCTCGTCCAGGTACTGAGACTTCCAGTAGGCGCGCAGGGTGTCACGCGGGAACAGCGGGTCGAACCCGGTCTGCACCCCGACGTACGGGGTCGGGCCGGACATGTCGAACAGCGCCGTGCCCAGCTCGCGCAGCGGCTGCATCTCAGCCAGACCCGCGTCGACGTCGCCGACGAAGACGCCGCCGACGATGAGCACGGGCCGGTCGTGAATCGCCTCCGGAAGCTCCGGGTTGGCCGGGAACGTGATCCCCACGCACACCGAGGTGACCTCGTCGGGCGCGCCCTCGATGTAGCTGCGCCAGCCGCGCATGACTTCGGCGGCGTCCTCGAGCGGGTAGAACGTCGCGGCGAACGCGACCTCCGGCCCGACCTCGTGCAGCTGCGAAGGTGAAGCTCGTGACGATGCCGAAGTTCCCGCCGCCGCCGCGGATCGCCCAGAACAGGTCCGGGTTCTCGTCGGCTGACGCCGTGATCACGCTGCCGTCGGCGGTCACCAGCTCGGCCGCCTTGAGGCTGTCGGACGAGAGCCCGTACTTGCGCCGGACCCAGCCGTAGCCGCCTCCCAGCGTGAGACCGGCGACACCGGTGTCCGACACGACGCCGCCGGGCACGGCGAGGCCGTGCGGCTGAGTCGCGTTGTCGACCTCACTCCAGATCGCGCCGCCGCCGACCTTGGCGGTGCGCCCCTCCGCGTCGACCTCGACGCTGTTCATCGGTGCGAGATCGATCAGCATCCCGCCGTCGATCGCCGACAGACCGGCGATCGAGTGCCCGCCGCCACGAACGGCGACGCGCAGGTTCTCCTCGCGGGCACGATTGACCGCGGCCACGACGTCATCGGTAGTGGAGCAGCTTGCGACTTCGTCTGGCTGGCCCCGGTGCATCGCGTTGAAGACCGCGCGAGCAGCGGCGCCACGGCCAGGCTCTACCGCCTGTGTGGACATGAACTGTCCTCCTTGTTAGGTGTTGGAGCCGATCCTCTCTCATCCGGCACCCTCGGGTGTGTGAGTCGAGTCACTAACGTCGAACTGGTGTATCGGGACCACCCAGCCCTCAGTCTTCGCGGACTGACGAAGCGTTACGGCGACGGGACACTCGCGCTCGAGGACTTCGACCTCGAGATCCCCGCAGGCGCGTTCTTCGGTCTGCTCGGCCCCAACGGCGCCGGCAAGACGACGCTGATCAGCGCGGTCTGCAACCTGCTGCGCGTGACGGACGGGTCGATCTCCGTGTTCGGCGAGCCGCACGACTCGCTCGAGGCGCGCTCGTGGGTCGGCCTCGCCGAGCAGGACATCAACCTCGACCGCTTCCTCACGGTGCGCGAGACGCTCACCTACCACGGCGGCTACTGGGGCATGCGCGAGCCCGAGGAGCGCGCCGACGAGCTGATCGACGCGTTCGGGCTCACCCACAAGCGCGACACCCGCGCGCCGCGGCTGTCGGGCGGCCAGCGGCGCCGGCTGCTGCTCGCGCGCGCCCTGATGCACCGCCCGCGCCTCGTGATCCTCGACGAGCCGACCGCCGGGGTGGACTTCGAGCTGCGCCAGGAGCTGTGGCGCTACATCCGGCGGCTGCACGCCGAGGGCACCACGATCCTGCTCACCACGCACTACCTCGAGGAGGCCGAGGAGCTGTGCGACGAGATCGGCCTGATCCGCGACGGTCACCTGATCGCGCGGGACAACGCCCAGGGGCTGCGCGAGGACTTCGGCGTCGAGCGGCTCCAGGACGTGTACGTGAAGGCCATGGCGCTGTGACGCCCCTCGTCTGGCTGTGCAAGCGGGAGACGCTGAGGGTCTCGAAGCTGTGGACGCAGACGGTGCTCGCGCCGGTCGTCTCGTCGATGCTGTTCATCCTCGTCTTCGGGCTCTCGCTGGGCGGGCGGATCAAGCAGGTCGGCGAGGTGGACTACGACGTGTTCATCGTGCCCGGGCTGATCACGATGGCAATGGCGCAGGCGGCCTACGCCAACAACGCGTCGACGATCTTCCAGGCGCGCTTCGATCGCTACGTCAACGACGTGCTGTCCGCGCCGATGAAGCCGTGGCAGATGACGCTCGGCTACACGGTCGGCGGCCTGGTGCGCGCGCTGGCGATCGGCGTCTCGCTGCTCGTGCTGGCCCTCGTGCTGGTGCACGTGCCCGTCCGGCATCCGTTCGAGCTGATCGTGGCGACCGGGCTGGGGCTGACGCTGTTCGCCTCGCTCGGGCTGGTGGTGGGCATCTACGCCGAGGTGTGGGACCACACCACGTTCATCCAGAACATCGTGATCCTGCCGCTGACGTTCGTCGGCGGCGTCTTCTACTCGGTCGACGTGCTGCCCTCCCCGTGGGAGGAGCTCTCGCACTTCAACCCGATCTTCTACCTCGTGAACGCCGTGCGCTACGGCTTCCTGGGCGAGAGCGACGTCTCGATCTGGCTCTCGCTCGCCGTGGTCGCGGCGCTGGCCATCCCCGTCTACGCGTGGTCCCAGTGGCTGTTCAGCACCGGCAGGCGCTTGAAGGATTGATACCCGGGGGCTCGCGCCCCCGGACCCCCGTGAAGACTGGCTTCGCCACCGCGCCCAAGCGCTTTTGGCGCTACCAGGGGGCCGCATCCCCGGCTTGAACGACATTCAGCGCCGAGTGATCTCCTGTCGCCGCTGCCCACGCCTCGTCGAGTGGCGCGAGCGGGTGGCGGTCGAGAAGCGCGCGGCCTTCCGGGACGAGGAGTACTGGGGCCGGCCGGTGCCCGGCTTCGGCGATCCGCTCGCGCGCGTGTACGTGCTCGGCCTCGCGCCGGCGGCGCACGGCGGCAACCGCACCGGCCGGGTGTTCACCGGCGACCGCTCGGGCGACTGGCTGTTCGGGTCGCTCCACCGGACCGGGTTCGCCAACCAGCCGACCTCCGTTCGCGCGGACGACGGGCTGCGTCTCGACGGCGCCTTCGTGGCCGCCGCCGTCCGCTGCGCGCCGCCGGCCAACAAGCCGCTGCCGGCCGAGCGCGACAACTGCCTCCCCTACGCGGCCGAGGAGCTCGAGCTGATCCGGCCCGCCGTGATCGTGTGCCTCGGCGCCTTCGCGTGGGACGCCGCCTGCCGTTTGCACGGCCTGCGTCCGCGGCCGCGCTTCGGCCACGGAGCCGAGCACGCGATCCCGGACGGCCCGGTGCTCCTGGGCACCTACCACCCGAGCCAGCAGAACACATTCACCGGCAAGCTGACCGAGCCGATGCTCGACGCCGTGTTCGCCAGGGCACGCGAGCTCGCCGACCCCCTTGCTAAGGTGCCGCGTTCGTAAGGAGCCATAGCCGAGTCCTCTGCCGCCACGCGGCCGGGGAACGGGGGAACCAATTGTTGGGGCGAATCGCGGCCCGTCTGCCGCGTAGCGCTGCTCTTCTAGCGCGAGCCCGTCAGCTAACCCCGTAGGCGCCGAAGAAGAGATAGGAGCACCTACGCATGCATAGGACGCTGCGCGCTGGAGTCGCTGCGGTCGCCCTGACGTTGATACCGGTCGCCGGCGCATCCGCCGCGCCCTACGCCAGCCGTACGCTCAGCACGGGAACGAGCGGCGGCGACGTCGAGACGCTTCAGCGCTACCTCGACGAGGCCGGCTACGACACCACCGCGGACGGCGAGTTCGGCCCCGCGACTGCCCGCAGCGTGCGCCGGTTCGAGACCGCGGAGCAGCGCACCGTCGATGGCAAGGCCACCCGCTCCGATCAGCGCCTGGTGAAGTCGCGCGCCGACTCGACCGATTCCGAGCCCGCCGCCCAGGACACCGAGGAGGCCTACGTGGACGACGCCGGCCTCGCGGTCGCGCCCGCGTCCGCGCCCGCGGAGGTCCAGGCGATCATCGAGGCGGGCAACAAGATCGCCAGCAAGCCCTATCGCTACGGCGGCGGTCACGGTCGCTGGCGCGACTCCGGCTACGACTGCTCCGGGTCGGTCTCCTTCGCCCTCCACGGCGCCGGGCTGCTCGACACCCCGCTCGACTCGACCGGCTTCATGAGCTGGGGCGAGCGCGGCGAGGGGGCCTGGGTCACGATCTACGCCAACGCCGGCCACGCCTACATGACCGTGGCCGGGCTTCGCTTCGACACCAGTTCGAGCAAGCGCTCCGGCAGCCGCTGGAGCGAAACGACGCGGTCCGCGCGCGGCTACCGCGTCCGTCATCCGGAGGGACTCTGATGGCTCTCGTAGCGCTGATGGCCCTGATGCTCGGCTCGTTCGCCGGGTTGCTGATCGGCCGCTGGGCGGCGGTGCTGCCGTTCGCGGCGGCGATCCCTGCCGCCGGACTGCTGGGCGGCCCGGAGCTGGGCGCGGTGGGCGCGCTCGCCGCGGTCGGGCCTGCTCGCCGGCGTGCACCTGCACCGCGTGGTGGCGGAGCAGTACGAGCTGCGCTAGCGGGCGCAGGTGCGGCCGCGCCGGTCCAGCGTGACGACCCGGCCGTCGTCGAGCCGGACCCGGGCGCGCAGCGCGAAGCGCCGGCCGGGTCGCACGCCGATCGGCTTCACGCGGCGGCGGAACGGCGCCTGCGCGTCGCGCGCGAACGAGCGGCGCCGCACGGTGAACCTGACCATCTCGATCGCGCTCGTGTCCGCGCCGCGCACTGCGGTGACGAAGCGGCACTGCCGCCGGCGCACGTGGAGGCGCAGCGCCGGGCGCAGCCGGCAGGTGCGGCCCGCGCAGGTGCGCAGGACGGCGAGCCGGGCGGCGAAGCGCGCCCTCAGCGCCGCGGTCTCCGGCCGGGCGTGCAGGCTCATCAGCTCGTCCGGGTCCGACTGGAGGTCGTACAGCTCGACCTCGCCGTCGGTGTGCTCGACGTACTTCCAGCGGTAGTTGCGCAGCGCGCTGAACGTCAGCCCCTGGGCGTTGCCGCCCTCGATCAGCAGCTCCCGGCCCCACTCCACGCCTGGGTCGGCGAGCAGCTCGAGCAGCGAGCGGCCATCCTCGACCCGTTGGGGCGTGGCGCCGGCGGCGTCGAGGATGGTGGGCGCCAGGTCGGCGTTGGTCACGAGTTGCCTGGCGGTCGCGCCCCTCGGCACGCCCGGGCCGCGCATCAGCAGCGGCAGATGGATCGAGGGCTCGTAGACGAGCACCTTGCCGGCGGGGATGCGGTGCTCTCCGTGGAAGAAGCCGTTGTCGCTCGTGAACAGGATCAGCGTGTTGTCGAGCTCGCCGCTCGAGCGCAGCGCCGAGACGATCGAGGCGACGGCGTCGTCAACCGATAGCAGCGACTCGAGCCGCTGCTGGTAGGCCTCCTGGATCCGGACGGCGCGCACCGCGCCGATCGGCGGGCGAGCCTGCATCGCGAGCGGCTTGTCCGACATGTCCGACTCGTTGAAGGAGGCGGGCGTGGGCAGGGGCAGCGCCGCGAACGCGTTGGTGTACTGGGGCGCTACCGCCGCGGTCGCGATGCCGGGCGGATCGCCGGGCTCGCGCGGCCCCCCGCTGTGCGGAGCGAGGAACGCGACCGACATGAAGAACGGCTGCTTCGACGGCGCCGCCGCGGCGATCAGCTCGTCGGCGCGGCCGGCGATGAAGTCGGTGGAGTAGACGCCCGGGTAGGTGCGCGGGACGCCGTTCTCGTAGACCGTAAAGCCGTAGTAGCTGTAGGTCGACGGGTCGACCGTCCCGTGCCAGTCGTTGAAGCCAGGCGGGACGCTGGGCGGAGCGTCGCGGCCATAGCCGTTCAGGAACTTGCCGACGTGCATGGTCCGGTAGCCGGCGCGCTGCAGCCAGAGCGGGAGCCAGTTGGAGGTGTCGAGGCGGGTGAAGCCGCCGTTGGGGGGCGTGTTGGTGATCACGCCGTGGTTGTGGGCGTACTGGCCCGGTGTACAACGTCGAGCGCGAGGGGCAGCAGAGCGAGTAGTTGGCGAAGCTGCGGGTGAAGGTGGCGCCCTGGTCGCCGATCAGGTCGCGCGTCTTGGGCAGGACCGACATCGAGTCGAACGTCTGGTCGTCGGTCATCAGCACGACGATGTTCGGCCGCGCCTGGGCCGCGGGAGCCAAGGCGAGCACGAAGGCCACGGTGAGGGCAAGCCGGGCGCTCACATGCGTGTGAACACGGGCCGGGGCACGCGGGTGCGGTGCTACGGCAGCCGAGACTATCCACGCGATACGCTCGTGGGTCGCTTGGCTTCCGATCCGCTCGCATCGTTCACCCCGCAGGTCCGTGACTGGTTCACCCGCTCCTTCGAGAGCCCGACGGCAGCGCAATCGCAGGCGTGGCCGGCGATCGCGAGCGGCGAGAACGTGCTGGTCTCGGCCCCGACCGGCTCGGGCAAGACGCTGGCCGCGTTCCTCTGGGGCCTCGACCGCCTGGTCGCCGAGCCCGGGCGCGGGCGGCTCGTCTACGTCTCGCCCCTGAAGGCGCTCTCGTACGACATCGAGAAGAACCTGCGCGCGCCGCTGCGCGGCATCGGCGGCGACATCTCGGTCGCGATCCGCACCGGCGACACGCCCCAGCGCGACCGCCAGGCGATGCTCCGCAACCCGCCGGATGTGCTGATCACCACCCCCGAGTCGCTCTACCTGATGCTCACGTCGAAGGCACGCGAGTTCCTCGCCGAGGCGGACTCCGTGATCGTCGACGAGATCCACGCCGTGGCCCGCACCAAGCGCGGCGCGCACCTGGCGCTCACGCTCGAGCGGCTGGAGCACGTGGCGGACAAGCCGCTCCAGCGGATCGGCCTGTCGGCCACGCAGCGGCCGCTCGAGGAGGTCGGCCGCTTCCTGGTCGGCGCGGGGCGGGACTGCAGGATCGTCGACGCCGGCGTGCGCAAGCCGCTCGACCTCAAGATCCACGTGCCGGTGGAGGACATGGGCGCGCCCGGCGCCCACGACGTGACCGACCCGGCCCTCGGCGGCCAGGGCACCGCCGCGGGCGGCGGGGACCTGATCGGCACCGGTCTGGGCGACGCGCCCGTCGCGCAGCGCTCGATCTGGCCGGCGATCTACCCGGAGCTGCTCGAGCTGGTCCGCGCGCACCGCTCGACGATCATCTTCGTCAACAGCCGCCGTGGCGCCGAGCGCCTGGCCGTGCGGCTGAACGAGCTGGCGGCCGAGGAGGACGGCCGGGACGAGCCGGCCTACATCGCGCGCGCCCACCACGGCTCGCTGGCCCGCGAGGAGCGGCTGGTGGTCGAGGACCTGCTCAAGTCGGGCGAGCTGCCCTGCCTGGTGGCGACCAGCTCGCTCGAGCTGGGCATCGACATGGGGGCGGTGGACCTGGTGATCCAGGTCGAGTCGCCCAAGTCCGTCACCGCCGGCCTGCAGCGCATCGGCCGTGCCGGCCACGGCGTCGGCGAGGTCTCGCGCGGGCGCATCTTCCCCAAGTTCCGCGCCGACCTGGTCGAGTGCGCCGTGGTCGCGAAGCGGATGCGCGACGGCGACATCGAGGCGACCGTGATTCCGCGCAACCCGCTCGACGTGCTCGCGCAGCAGATCGTGGCGGCGACCGCGACGGGCGACGACTGGAAGGTGCCCGAGCTGCACGACCTGGTGCGGCGCGCCTACCCGTTCGCCGAGCTGTCGCGGGAGCTGCTCGACTCGGTGCTCGACATGCTCGACGGCCGCTACCCGTCCGAGGAGTTCTCCGAGCTGCGCCCGCGCATCGTCTGGGACCGCGTGCAGGACACGATCCGCGCGCGCAAGGGAGCGCTCCAGCTGGCGGTGACCAACGCGGGCACGATCCCCGACCGTGGCCTCTACAGCGTGAACCTCCCCGACGGCCGGCGGGTGGGCGAGCTGGACGAGGAGATGGTCTACGAGGCGCGACCGGGGCAGACGTTCCTGCTCGGCGCCTCGACCTGGCGCATCGAGGAGATCACCCGCGACCGCGTCATCGTGACCCCCGCTCCGGGCGCTCCGGGCGCCGTGCCGTTCTGGAAGGGCGACGGCATCGGGCGCCCGAAGGAGCTGGGCGAGGCGATCGGGGCGTTCGTGCGGGAGGCCGTCGACCGGGATCCCGTCGAGCTGGCGGGCGAGTACGACCTCGACGAGCGCGCGGCGCGCAACCTGACCGCCTTCCTGCGCGAGCAGCGCGACGCCACCCGAGTGGTGCCGAGCGACCGCACGATCGTGATCGAGCGCTTCCGCGACGAGATCGGCGACTGGCGGTTGTGCGTGCTGTCCCCCTTCGGCGGCCGCGTGCACGCGGCGTGGGCGCTCGCCCTCTCCGCCCGCGTCCGGGACGAGTTCGGGCTCGAGTCGGACGCGATCTGGTCGGACGACGGGATCATCGTCCACCTGCCCGACGCCGACGAGGCGCCCGCGGCCGACCTCGTCCTCGTGCAGCCCGACGAGCTGGAGGAGCTGGTTGTGCGGGAGCTGTCCGGGTCGGCGCTGTTCGGCGCGCGCTTCCGCGAGAACGCGGCCCGCGCCCTGCTGCTGCCGCGCGCGCGGCCGGGGAAGCGCACGCCGCTCTGGCAGCAGCGGCTGAAGGCGCAGTCGCTGCTCGAGGTGGCAAAGCGCTACGGCCAGTTCCCGATCGTGCTCGAGACCTACCGCGAGTGCCTGCGCGACGTGTTCGACCTGCCCGGCCTCGAGGCCCTGCTGCGCGGCCTGCACACGCGCGAGCTGTCGCTCGTCGAGGTGGAGACGCAGCGCGCGTCGCCGTTCGCCTCCTCGCTGCTGTTCGACTACGTCGCCACCTACATGTACGAGGGCGACACGCCCAACGCCGAGCGGCGTGCGGCGGCGCTCTCGCTCGACCGCGACCTGCTGCGCGAGCTGCTCGGGCAGGAGGAGCTGCGCGACCTGATCGACCCGGCCGCGCTCGAGGAGGTCGAGGCGGACCTCCAGCGCACGAGCGAGCGCACGCGCGCGGCGAACGCGGACGGGCTGCACGACGTGCTGCGCGGCGTGGGCGACCTGACCGCCGACGAGGCGCAGGCGCGCTGCCTCCCGGCGGTGTCGGCGCTGCGCATGCTCGCCGAGCTCGAGAAGGAGCGGCGCGGGATTCGGATGCGGATCGCCGGGGAGGAGCGCTGGCTGGCGGCAGAGGACGCCGGCCTGTACCGGGACGCGCTCGGCGCCGTGCCGCCGGGCGGGCTGCCGGAGGTCTTCCTCGAGGCGGTGGAAGAGCCGCTCGTGCGGCTCACCCGCCGCTACGCGCGCACCCACGGGCCGTTCACGACCCCGGAGGCATCAGAGCGCTACGGCGTGGACCTGGCGCCGGTGCTGCGCGACCTCGAGCGCGCCGGCGACCTCGTGCAGGGCGAGCTGCGCCCGGGCGGGCACGGACGCGAGTGGTGCGACCCGGAGGTGCTGCGCCGCCTGCGCCGGGCCTCGCTCGCGACGCTGCGCAAGGAGGTCGAGCCCGCCGAGCAGCGCGCGCTGGCGCGCTTCCTGCCGGCCTGGCAGGGAGTCGACGGGGGCGGCGCGGCCGGCGTGGACCGGCTGCGCGAGATGCTCGTGCCGCTGCAGGGGGTCGCGCTGGCGCCGGAGGTGTGGGAGCGCGACGTGCTGCCCCGCCGCATCGGCTCCTATTCGCCCACCTGGATCGACCAGCTCTGCGCGGGCGGCGAGCTCGTGTGGGTGGGCGCGGGAGCGCTGGGCCGGCGCTCCGGCAAGGTGGCTCTCTACTTCCGCGAGGACGCCCGCTGGCTCGGCCCCCCGTCGATCAAGGGCGAACCGCCGTCCGAGCCGCTGCACGACGCCCTGCGCGAGCGGCTCGCCGCCGGCGCCGCCTTCTGGACCGACCTGCTCGCCGACCTCGCCGAGACGGAGCCGATCGAGCTGCAGGAGGCGCTCTGGGACCTGGTCTGGGCCGGCGAGGCGACCAACGACGCCTTCGCCCCCCTGCGCGCGCCGCGGCTGACCGTCGCGCGGCAGCAGCGCGATGCCGGCCGCCGCTTCGCCCGGCGCCGCCGCCCGGCCGCCCCGCAGGTGCAGGGACGCTGGTCGCTGACCGGTCCGCTGTTCGCCGACGCGCCGGCTCACGGACCGCGCACGCGCGCGCTGGCCGAGGTGTTGCTGGAGCGCTACGGGATCGTCACGCGCGAGACCGTGCTGGCCGAGGGCATCCCGGGCGGGTTCGCCGGCCTGTACGGCGAGCTCGCGAACCTCGAGACGCTCGGCACGGCGCGCCGGGGCTACTTCGTGGAGGGGCTCGGCGGCGCCCAGTTCGCGCTGCCGGCCGCGATCGAGCGGCTGCGCACGATGCGCACCGACGAGCCGGCCGGGCCGCTGGTGCTGGCGGCGACCGACCCCGCCAACCCGTTCGGTGCCACGCTGCCCTGGCCCAAGCGCGACGACGACTCGAACCGCCGGCCCGCCCGCGTGCCGGGCGCGTACGTGGTCACGATCGACGCCGAGCCGGTGCTCTACGTCGAGCGCGGCGGCAAGGGCCTGGTGCCGCTTCGGGCCGTGGAGGCGGACTGGCTGCGAACTGCCTTGGAGGCGCTGGCCGAGGCCGTGAGGCGCTCGCGGGTGCCTCGGCTCGGGATCGAGCGCTTCGACGGCGAGCCGGTGGTCGGCTCGGAGACGGGCGAGCTGCTGATCGAGCTGGGCTTCCGCCAGTCGCCGCGCCGGCTGACATTGAGCGCCTGATCGACTGGACCTCGCCTAGATTGGTGCCTGTGCCCGAAGGCGACACGATCCTGTCCGCCGCACGCCGCGTGGGCGCCGCCCTGATCGGCAAGCCGATCGTGGCGATCGAGACCCCGCAGCCGCGCCACGCCATGGACCGCTGGCCCGAGCGCCTCGACGGGCGGGCCGTTCGCGGCGTCGATGCGCGCGGCAAGCACCTGTTCATCCGGTTCGAGGGCGAACTGACGCTGCACTCGCACCTGCGCATGACGGGACAGTGGGGCGTCTACGGGCGTGGCGAGCGCTGGCGCCGGTCCCCGCGGCGGGCGTGGCTGGTGATCCGCACCGAGCAGCACGAGGTCGTCGAGTTCGACGGACCGGTGCTCGAGCTGATGACCGAGGCGCGCACGCGCTTCGACCGCCGCCTGGCGACGCTGGGTCCGGATCTGCTGGCCGACGACTTCGACGAACGCCGCTTCCTGGCGCTGCTGCGCGCCGACGATCAGTCGCGCGGGGTTGGCGAGGCGTTGCTGGACCAGCGCAACCTCGCCGGCGTGGGGAACATGTGGAAGGCGGAAGGCTGCTTCTTGGCCGGGATCGACCCGTGGCGGCGGCTGCGCGACCTGTCGGACGGCGAGGCGGTGGCGGTCCTGCACGAGCTGCGCCCGCTGATGCAGGCATCGGCCGACGGGCGGCGCGGCAGGCGCTGGGTCTACGACCGCGCCGGGCTGCCCTGCCGCCGCTGCCAGACGCCGATCCGCGCGCGCGGCCAGGGCGACGACAATCGCACGAGCTACTGGTGCCCCGAATGCCAGGCCTGATCCGGGTCGGCCACAAGGGCGCCGACCACGTGGCGCCCGGCAACACGGTCGAGAGCTTCGAGGCGGCGCTGGAGCACGGCGTCGACATGATCGAGTTCGACGTGCTGCGCACGCGCGACGGCCGACTCGTCCTCGCCCACGACTACGAGGACGCCGGCTCGCGCGAGTGCCTCACGCTCGACGAGGGGCTCGACCACTTCGCCGGCGCGGCCTACTCCGGCGTCGAGCTGGACGTGGACATGAAGCTGCCCGGGTATGAGCGCGAGGTGGCCGAGGGGCTCGCCGCGCGCGGGCTCGCGGACCGCTCGCTGGTGTCGTCGATGTATCCGGAGAGCCTCGATCTCCTGGGTGAGGTCGCCCCGGGCCTGCGGCGCGGCTGGTCGGTGCCGCGTGTGCGACGCGACTACACCCGCTCCGTGCTCGCGCTGCCCGCATACGCCGTGGCGCAGGTGTGGCGCGCCCGGCTCCCCGGACAGGCGGCCGCTCGGATCCGGGCCGGCCGCTGCGAGGCCGTGATGGCGCACCGGATCCTGGTGAGCGGCCGTCTGGTCAGCGCGGTGCACGCGGCGGGTGGGCAGCTGTACGTCTGGACGGTCGACGACGCCCGGCGCATCCGCGCGCTGGAGGCGCTCGGAGTCGACGGCGTGATCACGAACGACCCGCGCCTGTTCGGGTGATGACAGCCGGAGGCCGGTCTCGTCACAGGGGACGCATCACGACCATCCTGCGATGGCGCAGCGCCATGCGCAGCACCTGCACGAGAGCCGCCGGGGACTTCGGCAGCCCGTGACGGGTGATCTTGCCGTCGCGGGCCATCGCGGCGGCGTCGGTGAGGAACTCCTCGAGGCTCTGGGCAGGGCTCGCGTGGCAGACGCCGTGGGCGGGCTCGGCGCCGCTGTTGCGGTAGGCGTGGCGGGTGCCAGCCGGGACGACCACGGTCTCGCCCACCCCGGCCGTCTGCCACTTTCGGCCCGCGAGGAAGCTCAGCTCGCCCGAGATCACCTCGAAGCGCTCCTCCATGGATGGGTGCACGTGCGGAGGCACGCCGCCGCCTGGCTCCACCCACATGTCCACCAGCACGGCGTCCTCACCCTCGGCGGGGCGGAAGCTGAGGCGCTGCTTCATAACCGGGTCCTCGATTAAGCTAACCATCGTTAGGAAGCTACTTAGGGACCATTAGGTTGTCAAACCAGAAGCGCCTCCCGGCGGCCGAGCGCCGGGAGATCATCGAGCGGCACGCGACGGAGGTCTTCGCCGAGCGCGGCTACCACGGCGCGGGCATGGAGGAGATCGCCCGCCGGTCTGGCGTCACCCCGCCGGTGGTCTACGACCACTTCGACTCGAAGCTCGACCTGCACCGGCGCCTGCTCGAGCGCACCCGCGACGAGCTGCTCGCCATGTGGGGCGAGCAGCTGGCGGGCGACGAGCCGGCCGAGGTGCGCGTGCCGCGCGCGCTCGACGCGTGGGCGCGCTACGTGGAGGGCAATCCCTACGCCGCCCGCATGTTCTTCCAGGAGACGACCGGCGACCCCGCGGCGCGGGCGTTCCACGCGGAGGTTCAGGCGCAGGGCCGCGCGGCCCTCGCGACCTTGCTCGGGGCAGAGCCGGGCGCCGCGAACATCGCCGGCGCCGACCGAGAGGGGCTCGAGATGGCCGCGGAGGTGATGCGGGCGGGACTCACCGGCCTGGCGATCTGGTGGATCGACCACCCAGAGGTGCCGCGCGAGCGGATCGTCGAGACCGCGATCAACGCGCTCTGGATCGGGTTCGAGCGGGTGCGCTCCGGGGAGCGCTGGACGGCCTAGGCGCCGACCGTGCAGGTGCCGGTCGTGTGAGTCTCGGTGCGGTTGGTCTCGCCGCTCCAGCGCAGCTCGGCGATGGCCCGCAGCTGGTACTGGTGACCGGGCGGCACGCTGATGCTGAAGGTCCAGCCGGCCTGTGACCAGGTGTACTCGGCCGAGCCGGCGGTCTGCCACGGCGAGGTGGCGCTGCCGCCGAGGGGCACCCAGCCGTTGGGCGACAGCCATTGCGCCGTGAAGCGGACGGAGAGGTCCGAGTTGGAGCCGTCGCCGGCCAGCTGAGCACGCGCACCGAGCTGGGTGGCGTTGCACACGTTCGCCTGAGCCCAGGAAGAGCTCAACTGCTCACCCGTTTGGGCGTGCGCGACACCGGTGCCAGCAAGCACCGCGATGGCAGCGAGTATGAGGGTCCTACGAGCCATCAGGGATGTTGTCGGTCTCCGGCACCTCCCCCTTGAGCGCAGACTAGCGCTTCCCACGGTGATGAACCCCCCGTACCGTCGTAGTAAGGACGTGAACGAAGCGCTCGTGGAGCGGATGCCGGTCGCCGCGGAAACTGATGCCGAAACCTTCGCCGCCATGTACGAGCGGACCTTCCCGCGCGTATATGCCTACGTCGAGCTGGGGTTTGTCGAGTTTCTTCCCGGGTGCCGGCGGAACTCGACAAGCCCGCGCCGCCAGGAAGGGCTCCGGTATGCGGCAGAAACTCGACAAGCCCCCGCCTCAGGAAGGGGGCGGCGGCCGGGCGCCGGGCGTGACGACCGCCTGGGCGGCGAGGGCGCAGCCCGCTGCGAGCGCCTCGGCCGGCGGGGCGCCGCGGCAGCCGGGCGGCGAGCAGGCCGGCGGCGAAGGCGTCGCCGGCGCCGGTGGTGTCGAGCGCGGCCGCGGGCGCGGCCGGCACGAGCTCCACATCGCCGCCGTTCGTCCACAGCGCCCCCTCCGCCCCGAGCTTCACCACGACCTCCGGGAAGCGCGAGGCGAGCGCTCGTGCCGCGGCCTGCGCATCGCCCTCCCCGGAGAGCGTCCGCGCTTCGGCGAGGTTCGGCAGCAGCAGCGTCGCGCCCGCCGCCAGCTCCAGGAACTCCGGCCCCAGCAGCGCAGCCGACGACGGGTCCACCGACACGCTCATCCCCGCCGCCGCGGCGCGCGAGATCGCTCCCAGCGCCGCCGGGCGCGGCCCCGGCCGCACCAGCGAGTAGCCGGTCAGGTGCAGGTGCCCGCCCGGGGCGAGCAGCGCGTCGGGCAGATCGGCCGGCGCCAGCGCGGAGTTGGCCCCGGCGTCAGGCAGCATCGAGCGCTCCCCGCCCGGGGCGACCAGGACGATGCAGGTACCGGTCGGCAGCGAGTCGTCGACCGCGAGCCGGGCATCCACGCCGCTCGCCCGCAGCGCCGCCGCGGCCGAGGCGCCCCGGGCGTCGTCGCCCACCCGCCCCACCAGCACGGCCGCGGCACCGGCGTGGGCCAGCCAGGCCGCGACGTTCGCCGCCGAGCCCCCGCCGCCGAAGGAGATCGACGCCTCGGAGTCGCTCCCCACCGCCACCGGCCCCGACAGCCGCGCCACGACGTCGACCATGACGTCGCCGAGGACGACGATCCCGTTCACGCCGCCGCGGCGGCGATCTCCGCCCCCAGCCGCGCGTTGCGCAGCACCAGCCTCACGTTGGCCTCAAGACTCGCGCCCGCGGTCTCCCGGTGGAAGAAGTCCAGCAGGAACGGGGTCACCTCCTTGCCGCTCACCCCGATGTCGGAAGCGGCCGCGAGTCCGGCCGCCAGCACCCGGTCGTGCAGCGCCGGGTCCAGCTGCTCCGCCAGCGGCAGCGGATTGCCGACCACCACGGCGCGCCCGTCGGTCCCGAGCTCTCGCCGTGCGGCCAGCACCGCCGCCACCTCGGCCGGGCTGTCCACGCGCCACGGCACGGGGAACCCCGAGTCGTGCAGGTAGAAGCCGGGAAAGCCGTCGGTGCCGTAGCCGAGCACCGTCACGCCGAGCGTCTCCAGGCGCTCGAGGGTCGCGCCCACGTCGAGGATCGACTTGACCCCCGAGCACACCACCGCGACCCCCACGCGCGCCAGGGTCTCGAGGTCGCCCGACTCGTCCCAGGTCTCGCGCGCCTCGCGGTGCACGCCGCCGAGCCCGCCCGTGGCGAACACCGCGATGCCCGCTCGCGAGGCCAGCCACGCCGTGGCCGCCACCGTGGTCGCACCATGACCGCCGCGGGCAACCACCACGGCCAGGTCGCGCACCCCGCACTTGACGACGTCGCTTTCGGACGCGATCGCCTCCAGCGCGGCCTCGTCCAGCCCGATCCGAGCCTCGCCCGCCACCACCGCGATCGTCGCGGGCACCGCTCCGGCCGCCCGCACCTCGGCCTCCACCTCGTGAGCCACCGCGAGGTTGCGGGGCCGCGGCAGCCCGTGGCTGATCAGGGTGCTCTCGAGCGCCACCACCGGCAGCCCACCAGCGACTGCCTCGGCCACCTCGGGAGCGATCCGCATCGGCGAGGCAGCGTACAGCCTTGACTTAGAGCGCACTCGAAGGTCTACCGTGTCCGGTCGTGTCCCCGCCGATCACCATCGCGCAGGCCGCCGAGCGCTCGGGCCTGAGCGCCCACACCCTGCGCTACTACGAGCGCATCGGCCTGATCCACCCGGTCGGGCGCGGCCACAACGGCCACCGCCGCTACGGCCGCGACGACATGGACTGGCTCGAGCTGCTCACCAAGCTGCGCACGACGGACATGCCGATTCGCCAGATGGTCGAGTACGCGGAGCTGGTCCGGGAAGGACCACATACGGTCGCGCGCCGCCGGGCCATGCTCGAGGCGCACCGCGAGGCGATTCGCAGGCAGATGAGCCAGCTCGAGGAGACCGCCGACGTGCTCGACCGCAAGATCGAGATGTACACAGAGATGGAGAACCTGACATGAAGCAGCGCCAACTTCGCGACCTGACCGTCTCCGCCATCGGCCTCGGCTGCATGGGGATGTCCGAGTTCTACGGGCCCAGCGACGAGGACGAGTCGATCGCGACCATCCACCGAGCGCTCGACCTGGGCGTGACGTTCCTCGACACCGCCGACATGTACGGCTCCGGTCACAACGAGCAGCTGGTCGGCAGGGCGATCGCCGGACGCCGCGACGAGGTGCAGCTGGCCACCAAGTTCGCGAACCGGCGCGAGAACGGACGCCGTTGGGTGGACAACCGCCCCGAGTGGATCCGCGAGGCCTGCGACGCCTCGCTGCGCCGGCTCGGCGTGGAGCGGATCGACCTCTACTACATGCACCGCCGCAGCCCGGAGGTGCCGATCGAGGAGAGCGTCGGCGCCATGGCCGAGCTGGTGAGCGAGGGCAAGGTCGCGCACCTCGGCCTCAGCGAGGTGAACCCCGAGACGCTCCGCGCCGCCAACGCCGTGCACCCGATCACCGCGCTGCAGAGCGAGTGGTCGCTGTTCACCCGCGAGCTGGAGCGCGAGATCGTCCCGACCGCGCGCGAGCTCGGGGTCGGGATCGTGCCCTACAGCCCGCTCGGTCGCGGCGAGCTGACCGGCGGGGCTGAGATCAACGCCGACGACGACTTCCGGCGCAACTCGCCGCGCTTCCAGGAGGGCAACCGCGAGCGCAACCTGGAGCTCGTGCGGCGAGCGCGCGAGATCGCCGAGGAGGTCGGCTGCACGCCGGCCCAGCTGGCGCTGGCGTGGCTGCTCCACCAGGGCGAGGACGTCGTGTCGATCCCCGGCACCAGGCAACCCAGCCGGGTGGAGGAGAACGCCGCGGCGGTGGACATCGAGCTGACCGACGAGCAGCTGCGCGCGCTCGACGAGGCCTTCCCGCCGGGCGCCACCGCCGGGGACCGCTACGCCGACATGGCGCCCATCGAGCAGTGAGGTACACACGACTCGGCAGGAGCGGACTGAACGTCTCGCGGATCTGCTTCGGCACCTGGCAGTTCGGCGGCGATTGGGGGTCGATCGATCGCGACGAGGCGATCGGCGCCGTGCGCGCGGCCCTGGACGCGGGCGTCACGTTCTTCGACACCGCCCAGGCCTACGGCTTCGGGACGTCCGAGGCGCTGCTGGCGGAGGCGCTCGGGGACGACATCCATCGAGACGACGTGGTCGTCGCGACCAAGGGCGGCCTGCGCCAGGCGGACGGCGGCGTCCAGCGCGACTCGAGCCCGGAGTTCCTGCGTGAGGGCGTCGAGCAGAGCCTCGCGAAGCTGGGCGTGGAGGCGATCGACCTCTACCAGGTGCACTGGCCCGACCACGAGACGCCCTTCGAGGAGACCGGCGCGGCGCTGAAGGAGCTGGTGGACGCCGGCAAGATCCGCCACGTCGGGGTCTCGAACTTCAGCCCGGCCGAGATGGAGCAGCTGTCGCGCACGATCGAGGTGGAGACCGACCAGCCGCCCTACAACCTGTTCAACCGCGCCGTCGAGGCGGACGTGCTCCCCTGGTGCCGCGAGCACGACGTCGGCGTGCTCGCCTACGGCCCGCTCTCGCACGGGCTGCTGAGCGGCCGCTTCGACCCCTCGCAGCTGGAGGAGGACGACTGGCGCCGCGGGCACGAGCCCTTCGAGGGCGAGGCGCTCGAGCGCAACCTGGAGGCGGTCGAGCGGCTGACCGAGTTCGCCGAGCAGCGCGGGCACACGCTCCCGCAGCTGGCGGTGGCCTGGGTGCTCGCGCAGCCGGGCGCAACCGTCGCGATCGTCGGCGCGCGCCGCCCCGCCCACGTGGAGGGCATCGCCCCCGCCGCGGAGATCTCCCTGAGCGAGGACGACATCGCCGAGATCGACGAGCTGACCGGCGCCGCGAGGGCCTGGGGCCTGACTCCCGAGGGCTAGGCCTGGCGCTCCACGCGCACCGGGAAGCCCTGCGCCCTGACGGCGTCGAGGATCTCCTGGCTGGCGTCCGGCCCGCGGGTCTGGAGGACGAGGTTGATCGCGGTCTCGCGCACGTGCAGGTCGATGCCGTCGCGCAGGTGCTCGACGTCGACCACGTTGCCACCGTGCTCGGCGACCACCTCCAGCAGCCCTGACAGGGCGCCCGGCCGGTCCGGCACGATCGTCGACAGCACCATCCGCCTGCCGGCCGCGGTCTCGCCCAGCCGGATGCACTCGGACAGCAGCGACGCGTCGACGTTGCCCCCCGACAGCACGGCGCAGACCTGGCCCTCCGGGGGGGCGGCCACGCGGCCCTGCATGAGCGCCGCCACGGCAACCGCGCCGGCGCCCTCGACCACCTGCTTGGTGCGTTCGAGCAGCATCACCATCGCCTCGGCGACCTCGTCGTCCGAGACGGTGACGACCTCGTCCACGTAGCGCTCGACCAGCGGCAGGGTGAAGTCGCCCGGGCGCTTGACCGCGATGCCGTCGCAGATCGTGTTCGCCGAGCGCGCGCCGATCGGCCTGTGGGCGGCCAGCGAGTCGATGTAGGGGGCGCACGCCTCCGCCTGTACGCCCACGACGCGGGCGCCCGGCAGCCACTCGGCCACCGCCAGCCCGATGCCGGCGGCCAGCCCGCCGCCGCCGAGCGGCACGACCACCAGCCTCGTCTCGGGCGCCTGGCGCGCGATCTCCAGCCCGACCGTGCCCTGACCCGCCACGACCTCGGCCTGGTCGAAGGCGTGCACCGCGGTCAGGCCCTCTTCCTCCACGAGCCGCGCGGCCTCCGCGTGGGCGTCGTCGTAGTTGCCGCCGTGGAGACGCACCTCGCCGCCGTACTGGCGCACCGCGGCGACCTTCGACACCGGCGCCTCCTCCGGCATCACCAGCACCGCCCGGGCGCCGGCGTCGCGAGCGGCCGCGGCGACCGCCTGCGCGTGGTTGCCGGCGCTCGCCGCCACGACCCCCGCGCGCAGCGCCGTGTCGGGCAGCCGGCCGATCATGTTGGTCGCGCCGCGCGCCTTGAACGAGCCCGTCAGCTGGAGGTTCTCGGCCTTCAGGACCACCGTGGCGCCAACGCGGCGCGACAGCTCGCCGGCCGGCAGGACCGGCGTCGCGCGCACCTTTCCGGCGATCAGGCGAGCGGCGTCCTCGATGTCTCGGGCGCTCACGGCTTCACGTGCGACTGCCATGCAGTCATTATCCGCACATGCCCAATGGGGAGGAGACCGCCCGCCTGCTCGCCCGCACCGAGGTGTTCCTCGGCCTCGAGCCGCGCGAGCTCGCCGCGATCGCCCAGGTCGCCGTGCCGCGCCACTGGGACCGCGGCGAGGTCATCTTCCGCGAGGGTGACACCGGGGACACCTGCTACCTGCTGCGCTCCGGCGCGGTCGTGCTCACCCGCGAGCACCAGGACGGCCGCATGGTCGCCCTCGCCGAGCTGCGCGGCGGCGCCCTCTTCGGCGAGCTGGCGATGTTCCGGGGAGAGACCCGCTCGGCCACCGCCGAGGCGATCGAGCCCTGCACCGCGGTGGCGCTGCTGGCCGGCGACGTCCAGCGACTCGTCAAGCGCAACCCGGACCTCGCGCTGAAGCTGCTCGCCACGCTCGCCGAGCGCGTGAGCCGCACCAACGAGCGGCTGCTGCAGCAGTCGTTCCAGACGGTCGCGGGCCGGGTCGCCAGCGCTCTGCTGGCGCAGACCGTCTCGCGCCAGGCCGAGGGCGCGCCCGAGGAGGACGTCCTGATCCGGGCGACGCAGGCCGAGATCGCACACCTGGCCGGCACCTCGCGCGAGAGCGCCAGCCGCTTCCTCGCCACGCTGGAGCGGGCCGGGGTGGTCACCCTGGGGAGGGGAAAAGTGACCGTGCATGACCCGGGACGGCTCCGCAACTACATCCACTGACGCGCGCACCCGCATGGTGGAGCGCCAGCTTCGCCGCCGCGGGCATCCACGACGAGCGCGTGCTGGCGGCCATGGCGGAGGTCCCGCGGGAGCGCTTCGTGCCACCCGATCAACACCGGCGCGCCTACCGCGACGGCGCGCTGCGGATCGGCGAGGGCCAGACGATCTCGCAGCCCTGGATCGTGGCGTGCATGTGTCAGCTGCTGGAGCTGCGCGGCACGGAGACCGTGCTCGAGGTCGGCACCGGGTCCGGCTATGCCGCCGCGGTCCTCTCGCGCACATGCGCGCAGGTGGTGACCATCGAGCGCTACGAGAGCCTCGCCCAGGTCGCGGCCGAGACGCTCGCCGAGCTGGGCTACGACAACGTCGAGGTGCGCGTGGGCGACGGCGCTCGCGGCGCCCCCGATCGCGCCCCGTTCGAGGGCATCTCGGTCACGGCAACCGCTCAGGACGAGCCACCGCCCGCGCTGCTCGAGCAGCTGGCGCCGGGCGCCGCGCTGGTCTGCCCGGTCGCCCGCGGGCGGCGCGAGCACCTGATCCGGTTCCGCGACGGCTACGAGGAGGTCGTGGCCTCCGTGCGCTTCGTGCCGCTCGTGAGCGACGACGAATGATCCGCGAGTTCTCGGCGGGAGGCGTGGTGGTGCGCCGCGTGGACGGGCGGCAGCTGGTGGCCGTGGTCCGTGTTCGGGACGAGATCCTCGCGCTCCCCAAGGGCCACCTCGACGGCGACGAGTCGCCGGCGGAGGCCGCGCAGCGCGAGGTGCGCGAGGAGACCGGGCTGGAGACGGAGCTGGTCGAGCGGCTCGGCGACGTCAGGTACCAGTACGTGCGCGGCGGCAACCGCGTGTGCCAAGCAGGTGGAGTTCTTCCTGTTCCGCTACCGGTCCGGCAACGTCGAGGATCACGATCACGAGGTCGAGGAGGCGCTCTGGATCCCGCTCGACGAGGCCCCGGAGCGGCTCGCCTACAAGGGCGAGCGCGAGATGGCCGTTGCGGCGCTGTCACGGGCGGAGCAACGCCGCTAGGCTGCCCGGTCGTGTTCGTGCTCAACTTCTACTCGCCGATCTTCGTGGACCAGCTCAAGCGGGGCCGCAAGACCGCGACCATCCGACTCGGCGACAAGAGCAAGAAGTACCGCAAGGGCGAGGTCGTGCTGATCACCGTCGGCTTCCAGCATTCGCCCCGCGAGCGCATCTTCGAGGCGGTGATCGACTCGGTCGAGGTGAAGCAGGTGCGCGACCTGTCGCCGCGCGACATCGAGCACGACAACCCCGAGTTCCGCCGGCTCGACGAGATGGTGCACTTCCTCGAGCAGATCTACGGCCGCAAGGTCGAGACCGACGACACCGTCACCGTCGTGCGCTTCTCCCAGATCTCGGACCGCCCGTCCGAGGTGCAGGAGCGGCTGCGCCCTTCTGGCCCGCGCCAGAATTAACATCGTTTGGCACTCGCCGTGCTAGAGTGCCAAGCCGCTGGCACTCGTATCCCAGGAGTGCCAAACAAACTGCACTCAACGGAGGTATGTCCATGAATCTCAAGCCTCTGGGAGATCGCCTGATCGTTCAGGCGATTGAAGAAGAGGAGACCACGGCGAGCGGCATCGTTCTGCCCGACACCGCCAAGGAGAAGCCGCAGCGCGGCAAGGTCCTGGCGGTCGGAGACGGTAGGTGGGACGAGGACGGCGAGAAGCGCATTCCGCTCGACGTCGCCAAGGGCGACGAGGTCCTGTACTCGAAGTACGGCGGCACCGAGGTCCAGGTCGAGGGTGAGGATCTCCTCGTCCTGCGTGAGTCGGACGTGCTCGCCAAAATCGCGGGCAAGAAGTAGGAGGAACACCGGAAATGGCTCACAAGGAACTCAAGTACGACGTCGAAGCGCGTCGTTCGCTCGAAGACGGCGTGAACGCCGTCGCGGACGCCGTGAAGGTCACGCTCGGCCCCAAGGGTCGTTATGTCGTGATCGACAAGAAGTTCGGCGCTCCGACCATCACCAACGACGGCGTCTCGATCGCTCGTGAGATCGAGATCGAGGATCCGTTCTCCAACCAGGGCGCCCAGCTCGTGCGCGAGGTGGCCACCGCCACCAACGACATCGCGGGCGACGGCACCACCACGGCCACCGTGCTGGCTCAGCGCATCGTGCGCGACGGCCTCAAGAACGTGGCTGCCGGCGCGAACCCGCTTGCTCTCAAGCGCGGTATCGAGAAGTCCGTCGACCAGGTCGTGGAGAGCATCCAGAAGCTCTCGACCGAGATCTCCGGCAAGGACCAGATCGCCCGCGTGGCGGCCATCTCCGCCGGCGACGACGACATCGGCGACGTGATCGCCGACGCGATCGACAAGGTCGGCAAGGACGGCGTGGTCAACGTCGAGGAAGGCCAGACGTTCGGCATGGACCTCGAGTTCACCGAGGGCATGCAGTTCGACAAGGGCTACATCTCGCCCTACATGGTCACCGACCAGGACCGCATGGAGGCCACTCTCGAGGATCCGTACATCCTGATCGCCAACCAGAAGATCGGTTCGGTGCGGGACGTGCTGCCGGTGCTCGAGCAGGTGATCCAGTCGGGCAAGCCGATCCTGGTCATCGCCGAGGACGTGGAGGGCGAGTCGCTCGCCACGTTCGTGGTGAACAAGCTCCGCGGCACCTTCACGGGCGTCGCGGTCAAGGCTCCCGGCTTCGGCGATCGCCGCAAGCGCATGCTCGAGGACATCGCGATCCTCACGGGTGGCGAGGTGATCACCGAGGAGATGGGCCTCAAGCTCGAGAACACCCAGCTCTCGCAGCTCGGGCGCGCACGTCGCGTCGTGATCGCGAAGGACACGACCACCATCGTGGACGGCGCCGGTGACTCGGCCGCGATCAAGGGCCGCATCAACCAGATCAAGACCGAGATCGAGAGCACCGACTCGGACTTCGACCGCGAGAAGCTGCAGGAGCGGCTGGCCAAGCTGGCCGGCGGCGTCGCGGTCGTGAAGGTCGGCGCGGCCACCGAGACGGAGATGAAGGAGAAGAAGCACCGCGTGGAGGACGCGCTGCAGGCCACCCGGGCCGCCCTCGAAGAGGGCATCGTGCCGGGCGGCGGCGTCGCGCTCCTGCGGGCTCAGAGCGCCATCCAGCTCGACGCCTTCGAGGGCGACGAGCGCACCGGCGCGCAGATCATCTACCGCTCGCTGGAGGAGCCGCTGCGTCAGATCGCGGACAACGCGGGGCTCGAGGGCTCCGTCGTCGTCAACGACGTGCGCAACGCCAAGGGCAAGAACACCGGCCTCAACGCCGAGACCGGCGAGATCGAGGACCTGGTGGCCGGCGGGGTCATCGACCCGGCCATGGTCACGCGCTCCGCGCTCCAGAACGCCGCGTCGATCGGGAAGAACATCCTGACGACCGAGGCGATCATCGCCGAGATGCCGGACAAGGACGGCGGCGGCGGCGGCGGAATGCCGGGCGGCATGGGCGGCATGGACGGAATGATGTAAGACGATGGCAGCCGGGGGCTCACGCCCCCGGACCCCCGCTGAAATTGGCATGTGGCCGATGTTTCAGCGGTTTTTCGGCAGAGGGCCCTGCTTCGGCGGGGCCCTTGTCGTTCTAGGCGGTCCCGAGGACGGCCGCCATCGTTCGGGGTCGCACCCCCAAGGCCTCCGCGTCCGCCGTCCCGCGCGGCGTCGTCATCGGCTCCTCGAACAGCTCCGCCTCCTCCCAGGTGGCGAACACCTTGGGGCCGGCCAGCGGTCGCAGCGTCCGCAGCGATGCCCTCACCACCGGCAGCGGCACGTGCAGGAGCGGCCGGTGGCGTCCGAAGGAGTCGAGTGCGGCTCGCACGATCTCGTCGTACGACAGCGTCTCCGGGCCGGCGAGCTCGAACGCGCGCCGGCGCGGCCCGCTGGCGATCAGGGCGGCCAGCACGCAGTCGGCCACGTCCTCGGCCCAGATCGGCTGGTACTGCGCCCGCCCGGACCCCGACACCGGCAGCGCCGGCAGATAGGAGAAGCGCTGCAGCAGGGTCAGCCATGGATCGCCGGGCGTGTACACGATCGACGGTCGGAACACCATCGTCTCGAGCGGAGATGCCTGCACCGCATCCTGGGCCAGCGCCTTCGCCCGGAAGAAGCGCGTGCGCGAGTGATGGCCCGCGCCCATCGCCGAGAAGAACAAGAAGCGGCGCGCGCCGGCGCGCTCCGCCGCGCGCACCAGCCGCAGGGTGGCGACCGCGTTCAGCTCCTCGATCGAGCCGCCCGGCTGGTCGCGGATCGACGCCGCCAGGTGCACGACGGTCCCCACCCCCCGCAGGGCGTTCCGAAACGACGGCGGGTCGGTCAGGTCGCCGAGCGCGATCTGCACGCGCACCCGGTGCTCGCCCAGGCCGCGCGGGTCGCGCACCAGGCAACGCACCGGCTCGCCCGCGGAGACGAGACGGCGCAGCAGCGCCGAGCCGACCGTCCCGGTGGCGCCCGTGAGCAGGATCATCGCCCGGTCACCACCATCCGCCACAGCGAGCGAACGTTGCGGTGCACCTCGACGTCCTCGAAGCCCGCCTCGCGCATCCATCCGCTCACCTCGGAGGCCGCGAAGTTGCGGCTGTGGCTCCAGGCGTAGAACAGCACGCTCGACACGGCCGCGTGCGGCGACAGCTCGGCGCCCGGCTCGGCCCGCGCCGAGTCGCCGATCACCAGCACCCCGCCCGGGCGCAGCGCCTCGCGGGCCATCTGGCACAGCTCGCGGTCGCGCTCCTCGGGCAGGTGGTGGATCAGGTTGAAGACGGAGACCACGTCGAGGTCCTCCCCCAGACCCACCTCGAACACGTCGCCCTCGCGAAATGAGACGCGGTCGGCGAAGCCCTGCTCGGCGACGATCTTGCGGCCGACCGCGGCGCTCGGCGGCAGGTCCAGCACCGTCGCCTGAAGGCCGGGGTGGCGCCGGCACATCGCCATCGCAAAGCCGCCGTGGCCGCCCGCCACGTCGACCATCCGGCGTGGCCCCTCCACGTCCACGAGCGCGGAGTTGGCGTCCTGCTCGGGGCGTGAGATCTCGAACAGCCCGCGGATGTACGCCTCCCAGCGCTCGGCGTCGTCCCGGCGCTGCTCGTGCATCGCGTAGGCGCGCCCGTCGCGGACAGCCTCCGGCAGCAGGTCGAGCACCCGCCAGTGCAGATCGCCCTGGTGGCCGATGAAGGTGGCGATCGACTCCGGCGAGGAGCGCACCAGCAGGCGCTCGCTGACGGCCGCGTTGCTCGCCCGGTCGCCGTCGAGCTCGACGTAGCCGAGCGTGGCGAGCGTGGTGATCAGGGTCTCCGCGCCAAGCGGGTCCAGCTCGAGCCGCTGGGCCAGCTCGTCGGCGGTGGCCGGTGACTCGTGCAGGCCGTCGAAGACGCCCAGCATCACGGCCGTGGTGACCGCGCGGGCGGCCACGAGGCCGGTGAACGTGTCGAGAAAGGGGTCGGGCTCCGAGCGCTCGGGCAACAAGCCCCTGAGCCTACGCGGCGACGGCCACCCGCGGCGCGGTGGCGGCCACGACCCGATCGCGGCCGTCGCGCTTGGCGTCGAGCAGCGCCTGGTCGGCGGCCCGGAACAACTCCTCGTAGCGCACGGCAGCGCCGGCGCCCGTCGCCACCCCGGCCGAAAGCGTCAGGTCCAGGTCGCCCGGGCGCGCCGATGCGACGGCCAGCCTGACGCGCTCGGCCACCTCCAGGCCCGCTTCGAGGTCGGCGCCCGGGAGCAGCAGCAGGAACTCCTCGCCGCCGATCCGGTAGACCAGCTCGAAGGAGCGCAGCGACTTGCGAATCTCGTAGGCGGCGTCGCGCAGCACGGCGTCGCCGCGCTCATGGCCGTACTCGTCGTTGACCCGCTTGAACCGGTCCAGGTCGAGGATCACGACCGAGACGGCGCCGTCGGTGAGCCGGGCCTGCTGCTCGATCTCGGCCGCACGCGACTCGAGCGACGCGCGGTTGAGCAGGCCCGTCAGCGGATCGAGCACGGCCCGGTTGCGGTGCTCGAGCTCGCCCGACATGAGCGCGCTCGAGACGCCGACGATGTTCGCCACCATCACGAGCGCCGCGATCATGGTGACCGGGTTGTCTGCAGCGGCGGCGGGGTCGACCGCGAAGCCGACCGCCAGGATCAGCACCGCCGCCACGCCGGCCAGAGCGATGCTCACGGTGAGCCGGAAGCGCAGGGTCGACATCGCGGGGACGAGCGCGAACCAGGCCAGCACCGGGCTCTGCGGCCCACCCGTCGCGGCGACGCCCACGACCAGCGCGCACATCATCGTCAGGAGCGTGCCGAACGCCACCAGCTCGGGGCGCTCGCTGCGCTCCATCCAGCGATCCATCGTCACCAGGTGGATGCCGACCGGCACGAACAGCGCCACCGTCCACCAGCCGTTCCAGGGCGCGCCGAGCAGGACGCCGGCGCCGATCGCGCCCGCGATGACCACGCGTGCCTTCCCGATGCGGGCACTGGCCTCCAACACCCGCGCCCGGTGCGCGGGTGTAGGGCAAAGCCACGCCCGAAGCGACTCCATAACGGTTAACTCGGCACAGCGGCGGGTCGGCTTGAACGCAGAGCCCGAGCGCGCCGACGGTACAATTCGCCGGCCTCGCTCTTAGCAGCGCGTCGGACCCTCAAGGAGACCATGGCTTACGTCATCGCTGAACCTTGCATCGACACCAAGGACAACTCGTGCGTCGAGGTCTGTCCCGTCGACTGCATCCACCCCACGCCGGAAGAGCCTGACTACGACCTGGTCAAGCAGCTGTACATCGATCCGGAGGAGTGCATCGACTGCGACGCGTGTGTCGAGGCGTGCCCCGTGGACGCCTGCTTCGCCGAGGACCAGCTGCCCGACGAGTGGCAGTCCTACATCCAGGTCAACTTGGACTACTTCAAGCAGGCGGGCTAGCCGGGCCCAGCCATCGCGTAGCCCCACAGGGTGGCGACCTGCGTCATCCCGACCAGAGGAATGACCGCGGGCGAGCCCGCAGTGCGGGCCGCGCTCAATGTGGATCGGGCGAGTGCCCGCGGGAACCCGCGTCCGGCGCGCACCGGGCTCAGCCCCGCACTCGCGCGGTGGCGGGCGAGGCGACGTGCCCCACGCCCGTACTCGATGTACTGACGCCACAGCTGAGCAGGGCCCGACTGCCGGTAGTGGCGCACGGTAGCGTCGGCCACCAGGACGATCGGCATGCCCAGCTCGGCGGCGCGGGCGCAGAGGTCCCGATCCTCGGCGGCCGCGGTCGTGAAGCGCTCGTCGAGGCCTGACAGGGCAACGAAGCGCTCGCGCGCCACGGCCAGGTTCGCGGTCGCCAGGAAACGGTACGGCGGGCCGTCGTAGAGGGCGGCGAGCACCGCGTGCGAAGCGGCGGCACACGAGTCCCTCGGATAGGCGTTGAGGAGCGGGCCGCCCACGAGCGCCCCGGGCTCGCGCTCCAGTGCCGTGAGCAGGGCAGCGGACCAGTCGGAATCGGGCTCGCAGTCGTCGTCGACGAATGCGAGCACTTCGCGGCTGGCGGCTGCGGCGCCGCGATTGCGCGCGCCGGCCGGTCCGCTGCGAGCGGCCTGAACCACCCGCAGGTCGAGCCTGGCGGGGGCCGCCTCGCGCACGTCCGACGGCGCCGGGTCGTCCCCGTCGATCGACACCACCACCTGCAATCCACCCGGGATCGGCCGCTGTGCGGCGAGAGCGGCCAAGCAGCGCCGCAGGCCGTCGATCCGTCCGCATGCCGGTACGACCACGCTCATCCCCGGCCCCGCAGCGATCATTCTGGAGTAGTGTCGCGCGCCGGATGGTGCCGCTCAAGGTGGGGCTCGTGGGCTGCGGCCGCCTTGCCGAGCGCGGGTGGTTGCCGGCGCTCGAGATGGCGCGGATCGCCGGGACCGCGCGCCTCGCCGCGATCGCCGAGTCCGATCCCGGCCGGCGCGAGACCGCCGCGCGGGGCGCGGGACTCGACTCCTCGGCGGCCTTCGCCGACTGGCGCGACCTGATCGCCGCCGGCCAAGCGGACACCGTCGTGCTCGCACTCGCAGGCCGAGCGCAGGTTGAGCCCGCCACCGCCGCCACCGGCGCCGGCATGTCCGTGCTTGTCGAGAAGCCGCCCGGCGGCGATCTGGCGGGCGCGGCCGAGCTGGCGCGTCTGCACCCCGCGCCGGCCGTGGGATTCAGCCGCCGGTTCGACGCCGCCTGGGGCGCCCTCCAGGCCGCGGCGCGCCGCTCGGCTCCGCCCCACGCGCTCGAGCTGGGCCTCTCGTACCGACGCGACGGATGGGGTGCGCACGTCGTGCACGATGACGCCCTCGCGGATCTCGGGAGCCACGTGGCCGATCTGAGCGCCTGGATCTCGGGCGCCGCGGTGGTCCGAGCGCGTTGCTCGTTGCTGGAGGCGGACTCCGCGGAGGGCGAGCTCGAGTTGGCCGACGGCCACGGCACAGCCCGCTTCGCCGTCGCGCAGTCACGGCCCTATGCCGAGCTCGGCCGACTGGCGGGCAGCTCGACCGGTGTACGCCGTGGCGGCTGGTGGCGCAACGCCCTCGGGCGCGTCGGGGCGGGTCCGGACGCCACCGCCCTGGCCCGGTCGCTGCACGCAGAGTTGACGGCCTTCGCCCGAGCAATCGCCGGCGGCGGGGACGAGGGCGTCGCGAGCGCTCTCGATGGCGTGCGCTGCCAAGCCGTCCTCGACGCCCTCCGCGCCTCGGCGCGTGCGGAGGGGGAGTGGGTCGACGTTACGCTGCCCGCGGAGTCACGATGATCGCCGTCGTCAGCTTGGACGCGCTCTCGGTGCCGCGCACCGAGCGGCTGCTCGCAGAGGGCCGCATGCCGGTGCTTGCGGGGTTGCGCGAGCGGGTCGCGGTGCAGCCGATGATCGACGCCGACGGGATCGAGCTGATGCACGGCGCCATCTTCTTCACGCTGCCGACCGGCAGGCGGCCGGCGAGCACCGGCCGCTTCTACCCGTTCGTGTGGGATCCCAGCGCCCAGCGGGTGGAGCCGGACCTCCGGCCGGTGGACAACAGCGTGTGGTGCGCCGCCTCGGAGGCCGGCCGGCGCGTCGTGCTGATCGACCCCTACGAGGGGTGGCCCGCGGGTGAGGTCGACGGGGCGGTGCTCGTCGGCTGGCAGCTGCACAACCGAGTCACGATGCGCCGGCTGGGAGTCCCCTCGGACCTGGCGAGCGAGCTGCGCCGCGAGGTGGGTCGCTCTCGGACCCTCGACGAGGTATACGGCCGTCCGAGCCTGCGCATGCTGAGCCGGATCGAGGCGACGCTGACAGCGGCGCCCGGCCGTGCCGCGGCGGCCGTCGAGCGGCTCGTGCCGCGGGTGCGCCCGGATCTGGTGTGGTGCCATCTCGTCGCCGCCCACATCGGCGGCCACCTGCTCTGGGACAGCTCTCAGGTGACTCACGGGCGCTCGCTCGAGGAGGCGGGCCTCGAAGGGGCGCTCGACCACGTCTACGAGCTGACGGACGCGGCACTCGGGCGGATCGTCGCGGCCGTGGGCGACGACGCCACGCTGCTCGTCATCAGCCCGGTGGGAATGGGTTCGAACGCCAGCCGCAGCGACGTGCTGCCCGGGATGGTCGAGGCGATCATGCGAGACGGGCCGCCCGTGGCGGAGACCGAGCCGACGGGCCTCTGGCGCCTGCGCGGAGCGGTGCCCACGGGACTCCGCGCCGGAATCGCGCGGGCGCTGCCCGACCGCGTCGCGCTGCGCCTGGCGAGCCGGCTGGCCACCGGCGGGGCGTGGTCGGAGACGCAGGCGTTCGCGGTTCCGGCGGAGCCGGTCGGAGCCGTCCAGCTGAACGTGCGTGGGCGGGAGCGCGACGGGTGCGTGGACCCCACCGACGTGCCGGCGCTCGTGACCCGGCTGCGCGACGGACTGCATAGCTTCACCGACCGGCCCGGGGGCAGCCCAGCCGTGGCCGCGGTGCACGAGATCGACGACGTCGTGGGCGAAGGGGCGGAGGCGGCTCGCTTCCCCGACCTGCTCGTTGAGTGGAACCCCGCGTCGGCCACTGCCGTGGACGCGGTGGTCTCCCCCGTCCACGGGACCGTGCGGCGGCCGGGAGGGCCGGGTGGGGCGACCGGGCGGTCCGCCAACCACGTCTCGGGCGAGGGCTGGGTGCTCGCACTGCCAGGCCCGGGCGTCGCGACGGTCGCCGACGGCTCGTGGCGGCACGTGGACGTCGCCCCCACGGTCGCGGCATTGCTCGACGTGGACCTGCCGGACGTGGACGGCGTCGCCCGCCTGCGGCCTGCCTAAGCCGCCAGCGCGCCCGCAGCCCAGACGAGCGCCGAGGCTCCCGCGGCCGCCGCCACGAGGCGAGCGGGAGGCCTCGCGTAAACGGCTCCGGCCGCGCTCGCCGCGGCGGCGCCGGCGAGCGTCGCGAGCGCGACGTCCGAGGCGTCGCTGACGGTCGAGAGCAGCAGGATCGCCGCGAGGCCGAACGCCCCGGCTCCGGCTGCTGCCAGCAGCACGCGGGTGGTCACGCGTCCCGCGAGCAGCGCCTGGTTGGCTCCGAGGGCGGCGACCGGGGCCAACGGGACCGCCGCGAGCGCGGGCCCGAGCGCGTCGCCGGCGCTGGCGAAGTCGCTGCCGAGCACCGCATCGATCAGCGCCGGACCGGCCAGCGCGGCGGGGAGCGCAAGCGCGCCGCCCCCAGCCACGGCCCCGAGCGCGAGCTGGGTGCCGCGATCGCGCACCGCCGGGCCGTGGCCCGCCGCGACCCGGCGCGCCGCGACCGGCAGCTCGATCAGGAAGACCTGCACGACGGCGGTGATCAGCGCCACGGCCGCGCCGACGGCGACGGCCGCGCACCCGGTCTCGACGCTGCTCACGCCGAGCGCGGCCGCCACCGGCACCGCGCCGCGCTGCTGGAGCTGGGCGAGGCCCCCGGCGATCCCCAGCCGCCAGGCGAGCGCACCCGCCGACACGCCCGCCGCCGCCCTCCCCGGCAGGTGCCTGATGGCCAGCACGCCCGTGAAGGCCGCCGCGACGGCGGTGGAAACGACGAGCGTCGCCGCGGCCGTCGCCGCGCTACTCGGTCGCAGCGCCAGCGCCGCGACCACGAGAGCGAAGTTCTGCACCGGCCACCGCAGCGCGAAGCCCCAGGGCTGGCCGACCGCCAGCGTCGCCTGCGCGGCCGTGGTCGCGGTTCCGTCGAGCGCCGCGGCGGCAGCGAGCAGCGTCGCGGGTACCGGCGGAGCGCCGGCAACGAGCGCGACCACCCACGCGATCAGCACCGCAAGCTGGCGCCAGGCCAAGCCCCGGATCGCCAGGGCACGGGCGACGGCCACGTGCCGATCGGGGGCCGCGGCGCCGACGGCCAGTGACACCGTCGCCGGTCCGCCCAGCGCGAGGGCGCTGGAAGCGACGGTGGCCACGCCCAGCATCAGCGCGAGCGTGCCGTAGTCGTGCGGCCCGAGCGCCGCAGGCACCGCGGTGATCAGCAGCGCTTGACTGAGCAGCTCGACGGCCTTGCCGCCCACCGCCGGGCGCACGACGGGCGCGGACTCGACCGACACCCGGCCAATCTAAGCGCTGCTCAGCTAGGGCGCCATCGGCAGCGCCGTGCCCGTGACGGCGGGCACCGGCGGACCGGAAGGCGGCTGGAACACCGCGAGCTGCTGCGGAGTGGCCGCGATCAGGCCTCGAGCGGCGTGGTAGATCGCCTGAGCGGCCGGCGCGTCCGGGTCCTCGAGCACCAGTGGGAGACCCTCGTCGGCGCTGATCCTCAGCTCCTCCTGGAGCGGGATCTTGCCGAGCAGCGGCACGTCCAGCTCGTCGGCGAGCAGCTGCCCGCCGCCCTCGCCGAAGATCGTGAAGCGCTCGCCATCGGGCGTCGTGAAGCCGGACATGTTCTCGATCACGCCGGCGATCTCGAGGTCGAAGCGCAGAGCCGTCTCGGCAGCGCGCTTGGCCACCTTCTGCGCGGCCGGCTGCGGCGTGGTCACGATCACGAACTTGGCCTGCGGCAGCAGCTGCGCGAGCGTCATCGAGACGTCGCCGGTGCCGGGCGGCAGGTCGATCAGCAGGTAGTCCAGCTCGCCCCAGTCGACGTCCTCGAGGAACTGCCGGATCGCCTTGTGCAGCATCGGGCCGCGCCAGGTGATGGCCTGGTCCTGCTCGTTGAGGAAGAACTCGATCGAGATCGCCTTCACGCCCCCGACCGCATCGAGCGGCAGGATCTTGCGGTCGGCCGACACCATCGGGCGGCCGTGTACGCCGAGCATGCGCGGGATCGAGTAGCCCCAGACGTCGGCGTCGAGCGCGGCTGCCCGAAACCCGTCGGCTACGAGCGCCGCGGCGAGGTTGGCCGTGACGGTGGACTTGCCCACGCCGCCCTTCCCGGAGCCGATGCAGACCACGTTCTTGACGGCGGCCAGCGCGCCCTCGGGCAGGCCGCCCTGGCGGCCGAGGCGCTGGGCCAGGCCCGACTTCTCCTGGTCGGAGAGCACGTCGAAGCCGACGGTGACCGTCGGGACGCCGAGCGCCTGGACGCTCTCGACGACCGCCTTCTCGAAGTGGGCGCGGATCGGGCAGCCGGCGGTGGTCAGGGAGACGATCACGTCCACCCGACCTTCCTCGGGCTGCTCGATCGAGCGGACCATGCCGAGCGACACGATGTCCTTGCGCAGCTCGGGGTCGATGACCTTGCGCAGAGCGTCCTGAATCTCTTCACGGGAGGGCATTGGCATCGATGATGGCAGACGGGCGGGCCCGGAAAGGCCAACGCCGCCCCCGAGGGGACGGCGCCGGCTGAGGGAGGAGAGATACTGCACTGGCGGCGAGGTATGTGGCCGCCAGCCTGACCCCGGGTCCGGTCTCCTCGCCGGTCGGGGGGAAGCGTTCGCGTGACGCTTAGGCGAGCGACGCCACGCGGGACACGATGGTCTCGGCCTGCTTCTCGGCCTCGCGGCGGGCAACCTTCACCTGCTTCTCGACGTCACGGCGGTTCTGCTTGACCGTGCGCACGGCCTTGGTGCGGCGCTGACGCAGCTCACGCTCCACGCGGGTGCGCGTGCGCTTGACCTCGCGGACCGCGCGGTTGCGGGCCGTCGAGCCGCGACGCTCGAACTTGCGCAGGCTGGTGCCGACGCGCTTCTGGAGTCCCTTGAACTCCTTCTCGGCGCTCTCGCGACCCTCGACGTACGGCTTGTACGCGTCGATCACGACGTCGCGCGCCTCGAGGGCGGCGCCCACCGGGATCAGCAGGGCGCGCTCGGCCTGAGCCTGGACAACCTGGAGGGTGTTCAGCTCGGCCTGGGCACGAGTCTCGGCGGCCTTGCGGGCCGACTGGCTGCGCTTGGCGGCGTTGCGACGACGAGTCGCAGCAGCCTTCTGGGCGGTCGCCTTGCGCTGTGTAGCGGTCTGTGTAGCCATTTCTTAGCTCCTTCCCCTCGGATCTCGTCCGGATGGGTCGGACGCAGTAGGGGCTTAGTCGGGGATCTTATTAGATCTAAGTTCGGTAGAACTATACCACCGAACACATGTACGTAAACCTCACCGCCTCCGCGGTTACACGGCGGGGCGCAAAGGCCCGGCGACCGCCCGCGGAGTGTGGGCCCCCGCGGTCGTCATATGCGCGACCCAGGGGGCCCACACTCGCCGTCAGGCACTCCGGGTCACCCTTTGTTGCCGCTGTTTGTAACGAGACAGCGACGTCGGCGTTACGCCGCCGCTGCGGGCGCCGGGCCCACCCGGGTCAGCCACTGCAACGGGTGATCGAGCTCGTGCGCGGTGGGCAGGGACTCGGGCGAGTCCCAGACCCTGTTGAGGGTCTCGATGCCGGTCTCGGCCACCACCGCGTCGCAGAACACCTTGCCCTGCTCGTACTGGCGCATCTTCATGTTCAGGCCGAGCAGCCCCTCGACCAGCCGCTCGGGGGCCGAGCGGCTGCGCCGGCGCGCGTCCATCGCCGTCCGGAGCTTCTCGTGGTCGGGGATGGCCTCGGCCGCGATCGCGTCCATCACGTGCTCGGAGTAGCCCTCGACCACCGCCATCGCCGCCTGCATGCGCGCCATCACCGCCCGCTGTTCCTTGGTCTGCACGAGCGCCGCCAGCCCGCCGTCGCGGAAGGCCTCCACCAGCTTGGCGGGGTCGGGCATCGACGGCAGCCCGCCGGCCGCGCCGCGGTCGATCCGCACCTCGACCGTCGAGAGGTACTGGCGCACCATCCCGCCGAGGTGCTCGCGCAGCCAGTCCACGCCCTGGAACTGGTACACGTGCGTGAGCTCGTGCGCGGCGATCCAGCGGTGGAACGAGTCCGGATCGACCTCGAGCTCGCGCACCGCCTTGCGCAGGTTGGGCGCAACGAACAGCAGGCGCGGCGGGGCGTCCCCGCCGAGCAGCGACACCTCGTACTGCCCGAGCACCCGCTGCGCCACGTAGCCGATCACCAGCCCCGCCTCCGCGGCCAGCGTGGCCGCCGCGCCCGCCTTCAAGGCGCCCGCCAGCGGGCCCGCGAACTCCATGCGCTTCTCCAGCCGCGCGCCCACCGGGTCGAGCAGCTGCGCCAGCGAGTCGAGGTTCACCGACGCCCAGTCGCCGCGGCCGACCAGCTCGGCGCCCGGCACGGGCGTGGCCGGCGACAGCCCCGTGTAGGCGGCCACGTGCTCCTCCATCTCGACGCACAGCGCCGCCACGTCCGCCTGCGGAGGTCCCTCGTCCCCCGAGCCGGCCGCCAGGCGCGCCACCTGTCGAGCGAGCGACCAGTCGACCATCTCAGGTGGAGGCTACCTCGATCGTGTGCCCGGAACCTGGGATGCGCAGCTCGCTGGCCGCCGAACCCTCGATCGTCACCCGCACCGGGGCGTCGCTGGCGGGCCGATCCGTGAACAGCCAGGCGCGCCCCACGGGCACGACGATGAACAGCCCGTGGTCATCGCCGACCGCGCTGAAGTTGACCCTGTCCCCGCTGAAGTGGGGCAGGTCGAGCTCCGCCTCGAGGAAGTCCACCGCCGCGCCCACGTCCGCGACCGGAACGCCGACCTCGCTCACCTCCAGCAGCAGCTCCTCCCCGGGCGCGCGCTCGCGCGCGATCAGCTCGACCAGGTTGCCGACCGGGTCGAAGTAGTAGGCGGCTCTCGCTCGCCACGCCTCGAACGGCACGTCGTCCTCGATCAGCTCGGCCTGCCCGCGGGCCCAGTCGACGGCGTCGCCGAAATGTCCCACGTTCACGGCGAAGTGCGAGCACACCGCCGGCCCCGGCTCGAAGCGCACCCGGCTCGCCCCGTACGCCTCGGGGTGGAACGCGGCCGCCATGGCCGGGTCCGCCGCCGGGAGCACGACCTCGAGGATCCTCACAGGTCGGGCAGCTCCTGCCGCAGCTCGGCAACCGGGGCGAACAGGTCGCCAAGGCGCTCCACCCGCTCCAGCACGTCGGCCGACTCGAACACGAGCGCGGACGGGTCCTCGAGCTCCTCCCAGGCGACCGGGGTGGACACCGTCGGCCGCTCCCGCGCCCGCAGCGAGTACACGCCCACGGTCGTCTTGTGCTCGTCGTTCTGGCTCCAGTCGATCAGCACCTTGCCGGAGCGCAGCTCCTTCTTCTGCTGCGACACGATCAGCTTGGGGTGCTGCGCCTCCAGGTGGCGGGCGAGCGCCTTCGAGAGCGCCTTCGTGCCGTGGTCGTAGTCCACGTCCTCGACGTTGAGCGGCACGTAGACCTGGATCCCCTTCGAGCCGGACGTCTTGGCGAAGCTCTCCAGGCCGAGCTTCCCCAGGGCGTCGCGCAGGAGGAAGGCCACCTCGCAGCACTCGGGCAGGCCGGCACCGTCCCCGGGGTCGAGGTCGAACGCCATCACGGTCGGGCGCAGGATCTCGTCCACCTTCGACAGCGACGGGTGCAGCTCCAGGTCGGCCAGGTTGGCGAGCCAGACGAGCGTCGGCAGCTCGTCGCAGACGCAGTACTCGATCTTGTCGACCTGCTCGCGCCGCACCCACTCGGGCGCGTGCGACGGGCAGCGCTTCTCGTAGAAGTACTGGCCTTCCACGCCGTTCGGGTAGCGCTTCAGCGTCAGCGGGCGGTCGCGCAGGTGCGGGAGGACGAAGGGCGCGACGCGCGTGTAGTAGTCGATCACCTGCCCCTTGGTGAACCCCACCGCGGGATAGAGGACCTTGTCGAGGTTGGACAGCGAGAGCCGGTGGCCCTCGACCTCGACCTCGACGCGCGTGGCCGCGGGCACTACGTCTTCGCGGCTGCCTTCTTCTTGGCCGGCGCGCGCTTCTTGGGCTTCGGCTTGGCCTTGCTCGGGCTCTTGGCGCCGGCGATGCTCGCCTCCAGCGCCGCCATCAGGTCGGGCACCTGCTCCGGCTCGGCCGTGGGCTCCTCGATCACGATCGTCTCGCCCTGTGCCTTGCGCTCGATCAGGTCGAGCACTCGCTCGCGGTACTCGTCGTGGTACTTCTCGGGCTCGAAGTCCGATGACAGCGAGTCGATCAGCTGCCTGGCCATGGTCAGCTCGCGGTCACTCGTCTTGACCGTTGCGTCCGTGGTCATCTCGTCGAGCGTGTCGGTCGGCACGACCTCGTCGGCGAACAGCATCGTCTCCATCGCCAGCACGCCGTCGCGCGGGCGGATGGCGACCAGGTTCTCCTTGGAGCGGATCACCACGCGCGCGATCGCGACCTTGCCAGCGTCCTCCATCGCGTCGACCAGCAGCTGGTAGGCCTTGGCCGCGCCGGTGTCGGGAGCGAGGTAGTACGGGTGGTCGTAGTAGATCGGGTCGATCTCCTCCTGATCCACGAAGTCCTCGATGTCGATCGTCCGCGTCTTCTGCGGCTCCAGCGCGTCGAGCTCCTCGGGCGAGATCATCACGTACCGGTCGGGACCGATCTCGTAGCCCTTCACGATCTGCTCGTACGGGATCTCCTCGCCGTCCGGCCCGACCCGCTTCTGGCGCACGCGGCCGCCCGACTCGGCGTCGATCTGGTGGAAGCGCACCGTCTTCTTCGACACCGCGCTGAACAGCTTCACTGGGATGTTGACCAGCCCGAAGCTGATCGCACCGCTCCAAATTGCCCTTGCCATAGCACCTCCAAAGTACAGCCCTCAGGCTGATCGCCCTTCATCACGAATGCAATCCTGCGGGTCCACGTCGTCTCTTAGACCCTTGAAAGAGGGCGCTCTCATCGTTCCGCTGCGAGTCCATTCGCGCAGCTCGACGCGCGCGACCAGCCGCGGCTCCACGAAAACCGTGCCCTTCGGCGGCTGGCGCCCGACGAACGGCGAGGTGTCGCGCCGCAGCGGCTCCAGCTCACGCTGCACCAGGGCGAGCGTCTGCTCGGTGAAGCCCGTGCCCACCTTGCCGACGTAGGTCAGCTGGCCGTCGTCCATCACGCCAACGGCCAGCGCGCCCAGCGTGGAGCTGCGCCCGCCCGCGCCGGGGGTCCACCCGCCGATCACCACGTCCTGCTCGCAGACGTTCTTGATCTTCAGCCACGCGGAGGTGCGCCCGCCGGGCTGATAGGTCGAGTCGAGCCGCTTCGCGACGATGCCCTCGATGCCCAGCTCGCGCGTGGCGTCGAGCAGGGCCTTGCCCTGGCCGCGGTGGTAGGACGGGGCGCGCCACGCCGGCCCCTCCAGCTCGAGCTTCTCCAGCAGCTCGCGGCGCTGCTCGTAGGTGAGCGTGAGCGTCGAGTGGCCGTCCAGGTAGAGCAGGTCGAAGGCGACGTAGGTGACTGGCGTGTCGCGGGCGCGGCGCCTCACGGCGGAGTCGGAGGCGAGGTGCATGCGCGTCTGGAGGCGCTCGAAGCTCGGCCGGCCCTCGGCGTCGAACGCGACGATCTCGCCGTCCAGGATCACGCGCCGCGCGCCCAGCTCGCGCGCGAGCGCGCGCACCTCTGGATAGCGCGGCGTGAAGTCGGTGAAGTTGCGTCCCTGCAGCGAGATGTGGCCGTGGTCGAGGAAGGCGACCGTGCGGATGCCGTCCCACTTGACCTCGAAGCCCCATTTCTCCTCGTCGCGGGGCAGCTCGCCGGGCCGAGCCAGCATCGGCGCCAGGCGATCGGGCATCGGCTCGTAGCCTGGTTGCGCCGGGGGATCCATGCGGTGGATCAGCCAGTCCTTGCCGCGCGTGGAGAACAGCGCGTAGCGGCCCTGGAGCCGCTCGCCCCGGAACGTCGCGATCACCTCGTTGTCGCGGAACTTCTCTGCCTCGTAGGTGCCGCTGTCCCAGATCTCCATCGTCCCGGCGCCGTACTCGCCCTTGGGGATCTTCCCGTGGAAGTCGAGGTACTCGAGCGGGTGGTCCTCGGTGTGCACGGCGAGCCGGTTCTCGTCGGGGTGCTCCGGGATTCCACGCGGCAGCGCCCACGAGACCAGCACTCCCTCGTGCTCGAGGCGCAGGTCCCAGTGCAGGTTGCGGGCGTCGTGCTGCTGGACCACGAAGCGGCCCTGCCCGCCGCCGCCGGCGCCGCCGGGCGGCTCGGCGGTCTTCTCGAAGTCACGCTTGGCGCGGTAGGTCTCGAGTCGCTTGGCCATCGCCGAGTGGAGTTTCGCCGACTCGCTCGCGCAGCTCGTCGATCGACTGGAACACGATCACGGCGCCGGCCTCGCGCAGCTCGGCCTCGGAGAAGCCGCCGGTGAGCACCGCGACCGTCTCGATTCCCGCCCGGCCCGCCGCCTCGCAGTCCCAGGTCGAGTCGCCGACCATGACCGCCTCGCCGCCGCCTGCCTTGTCGATCGCGGCGTGCACGAGATCGGGTTCCGGCTTGGTCGCCTCCACGTCGCTCGAGTCGGTCCAGGCGTCGACCAGCTCGCGGGCGTCGAGCAGGTCGAGGTAGTGATCGACCTCGTCCGACTTGGCCGAGCTGGCCAGCACGACCGCGTGGCCGCGGTCCTTGAGCTCCTCGATCAGCTCGCGCGCGCCGTCGAAGGGCTCGACCTCGCCGATCAGCTCGCCGTAGCGCTCCTTCTCGACCGCGCGGATGTCCTCGCCCTTCTCCGCCTCCACCTCCGCGCCGCAGAGCGCCTCGACCAGGTGGTCGCCGCCCATCCCGATGTGCCGGTGGATCCGCCACACGGGCAACAGCTCGCCGTGCTCCCGCAACGCCCGGAACCACGCCAGGGCGTGCTGGTAGTTGGTGTCGACGAGCGTGCCGTCGATGTCGAGGATCGCCGCGGGAGGCATCGTCATCCCTTTTCCCTCGTACATGCGTCCATAACCGGCCCGCGGTCGATGGGGCCGGTAGCCGCATTGGGGGCGACATGACCCGAACGGGTTGGATCCAATGGGCTACCCCTTTTCGCGCCTTTCCGCTCTCGTGCTCGCCGTCGTGGCCGTGGCTCTGCACTCGCTGCCGCCGACGGCGCTGGCCGAGCAGGCGTGTCCCGCCGCCGACGCCACACCCGCGCACGCGAGCAAGCGCGAGATCCTGCGGGCCACGCTGTGCGGGCTGAACCGCGAGCGCGCTCACGCGGGGCTGCGCAAGCTGAAGCTGAACACGGAGCTGTCGCGCGCCGCGCGCCGCCACGCCCACGACATGGCGCGACGCAACTACTTCTCGCACGACACGCTCGGAGGCGGCTCGTTCGTCGACCGCATCCGCGCCGAGGGCTACCTCAAGGGCGCGCACAGCTGGGTCGTCGGCGAGAACCTCGCCTGGGGCAGCCGCGGGTACTCGCGGCCGCGCATGATCATGAAGCTGTGGATGAACAGCCCGGGCCACCGGGCGAACATCCTCAACGGCTCGTTCCGCGAGATCGGCATCGGCCTGGCCTACGACGCGCCGGTGGCCGGCGGCGGCAAGCCGGTCTGCACCTACACGACCGACTTCGGCGCGCGCCACTAGCCGTTTCCCGCAGCGCTCCACGGGGAAGAACGCCTGTGTGAGGCGAGCTCTGCTCCTGGCGCTGGTGTTGGCGGCGATCGCTCCCAGCTCCGCGGCCGCGCACGGCGGCGATCTCTGGGCCGCCTACGACGGCCCGCTCGCTTCGGCGAAGTACATCGACCTCTCTCACGTCCTGACGCCGCAGATCCCGGTCTGGAAGGGCTTCGGCCCCTCGTTCTTCTCGCCCGCCGTCGATCCCGCCACCGGGCAGCCGTACACCTACGCGAAGGACGGCTTCGAGGCGACCGCCTACCAGCTCTCGACCGACCAGTTCGGCACGCAGCTCGACCCGCCGGCGCACTGGGCGCCGGAGCAGGCCGCGATCGACGAGCTGCCGCCGACGTTCGCGGTCCGCAAGCTGGTGGTGATCTCGATCGTCCGGCAGGTCAAGCGGAACTTCAACTACGCCCTGCAGGTGTCGGACATCCGGCGCTGGGAGCACCGCCACGGCCGCATCCCGGCCGGGAGCGTCGTGTTCGTGCGGTCCGACTGGTCCAAGCGCTGGCCCGACCCGGCGCTATCCGGGCTGACGGAGTTCCCGGGCGTCTCGCTCGACGCCCTGAAGTTCCTGCAGCTCCAGCGCCACATCCTGTTCCACGGGCACGAGCCGCTGGACACGGACTCCACGCCCACTCTCGAGGGCGAGTCCTGGCTGATGCACAACGGCTTCGCCCAGGCCGAGGGCGTTGCCGACCTGTCCGGCGTGCCGGCCACGGGCTGCCTCGTGAACATGGGCTTCCCGCGCTTTGGCGGCGGCGTCGGCGGCTTCGTCCGGTTCGTGGCGATCTGCCCGCCCGACACCAAGCGCGGCGTGAGCATCGGCGAGCTGCCCGAGTCGCCGCTGCAGCAGTACGCCTCGCCGCTGCACTGGGATCCCGCGCTGGGCATGCGCGTCCGCTAGACGGCGACCTCCTCCAGCTCCTCGATCAGGTCGTCGGCCTTCTCGACCGCCTCCGAGTCCCTGTCCTTCGCCAGCAGGTCGAGCACGCCCTCCTCGATGGCGCCCTGCACGTCCGGCCACGCGGCGGTGTCCTCGGCGAGGTCGGGCAGCACGCCCGGCGATCGTCAGGCCGCCGTCGAAGCGGTCGAAGACGCGCGGGTCGATGTACGAGGCGCGGGCCACGGCCGGCGTGTTGCCGAGGTAGCGGGCCACCTCCTTGACCGCGCGCGTCTTGGCGCGCTTGCGCGAGCTCTTCGTGCCGCGAGCCGGACCCGACACTGCCAGCGCCACCGCCGCCAGCACCGTCCCGCTCCAGGTGCGGAAGTCCTTGGCGCTGAACTCCTCGCCGCCCGCGGCCTTGACGTACTCGTTGATGTCGGCCGACTTCACGTCGACCCAGCGGCGACCCGTCCTTGTACGCGAGCAGCTCGTCGCCGCCGCCGCGGCGCTGCTTGAGCGCCTTGACCAGCGCGGCCACCTCGGGGTCGCCGATCGTCTGGAGGCGGCGCTGACCGCCCTTCGCCTCGTAGTCGAAGCTGACCTCGTCCCCGGAGACCGTCACGTGGCGCTTCTTCATCGTCGCCATCCCGTAGGTGTCGTTCTCCTCGGCGTAGTCCTCCGAGCCGATCCGGAAGAAGCCGCGGTCGAGCAGCCGCACGGCGCAGGCGAGCGCCTTCTCGCGTGGCATCCCCTCGTCGCTTGAGGTCCTTCGCCACGCGGCGGCGCAGCTTGGGCAGCGCGCGAGCGAACCTGATCATCGACTCGAACTTCTCGGCGTCACGGCGCTCGCGCCAGCGGTCGTGATAGCGGTACTGCTTGCGGCCCGCCGCGTCGATTCCGGTGGCCTGGATGTGGCCGTTCGGATAGGGGCAGATCCACACGTCCGTCCACGCGGGCGGAATGGCGAGCTCGCGGATGCGCTTCAGCACGCTGGGCTCGGCGATGCGCCGCCCGTCGGCGTCGAGGTACTCGAAGCCCTTGCCGCGGCGTCGTCGACCGATGCCGGTCCCGGAGCAGTCGACTCGCCTCAAACTGAAGCTCTCGCGGCGTTCACGTCGTGCCGGTACCCACCACGAGGCTGCTCTTACTCAAAACCCGCAGTTTCCGTAGCAATCGAAGCTTCCTCGACCGGGTGGCCCGGCTGCTGAGTCCGGAATAGCGCGTTAGGTTTCTCCGGGCACCCGCTCGGAGCCTTGGGCTCGTTCGCGATCCCTACGGCCCATTGGGCTCGTCGTCGCCGTCCTCCTCGATGCCGGTCGTGATTGCCTTGCGATGGCATTCGAGCGCATCACCGAGGTCCCGCTCGTAGGCCTGGTCAGCCGCCTGGATTGCACGGAGCAGGCTCATCGCCTCCATCCACCGGTCCCGGGCGTCGCCTTCATGCGCCGCAATCGCGTCCGCGAGCGCCTCTGCCGTCTCGGCGTCTTCGAGAGACTGCACAAAGCGCTCGTCGCCGCGTATGCGCTCGGGCAGTCCGGCATCGAAGGCGAGCACGGCCTGCTCGAGCCAGCGCTCGCGCCGGGCCAGCGCAGACCTCGCGCGCAGTGCCAGCTTGATCGCCGACCGTCGCGCGAGCTCGTCGTCGGTCGGCTCCGTCTGCATGGGAAGGAGCGGGCTAACCCGATCCAGCATGGAGGAGATAACGCGCCGCGCGATCGCGCTGCTCTCCCCGCTCCATGAAGGACCACGCGTACAGCCACAGCGCGGCCTTTTGGTCCGACGACAACTCGCACGGATCGATGACCTGATTCTCCACCTGTTCCAGCGGAGCTCCTCGCCGCATCATCGCGGCGACTCGCTCTTGGAGACCCAAGACATTGGCCATTGCTTTACCTCCAACTTGGGGCGGACCGCGGGACTAAGGGGTGCTGCGGCCTTCAGTCCGGCGGCAAATCTGCTGCGACTACCACACTCCGGCCACTACCCACGTCGGGATGGTGACACGAAGATCCCCGACTGGGTAGGCCATGCGCGCGCTCTTTGCGGTGTTTTTCGTCCCCAGCGAGTAGCCCGATCCGTCACTCAGCGGACCCCGACCGGTAACGACTTCTGGTCAACCGCTCGAAGAGGGCCCGGCGAAGGCAGCTCCCAGCCGCTCCACCAGCTCCGCCGAGCGCGCCGCGAAGACCCGCGAGCGCATCTCCAGGTCCAGCGCGTCCCCGCCCGGCAACGCCACTGTCCCACCCGCCTCGCGCACGATCAGCTGCGCCGCCGCCACGTCCACCGAGCGCACCGCGCGCAGCGTCACCATCCCGTCGAGCCGGCCGCCCGCCACCAGGCACATCGAGGCCGCCACCGACCCGAGCGCCCGCAGCCTGCGCGCGCCCAGCGAGCCGAGCGCCTCCGAGGCCGCCGCCACCCGCTCGGGGCGGGCCGTCTCCAGGCCGAGCAGCTCCAGCGGTCCGGGCGAGAGCGTGGCCAGGCGCTCGCCGTCGCAGAACGCGCCCTCGCCCCGCACCGCCCACCAGTCGCGCGCGGGCACCAGCTCCGCCACGAAGCCGACCTCCACGTCGCCCATCCGCTCTCCCGACGCCACGGCGATCGACACGCAGGCGAACGGCAGCCGCCGCTTGGCGTTCACCGACCCGTCGACCGGGTCCACCACCACCCAGGCGCTCGGCGGGCCGCCGCCGATCGACACCTCGCCGCGCTCCTCCGACACCGCCATCAGCGGGACGCCGATCGCCTCCAGCTCGGCGAAGATCGCGTCCTCGGCCGCCTTGTCGACCGCGAGGGTGGTGTCGCCGCCCTCGCCCTCTCCGTGCGTGACCGACCGCTCCTCGGTGCTGGTCAGCCCGGCCACCGCGGCGCGGGCGGCGTGCGCCGCGCGGCGGCACAGCCCGAGCCAGTCGGCCTCCGGGATCGGCATCGGGCGCCATACTGTCACCTGCATGTGCACGCATGGCCAGCGGCCGGTTCAGCTGGCTCACGCCGCCGCTCCACCAGCCGTCCTGATGGCCAGAGCCGTGTCGTTCGCCGGCTGAAACGCGCGGCGTATCCTCAATCGGCATGCCCGACCTCCTCGACGGCCTGAACGCGAATCAGCGCGCGGTCGTCACCCATCCCGAGGGGCCGCTGCTGGTCGTGGCCGGCGCGGGCACCGGGAAGACCCGCACCCTCACCCGCCGCTTCGCCTGGCTCGTCGAGCAGGGCACGCCGGCGGGCTGCATCCTGGCGCTGACCTTCTCGAGCCCCGCCGCCGCCGAGATGCGCGAGCGCCTCGAGACGCTGCTCGACGCCCCCTACGAGGAGCTGAACGTCTCGACCTTCCACGCCTTCTGCCTCAAGCTGCTGCGCGACGAGGCGCTGGAGGCGTGCGTGGACCCGTTCCTGACCCCGGTCACGCCGGCCGACCGCCTCGCCTTGCTGCTGGACCGGATCGACGACCTGTCGCTGCGCCACCACGAGATCCGCGGCAACCCGGCGCCGTTGCTGGCCAGCTTCGTCTCCCGCATCGACCGGCTGAAGGACGAGCTGGTCTCCGCCGACGAGCTGCTCGCCTGGGCCGAGGCGCTGCCGGCGAACACCGACGCCGAGCGCGCCCACGCCTGCCGCGAGCGCGAGTTCGCGCGCCTCTACGCGGACCACGACCGCCTGCTCGAGGAACGCGGCGCGCTCGACTTCGGCGACCTGATCGTGCGCGCCTTCAAGCTGCTGCACGAGCGCCCGCACGTGCGCGAGCGCACGGCGCAGCGCTTCCGGCACGTGCTCGTGGACGAGTACCAGGACACGAACTTCGCGCAGGGAATGCTGCTGCGCCTGCTCGTGGAGGATCACGGGAACGTGACGGTCGTCGGCGACGACGACCAGGCCATCTACCGCTTCCGCGGGGCGTCGCAGAAGAACCTGCTCGAGTTCGAGCGGGAGCTGCCGGACGTGACCACGATCAAGCTCGAGCGCAACTTCCGGTCCGGGCGCCGCATCCTCGACGCCGCCACGGCGGTGGTGGCCCCGATCGAGGCGCGCGTCCAGAAGAAGCTCACCGGCGCGAGCGGCGGCCGGGTGCGCTTCTGGGGCTGCACCTCGGAGCGCGCCCAGGCACAGGCGGTGGCGGCCGAGGCCGAGCGGCTGATCGGCGGCGGCGTGCCGCCAGAGGAGATCTGCGTGCTGGTGCGCTCGGTCAAGTCCGAGGGCGCCGTGGTGGCCGCCGCGCTCGAGGAGCGCGCGATCCCGTTCCGCACGCTCGGCTCGGCCGCCTACTTCCAGCGCGCCGAGGTGCGCGACGTGCTCGCCTGGCTGCGCGCGCTCGCCGACCCGACCGACTCGGGAGCCGTCGTGCGCGCGCTCAGCCGGCCGCCGATCGAGCTGCGGTCGGTCGACGTCGCGCGCCTGACCCAGCTCGCGCGCCGACGCAAGCTGGACATGCCGAGCGCCGTCGCGGCAGCCCTCGAGGGACCTCAGCTCTCCGAGGAGGGGCGCGACCGGGCGCGCGCGTTCCTGCGGCTCTACCGCTCGGCGTCGACCGCCTTCGAGGACCGCCGCCCGGACGCCTTCGTGATGCGCCTGATCGAGCGCATCGGCCTGCGCCGCCAGCAGGTGTTCGCCACCCACGCCGACACGGTCGAGCGGCTGCGCAACATCGCCAAGCTGCCCGAGCTGGCCACCGCCTACATGCGCCGCGAGCCGCAGGCCACGGCGCGCGAGTTCGCCCGCTACCTGGCGGCGGTCGCGGAATCGGGGCTGCGGGAGGACGAGGCGGTCGAGCAGCCCTCGACGCCGGCCGTGCCGGTGATGACGATGCACGCCGCCAAGGGGCTCGAGTTCGACCACGTGTTCGTGCTCGGCCTGTCCGCGGGCGCGATGCCGGGCCCCTACCGCCCGCGCAACGGCGACGTGCCGGACGAGCTGCTGAAGGAGCGGCTCGAGCTGGGCTCGCCGCCCGCCGAGCACGAGGCGGAGATGCGCCGCCTGCTGCACGTGGCGATGACCCGCGCCCGCAAGGGGCTCGTGCTGGCCTGGGCCCAGACGGGCGCGCCGGGCACCACGCCGCGGCCGTCGCCCTTCTACGAGGAGGCGCGCGCGGCGCTGGGGCTCGAGGAGGAGCCGTTCGAGGAGGAGCTGTTCGGCCCCGCCGAGGGCCTGCACTCCACGTTCCGCATCGTGCGCGACGAGCTGCTCGACACGGTGGCGCGCGTGGGCGGCCGACTGGGGGAGATGCGGCTCGACACCTACCTCGACGTGGACCAGGCCGTGGCGCGCTATCTCGAGCTGATCAAGGTGGCGGCGCTGATCGAGCGCGCGCGCGAGGGACAGACGCTCGAGACAGCGCTGCCCGAGGTGAACGAGATCCTCGCCCAGTGCGCCACACCCGAGCAGCGCGAGATCTTCGAGGAGTCCGGGCTCGACTCCTGGCTGCGCGACACCGGCCGCGACCCGGCCGAGCTGCCGGGCTCGACCAACGGATCCGACGCCTCACTCGACCCCTTCATCCCGCGTCGCGGCCGCGGGCTGATGCTGTCCGCGTCGGACATCGACACCTACCGGATCTGCCCGCTCAAGTACAAGTTCGCGCGCGTCTTTCGCATCCCCCAGGAGCCGACGATCAACCAGCGCTTCGGGATCGTCATGCACCAGGTGCTGGAGCGCTTCCACACCGAGGGCGAGGGGTCGCTGGCGCGGCTGCGCGAGCTGTTCGAGATCTCCTGGCGGCGATCGGGCTTCGGCGACTCGGACGACGAGCTGCAGTTCCGCGCGCGGGCGATCGAGGCGCTCGAGCGCTACTGGCGAGAGAACGACGCTTCCGAGGCCGAGCCCGTCTGGTTCGAGCGCTCGTTCGCCTTCAAGATCGGGCCGCACCTGCTGCGCGGCCGGGTGGACCGGGTCGACCGCCACCCGGACGGCTCGTTCGAGCTGATCGACTACAAGACCGGCAAGGCCAAGACCGAGGAGGAGCTGCGCGAGGACGTGCAGCTGTCCGTCTACCAGATGGGCGCGCGCGAGTCGTGGCGCCTGGAGACGTCCGCGCAGAGCTACTTCTACGTCCTGAGCGGCGAGAAGGTGCCGGTGAAGCACAGCGCGGAGGAGCTGGATCGTGTGCGCGCGACGGTCTCCGAGATCGCCGGCGGGATCCTCAAGCAGCGTTTCGAGCCCACCCCCTCGCCCGAGGTCTGCCGCTTCTGCGACTACCGGATCATTTGTCCAGCCGCTGAGAAGTAGGAGTTTGCGGGGCCGTTGCGAAGGTACCCTGGTAGCTATGGCCATTGGCACGTCACTCTTCCTGATCGCCGTCGGCGCGATACTCAGATACGCCGTCGACGCGACCGTGGCCGGACTGGACATCCAGACGGCCGGGCTGATCCTGATGATCATCGGCGTCGTGGGCCTGGTGATCGGGCTGTTCCTGCTCACGCAGGCACGCGGCGACCGCCCGGCGGTGGACGACCCGCGGTATCGGTAGCCCGATCCGGCCCTGCTCAACACGGCCCACAGGCGCCCGAGGTGGGCCGGGGCCGATTTCGCACGCGAATCCCTCGTCAGGGCGGCCCACCCGCCCTGGGAGAGGTGGCGTGAGCTCGGTTCTACCGTGCAATCGAGGCGAACCCGCCCAGTAGCGGCCGACCCAGCCCTGGTTGCTGCTTTTTACATGGGAGCCGCCGCAGCGGCCCGGCCCGCAGCGGCCCGGCTTAGGGCTGATCCGGCCCGCGTTGGCGCAGGAAGCGCTGGAAGTCGCGCGCGATCGTGTCCGCCGACGGGATGTCCTGCTCGTCCGGCGTCTCCGGGGCGACCTCGTCCATCGCTGTCTCGAGCCGCTCGACGAACGCCTTGACCTCGGGGTCGCTCGCGACCGCCGCGCTCACTTGGCGCTCGTAGTCCTCCGCGGCGCCCTCCAGCTCGCCCGCGTCCACCACGACGCCGGCGATCCCCTCGAAGGCGCGCACCAACGCCAGCGCCACCTTCGGGTTGGGTGCCGCGGCCACATAGTGCGGGACCGAGGCCCACAGGCTCGCCGACGGGATGCCTGCGTTGGCGCAGGTGTTGTGCAGCACGCCGACGATGCCGGTCGGCCCCTCGTAGCTGGTGTGCTGGAAGCCGAGCCGGTCGACCAGCGAGCGCTCTGAGGCGAGGCCCGTGATCGCCACCGGGCGGGTGTGCGGGACGTCCGCCAGCAGCGCGCCCAGCGTGATCACCATGCGCACGTCGAGTTCGCGCGCGGTCGCGACCAGGTTGTCCGTGTAGCGCCGCCAGCGCAGCGACGGCTCGGTGGCCTGGAGCATCACGAGGTCACCCTCGGCGCCGGGCACGGCCGCGGCCGAGATCGTCGCCACCGGCCAGTCGATCTCGCGCGTGACCCCCTCCGTGAGGCGCACGGTGGGACGGACGGCCGTGAAGTCGAAGAACTCCTCGGGGTCGATCGACGCGACCTCCTCGGCGTCGAAGCTGCCGCGGATGAACGCGACCGCGGCCGAGGCGGCCTCGCCGGCGTCGTTCCAGCCGTTGAACGCGCACACCATCACCGGCTTGCGCAGCGTCGGGCGACCGTTCCAGATCACGTCCTGCATCTGACCTCACGGTACCCGACCGCGTCCGGCCCACCCATCACGATGGAAACGTGGCGACCGTGGAGCAAACGACGACGATCGCCCAGTTGCGCGCTGGGAGCGAGATCGAGGGGGTCTTCGCCTGCACGCGCAAGGATCGCCTGACCGCGCGCAGCGGCAGCCCCTACCTGGCCGTCGAGCTGCGGGACCGCTCCGGCGCGATCCAGGCCCGCGCCTTCCGGGAGGCCGACTTCCTGGCCGGTCAGTTCGAGCGCGGCGACCTGGTCGCGGTCACCGGCCGGGTGGAGCGCTTTCGCGACGAGCTTCAGGTCGAGCTGCGCTCGGTCCGGCGCGCCGAGGCGGCCGACCCGGCCACCTTCCTGCCGACGGCCTACCGCGACCTCGACGAGCTGGACGGCTTCCTCGAGCACCTCGCGCGCGAGGTCTACGACCCGGACCTGCGCGCCCTGCTCGACGCCTTCCTGTGCGACCACGAGTTCCGGGCCGACCTGCGCCGTGCGCCTTGCACGCGCTCCGGCCACCACGCCTACCTGGGCGGCCTGCTGGAGCACACGGTCGCCGTTGGCACGCTCGCCCTCGAGACCTGCGTGCTGCACCCCCGGCTCAACTCGGACGTGCTGATCTGCGCGGCGCTGCTGCACGACGTGGGCAAGCTGCGCGAGTTCGACCTGGGCGCCGAGATCGCGTTCAGCGAGGCCGGGGCCCTGGTCGGCCACGTCGCCCTCGGCCAGCAGATGATCGTGGAGCGCGCGGCAGGCCTGGACGGGTTCCCGGACGAGAAGTTGCACGCGGTCCTGCACTGCGTGCTGGCCCACCACGGCACCGATGGGATGCCGGGACGGCGCTTTCGCACCCCCGAGGCACTCGCTCTGCAGCGCCTCAACGCGCTCGACGCGTCCGTCAAGGGCGCGCTCGAGCACGGCCTGGACTGACCTTTAGGCCCCTCGACGCATGTCCGACGCCCGTGGGCGGGCGGTCGTGAGACGGCTAAGGCGGGCCGACCCTGAAGAGGACGTATGTACGAGGAACCTGTCACCACGGGCGCCTCCGCCGCGGAGGTCGTCGAAGAGCTGCTGCGACAGCTCGTGGATGCCCGCTTCGTGCTCACGGACCGGGACGGCTCGGTCACACGCTGGAGCCGCCCCGCCGAAGAGCTGTTCGGCTGGCCCGCGCCGCGGATGCTCGGCCGGACGCTGATGGACACCTTGAAGTTGGACGGCGACCTGCCGGCGAGCGGCGGCCAGGTCGAGAAGACCGCCGTGCGCAAGGACGGCCACGAGCTCGAGGTGGCCCTGACGCTGGTGCCGGTCAGCATGAGCCAGAGCCTGGAGTTCAACGGCTTCCTGGAGGCGCTCGAGATCGCCGCTCCGCGCGGCAACGCCCTCGCCCAGCTGCAGGAGAGCCACCACACGGTGGTCGAGTGGATTCACGCGGCGGTCGCGGGACAGGCGCACCTCGAGGAGGACGGGCTGAGCGCCGGCACGATCGTCGCGTTTCGCGCCCTCGGCGCGGCGCCCCCGCCGCTGCCCAGCGATGAGCCGGCGGATCCGCGAGCCACGGCGGCTGGCGTGGAGATGGCCGAGGCGGCGATCGAGCGCTCCGACGACATCGACCGCGCTCTCGAGCAGACCGCCGCCGAGCTCGCCGACGCCCGCGTCCAGGCCGAGGGCGCCCGGGCCGAGGCGGCCGAGGCCAGCGCCCGCCTGCTCGAGCTCGAGCAGGCCGATGCGGGGCTCCAGTCGGGGCTGACCGAGGCTCGCCGGGCGCTCGAGGAGATGCGGGCCCAGGTGGACGGGCTGCGGGACGGGCTGCAGGAGGGCCGCGCGGCCGGTGAGACGCTCGCGCGCGAGGAGGGCGAGCAGCTGCGCCGCGAGGCCGAGCAGAGCCAGGCGGAGCGCGAGCGCCTGCGTCGCGAGCTGGAAGCGGTGCGCACCGCCGTAGACGCCATGCGCCGCGACCTGGCCGGCGCGCCCGAGGCCCAGGAGCGTCTGCGCGAGCAGGTCGACCAGACGCGCGCCAAGGTCAACTCCCTGGAGACAGCGCTGTCGGAAGAGCGCGGGCTGCCCGGATGGGTCGACGAGGTCCAGGCGCGCATGGGCTCGCTCGAGGCGGCGCTGGCGGAGACCGGCGCGGACCAGTCGGTCGAGGAGGCGGCCGGAGCCGTGCGAGTCGAGTTGGCCGACGCGCGCGCCCGCATCGAGCGGATCGAGAGCGAGCGGGCCGAGGAGCGCGAGCGGCTGGAGCGGGAGCTGGAGGAGGCTCGAGAGCGCCTGCGAGAGGAGTTCCAGGGGACCCGTGAGCAGCTCGAGCGAGAGCTGGCCGGCGCTCGCGATCGGGTCCAGCACGAGCTGTCAGCAGCGCGCGAGCGCCTGGAGGCCGAGCTGGCCGCCACGCACGAGCGCCTCGCGGCGATCGAGAGCGAGCGGGCCGAGGAGCGCGAGCGGCTGGAGGGCGAGCTGGCCGAGCCGCGGATCGACGAGCGCGCCGCGACCCAGCTGACCGAGCAGCGCGCGCGGATGGAGGCCGAGGTCGCCGAGCAGCGCTCCCTGATCGAGGCCGAGGCGGCCGAGCGGCGCGCCCAGGTGGAGGCGGGCTTCGGGGAGCAGCGCGCCCAGGTGGAGGCGGAGTTCGCCAAGCAGCGCGAGCGCCTCGAGAACGAGCTCGCCGACACCCGTACGCGCCTCGAGGAGCTGGAGGGATCGCTCGCCACCGACCGCGAGGTGCTCGAGGTGCAGCTGGCCTTCGCCCGCGAGCACCTGGAGGAGCTGGCCGGTGAGCGCGCACGCGGCACCGACTCGCTCGTCGACCAGCTCGCCGAGACTCGCGCGCGGCTGCAGGAGATCCAGCGCGCCGGCGAGGAGGAGCGTCGCGGGCTGGCCGACGAGCAGGCCGCGACGAGCGCGAAGGTCGACGCGCTCGAGCGCGCCCTCGCGGCCGAACGCGGACGCACCGAGGGCGAGACCCGGCTGCGCGAGGAGCTGGACGAGCTGCGCGACCGGGTCTCCGACCTGAGCGAGAACGCGGTGAAGGGCAAGCGGCTGCGGCGCGAGCTGGACGAGACGCGCTCGCTCGTGGAGGGGCTCGGCGCGCGCATCGAGCAGGTGCAGGTGGAGGCCGTCGGCGACGAGGAGGCACGCCGGCTGCTGGGCGACCTGCGCAACGAGCTGGCCGACCTGCGCTCCGGCGCGGCCGAGGGCGCCGCCGACTCCGAGCAGCTGCTCGCGGCCGCGCAGCAGGTGAGTGAGGCGGCGGCGGCCGTCCGCGAGACCCAATCGGCCGTCGAGCGGCTTGCACAGGGCGCCGAGGAAGCCGTCGAGCTGGCTCGCGGCCACTCGACCGAGGCTTCGGACGCGGCCATGGCCGTGGCCGATCGGCTGGCCCGCGCGAAGCAGGCCCTCGACGCGATGGAGACCGAGGGCAAGCGCGCGCAGCAGCTCGAGGGCGAGGCGGCCCAGGCGCAGCGGGTGGCGCAGCGAGACGCTCGCCACGATCGATTCGCGCGCGGCCGAGGTGACCGAGGCGCTGGCGGCGATCGAGTCCAGCGCCGCCGAGGCCCGGGACGCCGCGAGCGCGAGCGCCGACCGCGCCGCACGCACGGCCGCCGAGGGCGCGGCGCAGATTGAGCAGGCCGCCGGCACGGCGCAAGAGAGCGCCGCGCGGGCCGAGGCCGCCGCCGGTGCGGTCGAGCAGCACGCCGGACTCGCCGAGCAGGCGGCGGCCGGCGTGGAGCGCCGGATCGCGCGCGCGGAGTCCGCGGCGGCCGGCATCGAGGACCAGATCGTGCGCGCCGAGGCGACCGCCGGCGCGATCCAGGAGCAGGTCGGGCGCGCCGAGACCGCGGCCGGCGCGGTCGAGGAGCGCATCGGGCGAGCCGAGAGCGCCGCCGATGCTGCCCAGACCGCGGCCGGGGCGGCCGAGCGGCACGTCGCGCGCGCCGAGGCCGTCGCCCAAGGCGTCGAGCAGCAGGCAGGGAGCGCGCGGCAGGCGGCCGAGGCCGCCGCCCGGCACGCCGAGAGCACCGAGGGGCTCAGCGAGGTCGCCGCCGAGCGAATCGCGCGCGCCGAGCAGGCAGTCGAGGCCGTGAAGGAGGGCGCCGAAGCCGTCGCATGGCATGTCGAGCGCACCGAGGCGGCGGTCGAGACCACCGAGCGGCTCAGCACGCGCGCCGAGGCCGCCTCGGCTTCGGCCCAGGAGCGCGCGGGCCGTGTGGAGCACGCGGTCAACGCCGCCGAGGAGCACGCCTCGCGGTCGGCCGACTCGGCGTCGAGCGCGGCCGAGCGGGCAGCGCGAGCCGAGGCGGCCGCCACCACAGCCGACGAGCGCGCCACGCACGCACGCGAGGCCGCCGACGGCCGCCGACGGACACGCCGACCGCGCCATCGAGGCGTCCACGGCGGCGGACAGTCACGCCGGCCGGGCGCGCGAGGCCTCGGGCGCCGCGGACGGGCACGCCGGCCGCGCGCGCGACGCGGCGTGGTCGGCCGAGCGCCACGCGGGCCGTGCGGACGAAGCGGCGGCCACCTCGGAGGGACACGCCGGCCGGGCCGGCGAGCACGCGCGGAGCTCGAGCACGGCCGCGCAGCGGGTGGCCGCCGCGGTCGAGGCCGTCGAGCGGCGCGCGCAGGAGGCCGAGCAGGCGGCCGCGGCCGCCGCAGAGGCCGCGGCGGTGGCGCGCCGTTCGGCCGACGAGGCCGGCATCGACGCGGCCGAGGCACGCAACGCGCTCGAGAACGGCGACGCGCGCGAGCTGGTCCAGCCGCTCCAGGCGGGCGGCAACGGCGTGCACCGTCCGCTGTTCGACCGCCCTGCCGAGCCGGCCCCGAGCGCGAGACGCGCCCGGGCTTCGACGACGTGCGCACGCCGATGGCCATGATCAGCCTGGACGGCCACTTCCGCCAGCTCAACCAGGCCTTCACCGACCTGGTGGGCTACCCCGAGGCCGAGTTCGCCGCGGCGACCTGGCCGCCGGTGATGGACCGCGCGAACCTGCCCAAGCACCGCGAGCAGATGGAGCAGATGCTGGCCGGCGTGATCGACTCGGCCGAGGTGAACACCGGCTATGTGCACGCCCAGGGGCTGCTGGTGCCGGTGGCCGGGACGATCAAGCTCGTCAAGGAGGGCGACGAGCCCGACCACTTCCTGCTCGAGGTCGCGGCCTGAGCGCCCTTACGCTTGGACGCGGATGCTGAACTCGGCCCGAAAGCTCCCGCCCGGCGGGACGCTGCGCAGCCCGTCGCCGCTCACCAGGGCGTTCACCGGGGCGGTCATCGGCTCGAAGCACACGTAGGGGTCCTCTCCTACGACGGCGGGCGCGAAGACCTGCCCGAACGGGTAGCCCTGCCCCAGCTCGAGCTCGATCCGCCTGCCACCGCCCTCGAGCGCGAACACGGCCGGCCGGTCGAGCGCCACGAAGAGGTCGTCGTAGGTGCGGTCACCGAGCGGGCCCGGCTCGATGTCGACCGGCCTCGGTCTCTCCGGTCGGCAGCCCGCGATCGTCCAGCAGCGCGCGCCGGCGCACGGGCAGCTCGACCCGCCACTCCGAGCGCGGCACTCCGGGCAGGCACAGGTAGGGGTGCCATCCGAACGAGACCGGCACCGCGACGTCCCCGGTCGGCAGCAGGATCGTCACGACCGTCAGCGTGTCGTGGCGGAGCTCGGCCTGCACGTGCAGCTCGTGCGGGAAGGGGAACGCCGCCATCAGCTGCTCGTGGGCCCCGTAGTCCAGCCGCGCCGCCACCGCCGCGCTGCCGTTGCCCGGCGTGCGGCCGTCCACCTCCCAGTGCGGCGAGGCGGCCAGGACGCCGTGGATCGGGAGGCCGCCGGAGTCGAGGTGGATCGGCGATCGCCGCGGATTCAGCTCCACCCGGCGCCCGCCCACGGAGTAGCTGGTCCCCGCCAGGCGGTTGGCCCAGGGATGCAGCAGCGGAATGCCGAAGGTCGAGCCTCGCTCGCGGTAGGCCGCGAGCCCGCCGCGCTGCCCGAGCAGCTCCTCGCCGCGCTGGGTGAGCGAGTATCCGACCATGCCCGCTCCAGGGCACGAACGCGACCCGCAGGTCACATTCGTGCGAGACCAGGGCAATTCCGTCGAGGCCGTCAACTTTTTCGTCGCGGACCTCGTGCGCAGCCATCCTGCCGACGACTCCTCGAGCCGGGGGCGAGTCCGCGGCACACCCTACCGCTAGGCTGGCCGGCCGATGGTTTCGGACTCCGGTCTCCTGCCCTGGTACGAGCGCATGCGCGCCGAGGTGCCCGATCCGGACGTGTTCGACGTGCACACGCACATCGGATCCAACGATCCCGACGGCTTCAGCTGCACGCGCGCCGAGCTGGTCGAGTACCTGGAGCACGTGAGACGCGAGCGCGTTCGTGTTCCCGATGCACGAGCCCGACGGCTACCCGGCGGCCAACGACATGGTCGCCGCGGAGGCCGCCGCCAGCGACGGGCGTCTGTTCGCGTTCTGCCGGCTGGACCCGCACCGGGCGCCGCTCGAGGAGGCGCGCCGCTGCCTCGACAACGGGGCACGCGGGATCAAGCTCCACCCGCGCGCCGAGGGCTTCAACCTCGACCATCCCGACCTCCAGGCCGTGTTCGCGCTGGCGGACGAGCACCGGCTCCCGATCCTCTGCCACGCCGGCCGCGGCATCCCGGCGCTCGGCCGCCACGCGGTCGAGGTCTGCTCGCGCCATCCCGGCCTGCGGCTGATCCTCGCCCACGCCGGCATCTCGGACCTCGCCTGGATCTGGCGCGAGGCGCCCGCCCATCCGAACCTGTTCTTCGACACCGCGTGGTGGTCGCCCAGCGACGTGCAGGCGCTGTTCGCGCTGGTGCCCGCCCGGCCAGATCCTGATGGCCAGCGACGCGCCCTACGGCACGCCCGCGTTCGCCGCCACGATGGCGCATCCGCCACGGGCTGCAGGTGGGGCTCAGCCCGGACGCCGTTCGCGGCGTGCTCGGCGCGCAGGCGCGCAGGCTGGTGGAGCGCGAGGACCCGCTCGACCTCGGCCCGGCGCCCGGAATCGAGTCGCTGTCGCGCGATCCGCTGCTGGAGCGCGTCTACTCGTTCCTGCTGAGCGCGGTCGGGCAGATGTTCGCCGGGGTCGACCCCAAGGAGACGCTGGCGCTGGCCGCGCTCGCGTGCGACGTCGGTCCCGAAGAGCGAGCGGGCGCCGCTCTACGCGGCGATCATGTCGCTGCTGGAGGCCCGCGCCAACTACGACCCGACCGGCGACGGCCGGCCGTCGCGCTTCGCCCCGGGCCTGCACCTGATCATCGTGGCCGCCGCGCTGGCGCGCACCCCGGACGTGCCCCTGCCGGAGCCGCCGAGTTTTGGCGGCGGCGGCTCGGGTAGCTAGTGAGAAAGGGTCGCCCGGAGCTGACCGGCGGACCGCAGGGACATCGGTCGGCGACGGTCGGCCCCTTTTGTCAGGGCGCGGCGGCTCGTACCGTCGAGAGGCGGTTGAGCGATCGCCGCAGCAGCCGCGACACGTGCATCTGCGAGATCGCCCACGCAGCTGGCGATCTCGGCCTGGGTCAGGTCGCGCTCGAAGCGCAGCCTGAGGATCAGGCGCTCGCGCGCCGGCAGGGCCGTCGAGCGTCCCCTCGCAGCGCCTCGCCCAGCTCGACCAGCTCGTAGCCCGGGTCCTCGTCCCCGAGCGCGTCGCCGTGGGTCCAGTCCTCGTCGTCGCCCGAGCTGCCGCGCGGCGCGTCCAGCGAGGCGGTCTCGTAGGCGGTCGCGGCCTCCATCGCCTCGAGCACGTCCTCGACCGAGACGCCGATCGCCTCCGCCACGTCGCGCGGGCGCGCCGCGCGGCCCAGCTTCGCCGGCAGCGTGCCGAGCGCCTCGTTGACCTTGAGCGCGAGCTCCTGGGTGGCGCGCGGCACGCGCACCGCCCAGCCCTTGTCGCGGAAGTGGCGCTTGAGCTCGCCGAGCATCGTCGGCAGCGCGTAGCGCGTGAAGCCGGTGCCGCGCTCCGGGTCGTAGCGGTCGACGGCCTTCAGCAGACCGACGCAGGCCACCTGGGCGAGGTCGTCGAGCGGCTCGCCGGAGTGGCGATAGCGGGACGCGAGCTGGCGGGCGAGCGGCATGAACCGCACGACCAGCTCCTCGCGGGCGTCGAGATCGCCGTCGCGGTGGTAGCTCCGCAGCAGCCGCTCGTCGTCGAGCCGCCGATCCTCCGGCGCAGAGACGCGCTCGGGTGCCGCAACCGCAACTGCCACTTCTGCAACACCCCCCTCGGAGAGCTCCCTACCGACCAGTCTCGATTATCACCCTTTTGGCAGGTCGCCAAACGCGAAGGGTTAAACGCCGATCTAGCCGATCGAGGCGGCGTCGTCGACCATCTCGAGCCGGTCGTCCAGGCGCGTGATGGCGAACACCCGCTGCACGGCGTCGGGGCCGCGCACGATCACGATCCGGCGGCCCTCCTGGCGCGCCCGCTCGTCGGCGGTCACGATGCAGCGCAGGCCGGTGGAGTCGAGGAAGCTGAGCTTCGAGAGGTCGACCACCAGCGTGGCGGGCGAGACTGGCCTCGATGCGGCGCAGCTCCTCCTGCACCTTCGCGACCGTGGAAAGGTCGAGCTCTCCTACGAGAGCCAGATGCACGAGTCCATTGCGGTCCTCGGTGGTTACGTCGAGGATCTCCACCGGCGTGACAACCTAGCGGAGTCCCGCCTTCTTAGCGAGTTGCCAGGCGAAAAGCAGCTGCACGCCGGCGAAGGACAGCTCCAGCGCGCGCTCCGGCACGGCGTTGGCCAGGCCGACCCCGACGAGCACGCCGAGCGGCGACAGCACCCCGATCACCAGCCCGTCGCGCAGCCGGACGTTGCCGTAGCAGCGCTGCCGCCACGTGCCCACCAGCGACACGATCACGATCGCCGACCAGGGAGGTCGACTCGGCGCCGAGCTGCGACTGGTCGGCGAACACCACCAGCGCCGGCACGAACAGGACGCCGCCGCCGACCCCGACCAGGCCGCCCGCCATGCCGGCGGCCACGCCGAGGGCGACCAGGCCGCTCCAGTCGAGCGCGTCCATCTCAGAAGACGAGGACCGCGGCCGAGCCGACCAGCAGCACCACGAATGCGCCCGGCGACCGCCCGCTCGGACAGCCGCTGCTGCAGCGCGGTGCCGGCCACCACCCCGATCGCGCCCGGGACGCCGATGGCCAGGCCCAGCCACAGGTCGACGTTGCCGTACACCGCCTGGGTGGCGGCGGCGAGCGAGCCGATCACGATGATCGCGGTCAGCGACGTGCCGGTCGCCTCCTTCTGCTCGTAGCCGAGCCAGAGCACGAGCAGCGGGACGATGATCGTTCCCCCGCCGACCCCGAACAGCCCGCTGAAGGCCCCCGCACCCGTGGCGATGGCCGCGAGCCGCAACATCCGTGACGACATCGCGGGGCATACTACGGCCGGTGTCCGCTCAGACATCCGAAGCCTTGCGGGAGGCGCTGCGGCCGCTCACGGCCGACCCCGAGCAGCGCGGCCGTGTTCTGCGACATCGACGGCGTGCTGGCCCCGATCGTGCGCCCGCGCCGAGGACGCCCAGGTGCGCCAGGAGACGGCTGTGCTGCTCGGCCGCCTGGCGCGCCGCTACGGCTGTGTGGCGTGCGTGTCCGGCCGCTCCGCCACCGAGGCGCGGCGGCTGGTCGGGGTCGGCGGGATCGCCTACGCCGGCTCGCACGGGGCCGAGCTGCTCGAACCCGGCGCCGCCAGCCCGCGGACCAACCCCGCCTTCAAGAGCTGGGAGGGGCGCGTGAAGCAGTTCGTGCGCGAGCGCGACAACCCCGACCTGCGCCGGCTGCGCGTGCGGATCGAGGACAAGGGCCCGATCGTCGCGCTCCACTGGCGCGGCGCGCCCGACGAGGAGACGGCGCTGGCCCGCGTGAAGGAGGTGGCCGGCGAGGCCGAGGCGGCGGGGCTGGCGACGCACTGGGGGCGCAAGGTGCTCGAGCTGCGGCCCGCCCGTCCCATTCGACAAGGGCCTGGCGGTGCGCGACCTCGTCGACCGCTCGACCGTGCGCACCGCGCTGTTCGGCGGAGACGACGCCACCGACCTCGACGCCTTCGACGCGCTCACGGCGCTCGTCGACGAAGGCGCCCTCGACGTCGCGGTGCGGGTGGGCGTTCGCTCCGACGAGGGTCCGGCGCGCGATCGTCGAGCGCGCCGACGTGGTCGTGGACGGCGTCCAGGGCTTCGCCGCGGTGCTCGCCGCCCTGGCCGACCCGTGAGGTTCCGCGACCTCCTGCGGGTGTCCGTGCTGCTGTTCGGCGGCACCGCCACGGCGCTGGCGGTGGTGTCCGTGGTGGGCGCCGCGGGCGAGGACACCAACACGCTCGTCTACGTGGGCGCCGTCTGGTGGTGCGTCGCCTCGCTGGTCGGGCTCTGGCTGGGGCGCCGGCCGGCGACCACACCGGGGATCGCCACCCTGCTCGCGGACGCGCGACCGACCAACACGCTGCCGGAGCTCGAGCCCGGCACGGTGCTCTTCAACCGGCTCTGGCCGCTGATCGTGCTCGGCCTCGTCTCGGCGGCGGTCGGCATCTTCGTGCCGCAGGTGCCCGCCATCGCCACCGGCTACTGCCTGCTCGTGGCGCTGCTGTGGCGCCATCAGTCGCGCGCGGTGGAGGCGATCGAGGGCCGCGACGGAGTCGAGTTCTGGCTCGACCGCAGCTCCCCGCTCGGGCGGCCCCAGCTGCTGCGCCTGCCCGGCCTGCGCAAGATCGCGCCGGAGTGATGGCAGCCGGGGGCTCGCGCCCCCGGACCCCCGCGAAGATTGGCTTCGCTAGTCAGCGCGAGCGCTTGCGCAGCTCGTCCAGCTCCGCCCAGGGGCGCGTGTTCGCGACCTGGTCGGGCGTCAGCCAGGCGCGCCGGGCCGTGGCCACGCCGAAGCGCATGTTCGCCAGCGTGCGCGGCCAGTGGGCGTCGGAGTCGATCACCAGCGTCACGCCAGCCTCGCCGGCCGCCTTGGCGTAGACGTCGTTGAGGTCGCGCCGGTCGGGGTTGGCGTTGATCTCGAGGAACGTGCCGGTCTCCACCGCCTTGGCGATCACCCTGTCGATGTCGATCGGATACGGGGCGCGGCGCTCGATCAGCCGCCCCGTCGGATGCCCGATGACGTCCACGAGCGGGTGCTCCATCGCCCGCAGCATGCGGTCGGTCTGCTCCTTCTCCGAGATGCGGAAGGAGGTGTGCAGGCTCGCGACCACCCAGTCGAGCTGCTCGAGCACCGTGTCGTCGTAGTCGAGCGAGCCGTCCAGCAGCACGTTGCTCTCGGTGCCGGCCAGGACGGTGATGCCCTCGATCTCGAGCCCGCGGATGCGCTCGACCTGGCGCAGCAGCTCGTCGGGGGGAACGTCGTCGCCGAACCCGTGGCTCGCCGAGTGGTCGGTGATCGCCACGTACTCGTAGCCGCGCTCGCGCGCGGTCTCGGCCATCTCCTCGATCGAGGCGTGACCGTCCGAGGCGGTGGTGTGCATGTGGAGGTCGCCGCGGATGTCGCCGAGCTCGATCAGCCGCGGCAGGGCGTCCTTGCGCGCCGCGGCGAGCTCGCCGCGGTCCTCGCGCAGCTCCGGCGGGATCCACTTCATGCCGAGCCGCTCGTAGACCTCCTCCTCGGTGCGATAGGCGATCGAGTCGCCGCTCTCGTCGTCGGCGATGCCGTACTCGCTCACGTGGAGCCCCTGCTTGACCGCGGCCGTGCGCAGGGCCTCGTTGTGCCTGCCCGACCCGGTGAAGTGCTGGAGCAGGTTGCCGAAGGCCTCCTCGGGCACGATGCGCAGGTCGACCGACAGTCCCGAGTGGGTCAGCACGCGCGCGCCGGCGGGGCCGGAGGACTGCACGACGTCGATCGCCGGCGAGGCGCAGAACGCCTTCACGAGCCCATCCGGATCGCTCGAGGCGGCGACGATGTCCAGGTCCTTGACGTCGTCGGCCCAGCGGCGCGCGCTGCCCGCCAGCTCGACGTCGAGCGCCGACGGATGATCGCGCAGAATCGCCACCAGCTCGTCGCCCACGGCGAGCGCCTTCGACAGCAGCATGCGGACCCTGGGCCGGCCGTCGGCACCGGCGGCAAGCGCCGCCTTCACGTTGTCCTCGGCCTTGGTGCCGAAGCCGGGAACGTCCTTGAGCCGGCCCTGCTCGGTCGCCTCGCGCAGATCGTCGATCGACTCCACGCCCAGGCTCTCGTACAGCAGCCGCGCGCGCTTCGGCCCGAGACCGGGGATGCGCGTGACGTCGACCAGCCCCGAGGGGATGCGCGCCTTCAGCTTGTCGGCGGCCGGGATCGAGCCGTTCTCGAGCAGGGCGTCGATCTTCTCGGCGATCGTCTTGCCGACGCCCGAGAGCTCCTCCACGCGTCCCTGGCGCGCCATGTCCTCCACCGAGACACCCGCCTCGCGGATCGCCTTCGCCGCGTTGCGGTAGGCGCCCACGCGGTACACGACGGCCCCGTCGAGCTCGTAGAGGCTGGCCAGCTCCTCGAATGCCTCCGCTATCTCACCGTTTCGCACCGGAGCTAGGGTACGCGCCTCGTGCCGAGCGCCTGGCTGATCCTGCCGACATACAACGAGGCACAGAACCTCGAGCCGATGGTGGAGGCGGTGCTGCCGCGGCTGGCCGAGAGCGGATCCACGCCGACGATCCTGGTCGTGGACGACGCGTCGCCCGACGGGACCGGCCGGATCGCCGACCGGCTGGCCGCCGAGCGCCCCGAGGTCCGGGTGCTGCACCGCATCCGCAAGGACGGCCTCGGCCGCGCCTACCTGGCCGGATTCGCGGCCGCGCTCGAGGGCGGCGCCGACCTGATCCTCCAGATGGACTGCGACTTCTCGCACGACCCCGCGGACGTTCCGCGCCTGATCGAGGCGTCGCGGGCGGCCGACTTGTCACTCGGCTCGCGCTACGTCCCCGGCGGCGGCGTGGAGAACTGGGCGCTGCGGCGGCGCATCCAGAGCCGCGGCGGCTGCGCGTACGCCCGGCTGATCCTGGGGGTGCCGGTGCGCGACCTGACCGGGGGCTTCAAGTGCTGGCGGCGGGCCGCGCTCGAGGCGGTCGACCTCGATGGCGTCGACGCTCACGGCTACGGCTTCCAGATCGAGATGACCTACCGCGCGATCAAGGCCGGCCTGTCGGTCACCGAGGTGCCGATAGTGTTTCGCGAGCGGCGGGAGGGGCAATCGAAGATGACGGCCTGGATCACGCTGGAAGCGGTCTGGAAGGTCCCCGCGCTGAGACTCCGGGGGTAACGCTATACTTTCTGAAGCATTGGGGAAGCGACAAGGAGCCCGAACATGGCAGGCGCGATCAACGAGGTAACGGACACCAACTTCCAGGCCGAGGTGCTCGAGGCTGACAAGCCCGTGCTCGTCGACTTCTGGGCCCCCTGGTGCGGTCCGTGCCGGATCGTCGCGCCCCATCTCGAGGAGCTCGCGGCCGAGCGGGACGACCTCAGGATCGTCAAGCTCAACACCGACGAGAACCCGCAGGTCTCAGCGCAGTACAACGTCATGTCGATCCCCACGCTGCTCCTCTTCAAGGACGGCCAGGTCGCCCACCAGATCATCGGCGCGCTGCCGAAGAGCCGGCTCGTGCAGGAGATCGAGCCGGCGCTCGCGGCGGCTTAGGTCGAGGCCGACGCGCCGCCGAGCTCGCGCTCGCGGCGCGCGCGGTAGCCGGCGCCGAGCGCGCCGAGGATGCCGCCGGCGATCGTGGTGACGAACACCAGCCCTGCCTGGGGATCGCCCAGGTAGGCCTTGGGGTCGGTGTTGAGGATCTCGAGGCCGAGCAGGACGAAGCTGCCGAACACCAGGCCGCCGAGGCGCACCGCGGACGATGCCCTCGTCGACGGTGCGGTGCTCCATGCCCGCGAAGATGCCGCCCGCGATCGCGATCGGCCCGGCCATCACGTAGTACAGGACCTCCTGCCAGCCGAGCGCGAACCCGGTCAGCAGCCCGAACACCATCGTCACCACGACGCCGATGATCTGCTCCACCGGGCTGCGGTCCTCGAAGGCGGGCGGCAGCGGCATCGTCGGGCCAGACTACTGCCGACTCACGGCGATCAGCAAGGGCCTTCCCTCGATCTCGGTGCGCGCGGAGTCGCCGTCGACGCCGTCGTAGGCGACCGACGTGGCGAGCGTCTCCCCGGCCACGTAGTCCTCGTGGGCGCGCGTGGCGGCGAGCAGCTCCTCGTCCCCTCCCAGCGCGAGCGCGATCCGGTCCTCCACGTTCAGGCCGGCGGTCTTGCGCGCCGCCTGCACGGCGTGCACCACCTCGCGCGCGAGCCCCTCGCGGCGCAGCCCCTCGTCCAGCTCGAGGTTGAGCGCCACGGCGTGCGTGCCCGAGCGCTCGACCTGGTAGCCCTCGAGGGGCTGGAGCACGATCTGGACCTCGTCCGGGCCGATCTCGTGCTCCTTGCCGTCGAAGTTGATGCCGGCGCGGCCGCCGTCGCGCAGTCGGGCGGGGTCGAGCGAGGCGACCGCGGCGGCCACCTGCGGCATGTGCTTGCCGAAGCGCGGGCCGAGCGCGCGGTAGTTCGGCTTGACCTCGAAGCGGCCCAGCTCGTCAGCCTCCGAGACGTAGCGGATCGCCCTCACGTTCAGCTCCTCGGTGACCAGACGCTGGAGGCGCTCGATCGCCTCGCGCTCGCGCTCTGCGGCCACCACCACGGCCTCGCGCAGCGGCTGGCGGATCTTCAGCTTGGCGTGGGCGCGGGCGGCCCGGCCAAGCTCGACCGCGTCGCGCACGACCTGCATCTCCCACTCCAGCCGCTCGTCGCGCTCGCCCGGCTCGGGGAAGTCGCACAGATGAACGGACGGCTCGCTGCCGTCGAGGTTCTCGTAGATCGCGTCGGCGACGAACGGCGTCAGCGGCGCGAGCAGCTTCGCGACCGTCACGAGGCAGTTGTGCAGCACGGCGAAGGCGGTGGGGTCTCCGTCCCAGAAGCGCCGGCGCGACAGCCGGACGTACCAGTTCGAGAGGTCGTCGACGAAGTCGGCGATCGCGCGCCCGGCGAACGTCGTGTCGTAGTCCTCCATGCGGTCGATCACGCGCTCGGCGGTCGCGGCCAGGCGGGACTCGATCCAGCGGTCGAGGTCGGTCCGCTCGGTCGCCGGCTCGACCTGCTCGATCCCGTTCGCGTTCGCGTAGAGGACGTAGAAGGAGTACGTGTTCCAGAGCGGCTTGAGGAACTGGCGCACGGACTCGCCGACGGTCTCGAGCGAGAAGCGGTAGCCGTCCCAGGGCTGCTTCGAGGTGAAGTAGTACCAGCGGAAGGCGTCCGCCCCGTGGGCGTCGAGCACCTCCCACGGCACGACGACGTTGCCCCTCGACTTGGACATCTTCTGCCCGTCGGGGTCGAGGATCAGCCCGAGGCAGAGGCAGGTCTCGTACGAGGAGCGCCCGAACAGCAGCACCGAGACCGCGAGCAGCGAGTAGAACCACCCGCGCGTCTGGTCGAGCGCCTCGCAGATGTAGTCGGCCGGGTAATTGCCCTCGAACTCGCCCTCGTTCTCGAAGGGCGCGTGCCACTGGGCGAACGGCATGCAGCCCGAGTCCCACCACACGTCGATCAGGTCGGGCACGCGGCGCATCTCGCCGCCGCAGTCCTCGCAGCGCAGCACGACCTCGTCGACGAAGGGGCGGTGCACGTCGTCGGGAGGCGTGCCGCCGCGGTCGCGGATCTCGTCGAGCGAGCCGACACAGACCACGTGGTCGGGGTTCTCGGCGCAGCGCCAGATCGGCAGCGGGGTGCCCCAGTAGCGCTCGCGTGAGAGCGCCCAGTCCACGTTGTTCTCGAGCCACTTGCCGAAGCGCCCGTGCTTGATGTGCTCGGGGTGCCAGTCGATCGTCTCGTTGGCCGCCAGCAGCTCGTCCTTCATCGCCGTGGTGCGCACGTACCAGTTGGTCTTGGCGTAGTAGATCAGCGGCGTGTCGCAGCGCCAGCAGTGCGGGTAGGCGTGCTCGTACTCGCCCGGCGCGAAAGAGCCGGCCGGACTCGCGCAGGGCCTCGATGATGTGGGCGTCGGCCTCGCGCACGTTCATCCCGGCGAACGGGCCGGTGCGCTCGTCGAAGGTGCCGTCCGGCAGCACCGGGTTGTGAATCGTCAGGCCGTTCTCCTGGGCGAGGCGGAAGTCGTCCTCGCCGAAGGCCGCGCCGGTGTGCACGACCCCGGTGCCGTCGTCGGTCGACACGAAGTCCCCGGCGAGGACGGTGTGCCCGTTCGGCCCGTAGTCGCTCAGATACGGAAAGGGGGGCTCGTAGCGCAGGCCGAGCAGCGCCGAGCCGGGCATCCGCTCCTCCACCTCGGCGGCGTCGCCCAGCACCCGCTCCACCAGCGCCTCGGCCAGGATCAGCCGGTCGCCGTCGAGGCGGGCCCGCACGTAGGTCACGTCGGGATCGACGGCGATGGCGGCGTGCGGGACCAGGGTCCAGGGCATGGTCGTCCAGGCGAGCAGCGAGACGCTCGGGTCGTCCAGGAGGGGGAACTTGACGAACACGGAGGGATCGACCGTGTCCCGGTAGCCGAGGGCCACCTCGTGGCTCGACAGCGCGGTGCCGTCGCGCGGGCAGTACGGCACCACCTTGTAGCCCTCGGTCAGCAGGCCCTTCTCCCACACCTGCTTCAGCGACCACCAGACCGACTCGACGTAGTTGTTGTCGAGCGTGAAGTAGGCCTCGTCAGTGTCGATCCAGAAGCCGATCCGCTCCGTCAGCGCGTTCCACTCGTCGATGTAGCGCAGCACCGACTCGCGGCACTTGGCGTTGAACTCCTCCACGCCGTAGCGCTCGATGTCCGCCTTCGCGGTGAAGCCGAGCTGCTTCTCGACCTCGAGCTCGACCGGCAGGCCGTGGCAGTCCCAGCCGGCCTTGCGCGGGACGAAGTGGCCGCGCATCGTCTTGTAGCGCGGAAAAACGTCCTTGAAAACACGCGACAGGACGTGGTGGGACCCGGGCCGCCCGTTGGCCGTGGGCGGGCCCTCGTAGAAGACGAAGCGGGGCGAGCCCTCGCGGCGGCGCATCGATTCGTGGAACACGTCGCGCTCGCGCCAGCGCTCGAGCACGGTCTGCTCGAGCTCCGGGAAGGACTGAGAAGAGTCAACGGGGGTATAAGCAGCCACGAGTGCGTCGATTCTAGGCGCGACCTGCTAACACTTTTGGATGAATCGCCGAATCGCCCCGGCACCCGGCCGGTGGTGAGCGGGGGACCCAAGTAGTACGGGGCTAACCGGCCATTGAGCCGGCGCGCAACTTTTCCTGTGCGAGCCCGTCAGCTAACCCCGTAGGCCGTTGGAAAAGGGGATAGCTTTTGAGCCGCCTCCCGGTCTCCCTCCTGACCGGTTTTCTAATCGTTGCCGCCGCCGTGCTGCCCGCCGCCTCGGCCGCAGCCAGCGCCGAGCAGGACGCCATCAACCAGCTCAACCAGGTACGTCAGTCCAACGGCCTGGCCCAGCTGCGGACGTCCGAGTCGCTGCACCGATCCTCAAGCCGCTACGCGAAACACATGATCGACGCCGACTACTTCGGCCACGCCTCGCGCATCGCCGCGAGCGGCGCCTTCGGCCGTGTCGGCGAGACGTTGGAGCTGCATGCGGGCTTCCGAGTCGATCCGGGCGGGACCATCAACGACTGGATGAACTCGCCCGAGCACCGCACGGTGCTGCTGTCGAGCAGCTACCGCTGGGTCGGGATGGGGATCGCCCGCGGACGAATCGGGTCGAAACTTGTGACCGTGTGGGTGGCGCACGTGGGGGCGCGCCGGTAGCCGTCTAGGCGGCGAGCTTCCGGCAGAGCTCCGCCAGGGAGCGCTTCTCGCCTTCGTCGAGGGCGCCGAAGGCCCGCGTGACGCGGTCCGAGTGCTCGGGGAAGAGGCGTTCGACCAGGTCGTGGCCGGTGGCGGTGAGGTCCACCACCACGACGCGGCGGTCGGCCGGATCGCGATGGCGCCGCACGAGCTGGCGTGCCTCGAGCGTGACGGTCACCTCGGTGGCGTTCGCCTTGGACCACCCCAGCCGGCGGCGCAGCGTGCGCAGCTCCAACGATCCGCCGGCGGTGGTGAGCACGACCAGCACCGAGAACCCGGCGGCGGTGACGCCCTCGCGGCTCAGCTCGGCAGCGATGCGGCGGCGCACGGCCGCCTCGGCGCGCAGCAGCGCCTGCAGCGCACGGTGTGCGAGCGGATCGCCGAGCTCGAGCGGCATCCCGGCGGCACTGTAGGCGGGGGTGCGGACGGTGCTGAGGGCAGCACCGGGCCGCTTGGCGAGTGTGGGCCCTCGCGGTCACCGTATGCGCGACCCATGGGGCCCACACTCCGCGCGGGCGTGACGGACTGGCTCAGCCGGCGCGGCGAGCGTTCGCCACGGCCAGGCGGCGGGCCGCGGCCTCGTCGGCTGCCGCCGGCGCGGGCTGGGCCTGCTCGATGCGCCCGCTGTCGACGTAGCCCTTGAGGCGCTCCACGGCCTCGATCGGCGCTCCGCCGAGCGACGGGATGCCGTGATCGCCGGTGACCGGCATGGCCTCCCGATACTCGAACACCGGCGCGGCCGAGCCGACCTGGCGCACCGTGTAGACGAGCCGGCCGACCACCTCGAGGGTGGCCTCGCCGCCGCAGAACACGAACGCGGTCGGGTCGAGTGCCCTGATGGCGCGCACCACGCGCTCGGGCGGGAGGTCGAAGGCCAGCAGCAGCGTGCGGAACCCGGCGCGGCGCAGGCCCAGCTCGAGCGCCTGCACGTGCAGAGACTCCAGATCCAGGCGCGGGCTCGAGTCGAAGAGCAGCACGCCCTGGGACCGGCTCGCCGGAGGCGCCACGCGCCGGGAGGCGTACAGCCAGCCGGTGCCCCAGCGGAAGGCGAACTCCCGCTCGGCCTCACGGTTGTCGCGGTCGCCGGCAAGCTCCAGCGCCGGCAGGAGCACCTCCTCGACGCTGCGCTCGATCGAGCGCACGGCGAGGCTCTCCTCCATCACGCGGTCCGCGATCGTCTCGTCGAAGTGATCCCATGCGTCCAGCAGGCGGCTGGGCGTGCTCGGCCCGTCGCCGCGCTGGCGCGCCAGCTCGATCGCGGAGGAGATGTTGTGGGTCTCCAGCAGCGCCCGCCGCAGCGACTCCAGCTCGGCGAGCTCGTACTGGCGGTGGCCGCCCTGGGTGCGGCGCGGCTTGGGATAGCTGAAGCGGCGCTCCCAGCTACGAAGCGTGTTCGGGCTTACCCCGAGAAGTTCTGCCGCCGCATTTGTCCTTATCCCACTCACATGGCCTCCGTCCGATGCTTAATCGCATCTCGCGCCCTCGAGTTGAGGACGGAATGCGTTCTTGCACAGGTTTTCGGCCGGAGCCCCAGCATCTTGAGTGGACTTTTGTGCCGTCTGGACGTTTGTTGCGCAAGCGGTGCAGTGGTTCTTGCACCGATTCAGCGATTCAGTGACGCCCGAAGCCGGTCGGCTGCACCGTGAGCAGCGCCGCGCGCGGCGGGCCGCAGGTCGTGACGCGGCAGGCCAGCATGCCCAGCGCCTCGCCCTCATCGGAGCGCAGCCGCATCGGCAGCTCCACGGGCTCGCGGGCGCGCTGGGCCGCCAGTGCGGTGTGACGGGCCAGGTGCTCGTCGCCGAGCGGGCAGGTCGCCAGGTCCATCAGGTTGGTCCCCACGAGGCGGTCCTGGGGGCCCAGGATCTCCTCGCCGGCCTCGCTCACGGCGGTGACCGCTAGCTCGTAGGTGCAGATCAGGAAGGCCTCACCGGGTAGCGCCTCGCGCCGGCAGCCGAGCAGCACGCCCGCCTCGCAGCGGTCGCACACCCGCCGGACCACCTCGTTCGAGACGACTCCGCAGCGCGAGCAGAAGCGCGTCGTTTCGGGTCGAGAGGGAGCGGCGAAGGACTCGATTTGGTTCAGGGCGGTCACGTGATCGATCAGAACACGGAAAGCCGCCGCGCGCCCGGTCGGTGCGGCCACTGCACGACTTGCGCTCGCTAGCCTCCATCACATGGCGATTCAGCAGGAGCTTTGGGGGCCCGAGACGGGCAAGGCGATCGAGAACTTCCCCGTGTCCGGCGAGCGTGTGCCCGCTCCGGTGGTCCACTGGCTGGGGCGTATCAAGGCGGCCGCCGCCCGCGTGAACGCCGAGCTGGGGCTCCTCGACGCGGACGTGGCGGAGCGGATCGCCCGCGCCGGCGACGAGGTGGCCAGCGGCGACCACGACGACCAGTTCCCGATCGACGTCTTCCAGACCGGCTCGGGCACCTCGTCGAACACGAACGCCAACGAGGTGATCGCCAACCTCGCCGGCGACGGCGCCCACCCCAACGACCACGTGAACATGGGCCAGTCGTCGAACGACGTGTTCCCCTCCGCCGTCCACCTCGCGGCCGTGGACTCGGTGACCTCGGACCTGCTGCCCGCGCTCGAGCGGCTGGCCGGCTCGCTGCAGCGCAAGGCCGACGAGTTCGCCGACCTCGTCAAAGCCGGCCGCACCCACATGATGGACGCGGTGCCCGTGACGCTCGGCCAGGAGTTCGGCGGCTACGCGGCGCAGATCACGCTCGGCCGCGACCGCGTTCGCGACGCGCTCGGCCGCGCGTCCGAGATCCCGCTCGGAGGCACCGCCACCGGCACGGGCCTCAACACCCACCCCGAGTTCGCCGAGCGAGTGCGCGAGAAGCTCGGCCTGGGCGAGGCGCCGCGCGACCGCTTCGAGGCGCAGGCCAGCCGCGACGCCCTGGTCGAGCTGCACGGGGCGCTCAAGGTCCTGGCCGTGTCGCTGACCAAGATCGCGAACGACCTGGTGCTGATGGGCTCAGGGCCCCGCACGGGGCTCGGCGAGCTGCAGCTGCCCGAGCTTCAGAAGGGCTCGTCGATCATGCCGGGCAAGGTCAACCCGGTGATCCCGGAGGTGGTGCTCCAGGTGGCCGCCCAGGTGATCGGCAACGACACGGCGGTCACCGTGGCCGGCTCGCAGGGCGCGTTCGAGCTGAACGTGCGCGTGCCCGTGATCGCGCGCAACCTGTTCGAGTCGATCCGCATCCTCACGTCCGCCAGCCACCTGCTGTCGGAGAAGTGCATCGAGGGGGTGCAGGCGAACGAGGAGACCCTGCGCCGTAACGCCGAGTCGACCCCGGCGATCGCCACAGCGCTCAACCCGCACATCGGCTACGACCGCGGCACGGAGATCGTCAACGAGGCGGTCGCCTCGCGGCGCACGATCCGCGAGGTCGCCCTCGAGAAGGGCGTGGACGAGCAGACGCTCGACCAGGCGCTCGACCTGCGCGCGATGGCGCGCGGCAGGAAGACCTAAGCAAACCCTGCGCGCCCGGCCGAGCCGGGCGCTTCGGGCTAGCGACAGTCGTCGATGCGAGCAGTCGCGTAGGCGGCCGGGTCCGCGCAGCGGGCTCTCGTCACGACCGTCGTCCCCGCCCTGGCGGCCGTGCCGGCCAGGAGGTACGGGACCGGGTCGATCGGCACGTTGTTGAGGCGCACCTCGAAGTGCAGGTGCGGGCCGGTCGAGTGGCCGGTCGAGCCGACATAGCCGATCCGGGTGCCGCCCTGCACGTGCTCGCCCGTGTACGAGGTGATCCGCGACATGTGCGCGTACCAGGTCGTGTACCCGAGCCGGTGCTGGATGACGACGAGGTTGCCGTAGCCGCCGCTGTTGTACCCGGCGAAGACGGTCGTGCCCACGCCGGCGGCCTCGATCAACGTGCCGTAGGCGACCGGGAAGTCCACTCCCGAGTGCTTGCGCCCGGCCTCACGCGGCGCGCCGAACGGGTCGCCGATCGGGCCCGGCACGGGGTGGTAGAAGCGGACCGGCCCGGAGACGGTGCGCGTCGAGGTGCCGGAGCGATGGCGCAGGGCAGAGATCGTCGCCCGACCCTGCCAGGCCGTCGACCGTCAACCCCGCGGCGCGCTGGAAGGCCACGAGGGCGTTGTGCGTGCCCAGGCCGAAGCCGCCGTCGATGCCGCCGGGCTGGTAGCCACGCCGCTGGAGCAGGAACTGGAGCGCCGCCACGTCCCAGCCGCGCTGACCCCTGTGCATCACGCGCGAGCCCAGTGCCGGCCGGCCGCGGCGACCGAGCGCGTGCCGCGTCTGGGGGCCGGCGACGCCGTCGACGAGCAGCCGGCGGTGCTGCTGGAACGATCGGACTCCTCGGGCCGTGAAAGGGCCCTTCACGCCGTCTACCGCCACCGGGTAGAGGCCGACTGCCTTGAGTGCCACCTGAAGCGCGGCCACGTTGGCGCTGCTCGCAGCCGACGGCTGCGCGAGACCCAACGAAAGCGTCCCTGTGAGGATGACCACGCCGGCGACTTGCCGGACGTAACGCATACCCTTGGTGTCGGGGCGTTCGCGGACCTGCCAAGCGCCGCACGCGATCCTGCAGGCGCCCGGCTCAGCGGCTGACGGCCGCGAGGGCGCCCGTCACGTCGGGCGCACCCACCGCCGCGACGCCCGTGGCGCGCGCGGCTGCGCTGGCGATGGGTCCGGAGACCACCACGCGGTAACCCTGAGCTGCCAGGTAGCGCAGGTCGGTGCGGGCCTCGCGGTCCGTCCGCGGCAGCCGGATCTGAACGTCGCTGTCGCGCAGGCGGGAGTCGACCAGCTCGCGGCCGTCACGACCGGCGGCCGCGTCGATTACCAATGCCACGCGTGAGCTGCCCGCGTCCGAGTGTCCTGCCAGCAGGCCTCCGAGGGCCACCGCACCTCCCGCGAGGAACGCTGCGATTGTTGAGCCGAATCCCGTCATACGTATTACATACTACGTATGACCTAGAAAGCTGTCAACCCCCTTTCCCCTGGCGTGGTTGCATTCCGCCCATCGAGCGCTCCACCACCCACCACGTGACGAGCGTCGACGTCGCTCGGCGCGCCGGCGTGTCGCAGTCCACCGTCTCGCTCGTCTTCTCCGGCAAGGGGCCCGGCCGGGTCTCGGAGGCAACCCAGGAGCGCGTTCGCCGCTGCGCACGCGAGCTGGGCTACCGGCCGAACGTCGCCGCCCAGGCGCTGCGGCTGGGCCACTCGCGCGCGGTCGCGCTGCTCGTGCCCGACGTGACCAACCCGTTCTTCAGCCGCGTGCTGCGCGGCGCACAGCGGGCCGCCCAGGCGGCCGGCTACACCGTGGCGCTGGTCGACACCGCCAACGACCGTCGCTGGGAGGAGCAGTCGTTCGAGGCGCTGCGAGCCGGTCCCGTGGACGGTTATCTGCTCTTCGAGGTCAGCGCTCCCGAGGCGCTGGGCCCCGACCAGCACACCGTGCTGATGGAGGCCGAGGCCCCCGGCCGGCCCTCGGTGCGCTTCGACGCCGAGGGCGGCGCGGCGGCGGCCTTCCGGCACCTCGTCGAGCTCGGGCACCGCCGCATCGGGCACCTGGCGGCCACGTTCGACGCCCCCACGTTCCACCTGCGCGAGGCCGCTCGGCGGACGGTGCTGACCGAGGCGGGGCTGGATCCGGACACTCAGCCACGCGCATTGACGGCGATCGGCATCGACGACGCTCGCGACGCGGCCGGCCCGCTCCTGGACGAGCGGCCCACGGCGGTGTTCTGCGACGACGACCTGATCGCCGCCGGGCTCTACCTCGCGACGCGGGAGCGCGGGCTGCGGATCCCGGACGACGTGTCCGTGATCGGCTTCGACGACATGGACTTCGCGCGCGTGCTCGAACCGCCCCTGACGACGGTCGCCCTGGACGCCGAGCAGCTGGGCGCGAGCGCCTTCGAGCTGCTGGAGCGGCGGATGGCGGGCCGGCGCACCCGGCGGCGGCTGGTGCTGCCCGCCGAGCTGCTCGTGCGAGGGTCGACGGGCCCGCCGCCGACTACTTGATGCCGACCACCATCGAGTCGGGCCCGACCAGGTGCTCGACGCGGCTCTCGCGGAAGCCCGCCTCCTGCATCCACCCGCGGCAGTCTGCGGCGGTGTAGTCGAAGCCGCCGGGCGTCTCGATCAGCATGTTGAGGCTCATCAGCAGGCCGAAGGCGTTGCCGCGGCGCTCGTCGTCGATGATCGCGTCGTAGACGATCAGCGCGCCGCCGTCGGGCAGCGCGTCGTAGGCCTTCCGGAGCAGGACCCGCTTCTCGTCGAGATCCCAGTCGTGGAGGATGTGACCCATCACGAGCACGTCCGCCTGCGGCAGCGGTCCTGCTCGAAGAAGTCGCCGCCGGTGAACTCGAGGCGATCGGCGAGCCCGGCACCGCCCACGAACTGCGTCGAAGATCGGCTCGAGCGGCGGAAGGTCGAAGCCCGCCACCGCTGATGTGATCGTGCGCGAGGGCGACCTGAACCGGCACGCATGCCCTCGGCGCAGCCCACGTCGATCACGGTCTTGTGGTCCTGCCAGGGGAACTTGGCGGCGATCGCCTGCGCCGCGCCCATGCTCACGCCGGTCATCGCCCGGGCGAACTGCGGCCAGGCGCTCAGGGTCGGCGTAGAGCTTCTCGAAGAAGCTCTCGCCGCCGCCCTTGGCCTCGTTCTGCAGCTCGCCCGTGCGCAGGCCCTCGGTGAGCGATCCCCAGAACGGATACAGCCGGGCGTTGGCCATCTCGAGGATGCCGCCGACGTACGAGGGCTTGGCCCGGTCGAGGAACACCTCGGTGGCCGGGGTGTTGGAGTAGCGGCCGTCCTCGCGCTCGAGCATCCCGAGCGCGACCAGGGCGTCGAGGAAGTCGCGTGGCGCTGCGCTCGTGCAGGCCCAGGCGCTCGCGCAACGCGTCGCCGTCGAGCGGCCCGGCGGCGAGCTCGGAGAAGAGGCCCAGCTCGACGGCGCTCAGCAGGGCCTTCGAGCCCCAGAACCCCAACCCCAATTGCATGATCGCGTCCGGCGTGACTTGTTGCTCGCTCATCGGCCAACCCTATGGGGTTCTCCCAGCTCGACGCCGCTCGGCAGTGCGGTGCGGATCGAGGCGGCGCCGCGCGGGCTGCGGGATGTCGTGGCGCGGCGGGATGCGGTGGTTGGCGCGGAAGATGTCGTCGGGGTCGTAGGCGGCCCGGACCACGCTCAGCCGGCGGTAGTCGCCCGGCGTGTAGGCCGAGGCCGTCCGGCTGGTGTCGGCCAGGAAGTTGAGAAAGGAGCCGCCCGTGGCGTGCGGGCGCAAGGTCTCCACGAGAGCGGGGTCCGCGGAGTCCGCGATGACCGAGAACGGCACGCCGCGGTGGCCGACCGGCCCGGCGTCCGCCGCGGGCCGCGCCATCGCGCCGCCCCAATGGCGGATCTCGATCGTCGAGATGCCGAGGCCCTCGTCGCCGGCTGCCTCGACGAGGAAGTCGAGCACCGGATCCGGCAGGCGCTCCAGCAGGTCCAGGTGCCGCGGGGCGGTCCCGCCCATCTCAACGCCCCCGTAGGGGGCCACGCGGAAACCCTCGAGCAGCGCCGGGCCGGCGACCGCGCGCAGCGGCTCGATCAGGCGCTCGGCCTCGGCGGGCTCGCCGGCGTGCATCAGCCGGATCGCCACTGCTCGCCGCCCGCGCAGCGCCTCGGGACCTCGCCCGAGGCGGGGATTCGGGTCAGCAGGACCGCGGTGCTGATCTCGTCGGGCGCGTGCTCGACCCAGTCGCGATAGGCGTCGAGCGTGTCGGCGGCGCGATCCGCCGCGAAGTAGGAGGTGCCCGCGTAGACGCGCGCGACCGGGTGGAGGCGGAACTCCAGGGCGGTCACCACGCCGAAGCCGCCTCCGCCGCCGCGCAGGGCCCAGAAGAGGTCGGGGTGCTTGGCGGGCGTGGCAAAGATCCGCTGTCCCGCGGCGGTGACCAGCTCGGCGCGCACGACGCTGTCCGCCGCGAAGCCGTGCCTGCGCGACAGCCATCCGACGCCGCCCCCGAGCGTGAAGCCGGTCACGCCGACCGACGGCGATGAGCCAGACAGCGGGGCGAGCCCGAACGGTGCCGCGGCCGCGACGACCTGGCCCCAGGTCGCGCCCGGGCCGACTCGCGCGATGCGGCGGTGGGGATCCACGGAGACGGCGCGCATGGCGGAGGTGTTGAGCAGCAGGCCGCCGTCGTAGGAGCGATGCAGTCCGTGGCCGGTCGCCTGGACGGCGATCGGGAGGTCGCCCTCGCGAGCGGCGATGACCGCAGCCTGGACGTCTCCGGCGCCCGCCGGCTGGACGACGATCGCAGGGCGCGGATCGAGCGCCGGGTTGAGCGGGCGGCGCAGGTCGTCGTATCCGGCCTCGCCGGGCAGGTGAATGGCGCCGTCGAAGGCTCGCCGCAGGAGTGTCGATGGGTTGGTCATTGCCGGTTTAGACCACGGCGCGGTCCCGAACTCATCGCACGCGCCAATCGTCGAACCGTGCGCGCCCCACGCGCGTAGTGCTCGCCGAACCCGATCCGGAGGTCGTCGTGCGGAAGGTGCTGCTGTTGGGTCTGCTAGCCGGGTTGCTCGGATCGCTGCTGCTCGCGGCCCCGGCGCTCTCCAAGCGCAAGTCGATCGAAGCTCGACGACAACTACTTCGTGCACGAGGGCAAGCCGAAGACCGTGACCGTGCACAAGGGGGACAAGGTCGAGTGGGAGTGGGAGGGCATGGCCGACCACAACGTCACGGTCACCAAGGGCCCGGTGAAGTTCCACTCGAAGACGAAGAACTCGGGCAGCTTCGAGAAGACGCTGAAGAAGGCCGGGACCTACAAGATCATCTGCACCATCCACGCGCCGGACATGCGGATGACGCTGAAGGTCGTGAAGTAGGCCTCAGCGCCCGTAGGCGGCCAGGAACACGCGCACGCCGGTGTCCGCGTAGCGATCGAGGTCCGCGGGCGCCGGCGGCTCGTCCTCGCCGAACAGCATCGCCTGGTTGAGCGGGATCGACATGATCAGCCAGTTGAAGTGCGCGGCGGCCAGGGCGGGTCGTCCAGCTCGAGCACGCCCCGCTCCGCGAGCCCTCGAAGGCCTCGGCCAGGGCGGCCGATCGTGCGCCCGGGGCCGAGCTCGTAGAAGGTCCGGCCCAGCTCGGGGAAGCGCCCTGCCTCGCCGATCACGACTCGGCGCAGCTGCAGCAGGCGGGGCTGCATCACCCGCGCGAGCAGGCGCCGGGCGAGGTCGCGCAGGTCGGCCTCGACGTCGCCGCTGTCGCGCAGGTTCGACCACCTCGTCGTGGGTCGGCTCGCCGGCCTCGTTGACCGTGGCGACCACGATCTCCGAGAAGAGGCGCTCCTTGTCGGCGAAGTGCTTGTAGACGGTCTGCTTCGACACGGCGGCGAGCGCCGCGATCTCGTCCATGCTCGTGCCGAGGTAGCCGTTGCGCAGGAAGACGGTCGTGGCCGCCTCGAGGATCGCCTTGCGCTTGCGGGTGGAGCGCGGCTCGTCTCTCGGCTCGGTCGCCATGAGCTCATCGATAGTACTAGACAGTCCAGTTCTAAGTGTAGTACTGTACCGTCTAGTTCTAGCCGAAAGGAGCCTCGAATGAGCCGAATCGTCGTCACCGACCACATCACGCCTCGACGGCGTCATGCAGTCGCCCGCCGGCCCCGAGGAGGACACCCGCGAGCGGCTTCGAGCGCGGCGGGTGGGCCGCGCCCTACGGCGACGAGGTCATGGGCGCCGTAATGGCCGAGGGCATGGCCAAGCCCGGATCCCTGCTTCTCGGGAGACGGACGTACGAGCACTTCGCCGCCTTCTGGCCCCACCAGACCGAGCCAACCCGTACACCGACGTGCTCAACAGGACGCAGAAGTACGTCGCGTCGAGGACCCTCGAGGAGCCGCTGCCGTGGGAGAACTCCACGCTGCTCGAGGGCGACGTCCCGGAGGCGGTCGCAAGGCTCAAGGAGCGAGCCGGAGCACGACCTCGTCGATCCTCGGCAGCGGCGAGCTGATCCGGTCGCTGATGAAGCACGACCTGATCGACGAGTACCTGCTCACGATCCATCCGCTGGTGCTCGGCCAGGGCCGCCGGCTGTTCGCTGACGGCGGCGCGTACGCCAAGCTGACGCTGGTCGAGACCAAGCCGACCACCACCGGCGTGGTGATCGCGCGCTACGAGCGGGCAGAGTCATGAGGAAGATCGGCGCGGGCCTGTTCATGTCGCTCGACGGAGTGGCCGAGTCCCCTCGCAGTGGGGCCACCGGTACTTCGACGACGAGGTGCTGGGGGCGATCAACTCGGGGCTGGCGGGAAAGGACGCGATCCTGCTCGGCCGGCGTACGTACCTGGAGTTCGCGGACTTCTGGCCGGGGCGCGAGGGCCCGATGGCGGACTTCCTCAACGAGACGCCGAAGTACGTCGTGTCCAGCACGCTGGAGACGCTCGAGTGGGGGCCCGCGAGCCTGATCGGCCGCGATCTCGCGGGCGAGCTGACGGAGCTCAAGCAGCAGCCCGGCGGGGACATCCAGATCCCGGGCAGCCCGCGGCTGGTGGCGTCGCTGCTGCGCGAGGGCCTGCTCGACGAGCTCGCCATCATGATCGCGCCCGTCGTCGTGGGATCCGGCAATGCGCCTGTTCGAGGACGCAGGCGAAGGGTTCGAGCTCGAGCTCGCGGACTCGAAGGTGCTCGGACCCGGCGTGCTGTCGGCGACCTACCGAAGTGTGCTCGATCGCTCACACAACGGGGTCGCTGGGTGAGACCGTGACCGCGTGTTGGAATGGACCGCCACGACGAGAGCGAACGCGACGCCCGAGCAGGTGCTCGGTGTGCTGACCGACCCTGAAGAGATTCGCCGCTGGTCCCCGGTCGACTTCGACCTCGACGAGCTCGACGGCCGGCGTCTGGCCGCCGGCACGCGCGGACGGGTGACCGGGAAGCTGGCGGGCGTGAGGGTCGGCTTCGACGTCGAGGTCCACGCCGCCGACGAGGCGCGGCTCGAGCTGTCGGCCGACGGCCCAGTGGGCCTCGACGTGCGCTACGAGCTGGCCGTCGACGACTTCGGCGCCGAGCTGAGAGCCCGCGTCTCGATGCGCCGCAGCGGCGGCCTCACGGGCCGCCTGGTGGCGAACGCCACGGCGGCGCTGCTGTCCGCGGGCGCGCTCGAGGGCGCCGCCGGCCGGATCGCCCGGGTGGCCGAGTCGCAGCCCAGCCTCGCGGCCGCCGCCTAAGCGACCGGTGGCGCAAGCTCCACCGCCGTCGCGCCTCCGTCGAGCGCGAATCCCGCCGTTGGGCGCGATACTTCCCACAACGATGCCCGAGGAGTCCACGACCCCCGACCCGGTTGAACTTACGCGCCTTGCCTTCGAGGCTGTGAATCAGCGTGACATCGACGCGGTAATGAGCTTCTTCGCTCCCGACGGGGTCCTTGACGGGCGGGCGGCGGGCGGCCTTTACGAAGGCCGAGCGGCAATTCGTGGCTTCTTGGACGACTGGTTCAGCTCCTTCGCCGAGCTTCGCATGGAAGTCGAAGAGCTCGTCGTCCTCGACGACGGGGTCCTGCTTGCGGTGGTCAAGCAAGAGGGTCGTCCGGTCGGCGTCGATGGTCAAGTCCATCAGCGGGAGGGATGGGCCATCTGCTGGTCGGCCGATGGCCTCCTCGTGCGATTGACGACCCACACCGACATCGACGAGGCCCGTGCTGCCGCCGACCGGCTCGCCGGGTCGAGGCGGTAGGCGTGGCGAGTTTCGCCAGTCGTTTCGCTGGACCCTCCTAGCTCGCGAACCGCGTCATCGTTCCCGGCCGGTCCGTTTTCGCCGCCGCCGGTGTCTGAACGGACATGCACCCGAGGCGCGCCGTTTGGGCGTGAGAGAAGGAATCACTATGAAGATGCCGCCGATCGTGTCGCCGCAGGAGTGGGCGGCCGCCCGCGAGGAACTGCTGGTGAAGGAGAAGGAGCTGACTCGTGCCCGCGATGCGCTGGCCGCGGACCGCCGCCGGATGCCGCGGATGGCCGTTGAGAAGGACTACCGCTTCGAGGGTCCGGATGGCGAGGCGAGCCTGCTCGACCTTTTCGACGGGCGCCGTCAGCTGATCATCTACCGCTTCTTCTTCGAGCCCGGCGTGGCCGGCTGGCCCGAGAGCGGCTGCCGCGGTTGCTCGTTCATGGCCGACCAGGTCGCGCACCTCGCTCATCTGAACTCCCGCGACACCACATTCGCGTACGTCTCACGCGCGCCGCAGGCAGACATCGAGCGCTGGAAGGCGCGGATGGGCTGGGAGATCCCGTGGTACACGCTCACCGACGACTTCGACGCCGACTTCGACGTCGACGAGTGGCACGGCACCAACGCCTTCTACCGCGACGACGACGGCCAGGTGTTCCGCACCTACTTCATCAACGCGCGCGGCGACGAGGCGCTGGGCAGCGCCTGGGCCTATCTCGACATGACCGCGCTCGGCCGCCAGGAGGACTGGGAGGACTCGCCCGAGGGCTACCCGCAGACCGAGCGCTACGTGTGGTGGAACCTCCACGACGAGTACAGCGAGCGGACCGACGACACGCAGTTCCGCGAGCAGATCGCTCGGTCTCGGGGCGAGTCGAGGAGCTCGGGCTCGTGATCGTGACCGCTCACGTGGGAGGCGTGCCGCTGGAGGAGCTCCTCCCGTCGGTCACGGGCGCCGGCGCCAGCTTGCTGCTGGCGCGCGCCTGGCTGGTGCTGCACCTGCGACGCCAACGTGGTGACGACAATGCTGCTTGAGCACAAGAACGCGGTGATCTATGCGGCGGGGGGCGAGATTGGCGGCGCCGTCGCCCGGGCTTTCGCACGCGAGGGGTCAAGGGTTTTCCTGACAGGACGTAACGCGGCGAAGCTGGATGCCGTCGCCAATGAGATCGCTGCTGCTGGCGGCGTCGCAGAGACAGCGCAGGTTGACGCGCTTGACGAGGAAGCCGTGGAGGAGCACCTCGAGACCGTGGTCGAGCGAGCGGGAGGTGTCGACATCTCGTTCAACGCCATCGGCCCGGGCCCCGCGCCCGACCGCATCCCACTCACGGAGCTGGGCGGCGACGCCTTCGCCCGCCCGATCGCCTTCTACACCAGCTCCAACTTCATCACCGCGACCGCCGCGGCCCGGCACATGAGCCGCCAGGGCTCGGGTGTGATCGTGATGCTGACAGCCGTCCCCGGCCGGAAGCCGGCGAACCTGATCGGCGGGAGCGCGCCGGCCTGGGCGGCCGTTGAGGCGTTCTCGCGGTCCCTGGCCCTCGAGGTGGGACCAGCGGGCATCCGGGTGGTCTGCCTGCGTTCGCACGCGATCCCGGAGACCCCGCTCATCGAGGAGAACTTCGCCACGGCGAGCGCGGCCGCCGGTGTCACCCCCGCCCAGTTCCAGGCAATTCTCGAACAGGGCACACTGCTCAAGCGGCTCCCCACCCTCGCCGAGGTCGCCGACACCGCCGCCTTCGTCGCCTCGGACCGCGCCGGTGCCATGACCGCGACCGTCGCCAACCTCAGCGCCGGCAGCATCACCGACTGATCACGCGGCGTAGCCTCTCCGCCGATGGTGTCGCCACGGGTGGGAGCGAGGGCCTCGAGAAGCCGCAGGATCAGCGCGCGCGACATCGAGCTGTTCACCGAGCTCACCGGCGACCGCAACCCGCTCCACTACGACGCCGAGGCCGCCGCGGCGTCGCGCTTCGGCGGAATCATCGTCCAGGGCGGCGTGACCTCCGGCCTGCTGAACGCGGTGGTCGCGGAGGAGCTGCCGGGCCCGGGAACGGTGTTCCTGCACGTCGACTGGGACTTCAAGGCCCCCGTGCGCCCTGGCGACGAGATCACCGCGGAGGTCGAGGTGCTGGAGGCCCGCGACGACAAGCCGCTCACCCGCCTGCGCACGACGATCACCAACCAGGACGGGACCGTCGTGCTCGACGGCTCGGCGCTGGTCTGGACCGAAGCTGTGGCTGGATGAACGAGGGTGGGATCAGCCGGCGCGACCTGCTGGGCGCCGGCGCCGCGATGGCCGCGGCGGGTGCCGTCGGCAGCTCGCCGCTCGCTGGGGCCTCGCGCGGGCGAGGGGTCGTGCCGCTGCCCTCCGCGGCCCGCGTGCGCGCCGACTACCGCAGGATGGTCGATTTCGGCCCGCGTCTGCCCGGTTACGTCGAGCACGACCGTTTCTGCGACTGGCTCGAGGACGAGTTCGCGTCGACGGGGCTGGAGCTGATCCAGTGCGACGAGTACGAGTACGACCGCTGGCGCCCCAAGCGTTTCGCCCTCGAGGTGCTCGACGGCGCCGCGCCGGGTGCGGTCAGGGTGGCGACGTCGTTCGTGCGATCGAAGGGCACTCCGCCCGACGGGGTCGTCGGCCCGCTCGTGCAAGACGGCCCGGGCGTCTCGGCCGCGGGAGCCGTGCTGGTGATCGACAAGGAGATGACCGGGCCTCTGTGGGTCGGGCCCTGGCCGGATCTCCAGCAGTTCGCCGACCGCGGGGCGAAGGCCGTGGTCTTCGCCGTCTCGAAGTCGTTCGACGAGCTCCAGGGCAACTGGTCTCCGCACACGGGGCCGTATCAGCCGATCCCGGCACTGGTCGTCGACCGTGACGCCGGCGCCGCGCTGCGCGCCCAGGCGGCCGCTCGCCCGACGGTGCGCCTGACGCTGGAAGCGCCGTTGAAGAAGACCCTGGTGCGTTCGGTCACTGCGGTGCTTCCCGGCCGAAGCGACGAGGTCGTGATCGTCGACACCCACACCGATGGCCAGAACTTCGTCGAGGAGAACGGCTGCATGGCGCTGGTCCAGCTCGCGCGGCACTTCGAGTCGCTGCCGCGCCGCAGGCGGCTCGACCGGACCCTCGTGTTCGCCGCGTGGCCGGGCCACATGGCCGGAACGTTGCCGCAGGTGCGCGGATGGATCGCGGCGCACCTCGACATCGTCAAGCGGGCGGTCGCCGCCGTGACGATCGAGCACCTCGGCGCGACCGAATGGGTCGACACCCCCGGCAAGGGCTACCACGGCACCGGCAAGAACGAGCCGTACGTGCTGTCGACGACCCTCGGACCAGCGACGAAGCTCGTCAAGAGGGGGGTCCGCAAGCACAACCTCCAGGGCCACGTCGTTGTCGCCGCGCCCGGCATCTCGGTCGGCTCCGAGTTCCACAAGATGGGCGTCCCACACGTCGGCGGAATCGCCGGACCGACTTACCTGCTGGTCGTGTCGAATAACGGCGAGCTGGACAAGCTCGACGCGCGCCTTGCAGCCAGACAGACCGCCTTCTACGCCGACGTCATCCGCGGCCTCGGCCGCGCGGGCGCAGAGGAGCTGCGCGGCGGGGACCCATCGCTCGGAAGCGAGCCCCTACCCACGAGCGGCGGGAGCACACTCGTCCAATGCGGCCCGGCCGGCCGCTTCGTCGTGGACGCCGGAAATGGCCGACGGCTCGCCCTGCGCGTATACGGCCGCGTGCGGCGCGACGGCGCGGTGCTCGTCACCGTCGCGGCCGTCGATGGTGCCATCTCAGATGTCACGATGGAGCTCCGCCGTGGCAAGAGCCTCCACGCGCGCTCGGCGCCGCTCGATGCCGACCGCGAGGTACGGCGCGTGCTGCTGCGACGGCACGGGCACAAGCGCTTTTCGCGAGGCGACTACGAGCTCGTCGTCCGGCGCCGGGGCAGGGTGCTGGAACGGCGCGACGTGAGGCTTGGGAGCGGGTAGTCCTCGGCGCTCAGGCGTCGTGCATGATGCGGAGGATCACGCCGCGCGACGTGTGGCCCGCTGCCTCGAGGATCGCCGCCAGTTCGTCCTCGCGCAGCTCCTCGGCGGCCTCCACCTCGACGATCAGCGGTTCGACGCCCGTGCCGGCCGTGCCGATCACGCGGCGAACCTCGCTGGCCTCGAGCGCGAGCGCCTCGGGCGACGGCACCGACAGGACGACTTCCCCCGCGGCGGGCGGTTCGAGATAGCCCTCGGCGTCGGTCGGACCACCGGTGACGACAACCTCCCCGCTGGCGACGCTCGGCAACGCCTGCACGCTTAGCTGCCGGGCGACCGCGCCGCCCCGCGGCAGCTGGATGATGAGCTTTGGCTCGTGGGCCATTGAGCTACAGGTTCACCGCCACGTACTTGGTCTCCAGGAACTCCTCCAGGCCCTCGTGCCCGCCCTCGCGGCCGATCCCGGACTGCTTCACGCCGCCGAACGGCGCTCCGGCGTTCGAGACCATTCCCTGGTTGAGGCCGACCATGCCGGTCTCGAGCCCCTCGCACACCCGGATCGCTCGCTTGATGTCGCGCGTGAACACGTAGGCGACCAGGCCGTACTCGGTGTCGTTGGCGCGGGCGATCGCGTCCTCCTCGGACGAGAACACCCCGACCGGCGCCACCGGGCCGAAGATCTCCTCGTGGAAGACGCGGGCGTCCTGCGGCACGTCGTCCAGCACCGTGGGCGCGTAGAAGTATCCGCGGCCGTCGATGATCTCCCCGCCGACGATCCGGGTCGCACCCTTGTCGAGCGCGTCCTGCACCAGCTCGGCCACCTTCTCGCGCGACGGCTGGTCGATCAGCGGCCCCACCCTCACGTCCTCCTCGGTGCCGCGGCCGATCTTCAGCCCGCCCATCTTCTCCCCCAGCCGGCGGGCGAACTCCTCGCGCACCGGCTCGGCGACGTGGAAGCGGTTGGCCGAGGTGCAGGCCTCGCCGATGTTGCGCATCTTGGCGAGCAGAGCTCCCTCGACCGCGGCGTCCAGGTCGGCGTCCTCGAAGATCAGGAACGGCGCGTTGCCGCCCAGCTCCATGGACACCTTCAGCACGTTCTTGGCCGACGCCTCGATCAGCTTGCGCCCGACCTCGGTCGACCCGGTGAAGGACAGCTTGCGCAGGCGCGGGTCCTCGATCAGCGGGCCGGTCGTGGAGCCGGACGAGGACGTGGTGAGGATGTTGAACACCCCGCCGGGCAGGCCGGCCTCCTCGAGGATCTGGCCCAGCGCCAGCATCGACAGCGGCGTCTGCTGCGCCGGCTTCATCACGATCGTGCACCCGGCAGCGACCGCCGGGCCGACCTTGCGCGTGCCCATCGCCATCGGGAAGTTCCAGGGCGTGATCATCAGGCTCGGCCCGACCGGCTGCTTCAACACGAGCACGCGGCTGGTGCCGTTGGCGAACTGCTTGTAGTTGCCGTCGATGCGCAGCGCCTCACCGGAGTACCAGCGGAAGAAGTCCGCCGCGTAGACGATCTCGGCCTTCGACTCGGCGACCGGCTTGCCCATCTCCAACGTCATCAGCACGGCCAGCTCGTCCGCGCGCTCCATCAGCAGCTCAAACGCCTTCCAGAGGATCCCGGCGCGGTCGTTGGGCGGCGTGGCGGCCCACTCGGCCCGCATGTCGACGGCGGCGTCGAGCGCCGCGGCGGCGTCCTCGGGCGTGCCGTCGGCCACCTCGCAGAGCGGCTGCTCGGTGGCGGGATCGAGCACCTCGAGCGTCCCTCCGCCCGAGGCGTCGCGCCACTCGCCCCCGATGTAGAGCTGCTTGCGGACCTTCTCGACGACTGCGTGTTCCTCAGTGGCGATGCTCATGTTGCAACGGTCTCCGTTCCGAGTTCCTCAGAGATGGCTACGTCGATGGAGTAATCGATTGGAAGCACGATCAGGGACGGCACGTCGAGGCCGAGCGCTTGGCGCAGGCGCTCGCCGAACTCGTCGGCCGAGTCGCAGCGCCAGGCCGGCATGCCGAAGCCCTCGGCCAGCTTGACGAAGTCGGGGTTCGTGAAGTCGGTGCCGAAGTGCGTGCCGAACTTCTTGTCCTGCTTCCAGACGATCGAGCCGTACTGGCTGTTCTCCCAGATCACGTTGACGATGGAGGTCTTCAGGCGCACCGCGGTCTCGAGCTCCTGGCAGTTCATGAGAAAGCCGCCGTCTCCGTTGACCGTGACCACGTTGCGGTCCGGGTGGACCAGCTTGGCTCCGATCGCCGCCGGGACCGCGAAGCCCATCCCCGCGAGGCCGTTCGCGATCAGCACGGTGTTCGGCTCGTAGGCCGGGAACATGCGCCCGATCCAGAGCTTGTGCAGCCCGACGTCCGAGATCAGGATGTCCTCGCGCCCGAGCGCCTGGCGGATCTCGTAGAGCGCGCGCGGGGGCTGCACCGGGAACGCGTCGTCGTCCTTGGCCTGCTCGAAGCGGCCCAGCACCACGTCGCGCAGCCGGGTCGAGCCGCCCTGGTGAGGCGCCTGGCGGCACTCCTCGCCGAGGCGCGTGAGCACGTGGTAGATGTCGCCGATCAGCTCGACCTCGGGGATGAAGTACTCGTCGATCTCGGCCGGCACCGAGTCGATGCAGATGATCTGCTTGTCGCGGCGCGGGTTCCAGTGCTCCGGCGAATGCTCGACCAGGTCGTAGCCGATCGCCAGCACCACGTCGGCCTCGTCGAAGCCGGCCATGTTGTAGTCGCCCGATTGCAGGCCAACCGAGCCCAGCCACTTGGCGCTGTCGGGCGGAATCAGGCCCTTCCCCATGAACGTCTCCGCGACCGGAATGCCGGTGGCGCGCACGAACTCGCGCAGCGCCGGGGCGGCCTTGGCGCGGACCACGCCGTTACCGGCCAGGACCACCGGGGTGATCGCCGAGCGGATCAGGTCGGCGGCGCGGAGCAGCTCGCGAGCGGCCGGCTCGCTGCGAATCTGGCGGCTGCGCGGCAGCGGCTGCGCGTCGATCTCCTCGACCATCACGTCCTCGGGCAGCTCGATGTGCGTCGCGCCCGGCTTCTCGGCCTCGGCGAGCTTGAACGCCTTGCGCACGACCTCCGGGATGATCGCCGCGTCCGAGAGGCGGGCGTTCCACTTCGTGATCGGGCGCATCACGCGCAGCAGGTCGATGTACTGGTGCGACTCCTTGTGCATGCGCTCCAGGTCGCCCTGCCCGGTGAGCGCCACCAGCGGCGCGCGGTCGAGAAAGGCGTCGGCCACGGCCGTGACCAGGTTCAGCGCACCCGGGCCGAGCGTGCCGAGGCAGACGCCCGCGTGGCCGGTGAGGCGGCCGTAGACGTCCGCCATGTACGCGCCGCCCTGCTCGTGGCGCACCGGGATGAACTCGATCGAAGACCTCGACAGCGACTCGTTGAGGTCGAGCGTCTCCTCGCCCGGAATCCCGAACACGTGCCTGACGCCCTCGGCCTCGAGGCACTCCACGAAGACGTCCGATGCCTTGCGCTTGGCCATCGCCCAAGCACGATACCCGCGACCGGTAACTTCAATGACGTGCCTCAGGTGGCTCGCTACGCCAAGAGCGGCGACCTCAACATCGCGTACATAGTGCAGGGGGATAGTCCGCTCGACCTGGTCTGGATCCCGCCATGGATCTCGCAGGTCGAATACCTCTGGTCCGAGGCGTCGCTCCAGGCGGTGATGGATCGCCTGACCACCTTCAGCCGCGTGATCAGCTTCGATCGGCGTGGCTCGGGGCTGTCCGACCCGCTCTCCGGCGCCCCGACGCTCGAGGAGCAGATGGACGACGTGATCGCCGTGATGGACGCCGCCGGCAGCGAGCGTGCGGCGATCGCGGGAACGCTGGAGGGCGGCCCGATGGCGGCGTTGTTCGCGGCCACGCACCCGGACCGCGTGAGCGGGCTCGTCCTGTACGCCACCTTCGCGCGCGCCACCTGGGCGCCCGGATACGAGTGGGCCTGGCGCGCCGAGGAGCGCAAGCGGCGCATGGACCAGCTCGTCAACCACTGGGGCGAGGGCTGGGTGGCGGGCAGCGTCGCCCCGAGCCTCATGGATCAGCCGGAGTTCGTGGAGTGGGCCGGCCGCCTGGAGCGCCTTGCCGCGAGCCCGGGAACGATCACCCGGATCTTCGACCTGATCGGCGAGTTCGACGTGCGCGACGTGCTGCCCTCGATCCGCGTTCCGACGCTCGTGATGCACCGGCGCGAGGACAGCTTCATCAAGATCGAGCACTCGCGCTACATGGCGGACCGCATCCCGGGGGCCAAGTTCGTCGAGCTCGAGGGCGGCGACAACATGTACTCGATCGGCGACAGCGAGGCCCTGCTGGGCGAGATCGAGGAGTTCCTGACCGGCGAGCGCCACGACCGCGAGCCGGACCGGATGCTGGCCACCGTGCTGTTCACGGACATCTGCGGGTCGACCGAGCACGTGGCGGCGATGGGGGACCGCTCCTGGAGGTACATGCTCGAGCGCCACGACGCGCTGTTCCGGCGCGCGCTCGACCGCCACCGCGGCCGCGAGGTCAAGCGCACCGGCGACGGCTTCCTGGCCACCTTCGACGGGCCGGCCCGGGCCATCCGCTGCGCGGCCGACGTGGCCGACGCGGTCGCCTCGATCGGGCTGCAGGTGCGGGCGGGTCTGCACACCGGCGAGCTGGAAGTGATGGACGGCGACCTGGGCGGCATGGCGGTGCACATCGCCGCGCGGGTGATGGACCGGGCCGAGCCCAGCGAGGTGCTGGTGTCGAGCACGGTCAAGGACCTCGTGGTGGGCTCCGGGATCGACTTCCAGGAGCGCGGCGCCCACGAGCTGCGCGGCATTCCCGGCGAATGGCAGCTTTTTTCCGTTAGTTGAGTCCCGCTACCTTGCGTCGATAGAGGCGTTGTAAGGGATTCATGCGTAGAACGCTCGCCGCCACAGCCGTATTGCTCGTTTTTGCCGCTGCGCCTGCCGCCGCGGACGCTGCCGTGCGCGAGGTGATCCGCGGCGCCGGCTTCGGGCACGGGATCGGCATGAGCCAGTACGGCGCCTACGGCTACGCGTTGAATGGCGCCAAGTACCCGGGGATCCTCGGCCACTACTACAAGGGCACGCGGCTCGAGCACGCGCCGTCGCGCGCCGTGCGCGTGCTCCTGCAGCCGGAGGACCCCTACATCCGCGTGCAAGGCGCCACCGGCATCGGCGGGCATACCCTGAAGCTCAACCGCACCTACGTCGCCCGCGAGTCCCGCGGCCAGATCCTGGTCACGACGGCGTCGGGCAAGCGGGTGGCGCGCGTGGGCAACGGCGCCCGCTTCACCGGCCCGATCCCGGTGCGCCTGCTCGGCCCCGCGCTCAACGGGGTGACCAGCGGGACCTACCATGGCGCGATCGAGATCCGCACCGAGGGCTCGGGGGTCACCTCGATCAACGTGCTCGACCTCGACAGCTACGTACGTGGAGTGGTCGCCGGCGAGATGCCCAGCTCCTGGCCGCTCGAGGCGCTCAAGGTCCAGGCCGTGGCCGCGCGCTCGTACGCGCTCGCCACGCGCAAGACGTCCGGGTTGTACGACCAGTACCCCGACACCCGCTCGCAGGTCTACCGCGGCGTGACCGGCGAGAGCGTGCGCAGCGACGCCGCGGTGCGCGCCACCGCGGGCCAGATCGTCACCTACGGCGGCGTTCCCGCGGTGACCTACTACTTCTCGACCTCCGGCGGGCACACCGAGAACATCGAGTTCTCGTTCGTCGGAGCGCTCTCGAAGCCGTGGCTGGTAGGCGTGCCGGACCCGTACGACAACCAGTCGCCCTACCACCGCTGGACCGTCCGGACCACGGCCGCCGCGCTCGACCGCGCACTCGGAGCGCCGGGCTCGTTCAAGAGCGTGAAGGTGCTGGAGCGCGGCGTCTCGCCGCGCGTGGTGCGTGCCCGCGTGGTCGGCACCAAGGGCTCCACCGTGCTGTCCGGCCCCACGATCCGCGAGCGCCTGGGGCTGCGCGACACCTGGTTCACGTTCGTGCGCGTCTCGACGAGCGCTCGCTATCCGCGCTCGGCCCGGCCGGCCAGCTGGGGCGTCCGTCTGACGCCCACCGCGCTGGCGGGCGAGTTCTCCCCCGCGCCGCGGCGGCACGTGCTGGTGCTGGAGCGCCGCGTCCGCCGGCAAGTGGCGCGCCGTTCGGCGCGTGCACACGAGCGCAGCAGGGCGATACCGGGTGAAGGTCGGGCGCGCGGGCTCGTATCGCGTGCGCTCCGGCGCGGTCGCCGGGCCCGCCGTGCGCGTGCGGTAACGCGGCGCGACCGGATGCTGAGGTAGCTACTCGTCGAAACCGGCTGCGGAGAACGCCTCGGCCTTGGTGGCATAGCCGCGGCAACGGATGACCTTCCCGCCCCGGAAGCTGAACACCTGCCAGGTGCGGCTCTCCACCTGGGCGCCGGTCTCTCTTCCGCGCCCCCACTGGTGGAGGCAGACCACGACCGAGTCCCCGGCGTCGATCATCTCTTCGGCCTCGAAGCCGAAGTCCTCGAACCCTTCGGCCCACTGGCGCAGGAACTCCGCCACCTCGGGCGGACCGCGGTAGGTCACCGATTCGGGGAAGGCTCCGACGTAGTCCCACTCGACCTCGTCGTCCAACAGGGCGATCAAGGCGGCCGGATCGGAGGAGAGGGCACGCCGCAGGTTCTCGAGGTCACCCCGAGCCATCGTCCAGGCATTATCTCGCCACGTGACGCCGCTGACCTGGGAGGGCTGCTCCAACGTGCGCGACCTCGGCGGCCTGCCGACCGCGGACGGACGCGAGACCGCCTACGGCGCTGTGGTCCGGGGCGACTGCCCGGACCGGCTCACCGCGGCGGGGTGGGAGGCGCTGGCGGCACACGGCATCCGGACGATCGTGGACCTGCGCAACGAGGACGAGCTGCGCCCGGACCTGGTGCGCCCCGCCGGCGTGACCACGGTGCACGTGCCGCTCGACGGGGTCGAGGACACCGACTTCTGGGACGAGTGGGGCACGGGGCCGCAGTTCGGCACGCCGCTCTACTACCGGCCGCACCTGGAGCGCTTCCCGGAGCGCAACGCGGCCGTGCTGCAGGCGATCGGGCGTGCCGAGCCCGGCGGGGTGCTGGTCCACTGCGTGGGCGGCCAGGACCGCACGGGGCAGATCGCGATGCTGCTGCTGGCCCTGGCCGGCGTGCCGGCGGAGGAGATCGCCGCGGACTATCGCCTGAGCGGGAACCGGGAGGGAGAGGAGTTCCTGGCGAGCCAGGGGACATCCTCGACCGAGGTGATCCTGGCGACGCTGGCCGAGCTGGACGTAGAGGGCTACCTGCGCGCGGGCGGAGTCAGCGCTCGCGAGCTCGCCGCGGTCAAGGCTCGCCTGGTCGGCCCGGCGTAACCTTTCGCGCCATCAGCGCGCCGCCCACCGAGCCCGTAGATTCGCAGCGCCTCCGCGACTATCTCTTGAACGACCCCGCGGCGGAGGCTCCGGCGTTGCCCAGGCCGGAGAGCCGACCCAGGCGGCTCATGTCGGTCGTGGGTGTCGGCCGCCTGCGCGAGCTCTCCACGATGCTGCTCAAGCCGTCGGCGCGGCGACGGCTGGCGAAGCTCCGGGACGGTTCCGACCTGCGCCTCCACCTCGGTTCCGGCTTCGTCCCCAAGGAGGGCTGGATAGACATCGACTTGGCTGGGTCCCCGGCAGATCTCGTTTGGAATCTCAAGCACGGCATCCCGTTCCCGGATGACCACGTCGACGCCGTCTTTCACGAGCATCTGCTCGAGCACCTGACCCTGCACGCCGGCTTCGAGCTGACCGGGGAGTGCTACCGCGCCCTGAAACCGGGCGGGGTGCTGCGCGTGGCCGTGCCCAACGCGGGCGATTGCCTCCGCTCCTACGCAGGCCTCGCCGACCCCGACTGGGCACTGTCACGACCAACGCGCATGCTCGCGGTTCAGGCCCTCTTCTACGAGCACGGACACCATGCGATGTACGACGAGCAGCTCTTGGTTGCCGTGCTCGCGGCCGCGGGTTTCGTGGAGGTCGCCGTGCGTGACTTCGGGGACAGCCGGCTCGTTCCATGCCCGGACACCGAGATGCGACGGGCCGGCACCCTTTACGTGGAGGGTGTGAAGCCGGTCTAGCCCCGCACGGGCGGCGGCAGCGCGCGCTCCTGCAGGTCGACCGCGGCCCTGATCACGGCCGCGTCGGCGTGCGGCCGGCCGATCAGCGAGACCCCCACCGGCAGCCTGTGGCGGGCGCCGATCCCGGCGGGAAGCGAGACGACCGGGAAGCCCGTGGCATCCCAGAACGCCGCAAACGGGAACATCGCGAGCAGCTGCGGGTATCCCTCCGCGTAGCCGGCTCCGCGCCGTGCGCCCGACATCGGGGCGGTCGGCTCCAGCACCAGATCGACGCGCTCGTCGGCGAACCAGCGGGTCCAGACCGCGGTCCCATGCGCCCGCCGCCGCTGCGCCTCGGCGTAGCCCGTGCCCGGCGACGCTCGCCGCGCCCGCGATCAGCCGCGCGACGGCAGGCCGGTACAGCGCCGCCCGGCCCGGCGAAGCGCCGGTGGTAGGCCCACAGGTCGGTGTTCAGAATCGGATCGAAGCCCACGTCGTCGAGCCCGGTCGCCGCCGGCGCGGCCCGGTGCGAGACGCGCGCGCCCAGACGCTCGAGCGCGCGCCTTGCCCTGTCGAAGCCTTCGGCGACGTCGGGATCGAGCTCCTCGCGATCCAGCCGGTCGGTAATAGCCACCCTCAGCCCGGTCAGGGGGCGCCGGCCGCTCCGGGCGTGGGTGGCAAGGCGCGGCAGGCCGGGGCTCAGCGTCTGCAGCAGCGCGGCGCAATCCGCCACGGTGCGCGCGAGCGGGCCGGCGTGGTCGAGGCTGCGCGCCACCGGGATCATCCCCTTGGTCGAGACGACGCCGCGCGTGGCCTTGATCGTGCTGAGCCCACAGAGGGCGGCGGGGAACCGCAGCGAGCCACCGGTGTCCGTCCCGGTCGCCGCGGGCACCATGCCCGCCGCGACGGCGGCAGCCGAGCCGCCGCTCGAACCGCCGGCCGAGCGGGCCACGCGCCACGGGTTACCCACCTGGTCAGTGGTGGAGCCTGCGCCGAACTCGTGGGTGTGGGTATGGCCGAGGAGGACCATCCCGGCCGCGCTCAGGCGCGCCCAGACCGCGCTGTCCCTGGTCGCGACGTGGTGCGCGAGCACGCGGCTGGAGGCCGTCAGCGGCAGCCCGCGCACCGCATAGAGGTCCTTGACGCCGACCGGGATGCCGCACAGGAGCGGCGCGTGGCCGCGCGCCAGGCGGCGATCCGCGGCGCGGGCACGGCGCAGCGCCAGCTCGGGGTAGAGCCGCACCCACGCGTTGATCGCGTCCGGCGCACCATCGAACGTGGGCTCGCCGCCGTTGCGCTTTTCCACCCGCGCCAGGCAGGCGCGGGTCAGCTCCTCCGCCGACAGCCGACGGCGTCGCAGCGCGGCCGCCGCCTCGACCACACCAAGGTCGGCGGGTTCCGTGACCTCGGCCCGCGCGACCGGCAGCCGGCCGGCGAGCGCACCAGCGGCCGCAGCCGCCAGCAGCTCGCGGCGGCGGATGGCGGCGCTGGCGAGCACCGCCTACATGCTAGGTACGGGCCGCGGCGACCGCCCGCACGAGCTCCACGACCTGCGCCGGCGCCTTCTCGACCGAGCCGGTGTCGAAGGGCGGCTGGGGGTCGTACTCGATGCCGAGCTGGATCGCCTGCGCCACCTCCGGCCCCGCGATCTTGGCGACCAGCACCAGGGCCATGTCGATGCCCGACGACACGCCCGCGGCGGTGATCACCTTGCCCTGCTCCACAACCCGGCGACTCGTCGGGCGCGCGCCGAAGCGATCGAGCGTCTCCAGGTCGAGCCAGTGGCAGGTCGCCTCGAGACCGTCGAGCAGGCCGGCCGCGCCGAGCAGCAGCGACCCGGTGCAGACCGAGGTCGTCCACTCCGACGTCTCATCCGCGCGCCGGATCCAGTCGAGCAGCCGCTCGTCGTCCAGCACGGCGTCCGTGCCCGTGCCGCCGGGCACGACGATGATGTCCGGGTCGGGCAGCTCCTCGAAGGCGGCGTCCGCGTGCAGGTGCAGCTGACCGGTGTCGGTGCCGACCAGGCCCGGCTTGTGCGCGAGCCAGGTGATCTCGGCACCGGGCAGGCGCTGAAGCACCTCGTAGGGACCGACGGCGTCGAGCGCGGTGAAGCGGTCGTACAACGGGATCGCGATCTTCATGGTTGAGCCTCCTCGTAGTTCACGCCGCCTCCGAGCTGAAGCGGCCGCGGTAGCCGGCCGGGCTGACGCCGACGCGCCGGCGGAAGGCCCGGCGCATCGTCTCGACCGTGCCGAAGCCCGCCTGGCGGGCGATGGTCTCGACCGGCAGGTCGCCGGTCTCGAGGGCGATGCGCGCGCTCTCCACGCGCGCCACCTCCACGTAGGCCGCCGGCGTCACGCCGGTCTCCTCGCGGAAGGCGCGGGCGAAGTTGCGCTCGCTCATGCAGGCGCGCCGCGCGAGGGCGGGCACCGACAGGTCCTCGTCGAGGTTGCCGGGCAGCCATTCCTGGAGCTCGCGCAGCGGCTCGCGGTCGGCCATCTGCGCGGCCAGCTGGGCACTGAACTGGGCCTGGCCCCCGGGGCGCTTGAGGAAGAGCACGAGCCAGCGGGCCGTCTCGAGTGCGACCTCGCGGCCGAGGTCCTCCTCCACCAGCGACAGCGCCAGGTCCATGCCGGCGGTGACGCCCGCCGAGGTGATCACGTTGCCGTCGCGCACGAAGATCGGGTCGGATTCGACTTCCACCCCGGGATGGCGGCGCGCGAGCTCGGCGCAGGAGGCCCAGTGCGTGGTCGCGCGGCGCCCGTCGAGCAGGCCGGCGCTGGCGAGCAGGAAGGCGCCGGAGCAGACCGAGGTCACGCGCTTCGACCGCGCCGCGGCGGCGGTGAGCCAGTCGATCAGGCGCTCGTCGCCCGCGGCCGCGTGGACTCCCGTGCCGCCGGCGGCCACCAGCGTGTCGATCGGGCCCTGGCAGCGGTCCAGGGTGCGGTCGGGGTAGAGCGCGACGCTCGAGGTGGGCAGCGGGCCCGGCCGTGCGGCCACCACCTCCACGACGTAGCCGTCGCGGCCCGAGAGCTGGGTGGCCGTGGTGAAGACCTCGGCCGGCCCGTGCACGTCCAGCGTCTGGACGCGAGGGAAAGCGACGATGACGACGCGGCGCATGGTGCGCATGGTGACCGCCCGCGGGTTTGGCCGCAAGGACACTTACCGGACGATTTCTGCCACGGTCAGCTCGGCGTGAAGCGGAACGTCACCACGTCGCCGTCGCGCAGCACGTAGTCGCGACCCTCCACGCGCTGGAGGGCCTGCTCGCGGGCCGCGTTGTACCCCCCGACCCTGACCAGGTCCTCCCAGGACGTGACCTCCGCCGCCACGAAGCCGCGCTCCATGTCCGTGTGCACCGACCCGGCCGCCTGTCGGGCGCGCGTGCCGCGCTCGATCGCGTGCGCCCGCGCCTCCTTGCCCTGCCCGGCGGTGAAGAACGAGATCAGGTGGAGCAGCTCGAAGGCCTCCCGGATCACCGTGGCCAGCCCGGACTCGTGCAGGTCCATCTCCGCGCGCATCGCGCCCGCCTCGTCCTCGTCGAGCTCGGCCAGCTCCGCCTCCAGGCGCGCGCTGACCGCCGTGGCGCGAGCCCCGCGCGCCCGCGCGTGCTCCACCAGCGCCGGGGGCGGCTCGAGCGACTCGCCCTCGGCGACGTTCGCGACGTAGAGGACGGGTTTCGAGGTGAGCGCCGACAGCCGCGTGGCGGCGCCGGGCGCGCCCTCGGGCGGCGGCACGGTGCGCGCTGCCTGCCCCGCCCGCAGCGCGTCCACGACCTCGCGCAGCCAGCCCTCCTCGGCGATCGTCTCCTTGCCGCCCGACTTCGCCTGCTTGGCCACGCGCTCCAGCCGGCGCTCGGCCTGCTCGAGGTCGGCGTAGAGCAGCTCAGTCTCGATCGTCTCCACGTCGGCCAGCGGGTCGACCCTGCCCTCGGGGTGGACCACCTGCGCGTCCTCGTGTACGCGCACCACGTGCAGGATCGCGTCGGTCTCGCGGATGTTGCCGAGGAACTGGTTGCCGAGCCCCTCGCCCTCATGCGCGCCGCGCACCAAGCCGGCGATGTCGTGGAACTGGATCACCTCGTGGACCACCGGGGTGGCGCCCACGGTGTCGGCCACGCGGTCGAGACGCTCGTCGGGGACCCCGACGACGGCGACGTTCGGCTCGAGCGTGGTGAACGGGTAGTTGGCCGCCGGGGCGCCGGCGCGCGTGAGCGCGTTGAAGAGCGACGACTTGCCCGCGTTCGGCAGGCCGACGATGCCGATCTTCACAGCAGTGTCTCGATCGCGGTGCCGAGCAGCGCGCCGGCCACCACGTCGCTCGGGTAGTGCACGCCCAGGTAGGGCCGGGTCAGGGCCATCGCCCCGGCGGCCGCGTACAGGGGCGGCGCCGGCAGCACCCTCGCCAGCGCGCCGGCGGCCGCGAACGAGGTCGCCGCGTGCGCCGAGGGATAGGAGAGCCCCGAGATCGTCGACGTGAGCGGTGGCAGGTCCGGGCCCAGATCGGGCCGCGGCCGGCGCGCGACCTGCTTCACGGCGGTGTTGGCGATGAAAGCGGCGAGCACGACCCGCATCGCGCGCGGGAAATCGGGGCGCCGTGACAGCGCGTACCCGACCGCCGCAATCCCGTACCAGAGCAGCCCCTGCTCCCCCGCCCGCGCGTACAGCCAAGCGGCCCGCTCCACCGCCGGCGCGTGGCCGCGCGTGCGCAGCAGTCGCAGGAGCGCGCGATCCACGGGCGGCCTAGAAGCCGACCCGCTGCTCTTCGGTGTCGATCCGTACGTATACGACCTGGGACAGGTCGATGGAGACCTTCGAGTCGATCGTCTCCAGCTCGAACCAGCGATCCGCGCGGTCCTTGGACAGGACCTTGTGCAGGCTCGTCGTAGGCGCTCTGCTTCACGCGCGCGGGCAGCACGGGGCCGCCCTGGAAGCCGATGTCGATTCGTCTGGTGTCGTCAGCCATCAATGCCCTTCCGCAGCTTGGACTAGTTCTGTCAGCACCCCGCCGGTGGACTTCGGGTGGACGAACGCCACCCGGCTGCCCCGGATGCCGGTGCGGGGCTGCTCATCGATGAGCGCAAGCCCCGCCGCTCGCGCGTCCTGGAGCGCCGACTCTATGTCGTCGGTCCCATACGCCACGTGGTGCATGCCCGGCCCGTTGCGCTCGAGGAACCTGCCGACGGCCGTTTCCGGGCCGAGCGGGCTGAGCAGCTCGACGTGGCTGTCGCCAACGCCCAGCAGCACGGCCTGCACGCCCTGCTCCTCCACCGTCTCGCGGTGCTGCACCGGCATGCCGAGCCGCTCCGAGTAGAGCGAGACGGCCTCCTCGAGGTCGTCCACCGCCACGCCGATGTGATCGAGTCGCCCGAACACGGGCCCGGAGGTTAGCTACGCCGACGGGTCGCCCTCGGCCGCGGCGACGTCGATCGGTCCCGGGTCCACCGGCGCGCCGTTCAGCGGCGCGGCCTGACCCTTGTAGACGGCCACCAGGCGCTCGATGTCCTCGCGCTCCAGGACCTCGTTCTCGAGCAGCGTGAAGGCGAAGGCCTCCAGCAGCGTTCGGTTCTCCGCCACCAGCTTGGCTGCTCGCCTGTGCGCGAGATCGGTCAGGTACTGCTGCTCCTCGTCGATCATGCGGCGCGTGTGGTCGGACATGGAGTAGTCGTCGGCCGGCAGCTGCTTCGACGCCAGCTCAGTGCCCATGCCGTACATCGTGATCATCCCGCGGCTGATGTCGTGGACCTTGCGCAGGTCGTCCGATGCCCCCGTGGTCACCGAGCCGAACACGAGCTCCTCCGTCACGCGCCCGCCCAGCAGCACGACCAGGTAGTCGAGCAGCTCGTCCTTGGTCTTCAGGTAGCGATCCTCCTCGGGCAGGTTGAGCGTGTAGCCGAGCGCCTTGCCGCGCGGGATGATCGAGATCCGGTGGACCTTCTCCACCGAGGGCAGCAGCTCGGAGCAGAGCGCGTGCCCGGCCTCGTGGTAGGCGACCACCCGCTTCTCGTGCTCGGTGATCACGCGCCGCGACTGGACGCCGGCGATCACTCGCTCGAGCGCGGACTGGAAGTCGTGCGTGAGCAGCTGCTCGCGATGGTCGCGGCCGGCGAAGATCGCGGCCTCGTTGCAGAGGTTGGCCAGGTCGGCGCCGGTCAGGCCGCTGGTCTGGCGGGCGACGATGTCGAGGTCGACCCGGTCCGCCAGGGGCTTGTCGCGCGTGTGCACGTCGAGGATGGCGCGGCGGCCCTTGAGGTCGGGGGGCGACACGAAGATCTGGCGGTCGAAGCGGCCCGGGCGCAGCAGCGCCGGGTCGAGCTTGTCCAGCATGTTGGAGGCGGCGATCACCACGACCTCGTCGCGCGCCGCGAACCCGTCGAGCTCGACCAGCAGCTGGTTGAGCGTCTGGTCCTTCTCGCCCGAGATGTCCTTGCCGCGCGTGGCGCCAACCGCGTCGAGCTCGTCGATGAAGATGATCGCCGGCGTCTCCTTGCGCGCCTGGCGGAACAGCCGCCTGATCCGGGCCGCGCCGAGCCCGGCGAACATCTCCACGAACGAGGAGGCCGACTGGGCGAAGAAGGTGGCCTTCGACTCGTGCGCGACCGCCTTGGCGAGCAGGGTCTTGCCGGTGCCGGGCGGTCCGTGCAGCAGGATGCCGCGCGGGACGCGCGCGCCCAGCTTGCGAAAGCGCTTGGGGTCGCGCAGGAACTCCACGACCTCGCGCAGCTCGTCCTTCGACTCCTCCACGCCGGCCACGTCGTCCCAGCGCACCGCCCCCGCGGAGGAGGGCTTGATCTCCTGCGGCTTGGTGCGCGGCATGAGGCGCAGCATCCAGAGCAGCCCGAAGGAGACGATGCCGAGGAAGATGATCGGCAGCCACAGCACGGCCCAGTTCTGGACGTCGTCCCAGGACAGGCCGCCGCCGGCGCCGGCCGGTGGCGGGATCTTCGAGACGCTGAACGCGTCGCTGCCGTCCTGGCGGGCGAAGGTGAGCCCGGACAGGTCCATGCGCCAGCCGTTGGGCAGGGTGCCGCCCGGCGCGGCGATGATCTCGCGGAAGTACACGCGCGCCTGGTCGCAGGTGAGGTCGCCGGTCTCCTGGAGCGTGATGCGGTAGCTGCCCTTGACGAGCGTGACGGCGGAGATGCGGTGATTGCCGGCCAGCTTGACCGGCTGGCGGCATTCCGCGGCGCCACCCTGCGCGAACGCGTCAGGAGCGGCGCATAGCAGCAGCGCGAACGCGCACAGGAGGGACGCTCGCTTCATCTTGTAACCCAATCGGACGGCGGGGCCTACTAGTTGAGTTCTACGCCACCCGCTCTAGCCGCGGGTTCGGGTTGAAACGCCGCCCCGCCTTGGCGGCGGGGCGGCCCTCTACACGTACCACGTCTGCGGTGAAATCGTTCTCGCCTCGCACCAGCGACGAGCCGACCCCGTACGCGTCGACGGGCGCGCCGAGGTGCTCGAAGTGGCGGATCTTGGCGGCGTCGAACCCTCCCGAGACCACGATCTGCACCCGCTGGTGGCCGGCGTCGTCGAGCGCCTCGCGCACGAGCCTGGCCAGCTCGGGGTTCACGCCGGTCGGCTTGAACTCGCCCATCCGGTCCCACAGCACCTTGTCGACCATGCGCTCCGAGGTGTCCAGGCGAACGCCCCAGAGGCGGTCGCCGAGCGCCTCCGCCACCTCGACCGCGGTCCGGACCGAGTCGTTCTCGAAGTCCACCAGCACCGTCACGTTCATCTCGGCGGCGAAGCGCTCCGCGAAGGCCCGCGCCGCCGCGATCGTGTCTCCTCCGAAGGCCGCGATCAGGCCGTGCGGCACCGTGCCGACGCCGCGACCGCCCCACCAGGACGCCTGCGCGTCCGTGGACACCCCGATCGCCCCGGCCACGTGGGCCGCCCAGCCGTCGCCCGTCTGCACGAGCCAGTGGTCGTGGCGTGCGGGGAAGAACAGGATCGGCTTGCCGTGCGCGGCCTCGACCACCTCCCGCACGTTGTGCATGATCAGGCTGCGGCGAGCGAGGCAGCCGAGGTAGACGGTCTCGAGGTGGGCGAACAGCGAGTAGTCGCCCTCGATCGTCATGACCGTCTCCATCGGGGCGATCTCGTCGCCCTCGTAGAGCGCGTGCACCTCCAGCCGATCCCAGTCGGTGCACAGCTTGAGCACGGCGATCGCCTCGTCTACGCCGCCGAGGACCGAGTCGCGCTTCTGGAAGACCTGCATCGTCACGCGCGGGTGCTCGCCGCGCTCCTGGAGGAGCTGCCGGGTGAGGTTGAAGTAGGCGTCCGAGTAGTAACCGGCCTGGATCCGCTCGACCGGGAGTCGGAAGACGCTCGGGTCCAGGCGCGTGCGCGTCAGGCCGGGGCGCCCTCGACCCGAAGGATCTCCGCCAGCGCGGCCCGCCCCACCTCGAGCTGCTCGGACGTCGGCTCGCGCGTGCCGACCGCGCGCTGGATCTCGTGGCCGGGCCGCCGCAGCAGTCGGGTCATCGCGCTGTCGGGGTGCCGCTCGGACCAGGCGAACACCTCCACGGCGACGGCGGCGCTGCCAAGGCCGACGACCGCCTCGGCGGCCGGCCCGCGCAGCCCGGCGCGGCGCACGGCCACGTTGCCGAAAGCCGCGGCGGTCAGCATCGGCACGACCAGGTGCGATCCGCAGCGGTCGTGCTCCTTGAGCGCGTCGGCGGCGTCGCCGTCGTCCTCGTAGGCCGCGATCGCCTTGTGCTCGACACCGTGGTAGGCGGCGAGGTCGCCGCTGCGCAGGGCCAGCAGCGCCGGGGTGAGGCTGATCGCGGCCACCGCGGTCTCGCGGGCGGCCACCGAGCGCCCGACCCGGCGCACCGCCGAGCCGGCGAGGGCGGCGGCGCCCATGGCCCCGAGCGTCTTGACGTCCTGCATCGGCAGCCGAGCCTCGGGCAGCGCCCGCTTGACCAGCGGGATCACGGCCATCGCCTCGGCGAGCTTCATTACGCCGCGCAGTCCCGGCACGCGCTCGGCCGCCTTGGAGCCGAGGTCGGGCTTGCGGCCGGACGCCACCGCGATCTCCCCGCCGCGCGCGCGAACCGCGGCGGCCCAATGGGTCGGACCGTGCACGAGCAGGCCGTTGCGCAGGGCCATGCCACCCAGTCGAAGCTTCTCGTCGCTCATCGCAGCGTCTCCATGATCAGCTCAGAGTAGAAGCTGGCCGCCAGCCCGAGATCCTCGACCGGCACGTGCTCGTCGGCGGCGTGCATCAGCGAGATCTGCTCCACCGCGTCCATGGCGCGCTGGGGGAAGAAGCCGTAGGCCACGCAGTCGGGGAAGGCGGCGCGCCACCAGTGCGAGTCGGAGAAGCCGGGGAACACCATCGGGGCCACGGTGGCGCCCGGGTCCTCGCGCTCGACGAAGCGGCTGATCGAGTCCATCAGGGGCGTGTCGATCGGCGAGCGGTTTCCTGCCACCACGTCGTCGCCGAGCTCCACCTCGTAGCCGTCGGCGCCGACCAGCTCGGCCAGGGCGGCCAGCACCTCGTCGCCGCCCTGCTCGGGCGGCACGCGGCAGTCGACCTCCAGCACCGCGAGCGACGGGATCACGTTGATCTTCTCGCCGGCCCTGAGGATGGTGGGAGTCATGGTGATCCCGAGCATCGGCTCGACCAGGAGGCCGAGCCGCGGGTCCTTGGCCTCGATCTCGGCGAAGGCCGCCTCCGGGTCGGTGGGGTCCAGGCCGAGTGCCGCGAGCAGCGCCTCGGGCTCGGGCGTGAGGTCGAAGGACGGGCGCCGCTCGCGCAGCGCCGTGAGCACCGGGGCGAGCTTCGCCAGCGCGTTGTCGCCGATGCGCGGCAGAGACGCGTGGCCGGCTCGGCCGACTGTCGTGATCGTGAACCGGAACACGCCCTTCTCGGCGACGCAGACCGGGTAGACCCGCCGGCCGTCGTATTCCACGACCGCGCCGGCGCCCTCGTTCACGACCATGTCCGCGCGCACGCGGTCGGGGTGCTCGCGGCAGAGCCACTGGGCGCCCTCGGCCGCGCCGGTCTCCTCGTCGGCGGTGAAGACGAGCATCAGCTCGCCCGCCTCGGGGCGCCAGCCTTCCTCGACGAGCGCCAGCGCCGCGGCGACCTCGGCGGCGACCTGGCTCTTCATGTCGATGGCGCCGCGGCCCCAGACGGAGCCGTCGCGCACCTCCGCCGACCAGGGGTCCACGCTCCACTCGGCCGCGTCGGCGAGCACGGTGTCGACGTGGCCGATCAGGCAGAGCGCGGGACCGTCGGAGCCCGAGCGCAGCCGGGCGATCAGGTTGGGCCGGCCGGGCACGGCGGCGAGCAGCTCGCACTCGAAGCCGGCCGGCTCGAGCAGGCCGCGCAGCCATTCCTGGGCCGCGCCCTCGTTGCCCGGCGGGTTGACCGTGGGGAAGCGGATCAGCCGCTGCAGCAACTCGGTGGTGCGGCGCTCGAAGGGCCGCGCGCTCGGGCACGGCGCGCGATTATCCCAGCGGCGGCGGGCCATCTCGCGTCCGGGGCGCGAGCCCCCGGCTGCCATCACGCGGGGAACATGCGCCGCGCGCGCCACAGCCAGCGCAGGTCGCCCTTCGGGCGCAGGCGCCGCGTGGCCGCGAGCTTCAGCGGGTGCTCGCGGCCGCCGAGCAGGTCGGCCCAGTCCTCGTAGCGGCACTGGATCGTCACCGTCGGGGCTTCGACGCGACCCGGCTCCACGCGCGTGTCGCCGTTCGCGACGACGAGGTGCCACGGCTCGGCGTCGGCGAAGTCCCACTGGATCGTGCCGGGCTCGGTCGGGACGCCGCGCGGGTCGAGCCCGCCGAGCAGCATCTGGAAGATCGCCTGCCATCGTGTCCGGGTCGCGCCGCGGCGGGCCCGTCTTCTCGCCCAGGATCGCCGCCGTACACGAGCCGCTGGCCGAGCTTGGCGCGCTCGAGCGGCTCCAGCCCGGCGAGAAGATCGGCGGGCCCGGGCAGGTCCTCCATCGGCAGGCCGGCGCTGCGCAGCTTGGTCTCGAGCGAGGCCGCGCCCTCCGCGCCGATCTCCTCGAGCGTGAAGCCGAACACCTCGGTGTAGCGGCGGTCCCAGCCCGGCGGCACCAGCACCGCGGCGGTGAACGGGATCACCTCGCGCAGCATGTCGGCCACCGCGCCGCTTGCAGGCCGGGTCGTCGCGGCAGAGGTCGGCGAGCAGCTTCACGCCGAAGCCGATGTGGCGCTGCTCGTCCTGAGCCACGTTCTCCATGCCGTCGCGGAAGCCGGGCAGCAGGTCGCGCTCGCTCGAGGTAGCTCGTGATGAAGTGCTGGCCGGGCTGCGCGAGCGTCGCCTCGATCACGAGGTGGTAGAGCGTGATCGCCGCGGCGAGGTTGGTGCGCGACGGGTTGCGGCGCAGCTCGTCGGCCATCGTCTCGAGCCGCTCGAAGGTCTTGCGGAAGCCCCAGGTCAGCTCGCGGCTCGATCGCCGCCAGTCGCTCGCCGATGTCCTTGCCGTCGACGTCCGGCCACCTCCGACATGAAGCGGCTGAAGAAGACCGCGTGGCGGGCCTCGTCGACCTGCTGGGTGGCGAGGAAGTACTTCTGCTCCTCGAGCGGCGCGGCGTCGATGTAGGGCGAGAGGCCGTCGGTCACCGCGTCCTCGCCCCAGAAGAAGAGCGCGTAGTTCCACAGCGCCGCCTCGCGCTCGAAGTCGGTGAACTCCTCGCGCCACTGGCGCGCGTCCTCGGTGAAGTCGATCTCCGTGGCGCTCCAGTTGCCCTTCTCCCAGCGCGCGTAGAGGTCGGCGTAGCGAGATTCGCGACGTCGCCATGTCGGCCGTGCGGACCTTGGTACATTTGTACTCATGGGCGGAACAAATGTACCGAAAGGCCCGGCTCGGCGCGAGCACATCCTGCGCGCCACGCTCGAGCTGATCGGCGAGCACGGCCCCGACGCGGTCACCCATCGCGCCGTCGCCGAGCGCGCCGGACTGCCGCTGTCGGCCGACGACCTACTGGTTCGACTCCAAGGAGGAGCTGCTCCGGAGACGCTGCTGCTGGCCGCGCGCGAGGAGGTCGAGCGGCTCGAGCGGCTGGTGCTCGACCTGGCGCCGCAGGACGCTCGACGTGCGCGAGTGGGCGCGCGCCGTGTCGGCGGTGCTCGCGGCCGACCTCGAGTCCGATCCGATCCGCCACGTCGCCTTCACCGAGCTCGTGCTGGAGGGCACGCGCCGCGCCCTGGCTGGCCGAGGAGGTGGCGCGCTGGCACGCCGCGCACCTGCGCCTCGCGGAGCTGGGCCTGCGGGCCACGGGTGCGCCCGACCCGCGCGCGGACGCGCCGCTGCTCGTGGCGACGATCACCGGCTTCCTGCTCGGCCAGCTGGCCACGCCCGTGGACGACTTCGAGGAGCGCATCTTCCGGCCGGCCCTCGAGCGCCTGTTCACCAAGCTCACCGAGCCCGGGGCGGTCCCGGCGTGAGCCTGGCCTTCCGCGAGGCCGGCCCCGCCGACGGCCCCGTTGCCCTGCTGGTCCACGGCTTCCCGCAGTCGTCGTACATGTGGCGCGACATGACGCCGGCGATCGCGGACGCCGGCTGGCGGGCGGTGGCCCCCGACCTCGCCGGCTTCGGCGACTCGCCACTCGACCCGCCCGGCACCTGGGAGCGCCAGGTCGAGGCGCTGGAGGGCTTCCGGGTCGAGCGCGGCGTGGAGCGCTGCGTGCCCGTGATGCATGACTGGGGCGCGCTGATCGGCCTGCGCTGGGCCTGCGAGCACCCCGACGCCGTGGCCGCGCTCGTGATCAGCTCGGGCGGGTTCTTCCCGGACGGCAAGTGGCACGGCATGGCAAAGGCGCTGCGCACGCCCGAGCTGGGCGAGCAGACTCTGGGCGGGCTCGACCGCGACGGCTTCGGCGCCGTCCTGCGCGCATCGAGCGAGGCCTTCGACGACGAGGCGATCGACGAGTACTGGAAGGGGCTCGCGGACGAGGCACATCGGCGCAACGCGCTCGAGCTGTATCGATCGGGCGACTTCGAGAAGCTGGCCGGCTACCGCCTGGCCGACCTCGAGGTGCCGGTCCTGCTCGTGTGGGGCGACCACGACGAGTTCGCGCCGCTGGCCGGCGCCCACCGCTTCGAGCGCGAGCTGGCGGACACCGAGCTGGTCGTGATCGAGGGCGCCGGGCACTTCATCTGGGACGAGCACCCCGAGCGCTGCGCCGGCGCGCTGACGGCGTTCCTGCAACGGCTCGCCTAGACGGGAAACCTATGCTTGGGCGGTGAGCGAAGCGGACCCGGAGGCCTTCCGCCGCGCCGCCCACGCGGCGGTGGATGGCGTGGCCGATCACCTCGCGGAGCTGCCCTCGCGGCCGGTCTGGCAGCCGCTCCCCGACGATCTGCGCGAGCGCCTGCTGGCACTGCCGTTGCCGGAGCGCGGCACCACGCTCGACGACCTGGTCGCGACCGCGCTGCGCGACGTCCTGCCCCACGCGATGGGCAACGGTCACCCGGCCTTCTTCGGCTGGGTCAACCCGCCTCCCTCGCCCGCTGGTGTGATCGCCTCGCTGACGGCGGCCGCCATGAACCCGAGTGTCGTGGGCGGCGACCACGCGGACGTGCACCTCGAACGCGCGGTCGTGCGCTGGCTGGCCGAGCTGGTGGGCTTCCCGCACGCGCCAGGCGCCGGGCTGCTCACGAGCGGCGCTTCCGCGGCCACGGTCGTCTGCCTCGCCGGCGCTCGGCGCAGAGCGCTCGCGGCCGTCGGGCACGACGTGCGCACGGACGGCCTCGCCGGCGCGCCGCCGCTCGCCGCCTACGTGCCGGCCGAGGCGCACAGCTGCGTGCAGCGCGCGCTGGAGCTGCTCGGGTTCGGCAGCGCGGCCATGCGCGGGGTGCCGCTCGACGGCAGCCGCCTCGACGCGGACGCGCTGCGCGCCGCGATCGCCGCGGATCGGGCGGACGGCTCCGTGCCGGCGCTGCTGGTCGGCTCCGCCGGCACCGTCAACACCGGAGAGATCGACCCCCTCGACGACCTCGCGGACGTCGCGGCCGCGGAAGGCATCTGGTTCCACGTGGACGGGGCCTACGGCGCCTTTGGCGTGCTCGACCCGGCGCTCGCGGCGCGCTACAGCGGCATGGAGCGGGCCGACTCGCTCGCGCTCGACCCGCACAAGTGGCTCGGGGTTCCGGTCGACGCGGGCTGCGCGCTGGTGCGACGCGGCGACGACCTGCGCGACGCGTTCAGCTTGATCCCGCCGTACCTGCGCCAGGAGGACCCGGACCCGGTTGGCACGTTCGCCGAGTCCGGGTTCGAGCAGACGCGGCCGTTCCGCGCGCTCAAGACCTGGGCCACCGTCGCCGCGCTCGGACGCGAGGGGATCGCCGCCCACATCGCTCGCTGCAACGAGCTGGCCCGTGAGCTGGCGACGATGGTCGAGCGTGAGCCCGAGCTCGAGCTGGCGGTCGCGCCGCAGACGTCCATCGTCGCGTTTCGCGCGCGCCCGGCGGGCTGCCCGGCGGAGCGCTTGGAGCACGTGAACCAGGCTCTGCCGGAAGCGGTCCAGGCGCGCGGCAAGGCGTTCGTGACGGGGACCGTCTTCGAAGGCCGCGAGACGCTGCGCGCCTGCATCCTGCACCCGGACACCGGCTCGGAGCAGCTCGCGACGCTCATCGCGGAGGTCGTGGAGACCGCGCGAACGCTCTAGGCGCCGATCGAGAACATCGCTTCCAGGTCGTGCTTCGAGAAGACCTGGAAGGCGACCATCGTGTACGTGCTGCGCGATCCCGCCGAGCCGGGCCAGGCGTTGTGTGACCAGTCCGGCCAGGTCGTCGTGCTCGGCCACGCGCACGATCGCGACGTAGTCCCACTCGCCTGTGACGGAGTACGCCTCGGACACGCCGTCCACGTCGGCCAGGCGGTCCCCGAGCGTTGGCAGGGCGTTCCGCTCGGCCTTGATCAGTACCACCGCATGCGTCATGCCCGGCACGGTATCGCCGCGCTGCCAGAATCCCCGCATCGAGCGGCTCTTCGACCTAGAGGACTCACCCGGCGGCCGCTCCAACGTCCCGTCGGGCAACCTGCCCCTGGCGGCGCGCATGCGGCCGGCATCGCTGGGCGAGTTCGTAGGCCAGGACCACCTGCTCGGGCCGCGGCTCGGCGCTGCGCACGGCGATCGAGGAGGGCCGCCCGCACTCGATGATCCTGTACGGCCCGCCGGGAACCGGCAAGACGACGCTGGCGCGCCTGCTGGCCGTGAACTCGCGCGCCGCCTTCGAGGAGGCCTCCGCCGTCAACGCCGGACGGGCCGAGGTGCGCGAGGTGATCCAACGCGCGGAGCACCGCCGCGACACCAGCGGCGAGCGCACGATCTTCTTCCTCGACGAGATCCACCGCTTCAACAAGGCCCAGCAGGACACGCTGCTGCCCGCGGTCGAGGAGGGGCTCGTGGTGCTCGTCGGCGCGACGACGGAGAACCCCTATTTCGAGGTCAACTCGGCGCTGCTGTCGCGCTGCCGCGTCTACGAGCTGCGCGCGCTCGACGACGAGCACGTGCTGGCGCTGCTGCGCCGCTCGCTCGGGGACGAGCGCGGCATCCCGGGCGCCCCGCGCGTGGACGACGACGCGCTCGAGTTCCTCGCGGCGCGCTCGGCCGGCGACGCGCGCACGGCGCTGTCGGCGCTCGAGCTGGCTTGCGAGACGGTCGGCGAGAACGGAACCGTCACGCTGCGCGTGGCCGAGGACGCCCTTCAGCGCAGCGCGATCCTCTACGACAAGGGCGGCGACCTCCACTACGACCTGATCTCGGCGTGGATCAAGGCCACGCGCGGCTCGGACCCGGACGCCTCGCTGCTCTACCTGGCCGCGATGCTCGAGGGCGGCGAGGACCCGCGCTTCATCGCGCGCCGGATGGTCGTGTTCGCCAGCGAGGACATCGGCAACGCCGACCCGCGGGCGCTCGAGGTGGCCGTGAACGCCGCGCACGCCGTCGAGCACGTCGGCCTGCCCGAGTGCGCCCTGAATCTCTCCCAGGCGGCCATCTACCTCGCGCTCGCGCCGAAGTCGAACGCGTCGATCAAGGCGCTCGGGCGCGCCCGCGAGTGGGTGCGCGAGCACGGCACGCCGGAGCCCCCCGCGGCGCTGCGCAGCGCCGCGTACCCCGGCGCGAAGAAGCTCGGGCGAGGCCTTGACTACGAGTACCCGCACGACCGCCCGGAGGGCGTGTCGGAGCAGGAGCTGATGCCGGACGAGGCGATCGGGGAGCGCTTCCTCGAGCTGAGCGAGCACGGCGAGGAGAGCGACCTGCGGGAGCGGCTGCGAGCGCATCCGCAAGGCACGCGGGCGCGAGGAAAGCTCCTAATCAGCGGCACCGCATCGCGGTGTGCTTCACAATCCCACGCCATGGAAGCCGCGGTCACCCCGATCACCCCCGAGCTCGAGTCGTTCAGCCCGCTCGACGGCGCCCGCGTCGGCGCTGTGGAGACGATCCGCCCGGATGCCGTTCAGTCCGTGGTGGACGACGTCGCGAGCGTTCAGCCCTTCTGGGCGCAGCTGCCGCTCCCCGACCGTGCGCGCTACATGCGCCGCGCGGCCCAGGCGATCATCGACCAGCTCGACGATCTCGCCCAGCTGCTCAGCCGCGAGCAGGGCAAGCCGATCAACGAGTCGTACGTGATGGAGCTGCTGCCGTCGATCGACTCGCTGCGCTGGCTGGCGGAGGCGGGGCCGGGAATCCTCGAGGACGAGCGCGTGCCGCTGCCCGTCTTCATCAAGCAGAAGCGGGCGCGCTTCACGTTCGAGCCGCTCGGCGTGGTCGGAGTGATCGCGCCCTGGAACTACCCCTGGGCGATCCCCTTCGGCGAGGTGGCGATCGCGCTGATGGCCGGCAACGGCGTGGTGCTCAAGCCGGCGTCGCTCACCCCGCTGATCGGCCAGCGCATCCAGGAGACCTTCGAGCGCGCCGGCGTGCCGGAGGGGCTCGTGCGGACCGTGCACGGGGGCGGCGCCGTGGGCCAGGCGCTGGTCGAGTCGAGCGCCGCCAAGATCTTCTTCACGGGCTCGGTCGAGGTCGGCAGGGGCGTGGGCGAGGAGTGTGCCCGGCGCATGAAGGGCTCCGTGCTCGAGCTGGGCGGCAAGGACGCGATGGTCGTATGCGCGGACGCCAACCTGGCCAACGCGATCTCCGGCTGCCTGTGGGGCGGCTTCGCCAACGCCGGCCAGACGTGCTCGGGCATCGAGCGCGTGTACGTGGTCAGCGAGGTGGCCGACCGCTTCGTCGAGGGGGTGGTCGAGGCGGCCAAGGCCCTCCGGGTCGGCGACCCGCTCGACTACGAGACCGAGATCGGCCCGATGGTGTCGCGCGAGCAGTTCGAGCTGGTGCGCGAGCTGGTCGACGACGCCGTGGCCAACGGAGCCACGCTGCGCTGCGGCGGCCCGCTCGACGTCGCTGCGCATCCCGCCGCCAGCTTCTACGCACCGACGGTGCTGACCGGCGTGACGCACGACATGCGCATCATGCGCGAGGAGATCTTCGGACCGGTGATCCCGATCGTGACGACCGAGTCCGAGGACGAGGCGATCGCGCTCGCGAACGACTCCCAATTCGGCCTGGGCGCCTCGGTCTGGACGATGAACCGCGCCAAGGGCGAGCGGATCGCCGAGCGCCTCCAGTCCGGGATGGTCTGGATCAACGACCACATGTTCAGCCACGGCGCCTGCTCCTGCTCCTGGGGCGGCGTGAAGGAGTCCGGCCTGGGACGCTCCCACTCCAAGTTCGGGCTGTGGGAGTGCGTGAACATCAAGCTCGTCGACCTGGGAGCCGTCGCGCACGCGCGACTTCTGGTGGCACCCCTACGACGAGTCGCTGGGCAAGGCGATGAGCGCCTCCGCGCGTCTGCTCTACGGGCGCGACTCGGACAAGCCCGCCGCGCTGCGCCGCGGGCTCTTCCCGCTCATGAAGGTGGGGCGGAAGACGCTGCGCGACGTGTTCAAGCGCTAAGTAGCAACTGAGGGCAGATTCCCGATGTAAGGGGGTCTCCTTAGCCGTAGCTTCGACGGTATGAACGCAGCCGTCACATACGCCGTCGTGGCCGTCCACCAGACCGAGCTGCGCGCGGCCGCCGAGCGCAGCCGCCGCGCTCCGCGCAAGCCGCGCAGCGGCCGGCGCCTGCCGCTGTTGCCTCGCGCGCGCCGGCAGCGCCGTGCCTACGCCTGAGCCGGCCACCCGCGCCATGGATAATGGCGCGGTGCGGCGCGTATCGAGCCCGACCTTCGTGGGCCGCGCCGAGCAGCTGGCCAGCTTCGATCGCACCCTCGCGGGCGCGGCCCAGGGCGAGCCTTCGGCCCTCCTGGTGGCCGGTGAGTCCGGTGTCGGCAAGACGCGGCTGATCACGGAGTGCGCCGAGCGCGCCGACGCCGCCGGGGCGCGCGTGCTCACCGGCGACTGCGTGGAGCTGGGCGAGGGCGAGCTGCCCTACGCGCCGATCGTCGGAGCGCTGCGCGACCTCCAGCGCGAGCTCGGCACCGAGGAGCTCGTCGAGCTGGCCGGGCCGGGTGGCACGGAGCTCGGCCGACTGCTGCCCGAGGCCGGCGGCGCCGGCGGCGCCCACGACGAGTTCGCCCAAACGCGGTTGTTCGAGGCGCTGCTGACCCTGCTCGGGCGACTCGGCGAGCAGGCGCCGCTGGTGCTCGTCATCGAGGACCTGCACTGGGCCGATCGCTCGACGCGCGACTTCCTCGCCTTCCTGCTGCGAGCGACCCGCCATGAGCGGCTCGCCATCGTCGGCACCTACCGCTCCGACGAGCTGCACCGCAAGCACCCTCTCCGTCCGTTCCTGGCGGAGCTGGATCGGCTGGAGGGCGTCCAGCGCATCGAGCTCAAGCCGTTCTCGCGACTCGAGCTGGTCGCGCAGCTCACCGGCATCCTCGGATCCCACCCCGACCCGGAGATGGCCGATGCGCTGTTCACGCGCTCCGCCGGCAACGCCTTCTTCGCCGAGGAGCTGCTCGCCGCCACCGAGAGCGGCGACAGCCACGTGCTCCCCGACACTCTGCGCGACGTCCTGATGGTGCGCGTGGAGGCGCTCCCAAGCCCGACGCAGCAGCTGCTGCGAGTCGTCGCCGCCGCGGGGCGCAGCGTGACCCACGGCCTGCTCGCGGGCGTCGCCTCCACGGCGGAGCCGGATCTGAACAGCGCGCTGCGCGACGCCATCACGCACCACGTGATCGTCCAGCGTCGCGGCGACGAGACCTACGCCTTCCGTCACGCGCTGATGCGCGAGGCGGTCTACGAGGACCTGCTGCCGGGCGAGCGGGGCGGCCTGCACGTGCGGCTCGCCGAGGCCCTCGAGGACAACCCGGGCCTGTCGGCCGACAGCGTCGGTCCCGCGGCCGAGCTGGCCTGGCACTGGCACCAGGCGCACGAGCTGCCGCACGCCATGCGGGCCTCGATCGAGGCGGGCGAGCAGGCGGACCGGATGCACGCGCCCGCCGACGCGGCCCGGCATCTCGAGAACGCGGTGGACCTCTGGGATCGCGTCGACGAGCCCGAGCGCGTGAGCGGCACCACGCTGGTGGATCTGCTGCGCCGCGCCGCGGAGCACAACTACATCGCCGGCGACTATGAGCGCGCCGTGGCGCTGGCGGGCCGCGTGCTGGAGCTGATCGGCGACTCGGATCCGGTCGCGGTCGCTATCGCGCGGGAGCGGCTCGGCCGCTATCTGTGGACGAGCGGCCGCCACGCCGAGTCGGCCAAGGAGTACGGGCAGGCGGTGGCGGAGATGCCCGCCGAGCCCCCCTCCGCCGAGCGGGCTCGTGTGCTTGCGGCACTGGCCTCGGTGCTCATGCTGACCGGGCATGCGGAGGACTCCCGCGAGCTCGCCGAGCAGGCGATCGAGATCGCGCGGGCGGTCGAGGACCGAAGCGTCGAGGCCCACGCCCTCAACACGTTCGGCGTGGACCTCGCCTCGCTCGGGGACCGCGAGAGCGGTCTGGCGGCGCTGCGCGAGTCACTCGCGATCGAGCTCGAGCTTGGCGCCTCGGACAACCTGCACCGCACCTACACCAACCTCGCCGACATCCTCGACCAGGACGGCCAGGTGGAGGAGGCGATCGGGCTCGCCCGCGAGGGCGTGAGCTTCGCGAAGGGCCATGGGATGGGACGCGGCTGGGCGGCGTTCGAGCTGGGCGAGGCCGCCAACAGGTGCACCCGGGTCGGCCGCGTGGACGAGGCCGACCGGCTGGTGCGCGAGGCGCTCGACCACGGCGCCAGCGGGGTCTCCGGCGGGCTCGTGCACGAGGTCGCCACGCGCGTGTGCCTGATGATGGGCCGCTACGACGAGGCCAGGTCGCACCTCGCCGACGCACGCCGGCTGCTACGCCGGGCCGCCGGGTCGATGTGGATCGCGCCGATCTACGGCCGGGTCGTGGAGCTGGCCGACCGCGACGGGAAGATCGCTGACGTGCGCAGGGCCGTCGCCGAGGCCCAGGAGCTGATGCGCGGCGCCGAGGAGTACGCCTTCTACGCCCGCGAGCTGTACCTGTCCGCACTGCGCGCCGAGGCCGACGCCGCCGGGCGCGCCCGGGCCGCGCGCGATGCCGAGGCCGAGGAAGAGGCGCTGCGCTCCGGCCAGCGCTCTCGCCGTGCGGATGCGCCAGCTCGCGGAGGGCTCCGGCCGGCGGCAACGCACCTCCCCAGGTGGCCGCGGACCTGGCGCGCGTGGACGCGGAGGAGGCGCGTCTGGAGGGCCGCGCCAGCGAGGAGCTGTGGCGGCTGTCCGCTTCCGCGAACCAGGCGCTCGGCAACCTCGTGGGGGTGGCCTACGCCCGCCTGCGCGAGGCGGAGGCCCTGCTGGACTCGCACGGGGACGCCGCGGAGGCGCTGCGCGACGCACACTCGATCGCCTCGGAGAGCGGGGCGATCGCGCTGCGCGAGGACTGCGAGCAGCTGGCGCGCCGGGCGCGGATCCGGTTGGGCGACGAGGAGCCCCCCGTCCCTTCGCCCGCCGACGACCCCTTCGGCCTTACCGCGCGCGAGCGCGAGGTGCTGGTGCTCGTCGCGGCGGGCCGCACCAACCGCCAGATCGGCGAGCAGCTGTTCATGAGCGAGAAGACCGCGAGCGTGCACGTGTCGCGCATCCTCGCCAAGCTCGAGGTGAGCACTCGCGGCGAGGCAGGCTCGGTGGCGCACAAGCTCGGCCTCGACGAGCAGCGCTAAGGGGTAATCAGAGGCGAATTGCCGATGTAAGGGGTCTGCCTTAGCCGTAGTTTTGGCGGCATGACAGGACTTCTCTCACAAGCGGCCGCCAACGAGCACCTCAACGATCTGCGCGCGGCCGCCGGGAACCGCGGCCATCGGTCGCGGGAGCAGCGCTCGGGACGCCGCCGGCCGGCGTTCTCGGGCCTGCACCGCCCGCGCCGTGCCCTCGCCGCCTGAGGCGCTTCTCCCTCCTGCGCCACAGGCGGCGGGGGCACCCCCGGCGCCGTGAGTGCGCCCGTGCCTAGACTGTCGGGGGTGCCCGCTCAGGCCTACGCAGGCAAGGAATGCGTCTGTCAGCTCCGCAAAGGGGTCTGCGACCAGTCCTGCGTGCAGGGGATGCTCGACACCCCCTTCTACATCGCCTGCCTGCGCCTCAGCGGTCGCCGCTGCGTGGTCGTCGGCGGCGGCGAGGTTGGGCTCGAGAAGGTCGAGGGCCTGCTCGCCTGCGACGGCGACGTGACCCTGATCGCCCCCGACGCCATCGAGCCGCTGCAAGAGCTGGCGCGAGAGGGCTCGATCCGGTGGGAGGAGCGCGAGTACGCCGGCGCCGGTGACCTCGAGGGCGTGTTCATGGTGATCGCCGCCACGGCCGACACCGAGGCGAACATCGCGGTCTTCGAGGACGCCGAGCGGCGCGCGATGCTCGTGAACGTGGTGGACGTGCCGCCGCTCTGCAACTTCATCCTGCCCGCGATCATCCGCACCGGGCCGCTCGCGATCGCCATCTCGACCGCGGGGGCCTCGCCGGCGCTGGCCAAGCGCATCACGCGACGAGATCGCGGACGAGTACGGCGAGCCCTACGCGCGCCTGGCGCTGCTGCTCAACGAGGTGCGCGGCTGGGCCAAGGCGACGCTGCCCACCTACCAGGATCGCAAGGTCTTCTTCGAGGCGATCGTGAACGGCGAACCGGATCCGGTCGAGCTGCTGCGGCGTGGCGACGAGGCGGCGGCGCGCGACCTGATCGAAGCGGCACGGCAGTCCTACCAGCCTGTCTGACGAGCTGACACACCTCGACGAGGCCGGGCGGGCCCGGATGGTCGACGTGGGCGACAAGCCGGTCACCGACCGGCGGGCCCGGGCGCGGGCGACGGTGCGCATGTCGGCGGAGACCGCCGCGACCGTGGCTCGCGGGGACGCGCCCAAGGGCGACGTGATCGGCACCGCCCGGATCGCGGGCATCCAGGCCGCCAAGCGCACCGCGGAGCTGATCCCGCTCTGCCATCCGCTGCCGCTCTCGTTCGTCGACGTGGAGGCCGAGCTGCGCGAGACAGAGGTGGTGCTGACCGCCGAGGCACGCACCACGGGCCAGACCGGCGTGGAGATGGAGGCGATGACCGCGGCCGCCACGGCGGCGCTGACCGTCTACGACATGGTCAAGGGCCTGGAGCGCGGAGTCGAGATCAGCGAGGTGGTGCTGCTGGAGAAGTCCGGCGGCCGCCACGACTGGCGCCGATGAGGGCGGCTGTCCTCACGGTGTCGAGCTCGTTGGCACGCGGCGTGGGCGAGGACGTGTCGGGGCCGCGGCTGGCCGACCTCTGCAAGGCGGCCGGCCTGGACGTCTCGCACGAGACCGTGGCGGACGACCGGGGCGCGATCGCCGGCGTGCTGAAGCGGCTGGCCGACCAGGAGCAGGTGCGCTTCGTGTTCACCACCGGCGGCACTGGCCTCACCGTGGACGACGTGACGCCTGAGGCCACGCGCGACGTGATCGACCGCGAGGCGCCCGGCTACGCGGAGGCCATCCGAGCCGACTCCCGCGACCACACGCCGCTGGGACTGCTCACCCGCGGCGTGTCGGGCGTGCGCGGGCGAACGCTGATCGTGAACTTCCCGGGCAACCCCAAGGCGATCGACCAGTCCTGGCCGATCGTGGCTCCCACCCTGGAGCACGCGGCCGAGACGCTCGAGCGGGACTGACGGCGACAACCGATGGACCGCCAGTCGGCTGGCGGACCACCGCGCAATGACCACCGCTTGGGCGATGCGTCACCACCGCTCCATCGCGAACGTGGGGAACGACATCGAACGCGAAAGGGAGACCGAGACATGACGCGCACGACAACGGTGAGCTTCGAGGTCGACGAACGCACCCTGAGGGCAGAGGTGCCGCCCACCCTGTGGACCGACTTCGTCGTCGACGGTCATCGCATCTTCATCCGCACCCAACGCCCCGTACGACTGCTGAGCGCCCTGTGCGACTCGGCTCTGGCCAAGGGCGTGGAGCTTCAGGAGATCGAGGTCACACCAACCGGCAGCCTGGCGCGCGCGAGCGTGCCGCCGCCCGGCGGCTCGATCAACTCGAGGCGCCCGCCGGCCGCTTGAACACGCTCGGCGCACGACGCGAGCCCTACGTGACCCTCGGCGACGGCCCGCCTGGCCCGCGCCGGATCCAGGCCCGGGCCGTCGTCGGCCACCTCGACCACGATCTCGCCGCCGGCTCGCCGGAGACGGACGTTGACCTCCCCCGCGTCCGCGTGCTTGGCCGCGTTCGCGATCAGCTCGCGGGCGACCGACACCACCAGCCGATCGTGCTCGCCGACGGCGTCGTGGTCGACGAACAGGTTCCAGCCGGCGGCGCCGCGCTGCCGTCGACGGTCCACCAGGGAGCGCAGCGCCGCCTCCAAACCCGCGTGCTCCAGCACGAAGGGGTGCAGGTCGGCGATCGTCGTGCGGAGCTGCGCCACGCTGCTGCGAACCTCCTCACGCGCCCGCCGGAGCGCCGCTTCGTCCCCGCCACGCGCTTCGTCGAGGTCCTGGCCCGCGGCGAGCAGATCCTGGATCGTCTCGTCGTGCAGGGCCTCGGCCAGCCGCTTGCGCTCGCGCTCCTCGGCGCCGAGCACCTCGGTCAGCAGCCGCCCGCGCGCGGTGGCCAGCTCCTCGACCCGGCGCTTGCGGTGAGTCAGGATCGTCGCGAGCAGAACCGCCGCCAAGCCCATCCACGCGAGATAGAGGGTCTGACTGAGCACGAACTCGAAGTCCTCGCCGCGACGCGTGGCGGGGTGCGTGAGCGAGACCGCCAGGTAGCTGCCCAGCGAGAGTGCCGACCAGAGCGCGGTGGCCGGCGCGGACAGCAGGAAAGCGGCGGCGACGGGCAGCACGAAGAACGCCAGGCGCAACTGCGAGAAGGCGCCCCCCGAGGTGTAGGTGAGCACGCTCAGCAACACCACGTCGACCGCCGGATAGACCGAGCGCGCCAGGCGCCGCCCCCACCCCTGCCGCGCCGCGGCGAGCGTCAGCAGCGCGTAGCCGCTGCCGAGGGCCAGCAGCCAGTCGAACACCCGGCCCCCGAGCTCCGGGTGGGTGACCAGCTGCTCGCCCAGGAAGATGACCGGAAGGGCTGCCACCCGCAGGAGCGCGACGGCGCGCTCGGCGGCGGAGGTCCCCTCCGCCCAGCTCACTCCAGCAGGCCGCGGCGCATCGCCTCGGCGACGGCGGCTGCGCGGTCGGAAACGCCGAGCTTGCCGTAGAGGCGCTGCAGGTGCGTCTTGATCGTGGCCGGGCTCAGATACAGGCGTCGGCCGATCTCAGGCGCGAGCAGACCCTGAGCCGTCAGCGCGATGATCTCCCGTTCGCGGGAGGTCAGCACGACGTCCGTGTCCGCCGAGCGCATCTGGATTTCGCGCGCCAGGCCGGTCTGCACTTCGGAGGCGAACACGGTCCCGCCGCGGGCGACCGCCGCAATGGCGTCGCAGATCTGCTGGCGGGTGGCGTCCTTCGACAGGTAGGCGCGCGCGCCGCCGCCGATCGCCGCGTAGACGATCTCGCTGTCGATGTACGCCGATACGAAGACCACCTTGGTCGGGAGCTCGTCGCGGTTGATGGCTCTGAGCACCTGGCTGCCGTCGAGATCGGGCAGCTTCATGTCGAGCACGGCAACTTGCGGCCGCAGCTCCGCGATCGCCATGAGCGCCTCGCGGCCGGTGGCCACCTCGGCGAGCAGCTCGAGCTCAGGGCGCTCCTTGACGGCCCGCACGATCCCCTCGCGATAGACCGGGTGATCGTCCGCGACCAGAACCGCGACACGACTCATACGCCAACCGTAGGAGCGCGAGGTAAACGGCCGATGAACGCCCGCGGCGCCTTAGAGCAGCCCCTTCTTGCGCAGTTCCTCGAGCGCCTGGGGCGACTTCTCCAGGCCGTCCAGGCCCATGCCGGCCAGGATGGCCTGCGTCTTCGAGAACTGGATGTCCGAGTACTGGACGACCTGCACGTGGTTGCCCCACGGGTCGCGGAAGTCGCCGCGCCTGCCGATTGGCTCGGCGCCGGCCTGCTCCGCCAGCCGCCTGACCTGCTCGCGGTCGTCCACCACCAGGCCGAAGTGGCGGGCGCCGTCGGGCTCCTGCGTGCGGCCCTCGGCGAGCACCAGGAACTGGTCGCCCATGTCGAGGAAGGCCATCCGCCCGGCCCGGCCGCGCAACTCGAAGTCGAACACCTGCCCGTAGAAGTCGAGGCCGCGGTCGAGGTCGTCGACCTCCAGCACGACGTGGTTGATGCCCACCAGACGCGGCCTGTCCGCCATCGGTGTGGAGGGTAGCCCCCGCCCATAGGCTTCCGCCCGTGGCGGCGATCGAGCTCGACGGCCTCGAGCGGCGGTACGGCGAGCGCGTCGCGCTCGCCGGCGTGAGCGCGCGGGTGGAGGCCGGCCAGACGCTCGCCGTGCTCGGCGGCAACGGCGCCGGCAAGACCACCCTGCTGCGCGTGCTGGCCGGCCTGCTGCGCCCCCACGGCGGCTCCGTCCGCGTGCTCGACGCCGAGCTGCCGCGGGAGCGCTGGAAGCTGCCCGGCAATGTCGGCTACCTCGGTCACGACCCGCTGCTCTACCGGGACCTGAGCGGCCGCGAGAACCTCCGCTACCACGCCCGCCTGCACGGCACCGCCCCGGAGCGCGTGGCCACGGTGCTCGAGCAGGTCGGCATGGAGCGTCGCGCCGACGACCCGGTGCGGGAGCTCTCGCGCGGGATGGTGCAGCGCATCGCCGTCGCCCGGGCCGTCCTGCACGAGCCGCCGCTGCTGCTGCTCGACGAGCCGCGCGCCAACCTCGACCCGGCCGCGGCGGACATGCTCGAGCCGCTGATCGGCCGCGCCTCGGGGCGCACCCGCGTGCTGGTCAGCCACGACGTGGCGGGCGCGCTGGCGGAGGCCGACGTGGTGCTGCGGCTCAAGCGCGGGCACCCCGCCGCGGAAGGCGAGGAGCTCTACCGGTGATCGGCGCCGCGGTCACGATCCTGCGCAAGGACCTGCTGCTGGAGCTGCGCACGAAGGAGTCGGTGCCGGCCATGACCCTGTTCACGATCACGGTCTACGTGCTGTTCCACTTCGGGCTGGATCGCAACTCGCTGGACGGCGACCTGGCCTCGGGCGTCCTGTGGGTGACGCTGCTGCTGGCGGCCGTGATCGGCGTGACCCGCCTGTTCGCAGCCGAGCGCGAGCAGGGCGGCATCGACGCCCTGCTGCTCGCCCCGGTGGACCGCACGGCGCTGTTCCTCGCCAAGGCGAGCGCCCTGTTCCTCTTCCTGGTGGCGGTCGAGATCGTGGCGGTGCCGACCTACGACCTGCTGCTGCTCGGGCCGGGCATCGGCGGCACGCTGCCCGAGCTGCCGCTGATCCTGCTGCTCGGCAATCTCGGCATCGCCGCGGTCGGCGCGCTGGTGGCCGCGCTCGCGGCCGAGACGCGCGCCAGAGAGCTGATCGTGCCGCTGCTGCTGCTGCCGTTGCTGGTGCCGCTGCTGATCTCCTGCGCCCAGGCGACCGAGCCGCTGCTGCGCTCCGAGCAGGGTCCGGAGGACCTCGGGCGCTGGCTGGGGCTGCTCACGCTTTACGATGTGGTGTTCGTGCTTGTCTCGGTTGCGGTCTTCGACTATCTGCTCGAGGACTGATGTATTCCAAGGGCCTCGTGCCGCTCGCCGTCGCCACCGTCGTAACCCTCACGACGGCGCTCGCCCTCGTCTTCTTCTACGCGCCGCTCGACGCCGACCAGGGCTTCGTCCAGAAGATCTTCTACATCCACGTGCCGATGGCGATCGTCTCGCTCGGCGGCTTCGTGGCGGGCGGGATATTCGCGATCAGGCACCTGCGCTCCGGCGACTCGTCCTGGGACCTGCGCTCGTACGTCGCGATCCACCTGTCGATCATCCTCGGGCTCGGCGTGCTCGCCACCGGGGCGATCTGGGCGAAGGCGTCGTGGGGCCACTGGTGGGTGTGGGACGAGCCGGTGCTGGTCTCGTTCCTGGTCGTCTTCCTGCTCTATTGCGTCTACTTCCCCCTGCGCTTCGCCATCGAGGACCCCGAGCGCCAGGCGCGCTACTCGTCGGTGTTCGCGATCACCGCCGGCGCCTTCGTCCCGCTGAACTTCACCGCCGTGCGGATGGCGCAGAGCTTCACCCACCCGCGCGTGCTGTCGCAGACGGGCGGGGACCTGCCCGGCGAGATGCGGCTCACCTTCCTGGTGGCGCTGGTGGCGATGACCCTCCTGTTCGTCACGCTCTGGAAGTTCGAGCTGACCGCCAAGCACGCCTCGATGCAGCTGAAGAAGCTGCGCCGGCGGCGCGGCGAGCGCGAGGCGGTGCCCGCGTGACCTGGCTCGCGGCGCCCGCGCTGCCGCTGGACGAGGCCGGCAAGTACGTGGCCGGCGCGTACGTCGTGTTCCTCGCGCTGATCCTGATCTACGTCGGGATCATGGGTGCGAAGCTGGTGCGCATCGACCGCGAGCTGACCCAACTGGTCGAGGAGGACGAGTGACCGGCGAGCTGCTGGCCCTCGGCGCCTCCCACAAGACCGCTCCCCTGGAGCTGCGCGAGAAGCTCGCGCTGCCGACCGGCCGGGCGGCTCGCGTGCTCGGCGAGCTGACCGAGCACGAGAGCGTGCACGAGGCGGTCGCCCTGTTCACCTGCAACCGGACCGAGCTCTACCTCGTGACCGAGGACGCCCTCGAGGCCGAGAACGCCACGCTCGCGATCCTGTCGCGTCAGGCCGGGCTGGGTCCGACCGAGCTGAGCGGCTCGCTCTACTCGCTGCAGGGCCGCGAGGCCGTCGCGCACCTGTTCTCGGTCACCTCCGGCCTCGACTCGATGATCGTCGGCGAGGCGGAGATCCAGGGTCAGGTCAAGCGCGCCTACGAGATGGCGCTGGTGGAGGGCGTCAGCGGCCCGGTGTCGAACCGGCTGTTCCGCGACGCGCTCGCGGCCGGCAAGCGCGTGCGCACCGAGACCGGCGTGTCGCGCTCCAACGTGTCGATCTCCACCGTCGCCGTTCAGCTGGCGTCCGACTTCCTGGGCGAGCTGACCGACCGGCGCGTGCTCGTGATCGGGGCCGGCGAGAACGCCGAGCTGACCGCCCGCGCGCTGCGCGACCGCGGCGTGCAGACGCTGTTCGTGGCCAACCGGCGCTACGACCGCGCGCTCGGCCTGGCGCAGCGCTTCGGCGGCCGCGCGGTGACGTTCGAGGACATGCCGCGCGAGCTGGAGGCTGCCGACATCGTCGTCACGTCCACGGGCGCGCCGCACCAGATCGTCGGCCGCGAGGAGCTCGAGTTCGTGGCGGCCTCGCGCATGGGCCGGCCGCTGGTGATGATCGACCTGGCCGTGCCGCGCGACATCGAGCCGAGCGTGCGCGACTGCCCCGGCATCGCGCTGTACGACATGGACGACCTCCAGAAGGCGGTGGCCCGCAACCTCGACGCCCGCGAGGCGGAGGCCGAGGAGGCGCTCGTGCTCGTGCGCGAGGAGGTCGAGCGATTCGAGAGCTGGATCGCGAGCCTGGACGTGGTCCCCACGATCTCGGCGCTGCGCCGCCGCGCCGACGAGGTCGTGCGGCAGGTGCTCAGCGAGAACGAGCCGCGCTGGGAATCCCTCAGCCCGGCCGACCGCGAGCGCGTGGAGGTGATGGCGCGGGCGGTCGTATCCCGCCTCCTGCACGAGCCGACAGTGCGCCTCAAGGACCGCGGCTCCTACCACTACCTGCACACGCTGCGAGAGCTGTTCGGGCTCGACCCCGCCGCGCCCGCGGAGCCGGCCGCCGAGGTCACCCGCTTGGACGAGCGCCGCCGTCAGGCGTGATCCGGCTTGGCACGCGCGGCAGCGCCCTGGCGCTGGCGCAGGCGCGCTGGGTGGCCGAGCGATTGGACGACGAGGTCGAGCTGGTCACGATCACGACCTCCGGGGACCGCGGCGCGCACGCGGACAAGTCGCGCTTCGTCAAGGAGCTGGAGGAGTCCCTGCTCGCGGGCGAGCTCGACCTGGCGGTGCACTCGGCCAAGGACGTGCCCGGCGAGCTGCCCCCCGGCCTCTCGATCGTGGGCGTGCCCGAGCGGGCTGACCCCTACGACGCGCTCTGCGGCGCCGACTCGCTGGACGCCCTGGCGGCGGGGGCGGTGGTGGGCACGGCGAGCGTGCGGCGCCGCGCCCAGCTGCTGGCGCTGCGCGACGACCTCGAGGTGCGCGAGCTGCGCGGCAACGTGGACACGCGCCTGGGGCGACTGGCTGCCGGGGACTTCCACGCGATCGTGCTCGCCCGAGCCGGCCTGGAGCGCCTCGGGCGCGCCGCCGAGGGCGAGCCGCTGGCCGAGCTCGTCCCGGCGCCGGGTCAGGGCTGCCTGGCGCTCGAGGCGCGCAGCGACGACGAGCCCACCGCCGCCGCGGCCGCCCGCCTGACCGACCGCCAAGCGCTCACCGCGCTGACCGCCGAGCGCGCCCTGGTCACCGGGTTGAGCGCCACCTGCAACACGCCGATCGGCGCGCACGCCCAAGCGCACGACGGGGCACTGGTCCTGAGCGCGTTCGTCGGGCTCCCCGATGGCTCACACTGGATCCGCGACGACCTGGACGGGGACGAGGCCGATCCCGCCGCCCTCGGCCGCGCCGTGGCGGAGCGGCTCGAGGCCGCCGGCGCGCGCGAGCTGCTGGACGAGGCGGAACGGACCGCACTCGACGTACGCTGACCCGATGACGACGCGCCGCGCGACGGTATGCGCCTGCATCATCGCCCGCGACGAGGAGCGCCGGTTGCCCGTGGCGCTCGCCAGCGTGGCGTTCTGCGACGACGTGCTGGTCGTGGACTCGGGCTCGCGCGACCGCACCGTCCAGCTGGCCCGGGACGCCGGCGCGCGCGTGATCGAGCACCCCTGGCTCGGGTTCGGCGCCCAGCGCAACGTGGCCATCGACAACGCCGCGAGCGACTGGATCCTCGAGGTCGACGCTGACGAGCGGGTGACCCCGCAGCTGCGGTCTGAGATCGAGGCGTTCCTCGCTGAGGGACCTGACGGGATCGACATCTGCGCCGTGCCCTGCCGCGACCTGTTCGTCGGCGGGAGGCTGGGCCCCTCGGCCAAGTACCCCAAGTACCGGCTGCGCCTGTTCCGGCGCGGTGCCTATCGCCACGACGAGCGGCTCGCGGTGCACGAGGGCCTGTGGGCGTTCGGGCGCACCTGGGCGTTCGAGGGCGACCTCGAGCACGTGCTGGCGGACAGCCTGTGGGAGGCGATCCGCGACGCCCTGGCCTACGCGCGCCTGGAGGCCGAGCAGCTGCGCGGGCCGGTCTCCGCCGGGGCCAGGGCCCGCGGCATCGTCGTGCGGCCGTTCGCCAAGCTCGGCTACCGGCTGGTGGTGGACGGCGGCTGGCGCGACGGCTGGCGCGGCCTCGCCAAGATCTCGCTCGACTGCTGGGCCGATGCCCTCGTCTGGGTGCTGGCCCGGGGCGGCAGCGACGACGGGGCGGCGCCGAGCCACTACAGCCAGGAGCGCGTGCGGCGCGGGCCCGTGCGGCTGCTGGCGATCGCCTCCGGCGCCGAGGGCGCCGCTCGCGCCGCGGGTTGGCTGCGCGCCGCACGCGCCGCAGGGGCGGACGTGGCGCTGGTGACCGACGCCCCCGCCGCGGTCAACGGCGACCTCCACGTGCGCCCGCTGGCGCGGTTGACGCCGCTGCGGCTGATCCGCGCGCTCGACGCGGAGGCGCAGCTGCGCGGGGTGGACGCCTTCGTCCCGTGCGGCCCGCGCGAGCGGCGGCTGGCGCGCCTGCTCCCACCCGAGCTGCGCGCGCCGTTCGGCGCGCTCGACCCCGACACCGATCCGGCCGAGGCGGAGCGCCTGGTGCGGGCGGCCACGCGCTGAGCCGGTGCTCGAGGGCAGGGACATCGTCTGCCTCGGCTTCGGCGAGTGGGACGCCGAGCTGTGGACCAACCAGCAGCACCTGATGGCCCGCCTGGGCCGGCACAACAGGGTGCTGTTCCTGGAGTCGCTGGGGCTGCGCCAGCCGCGGCTGGCCGGGCGCGACCTGCGCCGGATGGCGCGCCGCGTCCAGCGGGCGGCGGCCGGGCCGCGCGCGGTCGACGGGCTGCACGTGCAGTCGCCGCTGGTGATCCCCATCCACGGGCGCCCGCGCATCCGCGCCCTCAACCGGCGGCTGCTGCGCGCCCAGGTGGGGCGGGCAGCCCGGTCGCTCGGGCTGGAGCACCCGGTGCTGTGGAGCTACGTGCCCCAGGCGGACTGGCTGGTCGAGACGCTGCAGCCGTCGGCGATCGTCTACCACTGCGTCGACGACATCGCCGCCCAGAAGGGCGTGGCGGCCGCCGCCTTTCGCGACGCGGAGGCGCACTTCGCCGCCCGCGCCGACCTGGTGCTCGCCTCGGCGCCGGCCCTGGCCGAGCGCATGCGCACCCTGAACCGGCGCGTCTTCTACGCCCCCAACGTCGCCGACACCGATCGCTTCGCCACGGCGCTGGAGGATGGGCCGACCGACGCCGCGCTGGCGGCGCTGCCGCGGCCGCGGATCGTGTTCACCGGCGCCGTGGTGGCGACCAAGCTCGACCTGGAGCTGCTCGAGGGGGTGGCCAGGGCGCGCCCGGGCTGGGCGATCGCTCTGGTCGGCCCGATCGGGGCGGGGGATCCGCGCACCGACATCTCGGCGCTCGAGCGCCTGCCCAACGTGCACCTCCTCGGTGCGCGGCCCTACGCGAGCCTTCCCGAGGTCCTGCGCGGCGCCGACGCGGCGCTCGTGCCCTACGCGATCAACGAGCTGACGCGCTCCGTGTTCCCGATGAAGGTCTACGAGTACCTCGCCGCCGGCCTGCCGGTGGTGACCACCGCGCTGCCGGCCCTGGACGCCACGCCCGGCGTGATCGTGGCCTCCGATGCGGCGGCCACCGTCGCGGCGGTGGAGCGCGCGCTGGCCGAGGACGGCCCGGAGGCCCGCCGGGCGCGGTCGCTCGCGGTGCGCGGGAACTCCTGGGACGCCCGCCTGGAGGAGATCAGCTCCTATCTTTCCGACCTTGGCCCTGCGTGACCGCTTCAACCGCGTGGCCCGCCGGATGGGCTACGAGGTGCGCCAGTACACGCCGCTGCGCTCGCTGGCGGCCGCCCGCGAGGAGCTGCTGGGGAAGGTGGACGTGGTGCTCGACGTGGGCGCCAACGCCGGTCAGTACGGGGAGATGCTGCGCGAGCTGGGCTTCGCCGGCCGGCTGGTGTCGCTCGAGCCGGTGGCCGAGGCCTACGCCGAGCTGGAGCGTCGCGCGGCGGCCGACGACGCCTGGGAGGCGGTCCGCGTGGCGGCGTCCGACGTGGACGGCGAGATCACGTTGAACGTGACGGAGGACTCGCGCAGCAGCTCCGTGCTGCCCCGCAACGAGCGCTTCGCGGACAAGGCGGGCTGGTCGCCGAAGGAGAGCCGGACCGTGGTCGCGAGGCGGCTCGACGGACTGGTCGCGGAGCTGCTGCGGCCACAGGAGCGGGCCTACCTCAAGCTCGACATCCAGGGCTACGAGCGCCATGTGCTCGACGGCGCCGGCGATGCGCTGGCACGCTTCGAGGCGCTCGAGCTGGAGCTGAGCGTCACGCCGCTCTACGAGGGCCAGCCGAGCCTGGCCGAGATGCTGCCGCTGCTCGAGCAGCGCGGCTTCAAGCCGGTCAGCATCGAGCCGATCCTGCTCGACGACGACGGGCTGCTGATGGAGCTGGACGGCTTGTTCGCGCGGGCCTAGAGCTCGTCCCAGGGCCGCGCATAGCCGGCGAGCATCCGGGCCAGCCGCTTCAGGTCCGACCAGTCTCCCCCGATCTCCCACGACCAGTGCAGCACCACCGGGATCCAGAGGGCGACCCGCGCCCGGATGGCACGCTCCGCCGCGGCAGCGACGGCCCTCGACTTCCCGTAGAACGGCGCGTAGGCCGGCATGTAGATGGCGGGGCCGCGCCACAGCGGGGTCCGGTGGAACCCGAACAGCGGCACGCTCTCGGGGCCGCCGCAGATGACGTCGTAGCGCCCCGCGAGCACCTCGTACTGCCCGGGCTCGAAGCGGTTGAACGGGGGAGCGAACACGCGCGGCCGGATCCCGGCCTCGCCGAGCCGCGCGGCCGCGAGGTCGAGCAGCTCGCCCAGCTCGCCGGTGCCGAGCCCGACCAGCTCGGAGTGGCGCCGGGGGCGAGCGTCGCGGGTGCGGTGGTCGAGGCCGTGGAGCGCGAAGGCCACTCCGTCGCTCCTCAACCGGGCGAGGGTCGCCAGCTCGCGATCCGAGAGCCGGCGGCCGACGCTGACCGTGGGGTCGAGGTAGTCGCGCGCGACCCCGGGGCTGGCGGCGATCAGATAGGGCACCCCGGCCTCGGTGAGGATCGCGTGGAAGCGGGCGAAGTCGGCGTCGCGCCGCTCGTCCTCGTCGTAGGCGCCCGCGAGCGGGAACTCGTCCACGCGCACGAGGAAGCGCGGCGGGCCGGCAGCCGCCGCGCCGAGAACCGCCCGGCGGGCGGCGACGAACGGGCCGAGGTTGCGCGTCTCGAAGTCGAACTGCCCGCCCTTCATCGCCAGGCGCTGGAGGCTGCGTATCGGCGCGGGCGGGACCGGGCGGGGGGCCACGGCGCGAGCCACCTCGGGGCGGTCGAGGTCGGCCTCGCCCACCCTGCCGCGCCGCAGCTCCTCGGAGAAGATCAAGCGCGCACTGCGCCGCGTGTCGGTGGACGCGTCGAAGATCTCGCGACGATAGTCCGCCACGGCCTGCTCGCGCCAGCGCGCGGCGACGACCGCCTAGGCTCTCCGCCGACGTGACCACGCTTGTCGTCTCTTCATACATGCCCGTGCGCGGTAGCGGGCGCGCCCTCCGCACCTACGGGATCGTGCGCGCGTTGGCGGTCGACGGACCGGTCGACCTGCTCCACACCGGCTTCGGCGCGGCCGCCCCCGACCCCGCCTACGAGGGGGTCGAGGGCCTGCGGCTGCACGCCGTCTCGAGCTCCCGGGGACCGCGGCGCGCTCTGGCCTGGGCGCGGGCACGAGCCACCGGGGCGCCGCGGGCCGTGGCCCGTGGCGTGTCGCCGGACCTGACGGCCGCGGCCGAGGCGCTGGCGGGCGAGCCGGGGCGCGGCCGTGTGATCGCGGAGGACGCGATGGCGGCCGTGGCGCTGCGGCGGCTGGCGCGGCGGCGCCCGGTGATCTACAGCGCCAACAACCTCGAGTCGGCCTTCCGCCCCGGCCGCGACCCCGACTGGGGATCGCGCCGGCGCCTCCAGGCGTTCGAACGGCGCCTGCTGGGCGCGGCCGCCGAGGCCTGGCTGCCGAGCCGAGCCGACGTCGACGGAGCGCGCGAGCTGGCGCCGGACGCCACCCTGCGCTACGTGCCGAACGTGGTCGACGTGGCCGCGACCGACCCGCGGCGGGCGCCCGCCGACCCACCGGAGGCGCTGCTGGTCGGCAACTTCGCCTATGCGCCCAACCGGGAGGGGCTCGACTTCCTCGTCGAGGAGGTCATGCCCCAAGTGTGGGCGGCACAGCCGCAGGTGCGGCTCACCGTGGCCGGCCGCGGGTACGAGGCGCAGCCCGGGATCGATTCCCGCGTGGAGGTGCTCGGGTTCGTGGAACGGCTCGACCCGCTCTACGCGCGGGCCGCCTGCGCCCTGGTGCCGCTGCTCAGCGGAGGCGGCGCGCCGGTCAAGTTCATCGAGGCTCTGGCCCACGGGCTGCCGGTGGTCGCCACGCCGCGCGGCGCCGCCGGCGTGGACGCCGAGAGCGGGCGCCACTACCTCGAGGGCGCCGGCGCCGAGGGCTTCGCCCGCGCGGTGCTCGAGGCGCTCGACCCGTCTCGAAGCGCCGCGGTTGCCGCCTCCGGGCGCGCGCTCGCGGAGAGCGACTACTCGATCGAGGCGCTGGCGCGCCGGCTGGCCGAATGAAGATCGTCTCGGTGATGACCTCCGCCACCCGGGGCGGAGCCGAGTACGCCGCCGTGCGCCTGCTCGACGCGGTGGCCGCACGCGGCCACGAGGCGGTGCTGCTGACCAGCCACCCGGACACGGCAGCGGGCACCCGCGTCGCGGCTCGCCACGTGGAGCTGGGGCCGAAGCTCGGGTCGCGCACCTGGCCGCGGCTGTCGGTCAGCTGGCCGATGGTGCTGCGCCGGCTCCGGCGCGAGCTCGAGCGCGAGGCCCCCTTCGACGTGCTGCTGCTGCACTTCAAGAAGGAGCAGCTGCTCGCGCCGCGCCTGCCCCCCGAGCTGCGCCGGCGGGTCGCCTGGGCCGAGTGGGGCCCGGTGCCGCCGCCGCTGCGCGGCGGGGTGCCGGGGCAGCTCTACGAGCGCGCCGCGCGCGAGGTGGCGGTGGTGCTGGCGATCTCCGAGGGCACCCGGCAGTCGCTGATCGAGGCCGGGATCCCGGCCGAGCGCGTCGGCGTCGTCTCCAACGCGATCGACCCCGCGCGCTTCCGGGCGCAGCCCGAGGCCGCCGCCGCCCACCGGCGCGAGCTGGGCGTTCCCGACAACGCGTTCCTGATCGGCTGCCTGACCCGCTTCAACGCGAAGAAGCGCAACGACGTGGCGATCGAGGCCGCGGTGCGGCTGGCCAGCGAGCCCGGGCCGCCGGTGCACCTGCTCATGCTCGGCGAGGGAGAGACCGAGTCCGAGCTGCGCGCGCTCGCCGCTCCGCTCGCGCAGGCAGCCCACTTCCTCCCCACCACCGGCACCGAGCCCGCCGAGCTGCTGTCCGCCTGCGACGTGGTCGTCTTCTGCCCCTCCCCCACGGAGGGCGAGCCGCTCGCGATCTCGATGGGGATGCTGGTCGAGCGGCCGGTCGTCGCGACCGCGGCCGAGGGCGCGACCGGGCTGATCCAGCCCGGCACCGGCGCGATCGCCGCGCCCGACCACGACGCCGCGGCCGTCTGCGCGCTGCTGGCCGGCTACCGGGCCGATCCGCAGCGCGCCCGTGCGGAGGGCCGCGCGGCCCGGGAGCTGGCGGCGGCCCGGCACGACCCGGAGGTCGTCGGGGCGCGCGCCGAGGCGCTGCTGCGCGGAGACGCCTAGGCCGGACGCAGGGCCAGCCGGCGCATCGCCGCGAGCAGGCCGCCGACGGCCCCCACGAGCGCGGTGAAGCGCGGATCCACGCCGGTGAACGACCCCACCGTCTCCACGACGGCGAGCGCCAGCACGCCGCACAGCACCGCCAAGCCGACCGCGGAGAAGAGCGGATCTGAGCTACGCCGCCACACCTGCCAGCTCATGGCCAGGAAGCTCGCCATCACCGCCAGGTAGGCCAGCACGCCCAGGATGCCGAGCTTCATCCACCACCACAACGCGACGACGTGGGTGTAGCTGCGCCCGTTCTCGTGCTCCACGCCGAGCGGATGAGTGGCGGTCCACTGGCCGCCCAGGCCCAGCCCGGTGACCGGCTGCCGGCGGATCTCGGCGGTCACGTTCCTGAGCTCGTCGATGCGGTAGCGGTCCTGGGCGTTCTCCTCGACCTTGGACGGCTCGAGCGAGCGCGCCCGCTTGACGATCGGGGCATCCGCCTGCAGCGGCTGCACGGACAGCGTCCAGATCGCTGCGGCGAGCAGCAGGCCGACGACGACGGCGATCCGGCGTCCGGGCGTCCTCGAGCTGAGCAGGATGACCAGCAGGATCGCCAGGCCTCCGGCGATCCAGAACGAGCGCCGCAACGAGAGCGCCAGCGAGAGCACCAGCAGGGGCGAGACCACCAGCAGCCAGCCCGGGGGCCGTGCGCGCAGGAGCAGGGCGGCGGCCACACCCAGGATCACCAGCAGCACGAGCCAGTTGGCGGTCGGCTCGTAGTAGGTGATCGTCGAGCCCTCGACCACCACGCCGACCCCGGCGGCGACGCCGACAACGCCCACAGTGGCCTTGACCAACGCGAGGCCGGCCGCGAAGGCGAGCGCGCCGCGTATCTCGCGCTTGGTCTCGACCACGTTCACCACCAAGAGCGGCACCAGCACCAGCCAGCCGAGCTGCCGGGCCGCGAAGAGCAGGTCCTGGGTCCCGACGCCCGCGAAGTGTCCGGTCACGGCTCCCGCCGCCGCGGCGAGGACCACAAGCGCGAGCGGCACCGTCAGAGGACCGGGGAGCCGCAGGGGGCGGTCGGTGCTGAGCCGGTCGACCAGCACAGCCAGAACCGCCACCATCAGCAGGCACTCCGCCGGCGTGGGTCCGAACGGGAGCGGGTCGTACATCCCCGGGAAGCCCAGGAAGTCGTCGCTGCCGCCCTCGCAGAGCACCATCACGCCCACGACGAGGCCGACCGCGAGGCGCGCCCTCTGGACGAGCGCGACCGCTGCCGCCGCCGACAGCGGCAGGGCCAGCGCAGCCGGCCCGTAGCGCAGCGCGGCCGCTCCCACGAGGGCCAAACCGACGGCTGCGGACGCCACCGCAGCCCGGGGAACCCCCGGCGCGCGCATGCTAATTGCGGACATCTGACCCGAGTGTAAGTCGGTAAGACCGATCAACCGGAAAAATCTCCCCCACTCTGGCCAAAGTCGTGAGATGCTGGCCCTGAACTCGCATGAGTGCGGTCTCTCGTATCGATCCGCACGCCTCCGCCCCGCCGCCGATCATGCACCCGGCGCCGTCCCGCGGCTCGGCGTGGAACTACGCCCTTGAGCGAGAGGGCTGGACGTCCCTGCTCGTCTTCGCGGACGCGCTGGCTGCGCTGACGGCGGTTCTGATCGCGATCGGAGCGACCGACACGCCGGGGGTTTCGAACGCGGAGTACCTGTCGCTGTTCGCGCTGCCGGTGGCCGTGCCGGCGATGCTGCACGTGCGCGGGGTCTACCGGCGCCGCGTCCGGATCGCCCTGCGGGCCCTGTCGCCGATGCTGGGCGCGATCTCGGTCTCCGCGATGGCCGTGCTGACCTGGGACGTGCTCGTCTTCGGCGGGTCCAACGTGGCCCCGCTGATCGGGTGGATCTGGATCCTGACGGTGCTGCTGCTGACGGGCGCGCGCTGCGGGCTCGCCCTGGCACGCCGCCAGGCGCGCATCAAGGGCCTGGCCGGCAAGCCGACGCTGATCGTGGGCGCGGGCGTGGTCGGCGCGACAATCGCCCAGCGGCTCGCCGCTCAGCCCGAGTACGGCCTGCACCCGGTCGGCTTCCTCGACGAGAACCCGCCCGGGAACGGGAACGGGAGCCTGCAACGGCAATGGGCACGGACCGCACCGGATGCTCCCGGTGCTCGGCTCGCCCGCGGACCTCGCCGAGATCGCCGCGGCCTACGCCGCGCAACACGTCATCTTCGCCTTCACCTCCGAGTCCGACCAGAGCCTGCTGACGCTGGCTCAGCGCTGCGAGCAGCTGGGCCTCGAGGTCTCGCTGGTGCCGCGCCTGTTCGAGTCGATGAACGACCGCGTGGCGCTCGACTGGGTCGGCAGCATGCCGGTGCTCGGCATCCGGCCGCTCGATCCCAAGGGCTGGCAGTTCAGGATCAAGTACGCGCTGGACAAGCCGGTCGCCCTGCTCGGCCTGATCGCGCTCTCGCCGCTGATGGCGGCGCTCGCGATCGCGGTGAAGCTGAGCTCGCCCGGGCCGGTCCTGTTCCGCCAGCGCCGCATCGGCCAGGACGGACAGATCTTCGAGATGCTCAAGTTCCGCTCGATGCTGATCCCGTCGGAGGATGTGGAGTTCGTGCCGCCCCCGGGCTTCGCGCCCGGCGGGGTCGAGGGCCCCGACCGGCGCACGCCGATCGGGCGCTTCCTGCGCCGCAGCGGGCTCGACGAGCTGCCGCAGCTGATCAACGTCCTCCACGGCGAGATGAGCCTGGTCGGCCCGCGCCCCGAGCGCCCGGAGTTCGCGATCGCCTTCGGCGCCGAGCTGGCGCGCTACACCGACCGCCATCGCGTCAAGTCCGGCATCACCGGCTGGGCCCAGGTCTCCGGATTGCGCGGCCAGACGTCGCTCGTCGAGCGCGTCGACATGGACAACTACTACATCCGGAACTGGTCGCTCTCGCTTGACCTCAAGATCGCTTTCCTGACGGTCCCGGCTGTGCTGCGGACCGGCGATGACGCCTGACGCGGGCCTGCGCGGCAGCTTCCGCCGGTCGGCCATCGTGCACGACTGGCTGACGATCCCTGGCGGTTCGGAGAAGGTCGTGTTGGAGCTGCTGGAGCTGCTCCCGGAGGCCGAGCTGTTCACGTCCGTGTACGACCCGGCGCGCTGGCCCACCCTGCGCGACCACGTGGTGCACACCTCGTTCCTCGACCGCCTGCCGGCGGCCCGGCGGCACTACCCGAAGCTGCTGCCGCTGATGAACCTCGCGTTCGAGTCGTTCGACCTGTCCGAGTTCGACCTGGTCGTCTCCTCCAGCCACTCCTGCGCCAAGAACGTGCTGACGGGCACCGAGACGCTGCACGTCTGTTACTGCCACACGCCCATGCGCCATGCCTGGGAGCCGCGCCACCTGGCCGGGGAGCTGGGAGCCGGCACGTCCATCGCGGCCCGCATGCTGATGGGCCGGCTGCGACGCGACGACCTGGCCGGGGCGAGCCGGCCGGACGTCTTCGTGGCCAACTCGACCCACGTGGCGGCGCGGATCCGCAAGCACTACCGCCGCGACGCGGTCGTAGTACATCCGCCTGTAGATGTGGAGCGCCACCTCTACCGCCCGCGCCGGGAAGACGACTACTACCTGGTGCTGGGACGCGTGGTGCCTTACAAGAAGGTCGAGCTGGCCGTGGGCGCCTGCGCCACGCTGGGCCGGCGCGTGAAGGTCGTCGGGGAAGGGCGCGGCCTGGAGGCCGCCCGCGCCGCGGCAGGGCCGGGCGCCGAGTTCCTCGGCTACGCCGACGACGCCGAGGTCGACGCTCTGCTGTCCGGCGCGCGCGGGCTGCTGTTCCCGGGCGAGGAGGACTTCGGCATCGTTCCGGTGGAGGCCCAGGCCGCCGGAGTCCCCGTGATCGCCTACGGCGCCGGGGGCGTGCGCGATACCGTCGTGGAGAACGAGACCGGTGTGTTTCATGCAGAACAGACGGTCACATCGGTCGCTTCCGCCATCCTTCAGGCTGAAAGCATGCGCTTCGACGAATACCGGTTGAGGGCCAACGCCCGGCGCTTCGGTCAGGCGCGCTTCCGCGCCGAGATGACCGACGTCCTGCTCGAGCACGCATCGGAGGGTGCGGCCAGGTGAGCGCGACCCCGGACCTGCGCTTCGAGCCCGAGCGCGAGCGCGACTCGGTCGGCTACGCGCTGGGCGTGCTGCGCCGGCGCTGGCTGGTGGTCGTCGCGGCGGTGGCCCTGTGCCTGTTCGCCGGCGTCGTGATCAAGGGCGTCGACTCCAAGGACGCCTACGAGAGCAGCACGCGCGTGCTGTTCGACAGCTCGACGCTGTCCGACGCGGCGCTGCAGCTCCAGCGCGCGGCCGACGATCCGCAGCGCGAGGCGGCGACGAACGTTCTGCTCGCCGGCTCAGAGGCGGTCGCGGCGAACGTCAAGCGGGACCTCCACCTCTCGACCCCGGTCGGCGACCTGCAGGACAAGGTGCAGGTCGAGGCGGAGCAGAACGCGAACGTCCTGCAGATCACTGCGACGGACGACGACCCGCGCCAGGCGGCGGCGATCGCCAACGCCTTCGCCAGCGAGTTCGTGGCCTTCCGCGCGCGCGGCGACCGCGACAGCATCGAGGCCGCGCAGCGCGACCTGCAGCAGCAGCTCGACGCGCTGCCGGTGGACGCCCCCGAGCGCCAGGACCTGCGCGACGCCCTCCAGCGCCTCGCGTCGTCGCACGCGCTGGCCAACGGCGACGCCCGCGTGATCGCCAAGGCCGCCGTGCCCACCAACCCCTCCAGCCTGGGGCTGGCAGAGGTGCTCGCCCTGGCCGGGATCGCCGGGCTCGCGCTCGGACTGGTGGGCGCGCTGGTCGTCGAGTCGATGGACAAGCGCATCACCGACGTGGCCAGCTTCGAGCGCGAATACCGGCTGCGCGCGCTGGCCGTCGTCCCCCAGAAGACCTTCCGCCGCCAGGGCCTGCGGGCCGACCTCGAGCCGTTCCGGATTCTCAGAACCGCCGTGGACTTCGCGCGGGTCACGCGGCCCGTCCGGACCGTCATGGTCACGAGCGCGGTTCGGGGCGAGGGCAAGTCGAGCGTGGCGATCGGCCTTGCGCAGGCGATCGCGCTCAGCGGACGCCCTGTGATCCTGGTGGAGCTCGACCTGCGCCATCCGAGCCTGGCGCGCACCTTCTCGATGGCCGATCACGGCGGCGTGACCAACGCGCTGCTCGGCAGCGAGCCGAACGACCTGCTGCAGCGCCCCCTGAGGGAGCTGCCCGATCTCGAGGTGCTGGCGGCGGGCGTGCTGCCGCCCAACCCGGCCGAGCTGCTCGAGGCGCCGGCGCTGGACGTGATGCTGCGCAGCCTGCTCCAGGACGGCAAGAAGACCCTGGTGATCGACTCCGCCCCGTTGCTGCCGGTGGCCGACGCTCAGATCCTGCTCAACAAGCCGGCGGTCGACGCGAGCGTTGTGGTCGCCCGCCAGGGTGTGACGACGCGTGACCACGCCCGCCGCGCCCGGCTCGTACTGGACGGGCACGCGGCCGTGCCGATCGGCCTGGTCGTCACCGGGCACACCTCCCGTGACGTCTACGGCTACGGATACGGCGAGATCTGGCAGCCGGAAGCCAAGCAGTACGAGCAGCCCTCCGCGGCGGAGGAGCCGACCGCCCCGGTCCGCCCGGCTCCCGTCTCACCGCACACCCCGCCGCCGCGCGGGCGGCAGCGCACGCGCCTGTCCTGGCTGCGCTAGCGCTCCGCGGCTGCCACCAGCACGCCGCGCACGGCGGCCGCCACCTGTGGCCAGCGATGCTCGGCGGCGCGGCCGATCCCGGCCGCGCACCAGCTCTGCTCGGCGCTCCTGGGCCGCGGCGATCGCCGCGGCCCACGCCTCGCCGCTGCGCTTTGGCACGGTCACGGCAGCGTCGCCGACCAGCTCGCCGAGTGCACCCGCGTCGGCCGACACCGCCACCGGCGTGCCGCTCGCCATCGCCTCCAGGGCGACGATCCCAAAGCCCTCGTACAGGGACGGCACGGCCACGACCTCGGCGGCGCGGTACAGGCGCGCCAGCGCCGCGTCCTCCACGCCGCGGAGCCAGACGGCGCCGGCCGCCCGGGCTGACGCGAGGATCTCCTCGCCCTGATGGGCGGGCTCCCCCGCCAGCACGAGCTGCCAGCCGGGGTCGCGGGACGCGGCGGCGATCAGCACGTCGAGCCCCTTGCGCGGCTCGAGCGAGCCGACGTGCAGCACGAACGGCCGCTCGAGCCCGAACGTCGCGCTCGCCCAGCGCCGCTCGGCGTCGGCGTCGCCGGGCTTGAAGAGATCGTCCACGCCGTTGCCGATCACGTCGATGCGCTGGACGCCCCAGCGGCTCCTCACCTCGGCGGCGGTCGCCTGGGAGACGCAGATCACGCGAGTGGCGGCGCGCACCGAGCGCGGGATCGCGCCATGGAAGCGGCGCTCGACCTCGGGCGGCTTGCTGCCGGGGAAGATCACCGGCGCGAGATCGTGGACGGTCACGACGGTCGGCACTCCAATCCGGCGCGGCAGGATCGTCTCCGGCGACCAGAGCACGTCGGGCCGATGGTGGAGCGCCCACAGCGGCACGGCCAGGTCGCGCCAGGGCCCGCGGCCGCGCAGCCGCAGCGGCACGGCCCGCGCGCCCGGGATGGGCGACTCCCACCGGCGCAGGTTCACGAGCAGATCCACGCGATCGCCGCCCTCGACCAGCTCGGATACGACGCGATGGACCTGCTTGGGGATGCCGCCCCAGGACGCCTCGAGCACGTTGGCGTCGACCGCGACGTGCAGGCGGTCGCTCACGCGTCCTCCCGGCGCACCAGGGCACGCAGCTCCTCGAGCCTGACGCTCCCGAGGGCGATCACGAGCACGGCGTACAGGGCGGCGGCCGCGGCCACCCATGCGACCGTCGGCAACCCCGCTTCCCTCAGGCCCCAGGCGGCCAGGCCGGTGACGGTCGCGGCGGCAACGATCCGGCCGAGCCCCTCGCCCGCCGGGACGATGCCCATCCGCGAGCACACGATCCACATGGACAGCGACATCACGAGGACCTCGGTCGCCAGCGTGAGCCAGGCCGCCGCCATGAACCCGTAGCTGGGCACGAGCGCGAGGTTCGTGCCGACGTTGAAGACGAGCGCGCCGATCGCGATCAGCACGAACCTGCGCTGCAGGTTGTAGGCGACGATCAGGTACCCGGTGAGGTAGCCGAGCGAGACGACGACGAAGGTGGCCATCAGCAGCGGCAGCGCCGGCGCGGCGTCGGCGAAGTCGGCCCCGAACAGCAGGCGCGTGATCTCCTCGGGGCCGGCCAGCGTGATCGCGAGCGCAGGCAGCGAGGTCAGCAGCAGGTAGTCCACGGCGGTGTGGAAGAGCCGCCGCACGCGCTCGGGGTCGTGGTCGCGCGCGGTCACGAACAGCGGGAACAGCGTCGTCATGATCGCCGCGGGGAGGAACTGGACGCGCTCGTAGATTCGGTAGACGGCGCCGTACAGGCCGGCGTCGCGCACGCCGGCGATCTCGAACACGATCACCTGGTCCACATAGCCGTAGCCGAGCGTCAGCAGCCCCCCGATCCCCACCGGGAGACCCTGCCGCAGCAGGTCGGGCCAGAGCGGGCGCGAGCGCCGGAAGTGGACCGGCGAGGCACGCAGCGCGAGCACGACGTAGGCGGTGTTGGTGAGCGTCGCCACTCCCAGGAAGGCCGCCGCGATCGCGACCAGGCCGCCGTCGAGCACGGACACCAGGACCACGGCCGCGGCCCAGAGGATCCCGTTGCCCACCTCGATCGCGGTGACCACCACGTTGCGGACCTGGAGCTGGAAGACGACGCTGAGCGCGCTCAGCACGGCCAGCGGCAGCGTCGCGCAGACCAGCACGGCGGCCACCCGCATGGCGGCGTCGTCGGCGAGCAGCAGGCACACGCCCAGCGACAGCAAGGTGACCGGCCCGATCAGGGCAAGGCGCAGCGTCACCAGCGCGCCGAACCACTGCGGCGCGCGCTCCGGGTCGGCGGCGGCGCGCTCGACCGCCACCTGGGCGAGGCCCAGGCTGCCGAAGTAGGAGACGAAGCCGATCACTGCCAGCAGCACCGACCAGCGGCCGAACCCGTCCGTGCCGAGCACGCGGACGAGCAGCAGCGTGACGCCCACGCCGAGCGCGAGGTTGAGCGCGCGCAGCACGACCTGCCCGGCGATGTCGCGGCCCGCGCTGGCGCGGCTGGCCGCCGCTCCCGCGGCGGAAGCTCCATCCGTCATGAGTGAACCCACGGAGCCCGCACGGGGGCCCATTATCGACCGCAAGTAGCGTTTCCGGGGTGGAGCGCGGGATCGTGTACCTGGTCGGCGCCGGTCCCGGCGATCCCGGGCTGATGACCCAGCGCTCGCTGGAGCTGATCTCGACGGCCGACGCGGTGCTCTACGACCGGCTGATCCCGCCGGGGGCGCTGGAGGGAGCGCGACCGGATGCGGAGCTGCGCTATGTGGGCAAGGAGCCCGGGCGGCCGGCCGTCTCGCAGGAGGAGATCAACGAGCTGCTGGTCGAGCTGGGACGCGCGGGGCGGCGCGTCGTCCGGCTCAAGGGCGGCGACCCGTTCGTGTTCGGGCGCGGCGGCGAGGAGGCCGAGGCGCTGGCCGCGGCGGGAGTGCCGTTCGAGGTCGTCCCGGGCGTGACCGCGGGCGTGGCCGCGCCGGCCTACGCGGGCATCCCGGTGACGCACCGCGACGCCGCTTCGGCCGTCGCCTTCGTCACAGGGCACGAGGATCCGTCCAAGGACGGCTCGGCGCTCGACTGGGAGGCGCTGGCCCGCTTCCCGGGGACGCTGGTGTTCTACATGGGCGTCAAGAACCTCGGGTCGATAGCGCAGCGGCTCGTGGACGCGGGACGCTCTGGCTCCGAGCCCGCGGCCGTGGTCGCGCGCGGGACGCTCGACGGACAGCGCACCGTGAGCGGGACGCTGGCCGACATCGCCGAGCGGGTGGCCCAGGCCGAGGTGCGGCCGCCGGCGATCACGGTGGTCGGGCCGGTGGCGGAGCTGGCCGAGACGCTCGCGTGGCTCGAAACCCGCCCGCTGCACGGCGAGGTGGTCGCGGTCACGCGCGCGCGGGCCCAGGCGAGCGAGCTGGCGACGCGCCTGCGAGAGCTGGGCGCGGAGGTCGTCGAGGCGCCCGCGATCCGGATCGAGCCCCTGCCCGTCGAGCTGCCCGAGCCCCCGGACCTGCTCTGCCTGACGAGCCCCAACGGGGTTCGGCTCTACCTGGACGCGCTGCCCGGCGACGCTCGCGCGCTGGCGGGCACGCGAATCGCAGCGATCGGTCCGGGCACCGCGGCGGCGCTGCGCGAGCGCGGCATCGTGGCGGACGTCGTGCCGGAGCGCTTCGTGGCCGAGGGGCTGCTGGAGGCGCTGGCCGACGAGCCACTCGAGGGCAGGCGCGTGCTTGTCGCGCGCGCGGAAGAAGCTCGCGACGTGCTGCCGGACGGGCTGCGCGAGTGGGGTGCGCTGGTCGAGGTACTGGCCCTGTATCGCACCGTCGCGGAGCCGCTCGCCGACACGGAGGCGTTGAAGACGGCCACCTACGTGACCTTCACCTCCTCCTCCACCGTTCGGTTCTTCCTCTCGAGCGGGGCCGTGGTGCCCGATGGCGCCCGGGTCGCCTCGATCGGACCGATCACCAGCGCGACGCTGCGCGAGCACGGCCTCGAGCCCGACGTGGAGGCCGAGCGCCATGACATCGACGGCCTGGTCGACGCCCTGACCGCGGACGCCACCGGACGCAGAGTTGGCACGCCATGATCGTCACGCTGCTCACCGACTACGGCCGCGACGACGACTTCGTGGGCGTCTGCCACGGGGTGATCCGCACCATCCACCCCGAAGCGCAGGTGGTGGACATCACCCACGGCGTTGAGCGCTACGCGGTGCGCCAGGGCGCGCTGGTGCTGCGCAACACGCTGCCCTACATGCCGGTCGGGGTGCACGTGGCCGTCGTGGACCCGCAGGTGGGGACCGAGCGCCGCGCTCTCGCGCTGCGGACGATGGACGGCCGGATCCTCGTGGGCCCCGACAACGGCCTGCTCAGCCTGGCCTGGCCCCGCTGCGGCGGCATCGACCTGGCGGTGGACGTGTCTCGCTCGCAGCATCGCCTCGAGCCGGTCTCGGCCACCTTCCACGGCCGCGACATCTTCGCCCCGGTCGCCGCCCAGCTGGCGCGCGGGGCAGAGCTGGCCGACGCCGGCGATCAGCTCGACGAGGCCGAGCTCCAGACCGTCGAGCTGCCCGGGCCGCGCATCGAGGACGGCACGCTGGTGGGGCACGCGCTGGTGGTCGACCGGTTCGGAAACGCGGCCCTGAACGTCGATCACGACGACATGGCCGGCACCGAGATCACGCTCGGCGAAACCGTGGAGATCGAGGTGGCCGGCGAGCGCTACCTGGCCACCTACGCGCAGACGTTCGCGGACGTCCGGCCCGGAGAGCTGATCGTGTACGAGGACGCCTACCGCACGCTCGCGGTGGCGATCAACCGCGGCGACGCCGCCGCGACGCTGTCCCTGCGGCCGGACGCCGAAGTGCGCCTGCGGCCGCGATGATCGGCAGCCCGCGCGTCCACTTCCGGGTCACGGACTCGACCAACGAGCGCGGCCCGGGCGCTCGCCGCGGCGGGCGCGCCGCACGGGACGCTGGTGACCGCGGACGAGCAGCGGGCGGGCCGCGGGCGCCAGGGCCGCGCCTGGACCGCACCGCCCCGGTCGGCGGTGCTGATGTCGGTGGTGCTGCGCGAGCTGAGCGAGACGCTCCCACTGGCGGCGGCCGTCGCCGTGTGCGAGGCCCTGCCGGTGGAGGCGCGGATCAAATGGCCGAACGACGTGTGGATCGACGGCCGCAAGGTGGCCGGCATCCTCGTGGAGGGGCGCCCCCAGGAGGGCTGGGCGGTGCTGGGCATCGGGCTGAACGTGGCGACCGAGGAGTTCCCGGCCGAGCTGAGCGCTACGTCGCTGCTCCTCGAGGGCGCCCCGCTTTCGCCCGAGGACGCCCTCGCCGCCGTGGTCTCGGCCCTGGGCGACTGGCTACCGCGCCCGGCGACCGAGGTCCTGGCCGCCTGGCGCTCCCGCGATGTGCTGCTCGGCGGGACGGTGCGCTGGGCGAACGGCGGCAAAGAGGGGACCGCGGCCGGAGTCGATGATTCCGGCGCCCTGATCGTCGAAACCGGTGACGGCCGCGTCACACTCGACGCGGGCGAGGTGCACCTGGAGCGCTAGGTCCGGCGTCAGGCCGCGTCGCGCGCGTCGTGCGGCTCGCCCGGCGCGTCCTGCTCTTCGCCTGGGGCGTCCTGGTCGTCGTCGCCGTCGGTGTCGTCGTGATCCGGCGGCGTGTCCTCGTCCGGTGGCGTCTCCTGCCCCTCCGCCTGCGTGACCGCCACCTCGGCGCCCTCGGCCGGTTGCGCCTCGCCACCGCCTCCCTTTTTGCGCCGGCGACGGCCGCCGCGGCGGCGCTTGCCCTTCGGGAAGTTCTTCAGCAGCTCGCGGGCGAGCGCGCTCGGCTTGCGCGCCATCCGCATCCGCGCTCCGTCCAGCACCTGCTGCGCCTCGGGAGTGTGCGCCAGCGCCGCAGCCAGCAGCGCCGCCGACAGCCGCCGGTCCTGCTTGCGCGCCGCCTGCACCAGCCGCCGTGCGTTGCGCGCGTGCGCCGCCCCGGCCGAGTTGACCAGCAGCCCGAGCAGCCGCTTGGTCTCCGGCCAGCGCTGCACCGCGTACTCCTCGTGCACCTCACGCGAGTACTCGGCCAGATGCCAGAGCCAGCGCGCGGCCTGGTCGCGGCGCCCGATCTGCTTCTCGGTCAGCGCCTGCAGCAGCACCTTCACGCCCTCGCGGCGCTCGTCGCGCGACCAGCTGCCGACGATCTCGACGGCGTCGTCGAACGCCTCGGGGTCGCGCAGGCTGCCGATCTCGCTCAGCGCCCGCAGGCGCAGCTGCGTGTTGCGATTGCGCCGCAGGCAGGTGACGAGGAAGACGCGCCGCAGCTCGCCGGTCGAGTCGAAGTGCAGCATCGCCTTCGCCCGGCGCCAGTTGTTCGACGCCACGCGCGCGCCGGCGAGCATCGCCCAGGCCTGCTGCTCGCCCCAGCTCAGATGCTCAACCGCTATCCGCCACAGCTCGCGCTCGAACACCTGCGCGCGCCGCTCCGGGTCGGCCGTGACCGGCACCACCCGTCGCTCCACCCGCAGCCGCCGGCCGCGGCCGCGGCGCACCGGTCCGACGACGATCGCGCCGCCGCGGTAGACGTCGCGGTCGAGCAGCGAGTGCAGCGTCACGACCGGGTCGTCGTTCGGCGTGGCCGGGTGCACGAAGTCCACCACGATGCCGGCCTCCTTGCCCGGCGTCCGCCGCGTCACGCGCCCCACGCGCTGCTGGTAGATCCGCTTGGAGGCCGTCGGGGCCAGGTGCATGCACACCGTCGCCCGCGGCGAGTTCCAGCCCTCGGCCAGCAGCTGCGCGTTGATCAGCACGTCGATCTCGCCGCGCTCGTAGCCGGCCAGGATGCGCGTGAGCTCGCGCTTGGGCGTCTCGCCGGAGACGGCCTTGGCCTTCATGCCGGCCTCCTGGAACGCCTTGGCCACGTTGTGCGCGTGCTTGACGCCGGCCGAGTAGACGACCCCCGGCACGTCCTTGAAGCGGGTCTTGTAGAGGTCGGCCACCGCCGTGTTGAACGGCGTCTGGTCGAGCAGCGCGGCCAGCTCTTCCTGGTCGAAGTCCTGGTCCACCTCGCCGCGCCTCAACGGCACGTTGGCGATCGAGCGCACGCCCACGCCCGGCGGGATGCGCACGCAGCGCAGCGGCGCGATCACGCCGCGGCGGGCCGCCTGAGCGAGGTCGAAGCGCGACGTCTGCGTGGGGAACAGGTCCGTCACGTGGCGAGCGATCAGCGCGCCGGTCGCGGTCATCCCGATGAAGACCGGGCCGAGCCACTGCCGGATCGAGGCGCTGGTCTTCTCGCCCAGCGCCGTGTGCGCCTCGTCGCAGATCACGATCGTGTACGCGTCCGAGACCTTGCCGCCGTTGCGCACGAACCACTGGTAGGTCTCCACCGTCACCGGCCCGCCGGCGGGCGGCTCGCCGCCGCCGTTCTTCAGCAGCGGCCCGGAGATGCGGTCGCGGTATCCACGCGACCGCAGCTCGCCGAGGAACTGATCGACGAGGTTGCGCCGGTGGGTGAGGATCAGGATGCCGCCGGTGCGCGAGGCCTCCACGAAGCCGAGCGCGGCGACGGTCTTGCCGGCCCCGGTCGCGTGCTCGAACCAGAAGCGGCGGGCCGCGCCCGGGTCCTCCACGGCGGCGTCGGCGGCGGCCTCCTCCTCGGCCTCCTCTCTCGGATCCCAGTCGAGCGGCTCCTCGTCGGGAAGCTCGTCGCCCTCGATCTCGAGCTCGCCGCTGGGCAGCTCCTCGGGCGGGGCGGGCTTGCCGTTCGCGCTCTTCGCGATCTGGAGCTCGGCGGTGAGCGCGATCAGCGTGCCCGAGAGGGCGTCGACCTGATGGGCGTTGAGAGTTGTCCCGTCGGCGAGGTGCGGCTCCTCGTCCGAGAGCAGCCGCTCCAGGCCCAGCATCAGCGAATAGGCGCGCCGCCACTCGACCGAGGGCTCCTCGCGCCCCGCGTCCATCTCGGCGATCGCGTCCTCCAGCGCGGCCCGCCGCGCGGTCCCGGGGGCGAGCGCCTGAGCCGGGTCCTCTCCGGGCAGCACGAAGCTCTCACGCGCGAATTCCTCGGCGCGCGAGAGAACTTCGCCCGCGAAGGGCGCGTCTGCAAGGGCAGAGCTTGTCTCAGCCACGTTCGGCGTACTCGTAATGGGAAAGAGGCCGGAACCGAGCTGGCCGTTTTAGGGAGTCAGCGGGGTCCCGCCCGTCAAGCCTGGTGCTCAAAGAGTCCCGCGAGCATCAGGCGCGCCGGTCCGAATGAGGACCGTCGGCGTGGCTCTATTACAGCACACGGAGACCAAAACGGGTCTGCCAAGCTTCGGACGGTGCGCCGGTACGCCTTCCTCGCCGTCTGCCTGCTGCTGGCGGCCTGCAACTCGGATGGCGGCTCGAAGCCGGCCTCCGGCCCGGACCCCTTCGCCGACGGCGGCCGGCCCGCCTTCGAGGCGTTCGTCAAGAAGCAGCAGGGCACGCCGGTCGTGGTGAACAAGTGGGCCTCCTGGTGCGGCCCCTGCCGGACGGAGTTCCCCTACTTCCGCGACCAGGCGACCAAGCGCAAGGACGTGGTCTTCGTCGGCGTCAACTCGAACGACAACGACGGGGACGCGCGCAGCTTCCTGGCCGACAACCCGGTCCCCTTCAAGCAGTTCAGCGATCCCAAGCTGGAGATCGCGGCGGCGTTCAACGGCGTCCAGGCGTTCCCCACCACCGCGTTCTACGACTCGAAGGGCGAACTGGCCTTCACGCACCCGGGCGGGTACCAGTCGGAGGACCAGCTGGCGGAGGACATCGACCGCTACGCTCGCTGATCTCTGGACGTAAGGCCTGCACAGAGCGCCCCCGAGATCGCCGCCGCGCTTGAGCTGCGCGAGCGCGTGTTCAGCGGCGAGCAGGGGGTTTCGATCGCCGCCGACCGCGACGGCCGGGACGGCGAGTCCACCCACCTCGTGGCGATCGAGGAGGGGAGCGTGATCGGCACGTGCAGGCTGCTCTTCCGAGGCAACGTGGCACGGCTCGGGCGCCTGGCGGTGGACCCCGACCGCCGCGGCGAGGGCATCGCCGCCGCGCTGCTGGCGCTGGCCGACCGCGTGGCCCTGGATCAGGGCGCCGACTCCATCTCGCTGCACGCGCAGACCTACGCGCGCCGGCTCTATCTCGACGCCGGGTACGAGGAGCGCGGACCCGAGTTCGTCGAGGAGGGAATCGAGCACGTGGCCATGGGCAAGCGGCTCGACGCGAGCGCCGCGTGAGCCCGGAGCTGCGCATCGACCCGCTGTCCGGCCTGCGCGTGATCGTCGCGGGCGAGCGCGGCTCGCGCCCGGGCGCGTTCCTGGACGTGCCGCCGCGGACTGCGATCGACCCCGAGGGCGACCCGTTCGCCGCCGGCCACGAGGACCGCACGCCGCCCGAGTTGTTCCGGCTGCCCGGCGAGAACGGCAGCTGGCGCGTGCGGGTGGTGCCGAACCTCTATCCCGCGCTCTCGCCCGGAGAGTCTCCCCCCGGCGTCGACCCGCTCGCCGGCGGGCGCGGCGAGCCGGACCTGTTCGCGAGCGAGCCGGCCACCGGCGACCACGAGGTGATCGTGAACGCGCCCGACCCGGTGCACTCGCTGGCGGAGGTCCCTCCCGGCCAGGTCGAGGCCGCCATGTCGGTCTGGCGCGAGCGGATGCGCGTCCACTCGGACTCGGCGTACGTCCACGTGATCGTCAACGAGGGCAAGGAGGCGGGCGCCTCGCTCCCCCACACGCACGCGCAGCTCTACGCGCTGCCGTTCGTGCCGGCGACGGTCGCGCGCGAGCGCGAGCGCTTCACCGCCTACTCGGACCGCACCCAGGGCCGCAACCTGCTCGAGGACGTGGTCCAGGAGGAGGTGCGCCGGCGCGACCGCGTCTTCGCCATCGACGACGAGGCCGTGGCGCTCTGCCCGTTCGGGGCGCGCGTGCCGTTCCACTTCCAGATCGTGCCGCGCCGCCCGGCCGCGCGCTACTCCGACGACGGCCCGCTGGGCGCCCACCTGCTGCACGAGTCGCTCACGCGGCTGGGGGCCGCGCTCGGCGGGCTGCCGCCGCTCAACATGTGGGTGCGCACCGCGCCCCGGGACGCCGAGCGCTTCTGCTGGCGCATCGAGGTGATGCCGCGCCTCGCGCAGCTCGCGGGCCTGGAGATCGGCACCGGCGTCCACCTGAACGTGCTCGCGCCGGAGGACGCGGCGCAGCGGCTGCGCGACACGAGCCTGTAGGTTCCCCGCCGCCATGCCGCCCGCTGCCCGCCAAGTCCCGATGTTCGCGGCCGAGCCCTCGCAGGAGCCCTTGCCCTACGGGCGCTGGGGCGAGGCGCTCGGCGAGCAGTTCGCCTCCGCGGCGCCGGACGGGATCGAGGTGGAGGCGGCGGACATCGCCTGGTTCCCGGAGCGCACGTGGAACGGGCGCACCTACGTGCCGGCCACGGTGCCGGCCGGCGGGGGCGAGGTGTTCGGCTACGTGTCGTACACCCGCGAGCACGAGGGCGCCCAGGCCGCGGACTTCCTGGCCAGCGCCGACTTCACCGAGGAGACCGCCGACCAGAACCCCGACTGGACGCTCGACCTGTCCGACGAGGAGATCGGACAGTGGCGCGGGACCGAGGGACGCCGGGGTGTCATCACGCTCGTGTGGGGGGTGGCGCTGGTGCCGAACGGGATCGTGGCCACCACCGAGCTCGGCCCCACGACGACCGACCAGTGCGAGCTGGTGGACGACCGCTTCACGCTCGTGTCGGTCGACGCCTACACCGGCGACTACGTCGAGGTCCGCCTCTTCGGCGCGCGCGGAGCCGAGCTGGCCCGCGAGTCGCTGTACGAGGACGACTAGCGTCGCTAGGTTCGGTCCGGTCATGGACGCGGCGCGGCGCTGTGTGCTGGTCAAGTTCGGCGAGTTGGCCCTGAAGGGGCGCAATCGGCCACGCTTCGTGGGAGCGCTCGAGCGCAACCTGCGGCGCATGACGGCGGACCTCGGGCCGATCGAGGTGCGTCATCGCGGCGGCGTCTTCATCGTCACCGGGGACATGCCCCAGGACGACCTGGTCGAGCGCTGCCTGCGCCTGCCCGGCGCGAGCGTCGTGCAGCCCGCGCTGCGCTGCGAGCGCGACGCCACCGCCGCCGCTGACGCCGCGGTCGACCTGCTCGGCGACCTCCCCGGACGCACGTTCGCCGTGCGCGCCACCCGACGCGACAAGCGCTTCCCCCTGCGCTCGATCGAACTGGCCCGGCTGCTGGGCGACGCCGTGCGCGTACGGCTCGGGCTCGACGTGGACCTGTCCAACCCCGACCTGGAGCTGTTCGTGGAGGTCGACCACAAGGAGCTGCTCGTGTCCGTGGAGCGCCTGCGCGGGGCGGGCGGGCTGCCGGTCGGCACGAGCGGGCGGGCGCTGGTGCTGCTCTCGGGCGGGCTCGACTCGCCCGTCGCCGCCTACCGCATGATGAAGCGGGGCCTGCGCTGCGACTTCCTCCACTTCTCCGGCCGCCCGTTCACGAGCCCGGACTCGATCTACAAGGCCTACGCGCTCGTCGGCCGACTCGACCGCTTCCAGGGCGGCTCGCGCCTGTACGTCGTGACGTTTGGCGAAGCGCAGAAGCGCCTCGCCACCGCGGGCGCCGGCCGCCTGCAGGTGCTGTCCCAGCGGCGGCTGATGGTGCGTGTGGCGTCCGCCCTCGGCGAGCGGCTGGGTGCTGACGCGCTGGTGACCGGGGACTCGCTCGGCCAGGTGGCCTCGCAGACGCTGCCCAACCTGGCGGTCGTGGAGGAGGCCGCCCAGCTACCGCTGCTGCGGCCGCTGATCGACCGCGACAAGTCCGAGATCGTGGACGCCGCACGCGAGCTCGGCACCTACGACATCTCGATCCTGCCCGACGAGGACTGCTGTCAGCTGTTCTCGTCGAAGATCGCCTCCACGCGCGGGCACCCGGACGACCTGCGCCGGATCGAGCGCACCGCGGACGTGGAGGAGCTGGTGGAGCAGCTGGCCGAGTCGGCCGAGCTGTTTCACCCGACGCTGGAGGAGAGGGTTATCGTCTCCTCGAGCCCCGATAGCTCAGCCGGTTAGTCGGGTCCGCTAGCCATGGATGTCGCGCGGGTCGTTTCCGTGGCTGGCTTTCTCGCGGATCTCTCCGTCCTCGCCGTGGATGACGAGTTCGCCTTGCTGCTCCTCCGCCAGTTGACGGCCTCTGGTAATCGCCTCGTTCTGGGTGGAGAAGGTGTCGCGCTTCTCGCCATCGACCTGGAGCGCCCAGACCTCGCCGCTCGGCACCACATGCACATCTGCCATCGCCGTCTCCCTTAGTCGCTCGCCAGCCCGGCTACCCGGCTTGCCGGGGTCGAATCCGAGCCGCAGGCCGCTGTAAGACGGAACGCGGGCCCACGCGCCACCCCTGTTCGGGTACGTGCCGGTGTCCCGCGTTCCTTTGGTACCCGGCCGGGCGAACCGAATGCCCTAAAGGCCGGGAGACCTTAGGTCCTCGGGTTTCCAGGGCGAGGGGGCGCAAACTAGTCCAGCGCGAACATCTCGGTGAGCCGCGCTCATTCGATGCTGAACCAGTCCGCCCGATTCACCGAGTTCGTCGCTACGTGACCGCGGACGGGGCCTCGAGCGCCAGACGGGCTTTCGCAAGAAGGTCTTCGCCGCGATCCCCGGGCCGCCAAAACGCGACACCCACGCGGAGGCGAGGGCCCGAGCGATCCACGCGCTCCAGCTCTTCGATCATATGGACCCCACGCTCGGCAGCCCGCGGGTCGCCAGCGCCCGGCAACACCACGGCCAACCGACGGCCGCTGTAGCGACCGATCGTCGCCGCAGTGCCGGCCATCGTACGTTCGAGCGTGCGAGCGGCTGCCTGCAATGCCATGTCGCCCGCGGCGTAACCCTCCCTCCGGTTGATCGCCGAGAGCTCGGACAGCTCCACCATCGCGACCGCGAACGGCCGGCCGCTGCGGGCGGAGCGGTCAGCCTCGAGGGCGGCAACCTCCTGCAGATAGCGGTGTGAATGCAGAAGTGTCACGTTGTCGCTCGCCGCCGCGGCGGCGGCTCCGACCCGTCCTGTGACGAGTGCATCCTCTGCAGGAGGTACTGCCGCCGGCGAGGATCCCGCGGCCTCCGGCGGCTGGCGGCGAGCCTCCTCGACGAACAGCGCCGCGATCTCGGGATCGAACTGGCTTCCCGAGCAACGTTCGATCTCCATGCAAGCCTCTGCCGGGGTGAGCCGAGTTCTATAGGGGCGCGTCGAGATCAGGGCGCTGTAGCAATCGACGAGTGCCGCCACGCGAGCCTCGACCGGGATCTCGGTCCCGCGCAGGCCATCCGGGTATCCCTGCCCGTCCCAGCGCTCGTGGTGATGGCGGATCCCGTGGGCGACGCCGGCCAGCCCGGGAACACGCTCGACGATGCGTGCGCCGATCTCCGGGTGCAGCTCCATCACGCGGCGCTCATCGGCCGTGAGGGCGCCGGGCTTCAGCAGGATGCGCTCGCTTATGCCGAGCTTCCCGATGTCGCGCAGCAGCCCTGTGAACACCAGCTGCTCGCGCCGAGCCGGTTCCAACTCGAGTCGTCGTGCGAGGTGCTCTACGCAATGGCTGAGCACGGTGGCGTGAGGGTCCGGGAGAAGGTCGGTGCTCTCGACGGCGTCCGCAAGTATGCCGACGACGGATAGGTAGGACGAGCGCACGCGACCCTGGAGACGGTGGTTCTCGAGTACCGCGCCGGCGTGATCCCCGAGGGCGAGCAGCACGTCGTCGTCGAGTTCCTCGAAGCCGCCGCGGCGGTTCGCGCACACGACGACCCCCTCGAACCCGTCGTTCATGAAGACGGGGATCGCCACGAGCGACTTAATCTCGGCATCGGCCGCGGACACCCCTTCGCCCGGCGCGTCGTCGCGGATGACCTCGTTTCGCTCGAGCACCGCCTCCGCGAACCGCTGCGCCACGGAGCTGTCGGTTGGATCGTTGCGGAAGCCCCGGTGGCAGACGAGGTCGAGCAGGCCATCGGCGTCCGCGTCGCGTTTCGATAGGAGTAGCCCGCACTCCGCTTGCGAGAGGCGTGTCGCCACCTCGAGCACGAGCTCGTGCAGATCGCCGCTTCCTCCGCCGCTGCGGTACGTGCGCAGCACCTGCTCGCGTAGCTCGCGAGCCCACTCGCGCTCGGCCTGGCGGGCCCTCTCGACACGCAAGCGGAGGCGCTGCTCGTGGCGCAGCGCTTCTCGCTGTTCGCGCAGCTGGCGCTTGAGGAGCTCGCCACGCTCGTCGTTCGCGCGCGCCTCCTCCTCCAGCGCGCGCGTGTGCTCATACATACGGCCGCGCCGCTGCTCGTCGAGCGCCGCGCGCGTCGTGGCGGAACGTCGCTCATGGGCCCAGCCGACCAACGCCACCACCGCCGCCAGCGCAAGCAGGATCGTGACCAGGTCGTCGAGGGCGTCCGTGAGATTGCCGCCGCCGAGCGCGATACCGAGCACGAGCAGACCTGCCGCGCCAAGCAGGGCGGCGGACATTCTGATCAGCATCCTGCCCTTGGCCGGGCTTGCTCCCTCCATTCGGAACGCGCATACCCCGAGATCGTGCCGCGACACAGGATGATCCAGGACTGCCTACCACCTGGTACGGCTACGGAGGCAGCCGCTCGCCCGGCCGGCGCAAGCGGAACCGATGGGCGCCGTGCCCCGGTCACGCCCGTTCAAACCGCTGGCGGTGACTCGCGCGAAGCGCTACACCCTGCGATAGCGGGCGTCCGCAATCGAGTAGGCAGCGAAGCCGATCAGGCCCGCCGCGACCACGCCGAGGAGCGTCGGCCCGTAGGACGCGCGGCCGAGCGCCGTGAGCGCTCCGTCGAGGCTCACCGCCTTGTCCGGGTTGTAGTCCAGGGCGGCGCGGATGAAGAAGTAGCCGACCAGTACGAACACCACCATTCGCGCCAGGTGGCCGAAGCCGCCGAGCGCCGTGAACGCCCGTTCGACGCTCTCGCTCATCTTCTCGGTCTTCGAGTCTTCGAGGAACTTCCTGCTGATCCCCTTGTAGCCCTGCTCAAGGCCAGCACCGATCGCGATCAAGCCCGCGATCACGACGAGCACCTGCCCGCCCGGCCAGCCGAGGACGCCGCCGGTGGTCTGGTCGGGGCTGCCCGAACTGCCTCCCGATCCGATCAGGATCGACACCGCGGTGACGCACAGCAACGCGTAGGAGATCCCGCTCCAAGCGCCGTCGAGCCGGTCCTTCGTGTCATCGCTCGACTCGGGGCCGTGACCGATCGCGGCGCGCAGGAGCCGCCAGATCGCATAGCCGGCCAGTCCGATCGTGACGATGATGAGGAGCGCCTTTCCGAATGGCTGCTTCGCGATCGTCTGCAACGCGCCGTTCTGATCCGTCGTCTTGCCGCCGTCGCCAAGCGCAAGCTTGATGGCGAGGATTCCGATGACGGCGTAGATCGCTCCGCGGGCGACCAGGCCTGCGCGCGCCAGCAATTCGAACGTTTGGCTGTAAGCGAAGCCTTTGCCCTTCTCCCGGGCCTGGTCGACGGGTCCAACTCGCTGAACGCTCTGCGCCATCTAAATCCTCTCCTCATCCGGTCGCGGGACGCACACCTTCAGCGCGCGTTCCTCGACCTCGACCCTGAAGGACTTGACCTTGCTGCGGTCGCCGCCGTCCAACTCGTAGCGCACCTTTCGATCAAGCGCGACCTTTACCGAGCTCGCCTTTGTAGTTCGGACGAAGGGCGACCGGTTCGGGTCGCCGATCGCCGTGCGTGCGAGCGTGCGCGTCCACTGGAGCAGCCCCTCAGCGGTCACGATCCCAAGCTCGAGCAAGCCATCGTCAGGACGCGCGTCGGGGAACACCCTGACCCCGCCGACGACCTGGCCCAGGTTGCCGAGCAGGATGCAAGTGGTCCTCCCCTCGTACCAATCGGTCCCGTCGACCTGGATCTCCGCCCGGAAGCCGTCGCCGCCGAGGTTGCGCGACCCGCTCCAGAGATATGCGGCGCGGCCCATACGCTCCTTGAGCTCGTCGGCCCCGCGGATCATGGCCGCGTCGAAGCCGGCTCCGGCCATCACGCCGAAGCGCTCCTGCTCGAAGCGCCCGACGTCGAGCCGACGGCGATGTCCGCGCAGGCCAACTGCGACCGCACCCTCGATATCGGTTGGTATCCCGAGGTTCGTCGCGAAGAGGTTTGCCGTCCCCGCTGGAACGACGGCGAGACTCGTGTCCGTGCCAGCCAGCGTGTCCACGCAGCGCCGGACCGTCCCGTCACCGCCCCAGGCGAACACGAGCTCAGCACCCTCGTCTAAGGCGCGCTGAACCTGCTCGGACGCCTTCTTCGCCTTCGGGACCTCGTACCAGAGCGGCTTGTCGACGCCCTCCGTCTCGAGTACGCGGCGGAGCTCCGGCAGCCCGCCGTCGAGCGTCTTCGCAGCGTGGGCGACGACGGCGACCTTCATGCGACGGCCTGGCGCCTACGAGCGCCGACGGGCTTAGTCGCCCTGGCGCCGCGCGTCGCGGCGGCCACGCCAGCAGCGCGGGTGGCGAACAGCAGCACGAGCAGCGCCCCGATCCCGATGACGAGGCCTCCGGCTGTGTCGAGCGGGTGGTGCATCCCGCGGTACATGCGGGCGAAGGCGACGAGGACAGGGATCACGATCGCCAACGCCCAGGCGCATACGCGCAGAGCGCGGGTCGGGAACCGTGAGGTCAGCAGCAACACGAGTCCGGCGTAGACCGCGATCGCCGCGGCGGTATGACCAGACGGGTAGCTCGCGTCGGCCGGGAGGTCCTCGAGTCTGTGCACGTGCGGTCGGTCGCGCGGCACCGCCAGCGAGGTGACCCGGTAGGTGGCCGATTCGACGATCAGCGCAAAGGCTGCGAAGGCTGCGACCCGCCATTCACGCAGCACGGCCGCAACGAGCGCGATCACGCCGACCAGGATCGGCAGGAGCGGCGCTCCGCCGACGGTCGAGAAGACTTCGGACGTATCGGTGAGGAAGGGTGTGCGCTCCTCGACGAGCGAGCTGACGAAGGTGTTGTCCGCGCGACGGAGCCCGCCGACGTCGAGCAGCACGTCGGTAACGAGGAAACCGAGCGCGATCGAGATGAGGGCGAGCGCCGCGAATCCGGTGAGCAGCGCCGCGAAGAAGACGGCGGCAGGGTGCCGGCCATGCAGCCGGCCCGCGAAGCGCTCCGCCGGACCGCCGGCTCTTGCGCCCAAGACGGGCACGACACGATCCCTGGACCATGAGTGCTTTCGCGCGTCCATGGCGCTTCCCCCCTCAGCGGCTGGGTACAAGTACCCCCGAGTTGACCTCTATGCCGGAGACCTCTTACCCATGACCTTGGCCGGTTTACTCATGGTGGCGACGGTGACCGCGGGGATGGTGACCGCGGTGATGTGGCGCTGGTCGGGCGCGACGGGCGCGACCGTGCCGTCTGCACTGGGCACCGCGCGCAAGGCCGGCCGCGCCATGCGACGCCACCCGAGGTTCGGCGCGACGCTGGCCAAGAGGCTTGATCCGCGGGCGGCAACCGGCCTCGCGCTAACCCTCGCATTGCTCGGGATCGTGGGTGGAGGCGTGCTCCTCGGAGTGCTGGCCTATCTGGTGCGCGGGAGCGGCGATCTCGTGCAGCTGGACGAGAGCGTGGCGAATTGGGGCGATCGGCACGCGTCCGCGTTCTCGACGGACGGCCTCGATGTCATCTCGCACCTCGGCGAGCCGGGCGTGGTCGTAGCGCTCGCGGTCGTCGTGGCCGTGGCGGAGACAGTGCGTACGCGGAGCGTGTGGGTCGTGCCCTTCCTCCTGATCGTGGTGGCCGGAAACGGCATCCTGACGACGACGGTCAAGGAGCTGGTCGATCGGGTGCGACCGGCGCTCAACCCGATCGCCGAGACCCTCGGTCCTTCGTTCCCGAGCGGCCACTCATCGTGGTCCGCGGCCTTCTTCGCCGCGGCGGCGCTGCTGCTCACGCGCGGTCATGGCCGGGCCGTTCGGGCAGCCATCGGCGGGGGCGCAGCCTGGCTGATCGTCATGGTGGCCGGCAGCCGCGTGCTGCTCGACGTGCACTGGCTCAGCGACGTGATCGCGGGCCTGGCGCTCGGCTGTGCATGGTTCTCGATGTGCGCCATCGCATTCGGTGGACGCCTGCTCGAGTTCGGGTCGACCGCCGACGAGGTCGCCCGCGTTGCGACGCGCCGCGACATCGGCGCGGGCCCGGCGGCGTCGGCGGCAGGCTCACCGCCCGCAGACATCGGCTCGCGCGGGCGTGACTCCCGGTCTTCTAGGCGCTCGCCGAGATCCCGCTCCGGGTCTATCGTTGCGCCCTGAGCCCCGATAGCTCAGCCGGATAGAGCGACTCCCTCCTAAGGAGTAGGCCGCAGGTTCGAATCCTGCTCGGGGCACTTCACGAAAGACCTGCAAACACCTGCCTTCCCGCGCTACTGGCAGACGCGCCGCAGACTGATCAGCCGGATGGCGCGAACGAGGCGCGAACATCGGGCAGCTCGCGCGCCTGGCGGATCGCCTGCTCGGCGTCGAGGCGCGGGGCGTCCTCGAGCTCGTCGATCACGTGGCCGTAGGTGCGCATCGTCTGCTCCGCCCCGTGCCCGAGCTGACGCGCGACGTAGATGACGCTGCGTCCCTCGTGGAGGAGGAGCGAGGCGAACGAGTGCCTCAAGTCGTACGGGCGCGCGTGGTCCAGGCCGGCCGCCTCGAGCGCCTTCGCGAAACCCCAGCGCGCCCCCTTCGGCTGCCGGGGCCTGCCGGCGCGCCACTTGTTAAATCCCTCCGCGCTCCACGGCCCGCCGTCGCGTCCGGGGAAGACGGCAGCGTCGTCGGTCGGCCGGCCGCAGGCCATCCGCCACTCGGCGAGATCGGCAGCGAGTGGCGCCAGCAGGCGCACGGTCCTCCTCGAGTGGGTCTTCGGGGCGCCGACCACGAGCGTCCGCTTGCCGACGTGCCCCCAGCGCAGACCGCGCAGCTCCTGCGGCCGAAGGCCGGCGTAGGCAAGCACGGAGATCACGGTCGCGTCCCGCTGGCTCATCGCGGCGCGCACCGGGCAGAAGGTTCTTCACCCAGCGAGCACCACCCCCTCTCGGAGAGGGTCGTCGATCAAGCTGACGTCGTAGTAGGTCCGCGCGGGCCACGGTGGTGGCCGGCGCCTGCGGGGCAGCCCCCACGACTCATGGCGGCGGTGGCCGATAGCCCGCTCGTCGAGCTGCTGCATGTCGCGGAACAGCTCGTCGCAGCCGTTGACGGCCGCGGAGGGGGCGGCGCGCCACCGCCCGCAAACACCGCACAGAACGTCGCCGTCGGGGGTCTCGCGGGCGTTTTCGAGGGAGGCGCCGCAGCTTCGGTCGCAGAGGCGGGCCTCGGCGATGCCGAGCTTTACCGCCCTGCGGTAGCCACGGGCTGCTGCACGGTCGGGCTCGGCGCGGTCGCGCGCACGGATGGCGCGTTGGCGGTCGGCGTTGCGGGCGCGGACGCAGTCATCGTCGGTGCAGTACCGCGCGCCCGACGCGCGCTGGTCGATGCGCTGGCCGCAGCGTACGCATGCGCGGCCGGTGGGAGATTGAGGAGGGTCATCGCTGGACGAGGTCCGCGAAAGGTCACCCCTGCGACGGGAGCCGCGAACATGGGTGTTGGTGCGCTCCCGGGGTGCGCGCCCGTCGGTCCGGGGTGCGCGCCCGTTGGTCCGCTGAGCGTGACCGGTCGCCGCGCTCGCGACGTCGCGTCCGACCCCGCGGCGCAGCCTGGCAACGTGCGGCATGTTGTCGCGGTCGCTGTAGCCCTGCGCCCGCTGTCGGGCGAGCTCGGGGTCGGTGCTCTCGCGCTCGTTCACCAGCTCATAGAAATGGCGCCGATCGTCGCGCTGGGCGGCGGTCCGCTCAGCAATGCGCTTGTGCTTGGCATCGACCTCGGCGGCGAGCTCCGCCTCTTCCTGGCCGCCGAGCCAGACGTTGCCGTTTGCGTCGGTGTACGGCACTGGCTCGGTGTCCTTCGCCTTAGGGACGACCTTCGTCTTGGTATGCACTTTGGGGTAGCTGCTCCTATCGAGAACACTTCGATTAGTTTCGAACCGTACCGGCCACGCCTGACAGCTTCGCCCACGGTGGCGGCGACCCCGCAGGAGGGGCGCCGCCAACCGGGCAATCGAAGCGTCCGGGCTACCAACCGAGACGGTAAAACCAGTGTGCCGACCGGGTGTGTCACAAACCGAGCACTGACGCGCTGACGCTGCTGACGGCGTTTGCGGCTCCGGACTTCTCGGGGTGTCAGGCTGTGCGGGAACGTGGGCAGTCCGCCCGCGAAGCGTGTTTACGGGGCCGGGGCCGCGGTAGTCGATAGCGACCTCCCACGGCGGGAGGTTTTATCTCCCCGGCATTGGCTCCCGCAAGACGGCTCGGGAGCTGGTGCCACCCTTCGACCACCCCAGGGAGCACGGAATGCCCACCCTCCAATGCACTTGCTGCGGCGCGACCTACCAAACCTCCGCCACCGGACCGCACCTCGCGCTCGCGCCACTCATGGTCGGCTGCCAGGCGTGCGGCTCCCGGGAGCCGCTGCGCATCGGTGTGATCTCGGACTCCTCCGACCGGGACGAGGTCGCTGGTGTGCCGCGCGACGAGGCCGAGAGCATGCGGATGCGGACCGACGCTTAGCGGCGCACCGGCCTTTGCGAAACTGGGAACTTTTGCGCGGCGAGGGACCGGGCCGTATCCGGATCGCCACGAGCCGCGCTATCCCCCCTCCCCCGAGAGAGAACTCCGGTCACCCGTCAGACGCGATCACGTCGCCTCGACGTGGGCGTAGACGGCGGTGCCCCGATCCTCGCCGGGGTTGATCTTCGAGCGCTCGGGGTCGAGGACGAACTCGATCTGGCCCGGCCAGGGCTCCGCCGGCTCACGACCCGGCGCGGTCCCGACGAGCATCCAGCCGTCATGCGTGACCGTCTTGCGGTCCACGACGCGCCGCTCCGGCGCGAACCACATTCGCTCGGGCACGCTCGCCGCCATGAACATGCGCCGCTCCGGGCCGTTCTTCGGGCCGTCCTCGAACGTCGCCACAAAGCTCACGCCGCCCCCGTTACCGACGTTCGGCCGGGCGGCTATGTTCGTCCCACGCCGCGCCCCCCGGGGTCGCGCTCGTCGCTCTTCTTGCGGCGCGAGATCGAGACAACGCGATCACTTGATTGACCTGGGCGATCCAGAGGCTCGTGGCAGCTTGGGCATTCGGGGGCGTAAGCCCAGCTGGCGGCGCTGTAGTAGTTGATGCGGCAGCGCTGACAGGTGTAATACGGCATCTCGACAGACCTCCTTGTTGGAGCCGAGATGGGCCAAGTCCCGCGCTAGTCCGGCTCATGCGGCGCTTCCAATGCGCCGCCAGACCGATACCAATCGATTACCCCGCCCGACTAGACATAACCAGGATTGACCCACGTTTACCAAGCCCGTCCGGCGTAGAGGCTTCGTAGCGGCGCAGACCTAATGAACTGTTGGCACGGGCCGGTCGGCGCAGACACCCACTCGATCGATCGGACCGTCCGAATCCGTGCAACGCGTGCATGATGGAGACGTAGCTGCAGCGAGCGTCAGCTTTGGCGGGATAGGCGGTCCGACACTCGCCCGACTCCCTTTGCGACGCCCTGAAGCGGCTCGACGGTCTCTGCCACGGTCTCGACCGATTCCTCGAGCTGTTCCACGCTGTCGAGCCCCTCCAGCAGGCGTGGGAGGGCAACCTGGAGGACCCGAAGCGAGTCGGCGAGATCCTTGGCCACGGCCGTGAGGTCTTGGCCGCCGGCGATGAGCTCCTGCGTGTGCTCGTCGAGGGCCTCGCCGGTGCGCCGCAGCTCACGACCTCCCGTCTCGATCGAGCGAGCCGTCGAGTTAAGCGAACGCGTAGCCAGCAGAAGGTCCTCGCCTCCGGCGCCGAGCGCGACAGCGTTCGCGTCCACGGTCCGGATCGCGACAATGAGCGTCTCGAGCTCGGTGAAAAGTGCGTCCAGGCGTTCACGCGCCTGCTCGACGGGGTCGGGGTCCCGGCGGCCGCGCTCCGCCACGGCGTTGAGGTCCTCGGCCGCGCGGGCAAGCACCCGTACGGCGCGCCACGGCGCGAGGACTACCTCGATGGGCCCAACCATTCGCCTCTAGCCCCCGTTGATCGCGTCGGCGCCGGCGACCGGGTGGAGGTAGAAGACCTCCGCGGACACGTCGTGCTCGGTATCGGTGCCGCTGACGAAGGCTCGTACGCGGCGACCGGTTATCTGCTCGACCGCCTCGACGAACTCCGGCTCGCTGGCGTGCTGGAAGAAGGTGCGGATGTCCCTGACTCGTTGGTGTTCGCCGAGTTGCACCATCCGATGTTCTGCCGGCGTCAGGCTGTGCTCCAGGGTGCAGACCACAAGGTCGGGGCCGGCGTAGAGGGAGTGCGCCTTGGTCGGGCCTCGGCCGAACTGCTCCTTGTAGATCCGCACCATCGCGTTGGAGAGCTCCGCCGTCTGCATCCCTCGCTGATCGGAAGCGGTCCGCTCCGGCATCGTCTGCGTGTCCTGGTCCATATACGTTCCTTTGGGGTCTCTCGGCTGAGCGGCGCGCGCGAGGAAGAGAAACCGAAACCAGACGAACGCTTGTAGACAGACCAGTCTAGCGTTGGATTTGGGGAGGGCGGCGGGTGGTTGCTGGTTGGGTTGGAAGCTCGCGTGTTGGGTACGGGCGCTGGGTCGCAGACGTATGTCTCGGCTAAGAGCATTGGTCGCACCGCTGCTCGGCCCTTCGCGGGGACGGGTGAGCGGGGCGGCTCGTGTTTGCGGGAACGCACCATGCGCTGCCCGCTCATGCAGCACGGAAGACAACGCGCGTCACCTGGCGAGACGCTGGATTCCTTCAGAAGTACCAAACCACCCAACGAAGGAGTTCAATCCCATGGCAACGCACAGCGCCACCGGCGCCGACACTCGGCGCAGGGGCGGCCTCGGCAGGGCCGCGAGCCGCCTCGCTACAGAGACCAAGCAGGCGTTCAAGACGACCGAGTTCTGGGCGATGGTGGCCCTCGTCGTCGCGATCCTGATCAGCGCCGCAGTCATCAACGGCGGCGACAACGGCACTGACGAGTTCATTGCCCGCCAGGCCTGGTTGTACGTCTCGATCCTCGGCGCGGGCTATTTCATCTCGCGCGGTCTCGCCAAGTCGGGCAGCAGGGAGCCGTACTTCCCGGAGGGCACCAACCAGGAGCGGCACGACCGCGACAACGGCGGCGTCAACGCCTAACCGATGTTCCTGTTCACCAAGCGGCCGGGCGAGCGCACGCAGGTGCGCTTCATGCCCGGCTGCCTGGTGACCTCCCTGATCCTCTCGATCGCGGTGACCATCCTGGTCAACGTGGTCATCCGGATCCTTTAGCACCAGCCCCACGAAATCGATACGGAGTGACCCCTTTTGAGTAAGCAGCAGAAGCAGAAGATCGTGCAGTACCTAAACGAGGCGCACGGCTCGGAGCTGGCGCTGGTGCGTCAGCTGCAGGCCCAGGTCGCGATGACCCCCCGCGGCAGCTACCGCGACGGACTCGAGACCCATCTCAAAGAGACGCGTAGCCATACCGAGCGGCTGGAGCGGCGCCTGAGCGACCTGGGGCAGGGGAACAACCCGCTTCAGGTGGGACTCGGCGCGGTCCAATCGGTCATCGGCCAGGCGCTGGCGCTGACCAAGACGCCGCTCGACCTGGTCCGGGGAAGTGGCGGCGAGGAAAAGGTCCTCAAGAACGCCAAGGACTCATGCGCCGCCGAGGCGCAGGAGATCGCCACTTACACCGCGCTGGCCCGGCTCGCTCGCACGGCGGGCGACGCCACGACCGAGCGCCTGGCCAAGTCCGTGCTCGCTGAGGAGCAGAAGATGCTCGACCGGCTGCTCCGGGAGATCCCCAGGCTGACCGACGCTGTCGACGCGGGCGGAGTTCGATGGCGAGGGCTCTTACGACGTGACCGAGACGGGGGCCGCTGACGCGGTCGCGTGAGGTGAGCCGGACGGCCAAGCGCAGCGCCCGCCAGGGCGCGGGACAGGCCAAGCGCAGCGCCCGCCAGGCCCGCAAGGTGCCCGGCGTCGCGCGTGCCGAGGGCACGGTCAAGGGCGCCGTTGCCTCTGAGTCGGATCTGGCGATCGCGAACTACGACTCGCTCAGCGCCGACGAGGTTCAGGACAAGCTCTCCGAGCTGTCCCAGATCGACCTGGCCAAGGTCAACGCCTACGAGCGCAAGAACCAGAACCGCTCCACGGTCACCGGCCGCATCGATTCGCTGCAGGCGGACGAGCCGTGGCCCGGCTACGACGAGCTAGGGGTGGACGAGGTCCGCGCCGTGCTGTCCGAGGGCGACGAGACACGGGTCAAGGCTGTCCGCAGCTACGAGCGCAAGCACAAGAACCGCGCCGGCGTGCTCCAGGCCACCGAGCGCGAGCTCAGCAACGCCTAACCGGAAGCGCCACACGCAGACGGACAGAGGGGGCCCGCTAAGGGCCCCCTCTTCTTTGGCTGCGCTCAAACGACCGAGGCTGAACTGAGACGACCACGGTGCGGGACAGGCGCGAGCAGCGGCTCAGTGCGTGAGAGGAGCACCGGGCTCGGCGACGAGTCCGACTGCCGCTTTGGACGAGAAGCAGTGGTCTGACTCGGCCTCGCCGCTCACTATCGCTTCGCATGGAGAGCAGCACCGTCGGGTGCGAGGCCAATCCGGTGCACCATCGCCCGAAGCCCGTGGCACCAGCCCTAATCGGCCGGCTCGGGCGCCTGCTTGGGCAGAAGCGGGTGCCCATCCACGACGGCGGAGGCGGTGTCGACGAGCTTTCGACTCGCCGCGCGGGATCGGTCGCGCAGCATCTCGAAGGCGGCGCTCTCGTCCACCGCGTGGCGCTCCATCAGGATGCCCTTCGCACGCTCGGTGATCGCACGACGCCCGAACGCGCCCTCCAGGTCGTGGTACTCGGTGAAGCGGCGCAGACCGCCCCCTCCCCTGGCTGTGGCGGCTGAGCACTTGCGGGCGTACGCTCGAAGTGCAGGGGGCTGCGTGCGGACTGACGCAGACCCACGTCTGGCCCCGCGCGTGGGCGCCTGCTGCTTAGGCCCTGTTCGTGCCTGGTTCGGCGCGACCCTTCCCGCGGTGTGTTTCGAGGAGCCGCGGGTACCAGAACCACGGCCGCGCCCTCGGGGGGTGCCCAGGCGCGGCTCTTGCAGTTCCCCCAGACCGACCACCCCGGGGTAGGTGCTAGCGCCGCACTCCGGGGTGTAGGTCTCGGCCCGTGGGGTTACCGTCAGCCGCCCGATCACGCTGCTCCCTGGACCGTTGCGCCGTCCCGTGGTAGGACGCCGGGCCGTCGTCAAGCCGTCGCCGCTCCAGCTAGCCGGCTGCCTCAGGCTGTCGCACTTGGGCGATCCCACGGTTCGGCGAGAAGCCGCACTCTCGGGCATGTATGTGCAGATCGCGTTGAGGAGCAGAGGCCGCGCCTGGGAAGCGCGGGTACCCCCGCACGCGTCGCGGTATGCCCCATACCAGAGTGCCGCTTTCCCATACCCAGCATCGGGATGGTGGGTCGTGCACACGGGGGCGGACTGCTAGGACGCCGCCATCGTCTCGGCGAACTAAATGCTGGAAACTGGCATGACTCGAGTGCAAGGAGATCCGCGAGTCAAGATGGACGAAGACCTCTTCAACATGTCTGTGCGCAGATTCCTGAAGAAGCTGGGGGTGACTGCGCAGCGCGAGATCGAGCTCGGCGTACGCGAGCAGCTCGACGCCGGAGAGCTGGTAGGAGAGCGGACGCTCCCCGCCCGCGCCACGATCAGTGTCGACGGACTCCCGCAGGAGATCATCGTTACCGGCGAAATCGAGCTCTCCTGAAAGGAGCGCGACGGCCGCGACTCCGTGCTGTCGCTGGGCCCCCCCGGCTGCACATCGCGTCGTTCGTCAAACCTCGACGGGACACGTGCATGTGCCGTGTCCCTATTTCAGGCCGCTCGATCGTGCGAGGCATCGCGGTCTGACCAGTTCACCGCGTGGACAACCAGCTCCTCGCCTTCTGCGATTGCGAGATGGCAAGCCCAATGGATGGCGTCGAGATGGCTTTCGAAGCTTTCGCGGACCTCCCCGCGAGTCCGGACGACCCATCCACCCCGAGTCGGGATGACATCTATCTGTCCGGAGTTAGCCTGGTCCATGCGTCGAGGCGCCTCTACCCTCAACTCGTTCCGCCACGCCAATCTGGACACAAGTTTTCCTCGATTGGGAGCACGTGAAGAAGGGTCGCGAGCGGCAACAACATTCGAATGGCGTAGCGCAACAACTTCGCTAGCTCGAAGCCTTTCCTCCTTTTCGCCCGGCCGCGGCCTTCTGCGCCTTGTTGCCGCCGCTGCCGGACCCGCTGCTCTTACGGCTGCGGTCCGATCCGCCGCTCTTTCCACCCCGGCTCGAGGAACCTTCCGAGTTGGCGATCGCCGCAGCCCGCGACTTGCTCATGCCCTTCTTGCGCAGCCCCTCGTACTGCTTGTCGTTCTTGACGCTCGGTCCGTGATCCTTTGCCATGTTGGTCTCCTCTGGGTCGCTGACCCGCTGATACCCGCCGGGTCGGCGGCGAATCCGCGCCGGTTGCTCCGACCGGCCTCGGGTAACCGCGGTTTGTGCGCGTGGTCGTGGTCGGGGCAAGTGGCAACGTCGGGACGAGTGTTCTGCGTGAGCTGGCGGACGAGCCGGCGGTCGACTCGGTGGTCGGCGTCTGCCGGCGGATGCCCTCACTGCGGTTTCCGAAGCTCGAGTGGCGCGTCGCGGACGTGGCGGTCTCGCCGCTCGAGCCGCTGTTTAGGGGTGCCGACGCCGTCGTGCACCTCGCCTGGCTGATCCAGCCGGGACGCGACCACGAGCAGACCCGGCGAGTCAACGTCGCCGGCAGCGAGCGCGTGTTCCAAGCGGTGGCGCGAGCGGGAGTGCGGGCGCTCGTCTACGCCTCGTCGGTCGGTACCTATGCACCGGGGCCCAAGGACCGGCGCGTGGACGAGACGTGGCCGGTGACCGGAGTCGAGACTTCCTTCTACTCCCGGGACAAGGCGGCGGTCGAGGCCCTGCTCGACCGCTTCGAAGGCGAGCACCCGACCGTGCGGGTGGTGCGGCTCCGGCCGGGGCTGATCTTCTCGCGCGACGCGGCATCCGAGATCCGGCGGTTGTTCGCCGGACCGCTGCTGCCGGCCGCGCTTCTGCGCCCGCGCTTCGTCCCGTTCGTTCCACGCGTCGATCGCTTGGAGTTCCAGGCGCTTCACTCCAGGGACGTGGCGCGCGCCTATCGGCTGGCGCTGACGGGCGACGCCCGCGGAGCCTTCAACCTGGCCGCGGAGCCCGTCATCGCAACCGATCAGCTGCGTCAGCTCTTCCGGGCACCGTCGGTGGCGCTTCCCGCACGTGTGCTTCGAATGGCTGCCGAGGCTAGTTTCCGCTTGCACCTCCAGCCGTCGGAGCCGGGCTGGCTCGACATGGCCCTGGGCGTCCCGCTCATGGACACCTCGCGCGTTCGGGCGGAGCTGGGATGGAGCGAGACGCGTAGCTCGCTGGCAGCGTTCGCCGAGCTGCTCGACGGGCTTCGTGAGGGCGCAGGACTCGAGACGCCGCCACTCGAGCCCGGCGGCGCCGGCCCCCTGCGACTGCAAGAGCTGCTCAGCGGCGTCGGGTCACGTCTCGGGTGATCCGTTTCGGCAACGGCAGTCGGGGTAGCGGCTCCCAGCAGGCTTCCGGCGACCAAGGAGAGATTCGAGGATGAAGGCCGTTACCTGGCAGGGCCGGCGCGACGTGCAGGTCACGTCGGTACCGGACCCTGTCATCGAGCAGCCCACCGACGCGCTAGTCCGGATCACCTCCTCCGGCATCTGCGGATCCGACCTCCACCTCTACGAGGTGCTCGGACCGTTCATCGACCCAGGTGACGTGCTCGGCCACGAGCCGATGGGCGTGGTCGAGGAGGTTGGTGCCGACGTCGAGCACATCGCCAAGGGCGACCGCGTCGTGATCCCATTCAACATCTCCTGCGGCGCGTGCTGGATGTGCGACCACGGCCTCCAGTCCCAGTGCGAGACGACCCAGGTCCGCGACCAGGGCACCGGAGCCGCCCTGTTCGGCTACACAAAGCTGTACGGCCAGGTCCCCGGTGGCCAGGCCGAATACCTGCGCGTCCCGCAGGCCCAGTACGGCCCCATCAAGGTGCCGGAAGGACCGCCCGACGATCGCTTCGTCTACCTGTCCGACGTGCTGCCGACCGCGTGGCAGGCCGTCGAGTACGCCGAGGTCCCGGAGACGGGCAGCGTCGCCGTATTCGGCCTCGGCCCGATCGGCGAGATGTGCACGCGGGTGGCCCAGCATCGCGGCGCCGCACAGGTCATCGCTGTCGACCTGGTCCCAGAACGACTGGCGAGGGCGAGCGCGCACGGCGTTGAGACCGTGGACATCACACAGGCGGACGACATCGCAGAGCGGCTCCGCGGGATGACCGCGGGACGCGGGCCCGACAGCGTGATCGACGCGGTCGGGATGGAGGCCCACGGGGCACCCGCCGCCAAGCTGGCCCAGTCGGTGGCCGCACTGCTGCCGGATGCGATCGCCCAGAAGCTGGCCCAAACCGTCGGGCTCGACCGGATGTCGGTGCTCTACGCAGCGATCGAGTCTTGTCGCCGTGGCGGCACCATCTCGATCTCGGGCGTCTACGGCGGCGCGATCGACCCGCTGCCGATGCTCCAGATCTTCGACAAGCAGCTGACCCTGCGCACGGGACAGGCAAACGTCCGGCGTTGGATCGACGATCTCCTCCCGTTGGTCAGCGGCGACGACGACCCGCTCGGTGTCGATGACTACGCCACCCACCGCGTGCCGCTGGACGAGGCGCCGCGCGCCTACGAGCTCTTCCAGAAGAAAGAGGACAACGCTTTCAAGATCCTGCTGCAGCCGTGACAGCGAGCGGTTGCGCGGCAAGCGCCCGGGTACGCGATCCGGATATCGCAATCGAAGGAGGAAACATGGCCAAGACAGCTCGCGAGGTGATGACCCAGGACGCGCAGTGCGTCGGGGAGAACGACTCGGTCCTCGACGCCGCCAAGCGGCTGGCCGAGCTGGACGTCGGCGCCATGCCGATCTGCGGCGAGGATGACCGGCTCAAGGGGATGCTCACCGACCGCGACATCGTGGTGAAGGTGCTCGCTCAGGGGAAGGACCCGTCGAGCACGATGACCGGCGAGCTCGGCGAGGGGAAGCCGGTGACGATCGGCGCCGACGATTCGGTCGACGAGGCGCTTCAGACCATGAAGGACCACAAGGTCCGGCGGCTGCCGGTGATCGACGGCCACGATCTCGTCGGGATCGTGAGTCAGGCGGACCTCGCCAAGGCAATCGACGAAGAGAAGGTGGGCGACCTCGTCGAGGCGATCTCGGCGGCCCCGTAGGCGACCGGGGCCGGGCCGGGAGCTCTACCCGGCCCGGCCGCCGGCCGCTAGTCCTCGGTCTCGTTCGGGTCCTCGTTGGCGGCGAGGGTGAGCGAGCCGTCGAGCACGTCCTGGAAGTGCCGCTGCTGGATCGGGAGCGCCCAGTCGACGAGCTCCCGGACGCGAGCGTCGCCGGCACGCTCGTTCAGCTTGCCGACGATCGACCAGTGGCCGACCTCGCCGGCCTCGGCCATGGTCAAGAACTCGAAGCCGTCGAGCGGGTCGCCCTCGTCGCCGAGATAAGTCCTCATCATCTCGCTGGCCTCCTGCTTGGTCTCGCGAGCCGAATCGAGGATCGCCGTCTTCTTGCCCTCGAACTCCCCGGCAAGGGTCGTGCAGCGCTCCTCGGTCTCGGCGGCCTCGTCGTGCATTCGCTGGAGCGCACTCGTCAGATCGTCGTCGGCGGCGAGCATGCTCTTGACTTTGTCGGTCGCGCCCTGCGCCGCCATCGCCAGGCCGAGTACCTCCGCCAGCTTGGACTCAAGATTCGTCAACTCCGCCATTTCGTCAGCCTCCTCTCGATCGTCAGAAGGCCAACCCATACCCGGCGAGGACCGACACAACCAGCATTACGCGCCCGCGCCGGTCTTGCTTCCGCGGCATAGCGCCGGGGTAGAAGATCGCATGGAAACTGCAGACCAGCAGTCCCAGCCGACGTCCGACGAGGGCACGCCGGAAACGCCGTCGAATCCCACCAGCGGAGCGCCGACGCCGGCCAGTTTGCCGAGCGACCCGGAGCCTGGGGGCGATGCCCGCGAGGGCGACGACGAGCACGAGGGCGAGGGCAAGGCCGGCGAGCAATCCGGCGACTCCTAGTACCGGGCATGGCCGGGCTGGGCGACCGGGGCAGGAGGTGCTTGGCGTAGGCCTCGAAAGGCGTCATGCCCGCCGCCGATCTGCTGCACGAAAATGCTCGTCGACGTCGGCCCACACATCCTCCTCGAGCTCCGAAGTGCTCGGAAGTCGGCAGGCTCGGGCATCGACCCGCCGTGTCCGTATGACGGGTTGTCAAACCCGCCAGAGGGAATAAGGCGCCTGTGAGATCGTGCTTCAGCGCGGCTGCCCTCGTCCTGGCCACCGGGATGCTCTACGGAGGGTGCGGCACCTCCGGCCCCGCGAGCGACGCCGCAGCGGTTGCCGGGCGCTTCCAGGCGGCCCTTGCCGAGCGCGAAGGTAGTGTCGCGTGCGCTCAGCTGAGCCCGGTGACCGCGAGCAAGCTCGCCCAACAGGAGCACCGCCCCTGCGAGCGCGCGATTCTCGATCTGAACCTGCCCTCCGCCAGGGAGGTGGACAGCAGGGGTGTCTACGTGACCTCTGCGAGCGTCGCGCTGGCCGGCGGAAGCGTGCTGTTCCTCGACGAGGGACCGGGCGGCTGGGAGGTGTCGGCCGCCGGCTGCCGTCCGGCGGGACCCGCCCTGCCGTACGACTGCGAGCTGGAGGGCTGACGCTTGCGTGCGATGTTCGTGATCTACCTGTCCCTGATCGTCGCCGGGCTGGTTGTCTACTCGGTGATCGGCCTGCTGCACCACTAGCCGTGCGCACCTTCGTGAGGCACAATGGGCTGTCGCTGTTCTTCCTCGCGCTGTTCCTCGGCGCGCTCATCGGTCAGGCCTTCGCAGGCCACGCGGACTTCAACGAGGACCAGGTCCGCCACGGGGACCCGACGATGTCGCTGGGTCGATATGTCAGCTCGTCGGCCTTCGGCACCGCGGTGCTGGAGAACTGGCAGTCCGAGTACCTGCAGTTCACGCTGTTCATCCTCACGACCGTCTGGCTGCTGCAGCGCGGCTCGCCCGAGTCGAAGGAGCTCGACAAGGCGGGACGGGAGTCGGACCGGGACCAGCGCGTCGGGTCGCACGCGCGAGCGGACTCGCCGCGCTGGGCGAAGGTCTCCGGCCTGCGCCGGAAGCTGTACGAGAACTCGCTGCTGATCGTGATGGCCGCGATCTGGGTCGGGAGCTGGCTCGCCCAGTCCGTGACCGGCGTGAGCGAGTACAACGCCATGCGCATCGACCACCAGCAGACGCCCGTGTCGTGGGTCGATTACCTGGGACGGCCCGATTTCTGGCAGAAGACCCTCCAAAACTGGCAGTCCGAGTTCCTCGCGGTGGGGTCGATGGCGATCCTTGCGGTCTACCTGCGCCAGCGCGGCTCGCCCGAGTCCAAGCCAGTCGGCGTGCCCCACCACAGCACCGGCATAGAGGGATGACCTCCGGGTAGCCGGGGGCCGTGCCACTCTCGACGAGCAACTCGACACCGACGACGACCGCTAGCAGGCAAGACGCCGCTCGATCTGGTCCGACGCCGCTCGATCTGGTCCGCGGGAGTGGTGGCGATGAGAAGGTGCTCAAGAACGCCAAGGGCAGTTGCGCGGCGGAGGCGCTGGAGATCGCCACGTACACCGCACTGGGCCCGACTAAAGCTGGAGGACCGTGTTCCGCTCGGTGATCGCGGGCGTGTGTGACCGGGTCGCATACGTCATTTGCGGCCGGTCAATCGGGCCATCCGTTCAGGTTGCGCCACCAGCGTTCTCGGACCTCGGGGTGCTCAGCCAAGTCGTGCCGGTCTAGCTCCTCCCAGGCGGTGCCGGGATGCGGATGCCAGTCCGGCGGACACGGCGGTGGTGCCGCCCGCTGGTTTGCCCTGGCTAGCCGCTGGAGCGTCCTGATCGCCGACGCCTTCGCGGCCGCGCCGCGACCCGACCTCGGACGCGACCGCGCCAGCCGCTCAAGCTCAGCAAGGGTCGCAGCGTCGATGTTCTGGTTCGGCATCGGACCACTCCGTAATTCGCGACGCGCACCGTGGGTCGTTTGTCGCCGGCTTTTCTTTTCGGCGACCTAGCTGGCGGTCCGCGAAGCGGGGCCGCTGTCGTCCCGACCCTCCCCCCACGCCTTGACTCGCCCCTCGGGCGGGTGTAGGCCACGCAGTACATAAGGGCACTGGACTCGGCCGAAAGGGGCCCAGATGAGGCATAGGGCATTGCTTGCGAGCGCGTTGGCTCTCGGGCTGGTAGTCGCGACGCCGGCTGGCTCCCCGCGCAGTCTCCAATCGACTCGGTCACCGGCTCGGCCCGTGACTGCACCGATCCCCCCAGCTGCCTGACAAACCCGAACGGGCTCACCCTCTACACCTCCATCACCGGCGGACGCCCGCAGCGACCCCTCCGGCGAGAATCCGTCGGGAACGATGTCGTGGGGCGAGCGGATCTTTGGGGGCAGGCTTCCTCGACAGCCGAGACCGTGTCACTTGCCTTTCGGTGTCCGGCAAGGTTGCGGTAGTCGGCGTGGCCGGGACCACGAACCTCGTTCGCTTCGACATCACCCTGTGGAACGTGGGCCTGATCCAGGTGACGGATGGCGGCGGCCCGAACTCCGAGCTGGACACTTTCCAGTTCGCCATCCAATCGCAGCCGATCTCTTTCCCGCCGCCTCCGCCGCCACCGGACCCAACCGATTGCTCACCTTCCCAAGCGGAGTTCCGGCGCTTCACAACGAGGAGGGCGACCTCACCGTCACTGACGCGAAGCCCCTCCCCACCTCGAAGGACCAGTGCAACAACAGCGCCTGGAAGAGCTACGGCATCTTCAAGAATCAGGGCGACTGCGTCAGCTTCGTCGCGACGGGGGCAAGAACCAGCCGAGCGGCCCCTAGCGCAGACGGAGCCCGGCCGGGAGATACTGGGCGGGCGATGTCGCAGGAGAACGTAGAGGTCGTTCGGCAGATGTGGGAATGCTTTCTCGGGGACAACCCGGTCAGCGGTCTCTCGTTCTGCGACCCGGACATCGAATGGGACGGAACGAACCTCCCCGATGGGAAGGTCGCACGCGGGCATGAGGCGATCGTGGAGCACGCGATGCGATGGGCTGAGATGTGGGACGACTGGAGGATGGAGCCGGAACGGTTCATCGACGCGGGTGGCGACCAGGTCGTCCTCGTGTTTCGTGAGATCGGTCGCAGCGACAGCGGCCTTCAGATAGACGAGCGTCACGCGGAGCTCTACACGCTGCGAGACCGCAAAATCGTCTACCGGAAGGGTTTCTCCGATCCCGAAGAGGCTCTCGCGGCCGTGGGGCTGTCGAAGTAGGCGATGTCGCAGGAGAACGTGGAGATCGTGGGGGCCTACTTCGCGAGCCAAGGCGAGGGCGACAGGGCGCTCCGATTCCTCGATCCCCGAGTCGAGTGGCATGTCCGGCCGGACTTCCCGACCCGGGCGTTTACCGCGGCCACGACGGATTCCGCACGCTCGAATCCCGATTCGCGGAGGTTCTTGACGAGGAGCACTACCAGCCCTTGGAGTTCATCGACGCCGGCACAAAAGGCGTAGTCGTGCCTCTGCAGTGGACGGGCCGTGGCCGGCTCAGTGGGGCCGGCTTTCTCGAGCGCTCGGAGGCGTGGGTCTTCACGGTGGAAGGCGGCCTGATCACCACCGTCTTCGAGTTCGCGGGAAAAGCGGAAGCCCTCGAAGCCGTGGGGCTGTCGGAGTAGCCCGTGGATCACGCCTCCAGCCTTTTGATCAGGTCGGTGTCGAACCCGAGCGACTCTTCGAGTCTGAACCGGTCGAACTCGAGGCGCAGCTCGCGCATCTGCCGTTTCTCCTCCCGCTCGATCGGGTCGCGCTCGACTGGCCTGGAGCCGTAGGGGGCGCGAGAAAACCTGACAGCAGCTTGTGCTCACGCAGCTGGGGCTGCTGCCTGATGAACGCCGGGTGCGGCTCGGCGGCGTTGGTGTCGGCCGACTTGTAGCTGAGGATGCGGGTGTCGGCGTTCGCGGGGGCGGCGACCAGCGAGATCTCGAACAGATCGAGCTCGCGCAGCTCCTGCACCCCGTCATTGCGGGTCGCCTTGTCGGTCGCGAGGTAGCCGAACGAGAGCGACACGACACTGTTCTTGACCAGCTCCCAGACGTCGCGGGCGTTGTCCGACTTGGCGATGTCGAGCTTGCCGCGTACGTACAGCCCGTCGTCGATCTCCCTCATCGAGTCCGGGTCGATCGACCCGACAATGTCTTTCGGTACGGGGCTGTGGTTCCAGTGCAGCGGGATCCGCTTGCCGCTGGCCTGCCAACGCTCGATCGTGTTCCGGAAGGCGCCCCGGACGATCTGGTCGCCGTCGCGGTCGATCGAGTAGGCGGCCGCGATCGCCGAGAACTCGCCCAGCTCGGTGCTGGTGCGGGCCGTGGTCTTGAGGGACTTGTGCTCGAGCTTCGTGTCGCCAACAACCACGCGGTGCATGTCCTCGAGATGCGCCTTGCGCAGCACACAGCCCCGCGCCAGGAACAGCTCGAGCATCTCCGCCAGCTCCTTGAACTCGGGTGTGGAGACCAGATGGCGGGTGTCGGCTACCAGCAGCTCGTAACCACGCTGGCCCTGGCCAAGCGTCTCGACCTCGTCGGCCAGGTCACGCTCGTCGAAGGTGCTGCCCGACTTCGACGGTCGCTCGGGCGGCCAGCCGGCATCCCCCCACCGGCCCGCCAGCGTCATGATCCCCGACTCGCGCGGACGCAGTTCCGATGTACCGCCCCAGCGCCACGTACCCGCCCATCTCGGGCGACGGGTTATCGGCCCGCGCCACCTTGACCTCCAGGCCGAGCAGCAGCGCCGCCGCGGCGTGGCGCGCCTCATGAGCGGCAATCGCAGGATCGACCGAAGCGGCGGTGATCGTCATCCCGTCTTCCTCTTGGATGCCACCAGCCCGGCACGGGCTCGCGCACGAAGGCGGAACACGCGGCACCCGGCCGGGCTGGAGATGTCGACAACGAACCCGGTATCGGAACAGGCCCTGACCGCTGCAGCGGTGCGACCTCTGGTCGGGTCGGGTGCGTGTCGCTGGAGCAAGCTGGTCACGGCATGCGCCCCAAGTACTGGTTGAGGTCGGCCGGGTCGATGCGGAGCTCGCCGGCCGACGTGGCCCCACCGTTCGCGAGCTCGTCGAGCACGATCTGCCGCGTGACGCGGGCATCGTCTGTCGGCAGCGCGCGGCAGGCCTGGGCCAGGTCGACAGCAGGGCCGTGCGCGAGCGGTGAGGGACGAGGACCTGCCATGTCGCGCCGGTCGCGTTCCATGTTCCAATTCTCACGAACCGGCGCGTCACAGAGCGCGAACGTGGCGCGAACATCGGGCGTGCCGCGGAGGGTCACCAGCCGACCATGTCGCGGCCGGATTCGGCGCTGCAGCGCGGTCTGAGGGTCAAGTAGTGACGCTCCGCGGAACCTCGCGACTCCCTCCTAAGGAGTAGGCCGCTGGTTCGAATCCAGCTCGGGGCGTTCTTAGGTCGCCGGGGCGCGGCGGGTGCCGTCCTCGGGCTCGACCGGCCGCCACAGCGCCCAGGCGATCATCAGCCCGGCGAAGACGAGCATCCCGATGCCGGCCCAGAGGTCGATGTTCAGCCCGGCTGCCTTGTTCTTCACTTGGGAGGAGCCGAACACGCCCAGGACGGTCAGGATGAGCCCGTAGAGCAGGAACACCGCGCCGATCAGCCGGCGGATGTCGAAGCGGTTGGCGAGGCGCGCGGCGCGGGCTTCATCTTCGTCTGAGATCGGCTTTTGCTCGTCCACTTGATCCTCCTAGATGAAGATGATGTTCAGGACGACGAGCAGCGCGATCGCGCCGGCGCCGAGCAGCGCCGGCGAGCGCCACCAGAGCTTGTCGCGTGGGTCCTCCACCACGTCCGGATCGGGCTCGCGTGTGAGGCCCCAGACCAGCCCGCGCAGCTCCTCGGTGGGCTTGGGCTTGGTGAACAGCGACACGACCACCAGCACGACCGCGCAGGCCAGGAAGGCGATGATCGCCTGCCAGAAGCTCGCGCTCAGCGGCGAGTCGAAGTTGAAGATGAAGTCATAGGCGTCCATGCGGTTCACCGCGTATGCCGCGCCCGTGCCGGCGACGAGGCTCCAGAAGCCGCCCCAGGGCGTCGCGCCGCGCCAGAACATGGCGATGATGAACGTGGCGAAGAGCGGCGCGTTGAAGATCGAGAACAGCGTCTGGATGTAATTCATGATGTTCGAGTAGCCCTTGGCTATGAACGCCGTGCCCACCGAGATCAAGATGCCGCCGACCGTCACCAGCCGCCCCGCGCGCAGGTAGTACTGGTCGTCGCGGTCGCGCGCGAAGTACGACTGGATCAGGTCATAGGTGACGACCGTGTTGAACGACGTGACGTTGGCCGCCACCCCCGCCATGAACGCGGCTATCAGGCCGGTGACAGCTACGCCGAGCATGCCCTCGGGCAGGAAGTCGCCCATCAGGTGCGGGATCGCGGTGTTGTACTGCTGGTTCAGTCCTTCGCCGCCGAGCCCCTTGACCGTGACTGCGGCGATCAGGCCCGGGAGGATGATGAGCGCCGGCAGGAAGATCTTCGGGTAGGCGCCGATCAGCGGCGTGCGCCGCGCCGCCGACATGTTCTTCGCCGACAGCGCTCGCTGCACCTCGGCGAAGTTGGTCGTCCAGTAGCCGAAGCTGAGCACGAAACCGAGCCCGAAGACCAGCCCCACCCAGTCCGAGCCGAGCGGGTTGGTCACGTTCCCGATGCCGAGGCCCTGCCAGGCGTGCAGGGCGGGGTCGCCGAGCGGCTTGGCGTCGCGGACGCGGTCCTTGAGCCCGTCCACCCCGCCCACCGAGTGCAGCGACACGATCGTCAGCGGCAGCAGGCTGGCGACGATCACGAAGAACTGCAGCACCTCGTTGTAGATCGCCGAGGTGAGACCGCCGAGCGTGATGTAGACCAGGACGATCGCGGCGGCGACGAGGATGGCGATCGACACCGACCAACCGAGCATCAGGTGGATGATCAGCGCGAGCGCGAACAGGTTGACGCCCGAGATGAGCACGGTTGCCACGGCGAACGTCCCCGCGTTGAACGCGTGGGCCGCCTCGCCGAAGCGCAGGCGCAGGTACTCGGGCACCGAGCGGACCTTGGCCCCGTAGTAGAAGGGCATCATCACGAGCCCGAGGAACACCATCGCGGGGACGGCGCCGAGCCAGTAGTAGTGCACGGCGGGGACGCCGTATTGGGCCCCGTTCGCCGCCTGGCCGAGGATCTCGAGCGCGCCCAGGTTGGCGGCTATGAAGGCCAGCCCCGTGATCCACGCCGGCAACGACCGGCCGGACAGGAAGAAGTCGAGGTCGGTCTTGATGGTGAGCCGCGCGACGAACCCGATGCCGAGCACCACCACGAAGTAGATCCCGAGAATCGCGTAGTCGATGGCGCTCAGGTCGAGTCTCAGCACATCGTGCCCCTTGCCCGGAACCCTCCCGGCTTATTCAGGCGCTGCTCAGGGGACCGGTCCAGGGTGCCGCCCCGATGAACACGGGTCGCTTCGAGAGCAGGCTTGGCGCTATGAACACCCGAGCCATCACCCGCTCCCATCTCCTGTTCGGCCTCGCGCTCGGCGCGATCGCGCTGCACGTGGTCGACGACTCGTTCGTCCACCCCCAGCCGGGCACCTCCGCCGCGGACCATCTCGTCAGCGGGCTCGTGCCGCTCGCGCTGCTGGGGCTGTCGGTGTGGGCCTATCCGCGGGTGAAGGCGGGCGCGCAGGCGACACTGGCGCTGGTCTGGGTGATCCCGGCCATCCTGAGCGGCTCCGAGGCGATCTACTACGGCAGCCACGGCGGGTTCAACGGCGACGACTACACGGGGCTGCTGGCGCTGGCCGGTGCCCCGCTGCTGCTGGCGCTCGGCCTCGCGACCCTGTGGCGCTCGCGCCGCCTGGGCGATCGCCTCGTCCGCCGCTACGGCCGCCGGACGCTGAGGACCGCCGGCGTCCTCGTCGTCGCGATGATCGCGGTGCTGCCCCTGACGATCACCTACATCGGGTCCCACATCGCCCGCGGCGACGTGCCTCCGGCGAACCTCGGCGCCAGCTACGAGAACGTGAAGCTGCACACGAGCGACGGGCTCGACCTCGCCGGCTGGTACGTGCCGTCGCGCAACGGCGCGGCAGTGATCGTCTTCCCCGGCCGCAGCGGAACGCGCAAGCAGGCTCGCATGCTCGCCGCGCAACGGCTACGGCGTCCTGCTCTACGACCGCCGCGGCGAGGGCGCGAGCGAGGGCGACCCCAACGGCTGGGGATGGGACTTCGACAAGGACATCCTCGCGGGCATCGACTTCCTCAAGGACCGTCCCGACGTGGATCCCCACCGGATCGGCGGCCTCGGGCTGTCGGTCGGTGCGGAGATGCTGCTGGAGACGGCCGCCGAGACCCGCGACCTGGCCGCGATCGTGGCCGAGGGCGCCGGCGCCCGGACGATGGGCGAGGAGATGGACGACGTGGACGGCCTCGAAAAGGTCGGGGCCGCACTGACGTACGGCATCCGCGATCTGTCCAACTCGATCCTCCAGAACAGGACGCCGCCCGAGAACCTGAAGAAGCTGATCCCGCAGATCGCGCCCAGGCCGATCTTCTTCATCCACGCGGGCGCGGACGACGCCGGCCACCTCGGCCCCGACTACTACGCGATCGCCGGGGGCCCCAAGCAGATCTGGGAGGCCAAGGGCGGCCACACCCAGGGCATCGAGAAGCAGCCCGCCGAGTACGAGCGGCGGGTGGTGAGCTTCTTCGACCGCTCGCTCTGACCCGCGGACGAGCGCTTAGGCTCCGCGGGTGGCCCACATCACGATCGCCGAGCGGGAGGGTGTCGCTGTGCTGACCGCCGACCGCCCTCCCGCCAACGCCATGGACCTCGAGCTGCTCGACGAGTTGGTGGAGGCGATCGAGGGCGTCGCGGCCGATCCGCCCCCTGCGCTCGTGCTCGCCGGCCGCCCCGGGTTCTTCTCAGCCGGCTTGGACCTCAAGGCGGTGCCCGGCTACGGCGCAGCCGAGCAGCGCCGCCTGGTCGATGGCATCAACCGGATGGCGCTGGGCGCATACGCCCTGCCCTGCCCGGTCGTCTGCGCCATCACTGGCCATGCGATCGCGGGCGGGTTCGTGCTTGCCGTGTGCGGGGATCACCGGGTCGCCTCCACCGAGGGCCGCTACGGGCTGACCGAGGTCAAGGTCGGCGTGCCCTATCCGCAGGGCGCGATCGGCGTCGTGCGCGCCGAGCTGACGACCGGCGCGGCCCGGGTGCTGGTGTTGGGCAACCGCCTCGTCGACGCCGGCGAGTGCGTGCGGATGGGCGCTTTCGACGAGGCGGTCGCGCCCGACGCCGTGATCGATCGCGCGATCGAGGTGGCCCAGGAGCTCGCCGCTCTGCCGGCCAACGTCTACGCGGGCACGAAGGCCGAGCTGCGGGCGCAGACGCTCGCGGCGCTGCGACCGGCCGCTGCGGCGGACCCGTTGCTCGAGGACTGGGTCTAGAGCGCGCGAACGCTCTGCCGCGCTATAACCGCGGTGGGCCGGATTCGACGGCCGCGGCCGTCACATAGCCTGCCGGCGGTGCTTGCGTTCTCAGGAGCCGCACTGGAGCGAGCGCCCATCGAGCGCCGTGACGCCGCCTGGCTGGCCGCACAGCGAGCCCGCCCCGATGCCGGCTCGCTCGTGCTGTCCGAGCGTGGCCTGTGGATCGAGGACGGCCGGCTCCTGCTGGTGGCGCCGGGGCCAGAGTCGGTCTTCCTCGGCCTGGACGGGGACCGCCCGCTGTTCGCGACCGACGGCGAGCCCGACCGCGGGCATCCGGCCGGCCTGCGCGAGGCGGCCACGGAGCTCCCCGCCGCGGAGGCCGCGCTGGGCGCCTACGCCGCCTCGCTGTTGTCCTGGCACCGGCGCCACGGCTTCTGCGCCAACTGCGGCGCCCCGACCGAGACGGCCGACGGCGGCCACGAGCGCCGCTGCCCGGCCTGCGAGGCGCACCACTTCCCGCGCACCGACCCGGTCGTGATCGTGCGGGTGGTCGACGCGCACGACAGGCTGCTGCTCGGCCGGCAGGCCAGCTGGCCGGAGGGACGCTTCTCCGTCTTGGCGGGGTTCGTGGAACCGGGAGAGACGCTCGAGGAGGCGGTTCGGCGCGAGGTGGCCGAGGAGTCCGGTGTGGTCGTGGATACGGTCGCCTACGTGGCCTCGCAGCCCTGGCCGTTCCCCAGCTCGCTGATGATCGGCTTCAACGCGCTGGGCGGCGGCGACCCGCGGCCGGGCGACGGCGAGCTGCAGCAGGTGCGCTGGTTCGAGCGCGCGGAGGTCGAGGCCGCCGCCGCCGGGCGCGGCGAGATCGCCCTCTCACCGCCGTACTCGATCTCACGGCAGCTGATCGACGGCTGGCTCGCCGATCAGGGACGGTCCGGGTAGACGTCGTCGATCGTCGCGAGCGGCCGGTAGGGCGCACCCGCGGCCGCCTCGATCGCCTCGGCTCCGCCGGCCAGCCGGTCGAGCACGCTCGTGACCGCGGCGATCTCGAAGCCCTCCTCGCGGACCCGCTCGATCGCCTGGACGGTCGACCCCCCGGTGGTGACGACGTCCTCGACGATCAGGCAGCGCTCGCCGGGCTCGAGCACCGGCCCCTCGACCCAGCGCTGCAGCCCGTGCTGCTTGCGGTCCTTGCGCACGAAGAAGGCCTTCACGTCGGCCCCGGCGGCCAGCGCGGCGCACGCCACGGGGTCGGCGCCCATCGTCATCCCGCCGACCGCGGTCGCGCCGGCGCGCTCGGCCTCGAGCCTCACCAGCTCGCCGAGCGCGCGAAAGCCGGTCGGCAGCAGGATGGCGCGCTTGGCGTCCACGTAGTACTGCGCCGTTTGGCCGCTCGTGAGCGTCACCTCGCCGATCACCAGCGCGTGCTCGCGCAGCTCCTCGACCAGGATCGACTTGGGGTCAGGGTTTGGCACGCGGCTGCCGATAGTAGAGCCGATGGGATCGCTAATCCGATTTGTCGCCATCGCCATCTCGGTCGTCGTGGTGCTCGGGTTCGCCATGTTCGCGATCGACGAGACCGACAAGGGCTCGAAGGCACAGCAGGCCAAGCTCGAGCGTGAGCTGGGCACGACGCACGACCCGATCGCGCCCAGCGCCGACCAGGAAGCCGCCCGCGAGCGCACCCACGGGAAGGTCCGCGAGACCATCGACGACGCCAACGACGTGCTGCTGCGCCCGTTCGTCGACCTGGTCGACTCGAAGAGCGCCTGGGTCAACCACGGCATCCCGGCCCTCCTGGCGCTGCTGATCTACGGGCTTCGGGCTCGGACTGCTCGCCAACCTGCTCCCCAAGGAGCGGACGCACGGCGGCGACTGGCGCACCGCCGGCTCCTAGCCGGCGCTAGACGTAGACGAAGATCGGGTCGCCGATGTCGATCCAGCTGTAGATCTGGAGCGCGTTCGGGATCGGCACTCTCACGCAGCCGTGGCTCGCCGCGTAGGCGGGCACGTCGGCGTAGCCGTGGATGGCGTAGCCGCCGATGAAGTACGACGAGTCGACCATGCCCTTCGCGTTCGTCCCGGGCGTCTGCAGGTAGAAGTGGAAGGTCCCGAACACGGTCGGCGTGGACGGCTTGCCGGATGACGCGTGGTAGGTGCGGTAGGGCTTGCCGTTCTGGGCGAGCACCAGCACCTGGCGCGACCAGTCGAACTCCACGTGCTTGCCGGCCTTCGGGTAGCGCAGCTTGAACGCGCCCTGGCCGCGCAGCAGCTTGGCGTAGACCTCGTGCGTCGCGAAGCCGTCGCGGCTCATGTCGTTCGTCTTGCGGAACGCCAGCACCGCTCGCCCGGTGGCGTCGTCGAAGTAGCCGGTGACCGGCGTGGCGAAGTGCCGCGCGAGCAGCGCGCGCTGCAGCAGCAGGACCTTCACGCCGCGCTCGCCCGCCCCGGCCTGCCAGTCGACCACGGTGATCACGTTGTCGCGCGTGCGGAACGCCTGCTGGAGGGCCGTGGCCTTGTGCTTGATCACCAGCCGCAGCTGGCCGGGGCCGCCGACCTTGAAGCGGAACTCGAAGCGCCCGCCCGACTTGACCCTGCGCCGTACGGACTTGCTCGCCTTGTGCCCGCGGATCGCGTAGAGGGTCAGCACCTCGCCCTTCACCGCGACCTTCACCCGCCCGCGCACCACGACCTCCTGCTGCGGCGCGAAGTAGTGCATCTTCGAGGTGGCCAGGCCGGAGTGGAGCTTGTAGGTGGCCTTGCCCGGAGCGGGCGGCACCGGCACCGGCGCGGGCGGCGGCACGGCCGGCGGCGGTGTCTGCGCGAATGCCGGAGCGGCTGCCACACAGGACAGGAGAGCGAGCGAACGGGGCCAGGAAGCGAGCTTTCACGGCGCTCACTATGCCATGCGCGGCCCTCAGACTGGGGCGGGAGACCGGCGCTGCAGGCGCGGGGCGAGGACGCACGCGGCCAGCATCAGCGGGCCGAGCACCGCCGAGACCGCGCCGCCGTCGGCCTGGGCGGCGTAGGCGATCGAGTTGTTGATCGAGTGGAGCGCGATCACCGGGTAGAGCGAGCGTGTGCGCTCGTAGACGAGGCAGAACGTGAAGCCCAGGATCGCGAGCGGGGGGACGATCAGCAGGCCGTCCTGCCCGCCCTCGAAGTGGATCAGGCCGAACACGAGCCCGTCGATCACCGCTGCGACCAGGACCGAGAACCTCGAGCGCAGCGCCCCGTAGAAGAAGCCGCGGAAGAAGAACTCCTCGCAGAACGGGGCGACGCAGATGATCATGAACCCCGCTGCGATCAGGCCGAGCGTGCTGTCGTCCGCGCCCAGGTCCTTGGCCACGTTCTGCTCGACGTGGGGGTCGAGGATCGCCGAGTAGACCGCCGCGAACACGTAGAAGGACACGAGCCCCAGTGCGGCCCAGCCCACCGCCGGCCAGAAGGGCGTGCGGCGCAGCCCGAAGTGCCAGGCGCGCGGCTTGCGTACGAACGAGGCGAACAGCAGGGCGGCTGCCACCAGCGAGCCGTCCAGCAGGAAGGTCCCGACCACGATCGCGCCGGGCGAGTCGGCGGCGTCGTCCACCCCGGCGGCCGCCCAGACGATCCCGGCGGTGATGAAGCCGGTGATCCCGCCGGCCAGGAAGCCGAGCGGGCCGTACCACCAGGGCCAGCGCGGCCGCGCCTGCTCGGGCAGCTCCGGTGGCGACGGCGGAGGCGAGACCGTGGTCTGCATTTCCCTCAGAGTAGGGCGGGCAGCTCGGCGAGCGAGCGGATCGCCTCGACCCCTCCGGGCGCGGCGCCGTCACGCGCAACGAGCACCGGCCGGATGCCGGCCGCGCGAGCTCCGGCCACGTCGTTCTCGAGCGAGTCGCCCACGTGCACGGCCTCGCCGGGCTCCGCGCGCGCCACGTCCAGCGCCCGCTCGAAGATGGCGCGATCGGGCTTGGCCGCGCCGACCTCGGCCGATGTCACCACGGCGTCCACGTGCTCCAGCAGGCCCGCTCGCCGCAGCCAGTCCGGGAGCGAGCAGTCCCAGTTGCTCACCACCACCAGCCCGTGGTCGCGCAGCGCGGAGAGCGCGGGCGCGACGTCCGGGAAGGGGACGAACTCGAGCGACGCGAGCATGACCTCGCGGGCCGTCGCGTGGTCCAGCCGCGGCAGCTCGAGCGCGCTCATCATGACCTCCGCGCAGCGGTCGCGCAGGTCGTCCAGCCGCTCGCGATCCGATCCCTCGAGGTTGTGCTCCAGGTAGTAGGCGATCTCGGCCGCGAACGCGGCCCCCGCGCGCTCCTCGTCCACGTCGAAGCCGCGCTCCGCGAGCAGGGCGCGCAGCCGCGGCGCCGGGGGCTGCAGCTCGACCAGCGTTCCGAGCGCGTCCAGGAAGACCACCATCTCTAGGAGATCCAGTGCCAGCTGGCGAACTGCGCCGTGAACAGGCCGAGCCCGAGGGCCGACACGGCCACCACCCGGTCGGTCGCCCGCCGCTCCTCGCACCAGACCGCGAGCCACATGAAGATCGGGAACAGCACGGCCAGAAAGCGTGGCAGGGACATCAGCGGCTGCGGCTTGACCGGCTCGCTCAGCGGCAGCAGCAGCGAGATCGCCACCCATGCGCCGTAGGCGGGCGGGAGGCGGCGGAAGACGCCCACGCAGGCGGCAACGCCGAACACCAGCGACCCGAACAGCGTCAGGTTGATCGCGGCGATCCGGTACGGATCCCCCACGGCCTCGGTGAAGTAGACGACCTCGGTCTGGCCCGACGCCAGCTGGCGCACGCCGTCGACAGCGGCGACGAGCCCCTGCCAGGCACCCGCGAGCGGAACCGACAGCTCGCGATACCAGGCCTCGTGGGCGTGCATGAAACGCAGGGCGTCGCCCTCGGCCAGGCCCAGGTAGAGCGCGAACGCGGCCAGCCCGAGCGGGGCCAGGAGCACCCAGGCGGCGTCGCCCGCGCGCCGATCGCGCGAGCCCCACCAGATGATCAGGAGCGGCACCATCAGCAGCACGCCCGAGTTGCGCGTGGCCGCCGCGGCCGCGGCGCAGGCCCCGGCCCAGGCCCAGCGGCCGGTGCGCGCCGCGTAGAACGCGCCCACCGAGAGCGCCAGGAACAGGCTCTCCGCGTACGGGGCGCCGAAGTAGAGCGCCGCCGGGAACACGGCGAGCAGCAGCAGCGTCGGCCCGGCGAGCGGGCGGCCGAGCTCGAGCGAGGCGAGCCGGTAGAGCAGCGTCAGCGCAACCAGGAAGGCGCCCAGGGCGACCGCGTAGGCCGCCACCAGCAGCGCCGCCGGCGAGGCGCCGAACGGCGTTGCCAGCCCGCGCACGAGCAGCGGATAGAGCGGGAAGAACGCGGCCCGCGCCTCGCTCTCCCCGTACCCCGATTCGGCCACGCGCAGGTACCAGACGGCGTCCCAGCGCGCGAGCGGGGCAAGCAGCGGATCGGCGAAGGCGTGGGTGAGGTGCGGCGTGTCGAACTTGACGGCGTTCTCCGCCGCCAGCCCGCCGCTCGCAGGACCGAAGGAGAGCGCGGCGAACACGGCCACGAGGAGCACGCCCATCCGGGTCGGCCAGAACACCCGCCAAGCGGCGGCCGCGGGGGTAGCTTCATTGGCCATGCCGGGAGCCGAGTTCTACACAGCCGCAGTCGAGACGAGCCAGTGGGTAACCGCGGGTGCGTACCTCTTTGGAGCCCTGGTGATCGCCGAGATCGTCGATCGCGCGCTGTCGCGGCGGGGCAGGAAGCTCACGGTCGCGGTGGGCGTGGGCGAGCTGTCCCCGGTGGCCGTCACCCGGCTGCGGCTGGTCCGCCGCCTGGTCTTCGCCACGATCATCGTGATCGGGATCGCGCTGGCGGCCGCGCAGATCCCGTCGATCAGCAAGCTGGCCACGGGCATCCTGGCCTCGTCCGCCGTGCTCGGCCTGGTGGTCGGCTTCGCGGCCCGCCAGACGCTCGCCAACGGGATCGCGGGCATCCTGCTCGCCATCACCCAGCCGATCCGCATCGGCGACCGCGTGACCTTCGAGGACGAGACCGGCGAGGTGGAGGACGTGAAGCTCACCTACACCTACATCCACCTGGACGACGGCCGCCGCCTGGTCGTGCCCAACGAGCGGCTCGCCCAGAGCTCGATCGCCAACCACACGATCAACGACCCGCGCCTGCAGGTCGAAGCGTCCGTGTGGCTGCCGCCCGAGGCCAACCTCGACCGCGCCATCGAGCTGATCGAGGACGCCGAGGCGGGCATCTCGGCGACCGTGGCGGAGGTGGACAAGGAGGGCGTCCGACTGAGCGCCACGACGTGGGCGCAGAGCCCCAGCGAGCGCGGCTCGGCCGCCGCCGAGCTGCGCCGACGCTGGCTGCGGCTGCTCCGCGAGCACGGTCTATCCTCAGTCGAGGCCTCCTAAGTCCGCTCGGCCACCATCCATGAGCTACCGGCAGAGAAAGTCCAGGAGGCGCAACCGCCACGGCGTTCGCAGCAAGATGCTGCTGGCGCTCGGCGTGATCGCCACCGTCTGCGTCATCGGCGTGCTGTCCCTGGCCGGCTACGTGCTCGCGATCGCCTCCACCGCGCCGAACCTGAGCGAGCTCAAGCCCGTCGACAAGGGCCAGATCTCGGTCGTCTACGCGGCCGACGGCTCCCGTCTCGGGTACGTGCAGTCGGACATCCTGCGGCGCGTGGTGCCGTGGGCCGAGATCCCGGTGGACCTGCGCCGCGCCACCGTCGCGATCGAGGACGAGCGCTTCTACAAGCACAAGGGCGTGGACGTCAACGCGATCGTCCGCGCCGGCATCAAGAACCTGGAGTCGGGCGAGACCGTGCAGGGTGGCTCGACGATCACCCAGCAGCTCGTGCGCGCGCTCTACATCAAGGACCCGAAGCGCAACTTCGCGCGCAAGATCCGCGAGGCCAAGCTCGCCTCGGAGCTGGAGGACGAGCACTCGAAGACCTGGATCCTCGAGAACTACCTCAACTCGGTGCCCTACGGCACGGTCGAGGGCCGCACCGCGATCGGCGCCGAGGCGGCCGCGGTCACCTTCTTCGACAAGCACGCCAAGAACCTCGACCTGGACGAGGCGGCGCTGCTCGCGGGCCTCACCCAGGCGCCCTCGCAGTACAACCCGTTCCGCAATCCGCAGGCGGCGGTCGAGCGGCGCAACGAGGTGCTGGCGAAGATGCGCGACAACGGCTACATCACCTCAGCCGAGTACGAGGACGCGGCCAGCCAGGATCTCCACCTCAAGCGCGGCCGCCGCTACGAGCAGCGCCGCGAGCCGTACTTCTTCGACTACATGCAGGAGCAGCTGATCGAGCGCTACGGCGTGGGAGTCGTGCGGCGAGGCGGGCTGCGCATCCACACGACGATCGACCCGAAGATGCAGGACGAGGCGCGCACGGCGATCAACTCCTACTACGCGGACCCCGCCGGCCCGAGCTCCGCGATCGTCGCGATCGACCCGTCCAACGGCAAGATCCGGGCGATGGCGTCGAGCGGGACCTACGGCGAGCGCCGCTTCAACCTCGCCGCCCAGGGCCACCGCCAGCCCGGCTCGGCGTTCAAGACGTTCGTGCTGACCGCGGCGATCCGCAAGGGGATCGACCCGGACTCGACCACCTACACGTCCAAGCCGCTGAACCTCGACGACCCCGCCTACGGCAAGTGGGAGGTCAAGACCTTCGGCAACACCTACATCGGCACGGTCAGCCTCACGCGCGCGACGCTCTCGTCGGACAACACCGTCTACGCCCAGCTGATCCTCGACATCGGGCCGAAGGCGGTCTGCGAGACGGCCAAGCTGCTCGGCATCACCACCAAGCTCGACTGCTACCCGGCCGAGGGCCTCGGCGGCCTGACGCGCGGGGTGACAACGCTCGAGATGGCGGACGCGTACGCGACGCTGGCCAGCGGCGGCGTCCGGCACCGGGCGACCGCGATCGAGCGCGTGGTGTTCCCCGACGGCAAGAGCGAGAACCTGGCGCAGCGGCGAGGGCAAGCGCGTGCTGACCGACGGCCAGGCCTACGAGGTGACCAAGGTCCTCAAGATGAACGTCCAGGCGGGCACCGGCACCGCGGCCAACTACGGCTGCCCCGCGGCGGGCAAGACCGGCACCACCGACGAGGCCAAGGACGCGTGGTTCGTGGGCTACACGCCGCACCTGTCGGCAGCGGTGTGGGTCGGCTATCCGGACGCCGGCATCGCGATGCCGGGCGCGCAGGGCGGCACCTACGCCGCGCCGGTCTGGCACGCGTTCATGGAGGTCGCGCACGGCGAAGACTGCGACGACTTCCCGCTGCCCGAGCACCCGGCCGAGTTCCACCCGTTCTTCGGCAAGTACGCCGCCACCGGCAAGGCGATCACCACGACGCCCTACGGCTCGCAGGACGGCACGACGACCGACCAGAGCGGCGGCACCGGCACCGACCAGCACTTCGACCCGCGCTACTACGAGCAGGCGCCGCAGAACCCGCCCGACGTTCAGGCGCCCCCGGCCCAGCCGCCCACCGAGGGCGCGCCGCAGGACCAGGGTCAGCAGGACGGCGCGGGGCCCGGCCAGTAGCACCCGGGCCTTGGCCGAGCTCGACCTGATCCGCGCGATCCAGGCGGCGCTCACCGACCGCGGCGACCGCACCGTGCGCTTCACCGGCGACGACGCCGCGGTGGTGCGCGGCCGCCCGTTCGCGGTCACGTCGATCGACACCGTCGTCGACGGCGTGCACTTCTCGCTGGCGACCCACTCGCCCGGCGACGTCGGCTGGAAGGCGCTCGCGACAGCTCTCTCGGACATCGCCGCGATGGGCGCCGACGCGGGCGAGGCGTACGTGTCGCTGATCCTGCCCGCCGGCTTCGACGGTGCGCTCGAGCTGGTCGGCGCGATGGAGGAGCTGGCCGGGCGCTGCGGCACGACGATCGCCGGCGGCGACGTGGTGAGCGGGCCGGTGCTGGCGGTGACCGTGGCGGTCACCGGCTGGGCGCAGGACGAGGACGAGCTGGCCGGCCGCGACGGCGCGCGGGCGGGCGACCTGGTCGGCGTGACCGGCGAGCTGGGCGGATCCGAGGCCGGCCGGGCGCTGCTCGAACAGGGCCAGCGCGAAGGCGCCCTGGTGCGGCGCCACCTGCGCCCGGAACCGCGCCTGCACGAGGGACGCGCGCTCGCGGCCGCGGGGGCGACGGCGATGATCGACCTGAGCGACGGGCTCGCCACCGACGCCGGCCACCTCGCCGAGGCGAGCGGCGTCGAGCTGCGCTTGCGGCTGGACTCGGTGCCGTGCGCCGAGGGCGTGGAGGCGGCCGCGGCGGCGGTCGGCGGCGACGACTACGAGCTGCTGTTCACGATCGCGCCGGAGCGGCGCGCTGGCGGCCGAGGCGGCGGCGCGGGTGACCTGGCTAGGCGACGTCCGCGCCGGGCTCGGTCTCGTCCTGCTCGACGCGGACGACCGACCGGTCGACGGGCTGCGGGGCTACGAGCATCAGTGAGGGCACGCCGCGGCGCAGCATCGCGTCGGCCACGGCGTGCGTGTCGACCACGTACTCGCCGCGCGCGATCAGCCGCGCAAGGTCGTGCTTGCTCAGGGTGCTCATCATCGGGAAACGTACCTCCTGCCTGCCCGTCCGTCCTGCCGCCCACCTGCCAGGTGGCGCGGGGGGCCGGGGGCGTGAGCCCCCGGTTGACATCTGTATCGACATTTGGCTTGCCCGCAGGGAGCGGCGACAGGCTGAGCTGGACTACCTTCGGAGGGCGAAGCCCGGGCCGAGCGCAGGCGGACCGGCCGCCTCGGGCGGCGCCGGCGGCTCGGCAGGCGACCGGTAGACCAGCTCGATCGAGGCGCACAGGGCGCCCAGCATCACGCAGCCGACCAGTGCGGTCAGCAGGCCCACGGAATGGCCGGTCACGAGCAGCAGCAGGTACCACGCTGCGCTGAGCGGGTCCAACGAGAGCGCCACCATGTAGTAGACGGCCACCACCAGAGCCGGCAGGGCGCCGGCGGCGAGCAGCGCCGCGCGAACGCGCCGCTTCGGCTGGACCCCGGCCACCAGCACCAGCAGCCAGAGGTGCGCGGCAGGCACCGACAACAGCCCGGCGTAGGGGTTCGCCAGCCACAGCAGCAGCGCCGCCACGGTGGCCACCAGCGCCACCGCGACCGCGGCGCCGGGCGCCTCGGGCCGCGTCAGGCCGGGATCGGGCCGCGCGGCGAGGAAGCGAGCGAGCAGGAGCGCGAGCACCATTGCCACGCCCACGCCGGCGAGCACCCCCAGCGCCGCGCCGTCGAGCGGCAGCACGTCGGGCGGGACCGGCGCCGGCGGTGGTGGCGGCGTGGCCCCGAACAGCGCCAGCAGCTCCGCGATCGCGAGGCCGGCCAGGAACGGTGCGACCCACGCGGCCACCCAGCGCAGCCACGCGACCACCTGCACCTGCTGTCGGCGCGCGCGAGCGAACGCGTCGACGGAGGCCACCAACGCGGGCAGCAGCAGCGTGACCGCCAGCAGCGCGAGCACCCAGCCCGCCATCACCTGGCTGACCGCCGTCACGTAGCTGGCCGGCCCGTGCTCCGGCCGACGCGCGCCGTCGAGCGCGGTGACCGTCCTCAGCGTGGCGCGCCCGAGCGCGCCCAGCTTGTCCTCGTCGACCGAGCTCACCGGCCCGCTCCCGCCTGGCGGCAGCTCCCCCGATCCCGCCACGCGCACAGCGTCGTACCCGTGATCTATCAGCACCGCCTGCGGCCCGATCCCGATCGGAAACGAGAGGCGCGCCACCTGGCCGAGCGTGCCCGTGGACCCGGGCGTGGAGCCGAGCTCCCGGCTGATCGACTCGGCCACGGTGCGCTCGAGGCCGATCCCCGCCCGCCGGTCGTCGGTGGACCAGGCCTGGAGGAACGAGCCGCGCCGAGTCGGCGAGGCCAGGTCCGAGATCGCGAGCACCCCGGACACCAGGTCCGGTTCGGGGAGCTCGCTCAGAAGCTCGCTGGCGCCCACCTCGCCGAGCTCCGAGCCGTCGAGCGAGGCGAGCACGAGCGTCTTGGTCGTGGCGCGCCCCTCGAGCACGCGCGCCAGCTCGATCAGGGCGGCGGTGTCGCCCCCGCTGCCGGTGGCGTCGGGCACCACCGCGGCGTCTCGGTTCGCGACGATCACGATCTGCCGGCGCGAGCGGCCGGCCCGCCGGCCGATCACGTTCACGAGGCTCTCGTCGGCGTGGCTGAAGCGCTGACGCACGACGCGAAAGCCGCTGCCCGTCAACGCACGCGCCACCCGATCCGCGGTGCGCGCGTCCCCTCGGGAGCCCGCGCGCCGGTCGGGCTCCGCGGCCACGATCCGGGCGGTTTCGGCCGCGGCGACGCGCCCGTCGAACAGCACGTCCGCGGCGAGCCCCTGCGGCAGCGGGCGCGGGCGGCTCTGCAACGAGAACATCGTCAACACCAGCGCCAGCAGCGCCGGCACGAACGCCGCTCTGTACACGCGCGGCTCGAACACTGACCTCAACCTACAATTCTGAAGGTGACGGCTTCCGCACCCCGGATCCTTCTGGTCGACGACGAGCTGTCGGTCCAGAAGCTGCTGACCTACCCGCTGCGCAAGGAGGGGTACGACGTGGTGCCGGCCCTCGACGGGCGCGAGGCGCTCGATCGGCTGCGCGAGGACAACTTCGACCTGGTGGTGCTGGACGTGATGATGCCCAAGCAGGACGGCTTCGACGTCTGCCGCCAGATCCGCGCCCGCAGCACGGTGCCGATCATCATGCTCACGGCCAAGACCGAGGAGATCGACAAGGTGCTCGGCCTCGAGCTGGGCGCCGACGACTACATCACCAAGCCGTTCTCGGTGCGCGAGTTCCGCAGCCGGGTGAAGGCCGTGCTGCGGCGCGCGGCGTTGGCCCAGCCCGACGACCAGTTCGAGGAGGCGATCCGCGAGGGCGAGCTGGTGATCGACTTCGAGCGGCGCCAGGTCACCGCGCGCGACGAGCCCGTGCGCCTGACCTACGTCGAGTTCGAGGTGCTGGCCGCGCTGGCGCGCAACCCGGGTCGGGTGTTCAGCCGCACGATGCTGCTGGAGCGGGTCTGGGGAGACTCCTCCTACCGCGACCCGCGCACGATCGACGTCCACATCAGGCATCTGCGCGAGAAGCTCGAGGCGGAGCCCAAGCACCCCGAGCTGATCCTCACGGTGCGCGGCGTGGGATACCGTTTCCAGGACACATGAGCCGACGGCCTCGACTGCGCTCCGTGCGCACGAAGCTGGCGCTGGTCTTCTTCGCGATCATCACCGCCGCGTTCGGGCTCCTCTACTTCATCGCGACACCACAGCTGGAGACGAAGCTCGAGCAGCGCCAGCTCGACGACATCCGCTCGTCCGCTCAGGACGTGCGGCCGCGGTTCAAGGCCCTGATCGGCGGGGACCTGCGCGAGAAGGAGCTGAACGAGCGCGTGCGGTCGATCGGCGAGGCGACCGACGCGCGCGTGACGCTGCTGCGGGTCGACAAGAACGGGCTGTTCTATCCGCAGTCCGACTCGCGCACCGAGAAGGAGGCGCCCTCCAACGACACCCTGGCCCAGGGCTCGATCGACTCGAAGCACGCGCACGACGAGATCGCCCCGCTCGGCAGCGAGGAGGTCGCGCAGGTGGCCCAGCCGTTCTTCGGCGGGCGCGGCAAGGACAAGCACCCCACCGCGGTCGTGCTCTACTCGCGCGACCTCAACGACGTGGCCGAGGCGGTCGACCTGGTGCGCAACCGCGTGCTGGTGGCCACGGGCGTGGCGCTCGCCCTGGCGATGGCGGGTGCCTTCCTCGTGGCGCAGGCGCTGGCACGGCGCGTGCGCAGGCTGGAGCTGGCCGCCAACGAGGTCGCCCACGGGCGTTTCATCGACCCCCTTCCGGTCGACTCCAAGGACGAGCTCGGGCAGCTCACGCGCACCTTCAATCAGATGCAGGCGCAGCTGCAGCAGGTCGACGTGGCGCGCAAGGAGTTCATCGCGACCGCGTCGCACGAGCTGCGCACGCCGATCTTCTCGCTCGCGGGGTTCGTCGAGCTGCTCCAGGACGAGGATCTCGACGAGGAGACCCGGCGCGAGTTCCTCGAGACGATGAGCGAGCAGGTGGCGCGCCTGCAGAAGCTGTCGGTGGACCTGCTCGACCTGTCGCGCCTCGACGCCGGGTCGGTCGAGCTGCACCCCGAGCCGGTCGACCTGGCGGAGCTGGCTCGCAGCATCGTCAACGAGTTCACGCCTGCGCTGGCCGATCACAACACCGAGCTCGAGATCAACCTGCCGACCCACGGCCCCGAGGCGCTTTGCGACCCTGTCCGGGTGGCTCAGATCATGCGCATCCTGCTCGACAACGCGCTCAGGCACACGCCCTCGGGCACCCAGGTGACCGTCGCCTCGCAGCGCCGCAACGGCACGGCCGGCCTCACGGTGACCGACAGCGGTCCCGGCCTGCCCGACCACACGGACACGAAGGTGTTCGAGCGCTTCTACACCGGCGACGCGGCGCGCGGGGCCGGGCTCGGCCTCGCAATCGCGCGCGAGCTGGCCGAGCGCATGCACGGGCGGCTGCGGGTCAGCTCGGCCTCCGAGGGCACGGCGTTCACGCTCGAGCTGCCGTCCGGCGGTAACGGCGCGTGAGGCGCGCCGCCCTGCTGGTCCTGGCGGCGGTCGGCTTGACGGCCACCGCCTGCAACAGCGACGACGCCGAGGGCGGGGCCACGACGCAGAAGGTCACGACCACGCGCGTGCAGGTCGTCGAGGGCGTCGGGCGCAAGAGCGGCTTCGACCCGGCGGCGATCTACAAGCGCCTGTCCCCCGGCGTCGTGACGATCCTGTCGCTGTTCGAGGGCGGCTCGAGCATCCTCGACTCCGGCGGTGAGGGCGGGCAGGGGTCCGGCTTCGTGCTCGACGGCAAGGGCTACATCGCCACCAACGCCCACGTCGTCACGAGCGACTCCGGCGGGCGCGCCAAGGAGGTCTTCATCGAGTTCTCCGACGGCAACCGGGTGCAGGCGAAGATCGTGGGAGTCGACCCGAACGCCGACGTGGCGCTGCTGAAGGTCGACCCTGGCGGCCTGTCGCTGACCCCGCTGCAACTGGGCGAGTCCCACAGCATCGTGGTGGGCGAGCCGGTGGCCGCGATCGGCAGCCCGTTCGGCGAGCGCCAGTCGCTCTCGATCGGCGTGATCTCGGCCGTCGACCGCAACATCGAGTCGCTCACCCGCTTCCAGATCGGCGACGCGATCCAGACCGACGCCGCGATCAACCCCGGCAACTCGGGCGGGCCGCTGCTGGACTCGCGCGGCCGCGTGCTGGGCATCAACGCGCAGATCAAGTCCCAGTCGGGCGGCGGCGAGGGCGTTGGCTTCGCGATCCCGGTCGACGCCGTGGGCAGGTCGCTGCACGAGCTGCGCTCCAACGGCAAGGTCGACTACGGCTACCTGGGCGTGCAGACGCTGTCGCTCTGGCCGCAGCTGGCACAGCGACTCGACCTGGACGTGCCCAACGGCGCGCTGATCCAGGGCATCGAGCCGGACAGCCCGGCCGAGACGGCCAAACTGCGCTCGGGCGACGACGAGATCGGGTTCCAGGCGACGCGGGTCCGAACCGGCGGCGACGTGATCGTCGCGGTCAACGGCCACCGCCTGTCCCGCACCGACGACCTGGCCGACGAGATCAGCGCCATGAGCGCCGGCGACCAGGTCGAGCTGGAGCTCGTGCGCGACGGCCAGCACAAGACGGTGCGGGTCGAACTCGGGGAGCGGCCGCGCGGTTCGGGCTGAGCGCCGACCGGGTAGGGTCCAGATCGTGAGCGAGGCCGGGCAGGCAAATGACAGCCGCGACGTCTCGTTGACGATTCCGGCGCGCCCCGACTATCTCGTGCTGGCGCGCCTGGCCCTGTCCGCGGTCTGCCGCCTGACCCCGCTCTCGCCCGAGGAGATCGCCGACCTCAAGCTGGCGATCACCGAGGCGGCGAACGACTACGTGGACGAGTCTCGCCCGCTCGACGACGAGAGCCGGCTCAGCTTCGGGTTCCACCTGCTCGACGATCGGCTCGCCATGGACCTGGAGGGGCCCGACTCGGACGTCTCCGCCATGGAGCAGGAGCTGAGCCGAGCGATCATCGAGGCGACGGTCGACGAGTGCAACTTCACCAGCGGCCGCACTCGCCTCGTCAAGTACCTCTCCGCCGCCGCGAGCTAGGTAGGCTCCGCCGCCGTGCTTCAGCCCGTCTCGGTGGGGACCAAGAGCCTCGCCGACTACACCCATCTGGCCGGCCGGCCCCTCATCCAGGAGATCCGCGAGCTCGCGGAGCCACTGAAGGGGCTGCGCGTGCTGCACCTGTCCGCCACCGCCTTCGGAGGCGGCGTCGCGGAGATCCTCTACACCCTGATCCCGCTCATGACCGACGTCGGGATCGACGCCCAGTGGGAGGTCATGCTGGGGCGCGAGGAGTTCTACAACGTCACCAAGCGCCTGCACAACGCGCTCCAGGGCAACCCCGATTCGCTCTCCGACGAGGAGTGGAAGATCTTCGAGCGCTACAACGCGCTCAACGCCACCGAGGTGTCGGGCGACTGGGACGTGATCATCGTCCACGACCCGCAGCCGGTCGCCGTCCGCCAGCACGTCCCCGAGAAGGCGCGCACCTGGATCTGGCGCTGCCACATCGACCTGTCCACGCCCAACCCGGACGCGATCGACCACATCGTGCCGTTCATACGCGAGTACGACGCCTCGGTCTGGCACGTGCCCGCGTACGTGCCGGCGAGCCTCAACGGCGCCGGCCCCGGCGTGAACATCTGCCCGCCGGCGATCGACCCGCTGTCGCCCAAGAACATGGCGCTGTCCCCCGAGGACGCCGCCTTCGTGTGCGACCAGTTCGGGATCGACGTGGACCGCCCGCTGCTCTGCCAGGTATCGCGCTTCGACCCGTGGAAAGATCCCATGGGCGTGATCGACGCGTACCGCATCGTCAAGGAGGAGATGCCCGAGGTGCAGCTGGCGCTGGTCGGCTCGATGGCCACGGACGACCCGGAGGGTTGGGAGTTCTTCAACTCGACGATGGCCTACGCGGACGGCGACCCGGACATCCACATCCTCAACAACCTCAACAGCGTGGGCGCGATCGAGGTCAACGCGTTCCAGTCGCAGGCCGACGTGGTGATCCAGAAGTCGACGCGCGAGGGCTTCGGCCTCACGGTGTCGGAGGCGCTCTGGAAGGGGCGCCCCTTCATCGGCGGCGACGTGGGCGGGATCCCGCTCCAGGTCGAGGACGGCGAGACCGGCTTCCTGGTCTCCTCACCGGCCGAGTGCGCGGACCGCTCCCTGCGGGTCCTGCGCGAGCCGGACCTCGGCAAACGGCTCGGGCGCGCCGGCAAGGAGCACGTGCGCAAGCACTTCCTCACCCCGCGGCTGCTGCTCGACTGGCTGAGGATCTTCCAGGCGCACCAATGACCAAGGAGGCCGCGCTCGTCCTCGTGTCGAACCGCGGCCCGGCGACTTTCGAGCCGGGCGGCGAGGTGCGCCGCGGCGGCGGCGGGCTCGTCACGGCGCTGACCGGCCTGGTGCACCACCGCAACGCGATCTGGGTCGCCTCCTGTCTGACCGAGGGCGACGTGGCGATCAGCCGCGAGCACGGCGGCCGGTCGTTCGGGCTGGAGCTGGACGGGGCCGAGTACCAGATCCGGCTGGTCGAGTCGGACCCGGAGGCGTACGACGCCTTCTACAACGTCGTCGCGAACCCGATGCTGTGGTTCATCCAGCACTACCTGTGGGACCTCTCGAATGCCCCGGACATCCGGCGCCACGAGATCGACGCGTACGAGAACGGGTACTGCGCGGTCAACGGAGACCTGGCGCGGGCGGTGCTGGAGGAGGTCGAGGACGAGCCCGAGGCGGTGGTGATGCTGCACGACTACCACCTCTACGTGGCGCCCAAGATGATCCGCGCGGAGCGCCCCGACCTGTTCCTGCACCACTTCGTCCACATCCCGTGGACGCAGCCGGACGCGTGGCGGGTGCTCCCCGCGGACATGCGCGAAGGGATCTACGAGGGGATCCTGTCGAACGACATCATCGCGTTCCACACGCCCGCCTACCGGCGCAACTTCCTCCTCTGCTGCCGCGAGCTGTTCGACCTCGAGGTGGACGAGGAGGTGGGCGTGGTGCGCTTCGAGGGACGCGACGTGTGGGTGCGGTCGTACCCGCTCCCGATCTCGGCGGCCACGTTCCGGCACACGGCGCAGCGGCCGGCCGTGCACGGCTACGAGCGGGAGATCCTGCGCCGCCGCCGCGAGCACCTGATCCTGCGGGTGGACCGTGCCGACCTGTCGAAGAACGTGCTGCGCGGGTTCACGGCCTTCGACCTGTTCCTGGAGCAGCACCCGGAGTTCAAGGAGAACGTGACCTTCATCGCGCACCTGATCCCGTCGCGCCAGGACGTGCCCGAGTACGCGGAGTACCTGGAGCGGATCGAGGCGCTGGCGGCGGTGGTGAACCACCGGCACGGGATGACCGACTGGATGCCGATCGACCTCCGGCTGCGCGAGAACCTGGAGGAGGCGATCGCGGCGTACAAGCACTACGACCTGCTGATGGTCAACGCCATGTTCGACGGGATGAACCTGATCGCGAAGGAAGGGCCGCTGGTGAACGAGCGCAACGGCGTGTCGCTCCTGTCGGAGAACACGGGCGCGCACGAGGAGCTGGCGGACTTCGCGCTGTCGGTCAACCCCTTCGACGTGCAGGAGCAGGCGGACGCGATCTACCGGGCTCTCTCGATGTCCGCCGAGGAGCGCTCGTGGCGAGCGCAGGGCCTGAAGCGGATCGTGACCGCGCGCGACCCGGGCGACTGGGTGGACGACCAGCTGGCCGACATCGAGGCAAAGCGCCGCGGCGAGGCGCCGGTTCGGTCGTAGGCCCCGGCCGGATCGGGAGCGAACTCGCCGGGGGTGGGCGCGGGCGATTGCCGTGGCGCGGGCGGGGGCGATTGCCGAGGCGGGGGCGCTGACGGCGCTTGCGGGGGCGTTGGCGCTTGCTGAGGCGCGGGCGGCGGCGTTGCCGGGCGCCCTGGCGCCGAGTCAGGCTCCCGCGTGTGCGCCCGCCGCTTCGCGCGCCGGCGGTCGGCCCCCGGAGCTGCCGTTCGCCCGTCGCGCGGAGCCGCCGCCGGATGCCGCTGCGGCGCCGGGACCACGGGCTCCCGCTGCGGCGCACCCGCCCCACAACCCCGCCCGGCGCTGACGATCAGCACCCCGGCCGCAACCAGCGCGACGAGCCGCCCCAGATTCCCCCATCGCACCCGCCGCAGGAGCTCCATGAAGGCAAGAGCGCCGCTCCGAAGCGCTTTCGCCCCGCTGCTAACCTGCCCCGCGCGATGGCAGGCTTCTACGACCTGATGCTCTTGATCGATCCGAACGCCCCGGAGGAGCGGCGCACGGCGGCCGTCTCGGAGGCGGAGACGCTGCTCAGCTCGGGCGGCGAGATCGTGACGTCCCAGGACTGGGGCCAGAAGCGGATGGCGTACGAGATCGACCATCGTCCCGAGGCGGAGTACCGGCTCTACCAGTTCAACGGCGACAACGAACTGCTCGACCGGCTCAATCAGCGCCTGCGGATCAACGACGCCGTGCTTCGCTTCCGCATCATCAAGGCCAAGCCGGGACAGCCGCTGCCCCCGCCACCCGAGCAGCAGTCCGCCCGCCGCCGCGACGACCGCGAGCCTCAGGACACCCGAGTGGCCGCCCGCGCCGCCGCGGACGCACCCGCGGTGGCTGACGAAGTCCCGGGCGCGGAAGACGCCGCCGAGCCGGCCGCCCCCGCCGAGTCAGTGCCGGCAGCCCCCGCCGAGGCCACGCCGGCCCCGGCAGATGCGCCTCCGGCCGCCGAAGCACCGGCCGAGGAGCCCCCGGCCGAGCCCGCCGAGGACGCTCCGGCCGCCGCGGACGCCCCCGCTGAGTAACAGCTTCGCCAAAGAAGCCGCACTTTTCAGCAACTTCCCGGCGGATCGCGTTCAGACCGCCCGAACCCCTTCGTACACTCGTTCGACAGTCATCGAGCCGTCTTGAGAGACGCGCCAGAAGGGAGCTGGACCGCCTCATGGCAAGTACCAACATCAACAGGGTCGTGCTGACGGGGAACCTCACGAGGGACCCCGAGCTGCGCTCGCTATCGAGCGGCACGTCCGTCTGCAGCCTGCGGATCGCCAGCAACACGCGCCGCAAGGACAATTCCACCGGCGAGTGGGTCGACAAGCCCAACTACTTCGACGTCACCGTTTGGGGCGCTCAGGGCGAGAACTGCGCCCAGTACCTCTCGAAGGGACGGCCTGTCGCGATCGACGGTCGCCTCGAGTGGCGCGAGTGGGACGACAAGGAGACCGGCAAGAAGCGGCAGTCGGTAGATATCATTGCCGACTCCGTCCAGTTCCTCGGTTCGCGCGAAGGTGGCGAGAACGGCGGCCGGTTCACGCCCCAGAGCGATGTCCCGGCCGACACCGGAGACTTCGAGCCGGCGCCAGCGAGTGCCGGGGGCTCGGACGACGACATCCCGTTCTGACCCCGAAGTAGCGAGTACGCAGGAAGGAAGACGTGGCGAAGCAGCGTGGAACAACCCCAACTCGTGACCGCAAGCGCGGTCGCCGTGGGGTACCCGGAGCCGGGCGGTTCAAGCCGTGCCCGTTCTGCCGGGACAAGGTCGACATCGTCGACTACAAGGACCTCGCATCGCTGCGTCGGGCGATCAGCGACAAGGGCAAGATCCGCTCGTCGCGCGTGACCGGCGCGTGTCGTCGCCACCAGTCCCAGCTCGCCACCGCGGTCAAACGCGCCCGCGAGCTGGGCCTCCTCCCCTACGTCGCCGACCGCTGATGGCTGCGAACCGGCGCCTGGCTGTGTCCTCGGGGTTCGGCGTGCTCAGCACGCCTTCACCCCTGCGTCCTTGCCAGGCTTGGTTCTCGCAATCAGTTCCGGTCAATCAGGACGGGTAGACCATGGCCCAGGCAATTCTCTTGAAGGAAGTTGACAACCTCGGCGAGCGCGGCGACGTGATCGACGTCTCGCCCGGGTACCTGCGCAACTTCCTCGTCCCGCGCAAGCTCGCCCAGCCGGCCACGCCGGCGGGGATCGCGGAGTCGCAGCGCCGTCGCGAGGCGGCCGAGCGTGCTGCCGTCGAGGCGGCCGAGAAGGCCGAGGAGACGGCGGCTCTGCTGCGCAAGACGGTGCTCACGATCTCCCACCAGGCGGGTGACGACGGCCGGCTGTTCGGCTCGGTCACCTCCCAGGAGATCGCGGACGCCATCCGTCAGGCGCGGGGCGTGCGGCTCGACAAGCGGCGCGTGCAGCTCGAGGACGCCATCAAGACAACGGGCACACACATGGTCACCGTCGAAGTCGCGGACGGCGTGACGACGGAGATCAAGACGATCGTCACACCGCAGGCCTAGCGCGCACCGGTGGCTGTCGCCACCCCGCCGGAGGCCGCGGGCAGCGTCCCTCCCCACAACGAAGAGGCCGAAGCCTCCGTCCTCGGCGCGATCCTGCTCACCGAGCAGGCGCTCGACGGCGTGGTGCTCGAGATCGGGCTGAAGCCCGACCACTTCTACCGGCCCCGCCACCAGCGCATCTTCGCCGCGATGATCCGCCTCAAGGAGAAGGCGGACCCCGAAGCGGTCGATGCCCTCACGGTGTGCGACGACCTGCCGCAGCCAGGGCGTCCTCGAGGAGGCGGGCGGCGAGGCCTACGTCCACTCGCTGCCGACCGTCGTGCCGGCCGTCGGCGCCGTGCTCGACTACGCCCGCATCGTCCGCGACGACGCCCTCATGCGGGGCATCCTCGAGACCACGCGCCAGATCCAGGCCGAGGTGCTCGCCCACCGCGGCGAGCCGCGCGAGCTGATCGAGCGCGCCGAGGCGGCACTGTTCAGGATCGGCCACGAGGGCGGCATGGCCGAGATGCGGACGATCGAGGCCGTCCTCCACGAGGAGATCGACAAGCTCGAGGAGCTCTCCCGCAAGGACATCGGCCTCACCGGCACGCCCTCCGGGTTCGCCGACATCGACGATCTGACCGGCGGCTTCCAGAACGGCAACCTGATCGTGCTGGCCGCCCGCCCCTCGATGGGCAAGAGCACCCTCGCCACGAACATCGCCGAGAACGCCGCCATCGACCACGGCAAGCCGGTCGCCCTGTTCTCGCTCGAGATGTCCGAGACCGAGCTGGCCCACCGCTTCATCGCCTCTCAGGCGAAGGTCTCCAGCGACGAGCTGCGCAAGGGCCGCGTCAAGGCCGACCGCTGGCCCAAGGTGCTGCGCGCCGTCGAGAAGCTGGCCGCCGCGCCGATCTTCATCGACGACTCGAGCGACATCGGGGTGCTGGAGATGCGCGCCAAGGCGCGTCGCCTGCACGCGCGCCACGGCGGCCTGGGGCTGATCGTCGTCGACTACCTCCAGCTGGTGCGCGCCGACGGCCGCTCCGACAGCCGCGTCGAGCAGGTCGGCCAGATCAGCCGGGGGCTGAAGATCCTCGCCCGCGAGCTCGACATCCCCGTGGTGGCCGTGTCGCAGCTCTCGCGCGCGGTCGAGTCGCGCCACCCGCCCGTGCCGATGCTCTCGGACCTGCGCGAGAGCGGCCAGCTGGAGCAGGACGCCGACGTGGTGATGTTCGTCTACCGCGAGGAGTACTACGACCAGGAGTCCGAACGCCTGGGCGAGGCCGACATCATCTTCGCCAAGCACCGCAACGGGCCGATCGGCAAGGTCACGCTCAGCTTCCTGCCGAAGTACCCCAGGTTCGCCAGCCTCTACCGCGACCACGGCGCCGTCCCTGCGGTGCCGGACACCAACGGGGCCGGCTGAGGTGCTGCGCCGTGTTGAGCCGCAGGAGGCGGTGGCGTGCCCGTTCGACGAGTGCGACGGATCGACTTGGATCGTCGTCGAGGGGACCAATGACGCCCGGCCCTGCCGCTGTCGCGACCAGCGCGTGCGCAAGGCCGTCAGCGGCGGCATCGGCACCGGCATCGGGCGGCGCTTCCTGGAGGTCTCGTTCGACCGCGAGCCGATCGTCTCCCTGGACCCCGTCGTGCTCAGGCAGGTGCGCGCCTTCGTGCGCGCGATCGCCGACAACCTCGAGACCGGCCGCGGGCTCTGGTTCGACGGTCCCGTCGGCACCGGCAAGACCTCGCTCGCGATCCTGGTCGCCAAGGCCGCCAAGGACGCCGGCCGCTCGTACGCCGTCTACCCGGTGCCGCGGCTGCTGGCCGAGATCAAGCGCACCTTCGACCGGGACGCCAGCGACACCTACCTCGGCTTCTTCCGCCGCCTCTGCACGGTCGACGTGCTGGTGCTCGACGACCTCGGCGCCGAGAAGCAGACCGAGTGGGTGCTCGAGCAGCTCTACTCGATCGTCAACGAGCGCTGGCAGGACCGGCGCGCGATCGTGGTGACGACGAACATCCCCGACCCTGACGTCGACGCCCCGGCGCGCATGCTCCAGGCGAGCGCCCGCGACCTGCGCGACGCCGCCAAGCGCGCCGATGGCCGCGACCTGGAGGAGCTGCGGGTGCTCCTGGACCGCGTCGAGCGGGTGGCGGCCCGGGTGAACGAGCTGGACGTGGCCAACAGCTACGACCCGATCCTGCGACTGCGGCGCCAGATCGGCTCGCGCACGGTCTCGCGGCTGGTCGAGATGTGCGACGACCCGATCCCGATCATGGGGCCCGATCTGCGCATGGCGGCCCAGGGCGCTTAGCGCCGGCCGCGCGGTCCGCCCTACACTCGCTCTCGTCATGGCAGGACTGGTGATCGTGGGCGCCCAATGGGGCGACGAGGGGAAGGGCAAGGTCGTCGACCTGCTCGCCGAGCAGGCGGACCTCGTGATCCGCTTCCAGGGCGGCAACAACGCCGGCCACACGATCGTGCGCGACGGCGAGACCTTCAAGTTCCACCTGATCCCGTCCGGGATCCTCTATCCGGGCAAGCTGTGCGCGATCGGCAACGGGGTGGTCGTGGATCCGAAGGTGCTGACCGAGGAGATCGCCGAGCTGTCGCGCCGGCGCATCGACCTGAGCGGCCTGCGCATCTCCGCCAACGCGCATCTGATCATGCCGTACCACAAGCTGCTCGACCACGCCGGCGAGGCCCAGCTCGGCAAGCTCCAGATCGGAACCACCCGCCGCGGCATCGGCCCGTGCTACGCCGACAAGGCCGCCCGCCTGGGGATCCGGATGCAGGACCTGCTCGACGAGAAGATCCTGCGCAAGAAGATCTACACGGCGCTGGCGCCCAAGCAGCTGATGCTGCGGCCGTTCTCCAAGGACCCCGAGCTCGACCTTCACACCATGACCGAGGAGTACCGCATCCTCGGTCACCGGCTCGAGCCGTACATCGCCGACACGCCGCCGATCGCCTGGCGGGTGCTCGACTCCGGCGGCCTGGTCGTCTTCGAGGGCGCGCAGGGCGCGCTGCTGGACATCGACCACGGCACCTATCCGTTCGTCACCTCCTCGAACACGGTCGCCGGGGCCGCCTGCGCGGGCGCCGGGGTCGGCCCGCGGTCGCTCGACGAGGTCTGGGGCATCGCCAAGGCCTACACCACGCGGGTGGGAGCCGGCCCTTTCCCCACCGAGCTCGACGACGCGCTCGGCGAGCGCATTCGCGAGGCCGGCGGCGAGTTCGGCACCACCACCGGGCGACCGCGGCGCACGGGCTGGCTCGACCTGGTCGCGCTCCGCTACGCCACCCGCATCAACGGGCTCACCGCCCTGGTGCTGACCAAGCTCGACGTGCTGACCGGCGTCGACCCGCTCTACGTCGGGGTCCGCTACCTCGGTCCCGAAGGTGCGACCTTCGACGAGTTCCCCTACCACCAGTCGATCGTGCACAAGGTGACCGGGGACCTGGTCGAGCTGCCGGGCTGGCACGAGGACATCTCCGCCGTGCGCTCGCTCGACGACCTGCCGGCCAACGCCCAGGCCTACCTCGAGTTCATCTCCGACTACCTCGGCGTCCCGGTCGTGATGGTCGGTGTCGGGGCGTCGCGCGACGAGATGATCTGGACCGGCGCCGCCGAGCGCCTCCGCCCCGCGGCGGCCTAGTCATCTAGACCCTCAGGACGTGGGTTGAGACCACCATGTCGTGCAGGCAGCGGTTCTCGTCGTCCCAGAGGGGCCAGAGGTAGTCGAGCAGCGTCGGGATCGAGAAAAAGAAGCTGCCGACGAACCCGAACAGCAGGCCCTTGACCACGAACTCGCGGATGAAGGCGAACCACATGTCCACGTGCTCGCCCGAGTCGCGGACCACGCGGATGCCGACGATCTGCTTGCCGAGGGTCTGGCCGTTGTGCTCGCCCTCGCGCGCCATCAGGACCGGCCCGTAGAGGAGCACGGCCACCAGGTACATGAGACCCGAGAGGATCCCGGTCACGATCCCTCCGCCGGTGCTGTTGAGCGCGACGAACACGACGAGCACGATCAGGATCGCCACCGGGATGAACAGGATCAGCCAGTCCAGCAGGGTGGCTGCCACGCGCGAGCCCCAGGAGGCCAGCGGCCGGCCCTCCCAGCCGCCGGAAGCGCCGAGCGGCTGCTGCCAGCCGCCCGGCGGGGTCTCGGGCCCTTCCGGCATCGGGTCGTAGGGCGGCGCCTTTGGGCTCGGCGGCGGCGCCTGCGGCCGGCGCCGGCGCCTGAGGCCCGGTCGGCGGCGGCTGTTCGGGCGGTGGAGATCCGCTTTCCATGCCGCGGAATGAAACCACCGCGGCAGGCGGCGCCCGCGCTCAGGCGGCGCCGGGCTCGAGCACGGCCTGCTCCCCGCGGCGCAGGAATCGCAGCCCCAGCGCGATCGACGCCAGCAGCGCCGTCACCGCCAGCGTGATCTGCACGCTCAAGAGGCCCTCGCGCGACCAGTACACGTCATCCAGCTCCAGCAGCAGCGCCGACTCGTCCAGGGTCAGCCCCATGCCGATGCCGAAGGGCACGGCCAGGATCGGCTCGAGCCCCTCGTCGCGCGTGACGATGGCCCCGGTTCCCGACGCGAACGCGATCACGATGCCGGGCACGAAATGGTGGATGTGTCGCCGCCCCACCCGGACGCTGCGAAACGGCCCCACGCGAGCCCGGTCGCGCAGGCCGTGCGTGACCACGCGCGCGGTGACGAACGTGCCCACGAACGAGGTGAGCAGGTTGAACATCGCGTTCTCGCGGGTGGAGCCCTCGCGGTAGCCGACGCGCGCCACCTGCGCCGTCTCCGCCACCGCCTCCTCGGCCGCGAGCAGCAGGTTGGGCGCCTCGCTCGGCAGCGGGGCCGAGCCGCGCCGCCAGACCCTTCCGAGCTCGCCCAGCCGCGACCGCCGCCAGCGAGGCCGCCGGCGACGACTCCCAACACGAGCGTGCTGCGGTCGGCCACGAGGGGCCGTCGGCGACGCAGCCGGGGGCGCCCGATCAGAGCAGCTCCTCCTCCAGGACCTCGCGGACCACCCGTGCGGGCACGCCCATCGCCACGGTCCGGGCCGGCACGTCGGCGGTGACCACCGCCCCGGCGGCCACGAACGCCTCCTCGCCGACCTCGACTCCCGGCAGCAGCACCGCCCCGGCCCCGATCCGGCAGGCGCGCCGCAGCGAAGGGCCGCGGAGCTCCTGGCCCGGCTGGCGCCGGCCGGCGGTCGGATCGTTGGTCGTGAGCACGCCGGGCGCCACGAACACGTCGTCCTCCACGATCGACCACGCCGTGATGTAGGCGTTGGTCTGCAAGCGCACCCGGGCGCCCATTCTCACGTCGTTCTCCACCGACACCCCGCGGCCGATCACGCTGTCCGCTCCGATCGACGTCCGCTCGCGGACGTGCGCCTGGTCGCCCACCACGCAGCCGTCGCCGATCACGGCGCCGGCCAGCACCACCGCGCCGGCGCCCACGGAGACGCCGTCGCCCAGACGCGCCGGGTGGGGCTCCTCGCCCGCCGCGCTGGAGGTGGCCGCCAGCACCGGCGGCTTGCCGATCACGGCGCCGTCGCCCAGTCGCACGTCGTCTCCCCAGCGACCGTCCCGGGGTAGACGACGGCCCGCTCAGACCCGGGCGGCACGCGAGCTCTCCCGCAACGACTGCTGCAGCGCCTCGAGCACCCGCACCACGCGCAGGCCGGCCTCGCCGCCCGAGCGCGGCTCTTCGCCGTCCATCACGCGCTCCACGAAGTGCGCGCACTCCACGCGCAGTGGCTCGTCGTTCGGCACGCGCGGCGAGAAGGTGTCTCCGGAGCGCGCGATGTACTCGCCGTAGGAGGACCAGCTCTCGTCGAAGCCCTTGTCGTACACGGTCAGCTTGCGTTCCATCTCCATGTCGTCGAACGTCGCCATCTTCTTCGAGCCGACGACCGTGAAGCGACGCTCCTTGTGCGGGTCGAGCCACGACAGGTGCATGTGCGCGGCCAGGCCGGACGGGAAGCGCAGATAGCAGAACACGACGTCCTCGATGCCCTCCTGCATGTAGCTCTCGCCCACCGCGCGGCACTCGTACGGCTCCTCGCCCGCCAGCCACAGGATGACCGACACGTCGTGCGCGCCCAGCGACCAGAGCGCGTTCTCGTCCGGCCGGAGCACGCCCAGGTTGAGCCGGTTCGAGTAGATGTAGCGGACGTCGCCCAGCTCGCCGCCGTCGACAAGCTGCTTGAGCGCCTCCACGCCGGGGTGGTACTCGAGCAGGTGGCCGACCATCAGCACCCGCTCGCTCGCTCGCGCGGCGGCCACGACCTGCTCGGCCTCCTCGACCGATTGCGCGAGCGGCTTCTCCACGAAGCAGTGCTTGCCGGCCTCGCAGCACCCGCAGCGCCAGCCGCGCGTGGCTCGGCACGGGCGTGGCCAGGGCGATCGCGTCGAGCGTGTCGTCGGCGAGCAGGTCGTCGATGGAGGTCGAGCTGCGCGCACGCGGGAAGGCCGGGGCGCTGCGCTGCGACGCGCTCCTCGGACTCGTCGCAGACCCAGGCCAGCTCGGCTCCGGGGAGCCGGTCGAAGTTGCGCGCGAGGTTGGGACCCCAGTAGCCGAGGCCAATCACGCCGACCTTGATCACAGGCGCACGAGGTGCGGGGCCTCGATGCCGCGCGTGACTCCGCGGAAGTCGACCACGAGCGGCGCCTCCTGCGACCAGCCGCTCGAGGTCCAGCCCCGGGTGTGCGGTGACGATCGCGGCGCAGTCGACGTCCTCGGGCCACTCGCTGCGCAGGCCGAGGTCGGGCAGCTCGGCCACGAAGTCGTCGTGGTAGGAGACCTCGGCGCCCTGGTCGCGCAACAGCCGCAGGATGCGCAACGCCGGTGACTCACGCAGGTCGCCCACCCCCGGCTTGTACGAAACGCCCACGAGCGCGATGCGCGATCCCTTCACCGGCTTGGTCTGCTCGTTGAGCGCGCGCGAGATCCGGTCCACGCAGAAGTAGGGCATCCGCTGGTTGACCTCACCGGCCAGCTCGACGAACTCGGTCTGCATGTCGAACTCGCGCGCCCGCCAGGCGAGGTAGAACGGATCCACCGGCAGGCAGTGGCCGCCCATGCCCGGGCCCGGCTTGAAGCGACATGAAGCCGTACGGCTTGGTGGCGGCAGCGTCGACCACCTCCCACACGTCGATGCCCATGCGATCGCAGAGGATCGCCAGCTCGTTGACGAGCGCGATGTTCACCGACCGGAAGATGTTCTCGAGCAGCTTGGTCAGCTCCGCCGACTCCGGCGTGGAGACCTCCACGACCTCGTCGCAGACCTTCTCGTACAGCTCCACCGCCCGCCGCCGGCACTCGTCGGTCAGCCCGCCGACGATCTTGGGCGTGTTGCGCAGCGTGTAGTCGGTGCGGCCCGGGTCGATGCGCTCGGGCGAGAAGGCCAGGTGGAAGTCGCGCCCGGCGGCGAGGCCCGGACTCCTCGAGCAGCGGACCGAAGCGCTCGCGCGTGGTCCCCGGATACGTGGTGGACTCGAGCACCACCAGCTGGCCGGCCTGGAGCACGTTGGCCAGCGCCGTGCCGGTGTCGATCAGCGGCTGGAGGTCCGGCTCGCGGTTGTCGGTCAGGGGCGTCGGCACCGCCACGACCACCGCGTCGACCTTCGCCAGGTCGGCGTAGCGCGGCGTTGGGTGGAAGCGCTCCGAGATCGCCTGCAGCACCTCGTCCGGCACGTCCTCGATATGCGAGCGCCCCTCGCCGAGCGACGCGATCACGCGCGCGTTGACGTCCACGCCCACCACGTCGTGGCCCGCCTCGGCGAACGCGACGACCAACGGCAGACCCACATAGCCAAGCCCCACTACCCCGATCTTCATAGGCGCGCAGTGTAGGCCGAGACCACGTCGCGGACTCGCTCGGCGGCGTGTCCGCCCCCGTAGAGCTCGGGGCGGAGGGCGGGCGGGCGGCGCTCCAGAGCGGCCAGCGCGGCCTCGCGATCGAGGTCCACCAGCACGTTCCAGCCGGCGTCCACGGTCTCGACCCACTCGGTGGTGTCGCGCAGCGTCACGCACGGAACGCCGAGCAGGTAGGCCTCCTTCTGCACGCCGCCCGAGTCGGTCAGGATCGCGCGCGCGTTGCGGGCCAGCTCGAGGAAGTCGAGGTAGCCCAGCGGCGGGGCGAGCGTCAAGCCGGCCAGGCGGTCGAGCAGGCCCGCCGCCTCGAGCCGGGCGCGGGTACGCGGGTGGACCGGGAACGCCACGGGCGCGGGCAGCGCCTCGAGCAGGGCCACCAGCGCCTCGAGCCGGGCCGGGTCGTCCACGTTCCCGGCCCGATGCGCGGTGACCGCCAGGTAGGCGCCCGGCTCGAGGCCGAGGTCGGCCACGATCGTCGAGCGCTCGGCGGCGATCTCGCGAAACGCGAGTGACACGTCGGCCATGACGTCGCCCACCAGGTGCGCCTCCCCGCGCACCCCCTCGCGGGCGAGGTTGTCGATCGCGGTCTGGGTCGAGCACAGCAGAAGGTCGCTGGCGTGGTCGGTCAGCACCCGGTTCAGCTCCTCGGGCATCGTGCGGTCGAACGAGCGCATGCCGGCCTCCACGTGGCCCACCGGGATGCTCGCCTGGGCCGCCGCGAGCGCTCCGGCGAGCGTCGAGTTGGTGTCGCCGTAGACGAGCGCCAGGCTCGGGCGCAGCTCGGCGAGGACCGGCTCGAGCGCCGCGAGGATGCGCGCCGTCTGCTCGGTGTTGGAGCCCGATCCGGCACCCAGCTCGCGGTCGGGCGCAGGTATGCCCAGCTCCTCGAAGAAGACTTGTGAAAGCTCGTCGTCGTAGTGCTGGCCGGTGTGGACGAGCAGCTCCTCGTGGCCTTCACGGAGCAGGCGCGAGACCGCGGCAGCCTTGATGAACTGCGGCCGGTTCCCAACGATCGTGACAATTCGCACGGAATTCATGAATCGGGCGTAAAATGGACATTCGTATGACGAAAGTGCTCGAAGGCGCGCTCGGATTGGCGGCGGACGTGGCCCGCCACGTGGCCTGGTTCGTCCAGCATCAGGTCCAGCCCAGCCCGCGCGAGCGCGACGACTAGCCGCCCCTCGCCAGCTCGGCCTCGACGTGGGCCCGGAATGCCGCGGCGGCCTCGCGCGTGCGCGGTCCCTCCTCGAACTCGACCTCCTCGACGGCGCCGATCGACTGCACCTCGCGGATCGTCGACGCGAGGAAGGCCTCGCTTGCCGCCATCAGCGTCTCGGTCGGGCAGGGCCGTTCCTCGACGTCGACCAGGCGCATGATGCGGTCGCGGGTGATCGAGGCGAGGATGTGGTCGTCGAGCGGCGGGGTGCAGAGTGCGCCGTCGGCGTCGACCCAGAACAGGGTCGACGTGGGCGCCTCCAGCGCGCGCCCGTGCGGGGTGACGAGCAGCGCCTCGTCGAAGCCGCGCTCCTGAGCCAGCCGGGTGCACAGCATGTTGGCCGCGTACGAGAGCGACTTCACCCCGTCCAGCACCCGAGTGGGCGCGTAGGTGACGATCCCGAGCCGCACTCCGGGCGGCTTCGGCGGGGCCGGCTCGGTCAGCAGCAGCCGGCGGCCGCCGCGGGTGATGACGATCCGCAGCGAGCCGTCGAAGTCGGTACCGCCGCGCGCGTCGAGCAACTCCGGGATCTCGCTCTCCAACTCGCTTCGGAAGACGTCGGGCAGGCGGAGGTTCGCCCCCGAACGCTCGAGCCGGTCGAGATGGTCGGTGAGCGCGAAGGGGGTCCCGTCGTACACGCGGATCACCTCGAAGGCCCCGTCGCCGCGCAGCAGCCCCTCGTCGGTGACCGGGATGGTGAGGTCGTCCGAGGGCGCGATCCGGCCGTCCAGCGAGCCCAGCTCGGCCGTCTTCGAGAACCGTGTCGTCTGCCATGCGGAGATCTTCTCAGACGTCGTGTGACGCTCCGGGATAGCACTAGTATGCTAGCCGACATGCGCATCCACCTCAGCGATCGGGCCAGCGGTGGGTCGGCCCGCGACCAGGTCTACGTCGCGCTCCGGGAGGGGATCGTCTCCGCGGAGCTGGAGCCCGGCCGCCGGCTCTCCGAGAACGAGCTGGCCGAGGCGCTGGGCGTCAGCCGCACCCCCGTTCGCGAGGCGCTCGTGCGACTGCGCGACGAGCGGCTGGTGGCGATCGTGCCCTCAGCTGGGCACGTTCGTCACGCTGATCAGCACCGACGCCGTCGCCGACGCCGCCTTCGTGCGCGAGGCGCTCGAGTGCAGCGCGATCCGGCTGGCCACCGAGCGCGCGACTGAGCGCGAGCTCGAGGAGCTGCAGGCCAACCTCGCCGCCCAGGACCGGGCCGAGGCGAGCGGCGACACCGAGGCCTTCGATCGCCTGGACGAGGCGCTGCACCGAACCCTCTGCGAGCTCAGCGGCCGTGAGATCGCCTGGTCGCTCAGCCGGCGCGCGAACGGGCACCTCGATCGCGTGCGCCGGCTCAGCCTGCCGGAGCCCGGCTACCTCGGCGAGATGGTCGCCGAGCACCGCGCCGTGGTGGCGGCCGTGGCCGACCACGACACCGACGCCGCCGAGGCCGCGCTGCGCCACCACCTGCGCATGGTCCTGTCGAGCCTGCCCAGCATCCGGGCGGCCCACCCCGACTACTTCGAGGAGCCCTAGCCATGGCGGTCATAGAGACCGCGCCGGAGCGAGTACCGCCCGCGCTGCGGCGCGAGCTGTACGAGCTGATGGTGCTCAGCCGCGTGTTCGAGACCGAGGCCGAGCGGCAGTACAAGGCGGCCCGGATCGGCGGCTACTGCCATCTCTCGTCCGGCCAGGAGGCGACCACCGTCGGGACGGTGCAGGCGCTCGAGCCGGAGGACCTGCTCGTGACCGGCTACCGCTGCCACGGCTTCGCGCTGGCGCGCGGCGTCCCCCCGGAGGCGGCCATGGCCGAGCTGTTCGGGCGCGCCGACGGCTGCGCGCACGGTCGCGGCGGGTCGATGCACCTGCTCGACGTCGAGCGCGGCTTCTACGGCGGGTGGGGCATCGTGGCCGGCCAGCTGCCCGTGGCGACCGGGCTGGCGCTGGCGCTCGTGCGCCAAGGGCGCTCGCAGGCCGTGCTCTGCGAGCTCGGCGACGGCGCCGTGAACATGGGCGCCTGGCACGAGTCGCTCAACCTGGCGGCGCTGTGGCAGCTGCCGATCGTCTTCCTCGTGGTCAACAACGAATACGGCATGGGCACCTCGGTGAGCCGGGCGTCGGCCGAGCCCGAGCTCTGGCGACGCGCCGAGGCCCACCGGATGCACGGCGAGCGGATCGACGGCGACGACCTCGACGCGGTTGTCGAGGCGGCCGACCGCCTGCTGCGCGAGGCCCGCGAGCAGCGGCGCCCCGCGGTCCTCGAGGCGGTGACCTACCGCTATCGCGGCCACTCGGTCGCCGACGCCGGGCTCGCCTACCGCGACGCCGACGAGATCGCCGCGCGCAAGGCGCTCGACCCGATCGGGCGAGTGCGAGCGCAGCTGATCGACGCGGGCGCGACCGAGGACGAGCTGGACGCGGTCGACGACGCCGCCGAGGCTCAGGTCCAGGCCGCGGTGCAGTACGCGCTCGCCAGCCCGGAGCCCGCCGTCGAAGACCTGGCCTTCGGAATGCACGCGGCCGGCAGCGCCGCGCAGTTCGAGCGCATGCGGCCGGGCAGCCCGTTCGGCGAGGAGAAGCTGACCTTCGACGCGGGGCTGGGCGCATGAGCGCCGTCGCCGAGCGCACCGCCACGGAGGTCATGACCTACCGCGAGGCGCTGCGGCTCGCGCTGACCGAGGAGCTCGCCCGCGACGACCGCGTGTTCGTGATGGGCGAGGAGGTTGGGCTGTTCGACGGCTCCTACAAGGTCACCGCCGGACTGCTGGAGGCCTTCGGCCCGGATCGCATCCGCGACACGCCGATCTCCGAGGAGGGGTTCGTGGGCGCCGGCGTGGGCGCGGCGATGCTCGGCGAGCGCCCGGTCGTGGAGATCATGACGATCAACTTCCTGCTGGTTGCGATGGACCAGGTGATCAACCACGCCGCCAAGGTGGGCGCGATGTTCGGCGGCGAGGTGCGCTGCCCGCTGGTGATCCGCGCGCCGAACGGGGCGGGCAATCAGCTCACCGCCCAGCACTCGCAGTCGTTCGACGGCTGGTTCGCCGGCACGCCCGGCCTGAAGGTCGTGACCCCGGCCACGCCGGCCGACGCCAAGGGTTTGCTGAAGGCCGCCATCCGCGACGACGACCCCGTGCTCGTGATCGAGAACCTGCCGATCTACAAGCAGAAGGGCGAGGTGCCGCTCGACCCCGACTTCCTCACGCCGATCGGCAAGGCGCGTGTCGCGCGGCCGGGCAGCGACCTGACGATCGTGGCGCACTCGTTCGCGGTGGTGCGCGCGCTGGAGGTGGCGGAGCGACTCGGCGAGTCGCACGGCGTGTCCATCGAGGTGGTCGACCTGCGCTCGCTGCGCCCGCTGGACGTCGAGACGGTCGTGGAGTCGGTGGCGCGCACCAACCGCGCGCTCTGCGTGGAGGAGGGCTGGGCCAGCTACGGAGTCACCGCAGAGCTGGCCGCGCGCATCCAGAAGGCCTGCTTCGACGAGCTCGACGCACCGGTCGAGCGGGTGGGGATGGCCGAGGTGCCACTGCCCTACGCGAAGGGCCTCGAGCACGCGGCGATGCCGAACGAGGATCGGATCGCCGCGGCAGCGCTCACCACGCTCGGCTCTAAGCGACTGCAGTTTCCGCGGGGGCGCGAGCCCGGATGTCATATTCCGCGCATGCCGCAGGCGCGCCGGCACATGTCGCGGGATCTGCTGTCCGTCGAGCCCGGCCTGACCCTGACCGAGGTCGCCAAGCGCATGGTCGACAAGGACGTGGGGGCCGTGCTGGTGATGGAGGGCGAACGGCTGGTCGGCATCCTCACCGAGCGCGACGTGCTGCGCGCGGTGGCGCACGGCATCGACGACAGCACCACCGTCGCCGACTACATGACGCGCAACCCGGAGACACTCGAGCCGGACGAGTCGACCGAGCACGCCGCGGTGCTGATGATTCACGGCGGCTTCCGCCACCTGCCCGTCACCGACGGCGACGAGGTCGTCGGGATGCTCTCGATCCGAGACCTGATGCGGGTGGTGCTCGAGGACGCCGTGCCCCGCGGAGCCTGAGCGCTAAGCCTTCGCCCCCAATCGGCCGATTACTGCTCTATGAGCAGCGAAGCGACCGCGGCAGACGTGTTGGAGCTGGTGAGACGGGTGGACCGGGTGGCCACGCAGGAGGTGAGCCGCTGGCTCGTCGACGTGGAGCAGTTCGGCGACGGCGAGCCACAGACCCTGGCCGACCTGGGCGCGCTCGGGGAGCGACTGGCGCCCTCGGTGCTGGTGAACGCTCACCTGATGTGGCGCGGCACAGCCATCGAGCTGCTGGAGAACTCCGAGGTCGATCACGCTCTGATCGAGCAGGTGCGCATCGTGCTCGCCGATCGCTGCGACGCCGGCCTGAGGGCCGTCTCGCGACAGTTCGACGAGCCACGCGACCGTCTGACCGGGCTGGCCAACCGGCCGCTGCTGCTGGAACGGGTGTCCCACGCCCTCCAGGGGGCAGGCCGCTACGAGGACGCGGTCGGACTGATCTTCATCGACCCGGGCCTGTCGCGGGACACGCCCGACGACCTGGTCGTCGAGGTCGCCAACCGGCTTCGCCGCGTCGCACGCGAGTCCGACACGGTGGCGCGCCTGGCGGGCAACGCCTTCGTCATCTGCGCCGAGCGGCTCAGCAACGACCTCGAGGCTGTGGCGATCGCCGATCGCGCACTGCTCGCGCTGCACCAGCCGTACCTGGTCGGCGGCGAGGAAGTGCAGGTCTCGGCGACCGCGGGCATAGCGGTCTCCTCGGGCGGGGACGGCCCGGAGACGCTGCTGGCGAACGCCAGCGCGGCGCGGCGCGCGGCGCTCGAGCACTAGCCCCCGGCCAAGCCCGGACATAGGATCCGCGGGTGGTCCTCCCCCGACGGCTGTGGATGCTGCTGCTGGCGGTGGGGGCCCCGATCTGGATCCTCGCCGCCGTCATCACCGGCGTCACCGAGGACACGATCCTCCTGCCGACGGTCGTGCTGCTCGGGAGCTTCCTCGTCCCGGTCACTCTCGTGACGTTCGCGCTGTCGCGCCCGAACCACCTGCCGGTCGAGGTCGTCCTGCTCGGCTTCCTCGGCGGCGGAACACTCGGAGTGTGCTTCGCGGCGTTGACCGAGGTCTACATCCTGCCGACCGCCTACGGGACGTTCGCGGGGGTCGGGATCATCGAGGAGGGCGCGAAGGCGATCGTCCTCGTCGCGGCGGCGCGCGGGGTAGCGCCGCGGCGCCCGCGCGAGGGAATGATCCTCGGCGCGACGGTGGGCGCCGGCTTCGCCGCGTTCGAGAGCTCGGGCTACGCGCTCAAGGCATTCCTCGAGAACGCCGACGACCACGGCGTGCTCAACATCGTCGGGACCGAGGCGGTTCGGGCCGTGTCGGCGCCGTTCGGGCACATCATGTGGACCGCGATCCTGGGCGGAGCGATCTTCGCCGGGCGGCGAGTGCTGCTCACGTTCGTCGGGGTCGTCGTCCTCCACGCCCAATGGGACGCGTCGAACGGCTGGGCGATCACGCTCACCCAGGGCATCCTCGGCGACGGCTGGACGCTCGACTGGCCCAACACCAAGGACTGGGTCGGCTTCCCGACCGGCCAGGAGCTCGAGGTCTACAACGCGATCTCAGCCGGCCTGCTGATCCTGATCGCAGCGATCGGGACGCTCTGGCTGTTGCACCGGTGGCGCTCCTATCCGGACTAGTCGTGCGCCGTCGCCCACGCGCCCGCCTGCAGGCCTGACTCGATCGCACCGTCGATGAAGCCGGCCCAGCCGTTCGCCAGGTCGGAGCCGGCCAGGATCACGTTGCCCTCGGGTCGGCGCATCGCGGCGTGATGGTGCTCGTACCAGCCCGGCCGGTGGATGGCCCAGGTTCCGAGCGAGAACTCGTCGCCGAACCAGTCGTGTGACGTGGCGTCCAGGACCTCATAGCCGGGCAGTATCTGGTCGAGGCTCGTCTGCATCGCAGCGAGGTCGGCCGGGTCACAGCGCTCGGCATCGCCACCGAAGCCGATCATCAGCTGCGTGCCGTCGCCGAGCAGCATCTCGCTGCTCAGGTAGCCGAACGGGTGGAGATAGCGGATCGAGTTCTGGAGCACGTCCTCGCCGCGCGCGTGGATCATCACCTTGATGCCGCGGCTGGCCTGCCCGAGCTCGATCGCACGCTGCTTGTCGTCGGGGAGCGGCGGGCTGAACTCGATCGCACCGAGCGCGTTCAACGCCACGGCGACGATCGCGCGGCTGGCGGTGAATGCGTCGCCGTCACGCGTGTGCACCTCCACGTGCCCGTCGTGGCCGACCACCGCCGCGACCGGGGTCTCGAGCCGCCGATCGAAGACGGCGGCGTCGGCGATGGCGGCCAGCAGCGCCCCCGTGCCGTCCTCGATCGTCACCCGCCCTCCCGTGAACTGCGTCAGCTCGAGGCTGTATCCCGAGAGGGCGTGCCAGCGCAGTATCGAGACGGCCCCCGCCTCGGTGAGCGGGCCATGGGCGACTGACTCGAGCTCGGCGGCCAGCACGTCACGCTCCTCATCGTCCAGCTCGAGCTCGGCGAGGCGCTCGGCGATCGTGAGTCGATCGAACCGCGCGAGCTCGGGGAGCGCGGCCAGCGGAGCGTGCGGTTGGGGCAGGGCTTCCCGGACGCCCTCGACGAAGCGGTCCCAGCCGCGGCGAGCGATGGCATCCCGTTGCTCGATCGTCCCCTCGCGTCGCTCGTCGCCGACGTGCCAATGGGCGCGGCCGGTGTCGCCGCTGACGGCGACGGAGAGCCCGGCTCTGGTCAGCTCGGAGAAGGTGTGGGGCTGGTGCCAGTGCACCCAGGCACCGCCGTACTCGATCGGGAACCCGTTCCAGCCGGCACTCCACGTGCGACCCCCGAGCCGGTCACGGGCCTCGAGCAGCAACGTCCGCCGGCCTCGCAGCGCGCACTCCCGGGCGGCGGTGACACCGGCGAATCCGCCACCGACGACGATCACGTCATAGCGCTCGGCCATGCAGACGTGTACAAATGTACTTTACGGATGAGCCAACTGTCCGGCATGAGCGCTCCCGTCAGCAGCAAGCGGCAGAATCCCCGCCGTCAGGACATCCTGGAGGCGACGCTCCGCGTGATCGGCGAGAGCGGCGTGAACAGCGTCACGCACCGAGCTGTCGCCGAGGAGGCGAACGTCGCGTTGGCCTCGACCACGTACTACTTCGACTCCAAGAGCGCGCTCGTCGAGGAGGCCCTCGAGCTGATGATCGCCCGGTCCACGGAGTACGTGCGCCGCTACACCGACTGCCCCCCGCGGATCTCGCATGCCGAGCTGGTCGATCGGATCGTCGGGTTCGCAGACGCGCACACCAATGACCCGAACGCCTTCCTCCTGGCCCAGTGGGAGCTCATGCTCGAAGCGGGTCGAGAGGAGTACCTGCGCCCGCTCGCCCGCCGCTGGACGATCGCCTATATGGACGGGTTCGAGCGGGTGGTGCGGAGCGCCGGGCTGCCGGAGCCGGAGCTGGCGACCGAGACCATCACGAACTTCGTGGAGGGGGCTCTGCTGAACCACGTGACGACACCCACGGACGACTTCCTCGAAGCGCGCCTCCGGCCGCTCCTTACGAACCTCGTCGCCGCCCTAGACTGCGGGGCGACGTGAAGCATCCGAAGGATCGCTCCGGCATCACCCGGCGCCAGCTGGCGCGCGGAGCCGCCGGGGTGGTCGCGGGCGCGGGCGTCGCCGCGGGACTGGCGGCCTGCGAGAACACGACGACCCCGGTCGGCGCCGATGCCGGCGGCCCGACGGGCGCTGCCGCCGACCTCGTGGTCCAGAAGCCGACCGGCCCGGCGGGGCTGCCGCTGCCGCGCACGGACAACTCGGTCACCTGGGCGATCACCGACGAGAACAAGCCGATCAAGGAGGGGCTCAAGCCCGAGCCCGGGCCGCTGCGGATCTACAACTACGCGGACTACATCGATCCCGCGACCTTGAAGAAGTTCCAGAAGCAGTTCTCGACCAAGGTCGAGATCGCGACCTACAACTCGTCCGACGAGGCGGTCGCGAAGCTTTCGTCGGGGGCGGTCGACTTCGACCTGATCATGGGGCTGACGGGTTCGAACATCGTCGACCTGATCGCGCACAAGCTGTTGCTCCCGCTCACCCGCGGGTACCTGCCCAACCTCGAGAAGAACGTGTGGGCGCCGCTGGTGGACCCGTTCTACGACCGCGACAGCCACTACACGATTCCGTACGTCGTCTGGATGGACGGCATCGGGTGGCGCAACGACAAGGTCAAGGAGGACATCGCGGCCATGGATGTCCCCTGGGACATCTTCTGGCACGCCCAGGCCTACCGCGGCAAGGTCGGGATCCTCGACGACCGGCGCGACGCGCTCAGCATGCCGATGCAGCGCGACGCGATGCAGCAAGGGAACGCGCCCCGAACTCAACACCGAGGACGAGGACGTGGTCAACAAGGCCCAGGGCGATCTCTCCGAGCTCAGCGGCATCTGCAACCCGAAGGTCACGATCACCGACTACCAGACGCTGCCCGAGGGTAAGACGGTGCTGCATCAGTCGTGGTCGGGCGACCTGTTGTCGGCGGCCTTCTACTACCTGCCGAAGGGCGTCAAGCCCGACGTGCTGTCGTTCTGGGGGCCGGATGAGAACGGCGTCGTGCAGAACGACTTCTTCTGCGTCGGGAAGACGACGAAGCGACCCGTGCTCGCGCACACCTTCATCAACTTCATGCTCGACGAGAAGAACGCGTATGACAACTTCGTCAACTTCACCGGCTACACGCCGCCGCAGAACGGAATCGACGCCGAGAGCCTGATCAAGCAGGGCCTGATCCCGAAGACCCTTCAGGAGGCCGTCGTGCGGCCGGACCAGTTCGCGGCCAACCAGGAGCTGCTCCAGCTGAGCGTCACCGGCCAGCGCTACTGGGACGACGCCTGGTCGAAGTTCAAGGCCGGCTGATGGGGTCTCGCTGGACGTGGCGCCTGGTGGCCCTCCCGGGCGTCGTCTGGCTCTCGGTCTTCTTCCTGTGCGCGTTCTACGCGGTGCTGGCCGTCGCGTTCGGCAACCAGGACACGCTGTCCCAGCCGGTACCGCACTGGAACCCGCTCGACTGGAACGTCGGCTACGTCGTCGACATGTTCGACAACCTCTTCCACGGAGGGCCCTTCTGGACCGTCTCGCTGCGCACGATCGAGTTCGTCGCGCTCGCGGTGGCCCTCTCGCTGCTTGTCGGATACCCGGTCGCCTACTTCACGGCGCGCCATGCCGGACGCTGGAAGGGGGCGATCCTGCTCGCCCTGATCCTGCCGCTTTGGATCAACTACCTGATGCGGATGCTGGCGTGGATCAACCTGCTGGCGCCGGACGGGATCGGCTCGCGCGTCCTCCACAACCTCGGAATCGAGTGGCTGTTCCTCCAGCTCGGGCTGCTCGCAGAGCCGGGAGGCTGGCTCAACGGGCAGCCGACAACGGTCGTCCTCGCGCTGCTCTACGGCTACATCCCGTTCTTCATCCTGCCTCTGTTCGTCGCGATCGATCGCATCGACGGCCGCCAGATCGACGCGGCCCGCGACCTCGGCGCGAGCCCGGCGAGCGCGTTCATGCGCGTGACGCTGCCGCTGTCGGTGCCGGGCATCCTCGCGGGTGCCGTCCTGATCACGCTGCCGATGTTCGGCGACTACTACACGGCAGACCTCGTCTCCGCGTCGACCCAGACGAACATGATCGGCAACCAGATCGACGAGTTCATGCGCCAGGGCTCGGAGAAGGTGACCGGCGCCGCGCTGACGCTGCTGCTGTCGGCGTTCCTGCTGGGGCTGATGTTCTACTACCTGCGGACGACCCGCCGAGCGGGGACGAGCGCCCAGACGACATGAGCCGGCTGCGCAATCCCTGGGGCAGGCCGCGCTTCCTCGCGCTGATCACCGGCGCCTACATCCTCTGGGCGGTGCTCCCGGTGCTGCTGGCGATCGCGTTCGCCTTCAACGACGGGCGCTCGCGCACGACCTGGCAGGGATTCTCCTTCCGCTGGTTCACCGGCGATACGGGCAGCGTGCTTCACGACCCGGCGCTGCGGGACGCGCTCGGCCACACGCTGCTGCTGGCTGTGATCTGCGTCGCGGTCGCCACGCCGCTCGGGGTGGCGCTGGCGCTGGGTCTGCAGCGCTGGCGCGGGCGCGGCAGCGGCTCGGTCAACTCGTTGATGCTGCTGCCGCTCGTGACGCCCGAGATCGTCATGGGGGTCGCGCTTCTGCTGCTGTTCCTGAACGTGTTCAGCGGGATCGGCCTCGGGACCGACGCGCAGGCGATCGGGCAGATCACGTTCACGCTGTCCTATGTCGTCGTGATCGTGCGCGGCCGGTTGGTCTCGATCGGTCCCGAGTTCGAGGAGGCAGCCGCGGACCTGGGCGCCCCGCGCCGCGATCAGTTCCTTCGCGTGCTGCTGCCGTTGCTCGCCCCCGCGATCGTCGCCAGCGCGGCCGTGGCCTTCGCGACGTCGATCGACGACTTCGTCGTCACGCAGTACCTGTCCAGCGACGCGAGCACGACGACGGTGTCGATGCTGCTCTACTCGAGCGCACGCGGCGCCCCGACCCCGGCGCTGAACGCGATCGCCACGGTCAACCTGATGATCACGCTGCTGACGCTCGCCTTCGCATTTCTCGTCTATCGCCGCTTCGCGGGTGGCGAAGAGGCAACCACGATCGCGACACTGGACGTCTGATGCAAGGAGAGATCCGGCTCGAGGAGCTGTGCAAGAAGTTCGAGGACTTCGTCGCGGTGGACGGCATCGACATCGACATGCCGCCGGGGGAGTTCTTCACCCTGCTCGGCCCGTCCGGATGCGGGAAGACGACCACGCTGCGGATGATCGCCGGCTTCGAGCGCCCCACAAGCGGGCGCATCCTGCTCGACGGGGCCGACGTCGCGCGGGTGCCTCCGCATCAGCGCAACGTGAACACGGTGTTCCAGAGCTACGCGCTGTTCCCGCACCTCGACGTGGCGAAGAACGTCGCGTTCGGGCTCAAGTACCACAAGCTCAGCAAGGAGGACCGGGCCAAGCGGGTCGGCGAGGCGCTCGAGCTCGTGAGCATGACCGAGTTCGCGCGGCGCAAGGCGGATCAGCTGTCAGGCGGGCAGCAGCAGCGCGTCGCGCTCGCACGGGCGCTCGTGCTGCAGCCGCGCGTGCTGCTGCTCGACGAGCCGCTCGGCGCGCTCGACGCGCAGCTGCGCAAGAACCTCCAGGTCGAGCTCAAGGCGCTGCAGGCCGACCTCGGGATCACGTTCATCTTCGTCACCCACGACCAGAGCGAGGCGCTCACGATGAGCGACCGGATCGCCGTGATGAACAGGGGCCGCGTCGAGCAGGCGGCCCCGCCGAAGGCGATCTACGAGGAGCCGGAGACGGTGTTCGTAGCCGACTTCCTGGGCGTCTCGAACCTGCTCAGCGCCACGGCCGTCGGGCAGGACGGCGCGGCCTGCACCGTCCAGGTCGGCGACCGCACGCTGCGCGCCCAACAGGGCGCGACGAGCGAGCGCGGCGAGGTCAAGGTGATGATCCGGCCCGAGCGCATCGTGATCGAGCCGCACGCCAGCAGCGGCGAGGAGCGCATGCCCGGCATTGTCGAGCGGTCGGTCTTCCTGGGCGGCGCCTACGAGGTGCACGTGCGGGTGCTCGGCGGCGAGCTGCTCCGGGCCATGGTCCCGAACGACGGCGGGGTCTCGTCCGCCTCCCTGGAGGCGGGTGCGGCGGTCAGCCTGCACCTGCCCCCGGATGCGCTGCGAGTGCTGAGGACCAGCGACGCCGGCCGAGGAGGCGGAGGAAGAGCAAGCCGACGCCACCACCGCCGCCGCCCCACCCACGCCATGACGCCGCCGCCGACCGGCGGCGCCACGGATGAGGAACGCCTGACGATCACGCTGGCGGCCTTCGAGTGCGTCGCTCGGCTCGGGTTCGAAGGCCTGCGCCGCAAGCATGTGGCCGCGGAGGCAGGCATCGACAACGCGGAGCTGGAGCGGCTCTACCCAGCCGAGCGTGACCTCGTCGCCCACGTCTTGGACTACGTGACGCGCCAGTTCTGGGGAACGATGGCGCCGGCGGGGTCGCCCGCCGACCGGCTCCACCACCATCTCGACTCGTTGAGCCGGATGATCAGCGAGCGTCCCGTCCTGTTCTTGGTCTTGGCCGAGCTAGAGGTGCGGGCGCCTCATGACCCGCTCGTCCGCACCGTCATCGAGCGTGACGAACGAGGCTGGCGAGACGCGCTCTCGAGCCTCTTCCGCGACGGCTTCGAGCAGGGCACGTGGGCACCGGGCGTCACGGAGGAGGGGGCCGTCGACCTCGTCGTGGCCACCATCAAGGGCGTGCGGCTCGCGCCCCTCAGGGCGTCGACGACGCTAGCTCAGCTCGAGCAGGTCCTCCTGCGCGAGCGTAGGTGAGGATCACCAGGCCGCTGCCCGTCGTCGTGCTCTCCACGAGCCGCATCGAAGCGGTCGGGCTCCCTTCGGGGAACAGGCGCTTGCCGGTCCCGAGCACGATCGGGTGCAGCCAGAGCTGGTACTCGTCGACGAGGTCGTGGCGCATCAAGGTCTGAGTCAGATTGCCGCTGCCGACGACGAGGATCGGCTTGCCCGGCTGCTCCTTCAGCCGCGCGACCTCGCCGGGCACGTCGTCGGCGATCACCGTCGTGCCCGCCCACTCCGGCGCCGACAGCCCGGTCGAGGCGACGTACTTGGGCAAGGCGTTGAGGGCCCTGGCGATCTCGTCGCCGGGATCGGTCACCGTGGGCCAGTAGCCGGCGAAGATCTCATACGTCACCCGGCCGAGCAGGAACGCGCCGACCGTCTGGAAGAAGTCGTGGTTGTAGCGGCCATGCTCAGCGATCTGAGGCCCGATCCACCCCCCGTGCTCGAAGCCTCCCTCCAGATCCTCTCGAGCGTGCCCGGGCGCCTGAACCACGCCGTCGAGCGACACGAACTGCGTGACGATCAGCTTTCTCGCGGCCACCGCGCTCAGCGCTTGCGCCGCTCGCGCAGCATGTCCATGGCCTTGGCGATCCGCCGCTCGCGCGTCTCGGCGGCCTTCGCCGATTCGATCGGCAGCACGTACCACTGCTGCTGGCTGAAGGAGAGGCTCTCGAAGAACTCCTTGGCGGCGGCGTCGCCTGCGAGCTCGGAGGCAAGGTCCGCCGGGACCTCCACCACGCGCGGCTCGTTGTCGAGCTCCACGTCGACGTCGAGCTCGTCGCCCGCCGCGACGCCGGCGCGCTCCCGCACGTCGCCGCTCACCCCCAGCAGATAGCGCCCGCCCATGGGCGCGATGCTGGAGCGGTACGTGTAGCCGTTGAGCGTCACGACGACGGCGGGTCGCTTGCTCGATCCGAGAGCCGTGACGACCTCCTCCGGGACCACGAACCCCGTGGCGGTCTTGCCGTTGAGCTTGAGGGTGGCGCGGAATCTCATCAGCCGAAGAACTCCTTCAGGACGGGTGCGAGGGCCTTGGCCTTGACTAGGTGAGTCTGGCCCTCCAGCGTCCGGTTGACGGCGTTGGGCAGCACCTGGGTCAGCTCCTTGACACCCGCCTTGACCCAGTCGGGGCTCTTGCTGCCACCGGCCACGAGCGTGGGCATCGTCACCGCCGTCCAGCGGTCTGTGGGCAACGGCCTGCCGGCGCCGAGGTCGCCGAAGAAGCTCACGTCGTATACGAGCGTGTGGGCGATCCGCTTCATCCGCGGCCAGGCCGGCATGAGGTGCATCAGCGCCACGAAGACGCCGGGGACGAGCACGCCTCGCTTCATGAAGGCGCTCACGGCCTCGCCCGAGTGACCGGAGGTCACCAGCTCGTCCAGCTCGCCCGCGAAGTTCGGGGGCAGCGGCTCGCGACTGCCGTCGACCACGTAGGGCAGCTCGTAGAGCGCGAGCTTCTCGATGCCGGGCAAGCGGTTGGCGGCGTCGAGCGCGAGCATCCCGCCCGACGAGATGCCGAACAGGTACACCCGCTCCCCGGCGGAGTCGATCACCGCCTTGAGGTCCTCGATCTCGCGGTCGGTCGCGTAGGCGCGCGTATCACCGCTCTCGCCGCGCCCGCGCCGGTCGTAGGTGTAGACCGTGTAGTCGCTCGCCAGCAACTTGGCGAGGGACTTGTTCGGACCGGCCCCGCGGTGGCAGAGCGCGCCGTCGACCAGCACCACCGGCGGCCCGGAGCCCTGCCTGGAGTAGGCGATCGTCGTGCCGTCGGGCGAGGTCACGGTGCCGTCCGAATCCTGCTCTGTCATCTGCCTCCCTTGGTCTATGCCGGCTCTCAGGAACGTTGTTACAGTAACAAAACGTTGGTGCCACGCTTCGACAGCCCGGCGGTGGACCTGCTCGTGCGGTTCCACCTGGCGATGGTCGCCTTCTCGGCTGACGAGCTCGCGGATCTGCACGCCATCGACGCGGTCTACGAGTTCCCGTTCCTGACCCCGGCCGGCCGAGGCGATACGTGGGCCGCGAGGCGATCCGGCAGGGCTTCCGGGCGGCGTGGGCCGGGATCCCCGCGAGCCCCATCAAGGCCATTCGCGACGTGATCGTCCATCAGACCTGACCCCGCGGTCATCGTGGCGGAACAGACCGTGGACGCCGTGGCCCGCGGCCGCCGGTTCTCGTCGTCCTTCCTGCTCGTTCTGCGGACACGGGAGGCCACAGTCGTGCACACACGCGACTATTCGGACGCGCTGCGTGACGCCCACGCGTTCGGCCGCCTCCCCGCCATCGCGGCCATGCTGGCCGACGTGGCGCCGGAGGAGCTCGGCTAGCTGCCGGCCTGGCTGGGGCGCCGGCGTAAACGGCAGCGATAATGGGGGTTAAGCCCTCGGCCGCCCCTGGAAAACTCGCACACCGCCGCCCCGATCGAGCGTCTGCGCGCTTCGCCCTCGCGTCGCGCCTCAACTCGGCCCACCCCTCATCCGGACTCCGGGGTGGGTCGCATCGTGCGCCGCCTCGAGGCGCAAGCGGATCCCACCCCGAGAAAACCCGAGCGTGGGCCCCTTTGCCAGCGCCCACCCCTTGTTGCTGTCGTAGACGCCCGGGCTAGCCAGCTGCGCCGGCCGCCGGCGCGAGGGTCAGTGGGACACAGGTGGAACTGACCGAGTGGGCCGTGAAGGAATCGAACCTTCAACCTTGAGATTAAGAGTCTCCTGCTCTGCCAATTGAGCTAACGGCCCCGAGACAGCGCGAGTCTAGAGATCAGTCTGCGGCGGAGAGGGCGGCCAAGGCGTCGTCGCGCGACGAGTGAATCGGGAAGACGCGGTCGAGCCCGGTGATCTCGAAGATCTTCGTGATGTTGTCGTCGGTGCAGACCAATGCGAGCGACCCGCCCGTCGGGCGGAGGCGCTTGACGCCTCCCACGAGCACGCCGAGCGTCGTCGAGTCGATGAACGTGGCTTTCGATAGATCGACCACGATCTGCTTCTTGCCCGACTCGATCAGCTCAACCATGCGCTCCTTGAACTCCGGAGCGGTGTAGAGATCGACTTCGCCACCCAACTCGATTACATGGGTGGAGTCGTCGATCGCTTCGTCTTCGATGTGGAAGTTCACTCTTCTCCCTGGTGTAGTCCGTTGCACCGCAGCCAAGACTGCAGGAGGGAAGGGTAAGCGAGCGGAGCCCTCACTGCTGCGGCGGGGCGGCAGTTTGCAGTTGCTCGGCGGTCTTTTCGACCTGCTTCTGCTGCCCCTTGGGCGCCAGGTCAACGGCCTTCTGCGCCGCCAGCTGCGCCGTGCGCTTGTCGCCGGCGGCGGTGGCGTACTGCACCAGCAGCAGGTAGGTCTGGGCGTTGTTCTCGTCGGCGGCGATCACGCGCACCACGTCCTTGGCCTTCGCCGGCTGGTTCAGACCGGTCTTGTCGAAGACGATCAGGGCCACACGCGCCAAGGTCGGGGTTGGGGTCGTTGTCCGTCGCCTTCACGTAGCGGTCCCAGTAGGCGCCCGCCTGGCGCAGGTCGTCCTTCCCCTCCTCGGGGATCGCGGTCGAGCCCGAGGGCGTCTGCGACGACGCCACCTGGTAGTGCAGCCGGACAAGCGCCGCCAGGGCCGCCGGATCGTTGGGCGAGACCTTGAGCCGGGCCTCCTGGCGCTCGATGCGCGTCTCGAGCCCGCTGTCGCCGCTGGTGCCGCCGCTGTTGTTGCCGGTGATGGCGTCCAGAATGCCGCCGCTCGCCCCTCCAATGCCGAACAGCACCAGGCCGCCGCCCATGAGCACGGCCAGCGTCAGGTACGTCGCCTGCACCGCGCGGCGGCGGCGCCCTCTCAGGTCGAAGAGCATTTGAGGGGAAGGCTAGTGGCTGCCCTCGGCGGCGGGCTCGTCGGAGACCTCGCCGAGCGGGCGACCCCACGCCGAGGCGAGCAGGATGCTGAGCTCATAGAGCAGGTACATCGGGACGGATTCCAGGATCAGCGAGAGCGGGTCGATCGTCGGCAGCAGCGCTGCCAGCACGACGATCACCACGACCGCGTAGCGACGGCCGCGCCGCAGCTGCTCCGGGGTGGTGATGCGCAGCTTGCAGGCCACCACCACGGCCACCGGGATCTGGAACGCTATGCCCATCGCCACCATCAGCAGCGTGACGAACGAGTAGTAGTCACGCGCCCGCACCTGGGTGTTGAACTGGTCGGCGTTGAAGTTGAGCAGGAAGTGCATCGCCGGCGCGAGCACGAGGAAGTAGCAGAACAGGACGCCCGCGATGAACAGCACCGGGATCAGCAACATCATCGGCAGCGCCACGCGCTTCTCCGTGGGGCTGAAGGCCGGCAGCAGGAACGCGTAGAGCTGGTAGAGGATCACCGGCAGCGACAGCAGCAGCGCGGCGTACGCCGAGTTCGTCAGCGTCGTGTAGAAGGCCTCGGCGGGCCCCAGGGTGATCGGCTCGATGTCGTTCGGCAACGGCGCGTTGAGGATGTCGAGCACCAGGTGGTTCTGCCAGGCCGTGAGCGCCCAGGCGACCACGAAGGCGAGCACGCAGGTAATCAGGCGGCTGCGCAGCTCGTCGAGGTGATCGACTACCGAGAGCCGTTCCTCGTGGGATATCGGACGGATGCGCCGCACGCCCTACGCGGGCTCCTCCGCGACTAGGACTTCTGCTCGCTGGGCGACGCGGCGGCGGTCGGCTCGGGCTTCTCGACGGCTACCTCGGGCAGCTCGTCGTGGTCCTTGCCGGTGACCGAGTCCTTGAACTCGCGCATGCCCCTCCCGAGCGAGCGACCAAGATCCGGCAGTCGCTTCGGGCCGAAGATGACGAGGACGACCACAAGGATGATGATCAGTTCCATTGGGCCTGGGGTCCACATGCTCAGCACATGGTAGTGGCTACTTGTCGAAGTTGAGATAAAAGCGGCTCGGCGTGGGCTCCGCCTGGCCCTGGTACTTCGAGCCGGTCTCGCGGGAGCCATAGGGCCGGTCGACCGGCCCGTCCATGCGCATGAAGGAGATCTGCCCGATCGGCATGCCCTCGTAGATCGTGATCGGGAGGTTCGCGACGTTCGACAGCTCGAGCGTCAGGTTGCCCGAGAAGCCCGCGTCGACGAAGCCCGCCGTCGAGTGGATCAGCAGGCCGAGCCGGCCCAAGCTGGACTTGCCCTCGAGCCGTGCGACCAGGTCGTCGGGCAGTGTCACGCACTCGAGCGTCTGGCCGAGCACGAACTCGCCGGGGTGCAGGATGAACGGGTCGCCGTCCTCGATCTCCACCAGCTCGGTCAGGTCGGGCATCGGCTGGCGGACGTCGATGTAGGGGTAGCGCCCGTTGTGGAAGACGCGGAAACGGGCGTCCACGCGGACGTCGACGCTCGACGGCTGGACCAGGCCCTCGTCATACGGGTCGATGACGATGCGGCCGGCCTCGATCTCCGACCGAATCGTCCTGTCGCTCAGCACCACGGGGCCACGAGTCTATTGACGTATTCAAGTTCATCGCGCGGGTGCCGATACCGCCTCCAGAGGATGAGGAACATGGAAGGCCACGACGAACAGACCCACTACGTGAAGCGCGTGCTGCTCCCCAGCGGAAAGACGATCGAGGTCGTCTACTTCCGGGAGAGCGCGCCGGTCGACGAGATGCTGGAGGGGCTGCCCACGACGGACAGCCCACCGGCCGAGCCGCATCAGGACCTGCACGTGTGCATGGAGTGCTCGTCGGACCTGGTCTACCCGGTCCAGTGGGAGGAGTCGGGCACCGAGAACTGGAGCGTCATGCTCCACTGCCCCAACTGCGACGTCTACCGCGAGGGCGTTTTCACCCAGGACACCGTCGAGGTGTTCGACGAGGAGCTCGACCGCGGCGCCGACGCGCTCGCCCGCGACTACAAGCGACTGATGCGCGCCAACATGTCCGAGGAGATCGATCGCTTCGTGGGTGCGCTGACGGCCGGCGCCATCCTGCCGGAAGACTTCGCGCCCGCCTCTTAGGCGTAGCGCTCGACCACGCCGTCGGCGACCAGCTCGAGGGCTTGGCGCCGTTCGCGCGGCAGGTCCAGCCCGGCCAGGGACTGCTTCGCCCGCGCCACGTGCTCGAGGGCCTGCTCGCGCGCCGCGTCGAGTGCTCCCGTCGCGGCGATCCGCTCGCAGATCCGCTCCGCCTGCTCTGGCGTTAGCGCCGGGTCCAGCTCGGCCAGCCCGGGGTCCTTCTCGCGCGCAAGGATCAGCGGCAGGGTGACCGTGCCGTCGAGCAGGTCCGTGCCGCGCGGCTTTCCGGTGCGCTCCCACGAGCCGGCCACGTCGAGCACGTCGTCGAGGATCTGGAACGCCAGGCCGATGCTCTCGCCGAAGCGGCACATCTCGTCCGCCATTCCGGGCCGGCCGCCGAACAGGGCGCCGAGCCGGCACGAAGCGCAGAACAGGCTCGCCGTCTTGAGCCGGCAGCGCTCGAGATAGCGCTCCGGCTTGACGTCGTTGCTCCAGGCGTCGGCCCGCTGCATCAGCTCGCCGCGCGCGAGCGCACTCGAAGCCTCCGACAGCCAGTGCACCGCCTCTCGGCTGCCCGTCGACGCGAGCTCGGCGAAGGCCCGCGAGAAGAGCAGGTCGCCGGTGGTGGTGGCCGCCAGCCGGCCGCCCTCGGCGAAGACCGTGGGGCGCCCCCGGCGCAGGGGCGCGCTGTCGAGCACGTCGTCGTGCACGAGCGTCGCCATGTGCAGCAGCTCCACGGCCGCGCCCGCCGCGACCAGCCGCTCGTCCCCGTCGCCGTTCGCGCACAGGAAGACCAGCATCGGGCGCAGGCGTTTGCCCCCTGCCGAGAGCGTCGACGTGGCGTGCCGGGCAAGCTCAGCGCCGTGGCCCTCGGCCACCTCGGCGAGCCGCGCCTCCGTGCCGTCGAGCAGCCGCGCCAGCTCCGGCCCCCCGGCCGCGAGCACCGCGCCCAGCTGGGCCTGGGCGGTGTTCACGTCCGGTCGAACCGGCTGCCCGCGTGGATGGCGATGATCCCGCCGGCGGTCAGCACCCAGCGCACGTCGTGCAGCCCGGCCGCCGTCAGCCGCTCGGCCAGCTCGCGCGGCCCCGGGAAGCGGCGCACGCTCGACGGGAGGTAGGAGTACGCGTCGGGATCGCCGGCCAGCCGGCCGAGGGCCGGCACTGCGCGGTCGAACCAGAATCGGAAGAACCACGACAGCGGCGGCTTCTGCGGCGTGGTGATCTCGAGGATGACGACCCGCCCGCCGGGCCGCGTGACGCGCACGAGCTCGGCCAGTCCGCGGTCGAGGTCGGCGAAGTTGCGCGCCCCGAAGCCAACCGTCACCGCGTCGAAGGACGCGTCCGGGTAGGCGAGCTCGAGCGCGTTGCCCTGCACGAACTCGATGCCCGAAGCGCCCGGCTCGGCCGGGTGCGCAGGGGTCGGAATCCGTTGCGCCTTCGCACGCGCCAGCTCCAGCATCCGCTCGGAGAAGTCGAGGCCGACCACCGTCGCGCCGCGGGAGCTCAGCTCGATCGCCAGGTCGCCGGTGCCGGTGGCGACGTCGAGCGCACGCGCGCCGGGACCGACCCGCGCCAGGTCCGCCGCGCGGCGCCGCCAGCGGTGGTGCATGCCGGCGGTCATGACCGAGTTCATGCGGTCGTAGACGCCGGCGATGCGGTCGAACATGGCGCGCACCTGCGTCTCCGGCAGCGTCCCGGAGGCGGGGGCGCCCCCGCTGGGCACTAGTTCTCGCCCTTGAGCGACGCTACGTACTCGACCAGCTTGTTGAACTGCTCCGGCTTCTCCTTCTGGAGCGTGCGGAAGGAGGGCATCGGCGGCGTGGGGTTGACCAGCGTGCGGGCGATCGCGTCCTTGCCGAGCCGGGCGCCGATCTCGGTCAGGTTGGGGCCGAGCGTGTTGCCGTTCTCGCCGATCTTGTGGCAGCCCAGACAGCCCGCCGACGCCGTGATCTGCTTGCCCTCCTCGTATTGGGGCGAGGTGGCCAGGCTGATCTCCGTCGGGGCGCCGGCTAGGGCGCCCAGGATCGTGAGGTAGGCCATGGCCGCGATCGTCGCGATGCCGGCCACGGTCGCGATCGGACGCCGCAGCGGGTTCCGCTCCGGGCTGCGGTCGAAGAACGGCAGCATCAACAGCAGCACCAGGCAGAGCGTCGGGATGCCGATCGTGGCCAGGAAGACCAGGTCCGGCGGCTTGACCACGCGCAGCAGCTCGAACAGGAAGAAGAAGTACCACTCGGGGCGGGGCGTGTAGGTGGTGGTGGTCGGGTCGGCCTTGGGCCCGAGCTCGGCGCCGAACAGGATGGACATCAGGATGATCACGCCGATCGTGATCATCGCCATCGTGCTGTCCTTCATGATCGCGTACGGGAAGAACGGCTTTCCCTGGCTCTTCAGGACCGAGTATTCGCGCAGGTACTCCTCGCGCTCCTGGGAATTCAGGGGATCTCCTCGGTCAAGAGCTCCTTCTTCTCGGCCTTGAGCCACGGTGGCGCCGTGGTGCCGAGCTTGGCGACCAGGTACAGGTGGGCGCCGATCAGGGCCACGATCAGCCCTGGGATGGCGAGCATGTGCAAGGCATAGAAGCGGCTGATCGTGGTGGGCCCGAACTCGGCGCCGGCTCGCAGGAAGTCAGCCAGGTAGGGCCCCACGATCGGCCCGGACGCGTTGATGTTCACCGCCACCACCGTGGCCCAGAAGGAGCGCTGGTCGAACGGCAGCAGGTAGCCGGTCAGGCCCATCATCAGCGTCAGCACCAGCAGGAGCACGCCGATCACCCAGTTCAGCTCGCGCGGGTACTTGTAGGCGCCGAAGAAGAACGTCCTGCCCATGTGGACGAAGATCAGGATGATCATCACCGACGAGCCCCACTTGTGCATGCCGCGCACGAACTCGCCGAGGAAGACGTCGTTGGTGATGTGCGAGGCCGACTCGTAGGCGCGCGTGGGGTCCGGCTCGTAGTACATCGCGAGGAACACGCCGGTGATCGCCTGGGACAGGAAGGCGAACATCGTGGCCGAGCCGAGCGTGTAGAACCAGTTCGTGCCCTTGGGCACCTTGCGGTAGAGGAAGCCGCGCAGGAAGGGGGCGGCGCCGGTGCGCTCGTCGAGCCACCCGACCGCCGTGGCGGTGCCCTCGATCACGTGGTCCTTGACCGTCGGCTCCGGCTCGGGCGTGCCGTTCTTGCCGTTGCGGCCCTGACCGGGGCGCTTGGGCGCCGGGCGCAGTGCCTTGGGGGGCGTGGGCAGCTTCATGTGGTGGGCCTCGAGGGATAGAGATACTGCCAGAGCCCGTCCAGGTGGTTCGAGGGGTCGCGCGGAGCGAAGCGGTGCAGGTGCGAGTCGAGCGAGAAGCGGTCGCCGACCTGGACCCGGCCCCGCTCGACACGGGTGTAGAAGCGGTCGAGCGGCCGCACCGGCGGTCCGCCCTCGACCTGGCCCTGGAAGCCGTAGACGCCGCCGTGGCAGGGACAGACGAACTTCTCCGACGCCTGGATGTAGCGCACCGGACAGCCGAGGTGGGCGCAGCGGGTGGAGATCGCCACGTAGGGCTGCGGGTCCTCCCCCTCGATCACCTTGTCCTTCTGGCGGTTGAACGTGCGTACGTAGATCGTGGTCTTGCCGGCGTCGCCGACCTGCGGCACCAGGCTGATCACCTTCGGCACGTAGGTCTCGTCGTTGAAGTCGTCCTCAGGCCCCACGTCCTGCCAGCGCGTGGGGATCGTGTCCTCGAACAGCGGACCCAGCGCGAAGCCGAGCCCCGGCAGCGCGATCGCCGCGACGGTGACGACGCCCACGAGCTGCGCCCCGCCCTCCATGAGACGGCGGCGCGTGACGGTCTCGCCCTCGTAGGCCCCGGCGATGCCGCGACCCTCGGTATAGCGGGACTTCTTGTCGAACTTGGGGGGATCAGCCACGGGTGTGAGAGTGATTCTGAGGCGCGGCGAGGGCTAGTGCCAACATGGTGCCGAGCGGCACGATCGGCAGCCCGCCGGCGCGGCGGCATGAGCCTATCGCGCGCCGGGCGCAAGAGCGCGCGCCGATGCGTCCCAGAGCGCCTCCGCCGCGGCGCCGCGGCCCTCGGCGTGCGCCTGTGCAGAGCGGGAAATCAGGTCGGACAGCTCCGCCACGGCCGGCAGGTCGCCGCTCTCCGCGAGCCGGGCGAGACCGAGCGCGTAGAGAGCGTCCCCCGCGAGCAGCCGCAGGTCCGGGTCCATGCCCTCGAACAAGCGCGGGCGGCCGTAGTGCAGGAGGTACCCCTCGTAGACGGCCTCGAGCACGAACTGCCGATCGCCGAGCGCGCCGTCGAAGCGAGGCGGCGCCGGCTCGGGCACCGCGTAGGGCGCCAGCGAGGGGCCGGCCGCGGCCGCGATCTCGCTCAGCACCGTCACGCCGCGAACGCCTCGCGGGCCGCTTCCAGGGTGCGCTCCACGTGCGCGTCCGTGTGCGCGAGCGAGGGGAACCAGGCTTCGAACTGCGACGGCGGCAGGTAGACGCCCCGGTCGAGCATCGCCCGGCAGAAGGCGGCGTAGGCCTCGGTGTCACAGCGCTTGGCGTCCTCGTAGTCACGCACCGGCTCCTCGCTGAAGAAGACGGTCAGCAGCCCCGTGGTGTGACAGACCTGGACCGGCGTGTCGGCCGCGGCCTCGCGCAGGCCGTCGGCCAGCGCGGCTGTCAGGCGCTCGAGACGCTCGTACGCGCCCTCGTCGAGCAGGCGCAGCGTGGCCAGCCCGGCCGCCGTGGCGAGCGGGTTCCCGGACAGCGTCCCGGCCTGGTAGACGTCGCCGGCCGGCGCGATCCGCTGCATCAGCTCGGGCGGGCCCGCGTACGCCGCAGCCGGCAGCCCGCCGCCGATCACCTTGCCGAGGATGCTCAGGTCCGGCGTCACGCCCTCGCGCTCCTGGGCGCCGCCGCGGCCGACGCGGAAGCCGGAGATGACCTCGTCGAAGACCAGCAGCGCGCCGCTCTCGGTCGCTCGCTCGCGCAGGGCGCCGAGGAAGCCGTCGGGCGGGAGCACCAGCCCCATGTTGGCCGGGTAGGGCTCGCAGACGATCGCCGCGAACTCGCCCTCGGGGACCGTCCCCCAGCCGAACACCGCCGTGTCCTTAGCCTGCGCCGCCGTTACGCCCGGCGAGGCCGGGATGCCCTGTGTCGCGAGGCCGGAACCCGCTTCGGCCAGCAGCCCGTCGACGTGACCGTGGTAGGCGCCGGCGAACTTGGCGATCTTGTCTCGCCCGGTGGCCGCCCGGGCGAGCCGCAGCGCGCTCATCGACGCCTCCGTTCCGGACGACACCAGGCGCACCATGCTCGCGCTCGGCACGCGCTCGACCACCTCCGCCGCCAGCTCCACCTCCGCCTCGGTCGGGGCGCCGAAGCTCGTCCCGGCTTCGGCGGCCGCGGTCACCGCCGCCACCACTTCGGGGTGGGCGTGGCCGGCGATCAGCGGGCCCCACGACATCACCCAGTCGACGTAGCGGTTGCCCTCCACGTCGACCAGCTCGGCGTTCTCTCCGCGGGCGATGAAGATCGGATCCCGGCCGATTGCGCGCATCGCGCGCACGGGCGAGTTCACACCGCCGGGGAGCAGCTTCAGTGCCCGCTCGTAGAGCTCGGCGCTGCTCAGGTGTACTGCGCTTCCCACTCCTGGTGAGCGCCGGTGAAGTAGAGCATGCGGATCTTCTTGAACTCCGTCGACGAGTAGAGCGTGCGGCGATCGTCGATGCCCGTGTCCGCCGCGATCGAGTCGAGGATCGCGTCGCACTCGTCCTTCGAACGCCCGTGCGCCATCGTGAACACCGAGTACGGCCAGTCCGCGTAGGTGGGGCGCTGGTAGCAGTGCGAGATGCCGCGGAAGGACGCCATCCGCGGGCCCAGCTCGAGGATCCGCTCCTCCGGCACCCGCCACACGCCCATGCCGTTGGCGGAGAACCCGGCGCGGCGGTGGAACAGGATGGCCGCCACCCGGCGCAGCGCGCGGCGCTCGCGCATCGACTCGAGATGGTCGAGCAGCCCTTGCACCGGCATGCCGAGCTCGGCGGCCGGTGCCGCGAACGGCTCCTCCACCGGCTCCATCGGGCCCTGGGTGGCCCTGATCACGGCAAGGTCGAGGTCGGACAGCTCGATGGCCTCGGGCTCCATGTGATCGACCGCCTCGGCTACCGCCGCGAGCGTGTCGGTGCCCTTCTCCATCTCGAGGTCCATGCGGATCTTGAACAGCCGCAGCGTGGGCAGCTGGCGCACGGACTCGGCGCCCGTCAGCTCGGCCAGCACGTCCAGCGTGCCCTGCAGACCGAGCTTCGAGCCGGGCTCCGTGGCGATCGTGAACCAGAGGTTGAAGTCGTGATCGCGCAGGTAGTTGTGCGACACGCCGGGATGCGAGTTGATGATCTTGGCGGCGCGCCAGGGGTGCTCCGAGTCGACCTTCGCGGCGACCAGCATCGAGCTGTAGCCGAGCACGCGCGTGTCGAAGATCGGCGTGACCTCGCGGATGATGCGCTCGTCGAGCAGCCGGCGCGTGCGGCGCAGCACCTCGTCCTGCGACAGGTCGGCCAGGCGGGCGACCTCGGCGTAGGGGCGCTGGGCGAGCGGGAAGCTGCCCTGCATCAGGTTGAGCAGGCGCTTGTCGGCCTCGTCGAGCGCGATGGCAGCGCCGTCCTTGCGGCTGCGCGTCTTGGCTACTGCAGCCATCGGGCGGCGTCCTTCGCGTGGTAGGTGATCACGATGTCCGCGCCGGCGCGGTGGATGCCGGTGAGCGTCTCGAGCACCGTGGAGCGCTCGTCGATCCAGCCGCGCTCGGCGGCCGCCTTGACCATCGCGTACTCACCGCCGACGTTGTAGGCGGCGACCGGCACGCGCAAGGCGTCCTTGACGCGGCGGATCACGTCGAGGTAGGGCAGGGCCGGCTTGACCATGACGACGTCGGCGCCCTCGTTCACGTCCAGCTTCGCCTCGCGCACGGCCTCCTCGGCGTTGGCGGGATCCATCTGGTAGCCGCGGCGGTCGCCGAAGGCCGGCGACGAGTCGGACGCCTCGCGGAACGGCCCGTAGTAGGCCGAGGCGAACTTGGCCGAGTACGCGATGATCGGCAGGTCCTTGAAGCCCTCCGAGTCGAGCTGCGCGCGCAGCGCGCCGACGCGGCCGTCCATCATGTCGCTCGGGGCCACTACATCAGCGCCCGCGCGTGCGTGCGAGGCGGCGGTGCGGGCGAGCAGGTCGAGCGATGCGTCGTTGTCCACGCTGCCGTCGTCGAGCACGACGCCGCAGTGGCCGTGGCTGGTGTAGGCGCACAGGCACACGTCCGTGATCACGACCAGCTCCGGGTGCGCCTCCTTGAGCGCTCGAACCGCGAGCTGGACGACGCCCTCGTCGTCGTAGGCGCCGGAGCCCTGCTCGTCCTTCTCCGCCGGTAGGCCGAACAGCAGCACGGCGGGGATGCCCAGCCCGTGCGCCTCTCCGGCGTCCTCCACGGCCTGGGAGATCGACAGCCGCTCCACGCCCGGCATGGAGGCGATCGGGGTGCGGCCCTCGCCCAACTGGACGAACATCGGGTGAACGAAGCGGTTCGGGCTGAGCTCCGTCTCGCGCACCATGCCGCGCAGCACGCCCGTCTTGCGCAGGCGGCGCAGGCGTGTTGCGGGGAAGGCCATCGGTTGGTCAGTCTAGGGTCTGCTGCGATCCGCGGCCGGGCTAACTGCCAGCGCTACGCGGCGAATCGGCGCAGGGCAAGACGACTCAGCGCCCCAAACGCCACCGTCAGCGCCGCGAGGTGCAGCAGCGCCCCACCCAGGCCGCCCGCGTCGTTCAGCGCCGCGTCCAAGGCATCCAGCGTCGGCTTGAAGGGGAACACCGCCGACACCGCGCGGATCACGTCATACAGGGCGGGCGCCACCGCCCCCGATGGCACGAGCGCGAGGAACGCCAGCGGCAGCGCGAGCATGAACGCCAGCAGCGAGGCCGCCCGCACCTCCTTCGTGAGCGTTCCGATCGCCAGGCCCACCGCCGCGAACGCGAGCGCCCCGCCCGCCATCGCCACCACCCACAGCCCGAAGCGGCCCCAATCGAGGTCCACGAACAGCCCCAGGCCGACCAGCATCAGCAGGCACACCGCCGTGGAGCAGACGGCGGCGAGGCCGGCCTTCTCCGCGAGCAACGCCGAGCGCGACACCAGGCCCCGCACCAGCCGCGGGAACGCGTTCTCCTCGCGCTCCACCGCCAACATCCCCGCCGCCAGCAGCAGCGTGATGAACATCAGCGACACGCTCGCCGCCAGCGCGACCGCGAACTCGTCCAGCGAGGTGCGGCCGCCCTTCAGCGACCGCGCCGAGACCTTGATCGGCTCCCCCACGACGTTCAGCACGTCGTCCGAGAAAGACAGGTTGTCGCGCGCGAGGCTGGTGAAGTCGAGCACTTCGTCGACCTGCGCGCGCTCGGCCGGCGCGCAGCTCCGCGCGCGCCTCCTTGAGGATCTCCTCCGAGCGCTTGAGCCCGAGCACGTTGAAGTCCTGGCCGAGGAAGTGGTAGACGCCGCCATCGCCGATCAGGTTGAGCAGCTTGAGTGCCTCCTCCGCGATGCGCTTGGTCAGCGCGGCGTTGGCGGCCTTCACCTGGGCCTCGATCGTGTTCTCCACGTAGGCCTGCTTGGCCGGGTCCTCGCTGTTGTAGAAGACCTTGAGCTTGCCCGACTCGAGGGTGGACTGGAGGTTGGAGGCGAGGTCCTTCGGGATCACGATCCCGGCCAGCACGTCGCCGTCGCGCACCTTCTTGATCACGTCGGCGGGGCTCTTCGCCTTCACGACGTCGACGTCCGCGAACAGCGCGCCCTCCTCGTCCGCGAGGTTCAGCTTGTGGCCGCCCAGCTCGATCGTGCTCGCCGACACCGACAGCCCGTTGTAGAACGCCACCTTCGGCTTGTCCGGTCCGCGCGAGAGCGCGAACCCGATCAGCACCGCGATCACGATCGGGTAGATCACGAGCAGCGCCACCATCACCGGCGAGCGGCGCAGGATGCGCAGGTCCTTGAGCAGCAGCCAGCCCATCGGGAGGAGGCCACTTTTCAGTGGCCCCGCTGGTGCAGGTACTCGACGAACGCGCGCTCGAAGTCGAGGCCGGTCGTGCCGGTGGCCTGCTCCAGCTCGCGCGGCGAGCCGTCGAAGACGCGCTCGCCGTCGGCCAGCACGATCAGCTGGTTCGCGTAGCGGTCGGCCTCCGGGATGTGGTGGGTCGCGTAGACGACGGTCGTGCCCTCGCCGGCGAGGCGCAGGATGAACTCCCACAGGCGCTCGCGCTGGCGCGGGTCGAGGCCGGTGCTGGGCTCGTCGAGGAGCAGCACGTCGGGTGCGGCGAGCAGGCCGATCGCGATGTTCACCCGCTGGCGGTTGCCGCCTGACAACGTGCCGACCTGATCGTCGGCACGCTCGTGCAGGTCGGTCAGCACGAGCATCCGCTCGACGGCCGCCTTCGGGTCGCCGCACGCGCTCCAGCCGCGCGAACAGCATGAGGTTCTCGGCCACGGTGAGCTTGCTGTAGAGCGCGGCCTGCTGGGGCACCCAGCCGACCCGCTCGGGCTCGACCGAGATCGTGCCCTCGTCGGGCTTCTGGATCCCGGCCAGGATGGACAGCAGGGTCGTCTTGCCGGCGCCGTTGGGGCCGATCACGGCCACCAGCTCCCCCCGCCCGGCGGTCAGCGAAACGCCGCGCAGGGCGAGCCGATCGCCGTAACGCTTGACCAGATCGCGAGCGGCGAGCGTGGCGGTGACGGTCTCCACTCGGGGCAGGTTGGCAGAATCGCTTCGCGTGAAGCTCCTGTTCATAGGCGATGTGGTCGCCGGCATCGGCCGGCGCACGGTGGCGGCCGTGCTGCCCGCCCTGCGCGACGAGCACCAGCCCGACTTCGTGGTGGTCAACGGCGAGAACGCCGCCGGGGGCGTGGGGATCACCCGCAAGACGGCGGAGGAGCTGCTCGGTCTCGGCGCCGATGCGATCACGCTCGGCAACCACGCCTACCGGCACCGCGAGGTGTACGAGTACCTCGACCGGGAGCCCCGCATCATCCGGCCGGCCAACTTCCCCAAGGGCAGCCCCGGTCGCGGGCACACCGTGGTCGAGGCGAACGGGCTGCGGCTCGGCGTGATCAACCTGTCCGGCCAGGTCTTCCTCGAGGCCGCGCGCTCTCCCTTCGCCGAGGCGGACGCGCTGCTGGCCGATCTGCGCGGCAAGGCCGACGCCGTGCTCGTGGACATGCACGCCGAGGTGACCAGCGAGAAGGTCGCGATGGGCTGGTACCTCGACGGCCGGGTGCTGGCCTGCGTCGGAACCCACACCCACGTGGCCACGGCCGACGCGCGCGTGCTGCCCGGCGGGACCGCCTACATCACCGACGTGGGCATGACCGGTCCGCGCGGCGGAGTGATCGGCGTCAAGAAGGAGCTGGCGATCGAGCGCTTCCTGACGCTCACGCAGGTGCGCTTCGAGACGGCGACTGAGGACCCGTGGCTGAACGCGGTGCTCGTCGAAGGCGACTCGGAGGGGCGCGCCACGTCGATTCGCCAGCTGCTGGTGGCGGCGGAGCTGTAACGGCCCCGAAGCTCGCCACCAGGACGAACGGCACGAACCAGACCACGTAGAGGTAGAACCAGTGGTTCACCGGCAGCTGCAGCGCGATCAGCACGGCCGCCCCCAGCGCGGCGAGCTGGCGGTCGCTCGGCCGCCGCGGCACGAACGCCACCAGCAGGGCCAGCCCGACGCCGCCCGCCTTCACCAGTGTCTGGAGCCAGTGGAGCGAGGGCTCCTGGCCCCACACGCTGAACGGCGAGCCGCGCGCGGCCTGGTAGCCGAGCGTCCGGTCGTAGAGCTCGCGTAGCCCGCCGTCCGGGATGAACGGCACGACCGTGAGCGCGAGGACCGCGGCGACCGTGAGCCCGAGCACGAGCGGGCGCCGCCGCGCGAACATCGGCGCTAGGGCCAACGGCGCGAACTTGGCCGCCGCGCCGAGCCCGAGCGCCAGGCCGGTGCCGACGGATGAGCGGCGCGCGTAGGCGAGCAGGGCACCCGCGCAGGCGAGCGCGACGAGCGTGTCGTTGGAGTTCGTCTCGAGCGCGAACGCCGTGTAGGGGTAGGCGGCCCAGGCATAGGCGAGCGCCACCCCGAGCGCCGTTCCCTCCCGGCCCGGCCTCAGCGCTCGTCCCAGCAGCAGCAGCACGCCGATCGTCAACAGGTCGAAGGCGATCGCCGCTCCGTGGGCGGCCGGCAGGTCGTCCCAGCGCCCGCTCCAGGGCATCGCCTGCTCGAACGGCACGTAGAGCAGGTAGTTGACGGGGCCGTAGGTGTCGCCCTTCGGCACGTCCCTGGAGAAGCCGTCGCCGTAGAGCCGGTGGCCGTCGGCGATCCGGTCCGCGCCCAGCACGCCGGCGTAGCCGACATCGATCACGTTGGAGTCCACGACGTTCAGCGCCACGCGGAAGCCGACCAGGAACACCAGCGCCACCGCGAGCCAGGCCATCGGGACGTAGGGCACCAGCCGACCCGGCCGGCCGCGGGGCCGCAGGCCCGCGAGCAGCATGCGCACGAGCAGGTAGAGCAGCACCGGGTAGACCAACGGCACCGACACCCCGATGTCGCCGCGGTTGAAGAACACGTGCGAGGCGCCGAAGCCGAGCAGCACGAGCAGGTCCAGGTGGAGCAGGCGGAAGGGGCGGCGGAAGTCGAGGAACGGCAGCAGGAACAGGACGCAGAGCGGGATCCAGACGTAGGGCGCGTTCAGCTTGCGCCCGAAGGCGCCCGAGTAGCCGCGCGCCATTCGCCAGGCGACCTGGTAGCCGCTCCACTGCTCGACGATGGCCCCGGAGCGGTCGTCCACCTGAACCTGGACGACCTCCTTGCCGTCCCGGAAGAAGCTGACCTGCCAGCGGCCGACGCCGCGCGTGTAGGCGGTTGGGGCGAGCGGCCCGTCGCGCCGCGCCGCGCGCACCTTGCTCGCCCGCTCGGCGATCCGCTCGACCTCTTTCGCGCTGCGCTCGAAGAAGCGCGGCGCCACGGTCTGCGAGGGGGGGAGCTGAGGGTCCTGAGCCGACGCGGCGGCCGGGGCCAGCAGGAGGAGCGCGACGACGACGGCGAGCGAGCGCCGGATCAGTCCCGCGACACCTCGATGGCGAAGCTCCACATCTTGTTCCCGAGGAAGTTCAGCGGAGTGGCCGCGACGATCGCGATCGCCTGCGCGGGCAGCTCCGCCACGCCCACGACGCTCACCAGCAGCTCGAGCACGCCCAGCGCGAACAAGAAGGCCACGACGCTCACCGCGAAGAAGCGCGGGGCCTGTACGTCCGCCCGGCCGGCACCGGCTCTGAAGGTCCAATGGCGGTTCCACCAGAAGTTGTTCGCCACCCCCACGACGAAGGCCGCTGTCGCCGCGATCAGGTGGTGGACGTCGAGCACCTCGAAGACGAACGCGAACACGCACAGGTTGACGACGTAGCCCGACCCGCCGACGATGCAGAACTTGGCGAGCTCCCGCCAGTTCTTCGACTTCTTGAGGCCCGCGCGCACCCGCACGTGAACCGGGTGAGGTCCGGGCGAGACGACGAGGTCGAGCTCCTCGGTCATCGCGTCAACGGTACACCGAAGTGGTCGAGCACAAGTCCGGTGACGTCGGTCAGCGCCCACGGCTGTCTGTCGGGGGCGTCCACGCCGCAGAGCAGGAGCACGCCCTCGGAGTCGTCGCGGTGCAGCGAGCCGTGGCTGCCACCGCCCACGTGGTCGGCGCCGCCCCAGTCGACGAACTCGTAGCCGAGCTGCGCGGAGGCCAGCACGTCACCCGAGTGCGGGCACTCCAGCGCGGACCAGAGGCGGTTCAGGGCGTCGGGGTAGGTCGGGCCGTCCAGGTCCAGCGCGGCTCGCTCGCCCTCGACGCGCCAGGCGTCGCCGCCCGGGGCGAATCTGAGCTCGCCGCGCCGGCTGTGAACCACCGCCTCACCGTTCTCGCGGGTCGCCACGATGTCGACGCCGTCCATTCCGCGCAGGGTCGCCACCGCGCCCGCCACCAGCTCGTCGCGCCGGCTCTCGTCGAGCACGTAGACCATGGCCGAGCGGGCGGCCGGCGACACCGCCAGCTCCGCCTCGGTCGGCGCCGGGTCGGAGGGCTGGAGCACGCGCGCGTCGGCGAAGGCGTCGGCCAGGTTGGCGGCGGCCTCGACGCTCGTCTGCGAGTGATCCGACATGACGATCACGGCGTGCTGCTCCATGAAGGCCTCCACCCCACCGGCCACCTGCACGATCCGCTCGAGCGCGCGGTCCGCCTCGGCGATCGAGCGCACCTGCCCGTCCGGGCCCGCCTTGTGCGAGTAGGTGTCGTTGTCGGGCAGCGAGAAGAGCAGGAAGTCGAACAGGTCGTGCTCGACGAGGTAGGCGCCCACGCAGCCCGTGTGCTGGTCGCGCTGGCCCGGCATGCCGAGCGCGGAGGTGCAGCCGGTGTTGCGCGAGTCGAACAGGTCGGCGTAGAACAGCTCGCCCGCGCCGTAGACGGGGTGGCGGAACTGGGCCGCCTCCGCGATGCGGCGGTACACGCTGGCGCCCGACGGGTCGTGGCGGGTGCGCCCGCGGTAGATCAACCAGGTCGTGCAGGCGGTCCGCAGGCCGGCGTCGTCGAGGTGCTCGAAGACCGTCTTGTGCGCACGCGTGAGGTGCGCCATGTTCATGTTGTAGACGGTGTCGTAGAGGGAGCGCACCACTCCGAAGGCGCGGGTCGCCTGGAAGGAGGAGCCGTACTCCACGTAGCGCTCCTCGCCGCGGTGGTACCAGTTCATCGACGGGATGTGGTGCTCGCCCGGGCCGCAGCCCGTCGCGATCGCGGCGCTCGCCACGGGCGTGACCGACGGGAAGGTCGAGAGGCAGTCGCGGATGTAGGTTCCGCGCTCGCGCAGGGCGGCCAGCGTCGGCGCGCGCCCCTCCTCGATCGCGAGGTCGAGCATGTCCGGCTTGAGCGAGTCGATGACCGCGAGGACGAGCTTCTTCGGGCGTTCGGGCACCAGTTAGCGCAGTACCCGGAGCCCGGCGTACTTCTCGCCCTCGCGCCGGCGCCCGGCGAGCAGCAGCACGATGAACCCCAGGATTGCGAGGATCGAGGCGGGCGGCAGGAAGATCGCGATCGCCGCGAGCAGCAGCGCCACGCCGTCGGCGTAGGCGGTGAACAGCGCGGCGGCGTCGTCCTTCAGCCGCGTCCGGGCGCGCTCGATCAGGCCGCCCACGGCTTGCCAGCCGAGCGCCGCGCAGATCGCGCCGCCGATCAGGCCGGGCCAGCTCTCGCTGCCCCCGTCGGCAAGGGCGCCGGCGAACAGCAGCGCGCCGAGAACCACTCCCGCCACCCCGCTGAACAGCTCTACGAAGCGACGGTTCGCCTCCGAACGTTCGGCCACGTAGGCGATCACGCCGAGCACCAGAACCGCGAGCAGGAACCAGGTCGACTCGAGGAAGCGCCAGTCGGTGCCGTCGAAGTCGATGCCCGTGTCGCTGCGCGCCAGGGCACCCGCCAGCAGCGGGGGCAGGTACGGCCGCACGCCGGTCGCGCCGGCCAGCCCCATGCCGGTCGTGGTGTCCATGAAGACGCTCATGCTGGCCGGTAGCCTACGCCAGGCTCCGTGAGCATCTCACGCGACCTCGAACGCTACGCAGGGCTCTTCGCCGCCCGCACCAAGGTCATGAAGTCGTCGGCCATGCGCGACCTGATGGCCGTGACCGCGCGACCCGAAGTGATCTCGCTGGCCGGCGGCCTGCCGGACACGAGCACGTTCCCGCCGGAGACGTTCGCGGCGGTCGCCCAGCGGATCGCCGCCGAGTCATGCGCGAAGGCGCTGCAGTACGGGCCCACCGAGGGCCTCGAGGCCACCAAGGAGTGCATCGCCGAGGTGATGGCGGCCGAGGGCATGTCGCTCGATCTCGAGGACACGATCGTGACGACGGGCGGACAGCAGGTGATCGACCTCGTCACGAAGACTCTGATCGACCCGGGCGACGTGGTCATCGCCGAGGGCCCGACCTACCCGGGCGCGGTGCCGGTGTTCCTGTCCTATCAGGCCGACGTGGTCCAGATCGAGACCGACTCCGCCGGGATGCGCGTCGACCAGCTCGAGGAGACGCTCGATCGGCTCGACCGCGAGGGACGACGGCCGAAGTTCATCTACACCGTGCCGACCTTCCAGAACCCGGCCGGCGTGACGATGTCGCTGAGCCGGCGCCGGCGGCTGGTCGAGCTCGCCCACGAGCGCGAGCTGCTCGTGCTGGAGGACAACCCATATGGCCTGCTGCGCTACGAGGGCGACGAGCTGCCGCCGCTGTATGCGCTCGACGGCGGCGTGTACGTGATGTACCTCGGCACGTTCTCGAAGATCCTGTCGCCTGGGATCCGGCTCGGCTGGGTGGTGGCGCCGCCGCCGGTGCTGGAGAAGATCAACCTCGGCAAGCAGGGCACCGACCTCTGCACGTCGACGCTCTCGCAGCTGATGGTTCAGGCCTACTTCGAGCGGGGCAACTGGCGCGACTACGTCGACTCGCTCACCGACATCTACCGCAAGCGGCGCGACACGATGCTCGACGCCCTGGCCGAGCACTTCCCGCGCCAGGCCGAGTGGACCCGCCCCGGGGGCGGGCTGTTCATCTGGGCGACGCTGCCGGACTTCATCGACACGACCGACCTGCTGGCGCGGGCGCTGCGCGACAACGTCGCCTTCGTGCCCGGCGAGGCGGCCTACCTCGACGGCCGCGGGCGCAGCTCGATGCGGTTGAACTTCTCCGGGTCCGACGAGGAGTCGATCCGCGAAGGCATCCGGCGGATCGGCGAGGTCGTGACCGAGCAGGTGGAGCTGTACGGGACGCTGACGGGCGAACGCTCCGCTCCAGCCGCACCGGGCGCCGAGGTGGTGCAGATGCCCACCCCGGCGGAGCGGGCGCGGCGAGCTCAGTGAGCCGAGTCGCCGTGCTGAAGGGCGGCCGCTCGCTGGAGCGGCAGGTGTCGCTGCGATCGGGTGCTCGCGTCGAGGACGCCTTGGCGCGGCTCGGCCACGAGGTGGTGGCGATCGACGTCGGGCTCGACCTGATCCAGCGCCTGCGCGACGTGCGGCCGGAGGTGGCATTCATCGCGATGCACGGGCGCGACGGCGAGGACGGGACGGTGCAGGAGCTCCTGGAGATCCTGGACGTGCCCTACACCGGCTCCGGGGTGCTGTCGTGCGTGCGCTCGATGGACAAGGTGCTGGCCAAGCACCTGATGATCGAGGCCGGGATCCCGACGCCCGAGTTCTTCGCGTTCAGCGAGACGGCGTTCCGGGAGCTGGGCGCTGCCGAGGCGCTGGGGGCGATCGAGGACCGGCTGGAGTTTCCGATCGTCGTGAAGCCGTCCTCGCAGGGGTCGGCCTTGGGGATCAAGTTCGCGCGGGCGGCCGACGACGTGCCGGCGGCGCTGGTGGCGGCGTTCTCCTACGACTCGAAGGTCCTGCTGGAGCGCCACGTGGACGGCCGCGACCTGGGCGTGTCGATCCTGGCGGGAGAGCCGCTGCCGGTGGTGGAGGCGGTGCCGCTGGGTGACGAGTTCTACGACTTCCAGGCTCGCTACGAGATCGGCCGCACCAGCTTCATCTGCCCGGCAGAGCTGCCGGACGGGGCGACCGAGGAGGCTCACGACCTGGCGCTGCGGACCTACCGGCTGCTGGGGTGCCACGCCTTCGCGCGGGTGGATCTGATGCTGTCGACCGCCGGCGAGCTGACCGTGCTGGAGGTCAACACGATCCCGGGCCTGACCGAGACGAGCCTGCTGCCGCAGGCCGCCGAGGCGGCGGGGATCAGCTTCGATCAGCTGGTGGGACGGATCCTCGAGCTGGCGCTGGAGCGGGCTCCGGCCTGAACGGAACGTGGGGGACGGGCACTTGGCCCGCCCCCCACCTGCTACTCGGTCTTACGGAAGGGCCGACGCCGGCCCGTGCGGATCGGTCCGCTTCGCCCGCTCGGCCTCGTCGCTCGCGCTCTCCTGGGGAGACGGTGCGATGGCCGCCGCGATGGCCGACTCGTCCTTGGTCTCGCCCCGGCCGCCCGCGTCCCGGCTGCCTACGGCGGCCGCGATGGCCGACTCGTCCTTGGTCTGGCTCGGAACGACCGGGGTGCCCCGAAGGGCCACGACGCCCGAGTCGGTCGTCGTGCCGCCGTCGTCGATGATCGTGGAGGCACCTGCTAGACCCGCCACGCCGATGGCCAGCGCCACGATCGGAACCAGCAACGTCCGTGTCGACGGAAGGGTCGACTGCTTGTGTGCGTGCTGCATGAGGAACACCTCCTGGGTAGTGCCGTCCAGATCAGACGGCGATTGCAACGAGCCCTGACTCACGAACCTCGATTGAGCGGGCAACGAAGACTTGGATCGGGGTGGGGGCGCCACGCGGGCACCACGGACCCCGCTCGACCAGCTCGACCTCTCGGGCGGTGGCGATGTTGCGAGCCGTGCCGTCGCTGACCAGGACCTCGCCCCCGCGGGCGTAGGCGGCCAGACGCGCCGCGACGTTCACCGTCGTGCCGTACCAGTCGTTGGCTCGGGCGATCGCGGGCCCGGTATGCACGCCCACGCGGATCTGCTGCCGCGATGGGTGGGCGAGCAGCGCGGCGGCCAACCGCAGGCCGAGGCAGACGGTGTCCCCGGCGTCATGGCCGCGCACCATGACCTCGTCGCCCATTGCCTTCACGAACTCGGCGCCGCACTCGGCAGCGAGCTCACGCGCAGTGTGCTGGAGGGTGAGCGCGACCTCAGCGCCGGCGAGGTCGCCGCGAGTGGCCGTCAGGGCGGTGAAGCCGACGAGGTCAGCGAAGAGAAAGCTGTGGAGTTGTCGTTGGGCGGCCATACCCCCAAGGCGTGACGCCCGGGCGTACGTCGTTCAACGCGCTGGAACGGCTACAGCTCGAGGCCTTCGAGTATGCGCTCGAGTGGCTTGCCGGCGGCAGCCCCGCCGACGATCGTGTCCAGATGGCCAAAGCCGTCGAGCGTGAACAGGCGGTGGCGACCGCGCGCGTGGGAGTCGAAGTGCTCGAACGTGAGCCGCTGGCCCTCAGGGAGGAACATCCGGTTCTTCGCCCCCACGATGAACGTGAAGGCCGCCTTCGTCTCCGGCGCGTTGGCGACGTAGTGGTCGGCGGGCAGGCGCGGCTGCTGCTTCGCCGGAACCAGATGTCCGGCGCCGACGCTCTTGACCAGCTGGTCGATCAGCCGGAACGGCGTGTAGCCGAGCTCCCGGCCGAGCCACGCGTGCACCTCGGGTTCGACGTTCTCGTGCCGAAGCAGCACGTCGCGCCCGGTGCCGTACATGTAGCTCGCCATCGCGCACACCGGGTTGCGGCAGTCCGGTTCCCGGCGTGCAAGCCGCGCGACGACGGCCAGCGCGTTCGCGGGCAGCGACGGAGAGCGGATGCCCCACTGCGCGTCTTCGCCGTCCAGGAGCGTCTCGGCGACGGGGAGCATCAGCAGCTGCTTGGCACGCGACCTCGGCGTAATCCTGAGGTGGAGAGACACGGCGCTCGACACGACGTGGGTCACCTCCTTGGGCAGGAGGCCGGCCACGGCCGCCATCGTGAAGCTGATCGAGCCCTGACAGTGGACGACGGCCTTGAGCTCAGAGGCGTCGCTCCGCTTCAGTACCGTGTCGACGGCCGACGGATGGTCGTATCGAGCCACCTCGTCGAGGGTGTAATCCCTCGGCGGGAAGTCGATCGAGCCACGCCAGTTCTGGACCCAGACGTCGTAGCCCGCGTCGAGCAGCGCCTCGGCGAGGCTGTATCCGGATGGCTGTCCGTAGAAGAGCTGCGCCCGCAAACCCGCGCCGTGCGAGAGCAGTACGGGCCGGGCGACGGCGGGCATCGACTCGCGGCGCAGGTGGTGGAGGTTCTGCTCGACGCCGTCCTCGGTCAGGTAGCGAACGACCTCCCTCAGCAGGCCCGGCTTTCCGGGCACTTCGCGCCAAGTGCTCAGATCGTCGTTGCGCCGCGGGCGATCGCGCGGGAAGCTCGGGCGCGCGTCGGGAACCACCGGGCCCCAGTAGGCCCGCAGCAACTCGCGCAGGAAGAAGATCTGGAAGCGAGCGACTGCCCCGACTTGCGCGAACCACGATCGCGCCTGGCCCCGGAAGGAGATCAGCTGGCGCATCAGCGCCGGTGCCGATAGCCGTAGGATCCCGGTCGCAACGAGCTGATCTTCAGGCTCTTCGCCCTCCTCGAAATGGCCGGCGAACAGCCGGACGAACAGCGTGGTCACGTCCCGCCACGAGTCGAAGTTCGGGTCGTCCTCCACGAGCTTGAAGCCGACCAGCGTCAGCGGTCGGCCTATCTGATCGCGCAGGAACAAGCGGTAGCGCATCCGCATGTGGCGGCTGTCGCGCACCCTCGCGAACAGCTGAACCCCTCCCGCCTCCACCATGAGGCGGCCACCCGAGCTCGTCGAATTCGAGCCAGCCGCTCGCGGCGGCCTGCTCGCTGCGTTCGGCGATGAAACGGTCGAGATCCCGGATCTCGACCGTCAGCCGCACCTTGGCGGACGTGCCGTTGACGCGTCCGTGCAGCAGCGCCTGGTTGAAGTCGGTCTCGTCGAACGACAGCCAGCCCTTCATCTGCTCGGTGAAACGCACTCCTCGCCTCATCGGGCCGTCTCCGCGCGCTCGATCATCCGGCACGGCGAAGCGATCCGCCAGGGCGGCGATCGTGAACGACGGATTGGGCCCGACCGGCCCCGGCATCACCGAGCCATCGGCGACGAACAGGCCGGGATGTCCAAAGACCTCGCCCCAGGTGTCCACAACGCCCTCGTCGCGGCTCGCAGCCATCGCACAGCCACCGACCGGGTGGCTCGTCAGCGCGCGACTGCGGCGCAGCAGCATGCGCGGTCCGAGCCGGCCGCCCAGCGCTCGGGCGACGCGACTCGCAGTGTCCTGTGTCGCGTCGTAGTAGGAGCGCGAATCGCCGTTCGGGCTCCAGTCGAGCTCCAGGTCGTCGCCGCGCAGCCGCAGACGGCCGCCGGGCACGTCGCAGCCGAGGGAGAGGAGCACCATCATCGCGGCCGACGAGCGCGCGCTTCCAAACACCCGGGCGAGGTCCCCGCTGAGATGGGTTCGGCGACGCCCGCGCAGGCGCGCGAGCGTGCGGCGAAACGCGACGCCACGCATCGCCCACAGGTCGGCGGGCACCTCTGGCGGCTGCCACAGCCACTCGCTGAACGCCGGCCCACCCCCGTCCTGGATCCACATCTGCAGATCGCCGGCCTCCCCCTCCGGCGGACGCGCGCTGGTTGTGATGACCGGTCCCCGGCTCGGGTCGAGATAGCGCCAGCGGCGTTCCCGCCGTCTCCCACCGGGCTCACGGCAGTTGCGGGCCACGGAGAGCATGTCGCCGTTGCTGGAGAAGCGTCGACCGAGCGCCGGGCTGAGGCCGGGCAGGGTCGCGCGGTTCCCGAGCAGCAGCCGGGTCGATCCGAACGTCCCCGCGGCGAGCACCACGACCTTCGCCTCGACCGTGCGATCGAGCTCCAGGGTCGGATCGAGGAGGTCCGCGCGATGACTGCCCCGCGCGCTGACGTGCTGGAGGTAGCGAACCTCGTAGCCGTTCTCGACCGGTGAGATGGCGACGGCCTCGCAGCAGGTGCGGATCTCGGCACCGGCCCGCTTGGCCGCGCTCAGGTAGTTGAAGTCGAGCGTGTTCTTGGCGCCCTCGTTGCAGCCCACGTCGCATTCCCCGATCAGTCGGCAGCTGTACCGCGGGCGCTCGTGCAGGTTGTTGTCGTCCGGCAGGGGCACTCCGGGTTGCGGCGGCCCCGGCCCGGCGCCGAACTCAACCGCCAGCGGCGGATGCTCGGTCTCGAGGCCGCTGGCCGCGGCGGCCTGCTCGAACGCCACCGTCTTGGGGGTGGACGCGTACGGCTCGTATTCGGTCGGGTAGGGCTGGGCGAGCAGGACCTCGGCCACGCGGTCGTAGTGCGACTCGAGGGCGGCGCGGTCGAGCGGCCACGGGTGCATGTCGTCCTTGCCATCTCTCCACGCGAACGTCTCCTCCGGCTTGCGGAGCATGACGTTCGCGTAGATCAGGGAACCGCCGCCGAGCCCGCTGGCCACGAGCGCGGTGACGTTCGAAAAGGACCAGACGTCGAAGAGGCCGTGCAGGCCCGCGGCCGGGTCCCAGAAGTTTTCGCGCATCCCCCGAGGCGTGCGCGGAAAAGAGCCCGGCGGATACGGCTTGCCGCGCTCGAGCACCAGCACCTTCACGCCCGCCTCGGCCAAGCGGCAGGCGGTCACTGCACCACCGAAGCCAGACCCGACGACGATGGCACCGAAGCACTGGCTGTGCGCATTGGCGGGCGTCATAGCCCTTCGCGCCGACTCTACCTTGAACGCACCCAGGCGCGAGCGTAGTGTTGCGACGTGGAACGCCGCCAGTTCGGGCGGTGGGGCGCTGTTACCGCGCTCACGCCGCTCCGCCGCGGCTGGACTCCCTGGCTGCGGCTCGTCTTTCTCTTCGGCTCGCTCACGAACGTCGCCGCTCAGCCGATCTTGCGGTCGCGAGTCATAGCGCTCGGCCGCTGGACTCTGCTGCCGCGTGCGGGCAAGCCGCCCGCCATGGTCTTCGAGACGAATTGGAGCGGCGCCTGGGAGAGCTACATCGCCGATCTAGGGCGGATCATGCCCTGGCAGTGGCGCTCGATCTGGTCGGGGGCGGAGCGCTTCCCGGGCCCCCTGCCCGTTACCGACCTGCTGAGCTGGGTGGACGTCTACGACCACGGCGCCGATCATTTCTACACCGGGTACGACAACAGGGCGACCACGCAGACCGTGTCCAGGGCGCTGGCGCTGCGCCCGCGGCTGACGCGCTTCATCCGCGAGGTCGACGGGCTGGGGCCGGACGAGTTCGCCCGGCGCTGGCGGCGATTCACGACCGAGGTACAGGACCTGATCTAGCCATGGGCGACCTGGTCGTCGTAGCGCCGGTGCTGCCAACGCGAGAGACGGCTCTGCGACATCATCTGCGAGGCCTGGCAGCGAGCCCGTTCGCCCAGCTGCCCTACGAGACCCACTTCGGGCGCTTCGTCGTGGTGCCGCTCGACGGGCCTCGACTGCTGTTCTCGAGCCGCTTCGACGTCAGCGTGGAGAGCTACATCGAGGCGCTGGCGAGGCTTGCCCGCCGCCGCGGCGATCTGGTCCCACTGCGAGTCCGCCGACGACCTGCGCAACCCCGCGAACCTGAGTGAATACCTGACCGTCCATCGGCTGAAGTCGCCCTACCTGCTCGCGCCCTGGCCCAAGGTCTCGGTGGGAGAGGTCAACGAGGCCCTCGAGCGTCAGGCGCGGCTCTCGACGCCTGGTCGTGGAGGCCGCCGCGCTCGGCCCGATCGGCCTGGCCCACGCCTTCCGCGAGCGGTTCCCGCGATGACGCTCGACCGCGGCGACCTCCAGGGCAACATCCTGCGCGGCTACGGCTTTCGCCACGCGGGCTACCTGTTCGCCCACATAGAGCAGGCCGATGCCGGCCGGCGGCTGCTGCGCCGGCTGGTCGAGTCGGTCACCACCGAGGAGAGCTGGGACGAGCACCTGCCCTGGACGCTCAACGTCGCGCTCACGGCGTGTGGCCTGAAGGCGCTGGAGCTCGACCTGGCCGCCCTCACGAGGTTCCCGGCGGAGTTTCGGATCGGCATGGCCGCGCGAGCGGAGCAGCTGGGCGACGTGGGAGGAAGCGCTCCCGAGTTCTGGGACCGCGGCCTCGGCACGGGGCAGGCGCACATCCTCATCACCGTGCACGCGCCGACGAAGACGGCGCGAAATGAGCGAATGGCCTGCTGGAAGCGGCAGGTCGACGGCGGCGGGCTGCGGCTCGTGCACGAGCAGCTCGCCGACGCGCCGCGGCACTCGCGCGAGCACTTCGGCTTCGCTGATGGCTTCTCCCAACCCGCTGTCGAGGGCACCGAGCGCGACCCTCGTGGCGAGGGCGTCATGAGGCGCTTCATCGGGTGGCGCCAGGTGAGGCTCGGCGAGTTCGTGCTCGGTCACCGCGACGAGGACGGGGTGGTGGCCGGGCGCGAGCTCCCGCTGCTGCGCAACGGGACGTTCATGGTCTGGCGCAAGCTGGAGCAGGACGTCGCGCTGTTTCGCCGCTGGATCCGAGAGCTGGCCCGCGGTGACCCCGAGGAGGAGGACTGGCTGAGGGCGAAGATCGTCGGGCGCTGGCCCAACGGCGACTCCCTGGTGCGCTCCCCGGACGGCCACGACCCCGGGTCCGGACGCAACCGATTCCGTTACGGTCGCGACCTGGATGGCCGGCGATGCCCCGTGGGCGCCCACGTCCGCCGCGCCTATCCCCGGGATGCACTGGGCTGGCGCACGGAGCGCACCAAACGCAGTCGCCTGATCCGGCGCGGCATGCCCTACGGGCGACCTTTGCACGACGGGGCCACCGACGCCGACGACGAGGAGCGCGGGCTGATCTTCGTGTGCCTGAACGCCAGCATCGCCCGTCAGTTCGAGCTCGTGCAGGGTCAGTGGCTCGGTGACGGCGATGCCTTCGGACTCGGAAGCGCGCGCGACGTGCTGGTGGCCCAGCCTCACCCGGCGGGCAGGATGACCGTGCAGGGCAGTCCGCCGCGCTTCCTGTCCCCGCCGGGCCAATTCGTCTGGACCCGAGGCGGGGAGTACCTCTTCGTCCCGGGCATGGAAGCCCTCAGAGCCCTGGCCGCGACTTAGGCCTCGACCGTCCAGACGATCGGGTGGTCGGGGTCCGGCTCGTAGATGCAGACCGTCCCCGTCCGGATCGAGCGCGCGAGCAGACGGCCGAGCCGCGGGTCGTGCTCCTCCAAGCGGCGCAGCGTCGAGCGGATCGCACGTGTCGCGTTGACGCGCGCCCGCTCCGCGTCCGAGCCCGCGGGCCGGTCGCGCCCTCCGAGTCCGATCGCACCGGCCAGCTCCTGCGCGATCCCGTCCAACTCCTCCCGAGCGAGCGCCGCCCGCTCCGGATCGTTCATGGTCTCGGCCTCGTCGATCGTCTCCTGCAGGTCGGCCAAGCGCTCCCTGTAGGCCGCCTTCGCCTGCGGGTCCAGCAGCGCTCCGAGGCCGCTCTGTCCGCCGCTGCGCACGGACAGCTCGGCGGCCGCGGCCGATGCCGCGCTGTCCGCCGATGCGGCGGTCCCCTCACCCGCGGCGACGATCTCGAGCGCGTGAAATCCAACGCCCGGGCTCGCGAGCAGCAGCGCGAGATGGCGGAGGCCCTTGGCGTCCTTCAACCGCACGACGCGGTCGTCCAGCGTCAGCGTCCAGACATCCCCCTCGCGCTGGAGCACTCCCGCCGACCGCTCGGCCTCGGAACGAGCGGGGGCGCTCACGCTCGGCGCCTGGGCCTCACGGAGCAGAGCGGCCTCGCTCTCCACGCGCCGCATTCCAAGCCTCGAGCCGAGGGCGTGGGCGCGGTCCGCGAGGGTGGCTACGCGGTCGGAATCCTCTGGCGGCGCGGCGGCCGTCGCCGCCAGCCGCGTCTCGTCCAAAGCACAGAGCGCCAGTGAGGGCAGCGACCCGGCGCGCTCAGCCTGAGAGCGGGCAGCGGATAGGTGGGCGAAGGCGTCCTCGGTGTGACCGAGCACACCGGCGAGCCGGGCGAGCGACCGGTCGACGGGCCACATGACAGCGGCGCCCGGAGACACCACCCATCGACCGCTGTAGGGCTCGAGCCAGTCGTACAGCATCTGCGAGCGGGCTCCGTCGCCCAGCTCCGCCGCCGTCTCGCCGAGAAGGGCGAGCATCACGACGTGCGTGTTGTCGGGAGGCAAGCCGTCGAGCCCCCGCTCGGTGAGGCGTTCGAGCTCCCGTCCGGCCTCCGCGGGCCGATCCGCCTGAACAAGCAGAACCGAGAGGGCGCAGCGCAGGGCGACCATCTCGGGGTGGGCGTTCGACATCGCGCTCAGGGGCGCCTCGATCTCGGGGAGACGGCCCTGGAGCAGTCGGATGATCACGAGCTGCGCGGTAGCCGCGAGCTCGCTGACCGACCCACGGACGCGCCGGCCGATCTCGGCCGACTCGGCTATGGCGCTCTCGGCGTCGTCGAAGCGTCCGTCCAATACGGCGCGCATTCCGTTGTGCAGCGGCAAGAACACCATCGCGCGCGGCTGGCGCAGCGTGTTCGCCATGTGCCTGACGCGGGCGATCTCCTGGTCCACGGCGGCCACATCGCCGGACTCGAGCAAGACCGAGATGCGCCAGTTGCGAACCATCAGCTCGATCTCGCTGTCGTCCAGCGCGTGGCTCAGCTCCAGTAGCTCGAGGCTGTCGTCCAGCTGGCGCTCGGCTGAGTCCGGGCCCCACCTCACCAGCAGGGCTCGCCCCAGGACGTATGCGAGGGTCTCACCGGACTCCCGGTCATCGGCGGCCGCGTGCTGCTCCCGCGCCAGCGCGACCGCGTCGTCGCTCAGCCGTTGCGCGCGCTCGCGCTCGGGGGACCAGTACAGCGCCGCAGCGAGCAGCCCCTGGACGCGCGGAAGCAATCCATCGACGGCTTCGCCCTGGAGACGCTCGACCGCTTCCTCTGCCAGCCGAACGAGCTCGTCGTCGACCCCGAAGGACAGGCCCCAGATCCCGCAGGAAACCGTCGCACGGGCCAGACCACGAGCGTCGTCGTGGCGGCGGGCGACCTCTGCCGCCTCCAGCAGCGTGCGCCGCGCGGCGGCGGTGTCCCCCGCCCGGGTCTGGGCCTCACCGAGAGCCTGCAAGAAGGGAAGCGCCGCCGGGTCGCCGGGACTCCCAAGCGCCGCGAGCGCTCGTGCGAAGAGGTTCGCGGCCTCGTCGTAGGCGAACTGCGCCATCGCTCGATCGCCGGCGCGCCACGCGTAGGCCACTCCTCGTTCGGGCCCGCCGGCCGGTGCGGCCTCCAGGAAGTGATGCGCGAGCTCGGTCAAGCGAGCCTCGGGCCGGTCGCCGGCCACGGCCTCGAGCGCCTCGCCGACGGCGTGATGCAGCGCGATGCGCCGGCTCGACGGGAGGCCCTCGTAGAGAGTGGCCTGGACGAGCGGGTGGCTGAAGGCGTACTGCTCCACCGCATCGGCGACCGGGTGAAGCAGCCCGATCTGAACTGAGACATCGAGCAACCCGAGCAGCTCGTCACGGGGGATGTCTGCGGCCAGCGACAGCGTGGCGACGCTGAAGCGGTTGCCGATCACCGAGGCGACGCTCAGCGCCTCCGTTGCCTTCGGCGGAAGCGGCGTGAACCGCTGTGAGATGGCCTCCCGCACCCCTTCCGGAAGAGGCACGCTCGCTCACGCGTAGGTCGCTCGTCAGGCGCCCCTCGGCCTCGAGCAGGGTCACCAGCTCGCCGACGAAGAGCGGATTGCCGCCCGTCACCGCGTGCAGGTGCTGGACCAACGGATCGGGGACCTCCTCGGCGCTCAGGTTCTCGATCAGCCGGCGCACGCCGTCCGTCTCGAGCCCTCGCAACGGGATGCGGCTGCTCCATCCCAGGAGCTCGGCGAGTACCGACGCGCCCCGTTCCTCGCCGGTCAGCTCGGTGTCGCGATATGTGCCGAGCAGCAGGACCCCCGCGTCCTGCAGGGACCGGGCGACGAACGCCAGGGTGTGGAGCGAAGCCTCGTCCGCCCAGTGCAGGTCATCCAGCACGACGACGAGCGGAGCCTCGGCGGCACAGCGGCGCAGCAGCTCGGACAAAGCGTCGTAGACGCGGAAGCGCCCTTCGTCGGCCGCTGAGGAGACCGCCTCGGGCAGGGTCGGGAGCTCGCTGCGCAGGTCGGGCACGATCTCAGCGAGCCATACGGCCTGGGGTCCCAGATCGGCCAGCAGCCGGCTGCTGGTCGAGCGCAAGAGACCGCGCACCACCTGCACCCAGGGCCAGTAGGCCGGCGCCGCGCCGCCCGACCAGCCCACCCCCCAAGCCGTGACCGCGCCTCGAGCCTCGGCTTCCTCGCACACCGTCCGGGCCACGCTCGTTTTGCCGATCCCAGGCTCCCCGGCGACCAGCACCACGCTTCCGTGCCCCCCGAACGCAAGGTCCACCGCGCGACGCAACTCGGCCGTTTCGCGCTCGCGGCCAACCAGTCTCTCACCGGCCTGGCCGCGGCTCGACACGCTTCGGGATGACGGGTTGTCAGCCATAGCGGCAGGGTTGCTGCCCGCTCGACGTGACTCTAAAGAGTGACCGCCCGCACCGCCAGCCGGCGGCTTACTGCTCTTCTTCCTCCTCTTCGCCCGCCGCGAAGTCCTCGGGCGTCACGTTGTCGAGGAAGTCCTTGAACTTCTCGACGACCTCCTCGGTGTCCTCGACCTCGTGCTCGAACTCGATCGCGGACTCCGAGATCACGTCCTCGGCGGCGAAGATCGGCGCGCCGGTGCGCACGGCCAAGGCCAGCGCGTCGGAGGGGCGCGAGTCGATCGGGATCTCGCGCCCGTTGAGCTGGAGGGTCACCTCGGCGTAGAAGGTGTTCTCGCGCAGCTCGGTCACCGCGACGCGGGTGCAGGAGACGTCCAGCTCGGACAGCATCTCGCTGATCAGGTCGTGGGTCATCGGGCGCGGCGTATTGGCGCCCTGGAGCTTCATCAAGATCGCCGCGGCCTCGGGGTGCCCGATCCAGATCGGGAGGAACTTGTTGCCGTCGCGGGTCTTCAGGAGCACGATCGGCTGCTTGCCGACCATGTCGAAGCTGACGCCGTAGATCACCATCTCCTGCATGGACTTCTCGACAGTCTAGAGCCGGGGGGAAGGAGTCACTACAACCTTCGGGGGCCCCCGTAGGGACCCCCGTGGCACTCGCCTGTTTGGGCGATCCTGGACTCGAACCAGGGACCTCGTCCTTATCAGAGACGCGCTCTAACCGGCTGAGCTAATCGCCCGAATCGCGGGCCTGCGTGGCCACGCGAACGCCGATTGTAGCGGCGGCCCGACGCTCTCTGGCGACCCGCCGGACCCCCGCCGCGAGCATCGAGCGAGCCAGCTCGACCGCCTCCGCGGGGTGGTCGAATTCGATCTCGACGACACAGTGCTCGCCACGGGCGCGGGCCTTGACGTCGCGACCCAGAGCAGCCGCGAGCGTGTCCTCCGCGGCGGCCAGGGCCTCGGCGAGATCGGGGTGCACGACCTTGGGCTTGCGCGCCTCGGCCGGCGGGTGCTCGGCGTCGCGCGCGCGGCGTTCCGTCTCCCGCACCGACCAGGCGCCGTCGCGGGCGGAGCGGGCCAAGCGCCTGCGCGCGGCGTGGTCCTTGCAGAGCAGGATGGCGCGACCGTGGCCCTCGCTGAGGTGGCCGCCCTCGATCAGCTCGAGCGCCTCCTCGGGCAGGTCGAGCAGGCGGATCAGGTTGGAGATCGCGACGCGGCTGCGGCCGACCCGCCGGCCGACCTCCTCCTTGGTGAGCCCGAGGTCGTCGACGAGCATCGCGCACGCGCGCGCCTCCTCGACGGCGTTGAGATTCTGCCGCGCCATGTTCTCCGCGAGAGCGAGGTCGAGACGCTCCCAGTCCTCGGCCTGGCGCAGCATGGCCGGGATCAGCTCCACCCCCGCGATCCGGGCCGCGCGCAGGCGGCGCTCGCCGGCGAGCAGCTCGTAGCGGCCGCCGGCCAGCGGACGCACGACGATCGGCTGCAGGACCCCTCGAGTGCGGATCGATTCGGCGAGCTCGCCGAGCTTGACCTCGTCGAAGGTCTGGCGGGGCTGGCGCGGGTTGGGGTCGATCAGTTCGACCGGGATCTCACGGAGCCCGTCCTCGTCCCCCGGGCGGGGGAGGATCGCGGCGAGGCCGCGGCCCATGCCGCGACGGTCATCGGACATGTCTGGCACCCCTATGACCTCGTCGGTTCGCATCCGCTCGAGGAGTTAGTTCACCCACGAGCCGCCACCTCCTTCGCCAATTTGAGGTACGCGGCGCTCCCTGCACTGTGTGGTGCATGCTGGATCACCGGGACACCGAAGCTCGGCGCCTCGCCGAGACGCACGTTGCGCGGGCACGACCGTGTCGAACACGAGCTCCGGGAAGTGCTCGCGCACCTCGCGCTCGACGTCGCGCGCCAGCCGCGTGCGGCCGTCGTGCATCGTGAGGATCATCCCCGCGATCGTGAGCCGCGGGTTCAGCTCGCGCTGGATCAGCGAGAGCGTGTCGAGCAGCTGGGCGAGCCCTTCGAGCGCGAAGTACTCGGTCTGCACGGGGACGATCACCTTGTCGGCGGCCACCAGCGCGTTGACGGTCAGCGGCCCCAGCGAGGGCGGGCAGTCGAGCAGGGTGAACAGGTACTGCTCCTTCACGGCACCGAGGCGGTCGCGCAGGATGCCCTCCGAGCCGGCGATGCGGGGCAGCTCGACCGTGGCGCCGGCGAGCTCGGGCGTGGACGGCACCACGTGGAGGTTCTCGATCCCGCTTGGGATCGCCGCCGTGGCGAGCGTTAGCTCGTCCCCCGAGAGGCACTCGTAGACGTTCGGGCTGATGTCCTTTGATAGCCCAAGTGCAACCGTTGCGTTGCACTGCGGATCGAGATCCACCAACAGCGTGGGGTAGCCGGCACCCGCGATCGAGGCGCCGAGGTTGACGGCGGTGGTCGTCTTGCCGACCCCGCCCTTCTGATTCGCGACTGCGAGAACGCTGCCCATGACGGGATTGAAAGTACGGTTCCGGCCGGTCGGAAGCGGGTGCCCGAAGAGTTCATCCCCGAACCGGCGCGGGGCCCGGGCCGCTCAGGCGACCGGGCGCTTTGCGGCGATCCCCGGGCGCCGGGGGAAGCGCTCGGGCGTGGGCGAGATCTTGCGAAACACGTGCAGGTGGCGCTCGCGGGCGCCTTCGAAGGGCTCAACCCGCAGTGGCGTCCTCGGTCGCCAGCCCGAGCACCGCCGCTGCTGCCGCCCCGTTCGCCTCCTCCTCGCCTGAGCGCGCCCCTTTCCACGCAACCAGCACACCGTCCATCCGCAACAGCGGCGCTGCGTATTCCACCAGGACGGGCAGCGCCGCCACGGCGCGCGCTGTCACGGCGTCGTATGCGGCCCCTCCCCCTCCCAGCGCCGCCGGCGTCCCCGCCCACTCCTCGGCCCGCGCCGTCACCGCCCGCGCGTTCTCGATGCTGGCCGCCTGGGCCAGGCGCGAGATCACGGCCGCCTTGCGCCCGGCCGACTCGATCAGGTCCACGCTCGCGTCCGGCAACGCGATCGCCAACACCAGGCCGGGGAAGCCCGCACCGGCCCCCACGTCGGCGATCCGCCTCGCGCGGGTCAATGGTGGCCCCACCTCCAGGCCGCTCAGGCTGTCCGCCACGTGGACCTCGAGCGCCTCCTCGGGCGACGCCACGGTGGTCGGGGGATGCGGCTCGGCGGCCAGCGCCTCCAGCAACAGGCGGATCTGCTCCGCCGATCCCGTCGACAACCCGAAGCGCGCACACAGCGCCTCGGCTGTTTCACGGGAAACGCTCAGGGCTCGCGGAACGCGGGCGCCGGGCTGATCACGAGCCGGCGATCCGGCTCGTCGCCCTCGGAGTGCGTCTCCACGTCGGCGCGCTCGCTCAGGTACGTGTGCACGATCTTGCGCTCCGGCGCGCGCATCGGCTCGAGCTCCACCCCGCGGTCGTAACGCAGCGCCTCGGCCGCCGCCCGATCCGCCATCCGGTGCAGGGCCGTCTCGCGGCGCTCCCGGTAGCCCGCAGCGTCCACCGTCACCTGCTTGCGATCCTCGCGCCCGCGATAGGCGGCGCGGAAGGCCAGGTGCTGCACGGCGTCGATCGTCGAGCCGTGCTTGCCGATCAGCAGGCCCAGCTCGTCGCCGTTGACCGTTGCCCGCAGCTCGTCCTCGGTCTCCTCGATGTCCACGGTCGCCCGCAGCCCGAGCGCGTGAACGACCCTGCCCACGATCGCGCGCACCCGCTCGCCGGGCTCCTCGGGAATCACCTCGGCGGCCGCGCGCCAGGCATCCTCGTCCACCTCGGCGCGCACGCGGGCGGACCCGCTGCCCTCCGGCTCCTCGATCACCTCGAAGCTGACGCTTTCGGCCGTGATGCCGGGGAAACGCGGCTCCAGCTCCTTCATGGCCGCCCACTTGGCCTCGCCGAGGCTGTCGCCCTCGCCTTCCGCGGACAGGTCCTCGGGGCTCGGGTCGTCGCTCATCGCCTTCGACCCGAGCGCTTCTTCTTCTTGCGCGGCGACTGCGGCGGCGCCTTCACGGCCGCCCCGTTGCCGCCCGAGCTGCCGCTGGCCTTCGACCCGCCCCCGCCCCCATCGGCCTTTGCCGGGCTGGGCGACGGCTGCGGGGCGGGCGGCTTGCCGCGCGCCGGCTTGCCGTCGTCGCCACCGTCCGCGTCGCCGGCCGAGGCCCCCGGGACCGGCTTCGGGTAGAGCTTCTTCACCGCCAGCTGCTGACCGATCGTCCAGACGTTCGTCGTGATCCAGTAGACGATCAGGCCCGCCTGGAAGTTGATGATGAAGATCGTGAAGACAAACGGCAGGGCGAACATGATGCGCCGCTGGGTGGGGTCGGCGCTGAACGCCGTGACCGCGGTCGCGGCCAGCTGGGTGCCCACGTAGAGCACGATCAGGAAGCCGAGCAGCACCGGCTGGCCGGTGATCTTCTCCGCGAGGTTGTCGATCGGCCCGAAGGCCGCGTTGCCGGCGATGTCAGCCTTGAACTCGGCCGAGCGCAGCAGGTAGAAGAGCGAGATGAAGAACGGGATCTGCAGGACCAGCGGGAGGCACGACCCGAGCGGGTTGACCTTCTCGCGCTGGTAGAAGGCCATGACCTCCTGGTTCATGCGCTGCCGGTCGTCCTTGTAGCGCTCCTGGATCTTCTTGATCTCGGGCTGCAGCGTCTGCAGGCGCTGCATCGACTTCACGCCCTTGAACGTGAGCGGCAGGATCGCGATCCGCACCGTGAACGTCAGCAGGATGATCGACCAGCCCCATGACCCCCCGACCAGGTCGTGCCAGAACTCCAGGATCCACTGGCAGGCATCGATCAGCGGCGAGAGGATGTTCTTCATCGGCTAGGGCGCTTGCGGAAGAGGGTCTGGTCCTCGACGAAGTCGACTCCGCCGTGACTCCAGGGATTGCAGCGGAGCAGCCGCCAGCCGGCGAGGACGACTCCGCGCAGCACACCGTAGCGGCGAACCGCCTGGACCGCGTACTCGGAGCACGAGGGGTGGTACTTGCAGCGCGCCGGCAACGCCGGGGAGAGGGTGCGCTGGTAGAGCCGGATCGGCGCCACGAGAATCCCGCGCAGGGCGTTCACGACTGCCCCCCGCCCGCTAGCCCGGCTTCGGCGAGCACCGAGCGCAACGCCTGCTCGATCGCCGGCTCGCCGCCCTCGCGCGCCAGCTCGCCTGCCGCGGGACGCGCCACGATCACGAAGTCGTGCCCCGGGGTCAGCTCGCCCGCCCCCGCCCAGAAGGCCTCGCGCAGCAGCCGCTTGATGCGGTTGCGCTCGACGGCCCCGCCGAGCTTGCGCCCCACCGAGATCCCCAGCCGCGGGTCCGTCTCGTCGTCGGAGCGCGGAAACGCGTAGACGACCAGGTGGCGGCTGGCGTGCGAGCGGCCCTCGCGGTAGACCCGCTCGAACTCGCCGCTGCGCGACAACCTGCGGCGCTTGCGGCGCGCGCGATCGGCCATACGCCTAGGGCGTGAGCCGCTTACGGCCCTTGGTGCGCCGGCGCCTCAGCACGTGCCGCCCGGCACGCGTACGCATGCGCGCGCGAAAGCCATGCGTCCGGGCGCGCTTGCGTTTCTTGGGCTGATAGGTGCGCTTCATGAGGATCGAGATGGGCGCGCAGGACGAGCACTCGCGCCGCGAGCGGAGGGTACACGACGGCGGTCGAAGCGCCCCCTCCGTGACTTTTCTCGCGTAATGCGGGGACTCCTGCCAGAGGTGCGGCGAGGCCCTCCGGCGCCGTTGTATCCTCGGGCCGCCGAGGGCAGCGGTGGCAGTTCAAGCCAGTCCCTCTCCCTTCTCGAGAAGTTTCCCGAACTAGACCCCCTGGAGGGTCTCGACTGTCTGCGCCCGCTCAAATCGACCAGCTCTGGGACGCCATTCGCGACGAGCTCCGGCGCGAGACTCCCGACTTCAAGTTCCACATCTGGATCGACCCGCTCGAGCTGGCCGCGGTCGTCGGGAAGACCCTCTACGTGCGCGCGCCCGAGCACATCCGCACGTCGGTCGAGGAGCGCTACCTGCCCCTGCTGCGCCGCGCCGCCGCGCAGCGCTTCGACGGTCATGCGGTGGTCGAGATCGTCGGGCCGGCGTGGACAGCGCCCGCGGCAGACGAGGCCCCGCTGGAGCCCGCGCGGCCGGAACGCGGCGCGCTGCTGAACCCCAAGTACAGCTTCGATCAGTTCGTGATCGGAGAGGGCAATCGCTTCGCCCACGCGGCCGCGCTGGCCGTCGCCGAGCTCCCCGCCCAGGCGTACAACCCGCTCTTCCTGCACGGGCCCCCGGGCCTCGGCAAGACCCATCTGCTGCACGCGATCGGCAACTACGTCCAGTGCTACGGCTCCGGGCTGCGTGTGCGCTACGCGACGATCGAGGAGTTCACCACCGGGTTCGTGGACGCCATTCGGAGCCGCCGCACCGGTGACTTCAAGGACGACTTCCGCGGCGCCGACCTCGTCCTGATCGACGACGTCCAGTTTCTCGCCGGCCGCACCAAGACACGCGAGGAGTTCTTCCACACGTTCAACTCGCTGCTCGACTCCGGTCGGCAGCTGGTGATCTCGTCCGACCGCAGCCCGGAGGACCTGCCGGACCTCGAGACCCGCCTGGCGGAGCGCTTCCGCGCCGGCCTGGTCGTAGAGCTCGAGCCCCCGCCGGCGTCGCTGCGCCGGGCGATCCTCGCCAAGCGAGCTCGCGTGGACGGCGTGGACGTCTCCGGCGAGGTGCTGGCGGAGATCGCGCGGCGGATCGACAGCAGCGTCCGTGCCCTCGAGGGCGCGCTGATCCGAGTCGTCGCCTACGCCTCGCTGAAGGGCGAGCCGGCCACGCCCGGGCTCGTCCGCCACGTCCTGCGCCGGCTCGGCGAGGACACAGCGCCGGACGCATGCGGCATCTCCGAGATCCTCGATGCCGCGGCGCAGGAGTTCGGAGTGGAGCGCGACGCGCTGCTGGCGCGCGATCGGCGGCCCGCTGTCTCAACCGCCCGGCAGGTCGCGATGTACCTCGCTCGCGAGCTGACCGAGCACAGCCTCCCGGAGATCGGGCGCGGCGTCGGCGGGCGCAACCACAGCACCGTGTTGCACGCTGTGAACCGGATCGCCGCCGCCATGCGAACCGATCCGGCTGTGCGCAGCGCGGTCGACAACCTCCACCGCCGCCTGGGCCATCCCGCATAACGGCCGATGTCAATGCCACAATCCACAGGCCACTTTCCTTTTGCCAAGCCGAATTCGCACCCATATAGACGTGTCGACAGGCACTACAAATTCAAGGTCAGGTAGCAGAACTTGAAGCTCACCGTTTCCCGTGAAACGTTCCTCGCGAAGCTCGGCATCGCCGTTCGCGGGGCGTCTACGCGCAGCCCGATCCAGACTCTCGCCGGCGTCCTTCTGAAGGTCGAGGACGGCCGGGCCGAGCTCGAGGCCACCGATATGGAGCTCGGGGTCCGCGTGGCGCTCGAGGCCGCCGAATCCACCCCTGGCCACGCGGTCATCCCCGGTCGCCTGCTCCTGGACGTGGTGCGTTCGCTGCCGACCGATCAGCTGTCGCTGGAGTACCGCAGCGCGCAGCAGGACGTCGAGGTCGTGGCGGGGCCCTCGAAGTTCCACCTGCGCACGCTTCCGCCCGAGGACTTCCCGAAGCTGCCCGAGGCGCCGGGCGAAGGCACGATGACGGTCCCCGCCGCGCGCCTTCGTCGACACGATCGCTCGGGTGGCGCGAGCCGCGTCCCGGGACGAGACGCGGCCGCACCTGACAGGCGTGCTCGTCACCGCGACCGGCAGCGAGCTGCGCATGGTCGCCACCGACTCGTACCGCCTCGCCGTGAAGGAGACGAAGCTCGAAGCCCCTCTGGAGGGCTCGCTCGAGGCAAACGTGCCGGCCCGAACGCTTCAGGAGCTGGCCCGGATCGCGAGCGGCGGCGGCGAGAGCATCGGCGTGGCGGCGCTCGAGAACCAGGTGGTGTTCACCGTCGATGACGTGGTGCTCTCGTCGCGTCTCGTGGAGGGCCGGTTCCCGAACTACCAGCAGCTGCTGCCCGAGTCGTACGAGCACGAGCTGCGCGTGAGCCGCGAGGAGCTGCTCGAGGTCGTGCGGCGGGTGGGCCTGCTGGCGCAGAAGAACGCGCCGCTGCGGCTGCGCTTCTCCGAGGGCGCTCTCGACGTGTCGGCCCAGACGCCGGACGTGGGCGAGGCGAGCGAGTCGCTCCCGATTCCGTTCGCTGGCGAACCATTGGAGATCGGGTTCAACCCGGAGTTCTTCCGCGAGGGGCTCGAGAGCGCGGAGTCGGAGGAGCTGATCCTGAAGCTGATCAGCCCGCTGCGCCCGGGGCTGCTCCAGTCCGGCGACGAGGGCTCGGGCTTCATCTACCTGGTCATGCCGATCCGCCTCAACGTCTGATGGCCGAGCGGCCGTCAGCGGCGTGAGCTAGGCGCGGTGCGCGTCACCCGCCTCGAGCTGCGCGACTTCCGCAACTACGAGGCGGCCGAGCTCGACCTGCCGGAGGGCCTGGCGGTCGTCGTGGGCCCCAACGGCGCCGGCAAGACCAACTTGCTCGAGGCCGTCTACTTCGGGTGCACGGGTGCTTCGCCGCGCACGTCCAACGAGCGCGAGCTGGTCCGCCGCGGCGCGACGGTCGCCCGCGTGGTGATCGACACGCGCGACGACGAGGCGAGCCACCGGCTGGAGGTCGGCTTCGAGCCGGGCGAGGCGAAGCACCTGCGCGTTGACGGGAGCGCCGTCACCAGCCTGGCGACCTTGGACGCGCGTCCCCTGGTGAGCGTCTTCATGCCCGAGCGGCTCGAGCTCGTCAAGGGGGCACCCGCCGCCCGCCGCGCCCACCTCGACCAGGTCGTGGCCGCGCTCTGGCCCGCCCGCGCGGGGGCGCGTTCCGCCTACTCGCGAGCACTGGCTCAGCGCAACGCCCTGCTCGGGCGCATCCGGGCCGGGGCCTCGGGGCCGTCCGCACTCGACGCCTGGGACTCCGAGCTGGCCCGCGAGGGCATCGCGCTGATGGAGCACCGCGCGGCCGCCGTCGAAGGCCTGCAGGGCCCGTTCGAGCGACTCGCGGAGCAGCTCGGCCTGCCCGGCCCGGCGGAGGTGCGCTACCGCCCGCGCTCCGATGCGAGCGACGCGGCCGGCCTCGCTGCCGAGCTGGCCGAACGCCGCGCCGCGGACCTCGAGCGCGGCTTCACGGCCCACGGGCCCCACCGCGACGAGCTCGGCCTGCGGCTCGACGGGGTGGCGCTGCGCTCGTACGGGTCGCAGGGACAGCAGCGCACCGCGCTGCTCGCGCTGCTGTTCGCCGAGCGCGAGCTGCTCAGCGCCCGCCGCGCCCGCTCGCCGCTGATGCTCCTCGACGACGTGATGTCGGAGCTCGACGCCGAGCGCCGGGAGCTGCTGGCGGAGCTGCTGCGCGCCGGCGGCCAGGCGATCGTGACGGCGACGGAGGCCGACCACGTGCCGGGGGTCGGCGACGACGAGCTGGTTCGCGTGGGCGCCGGAGCGCTGCTCGGGCCGGTGGCGGCGTGAGGCGCCTCGCGCCGCGCCCGCTGTCCGCCGCGCTCGCGCACGCCGTCGACCACGCACGCCCCACCGGCCTGCTCGCGGTCGTTCAGTCAGCCTGGGCGGCGGTCGCCGGGCCGGCCCTCGAGCAGCGCGGCGACCCCGGCCTCGGAGCGCGCAGGCACGGTCACCATCGCGTGCGAATCGGGGGCCTGGGCGCAGGAGCTGGAGCTGCTCGCCCCGGAGCTGACCGCCCGTCTCAACGAGCATCTCGAGAGCACCGGGGAGACGGGTCGCGTGGAGCGCCTGCGCTTCGTCGTCGGTTCGGGCCCGAACCGCAGCTGATCGCGTCGTTCGCCGTGTTGCTCTGAAGTAGCTGTTTTGTCGCGATTTGCGGGCATTTTGTAGCACGGAGCGCCGTCCGATAAGAGGGGTAGCCTGCTAGTATCTAGAGCGGTCTTATGTAGCGCCCCGGTCCGCGCACCAATAGCCGCGGAGCCGGGGTTTTTGACGGAAGGGACGGCTTGGCAGACACGGCTGATAAGGACGGCAACACCCCCAAGAAGCGGGGCAAGGGCAAGAAGCAGGGCAACGGGAGCTACGACGCTCAGGACATCACCGTCCTGGAGGGCCTCGAGGCCGTCCGCAAGCGCCCGGGCATGTACATCGGGTCGACCGGCGCACGCGGCCTTCACCACCTGATCTACGAGGTTGTCGACAACGCTGTCGACGAGGCGCTCGCCGGCGAGGCGGACCAGGTCGAGATCGTGATCCACCCGGACAACTCGGTCACCGTGACCGACAACGGGCGCGGCATCCCGGTCGACACGATGGAGAAGGAGCAGCGCCCCGCCGCGGAGGTCGTCCTCACGGTGTTGCACGCGGGCGGCAAGTTCGGCGAGGGCGGCGGCTACAAGGTCTCCGGCGGCCTGCACGGGGTCGGCGTCTCCGTCGTCAACGCGCTGTCCGAGTGGCTGCACCTGACCGTGTGGCGGGACGGCTACGAGTACACGCAGTCCTACGAGCGCGGCACGCCGACCACCGAGCTGACGAAGGGCGACACGACCGACCGGGGCGGCACGAGGATCACCTTCCTGCCCGATCTCGAGATCTTCGAGACGATCGAGTACGACCGGACGGTCCTCGAGCAGCGCTTCCGCGAGATGGCCTTCCTGACGAGGGGTCTCAAGATCGACTTCACGGACGAGCGCGGCGAGCGCTTCACGACGAGCTTCAAGTACGACGGCGGCATCGTCGACTTCGTCAAGTACCTGCACAGCCAGGGGACCCGCGAGCCGCTGCACCCGACGGTCGTCTTCATCGAGGACTCGAAAGAGGACATGGGCGAGGTCGAGGTGGCGCTCCAGTGGAACAACTCCTACCAGGAGGCGCTCCTCTCGTTCGCCAACAACATCAACACGCACGAGGGCGGCACGCACCTGTCGGGATTCCGGTCCGCGCTCACCGGCACGGTCAACAAGTACGCGCGCCAGGTCGGCGAGCTCAAGGAGAAGGACCCCAACCTCCAGGGTGAGGACGTCCGCGAGGGGCTCACCGCGATCATCTCGGTGAAGATCCGCGAGCCGCAGTTCGAGGGTCAGACCAAGACCAAGCTCGGGAACCCGCCGGTCGAGGGCTTCGTGCAGGCCGCCGTCAACAAGGGCCTTGCCGAGTTCCTCGAGGAGAACCCGGCAGAGGCACGCGTGATGATCCGCAAGGCGGTCGACGCCGCCCGGGCCCGTGACGCCGCCCGCAAGGCGCGCGATCTCACGCGGCGCAAGTCCGCGCTCGAGAACTCGACGCTGCCGGGCAAGCTCGCCGATTGCTCGGTGCGCGACCCCGCCCTCGCGGAGATCTTCATCGTCGAGGGGGACTCCGCCGGCGGCTCGGCCAAGCAGGGCCGCGACCGCAACACGCAGGCGATCCTGCCCCTGCGCGGCAAGATCATCAACGTCGAGAAGAACCGCATCGACAAGGTGCTCTCCAACAAGGAGATCCAGGCGCTGATCACGGCGATCGGCACCGGCATCCGCGAGGAGTTCGACATCGAGAAGGCGCGCTACCACAAGGTGATCGTCATGACCGACGCCGACGTGGACGGCGCGCACATCCGCACGCTGGTGCTGACCTTCCTCTACCGCGAGATGCCCGAGCTGATCGAGGCGGGCTACGTGTACATCGCCAAGCCACCGCTCTACAAGGTCAAGTCCGGCAAGCAGGACGTCTACATCGAGAAGGAGTCGGAGCTCGAGGAGGTCCTGCTCCGCGACAAGCTCGAGAAGCTCGAGGTGACCGATCGCGGCGGCAAGCCGTTCAGCCTGACTCACGCGCGCTGGCAGAAGTACGGGCGCCTGCTCAAGCAGTACGAGGGCTGGGCCGCCGCGATGCGCGCCGAGTGGGGGCACGACCCGATCCAGTTCCTGGAGGAATCCGCGCTGCTGGATGAGGGCGCGGACGATCCCGAGGCCGTGATCGAGCTGCTCAAGAACGCCGACCCCGAAGGCGAGGCCTACGAGACCTCGCTGATCTCAGAGGACGAGCGCGAGGTCGTGGCGATGGTGATCGAGCGCAAGACCGGCACCGCCAAGACCTACAGGCTCGCACGCGCGATGTTCTCGACACCCGAGTACACGGGCTTCGTGAAGATCCACAAGGAGCTCGACGCCCTGGCCGGCTTCCCGCCGTTCCACGTGGTGTTGGGCAAGAAGGACGGCGACGCGCTGTCCTTCGAGGAGCTGTACGCGACGGTGCTGGAGATCTGCCGCGACGGCGTCCCGCTCCAGCGCTTCAAGGGCCTCGGCGAGATGAACGCCGACCAGCTCTTCGACACGACCATGGATCCCGAGCGGCGCACGCTGCAGCTCGTCGGGGTCGACGACGCGAGCGCGGCCGATCAGGTCTTCTCGATGCTGATGGGCGACGCCGTCGAGCCGCGCCGCGAGTTCATCGAGAACCACGCCCGCGAAGTCACCAACCTCGATGTGTGACGCTGCAAACCGGCGCGCTGCGGCGTCCTCGGTCGCGGACAGGCTGGAGCCTCGTCCGCTCCCTGCGTCCTTGCATCGCTTGGTTTTCGCGCACACATCGAGGTTGGTCCGCAGGACCCTGATTGGAGTAACGCATGTCGATTGACCAGCTGACCGGAGGCAACATCGAGCCGCGCGGGCTCGAGCAGGAGATGCGCTCGTCGTATCTCGATTACGCGATGAGCGTGATCGTGGGGCGGGCGCTCCCGGACGTGCGCGACGGCCTCAAGCCGGTGCACCGGCGGGTCCTCTACTCGATGTACGAGTCGGGGCTCCAGCCGAATCGGCCGCACCGCAAGTGCTCGACCGTCGTCGGCGGCGTCATGGGGAACTACCACCCCCACGGCGACTCCGCGATCTACGACACGCTCGTCCGCATGGGCCAGAACTTCGCCATGCGCTACCCGCTGATCGACCCTCAGGGCAACTTCGGGTCGATCGACAACGACTCGCCCGCGGCGATGCGCTACACCGAGGCCCGCCTGTCGCGGCTGGCCACGGAGATGCTGCGCGACATCGACGCCGACACCGTCGAGTTCCGGCCCAACTACGACGAGTCGCGCCAGGAGCCGCTCGTCCTGCCGGCGCGCTTTCCGAACCTGCTCGTCAACGGCTCGTCGGGCATCGCCGTCGGGATGGCCACGAACATCCCCCCGCACAACCTGCGCGAGGCGATCGACGCCGTGGTCGCGTACGTGGACGACCCGGCGATCGACGTCGACGGCCTGATGAAGCACCTCAAGGGTCCGGACTTCCCCACCGGCGGCATGATCGTCGGGCACGCCGGCATCCGTGACGCCTACGAGACCGGCCGCGGCCGCGTGGTCGTGCGGGGCACCGCGCACATCGAGCCGATGGAACGCGGCAAGGAGCGCATCATCGTCACCGAGATGCCCTACCAGGTCTACAAGGGCGACGGCCGCGGCGACGGCAGCGGATTGATGCAGAAGATCGTCGAGCAGGTCCAGAACGGGCGGATCAAGGAGATCGCCGACCTGCGCGACGAGTCCGACAAGCAGGGGATCCGGCTCGTCATCGAGTTGAAGCGCGCCGAGAACCCGAAGATCGTTCTCAACAAGCTCTACAAGCACACCCAGCTGCAGACGACCTTCGGCGTGAACATGGTCGCCCTCGTCGACGGCGTGCCCCGCACGCTCGGCCTGCTGCCGATCGTCCGCAACTACGTCGACCACCAGCGCGACGTGATCGTGCGCCGCACGAAGCACGAGCTGAGCCAGCGCGAGGCCCGCCTGCACGTGCTCGAGGGCTACCTGATCGCGCTCGAGAACATCGACGAGGTGATCGAGCTGATCCGCGGGTCGCGCGACCCCGAGACCGCCCGCGACGGCCTGATCGAGCGCTTCGAGCTGTCCCGCCTCCAGGCGGAGGCGATCCTCCAGCTCCGCTTGCAGCGCCTCACCGCCCTGCAGACGGACGAGATCAAGACCGAGCACGCCGAGGTGGTCGAGCGCATCAAGTACCTGCGCGACATCCTCGGCGACGAGGCCAAGGTCATGGGCCTGATCCGCGAGGAGCTGCTCGAGATCAAGGAGGCGTACGGGGACGACCGGCGCACGAAGATCACGCACTCCGAGGACGAGATCGACATCGAGGACCTGATCGCCGATCAGCAGATGGTCATCTCGATCACGCACTCGGGCTACATCAAGACGCTGCCGCTGGCGACCTATCGCCAGCAGAAGCGGGGCGGCATCGGCGTGACCGGCATGGACATGAAGGACGAGGACTACATCGAGCACCTCTTCGTGTCATCGACGCACGACTACCTCCTGTTCTTCACGAATCGCGGCAAGGTCTACCGCGAGAAGGTCTACGAGCTGCCCGAGGCGCAGCGCACCGCGAAGGGCCGCGCTCTGGTCAACATGCTGCCGCTGCGAGAAGGCGAGCGCGTGCAGGCCGTCCAGGCCACGCGCGATTTCAGCGAGGGCAAGTACCTCGTCTTCGCGACGAAGAAGGGCCAGATCAAGAAGACCGACTTCAAGGCGTACAACACGCCGATCAAGGCCGACGGGATCATCGCGATCAAGATCCGCGACGACGACGAGCTCGTCGAGGTGCGCCGCACCAGCGGAGACGACGACATCATCATGGTGTCGCGCTCGGGCCAGGCGGCGCGCTTCAACGAGGACCAGGTGCGCCCGATGGGCCGCGACACCGGCGGTGTGCGCGGGATGAACGTCAGTCGCGGCGACAACCGCGTGCTCTCGATGGACGTGGTGCGGCCCGACATGGAGCTGCTCGTCGTCACCGAGAACGGCTACGGCAAGCGCACGGCGATCGAGGAGTACCCGGTCAAGGGGCGCGGCTCGATGGGCGTCAAGACGATCGGCCTGACCGAGAAGAAGGGCGCGCTGGCCGGAGCGCTGATCGTGCGCGACCACCACGACCTCGTGTTCATCTCGCAGAGCGGGATGGTGCAGCGGACGAGCGTCAAGGGCATCTCGAAGCAGGGCCGGCCCGCCCAGGGCGTGCGAGTGATGAACCTGCGTGACGACGACCTGGTGAGCGCGGTTGCGCTCGTGATGGAGTCCGCCGCGGACACCTCGGCGCCGGTGCAGGAGGACCTCCCCGCCGTCACGGAGCCGGAGGCGCCGGAGCCCGACGAGCCCGCAGCCGAGGAGCCCGAGGCCGAGGAGTAGCGCTTCGACGTTCTCCGCCCTGCCCGTCTGCTTCAATGGACGGACCAGGGAAAGGAGGTGGTCCGAGCTTTGAGTGACAGTTTTCTTGGGACCCTGGAGGTGTCCGGCCGTTAGATCGGTGCTGGGCCCGTAGTGCGGGAGGTCGCCGGCTGGGCCGGCGGCGGACCGACGTTATCTAGCGGAGTCCAACCGAGACACCGTCGGTGGAGAGGGCGAGGATTGGTCCCTCTGGCCGCAGTACTTGAAACCGACCCTGTCCAGCAGCGTTTAGAGCGAGGGGCGTCCTACGGGGCGCCCCTCGTGCTTGTCAGGGCGTGGTCTCAGTCGTGTCGGTGCCGGTGGTATCCGTGCCCGACTCGGCCTGCTGCTCGAGGTCGTCCACGCGCGACTGGAGGTCGTCGACGTCCTTGCTCAGCGCGTCGAGGCGATCAGACGTCTTGCTCACCGTCTCCTCGGTCTTCTTCAGGCGGTTGTCGAGCTTCGTGACGTCCTCGGTCGGCGCCAGGTCCTGGACCTGGTTCTCCAGGTCGTCGAGCCGCTCCGTCAGCTGACGCTGCTCCTTGCTGAGCTGCGTCGCGGAGCGGGCGGCCTGCTCGTCGTTGTTCGCATCGTTGGCCTTGACCAGGGCGATGACGGCGATGGCGGTGGCGGCGACTGCCCACACGCCGGCCACGATCAGCCAGCGCCGCAATCCGCGGAGGTCTTCGGTCGTGGCGGGCTTCGGCTCGGCCGCGGCCGCGGGCTTGGGCGCGGGCGGCGGAACCGCAGGCGGATCGCCCGTCAAGCCGTCACCAGGTATTGCTCCCACGCGGCCGGGATCGTGGGCGTGGCCACGTGGATGAAGATCGTCGCATTCGGCGCCTTGGGCTTTCGCGCCGGCACCATGTTGGCCTGCCGGGGCAGCCGATCTCCCTTGCGCCTGTTGCAGGGTGCGCAGCAGGTCACGATGTTGTCCCAGGTCGAGCGCCCGCCCTTCGAGCGCGGGACCACGTGATCGACGGTGAGGTTGCCCCGCTCGTGGCCGCAGTACTGGCAGGTCCAGCGATCGCGGGCGAACACCGCCCGGCGGGTGATCTTGCGTCGATGGGCGTCCCTCGGGATGCGCACGTACGCCAGCAGCCTGATGACGACGGGCCTCGCCAGCGTGAGGCTCTCGGCGTGCAGCGCCCAGTCGCCCTCCTCGAGGATCTCCGCCCGGTTCTTGAGGATCAGGACCGCCGCGCGCCGGACCGTGCAGACGTTGATCGGCTCATAGCTCGCGTTGAGTACCAGCACCCGACCGGTCGAGCTCGTGCGCTGCGCGGGCCGGCCGGCCCCGTGCAGCGCGAACGCAGGGCCTGGTTCCGAGTCCCCCGCATCAGTCACGAGCATTCGATTCGTGCTCACTGCCACGACGCAGCCCAGTTTAGCCGGGCACCCCGCTCGCATTCGTGTACGAGCCGAGAACCCGCAGCTCCTCGACCTGGTCGTGCAAAGCGCCGAGCGCCTCGGCCACGCGCGGGTCGGCCGCGCCGCCCTCGAGGTCGACGAAGAACATGTAGTGCCCCAGCGACGTCCGTCGCGGCCGCGACTCGATCCGAGTCAGGTTCACGCCGCGGTCTGAGAACTCGCGCAGCGCGTGCACGAGCCAGCCGGGCGCCTGGTCGCCGCCGCCCCAGAACACCAGCGAAGTCTTGCCGCCTGACCCGGGCTTGCCGGCGTTGGCGGCAGAGGCCAGCCAGACGAAGCGCGTCGCGTTGTCGGGGTGGTCCTCCACGTCCGCGACCAGGATCCGGCAGCCGTACAACTCGGCCGCCAGGCGCGAGCCGAGCGCGACTTCGGGCTCGCTGGAATCGCGCACCGACAGCACGGCGTCGGAGGTCGACGGCGCCACCACGCGCTCCGCTCCCGCCAGGTGCTCGCGCAGGAATCGGCGGCACTGCGCCGTGGCCTGAGGGTGGGACACCACTCGCGTGACCTCGGCGAGGTCGAGCTCGCGCGCCGCCACCACGCAGTGATGGATCGGGTGGACGACCTCGGCGACGATGCGCAGGTCGGTGGCGTCCAGGGCGAGCGTGTCGAGCGTCACCGCCACGGCGCCCTCGAGCGCGTTCTCGATCGGGACCACGGCGCGCTCGACCTCCCCGTCCTCGACGGCCATGACGGTGTCGTAGATGGTCGGATACGGCACCTCCTCGATGCCGGCGGGGGCGGAGGCGCGCAGCGCCTCCTCGCTGTAGGTCCCCGCGGGACCGAGGTAGCCGACCCTCATCAGGTGTGCGCGGGTGCGCCGGCCATCGCGGCCTCGATCGCCTGGTGCTCCTCGGGTGACAGCTCCAGCTCCGACTCGCCGTCGCGCACCTGCTTCACGTACACGCGCGCCTGGTCGCGGTGGAGGATCGAGGACACCACCACGCCGGTCCGCCGGCCGTCGAGCAGCGCCATCGTGCTCGACTGTTGCCCCGACAGCTCGCCCATCGCGTCGTAGCGCACCAGCGAGGTGTAGGCGACGCAGCCGTCGATCCGCTGCTCCGCGGTCGCCATCCGCTCCTCGAGCCGGGTGGCCGTCTCCTCGACCCAGTCGCGCAGCTGCACGAACGCCTCCTGGATCTGCGCCGCGTGCGCGACCAGGTCGGCCTGGCCCTCGCCCATCACGGTTCGCTGCGCGGCCCGGAGGCGACGCATCTTCACGGCCAGCACGATCGCCCACAGCAACGCCACGACAGCCACGCCCGCCGCGGCGAGCGCGACGATGCCCTGGGTGGTCGTCAGGTCGTCCACGCGGCCAGGTTACTGAGCGGTTCCGCGGAGCCGCACCTATCGATCACCGGGTGAAGATGACCGAAGACGTCTGCGTGTTGTTGTCCGTCTTCTGCTCGCCCGGAACGGGCTTGACCTCGACCTTGATCGGCACGTTCTGGCCGGTCGGAGGCTGCCTCGAGAGCGGGATCGTGACGGTCTTCAGCTCGCCGGCCGCGATCGTGGGGATCGTCTCCTCCTGGGTGTCGGCGTCGCCGCCGTCGCCGACCGTCACACGTCACGACCACGTCGGTCTCGGTGTTCTCGCCCTGGTTCTGGACCTGGATCTGGAAGGAGAGGTCACCGGCCAGCTGAACCGACGCGGAGCCGCCCGGGGCGAGCGCGGTGCCACCCAGCGTCACGCCGGCGATGCCGTTGCCGTGCAGGCCGGGCGCGGCCGACCCGCCACCTCCGGTGCCGGTGCGCAGAGCGTTGACCTGATCGGCGACGAAGTCGGGCTGGAGCCATTGGATGTCGGGCACGAAGCCGGCCTTCGGCAGGTTGGGCGCGGGCAGACCCTGGTCGCGCAGCACCTCGAAGAGCTTGCGCCGGAAGAGCTGGGTGTCGACGATGTCGCTGGCGAGGAAGATCTGCATCTGCTTCGCGACGTCGTCGGAGCCCTGGCGGCGATCCTGGTCGCCGAGCGCCACCTGCAGCGCGTCAGTGATGTCGGCCAGGCCCTGGGCCCGCAGCTCGAGCACCTCCAGCAGATCGTCCTGGGCGCCGTTGAGGTCGCCGGGGATGTCGAGGGCGTCGGCCCGGTCGACGCGGTTGCTCGACGAGGTGCGGTAGCCGTTCAGCGTGTTGATGATCGCGGTGGCCTGGTCGGTGCCGCCCTTGCCCTCGAGCAGGTTGAACAGCTGGTCCCCGTCCTCCTTGGACTCGCGCAGGAGCTCCGCCGAGTCGTTCCCGTAGTCCTTGATCGCGTTCTCCTTGCGGGTGTTGAGACACCCGCGCACGAGCAGCACGAACAGGATCAGGAGGACGACGCCGCCAACCAGGGCGATCGTGCGCCGCAGCATGAGCGTCTGGCGGTCTGTCGAAGGCCCGCGGGGCGGTCGCCGACTTGAGCGCGCCGGCTCGTCCGGTTCGTCGAGGAAGGACAGCAGCAGTTTCCCCTCCTGGCGCCGATGGGGCGCCTGCCAAGGTTCATGGGAGTATGACCGCGGGGCAGGACGAGCCCATCGCGGACCGAAAACGGAACCTGACGTGAAACGCCCCGAGATCAGCCTCACCGACGAGCCCGGCACTCTGCCGCTGGGCGGCTCCGACCCTACACAGGCACTGCCCGGCGCGACCGGGCCGCGCGTGGTGCTGGGCCGCTACCGCCTGGAGCGGCGCCTCGGGGCGGGCGGGTTCGGCGTGGTGTGGCTGGGCTGGGACGAGAAGCTCGAGCGCGAGGTGGCCGTGAAGGCGATTCCGCGCGAGGACGGCGGCGGGGACCGGGTCGAGCGCGAGGCGCGCGCCGCCGCCCGCCTCAACCACCCCGGCATCGTCGCGGTCTACGAGCTGTCCTGGGACGAGCACGACGTGTACCTCGTGTCGGAACTGGTTCGGGGCCGAACCCTTGCCGAGCTGGTGCGCGCCGGGCGCGATCTCCGACCGCGACGTGGCCCGGATCGGGGTGGCGCTCTGCGACGCGCTCGATCACGCGCACGCGCGCGGAGTGATCCACCGCGACGTCAAGCCGCAGAACGTGATGGTCGTGGCCGACCCCGCCGCCGGCGCCGGGTTCGCCAAGCTGGCCGACTTCGGGGTGGCGCACGTGGTCAGCGACAGCCCGCTGACGCACACCGGCGACGTGGTCGGGACGCTCGCGTACATGGCCCCGGAGCAGGCCGAGGGCGCCGAGGTGGGGCCGGCCAGCGACGTCTACTCGCTGGCGCTCACCCTCTACGAGGCGTGGACGGGCACGAACCCGGTGCGCGGCGGCGGCCCGGCGGCCACCGCCCGGCGGGTCGGTCGGCCGCTGCCGTCGCTGTCGGGGATGCGGCGCGACCTGCCGCTCGAGCTGTGCGACGCGATCGACGACGCGCTCGAGGTCGATCCCGCGCTGCGCCCCACCCCGAAGCAGCTGCGCGAGCGAGCTGGCCGCGGCGGAGGGCGAGCTGGACGGACGAGGGCGGCCTGGTCGAGCCCGAGACGCTGCGCCGGGTCGGATTGCCCTCCACGCAGGGTCGCCGCACGGCCCTGACGCGCCTGCTGCGGCGGGCCCGAGCGTGCCGGCCGGCGTCGAGCGAGCGCCCGCGCGGGGCGTGCTCGGGCGCCGCCGGGCAACGAGCCGTCGCGGCCGGGGCGATCGTCCGCCGCCTCGGCGCGGGGGCGCTCGCCGGCGGCATCGTGCTCGGCGTGCTCGACTCGCTCGGCCCCGATCCCTCCTTCTCCGCCCCTGCCGCCGCGGGCGTCGCGGCGGTCGCGGTCGCGCTGCTGCCGCGCATCGCCTGGCTGGTGGTGGCCGCGGCTCTGTGCGGCTGGCTCGTCTCGCCCGGAGGCCGATCGCCAGGGCACGGCGCTGATCCTCGCCGCGGCGGCCGCGCCGATACCGCTCCTGCTGCCGCGCGCGGGCCTGCTCTGGTCGGTCCCGATCCTCGCCCCGCTGCTCGGCGCGGTGGGGCTCGCCCCGGTGTTCGTCGGGATCGCCGCGCTGGCGCCCACGCCCGCGCGCCGCGCCGGCCTAGGCGCGGCCGGCTTCCTGTGGCTGGCGCTCGGCGAGCTGATCACGGGCAAGAGCCTGCTGTTCGGCATCCCCGACGGCGCCCTGCCGCGCGTGGAGTGGGAGGGGTCGATCAGCGCGGCCGCCTCGGACGCGCTCGGCCCGCTGCTGTCGGGCCCGTCCCTGGCGCCCGCGGTCGTCTGGGCGGGCTTCGCGATGCTGCTGCCGCTGGTCGTCCGCGGCCGCTGGCTGGCCGTCGACCTGCTCGGCGCCGGGCTGTGGGCGGCGGGCCTGGTGGCGGCCCTCGGCGCCCTCGGCGACATGCTCGCGGCCACGACCACGCTGAGCGAGGCCCGCGGCGCGATCGCCGGCGCGATCGGGGCCGGGCTGGTGGTCGTCGCCGTGTCCCAGATGGCTCCTCCGGCGGAGGGTTGGCGACCCGCACGGGCGGAGTCCGTGACCCCCGCATAGGGCTACCCTGACCCGCTAACGATGAGCGTTCTACGCAACCTCGAGGCCAAGCTCGGCGGCATCGTCGAAGGGGCGTTCGGCCGCGCGTTCAAGACGAGCGTGCAGCCGGTCGAGCTGGCCCACAAGCTCGCCAAGGAGATGGAGGAGAACCAGATGGTCTCCGTCTCGCGGGTCTACGTCCCGAACCACTACCGCGTGTTCCTGTCGCCCGCCGACCGCGAGCAGTTCTCGAGCTACGAGCCGGCGCTGCGCAAGGAGCTGTCGGACTACCTGCTCGAGCACGCGCGCCAGGAGCGGCTCGCGCTCACCAGCCGCCCCCAGGTCGAGTTCCACACCGACGACCGGCTGGAGCTGGGCGAGTTCGGCATCCAGGCCCAGCTGCTGGGCGGGCCGGAGGAGGACGACGAGCTGGCCGAGCCGGGGCCGTCGGCCGGGGACTTCGGGCACACGATGGTCTACTCGCCCGACCGCGAGGCGCGCCCGCTCGAGCCGGCGCTCGACCGCCGCCAGGCGCTGCTCGTGGCCGAGGGCCGCCGCAACGTCCTCAGCGGCGAGCGCGTGACGATCGGCCGCAGCCGCGAGTGCGACGTGGTCCTGTCGGACCCGAACGTGTCCCGCCGTCACATCGAGCTGCGCCGCGGCGAACGCGGCTGGGCCGCGGTCGACCTCGGGTCGACCAACGGCATGAAGGTCAACGGGCGCCGCCTGAGCCACGCCGAGCTGGAGCCCGGCGACCGCATCACGATCGGCATCACCGACCTGACCTTCGAGCTCGACTGAGGCATGGACGAGCCACTCGCGGTTGCGCTCAAGTTCGGCTTCCTCGCCGTGCTCTACCTGTTCCTGCTCTGGGTCGCGCGCAGCGCGCTGAAGGACCTCGCGCGCGGCGGCGACAGCACCGCGGCCGCGGAGCCGGTCGAGCCGCCCAGCCCGCGCCGACGCCAGTCGACGGTGCCCGACCTGCGCTCCGGCGTCGCGCCGCGGCTGGTGGTGGTCGCGGCGATGGGGCATGAGCCCGGCTGGACGCTTCGACGTGGGGACCGGGGCGACGATGGGGCGCTCCGACAACGCCGAGATCCGCGTCGACGATCCGTTCGCGTCGTCCGCGCACGCGCGTATCTTCGAGCGCGGCGACTTCATGTACGTGGAGGACATGGGCTCCACCAACGGCACCTACCTCAACGGCCGGCAGATCCGCACATCCGAGCGACTGAAGGTGGCCGACCTGATCCGTATCGGCGACAGCGAATATCGGTACCAGGAGTGACCCTCCGGATCGTCGACCAGGTGGGCCGGACCGACGTGGGGCGCCAGCGCAGCGTCAACGAGGACTCGCTGGTGCTCGCGCCGCCGTTCTTCGCCGTCGCCGACGGCATGGGCGGAGCGAAGGCGGGTGAGGTCGGCGTCGGCGATGGCCGCCGGGACCTTCGAGGGCGAGTCCGACTCCGGGGAGCCGGCCGAGGCTCAGCTGACGCGCATCCTGCGCGAGGCCAACCGGCGCATCTACGAGCTGGCGGTGTCGGACGACTCGCACCGCGGCATGGGCACGACGGTGACGGCGGCCAAGGTGACGGGCGACGAGGTCAGCCTCGGCCACGTCGGCGACAGCCGGGCGTACCGCCTGCGCGACGGCAAGCTCGAGCAGCTGACCCGCGACCACTCGCTGGTGGCCGAGCTCGAGCGCAGCGGCCAGATCACGCCCGAGGCCGCCGAGCACCATCCGCAGCGCTCGATCATCACGCGGGCGCTCGGCCCGGAGCCCGACGTCCAGGTGGACACCTACACGCTCGCCGGCGCGAGCGGGCGACGTCTTCCTGATCTGCTCCGACGGCCTGACGAGCATGATCTCGGACGAGGAGCTGGGCTCGATCCTGCGTTCCGAGGAGAGCCTCGAGGAGGCCGCCGAGTCGCTCGTGCGCGCCGCCAACCAGAGCGGCGGCAAGGACAACATCACGGTCGTGATGTTCCGCCTCGGCAACGGCGACGGCGGCTCCGACACGCCGCGCGAGGACGAGACGATCGCCGGGCAGCTCCAGGCCACCGAGGTGCACGATGTGGTGCTCGAGGAACCGACGGAGCCGCAGCCGGTGCCGGCTCCGGTGGAGAGCCTCGCCGACGTCGCCCCGGACGCGACGATCGTGGCGCCGCCGCAGGCGCGACCCACCGCGCCCCCGCCGCCGCGCCGGCGCCGGGCCCGCTTCAAGACGCTCGTCAAGACGCTGCTCGCCCTCGCCGTGCTCGCCGGCATCGGCACAGGCCTCTACCTGGTGTCACGCCAGGTCTACTTCATCGGCACCAACGACGCCGGACTGGTCACGCTCTACCGGGGCGTGCCGTACGAGCTCCCGTTCGGCGTCGACCTGTATGAGCAGAAGTACGCCAGCGGGGTGCCGGCGGGCGCGATCCCGGGCACTCGCCGCAAGCGCGTGCTCGACCACGAATGGCGCAGCCGCAACGACGCCGTGGACCTGCTGCGCACGCTCGAGCGAGGGCAGCTGTCGGGCTGATGTCCGCGCGCACCCGCGAGCTGTTCGGGCTGATCCCGGTGTCTCTGTTGGTGGCGGCCGGGTTCGCCGCGGTCCTGGCCACGCGCTCGGAGGACGTGAGCGACGCCACGCTCACCTACGGCGCCGTCTTCCTCGGCCTGTGCGTGGTCGCCCACCTGTTCATCCGCGCGCGGCTGCCGGACGCCGATCCGTACCTGTTCCCGCTGGCAGCTCTGCTCGCCGCGGTCGGGCTCGTGCTGATCTACCGGATCGACCCCGACTTCGCCCGCGAGCAGGCGCAGTGGTTCGTGATCGGGCTGATCTTCTTCTGCGTCACGATCGTGGTGATTCACGACCACCACGTGCTCGAGCGCTACCGCTACACGATCGCGGCCGTGGGGATCGGCCTGCTCGTCCTGCCGCGCCTGCCCGGGATCGGCGAACAGGTGAACGGCGCGTTTCTGGCGATCAAGGTCGGCCCGATCCAGTTCCAGCCCGCCGAGTTCGCCAAGCTCGCCATCATCATCTTCCTCGCGAGCTACCTGCGCGAGACGGGTGACATCCTCGTGCGCGCACGGCTGCGGCCGCTGCCCGCCGGCCGCCAGGTGCTGCTCTACGGCCTGCCCGCCCTTGCAGCCGTGCTCGCGATCCTGGTGCTCGGCCTGGGAACGGCCGGGTCGGCGCTCGTGATCATCTTCATGGCCTCACTGGTGGCGGTTCTGCGCGAGCGACCCTCGCCCAAGCACTTCGGCCCGCTGCTGCTCGTGTGGGGGCTGGCGATGCTGATGCTGATCTTCATCCGCGACCTCGGCAGCTCGCTGATGTTCTTCGGCGGGTTCCTCGTGCTGCTCTACGTGGCGACCGACCGGCTGTCGCTGGTGGGGGTCGGCTCCACGATGTTCTTCGGCGGGGCCTTCTTCCTGGCCGATCACGTGAGCCACGTCCAGGAGCGCGTGGACATCTGGATCGATCCCTTCAAGCAGGGGGTGGTGAACGACGAGGGCTACCAGCTCGCCCAGTCGCTGTTCGCCCAGGCCGACGGAGGCCTGTTCGGCCAGGGCTTCGGCAAGGCCCTGATCGAGTTCAACGGCGCGCCGCTCTTACCCGCTGCCCATACCGACCTGATCTACGCGGTGCTCGTGAACGAGGCCGGCCTGTTCGGCGCCGCGGGCGTGCTCGGGGCCTACCTGCTGTTCGCCTACCGCGGCTTCAAGACGGCCACGGTCGCCAACGACGGCTTCTCGAAGCTGCTCGCCGTGGGCCTGACCGCGGTGTTCGCGCTCCAGGTGTTCGTGATCGTCGGCGGCGTGACGCGGGTGATCCCGCTGACCGGCGTGACGCTGCCGTTCGTGTCGTACGGCGGCAGCTCGATCGTCGCCAACATGGTGCTGCTCGCGCTGCTGCTGATCGTGTCCGACCACGCCCGGGCCGAGCGGCTGCGCAGAGGGGGACTGGTGTGAACCCCCAGATCCGGCAGGTCTACGCGCTCTTCATCGTGCTGTTCGCGCTGCTGGTCGGGTTCACGTCCTACTGGGCGGTGGTCGACGCGAAGGGGCTTCAGGACAACCCGGACAACCGGCGCGCGCTGATCAAGGAGCAGACCATCCCGCGCGGGCTGATCTTCGCGCGCGACGGCCGCACCAGGATCGCCGTCAACCGCGCCGAGCGGCGAGGGGACGCGCGCGTCTACGTGCGCGAGTACCCGACCAAGGGGCTCTTCGCGCATCCGATCGGCTACTCGTTCCTGCGCAACGGCCGCCGCGGTCTCGAGGCCTCCCGCAACGATTTCCTGGCCGGGAAGGAGAACGAGTTCGAGTCGATCTTCGCCGGGCTCGAGGGGCGCGCCCGGGAGGGCAACGACATCGTCACCAACCTCGACGTCGCGGGGACCGAGGCGGCCGTGACCGGCCTCGCGGGACGCAAGGGCGCGGTGGTCGCGATCGAGCCGCAGACCGGCAAGGTGCGCGTGATGGTGTCGATTCCCGAGTACGACCCCAACCTGATCCCGACCGATTTCAAGGCGCTCGACACCGACCCCAACAAGCCGACCTTCAACCGCACCACGCAGGAGCTCTACCCGCCGGGCTCGACCTTCAAGGTGGTGACCGCGACCGCGGGCCTGGACACGGGCAAGGTCACCCCGGACACGATCATCGACGGCTCCTCGCCCAAGACGATCAGCGGCGTGCCGCTGGCCAACTCCGGCGGCGAGAGCTTCGGCCCGATCTCGCTGACCGATGCGCTCACGCACTCGGTCAACACGGTGTTCGCGCAGCTGGGCGAGAGGGTCGGCGCCAGCACCCTGGTCGACTACATGAAGCGCTACGGCTTCTACGCCGATCCGCAGCTCGACTACCCGGACAACCAGATGATCGCGAGCGGCGTCCGGCGCAACGGCACGCAGTACGTGCAGGACGGTTTCGACGCCGGGCGGGTCGCGATCGGCCAGGGCGGCAGCGAGGGCGCGATCGAGGTCACGCCGCTGCAGATGGCGGAGGTGGCGGCCGCGATCGCGAACAAGGGCCGGCTGATGAAGCCGCGGCTGACCGATCGCGTCCTGAGCAAGGACGGGCGCGTGAAGGAGCGCATCGAGCCGGACCTCCAGTCCGAGGTGATGAAGCCGGAGACCGCTGCCGAGCTGACCGACATGATGGGGCGGGTCGTGGAGGAGGGCACCGGCACCGCCGCGGCGCTGTCCGGCATCCGCGTGGCGGGCAAGACCGGCACCGCCGAGGTGGGCGCGAACCGGGAGTTCACCCAACCCTGGTTCATCTGCTTCGCGCCGATCGACAACCCGCGCATCGCGGTGGCGGTGACGGTGGAGCGTCAGCCGGCCGGCTCGCAGGGCGGCACGGTCGCTGCGCCGATCGCCAAGAGCGTGCTCGAGGCGCTGCTCGGAGGCGGGTCGTGACCGAGGTCGCCGACAACACGCTTGTCGACGGCCGCTACCTGATCGTGCGCCGGATCGGCTCGGGCGGGATGGCCGACGTCTACTGCGCCGAGGACACCCACCTCGGCCGGCAGGTCGCGCTCAAGGTGCTGCACCGGCGCTTCGCCCAGGACCAGGAGTTCGTGGAGCGCTTCAGGCGCGAGGCCAGCGCGGCGGCCGGGCTGCAGCACCCGAACGTGGTCGGCGTCTTCGACCGCGGGCGCCACGACGGCACCTACTACATCGCGATGGAGCACCTGCCTGGGCAAACGCTCAAGGAGGTCGTGATCGAAGAGGCGCCGCTGGCGCAGGAGCGGGTGGTCGACCTGGGCACGCAGATCCTGCAGGCGGCCGGCTTCGCCCATCGCCACGGCGTGATCCATCGCGACTTCAAGCCTCACAACGTGATCGTGGACGAGCAGGGCGCCGTGAAGGTCACGGACTTCGGCATCGCCCGGGCCGGGGCGTCGGAGATGACCGAGACCGGCTCGATCATGGGCACGGCGCAGTACCTCTCGCCGGAGCAGGCCCAGGGCCACGCGGTCACAGCGGCGTCCGACCTCTACTCGATCGGCGTGATGCTCTACGAGATGCTCGCCGGCCGGCTGCCGTTCGAGGGCGACAGCGCGGTGTCGGTGGCGCTCAAGCACCTGTCGGAGCAGCCGCCGCCGATCTCGCAGTTCCGCCCCGACGTGAGCCCGGCGCTCGAGTCGGTGGTGATGGCCGCCCTGGCCAAGGACCCGGCGCACCGCTGGCAGTCGGCGGACGACTTCGCCGAGGCGCTCCAGGCGGCCGGCACGCAGCTGGAGCACGGTGTGCCGGCCCAGGACACGGCCGCGTTCGCGCCGGTCCCGGTGGCCGCGCCACCGCCGCTGCCTCCGCCGCCTGTGGAGGAGCCGCCCTCGGAGGGCGGGCGGCGCTGGCCCTGGTTCACGATCGGCGTGTTCACGGTGGCACTGGCCGGCTTCTTGATCTACCTCGTGGTGTCGGGGCTGACGGCGGCCGAGAGCAAGGAGGTGCCGCGCGTGGTCGGCAAGCAGCTGCTGCAGGCGCGCGCAGATCCTCGAGCGCGACGGCTTCGAGGTGGAGGAGTCGCGCGTGCGCAGCGAGGCGCCGTTCGACCAGGTCGTGGACCAGGACCCGAACCCGCGCGCGAAGGCGGACGAGGGATCGACCGTGGTGCTGGAGGTGTCTGGCGGGCCTGGGACGGTGCGCGTGCCGACGGTGCGCGGGCTGCCGCAGGCGGTGGCGATCGAGGCGCTCGACAAGCGGGACCTGAAGGCGACGGTCGACCGCAGACCCTCCGAGAGCATCGAGAAGGGCATCGCGATCCGCACCGTGCCCGCGGCGGGCGAGCAGGTGGACCGCGGCGAGCGCATCCAGCTGTTCGTGAGCTCGGGCCCGGAGCAGGTGGAGGTGCCGGACGTGACCGGGCTGTCGCGCGACTCGGCCGAGAGCCTGCTCACGAGGGCGGGCCTCGAGCCGGCGGTCGAGGAGAAGGAGTCCGAGGAGCCCGTCGACGACGTGATCTCACAGGACCCGGCCGCCGGCACACAGGTCGATGACGGCTCGAGGGTCACGATCACGGTGTCCACCGGAATCGAGAAGGTCAGCGTGCCGAACGTCGTCGGGCTGAGCCGGCGCGACGCCGTGGACCAGCTGCGCGAGGTCGGCCTGGTCGCGGCGCCGCGCGAGACCGACGTGACCGATCCCAGCCAGGACGGCGTGGTCACCGACCAGCGCCCCGCAGCCGGCATCGAGATCGAGAAGGGCAAGCAGGTCGTGATCATCGTGGGCGTGCTGATCCAGGACGACAACGTCACGCCGGGCGACCCGGGGTCGACGCCGTGAGGGTCGCCGTCCTCGGGGGCGGCCGTTCGAGCGAGCACGATGTGTCGCTGGCGTCGGCCGAGTCGGTGCGGGCGGGGCTGGCGCAGGGCGGTCACGAGCCGATCGAGGTGCTGATCGAGCGCGACGGGCGCTGGATGCACGACGGCGAGCAGGTCACGCTCGAGCCGTCCGGCGGGCTGCTCGGCGCCGACGCGGTCTTCCCCGTCCTGCACGGCCCGTTCGGCGAGGACGGCACCGTCCAGGGACTGCTCGACCTGCTCGACGTTCCGTACGTGGGGGCGGGCGTGCTGGCCTCGTCGGTCTCGATGGACAAGGCGGTGTTCAAGGAGCTGATGGCCGCGCACGGGGTGCCGCAGGGCGACTACGCGGTCGTCCGCGCCGGGGGCGGCGCCGACCACGTTCGGCCCGCCGGCGTTCGTGAAGCCCGCGCGGCTGGGGTCGTCGGTGGGCATCTCGAAGGCGGTCAGCGAGGTGGAGCTGGACCGGGCGATCGAGCTGGCGTTCGAGCACGACCCGGTGGTTGTGATCGAGCGGCTGATCGAGGGGATGGAGGTCGAGTGCTCGGTGCTCGGCAACGGGGACCCGCAGGCGTCGACCCCGGGCGAGATCGTGATCCAGAGCGACTGGTACGACTACGAGACGAAGTACACCGAGGGCGGGATGGAGCTGGTGGTGCCGGCCCGCACGCCGCACCTGGAGGACGTCCGGCGACTGGCGGTGGAGGTCTTCAAGATCGTCGGATGCGCCGGGATGGCGCGCGTCGACTTCTTCGTGACCGAGGACGGGGTGCTCGTGAACGAGCTGAACACGATCCCCGGCTTCACGGCCACGAGCGTGTACGCCAAGCTCTGGGACGAAAGCGGAGTGCCCTACGCGCAGCTGCTGGACAGGCTGCTGGAGCTGGCGCTGGAACGGCACGCCGCCGAGCGGAAATACCGGCACTAGCGCTTGAGCGCCAGCTCCTTGATGGTCACCTTCCCGCCGTCGGGCAGCTCCGAGATCCAGAGCAGGTAGTTGCGGAAGCCCTTCCTCGCCGTGTCGAGCTGGATCTCCTGCTCGCGCTTGACGTTGATCGTGGTGCTGACCTTGTTCCAGTCCTGGAGGCGGCTGGGCACGCTGTCGGAGGCGTAGACGGCCGCCTTGAAGCCCGGCGTGGAGGTGATCACGTCCAGCTGGCGGGCGGGCACGCGCGACCCGGCGTTCACGTACAGGCCCACCCCGGACTTGTGGCTGCCCTCGAAGCCGCCCTCGTAGGTCTCGGTGTTCCAGACCGTCGTCGGCAGGCCGTCGATTGCGAACTGCACCTGGCTGCCCGACTCCTCGCCGTCGCCCTCGGGGTCGTAGTCGTGGGCGGCGTCCTTCGACAGCGCGACCGCGGACAGGCCGGGGCTGCTGGGGGTGGCCGCTCGGCCGGGGCCCTTCTCGGTGCGCGTGGCCAGGACCGCGATCACGGCTGCGACGATCGCGAGCGCGGCGATGCTGACGAACAGCGTGCGCCGGGGGTGACGCAGGCGCTGGGGCGCGAAGTCGGCGGTGTCGTCGGACAGCGAGCGCAGCACGGTGGTGGCCTCGCCGGTGGCCTGGCCGCTGCGCGCCGCCTCGATGCCGAGCACCTCCTCGAGGTCGTGCACCATGTCCTCGATCGTGGCGTAGCGGTTGGCCGTCTCCTTGGCGGTGGCGCGCTCGACCACGGCGGCGAGCGCGGCGGAGATCTCGGGGCGGCGGCGCTGGACGTCGGGGAGCGGGTCCCGTACGTGCTGCATCGCCACGGCGACCTGCGTGTCCGCCTTGAAGGGCGCCTCGCCGGTGAGCATCTCGTAGAGGACGATCCCGAGCGAGTAGATGTCGGATTGCGCGGTCACCTCGTGGCCGAGCGCCTGCTCCGGCGACACGTAGTCGGTGGTGCCGAGCACGCGGCCGGTGGCGGTCAGGCCCTGCGCCTCGAGCGAGCGCGCGATGCCGAAGTCGGTGACCTTGGCCCGGCCGTCGGGGTCGATCAGGACGTTCTGCGGCTTCACGTCGCGGTGGACCAGCATGTGGGAGTGGGCGCACTCGAGCGCCCGCCCGATCTCGACGGCGTAGGCGACCGCCTCGGCCACCGGCAGCCGGCCGAGCCGGCGGATGCGGTCCTTGAGCGTCTCGCCCTCGACGTACTCGAAGACGATGTACGGGTTGCCGTCGTCCTCGCCGGCGTCGATCACGGTCACGACGTGCGGGTGGTTGAGCTGGGCGACGGCGCGGGCCTCGCGGCGGAAGCGCTCGAGCTGGTCCGCGTCATCCGAGATGTCGCGGTGCATCATCTTGATCGCGACGTGGCGCTCCAGCGTCGGGTCGAAGGCGCGATAGACGCTGGACATCCCCCCCGAGCCAACCTTCTCCTCGAGCCGGAAGCGACCGCCGATCAGGGTGCCGATCACCGTCATCTATTTTCCGCTCTCTGGCGCCTCTCGGTGTTCGTTACTACACGGATCCTGCCTGCCCGGCCTCCTGGGCCGCCGAACCTGCCCTGCGCAGGCTCATGGTGGACTTCGGTACGGACCTGTCGATTACCTATGTGATGGGCGGGCTCGCCCGGCAGTTCGAGAAGCCCGCCACCATGATCGTGCCATGGCTGGACGCGTCCGAGCGGTCGGGGATGCCGGTCGACCCGCGACTCTGGGCCCAGGCACCGCTTTCGTCCTCCTACCCGGCGTGCATGGCGGTAAAGGCGGCCGAGGAGCAGGGAGCCGACGCCGCCGGCGCGCTACCTGCGGGCGCTGCGCGAGGGGCTGATGTGCTTTCGGCGCAAGCTGGACACGGTCGAAGCGCTCGTCTCGGAGGCGCGCGAGGCCGGGCTCGACGCGGCGCGCTTCCGCGCCTCGCTGGAGTCGAACGCGATCGTGGAGGCGTTTGGCGCGGATCTGGAGGAGACGCGCTCGGTGGAGGGGATGGTGCTGCCGTCGGTGCGCTTCGAAGGGTCGTCCGGGGTCGAGTGGGTGTTCGGGAAAGTCAGCTATGAGGAGTGGCGAGCGGCGGCGGCATCGGTGGGCGCGTCTCCTTCGGGCGGTCCGCTGCCCGATCCGCTCGCCGCGGTCGGCCGGTTCGGGAGGGCCGCGACGGTGGAGGTCGCGACCATCTGCGACCTCCCGGGCACGCGCGCGTCGGCGGAGCTTTGGCGTCTCGCCGCGGAGCTGCGGGTGCAGCCCGTGCACGTCCTCACCGGGACCCTGTGGGAGCCGGCAGGGTGACCACCGCCGCCAGCACCCGCTGCACGTGCGCGGTGTCGAAGACGACCTGAGCGTGAGTGAAGCGAAGCGTCGTCAGGCCGGCGGCGGCGTGTCCGCGCCCCCCTAGGTGCTCACGAACCCCGCTCGGGTGCCCCGCAGCCGCTGCGCGCTGAGCTCCACGGCGCCGGCGGTGTCCGTGGCGGAGCCGATCACCGCGGTGCCCGGGTGGTGCGGCGCCAGCAGCGCCACGGCGGCTTCGGCCTGCGCGGCCGGCACCACGCAGCAGAACCCGCAGCCCATGTTGAACACCTCGTACAGCTCGGCCGGCTCCACCGCTCCGCGCGCCGCGATCAGCGAGAAGATCTCGGGCACCGGCAGCGGGGCGTCGATGAGGTATCCCACCTCCGCCTCGAGGCGCAGCAGGTTGAGGAAGCCCTCGCCGGTGATGTGGGCCAGGCCGCGCACCTCCACGTCGGAGGCGAGCAGCTCGCGGATCGCCCGCACGTAGATCACGGTCGGCTCGAGCAGGAGCTCTCCGACCGTCGTGTCGCCGACCGCCTCGTCGAGGTCGGTCAGCACGCCCCGGGCCAGGCTCAGCCCGTTCGAGTGGATGCCGCTCGAGGGGATCCCGATCAGGGCGTCGCCGGGCTCCACCGCCGCGCCGGTCACGATCGCGTCGAGGTCGACCAGCCCGACGCAGAAGCCGACCAGGTCGAAGCCCCTCGGCGAGGGGTGGCCGCGGAGCAGGTCCGGCAGCACCGCCAGCTCGCCGCCCGGGATCTCGATCTGCGCCTGCTCGGCTCCCTCCTTCAGCCCGATCCCGATCTGCTCGAGCACCTCGGGGTCGGCCTGCTCGACGGCGATGTAGTCGAGCAGCGCGATCGGGTCGGCGCCGACGCAGACCACGTCGTTGGCGTTCATCCCGATCAGGTCGATGCCGATCGTGTCGTAGCGGCCCATCTGCTCGCACACGATCACCTTCGATCCCACGCTGTCCGTCGACAAGGCGAGCCCGCGGACGTCGTCCAGCCGCAGCACGTTCGCGTAGTGGCCCGAGCCGAGCGCCGCGCGGCCGGGGCGCCCGGTGGCGATCGTGGCGAGCACGTCGACGAGCGCCCGCACCGCGGTGCCGGAGCGGGTCTGGTCCACGCCCGCGCGTGCGTAGGCGGAGTCGGTCACGCGCCCATTCAAGCGGAGTGGGGGGCGGGAAGGAGCGGAGAACGGCGGCGAGCTCAGCGCCGGCGCAATGCGAGCGCCACCGCATCGTCGGCGAGACCACCGCTCCACGCCACCACTTCCTCGTGCACCCTGATTGCCAGTCTCTCTGGCGAGAGATCGGCGGCCAGGCTCGAGACGAGCTGCGCGAGCCGCTCGGTGCCGTAGGCCTCTTCGCCCAGCCGCGCCTCCGGCAGCCCGTCCGTGTAGGCGAAGACCAGATCCCCGTCCGCGAGCTCGAGCTGGCGCGAGCCGTAGCGCGCGCCCTCCTCTACGCCCAGCGGGACGCCGGTGGCCTCGAGCTCGTGCGTCTCGCCCGCCGACAGGTGCAGCGGCGGCAGATGCCCGGCGCTCGCCCAGCGCAGCGACCCCGGCGCCAGCACCGCCAGGAACGCGGTCACGAAGGTGTCGCTCGGCAGCCGGCCCCCCAGCATCGCGTTCGTCTGCTCGAGCACGCGTGCCGGCGACTCGGCGTCCCAGCTGCGCGCCTCGATGAAGAAGCGCACCATCGCGCTCAGCGCGGCGGTCTCGACGCCCTTGCCCGCGACGTCCCCGACGAGCGCGGCGACCTCCCCGTTGGGAAGCTGCCAGACCCCGTACAGGTCGCCGCCGGTCGGCTCGCCGAGGGCCGGCGCGTACAGGAGGCCGGTCTCGTAGCCGGGCACCTGCGGCAGCGACTCCGGCACGAACCCGAGCGTGAGCGAGCGCGCGATGTGGCGCTCGCGCTGGAAGTCGATGGCGTTGGCGATCGCGGCGGCGGAGGAGCGCGCCAGCCGCGTGAGCAGCTCGAGCCGGGCCTCGTCGAAGCGATCGGGGGTGGCCACGCTCAGCACGCCGTACAGCCGCGGTCCCAGCTCGATCGGCGCGTGCATGAACGACCCGTCGCGCTGCAGCAGCGGCTCGCGCGTGCGGGCCACCTGGCGCAGCCCCGCGCCGCTGAGCTGCGGGGCGTCGCCGGATGGGTCCAGCGTGGCGACCGTGCGCAGCTCGCCCGCTCGGGTATCCAGACGGGTCAGTGCGGCCTGCGTGCCGCCGGTGGTGGCCGCCGCGTGCTCCACCACGCTGCGGTAGACGTCCGACAGCTCGAGCGAGCTGGACATGGCGTCGCCGGCCTGCTTGAGCAGGATCTCGTCGCGGGCGAGGCGGGTCTGCACCTTGAGCAGGTCGGCGCGCTCGAGCGCGAGGGCGGCGAGGTCGGCGGCCACCTCGACGGTACGGACGTCGGCGCGCGTGCAGCGGCTGCCCCGCGACCACCAGCAGGCCGAGCGCCCGCCCGGCCTCGGTGCGCAGCGGGCTCGCGACCACCGCGGCGTTGCGGCAGGCTCGCCAGAGCACTCGCGCGCGCTCGGGCCCGTGCGACTCGACCAGCACCTTCAAGAGCTCGGGAGCCAGCTCCCAGAGCCCCAGGCGCGACAGGAAGAGCGGCTTGTCCCGCCTCAGCACGGCCTCGACGAGGACGCGCCCGCGCGCGTCGAGCTCGTGCCTGCCGCCGGGACCGATCGCCTCGCTGAGCCTCGGATCGGCGAACCAGCCGGCCGAACGCTCGACCGTCTGGCGCCCCTCGTCGACCGTCGCGATCAGGACGGCCGTGGCCGGGAGCAGCGCCCGGACGTGCTCCGTCAGCCGCGCAAGGGTCCGGTCCCCGGGTGGGTCCGGGGTCGCGACGGAGTCGAGCAGGACGGGGTCTGGCATGGGCGGCTCTTGCAGGGGGACATCAGTTATTCACTGCAAGCTCCAGCCTAGGCGCGGTTGCGCGCCCGCGCCAGCGCAACGATGCCGAGCGCGACCCGGTACATAGCGATGCCCCGCCAGCGCGTGCCGCGGGCCAAGGGCAGTGCCGCGAGCGCGGATACGCAGCGCCGCGGCGGCGCCCACGGCCGCCGGGCCGCGCAGCTCCTCGGGCACGCCGTCGCGGGCCGCTCGCACGCCCTTGAGCAGGCCGGCCCCGACGGTCACCGGGAGCGCCGCGCGCAGCGACAGCGCGGCCGCCGCCGGCCGCGACAGCCCGCGCAGGCGGGCGGCCGTGAGCGCCGCTCCTGACCGCGACACCCCGGGCACCAGCGCCGCCGCCTGCGCGAAGCCGACCGCCAGGTGGTCGAGAGCGTTCGCCTCCGGCCGCCGCTCCGGTCGCAGGTCGGCCGCGATCAGCGCCGCGCCCGCGACGATCTGCGCGATCGCCACCGACCGCAGCCCGCCCAGCCGCCGCTCGATCGGCCGCTCGAAGGCGAGCCCGATCACGCGCCGGCGGCAGGAACGTGAGCGCCTGGAGGTGCGGCGCGCGACCGATCTCCCCCCGCAGCGCCAGCGCCAGCGCCGGCGCCGATCCCGCGTGCAGCGCCACCTCGAACGTCTTGCGTGCGTCGGCGGGCAGGTCCTCGTAGTCCCAGCCGAGCAGTCGCGGCACGAGCGCCAGGTGACCCGAGCTCGACACGGGCAGCAGCTCGGCCGGGCCCTGGAGCAGCCCCAGCAGCAGGGCGCGATGCGGCGGCAGCGCGTTCAGACGGACTCGGGCGCGGGGTCGCCGCGCCTGTCTTGCGCCGGCGACTCCGGACGAACAGGTAGGCGACCCCGACCACGATCAGCGCGGCGACCGCGTAGTCCACGTAGTGGAGGCTGTCCTTCCAGTTCTCCCAGTTGTCGCCGGCCTGCTTGCCGATGAACGTGAGCATCAGCACCCACGGGATGCAGCCCGGCGAGCGTCAGCACGCGTGAAGCGCCAGAACGGCATCCGCGCCACGCCCGCCGGGCAGCGAGATGAACGTGCGGATGATCGGCAGCATGCGGGTGAAGAAGACGGTCGCGTCGCCGTGGCGCTCGAACCAGCGGTCGGCCCACTCGAGGTGGCTCTTCTTGATGTGCAGCTTCTTGCCGTGCTTCTCGAGGATGTCCACGCGGCCGACGTAGCCGACCCAGTAGGCGATCCAGGAGCCGACCAGGTTGCCGAGCGACCCGACCGCGACGGCGGCGAACAGGCTGTACTCGCCGTTCGAGACGTTGAAGCCGGCGAACAGCATCGTGGCCTCGCTGGGGATCGGGATGCACGCGCTCTCGAGGACCATCAGGACGAACACGCCCGGCAGCCCCATCGCGTCCACGACGTCGACGGCCAGCGTTGACGATCGGGTCCGTGATCGAGGCGAGGACGGTCATGAGAGCGAGTAGGGTAGCTAGCCGCCCATGCCCGGTGCCGCTATTCGCCACCTCGCTGGCGCCCTACCAGGAGCGCCTCAGCCGAGGCGATCGACCGGGTCGTGCGCTCGGGCCGCTACATCCTCGGCCCCGAGGTGGAGGCCTTCGAGTCCGAGTTCGCCGCCTACCTGGCGTGCGAGCACTGCGTCGGCGTGGCCAACGGCACCGACGCCCTGACGATCGCGCTGCGCGCGCTGGGCGTGCGGTCCCGGCGACGAGGTGGTGATGCCCTCGTTCACGTTCTACGCGACGGCGGAGGCCGCCATCGTCGCGGGCGCGACGCCGGTGTTCTGCGACATCGACCCGGACACGTTCTGCGTCACGGCCGAGACCGTGAAGGCGGCCCTCACCCCGCGCACCAAGGCGATCGTGCCGGTGCACCTGTTCGGCAACGTGGCGCCGGTGCGCCGAGCTGCGCGAGCTCGGGCGTGCCGGTGCTCGAGGACGCGGCTCAGGCCGCCGGGGCGTCGCTCGACGGCGTCAAGGCCGGGCGCGCTCGGCCGACGCCGCCACGTTCTCGCTTCTTCCCGTCGAAGAACCTGCCCTGCCTCGGCGACGGCGGCGCGATCGTCACCGACGACGACGACGTGGCGGACGCGCGCGCGCCGGCTGCGCTTCCACGGCTCGACGGACAAGAAGACCTTCACCGAGGTGGGCTACAACTCGCGCCTCGACGAGCTGCAGGCGGCGGTGCTGCGCGTGCTCCTGCCCGAGCTCGACGGCTGGAACGAGCGCCGCCGCGCCGCCGCGGCGGCCTACGAGCGGCTCGGGCTGGGCGAGCACGTACGGCTGCCGGCCGCGATCGACGGCGCCGAGCACGTCTACCACCTGTACGTGGTGCGCGCGGAGGAGCTCTCGATCGGCCGCGGCTACTACCGCGTGCCGGTGCACCGCCAGCCGGCGATCGCGCAGCGCGAGCCGAGCTGCCCGGCACCGAGGAGGCCGCCCGCACCAACCTCGCGCTGCCGATGGGCATCGACCTGACCGAGGAGCAGATCCGCGAGGTGGTCGGCGGCGTGCGCGTCTGGGTCGACCTGACGAACAGCCCGCACGTGCTCGTCCTGCGGCCGCTGATCGAGGTCGATGCGCGCGGACGGACACGAGGTCGAGGTGACCGCGCGGGACTTCGCGCAGACGCTCGAGCTGTGCGAGCGCTTCGGGATCGAGCACACGGCGATCGGCCGCCACCGCGGCGGGCGGCTGGCCAGCAAGGCGCTCGGGCTGGCGTCGCGCAGCGCTCGCGCTGGTGCGCTGGGCGCGCGGGCGCCGCTTCGACGTGGCGATCGGCCACGGGTCGAACGACGTGAGCGTGGCCGCCAAGCTGCTGCGGGTCCCCAGCGCCACCTCGTTCGACTACGAGTGGGCCACCGTCCAGCACCACGTCAACTGCCGCCTCGCGCGCGCGGTGGTGGTGCCCGACGTGATCCCGCCCGAGCGGCTCTAGCGCTACGGCGCGCGCGGCAAGATCCACGCCTACCCGGGCCTGAAGGAGGAGTACTACCTCGCCGACTTCGAGCCCGACCCGGCGGTGCTCGGCGAGCTCGGCCTCGACCGCGAGCGGCCGCTCGTTCGTCGTGCGCACGCCGCCGGAGGTGTCGCTCTACCACCGCTTCGAGAATCCGCTCTTCGCACGTGTGCTCGAGCGGCTGCGCGGGATCGCAGACCGTGGTGCTCCCGCGCACCCCCGGGCAGCGGGCTGAGCTGGCGCCGGAGCCGGCTTCATCGTGCCCGAGCACGCGATCGACGCCCAGAGCCTGGTCGCCTACGCGGATCTCGTCATCTCGGCCGGCGGTACCATGAACCGCGAGGCGGTGGCCCTCGGCACACCCGTGTTCACGACCTTCGAGGGCAAGCTCGGGGCCGTCGACGAGGCACTGCTCCGCGAGGGGCGGTTGCGCAAGCTCGAGGATCCGAGCGAGATCGAGATCGGACGCCGGCCCGCGAACGGTGGCTTGCGCGTCCGCCGAGACCCGCGCGAACTAGTCACAATGCTGCTCGCCGCCCGCGAATCATGAGATCCCTGCCTCTCCTCAGTGAACGTTCGCCGCGCTGGGCCAGGTCGGCGTCGACGCGTGCCCTGCTCGCGCTCGCCTACTAGCTGGCGTACGTGCTGCGCTTCGACGAGGGGATCCCGCACCGCTACGAGGACCTGCTGCTCGACACGATCTGGCTTCATCGTCGCCGATGCAAGCTCGCGATCTTCGCGGCGTTCGGGCTCTACTCGAAGCTCTGGCGCTTCGTCGACCAGAAGGACTTCGAGTCGATCGTCAAGGCCGCGGTCGTCTCCACCGTCGGGCTGATCGTCGTCCTGTTCCTGTTCTCGATCGGCCGGCACGACCCGCCGCGCGGCGTGATCGCGATCGACTTCCTGCTGACGCTCGTGCTCGTCGTGCGGCGCTCGCTTCGCGGTCCGCGCGGTCGTCGAGCGCCCCGCGCGCGGGGCGATCGCTGGAGCGAGCGGGGCACGAGGTGCTGATCGTCGGCGCCGGCAACGGCGGCCAGCAGGTCGCCTCCGAGCTGCGCCGCAACCCCGAGCCTGCGCAGCGCGCCGATCGGCTTCGTGGACGACGACCCGCGCAAGCAGGGCATGCGCGTCGCCGGCTACAAGGTGCTCGGCACGACCGACGAGCTGCCGCGCGTGCTCGACGCGTCAAGCCCGACGAGGTGATCATCGCGATCCCGTCGGCCCCGGGCGTGCTGCGCCAGAAGGTGGTCACCGCCTGCCGCGAGCGCGCGATCCCGGTGCGCACGCTGCCGACGACGTTCGAGCTGCTCTCCGGCGGCGTCAACCTGATGCGCCAGGTGCGCGAGGTCCAGGTGGAGGACGTGCTCGGCCGCGAGCCGGTGCGCGTGGAGATCGACCGCGTCGGCGCCTACCTGTCCGACCGCGTCGTGCTCGTGACCGGCGCGGGCGGCTCGATCGGCTCCGAGCTCTGCCGCCAGATCGCCCGGGTCGGGCCGCAAGCTGCTGGTGCTGGTCGACAACGCGCGAGAACGCGCTCTTCGAGATCCGCCGCGAGCTCGAGGAGGAGCGCCACTTCGCGCGGGCGGCGTCCGTGCTGGCCGACTGCAAGGACGCCACGCGCGTGCGCGAGGTGTTCGACGAGCACAACCCGTCGGTGGTCTTCCACGCGGCCGCCTACAAGCACGTGCGGCTGATGGAGGAGAACCCGGTCGAGGCCGTGCGCAACAACGCGGTCGCCACGCGCATCGTGGCGGCGGCCGCCGGCGAGGCCGGCGTGGAGCGCTTCGTGCTCGTGTCGACCGACAAGGCGGTCAGCCCCGCCACCGTGATGGGCGCCTCCAAGGCGCTGGCGGAGTGGGCGGTCGAGGCCGCGCAGAACCGCTGGAAGGGCACGCGCTACGCCTCCGTGCGGTTCGGCAACGTGCTCGGCTCGTCGGGATCGGTGGTGCCGATCTTCCGCCGCCAGATCGCCACGGGCGGGCCGGTCACGGTCACCGACGCGCGGATGACCCGCTACTTCATGACGATCCCCGAGGCGGTGCAGCTGATCATCCGCTCGGGCGAGCTCGCCACCGGCGGCGAGGTGTTCGTGCTCGAGATGGGCGACCCGGTGAAGATCGTCGACCTCGCGCGCCAACATGATCCGGCTGGCCGGGCTACGAGCCCGACGTGGACATCGCGATCGAGATCGTCGGGCCGCCGCCCCGGCGAGAAGATCCACGAGGAGCTGTTCAACCCCGGCGAGCGGCCGCAGCCCACGCCCGCCGAGAAGATCGTCTGCGCGGTCCAGCCCCCGCTCGAGCCGGAGTGGGTCGAGAGCGCGTTCGCGCGCATCGAGGAGCTCGTCTACGGCGGCGATGCGGCCGCGCTGGCCGGCTCGGTGACCGAGCTGTCCGCCGAGCGCGCGCTGGCCGGCAGCGACGCTAAGCCGCCGCTCGTTCTACAGTTCGACCCTTGCCGGAGATACATCCAGGAGATCGGCGCCTACGCCGGGATGGCCTCGGTGGTGGGGCTGGCGGTGCTCTCGGCTCTCTACTTCTCGCAGGCGCGTGACGTGAAGCGGCTGCGCGAGTGGGCCGGCCGTGCGCCCGAGCGCTCGGAGCAGAGCGCTCCGGTCGTGCCCGGCCGCGTCGTGGCGCAGCCGCAGCAGCCGGGGGCCACGCCACCGGCAGCCGCCCCCCCGCCCGTGCCGGGCAAGCCGGCCACGCCCGGGACTCCAGCGCGCCCCGCGCCGGCCACGCCGGCCGGCCAGGCAGCGCCGGCGGCAGCGGCGGCAGCGGGCGCCGGGGCGGCGACCGCGCAGCAGAGCAAGCCAACAGCCGTACCCGTGCCCGCCGGGCAGAACGCGAACGCCGGAGCGGCGGCGGCGCAGAGCGGATCGGCGGCCAGCGGGGCGGCAGCCGGGGCGGCAGCGAGCGGGGCCGCAGCGGGCGAGGCCAAGCCGGGCGACCGCACAGCGGCTGACGCCAAGCCTGGCGCGGCGGCGCCGGCCCCCACAGCGCCGGGCGCCCCTGCGGCGAGTCCTCCAGCGCCCGGTGCTCCGGCTGCCGGCGGCGCCAAGCCACCGGAGCCCGAGCCTGGCGCTGCCAAGCCGGCGGACGCCAAGCCGGCGGACGCCAAGCCGGCGGACGCGAAGCCGGCGGACGCGCCGACGGCCGCCGGCAGCGCACCGGCCACTCCACAGGCGGGCGGCGCGGCGCCCACGAAGCCGTCCCCCCAGCCCCCGGCTGCCTCCGCCGCGCCCTCCGCGCCGAGCCCCCCGGCCCCGACCCGACCCGCCCCGCCGAGTCCGCCCGTCTCCCCGCCCCGCCGTCAGGCCGCAACTCCCGCCGGCGGTCGCGGCTCCGGCGCCCCCAGCGTGCCGCCCGGCGACTCCCGCTTCGCCAGCCGCCCGGGCGTGACCTCGCGCCACTCACCGCAGGAGACCGCGATCCTCTCGCCGCGCCCCAACCAGGGCAGCCGGATCGGTGGTCGCTACCTGGCGATCGTCCTCGCCGGCCTGCTCGTCCTCGGCGGCGCCGCGGCGTATGGCGTGACCCAGCTCACGGGCGACGACGACGGCTCCAGCACCGGGGGCGCGGCCGCCGTGGAGAGCGGCAAGAGCGACTCCGGCCAGAGCAAGCAGAAGCAGGGCGGCGCGGTCCAGCCCGGGAGCGTCACCGTCGCGGTGCTCAACGGGACCACCGTGCCCGGCCTGGCCGCGACACTCAGCGACGAGGTCGACAAGGCCGGCTTCAAGATCGGCACGATCACCAACTTCTCCGATCAGCAGCTCGCCGAGTCGGTCGTCCAGTACGCGCCCGGCCACGAGGCCGAGGGCCGCGCCGTGAGCCGCCGGCTCGGCATCGGTCAGCGCGAGCCGGTGAATCCCGTCCAGTCAGGCGCTGGCCGGCGACGCCACGGTGATCGTGATCGCCGGCGCCGACAAGGCGCCCTAGCTCGTCGCCAGCGCCCGCGCCCGCTCGGACAGGTGGCGCACCCCGAGGTGCTCGATCTCCTCCGCCGCGTCGACGAGCATCGCGCGTCCGCGCTCGGCGTCCGCCGCGACCAGCACCTGGCCGGCCAGCAGCCGCGCGCGGGCGGCCTCGAGCGGCCGGTCGAGCTCGGCCCAGGCGTCGGCCGCCTCCGCGAGCAGCACCGCCCCGGAGCGCGGGTCCTCGGCGCACACGCCCTGCGCCTCCAGCGCCGCGGCGCGGCCGATCGGGTAATGCAGGCGCTCGGCCAGCTCCGACGCCTCCTGGGCCGCCTCGACCGCCGCCTCGCGACGGTGCGCCAGCATCAGCACGACGGCCCGCGCCGCCGTGGCCTGGATCGACTGCGCGATCAGCCCGGCCCGCTCGCACACGTCGAGCGCTCGGTCGAGCGCCGCCTGCGCGCCCGCGAGGTCGCCGCTGTCGCGCAGCGACGTGGAAAGGCCGAACAGCGCCTGGAAGGCCAGCTCCGACCATCCGACCTGCTCGGCCAGCTCGTGGGCGCGGTGGAACAGCACGGTGGACTCGTCGAGGTTGCCCTCGCGCCAGCGCAGCAGGCCGCGCAGCGCGGTCGGCAGGCACAGCTTGCCCACCAGGCCCTCGCGCTCGGCCAGCTCGGCGCTCGCCTCGGTTGAGCGCTCGACCTGCTCCCAGTCGGCGCCGTACACGGCCAGCTGGGCGAGCGACGCGTGCAGCTCCACCTGCGCGGGCAGCGAGCCCATCTTCTCGGCGAGCGCCAGCGCCTCCTCGTAGGCCGCGCGCGCTCCGTCCACCTCGGCCTCGGAGACCTCGAGATGGCGGCCCAGGGCGGACAGCGCGAGGATCGTCTCGCTCTGGTCCTCGCGCGGGGTGCGCTCGCGCACGACCGCGCCGGGCTGGGAGTCGCCGCGCGGCGCGCGCGCCAGCTCCACGGCGCGCTCGAGGTTCTGGCGCGCCTTCTCGGTGTCGCCGATCCGGCCGAACACGCGGCCGAAGATCCCGTGCGCCCGGCTGGCGGCGCGGGTCTCGCCGAGTCGCTCGGCCAGCCGCAGCGCCTTCTCGGACGCGTAGATGGCGAGCATGTTGTCGCCGGTGTGCAGGTAGAGCCACGCCGCCTCCTCGTAGAGGCGCACGAGCTCCAGCCGCGGCGGCCCGTCCTTGAGCAGGTTGATGCCCTTCTGGTAGTGCTCGATCGCCGTCTTGCGCTCGCCCTTGTGGGAGAGCGCGGCGCCGATCTTGCGGTGCAGGTCCGCCACGCGCTCGAGGTCCTCCTCGACCCTGTGCCAGTCGAGGCACTCGAGCCAGACCGCGATCGCCTCGTCCACGCGGCCGAGGCGCAGCGACACGTCGCCCAGCTTCTCCCCGATCCGCACCCCGTCCGGGCGCCCGTCCTGCGGGCAGATCTGCCGGGCGTGGCGGTAGTGCGCGGCCGCCTCGCGGTTGGCGAACAGCAGCGCTCCTGCGTCGCCCGCCTGCTCGAGGAACAGCATCGCGCGCTGCTGCATGCTGTCGAGCTCGTCGATCGGAAGGCCGCCCTCGCGACCGAGCGCGGCCGCGCGGCCGTAGTGCTCGGCGAGCAGGGACACGACCTCGTCGGTGCGGTCGCCGGCGCGGTCCTCGATGAACGTGCCGACCTCGAAGTGCTTTCGCGCTCGCACCGCCTTGGGGAGCATCCCGTAGGCGACGTCGCGGATCAGCACGTGCTTGAAGGCCAGCTCGCGCTCGCCGGTGAGCTGGCTCTCGGCCCCCGGCGCGAGGATGTCCTTCTCCTGGAGCGAGACCAGCGCGCGCTCCAGCTCGCGCTGGTCCGAGCCCGCGAGCGGAGCCAGCGAGCCCTCCCAGAAGGTGCGGCCGACCACGGCGGCCTGCTGAACGAGCCGGCGCTCGAACGGCTCGAGCGCGTCGAGGCGCGCCGCCAGGACGGCCTGGACCGTGTCGGGCAGCTCGCCGGGCTTGATGCTGCCGTCCTCGCTGATGCGCCGGGCCATCTCCTCCGCGAACAGCGGGTTGCCGCCGGACCGCTCCACCACCGCCCGCGGCACGGTCTCGCCGGCCGGCAGCAGCGCGGCCACCAGGGACTCGGTCTCCGACGCGCTCAACGGCTCCAGAACCAGCTGCGTGGCGGAGCCGCGGCCGCCGCCCCAGCTCGGCCGGCGGTCGAGCAGCTCGTCGCGGGCCAGGCAGACCAGCAGCAGCGGGGCGCGCACCCACTGCGCGAGGTGCTCGATGGCGTCGAGCATGCCGTCGTCGGCCCAGTGGATGTCCTCGAAGGCCAACACCAGCGGCTGGCGACCGGCCATCGCCTCGATGCCCGCGCGCAGAGCGGAGAAGAAGGACTCCCGCAGCCGCTCCGGGTCCTCGCCCATCGGTACCAGCTCGGCCGGCACCTCGAGGCCGATCAGCCGGGCGATCAGCGCGGTCCGGCGCTCGGCCTCCTCGCGCATCGGCTCGCCCTTGGCGCCGAACAGCTCGACCGCGTACTCGCGCAGCTTGCCCCAGGCCTCCTCGGCGGAGTCGGTGTCGACGATGCCGCATTCTTCGCGCAGCACCTCGCCCAGCGCCCAGAAGACGATCCCGCTGCCGTAGGGCAGGCAGCGGCCGGTGCGGAAGGTCGGTGTGATGACTCGGCCACAGAGCTGGGTCTCGAGCTCGCGCAGCACGCGCGACTTGCCCACGCCGGCCTCGCCCACCAGCGTCACGAGGTGAGGAGCACGCTCCAGCTCCACGCGGTCGAAGATCGTCGTGAGCGTGGACAGCACCTGCGACCGGCCGACCAGGGGCGCCTCGCGCGAGGGAGCCCCACGGCCAACCGCCTGCTGGGCGCGCACCGCCACCGCCTCCCAGGCGGGGACCGGCTCCGACTTGCCCTTCAGCTCGAGCGGCTCCAGCTGCTCGTAGCGGACCGCGCCGCTCGACGCACGCATGGTGCGCTCGCCCACGGTCACGCTGCCCGGCCGCGCCGCGCTCTGAAGGCGGGCGGCGACGTTGACGACGTCGCCGACGACCGTGTAGTCCTCGCCCACCGCACCGGCCAGCACCTCACCGGTGTTCACGCCCACGCGCAGCTCGAAGGTCACGCCGTCGGGCAGGTCCACGTTCACGCCGCCCATCGCAGCCTGCATGCCGAGCCCGGCTCGCACGGCGCGCTCCTCGTCGTCCTCGTGCGCGACCGGCGCGCCGAAGATCGCCATCACGTTGTCGCCGATGTACTTGTCGACTGTCCCCCCGTAGCGCTCGACCTCCTCGCCGAGCCGCATGAGCACCCGGTCCACCAAGGCCTTGACCGCCTCCGGGTCCATGCGCTCCGCCACGGCGGTGTAGCCCGACAGGTCGGCGAACAGGACGGTTACCTGGCGGCGCTCCTCGGGCAGCCGCTCCCGAACCGGACCCGGCGCGCCCGCGCCCGCCGGGTCCATCTGGCTGCCGCAGTTCATGCAGAAGCGGGCCTCGGGCGGCGCAGGGGTACCGCAACTGGGGCAGCGGTGCTCGAGCTGAGCCCCGCACGCCATGCAGAAGCGCGCGCCGTCTGGATTCTGGGTGCCGCACGCGGCGCAGCTCATGGGTCGAGATTACTCGCGCCAACCTGCAGCACTATGTGACGCAGGTCACATTTCACGGAAGCCGGCCCGAATCGCCGTAGGCCCGCGCCACATCCGCGAGCAGCGCGTCGTCGACGAGCGTGAGCCTCCGCCCGTCCACCTCGATCACCGCGCCGGGCCAGGGCGGGTACCAGAACGCGCGCAGCTTGCGCGGCAGATCGTCGCCCGCTCGCACCACCCGTAGCTCCTCGAACTCCGCTCGAGACAGGTAGCGGCCCTCGCCCTGGGGCGAGCGCGGCAGCTCCTCGCCGGCGAGCGCGCGCCCCAGCACCCGCTCGAACAGCCCGAGCAGATGCTCCTGGCTCTTGAGGTCGAGCGAGAAGGCCGTCTCGGAGTCGTGGTCGATCGGAAAGCGCTCGACCTCGACCAGGTCGCCGGTGTCGAAGTGCTCGTCGACGAAGTGGCACGACACGCCCCAGCTCCGAAGCCCCTCGAGGACCGCGAGGTTGTAGCCGCCGACCCCGCGGAAGTCGGGCAGCGGCGCCGGGTGGAAGTTCAGGCAGCCGACCCTGCCGAGCGAGATCAGCGGCTCGCGGATCAGGTTCCAGAACAGGAACGAGACGACCACGTCCACGTCGCTCGGCGGGTCCGCGTACAGATCGGCCTCGCTCGTCAATGTCAGCCCGTGGCGGGCGGCGGCCAGGTCGAGCCGCTGCTGCTCGTGAGCCGACTCGTCGGACTCGGGCGCGACCACCGCGGCGACGTCCACCTCGCGCGCCACCAGCCAGTCCAGAGCGCGCACCGCGGAGCGCTTGTGCTTGCCCATGAACACGACCCTCATGCCGCGAGCACCTCCTCGTAGACGGCGAGGGTGCGGCTGGCGACCGAGTCCCAGGAGTAGGGCCCCTCCGCGGCGGCCCGAGCGCGCTCGGCCAGCCGCTCGCGCTCCGCGGGGTCGGCCAGCAGCTCGCCGATCGCCCCGGCCAGCGCGGTCGCGTCCCCGGGCGCGACCAGCCGGCCCGCGCCGTGCTCCTCCACGACCTCGCGGAAGCCGCCGACGTCGGAGAGGACCATCGGCTTGCCGAACGCTAGCCCCGCGAACAGCACGCCGGACACGTCGACCGAGCGGTGCGGGAGCACCAGCAGGTCGGCCCTGCGGAAGTAGGCCGGCAGTTCGGCGTCGGACACGTAGCGCGGCACGAAGCGCACGTTCGGCGGTGCGTCGAGGGCCTCGAGGTCCACGCCCAGCGGCCTCCCCACCACCCACAGCTCCGCGCCCGGGATCGAGCGGAACGCCTCCACCAGCACCTCGATCCCCTTGTACGGTCGCACGACCCCGAAGCACAGCACCACCGGTCCCTCCACCGCCGCCAGCTCGGGCGGCAGGGGCCGCTCGTCGGGCTGATGGGTGAGGTGCTCGAACGCCCCGTGCGGGATCACGTGCACGCGCGACCCTCCGCCGAGCAGCTCGGCGCCGTGCCGGGTGTGGACGATCACTGCGTCCATGCGCTCGGCGAGCCGGCGCCCGGAGCCCGAGCGCCTGATCACGTTGTGCATCGTCAGCACCTGCGGCCGGTCGCGGGGCAGCAGGCGGGTCGTCACGGCCTCGAGCCAGAGCCACTGCCAGTGCTGGAGGTCGGCCGCCGTGGCGCGGCGGCGCAGCCGCAGCGTGTCGGGCACGTGCTCGACGAGCTTGAGAGCGCGCCGCGCGCGCGGATGGTTCGCCGCGGGGCCGGTGGCGAGCCGGTAGAAGGAGCGCGTGACCGCGTAGCCGTTGGGGGCCGGAGCGGGGCCGTGCACGAAGCGCGATGTGATCAGCTCCACGCCCGCCCCCCGGCGCGCCAAGGCGCCCGCGAGCGCGTGGTCGTAGGGCAGCACGTCTGCGGAGGGATCGATCAGCTGAACGCGCATCGAACCGACATTCTCAACCACTAGGGTCCCGCGCCCATGGCCCGCCCCGTCGTTCGCGCGGTCTTCGCGCTGCTCGTGGTTGCGACGATCGCGGCCTTCTTCGTCACGCAGCAGCTGAAGAGCGAGTTCCCGCTCGTGATTCGCTTCTCGGCCAAGCCCAAGCAGTTCTCGCCCAACGCGGATCACTACCGGGACTCGACCCAGGTCGGCTTCGACCTGTCCCGGCCGGCGAAGGTCACGTTCTCGATCATGAACGGCGAGGGCAACGAGGTCCGGCGCATCGTGGACGACCGTCAGCTGGCCGGGGACGCCAAGCACCGCTTCCGGTGGGACGGTCGCGACGACGACGGGAAACCCGTGCCCGACGGCATCTACCGGATGCGGGTGGTGCGGCGCGACGAGGGCCGCGTGATCGACTCGTCCAAGCAGATTCGCGTGGACACGACCCCCCCGAACGTGACACTCCTGTCGGCCACCCCCAACGTGATCGCGCCGCGGGAGCCCGGCCAGTCGCCGGAGGTCACGATCGCGTATCGCGGCCCCAGGAACTCGGCCCCGGAGTTCCGCGTGTTCCGCACCGACGACGCGGCCAAGCCGCACGTGGTGCGCCGCTTTCGCGGCAAGGGCAACACCGGCGTCTGGCACGGCGAGGTGGCGACCGGGCCGGAGCGCACGGGGCCGGCGCCGGACGGCGACTATGCCTTCACCGTCAGCGTGCGCGACAAGGCCGGCAACCTCGCGGTGGCCCCCTCGAGCATTCCCCTGCCGGGGTTGGCGCGACCCGGCAGCGGCGTCTCGGTGCGCGGCTTCACCCTGCAGGGCCCACTCGACGTGGTGCCGGCCGGCTCGCTCACGACGCTTGAGGTCGGCCCCTTCGATCGGAGCCTCGACTTCGTCGTCTCGCGCCTCGGCGATCCCAAGCCGATCCGGCACGGGGGCCGGGTCGGCGGGCGCTTCCGGGTGCGCATCCCGTCCAACGCGAAGACCGGCCTCTACATAGCGCGGGTGCGCGCCGGGCGGCACCGCGCCGTCTGGCCGATCGCGGTCGCCGGCCTGCCGCAGTCCAAGCGGGCCGCCGAGCGGGCGCGGCCGCTGGTGGTGCTGCCGGCGATCTCGTGGCAGGGGCTGAACGCCGTCGACGACGACTTCGACGGCTTCGCCGACTCGTTCCCGACGGCCCGCTCGCTCGGGCTCGATCGACCATTCGCGGGCGGCGGCCTGCCGCCGCGCTTCGGGGCGGAGGTCGCTCCGCTGCTGCGCTACCTGGACCGCGACCGCCTCCCCTACGACCTGACCACCGACCTGTCGCTCGCGAAGGGCGAGGGCCCGGCGCTCGGCAACGCGCCGGGCGTGGCCTTCGCCGGGAGCGCCCTGTGGCTGCCCGAGCCGCTTCAGAGCCGGCTGCGCGACGAGGTGGCGGACGGGCTGCGAGTCGCTTCGTTCGGGGCCGACGCCTTCCGGCGCTCCGTGCGGATCCGGGGCGACCGGCTCGTGGGCCCGCGCCGGCAGCGCGTGAACGCCTTCGGTGAGGCCACCGGGCTGCACGAGGAGAAGACGAGCGCCCCGCTCACCGTCTTCGAGGACGGGCTCGGGCTGTTCGAGGGGCTCGACACCTTCATCGGGGACTTCAAGGAGTTCGACCAGTCCCGTCGCCTGCCCACGGGCGCTCGTACGATCGCCACCGCCGGGCGCGACCCGAGCCAGCCCGCGTTCGTTGCCTTCGGCCTCGGCGGGGGGATCGTGATCCGCTCGGGCACCGCCCAGTGGGCGCGGCAGCTGGACGAATCCGCGCTGAGCGTCGAGGTGCCGACCGTCACGAAGCGGATCTGGCGCCTGCTGGCGGAGGGTGCGAGGTAGCCCGAGCCGGTAGCTAGCCTGCCCCCGGTGACCAGACGACGCTTGATCGGGGGCGCCGCGCTGTTGGCTGTCATCGCCGTCGCGGTGGGTGTTTACGCCTACGAGAAGGAGAAGGAGCCGATCGAGAAGCGCGGCTCGGCCAGCGAGGAGTTCGTGACCACGGAGGCGCCGAAGGCCAAGCCGCCGCCGGAGAACCCCCGCCCGTGGCCGACCTACGCCTACGACACGGCGCGCCAGCACATCTCGCCGTACGACCACCGGCCGCCGTACCGCGGGGTCTGGAAGATCGACGCCCACGACACGCTCGAGTTCCCGCCGACGATCGGCTACGGACGGGTCTACCTGGCCCAGCAGAAGGGCCTCTTCTTCGCGCTCGACGCCAAGACCGGCAAGGTCGACTGGCGCAAGGACCTCGGACGCTGCGCCGCCTCCTCGCCCACGATCGGGAAGGGGGTCGTCTACCAGGCCTACATGCACCCGGTGGCCTGCCTGCAGGACCAGGCCGGGGCCGACGGCTTCCTGGTCGCGTGGGACGCGGACACCGGACGGGAGCGGTGGCGCTTCAAGTCGGCGCCGATCGAGTCGTCGCCGCTGCTGAAGAACGGGCGCCTCTACATCGGCAACTGGGATCACAACGTCTACGCGATCGACGCGACCACCGGCAAGAAGATCTGGAGCTTCCAGGCCGACGACCAGGTCAACACCTCGGCGGCGTACTGGCGCGGGCGCATCTTCATCGGCTCCGACGGCGGGACGCTCTACGCGCTCAGCGCGCGTACCGGGAGGCTGCTCTGGAGCGCGCAGTCGCAGTCCAAGTTCGGCTCGCGCGAGTTCTGGTACGCCACGCCTACGGTCGCCTACGGGCGGGTGTACATCGGCAACACGGACGGCACGATGTACGTGTTCGGGGCGAAGAGCGGGAAGCTGCTCTGGGCGCGGCCGCTCGGCACCTACATCTACGGCGCCGCGGCCGTCTACAACCGGCGCGTGTTCGTGGGCACCTACGACGGCAAGTTCTACGCGCTCGACGCGGCGACCGGGGACACGATCTGGCAGGTCGACGCCCACGGCGCCGTGCACGCGGCGCCGACGGTGATGAACGGGCTGGTCTACTACGCGGTCTGCTCGAGCTGCGGCTCGGCGGCGGCCCGCGGCGTGGCGCGCGGCCCCGACTCGACCTACGCCGTGCGGGCCCGCGACGGCAAGACCGTGTGGCACTTCCCCGACGGCAAGTACGCCAACCCCGTGGTGGCCGACGACCACCGCATCTACATCACGGGGCAGGCGAAGGAGTACGCGCTGGCGCAGCCGGGGGCGCTGAAGAAGGAGCGCAGGCAAGAAGCGCAGCGATGACGCCTCCGGTCATCGGCCAGACCAGGTAGTAGTTGTTGAACGTCCGGCCGATGAACATCAGCCACAGGATCGAGATCGCGAAGCCAGCCGCCCCGATCCAGATCTCCGCGGCGCGCCGCTGGGCGATCAGCAGCCACACCGTCAGCGGCACCCACGTGAGCAGGGCGATCAGGCCGAACGGATAGGCGGCGTCGCGGTCGGCCACGATGTGCGCGCGGACCAGGATCGCCGACAGGCCGTATCCCACGATCCGGTAGGTCCCGGCGCCGTACTTGATCGTGTCGTCGTAGAAGGCGACCGGGTCGGCGATCAGGAACGGCAGGATCACCACCGCTAGCACCCCACCGAAGGCGAGGCCGGCTCGTTTGAGCTCGTCGCGGTCGGCGCTCAGCTTCCAGATCATCAGCGCCAGGAAGGGCGCGGCCACCAGCGCGAACTGCTTCAGCAGGATCGCGCCCGCGAGGGTCGCCGCGGCCCAGCCGAAGCGGCGGCGGCTCACCAGCGCGAACGCGAGCACCAGCAGCAGCAGGCTGGGAGCGTCGTTCTGCCCGAACCACGCCGAGCGCACCGCGATCGGGTTGCACACGAGCAGCGCGCCCAGGGCCAGCCGCACCGACAGCGGCCCGCGGAACGCGAGCGCGGCCGCCAGCATCAGCAGGTTGCACACGAGCATCAGCAGCCGGTAGTCGTCGAACGGTCCGGGCAGCAGGCGCCAGGCCGCGGCCACCACGACCGTGCCCGGGAAGTAGGCGAAGTGCCGGAGCGCCACCTCCTTCTCGCGCACGCGCTCGGACACGCTGCCGTCGCGCGTGTAGAAGCGCTCGAGCCCCGACTTCCGGGAGTCGTGCCCGTAGGGGTTGTCGAGGTGGAGCAGCAGGTCGCCCCCCTGCTCGATCTGGTAGGTCGAGTCGTTGGTGAAGAACCACGGTGCCGTGGAGTCGCGCAACCCGAGCTGCAGGAGAGTCGCGGGCGCCGTGAGCAGCAGCCCCACCGCGAGGATCAGCCCGATGGCGAGCCCGCGCGACCACGCTCGGGGCCGCGCGATCAGCAGCATCGCGGCCGCTCCGCACAGCAGGCCGGCGAGGAAGCAGCACGCGCGCGGGATGCCGAGGTCCCACTCCTCGCCCGCCGCCCGCACCAGCGGCGCCAGCAGCCCGTGGGGGTCGACCGTGCCGGGCCGGAAGTGCCAGGGATCGGAGCCGAGCTCGGGCAGGGTGATCGCCACGAGCGCGAACAGGACCCCGATCAGGATCCACGCGCCCGTGGGAGAGAGGCGGTCGTCGGTCACGCGGGCGCGACCACCCGCTCGCGGGCGCGGTCGGCCGCACTGCGCTGAGCTGCCTGCCACGACAGCCAGCCGGCGCCGACCGCGAGCACGAGCCATGTGATCGGGTCCTCGAGGAAGCCGCTGTAGAAGAGCGCGTGCACGAACAGCGCCACGAACGACGCGGCCAGGGCGAGGCCGATCGCCTCGTCGCGGCGCCGCACCTGCTCGATCAGGCGCACGCCGCCCACGAGCAGCCAGATGTAGAGCGCCACGCCGATCGCCCCCAGCTCGGCCGCGACCGTCAGCGGCGTGGTGTGCGACACGAAGTTCGCCGTCGGCCGGTCGCTCCCGGCCAGCTCACGGCTGGCGTGCGGCTGGCCGGCGATCCCCACGCCGATCACGGGATGGTGCGAGATCACGCGAGTCGTGTCCTGCACCCGCTCGGTGCGGTCGCTGGTGATGTGGTTGAGCCGCTCGCCGTTGATCAGCTCGACCGCGACGAAGGCGACCGCCGCGAGCGCGGCGACCGCCGCCAACCCCGCCACCGCCATGCGCACCCGCCGGTCGCCGGTGAGCAGCCCCAGCGCGAGCGTCACGAGCAGGAGCGCGGCCATGCTCGACTGCGAGTAGGAGAACAGCAGCCCGGCCCACATCAGCACGATCAGCCCGATCAGCGGCCACGTGCGCCATCGGTTGGTCACGAGCAGCGCCAGCGCCACCCCGATCCCCAGCACCACGTGGCGGCCGTAGAGGCTCGGGTCCCCGAACAGCGAGGTCACGCGGAAGAAGTCGGTGTTGGCGTTCGACACCGCGAGGTTGGGCGCGTAGAAGAACAGCTTGTGGGTGGCCACCTGGTAGAGGCCGATCACGGCGAACAGCGACGCAAGCCCGAGCGCGACGCCCGCCAGCACGCGCGGCACGTAGTCGGGGTAGTCGGCGCGGCCGACCGTGGCCAGCAGCACCGCGAACGGCAGCGTGAAGAACGCGAGCAGGTTGGTGCCGGCCTCCACGTCGTCGGCCCACAGCAGGGACAGGAACGCGAGCGTGAAGAACGCGGCCGCCGGCAGCGCGATCACGGGCGGCAGCGCACGCACCGGCCGCCCCCGCAGCGAGCGCCAGCCGAGCGCGGCCGCGGCGGCCGCGAGCACGAAGTAGAGCGGCAACAGCCGGCCGAGGCGGCCGTCCTCGGCGATCGACACGAGGAAGCGGTTCGAGCCCGAGAAGTCGAGCGGGGGCCGGAACGGAGCCGTCGCCAGGACCGCCACCGACACCCAGGCGGGCCGCCAGGCGAGCACCGCCGCCGCGCCGCCGAGCAGCAGCACCCCCGCGACGGCCGCGCCCGCCCCGGCAGCGCTCGTGAGCTTGCTGAGGGACGCGTCGCCGAGCGAGAGCGCCAGGCCGGCCTCGGCGGCGGCGAGCACGACCAGGCCGGCCAGCAGCGTCAGGCGCCCGCGCGCCAGCAGGACGAGGACCGATCCGAGCGCGCCGCCGACCGCGGCCAGTTGGGCGGTGTCAGCGTGCTCCACCGGGGCGCAGGTTAGTGCTGCGGCAGGCCGTCGGCGCGGTGGCGGTTGTACTCGTCGGCGATCTCGCGCAGGCCCTCGCCGTGTCCCGGGTTCAGCTGCTGGCGGGCATGCGCCAGGTAGCGGCGCGGGCTGTGGCCCGGCAGGACCGTCGCGGCGACCGCCCGCACCAGGTACGCCCAGGTCCAGCAGACTCGCCAGAGCGCACGCGTGACGGGCATGCGGTGCTTGCGGAAATAGAGGTCGCGGCCGCGGTGGAACTCGACGATGCGGCGGCGCATGGCGTCGGCGTCGGTCGACAGCTGGTCGTGGTGCACGGCGCCGGCTGCCGGCACGAACAGGATGCTCCAGCCGGCGTCGCGCAGCCGCCGGCAGAAGTCGGTCTCGTCCGAGTAGACGAAGAAGGCCGGGTCGAGCCAGTCGACCTGCTCCGCGGCCTCGCGCCGCACCAGCATCGCGCTCGACTGCACCCAGCCGACTCGGCGCACCGAGTCGCCGCGGCTCTGCACCGCGTAGCTGTCGTGGAGGAAGAAGGCGCCGGCGAGCGCCCAGCCGGCGTTGGGGAGCCGCCAGGCGCAGGCGGTGGGGGCACCCTCGCTGGTCAGCAGCTGCGCGCCGGCCGCCGCGGCGCGCGGGTCGCCCTCGAGCGCGTCCAGCAGCGCCCGCGTGGCCCCCTCGCGCAGCTCGGTGTCCTCGTTGAGCAGCAGGCAGAAGGTGCCGCGCGCCGCGCGCAGCAGGCGCGTGTCGTTCTCGGCCTTGCCCGTGCGGCGCTCCAGGGCGATCAGGCGCGCCGCCGGGTAGCCCTCGCGCACGGCCTGCGCCGAGCCGTCCTCGGAGGCGTTGTCGAGCACGAGCAACTCGTACGAGACGCCCGGCGGATGGGTGCGCTCGATCGCGTCCAGGCAGGCCAGCAGCCACTCGCGGCCGTTCGTGTTCACGACGCAGTAGGAGAGGGCGGTCAGCTCGCCACCTCTTCGAGCACGTCCAGCACGCGCCCGGCGAGCAGGTCGCGGTCGAACTCGCGCTCAGCCAGGTCGCGGCCGTTGCGGCCCATGCGCGAGACCTCCTCCGGGTGAGCGCGCAGCCACGCGAGCTTCTGGACCAGGTCGGCGGCGTCCCGCACGTAGAGGCCGGCGTCGTTGTCCTCCACCAGCTGCCGCATCCAGCCGTCCATGTTCACGATCGCCGGACGCCCCGCCGCGAACGTGTCGAAGAGCTTGTTGGGGGAGTTGGTGGCCAGCACCGGCACGTCCTTGAAGAAGGTCAGGCAGGCGCCTGAGCGGGCCGCCAGCGCGGCCACCTCCTCCTTGCTCGACGCCGGGCCCGGGAACTCGACGTTCGGTGGGGCGCTGCGCTCCAACTCGGCGCGGCGCTTGCCGTCGCCCATCAGGACGAACGGCATGTCCGGCAGCAGCCGCGCCGCCTCGATCGCGAGGGTCAGGTCGTTCGCCTCGCCCATGGTCCCGAAGTAGCTGACCAGGAAGCGCTCGGGAGGGGGGGATGGGCGGAACAGGTCGAGGTCGGAGGCGTTCGGCACCAGCACCACCTTCCCGGCCGGCACGCCGGCACCGATCACGCCGTCGCGGATGCCGGGGGAGAGGGCGATCACGCGCCGGGCACGCTGGTAGGCCTGCCGCTCGAGCGAGCGCGCCTGGCGCTGCAGGCGCGGGTTGCTCAGGGCACCCATCTGGATCGGAGCCTCCGGCCACAGGTCGCGCACCTCGAACACGAGCGGAGCGCGCCAGCGCGCGACGGCCGCCAGGGCGGGTGCGGCGATCGTCAGCGGCGGGGAGGTCGCGTAGATCACGTCTGGGCGGGGACCCCGCAGCGCGGCCGCGGTGGCACCGGCGGCGAAGCGACCGAAGGCGACCATGCGGTCCCGGTCGGTGGACGCGGTGGCGCTCATGTAGTCCGAGTAGGCGCCCGGGACGCCCACAACGTCGATGCCGTCGACCGTGCTGGCGCCCTCCCCGGCGGTTACCATCCGCACCCGGTGCCCACTCGCGACGAAGCGGCGCGCGAACTCGTACGAGCGCGTGCCTCCCACTCCCGCGCGGGTGATGAAGAACTGGTGCAGGTAGAGGATCTGCATCGGTGAGGCCCAACGCTAGCCGTGCCCTGGACCTGCTTGTGGCCAGCCTGGCGCTGGTGCTCGCGGCGCCGCTGCTGGCGCTCGCGGCGATCCTGATCAAGCTGGAGAGCCGGGGACCGGTGTTCTACCGCCAACGGCGCGTGGGCCGCGGCGGCGAGCCCTTCGAGCTCTGGAAGCTGCGCACGATGGTCCCGGGCGCGGAGGCGATGGGAGCCGGGATCTACGTGGTGGAGGGCGACCCTCGCATCACCCGCACCGGCCGCCTGCTGCGCCGCTTCTCGCTCGACGAGCTGCCCAACCTGGTCAACGTGCTGCGCGGCCAGATGGCGATCGTCGGGCCGCGCCCGACCGTGCAGGAGCAGGTGGACCGCTACACCGAGCGCCAGCGGCGCCGGCTGGAGGTGCGGCCGGGCATCACCGGCTGGGCCCAGATCAACGGCCGCGCGTCACTGCCGTGGCCGGAGCGGATCGAGCTGGACGTCTGGTACGTGGAGCACCGCTCGCTGCGCCTGGATCTCCGGATCCTGGCCCGAACCGTGCGGATGCTCGTCACGGGGCACGGGCTGTACTCGGACGACGTGCGGCAGGGGTGGTGAGGGCTCACCGCACCCGCAGGGCCCGCCAGCCCGTGGACCCCCGGTCCGTGTCCTCGTCCGAGTTCACGACCACGGCGTAGCGGTACAAGGCGCGGAACGCGGGCACGAACGACGACGCGAAGCGCCCCTTGCGCGTCCGCACCGCCCGCGTGCCCACCGTCCGGTAGCGCCCGTGCACCCTCTGCTGGAGCAGCACGCGGACCCACCGCTTGCGCGGCCCGACGCTTCCGGCCACCGGCACGCGCACTCCCCGGCGACCGCGACTGGCTGGGTGGCGCAGCGCGATCACGGGCCGCAGCCGCAGCAGCAGCCGTGCCGAGGTCGTCCCGCGCAGCTCGGCCTGGCCGGGGAAGCGCAGGCGCACGTACATGCGCTTGCGCGGGTGCAGCTCGCCGGCGAAGGTCCCGTCGGCCGCCGTGGTCAGGTTCTCCGAGGTCACCCAGCGCCCGTCCGCGTTGGTCTGCACCTCGACGGGCGCGCTCGGCAGCGGCAGGCCGTCGGGCCCCGTCAGCACCCCGGTGACCGGCACGTCCTCGCCGTAGTCGATCGAGTGGTGGGCGAGCGCGGCGCTCAGCCGCGCGGTGTAGGTCGGCTGGAAGCCGAGCCCGCTCGCCACCATGCCCCGCAGCTGGTCCAGCTGCGGATAGAGCAGCTCGCCGGGACAGGCCGTGCGCCCGACGTCGCGGTGCCCGAGCACGCGGTCGACGGTCACGCGCGCTCCCGCCCCGTAACGGCTCTCCGACCCGCCAGCGCTGGTGAGCGTCACCTTGCCCGACAGCGGCTGCAGGTGCACGGCCAGCTTCCAGCGGATGTAGCTCGCCATCGCCGTCAGGGTCTCCGGCGTCGCCTCGACGGTGGTGTGGTCGGCGATGCTCGCGATCCCGGCCGTCTCCGAGTTGAACCCCTGGGCCTGGGCCCCGACCACGGGGCGGTCGAGCCCGCCGGCGCGGCCCTCGTAGAGCACGCCGTACTTGTCGACGAGCGCGTTGTAGCCGATGTCGTTCCACCCGTTCGAGTTGCGGTGGTAGCGGCAGATGGCGAGCACGATCGCGGGCGCCTCTTCTGGCGTGTAGTCGTTCAGCGAGACCGTGTGGTGCACGATCACCGCCTTCACCTGTCCGTAGAGCGGCTTCTGACGCGGCGGGCATTGGCTGGCACCCCACTCCGAGCGGCTGACGAAGTCGGGCTCGGGGTCCTGGGCGGCTCGGACGCGCGCGTGCGCGTAACGCCCCACGTTCACGAAGTGCAGCCGCAGGCCGGCCACGCGCCTGCTCATCCGGTACTGGACCGCGTCCGCCGAGCCCACCCAGAGCGGGTCGGAGGAGGCGGCCATCCGCTCGCCCCGGCCCGGGTCGGGATTGTGGTCGGCGTGGGCGGCGAGCGACTGCCAGCGGCTCCAGCCGCGCCCCGGCCGGCGCACCCGGATGGAGATCGCCGGCTCGGCGGCCCCGCGCCAGCGCATGCCGACGAGGTTGAATCGACGCTCCGTGGCGAGTCGCGGTGACAGCGTGGCGCCCGCGGACGCGGCCGACGCAGAGGCGTGCGGCGCGAGCTCGAAGTCGAACGGCTTCCCGGTCTTCGCGGTCGCCGAGGCCGGCAGCGCGACCGCGGCGCAGATCAGCGCCGCTGCTGTAGCGAGGAGCCTCACGAGATTTGGAACACGGTGCCAGCAGCGCCGATGCGGCGTTGCAAGATCCGGTGCAGGTCGGAGCTAGGGGATGTCCTCCGGCCCGTCCGAGCGGTGCTCGTCGCGGAACGAGCGGATGGCGTCGATCACGTTCTCGTTCCACGCGGGGCAGCCCATCGTGCGGCCAGTGCCGTTCGGGGTGGGGTCGTGGCTCCAGGCCGTCGTCGCCACGGCGTACGGCATGGCCGGGCGCCGCACCACGAGCATCTGGTAGCTGTCCTCCTCGAACAGCGCGCGCAGCTGCTTGCGTGCCTCCACCGGCAGGCTCGGCTTGGCCCAGATGATCACCCGCCCGTGCTCGAGCGCGTGCACCAGCGCCGTGTCGGGCGGCGGCGCGCCGTTGTAGAGCCCGTCCTGGGCCGGGACCGCGAAGTGCTTGCCGCTGGTCGGCGGGTTCTGCGGGTAGTTGACCTTCTGGTCGGGGTCCTGCAGGTGCTCGCGCGAAGTCGCCGGGTTCGACTTCAGCTCGCAGCCGGCCGCGGCAGCCGCCTTGCTCAGGTCGAAGACCTTCTGCTTGGACACGGAGCCGCCGCTGGGGAAGTTGTTCCCGGCGGACTTGGGATCGCTGCCCCCGCCGCCGCCCGCGGCGACCACGAGGACCACCACCGCCACGGCGGCGATGCCCACGGCGCCCGCGACCCCGAACAGGCGCTTGCGCTGGGCGGCCGCCCGCGCCTCGGCCTCGCGCTGCTCGCGCTCGCGGCGCAGAGCCTCCTTCTGCTCTCGGCGACTGGACATCGCGGCGGAAGGCTAGCTGGCCTTGTGCGACCCGCGCCGGGCCGGATTCGCCGTCCTGCGGCGCCCCGATCCGCTGCGCGACTTCGGCTTGAAGCAACGCTCCACGAACTGCACGATCTCCCCGGTGAGCCGTTCCGGGGTGAGCCGTAGCTCCAGCACCGACGACGCCTGGACGAGGCGCGCGTTGGGCAGCTCGCGCACGAGCATGTCGGAGTCCGAGAAGGGGTGGATCGGGTCGCGGTAGTGCCCGATCACGAGCGTCTCCTGATCCATCGCCTGACGCTCCTCCGACGGCGGCGCCACTCGCCCGAAGAAGAGCCCCTGCAGCACCGACGCGGACGGCTTCGGGTCCTGGCTGACCCAGTCGAGCATCATGTCGGGCAGGAGCGATCCGGTGTGCGGGGCCAGCCGCGCCACCCCGCCGATCAGGCGCGCGACCGGCGCTCCGAAGGTGAGCCCCACCAGCAGCGGCGTGAACGCAATCGCACAGCCGAGCAGGGCGTTGTCCAGGACCGGCATCTCGACGAGCAGCCCGCGAACCCGCTCGGGCGCCGCCGCGGCGGCCTCGAGACTGACGTTGGCGCCCAGGGAGGTGCCACCGATCACGGCCTGGTCGACCTCCACGTGATCGAGCAGCGCGATCGCCTGGCGGCCGAACGTGAGCATCCCGTAGTTGACCATCTCGGGTGGGCGATCCGAGTCGCCGTGGCCGAGCAGGTCGAGGCAGAGCACGCGATGCCCGCGGTCGGCGAGCGTCTCGGCCAGCGGGCGGTGCATCTTGCGCGAGAACAGCAGGCCCGGCAAGAGCACCACCACGCGCGGTCCGCTGCCGTACTCGTCGTAGACCAGGCGATGCCCGTCGAAGTCGAAGTGGCGGGTCGTGGGCTCCATGGACAAGTGAGCCTATATGCCCGCTTGTTCCGGGCAATACCATCCGGGACCGGAGTGAGCCTCGAGAGTCCGTCAGCCGTGCAGGATGCCTGAGCGGGTCGGGGCGCGCATGACCGGGCGGCTCACATTGCTGGCTGCCAGCATGCGCGCGGCCGGGGTGAGGGTGGGCGTCGGCGACCTGCTGTCGGCGCACCGCGCGCTGTCCGCCGTCGACCCGGTCGACCGCGAGGCCGCCTACTTCGCGCTGCGCGCCACGCTCTGCTCGCGCCACGAGGACCTGGCCGCCTTCGACGCCGCGTTCGCCGAGTGGTTCCTGCCGGCGCCGTCGCCCGCGCCGGAGCCGCCGCCCGACCTGGAGACGGAGGCGGATGTCGTCCCCTCCGCGTGGTCGGAGGTGGAGCTGCTGCAGGAGAAGGACTTCGCGGACTACACCGAGGAGGAGCGTCGCCGCGCCCGCCAGGTGATGCGCAGGCTGGCGGGCGTCGCGCCCACCCGCCCCAGCCGGCGCATCCGCCAAGCGCGCCGCCGGGGCGCGGCCCCGCCGGCCGGGCGGCTGGACCCGCGCGGCACCATTCGCGCCTCGATGCGGACCGCCGGCGCCCCGTTCGAGCGCCACTGGCGCGAGCCCGGCGAGCGACCGCGACAGCTGGTGCTCGTGTGCGACGCGTCCGGCTCGATGGAGCCCTACGCGCGCATGCTGCTCGCGTACATGCAGGCGTGCGTCGCGGCGCGCCGGCAAGTGGAGGCGTTCGTGTTCGGCACGCGCCTGACGCGGGTCACCGCCGAGCTCCGGGGGCGCGACCCGGATGCCGCGCTCGAGCGAGCCGCGGCCGCCGCGCGCGATTGGTCGGGCGGGACCCACATCGGCGAGGCGCTGGCCACGCTCAACCGCGACCACGGGCGCCGGCTCGGCCGCGGCGCGGTGGTGGTGCTCCTCTCAGACGGCTGGGATCGCGGCGACCCGGCTCAGCTGGAGCGCGAGGTCGCGCGCCTGGCGCGCTGCTCGCACCGGCTGATCTGGCTCAACCCGCTGAAGGCGCACCCGGACTACCAGCCGCTGACCCGGGGGATGCGTGCGGCGCTGCCGCACGTGGACGAGTTCATGGCCGCCAACTCGCTTGCCTCCCTGGAGGAGCTGGCCGACGCTTTGGATCGGCTTTCCATGGGAAGGCTGCGCAGAGAGGAGGGGCCGTGAAGGACGTCGTGGACGGCATCTACGAGGTGGGCGCGTGATCGGCGGGCTGGTGCTCGCGGCGGGGGCGGCCCTCCGCTTCGGGCGCCCCAAGCAGCTGGTCGAGCTGGACGGGCGGCCGCTGCTCGAGCACGCGATCCAGACGATGACCGAGTCGCCCGTCGGTCGCGTGGTGGTGATGCTGGGCGCGAGCGCCGCCGAGATCGCCGGGCGCATCGATCCGCAGGGCGCCGACCTGATTGTCTGCGAGCGCTGGGACGAGGGCCAGTCGGCGTCGCTCGCATGCGGGCTGGCCGAGCTCTCCGACTGCGAGGCCGTGGTGATCACGCTCGGCGACCAGCCGCGCCTGTCGACCGAGGCGATCCGGCGCGTGATCGACGCCCGCGCAGATGGCATCGACGCGGTGCGCGCCACCTACGCCGGCGACCCGGGCCACCCGGTGCTGCTGGAGCGACGGCTGTTCGACCGGATGCGCGATGTGACGGGCGACCACGGCGCGCGCAACGTGCTGCTGAGCGTGCCCACGCGCGAGGTGCCCTGCGAAGACCTGGGCGGCGGCGAGGACGTGGACACGCCCGCCCAGCTCGACGCGCTGCGCACCCGGTGACGTTGTCCGGCCGGATCAGGCGGCTGCTGGGACGCGGGCGCTGACCCACCCGCGCAGGTCGGCCAGGAAGGCCGGGTCGATCGTGTGCGGCATGGGCGACTCGCGGTAGGTCACGTCGGCGCCGGCCTCAATCAGCCGATCCCGCGCCTCGCGGCCGAACTCGACGCTGATCACCGGGTCGTAGATGCCATGGCCGATCGCCACCGGCAGGCCGGTCACGTCGCCAAGCTCGAATCCCTCCACCTGGGGGATGAAGCCGCTGAGGGTGATCAGCCCGGCGAGCCGCGGGCGACCGGCACCGAGGCCCAGCGCGTGGGTCATCGCCGCGCCCTGCGAGAAGCCGCCGAGGATGGCGCGCTCCGGCGGGATGCCGTGCTCGGCGAGCAGGCCGTCGAGCCAGCCGCCGGCGAGCGCATAGGTCGCGTGGAAGGTCTCAGGGTCGGGGGAGCCGACCTGCCGGATCACGTACCAGTGCGAGCCGCCCGGCGGCAACGACAGGGGCCCGCGCGCCGTCGCGCCGAGCAGCCGCCGGTCCGGATCGAGCTCGTCGAGCAGCGGGAACAGGTCGTTCTCGTCGGTGCCGCGGCCGTGGAGCAGAACCAGGGCGCCCTCGGGATCGCCTTCGGCCGGTCGGAGTCGCTGGGCTAAACTCATTGTGTGAGCAACTACCTTAGCGCCGAGGCACCCGTGCTGCTCACGCGCGAGGAGCTGGGCGCGTGGCGCGGCCTGCTGCGCGTACATGCGGGGATGACGAAGGCGCTCGACGCCGAGCTCGTCCGCGCCCACGCCCTGCCGCTGTCGTCCTACGAGGTGCTGCTCTTCCTCGCGGACGCGCCCGACGGCCGCCTGCGCATGTCCGAGCTGGCGGAGGGCGTGTTGCTGAGCCGCAGCGGCCTGACGCGCCTCGTCGACCGCATGGAGCGCGACGGGCTGCTGCGGCGCGAGCGCTGCCCGGACGACGCCCGCGGATACAACGCCGCTATCACCGGCAAGGGCCGCAAGCTGTTCCAGCGGGCGCGGCGCACCCATCTGGAGGGCGTGCGCCAGCGCTTCCTCGGCAGCCTCTCGGCCGAGGACCTGCGCGCGCTCGCCCAGGCCTGGGAGAAGGTCGCCCCGGGCGCGTCTACGTAGGCCGGCTCGTCATGTACGCGCCGGCCAGCACGAGAGCGGTGCCGAACAGGGCCGCCACGTGCACGCGCTCGTCCAGGAACAGCGCGCCCAGCCCCACGGCCACGACGGGCACGATGTAGATCGCGACCGCCGCCCGGGAGGGCCCGACCCGGGTGATCAGCGTGCTGAACCAGACGAACGCGAAGCCGGTCCCCAGGACGCCGAGAGCCACGACCGCGAGCAGGCTGGAGGCGCCGAACGACGAGTGCATGGCCCCGACGACAGCCGCGGGGAGCAGCGCCGCTGCCGCCACCAGCATCGCCCGCCAGGTGACCGGGAGCGAGCCGTGCCGGCGCTGAAGCGGCGCCGCGAGGTTGAAGGCGAAGCCATACAGCAGTGCCGCCGAGAGCACGAGCAGCACTCCGAGCAGGTTCGAGCCGCCGTCGACCGACGGCAGGCTGATGGCCACGACCCCCAGGAAGCCCAGCACCAATCCGGCGGTCTGGAAGCGCGACGGGAGCGCCCGAACCAACAGCGCACCCAGCAGGGCCGTGAACAGAGGAGTGGTGGCGTTGATCATCCCGGCCAGCCCGGTGTCGATCCACTGCTGCGCGATCGCCAGGAGGAGGAAGGGCACGGCCATCCAGGTCAGGCCCACGACGGCGATCGGCCCCCAGTCCGAACGCGGGACGGGCTCGCGCGCAGCCGGCAGGACCGCCAGGGTCGCGGCGCCGAAGGCGATCCGCCCGAAGGCGATCAGCGGCGGGGCGAAGTGGTCGAGCCCGATGTCCATGAACAGGAACGAGCCGCCCCACATCACCGCGGTGCCGAACAGCATCGCCCAGTCCCGCGTGGCGAAGGCCGGTCCGGCGACGGTGGTCCTCACGGCCACGAGAACGGTCCGCGTCGCGCCTCTATGAGATCGGCGCCGCGACGGCGTGCCGGGCTCGGCGCCGCACCTCGCGGATCGCCCGCGCCAGCCGACGCACGCCCTCGTCGAGCTGGTCTGGGTCGAGCAGCGAGAAGGACAGCCGGAACGATGTCTGCGAGCGCCGCTCCGCGGTCACGGCCCCGCCCGGCGTGAACATGACGCCGCAGCGGCCCGCCTCGGCGTACAGGGCGCGCTCGTCGAGCGGCCGCGTGAGCGTCGCCCACACGTGGTGGCCGCCCTCGGGTGGGTCGGCCTGGTACTCCCCGGGCATGTGCCGCTCCAGCGCCGCCAGCAGCGCGTCGCGACGCTCGCGGTAGAAGGGGATCGTGGCGGCCACGTGGCGCTCGTAAGCCTCCGTCGCGAGCCAGCGGGCCGCCATGTGCTGGATCAGCGTCGGCGAGTGGAAGTCCGCCTCCATCTTCAGCATCGCGATGCGCTCGCGCACGGGGCCGCGCGCGGCCACCCAGCCGAGCCGCAGGCCGCCGCCGACCACCTTGGAGAGGGAGTTCACGTAGATCACGTGCGCCGGCGCCAGCTCGCGCACCGGTCGGACCAGCTCGCGGTCGAAGTGCATGTCGGCGTACACGCGGTCCTCGACGACGAAGAAGTTGCGCTCCACGGCCAGCTCCGCCAGGCGTGCCCGGCGCTCATCGGAGAGGCTGCGCCCGGTCGGGTTCTGGCACGCGCTCTGCAGGCCGACCAGCTTCACCTCGTGGCGGGCCAGCAGGCGCTCGAGCGTGTCCACGTCGAGGCCGTTCTCGTCCACGGGCACGCCGATCACGCGAGCGCCGGTGCCGCGCAGGGCGGTCATCATGCCGATGAAAGTGGGTGACTCGACGACGGCCACGTCGCCCGGCTCGAGCGTCGCGCGCGCGGTGAGCGCGATCGCCTGCTGGGCGCCGGAGGTGATCACGATCTCGTCGGCGTCCTCGGCCCAGCCGTACTTGCGGCCACGCGCGGCCAGCTGCTCGCGCAGCTCGAACAGCCCCTCGGCCGGCAGGTAGGAGAGCGCCTCGCCGCCCACCTCCTCGAACACGTCGGCGGCGATCGCGGCCAGCTCGCGGGTCGGATAGGTGCTCGGCGCCGGCCAGCCCGTGGCCAGCGAGATCACGTCCTCGCTGTTGGCCAGCGAGAACGTGTCGGCAAGCACCTGCTCCGAGTACGAGATGTCGTCAGGCGGCAGCGTGTAGACCTGCCAGTCGTCCCCGTGGGCGGCGCTGGCCGCGGGCGCGAGCGTGCGCACGAACGTGCCGCGCCCGACCTGGGCGGTCACGTAGCCGAGCTCGGCGAGCTTGCGGTACACGCGGGCGGCGGTCAGATGGTTCACCCCGGCCTCCGTCGCCAGCTCGCGCGTGGGCGGCAGCTTGGCCCCGGCCTCGAGGTGCCCGGCATCGATCGCCGCTGAGAAGAGGTCCACCAGCTGCTGCGTGATCGACACCTCGCCATCCCGCTTCAGCTCAGACAAGTTCAACTTGTACGACATTGAATCGGCCATTGTGGGTCCTACGCTACCAGTACATCGTCATACGCTCAACCACCGGGGAGCCCACAATGTCCAACATCACCGTCCGTTACGCCGTTGCTGCAGACCTCAGCCAGCTCAACCGGCTGGCAGAGCTGGACAGCGCGACCCCACCACGGGGCCCTGCGCTGGTGGCCGAGGCCGACTCGCGCATGCTGGCCGCGCTGCCGCTCGGCTCGGGCCGGCCGATCGCCGACCCGTTCGAGCCGACCGCCGAGATCGTGGCCCTGCTCGAGCTGCGCGCCGAGCAGCTGAACGACGGCGCTCGCGAGCGGCGCGGACTCGGCGAGCGCCTGCGCTCGCTGCTGCGCGCTCGTCCCTCGCACGCCTAGAGCCGCTCCGAACAGCCGGCGCCGGCCGCTCTCCCTCCTGCGGCCGGCGCCGGCCTCCCCGCTCGCTCGCCGCTAGCCGGCCAGCCAGACCCGCAGCCGGTCGTAGACCTCGGGATGGTTGAGCAGGGCGATGTGGTGGGTCCCGCCGATCACCAGCCCGTGCTCGGCCTCGAACGGGATGCGCCTGGTGCGGCTGCGCCCCGACGCGCTGTCCTCGAGCACGAGGAAGTCGCCCACCAGGCGCGACACGGGGTGACGCGTGTTCGGGAGCACCGTCGCGGCCACGAAGCAGTGCGTCGCGCCCTCCAGCAGCGGGACCTCCTGGCACGCCTCGGCGCGCAGCGCGTCCGGATCGCAATCGCGCCAGTCGGCGTCGACCAGCGAGCCCTGGCGCAGGTCGCGGATGCCGGCGCTGCGGCGGCGCAGGAAGGACGCCAGCGGGCGCGTCTCGGGCACGGCGTGTAGCGCCGCGCTGGCCCAGTGCACGCCCTGCGCCAGTGGCGCGCCCATGTGCGGCGACCCGAGCGAGACCACGTGGTGCACGCGCCCGACCCAGTCGTCGCCGCGCTCCGCCGCTTGGTGGCAGGCCGACCTCGCCACCAGCCCGCCCATGGAATGCCCGACCAGGGCGACCCGCTCCACCTCCACCGGCCAGCCGGCCACCAGACCCTCGAGCAGGTCAGCGAGCTCCAGGCCGTTGTGGGAGATGTGGCGGCCGGTGTTGTAGCGCAGCTCGACCGGCGTGAGGCCGAGCTCCTCGCGCAGCCGGCTGCCGTAGGTCGAGCCGTCCGGCCCGGCGCCCGCCCGCCACGAGAACTCGCTCTCCATCAGCCCGTGCAGGAACACCACGATCCGGCCGGTGGCGTCCGGGTAGGCGGCCCGCAGCGCCGTCGGGTCGAGTGCGATCGCCCTACCGCCGAGCCGGGCGGCCATCGGCTCGTGCAGGTCGCTGCGCTCGCTCTCGAGGCGGTCGCCGATCAGCCCGGTGAGGGCCCCGACGACAAGCGCGCCGCGGGGCGAGCTGGAGAGCGCCCGGCCGTCGTCCACCCGGCGTCGCCCCAGACCGGCGTCGGCGACCGCTCCGATCAGGCGAAACGCGCCCGCGACGCCCGCGTAGGCGCGCGGTGAGATCGCGTCGTGCAGGGCGCGGGCCGGAGCACCGCCGGGCCCGGTGGCGGCGAAGGCGCGCGCCGCGATCGCGCGGTGGAAGCCGTACAGCCCGGCGGCCCCGTCGCTGAGCTCCCGAAAGCCGACACGGGCCAGGCTGCGGAGCTCGTCGACCGTCTCGGTCATGCCCGACCTATCCCCCTGGTCGGGCCGCGGTTACACGTGGAACGCGGCGAGCCGCTGCCCCTCCTCGTCGAGCTGCTCGCGCTCGGCGCGGCCGAGCTTCACGAACGGCCGCAGCTCCACGCGACCGCGCTCGTGACGCCACGTGCCGGCCACGGCGCCGTCCACCAGGAAGGTGGGAACCGACTGCGGAGTCTTCGTGTGGAAGACCTTGGGCCGGAGCTCCTCGGGCAGGATCAGCGCCCGGCGGCAGTGCACGAGCAGCGTGGCGTCCCACGTCGGCAGGAAGCGCACCGGGGCGGGCGTGTCGGCCGCCGGCAGGGCCAGCCGGGGCAGGTCGACGAGCGGCCCACCCGCCTCGTCGCGAAAGCGGCGTAGCTCGAGGCGCTCGACCGCGTCGTTCACCTCGCGCGGCGGCAGGCCGGCCCAGTTGGCGATGTTTGCGGGGGCGGCCGGGCCGAAGCCCTGGAGGTAGCGCCGGATCAGCAGCTCGAGCCCCTCCGCGGGCGTGACCGACGGCGGGCCGAGCCAGCTCTCGGCCGTGGCATAGATGTCGGCGCGTCGGCGCTCCCACGTGCCGGCGGGGGGCACGCGCACCAGGTCGAGCCACATCCCGATCCCGTTGAAGGTCCGCGCGTCCATGTCCTCGATCAGCTCGGATCGGGCCAGCGGCCCGTCCGCGAGCCGGCGCTTCGCTCTCTCGGCGGCGGCCCGCAGCTGGTCTTCGGACAGCTCCGGTCGCGCCCGCATCCAGCTCTCGCGCCGCGCCGCCCGCACGGCGATCGTGAGCGGCCAGTAGTCGGCCGCGGACACGAGGTGGATCGTCACGCGCATCAGCGTGGCCTGGACGACCGAGCGGCGCTCGAGGGCGCGCGTGAGCTGGTCGCGCTCGAAGCTCGCCAGGCGCGACCACAGCCCGACGTACATGGACGGCGCGTACTGCGCCTGCAGGCCGCCGACCCGCTCCAGCGCCCGGGGCAGCGAGTCGCGGCGGCGCTCGAGCAGCAGCTGCCGGGCGAGCACGGCGCGGTTGAGCTCGCGCTGGCTGAGGACGCGTTCGGCGCCGATGGGCATGCGCCGTGAAGCTAGCGCGCGGCCGCCAGCAGAGCGGCCGTCTCGGCCTCCACGCCCCGCGCCAGCACGTCGATGTCGCCGACGATGCTCGGATCGGCGCAGAAGCCGAAGTACAGCCGGCCCGCGAGCGACACGACGGCGATCCGCAACGCGTGCCGCTCGCCGATCTCCGCGATCGAGTAGGCCGCCTCGACGGGCGCACCCAGCACGCTGACGGGCCGAGCCGGGCCGGGCACGTTCGACACGTTCAGCGCGAACGTGCGGGGGCTGGCCTCCAGTCGCCGGCAGAAGTGCTCGAGCTGAGGCGCCACGCGCGCCAGGTCGCCCAGCAGCGCGTCGAGTGTCTCGGCATCGTGATCCGCCTTGCGCACGGCGGTGGCGGCGCGCACGGCGGCCAGGCGGGCGACCGGGTCGGCCTCGTCGAGCGGCAGCTCCAGGGTGAAGAAGGAGTCGCGATTGGCGAGGCCGTCGGTGGGGTCGTGAAGGCTCACCGGGATCTTCACGCGCAGGCGCTCGAGGCGGCCGTGGCGGTGCTGGATCCAGGCGCGCAGCCCGCCCGCCACCACGGTCAGCACGGCGTCGTTGACGCTCGCGTCGGCGAGCTGCCGCGCCGCGTCGTGCAGCTCCCGCAGCGGGGCACGGGCGAAGGCCACCTCGCGATCGGAGCCGATCGTCCCGTCGAACGGCGAGCGCCCCGACGTCAGCGCCACTTCGTGCCGGACGAACGCGCCGAGGCGCCGGTGGCGGCCGGCGTCGCCGGCGTGCGCCGCGGCGCGCGGGGCGGGGCTGTCGCGCGGTCGGGGTCCCACAGCACGGCGTCGGCGAGATGCATGGCCATCGCGCCGTCCGCAAGGGCGTGATGGATGCGCCAGACCAACGCCACCCCGGCGGCGCGAGGGACCACGTCGATGCGCCACAGCGGCCGCGATCTGTCCAGGCGCTCCCCGAACAGGCGCGCCACCTCGGCTCGCATCGCCGCGTCGTCACACGGGTCCACCTGCACCGGCACGACGTGCGCCTCGATGTCGAAGCTCTCGTCGTCGATCCAGACCGGTCGCGCCGGCGGCCCGGAGAGCCGGCGGGTCAGCGCGGGCGCCACCTCCAGCCGCCGCGAGATCGACGCGCGCAGGTCGTCCGCGCTCGGTGCTCCGGCTCCGATCAGCACCACCTTGCAGGTGTGACCGGCGACGGCGGCGCTCTCGAGCGCAAGGATCGCCCGATCCTCGTCGGTGAGGGCGATGGCCTCCATCGTCGAATTGTCCCGTACCACGGTGAAGCCGCCCGGATCTCGTGCCGATGGCGGGGGCCGGGCAGTAGCCTTGACGCCTAGTGGCGCTACCTCAACTCGACGGAGGCCTCTGGGTCACCGATGGCGGCCTGGAGACCACGCTGATCTTCCATCAGGGACTCGATCTGCCCGGCTTTGCAGCCTTCGTCCTGCTCAGGGACGAGGAGGGCACGGACGAGTTGCGTCGCTACTACAGGTCGTACGTCGAACTCGCGGTCGAGCGAGGCATCGGCATCGTCCTCGAGGCCCCGACGTGGCGCGCCAGCCCGCGCTGGGCCGCCGAGCTCGGCGTGTCCGAGCAGGAGCTCGATCAGCTCAACCGCAAGGCGATCGCGCTGATGGAGGAGCTCCGTGACGAGGCGGGCGTCCCGGCGGTGATCAGCGGCTGCATCGGACCCCAGGACGACGGCTACAACCCGACCGCAAAGCTCACGGCTGCCGAGGCGCAGGACTACCACTCGACCCAGATCGCCACATTCGCCGACACGGCGGCGGACATGGTCAACGCGATGACCCTGACGTACGCGGACGAGGCGATCGGGGTAGGCTCGCGCCGCGCGTCGAGGCCGGGCTGCCCGCCGTCATCTCGTTCACGCTCGAGACGGACGGTCGCCTACCGAGCGGACAGCCGCTCGGCGAAGCGATCGAGCAGGTGGACGCGGCCGCGCCGCCCGCCTACTACATGATCAACTGCGCCCACCCGACCCACTTCGAGGCCGTGCTCGACACCGAGGCGGCCTGGCCGGGACGGATTCGCGGGTTGCGCGCCAACGCCTCGAGCAAGAGCCACGCGGAGCTGGACGAGGCCGAGGAGCTCGACCAGGGCGATCCGGTCGACCTCGGCGCGCGTCACGCAGAGCTGCGCGCCAAGCTCCCGAAGCTCACCGTCTTGGGCGGCTGCTGCGGCACCGATGACCGGCACGTGCGGGAGATCATCCGCGCAGTCGGCTGAGCGTGTCTCCGGGCGCCGAGACCTTCCGCGCCGCGGCTGACGCCTACGACCGCCACGTCGGCCGCTACACGACGGCGCTCGGTCGGCGATGGCCGACTTCGCGGGCGTCGAGCCGGGCATGACGGCGCTCGACGTCGGCTGCGGGCCGGGCGCGCTGACGGCGGTGCTGGCCGAGCGACTCGGGGCGGCGAGCGTCGCGGCCGCGGAGCCGTCGGAGCCGTTCGCGCAGGCGTGCCGGTCTCGTCTGCCGGGAGTGAAGGTGGTGTCGGCGAGCGCCGAGGCGCTGCCATTCGCCGACGCCGCGTTCGACGTGACGCTGTCGCAGCTGGTCGTGAACTTCATGGGCGACGCCGAGGCCGGGGTGCGCGAGATGGAGCGCGTGACCCGCCCGGGCGGGGTCGTTGCCTCCTGTGTCTGGGATTACGCGGGCGAGATGACCTTGCTGCGCGCCTTCTGGGACGCCGCGCGCGAGGTCGACCCAGAGCGCGCCGCGGCGGTCGACGAGGGCGTGGTGATGCCGTGGTGCGCCGACGGCGAGCTCGGTGAGCTGTGGCACTCGGCTGGCTTGCGCGACGTCCGCTCCGGCCCGCTCGTCGTGAGCGCCGCCTACTCGGGCTTCGAAGACCTCTGGTCGCCGCTGCCAACCGGCATCGCACCATCGGGGGCGTTCTGCAAGTCGCTCGACGGCGAGCGCCAGGCGGAGCTGCGTGACGCCTACCGAAGCCGGCTGGGAGTCGGCGACGAGCCCTTCGAGCTGACCGCGCGTGCCTGGGCCGTGGCGGGCACGGCGCCATGAGCCTGGAGATCACGCCGATCGGAGTGGTCGAGTCGCCGCTGACCGACCGCGAGTCGGCGCCGAAGCAGGGCGACGAGGGAGCCCCGGACGCCTGGCTGCGTTTCGAGCCGAGCGTCCTCGACGGCCTCCAGGGGATCGAGCCCGGCGACGATCTGATCGTTCTTACGTGGTTCGATCGGGCCAGCCGCGACGTGCTGCGGGTGCACCCACGCAGCGATCCTTCGCGCGAGCCGCAGGGCGTGTTCAACACGCGCTCTCCCGACCGGCCCAACCCGATCGGGCTGCACCGCGTGGAAGTCGTGTCGATCGAGGGCGCGCGCGTTCAGGTGCGCAACCTGGAGGCCCTGGACGGGACGCCGATCGTCGACGTCAAGCCGGTGCTGAGCGAGGACGTGGGCGAGCGCTAGCCGCTCGCCAGCCGCTCCGCCATCCGGTCGAAGAACTTGCCCCAGCCCTTGGTGGTGGCCTCGTACTGCTCGGGGGGCCTGTCGTCGCGCTGCTGGAAGTGCATCTCGGTGCGGTCGTCGCCCAGGTCCGTGAGCACCACGGTGACCAATGCGTAGCGATCGGTGTCGGGCTCGTCGGAGAACGTGAGCACCAGCCGCTCGGGCGCAATCACCTCGCGATACTCGCCGTGCCAGTTGGACTCGCGGCGGTGGGGGCCGAAGAACATCGTCGCCCGCCAGGCGCCGCCCTCCCGCACGTCCATGGACACCGTGGCCACCGGCACGTCGGCCTCGGCGCCCCCGAACCAGTCCGCGAAGCGCTCGGGCTCGGTCCACTCCCGCCAGACTCGCTCGCGCGGGGCGTCGAAGACGCGCGTGATCTCGATGCCGTCAGTCATCCTTTGTCAGGCGTGCCTCGAGCGCCTCGAAGCTGCCGTCCCAGAAGCGACGGTACCCCCCGAGCCAATCGGCCGCATCCTTCAGCGCGGCGCCGTCGATCCGGGACGGCCGCAGCTGCGCGCGCCGGCCGCGGGTGATCAGCCCGGCCTGCTCGAGCACCTTCAGGTGCTGGGACACCGCCTGCACGGTGATCGGAAACGGCTCGGCCAGCTCTTTGACGGTGGCCTCGCCCTCAGCCAGGCGCCCGAGGATCGCGCGCCGCGTGGGATCCGCCAGCGCGGCAAATGTGCTATTCAATGTGGCGCTTGACCAAGCGATGACTTGAATAGTATCCGTCAGAAAGGACACACCCCATGGGCAGGATCGTCGTGACCGAGTTCGTCTCGCTGGATGGAGTCGTGGAGGACCCGGGCGGAGCCGAGGACTACAAGTACGGCGGCTGGAGCTTCGAGTTCAGCCGCGGCGAGGAGGGCGACAAGTTCAAGCTCGACGAGACGCGCGCGTCCGATGCCCTGCTGCTGGGCCGGGTGACCTACCAGGGGTTCTTCGACGCGTGGCCGTCCCGCGACGGCGAGTTCGCCGACAAGTTCAACAACATGCCCAAGTACGTCGTCTCCTCGACCCTCAAGGATCCGGAGTGGACGAACTCGACGGTGCTCGAAGGGGACCTCGGGGAGGCCGTCGCGAAGCTGCGCGACGAGCACGACGGCGATGTCGTCGTGCACGGCAGCCCCCAGCTCGTGCAGGCGCTGCTCGACCAGGATCTCGTCGACGAGCTGCGACTGATGGTGTTCCCGGTTGTCCTTGGGACAGGCAAGCAGCTGTTCGGCGCCACCGCCGACAAGAAGACCCTTCGGCTCACCGACTCGAGCATCGTGGGTGACGGCGTGGCGATCCTCGTCTACGAGCCGGTCCGTTAGGAGTTAGCGCGGGCCAGCACCTCGCCGGCGGCAGCGGGCAAAGCTACCGGGTATGCACACGACCGCCCGCGCTTAATATCGCCGCGCCTCCCGCCCGACGATGACCTCGAGATCGCACGGATTCGGACAAAGACCCTGCTCGCGCTTGCGCTCGTCTCCCTGACGGCGGGCTGCACGATGCAGACCAAGCCGGCCACGAACGTCACCGCCTCGTCCGCGACGCTCAACGCGCAGGTCAGCTGCGGCTCCGCTCCCTACGGGCCGGTCTGGTGGGAGCTGCGCGAGGCGGGCACGTCGCAGTGGAGGCTCGTCGGCGCGGAGCAGACCATCTCGTGCCCGCGCGGGGTCTCCCCCAACGGGCCGACGGCGACCATGCCGATCTCCGAGCCGGTCGACGGGCTGCGGCCCGGGGTCGCCTACGAGTTCAGGGTCGGCGTGGACCCGCCCGGCGCAGGGCCGCTGGTGTACTCCACGGCCACGGGCTTCTCCACCGGCGGCAGCCGCACGCCGGTCGTGGTGCACGGGCTCGCCGACGACGCTGCGCGCGGGCGGGTCTCGCCTGCAGCTGAAGGGGGTGAACGTCTGGGGGCTCCAGGACTCGATCACCACGAGCTTCGGCGCGAGCCAGTACGCGAACCGCGCGAAGGTGGCGAGCACGGTCAGGTCGTGGGGAGCCAACCTGGTGCGCTTCCGGGTGCTCGCCGACGACTACAACTCGGCTCCCAGCGGCGCCACGGGCAACCTGACCCGGGCCCAGATCGTCCAGCGCGTCAAGGACTGGCGCGACGCGGTCGTGGGGCAGGGGATGTACTTCCTGGTCTGCTCGTGGGACGCGCTCGACGGCGCCCACTCCGACGCGGGTTGGGCCGGCAACGGCGCTCGGGTGCATCAGATGTTCGCCGACATCCACGCGGCGCTCGGCGACGACCCGATGGTGGTCTACGAGGTGACCAACGAGCCCAACGGCGTCAGCTGGTCGCAGTGGGAGGCCAACATGCAGGCGTCCATCAAGTACTTCCGAGAGACGATCCGCTACAAGGGCCTGCTGGTGATCGACCCGATCTGGTGGGCCAACTCGGGCACGGGCGGGCAGGGCTACGACGACGCCCGCTACTCCGCTCTCGAGGCCTACGACGCCGCGCGGGCCGGCATGGGCACGCAGCAGCTGGCTTTCGCCAAGCACGACTACGCGAACGAGTACGCGGGCAAGGCGTGGAACGCCGGCGCCTGGAGCGCCGCCGCGGGGGGCGCGCAGACCAAGCACCTGATCTTCGAGACCGAGTTCGGCAACTACAACGGCGACCCGTCGAGCGTCAACAGCGCCTGGTCGGCGGCGGCCGCGACGCTTCTTCTCGAACCGGTTCGCCGCGCAGCCCAACTACGTGGGCGCGGCGGCGTTCCTGTTCGGCCCGTGGTTCGACGCCAACGCGATGACCGGCGCGGATAGCGCGACCCCCACCGGGTGGGGCGCGGCCGTCCGCGACAACCTGTTCTAGGCCGGCTGCGCCGCCGCGGCGGCCTCGGTCGGCTGCACCGTGTCCGCCGCCGCGTTCTGGCGCCGCGACAGCAGCAGGAACGGCAGCGCCAAGGTCGAGATCCCGGCCCCGATCAGGTAGGACGGCCCGTAGCCCCAGACGTCGGCCGAGCGGCCCAGCACCGGCTGGGTCCAGACCCCGCCGGTGGAGCTCATCATCGAGTCGAAGGAGAGGATCGTCGCCCGTTGACGTGACGGGATCAGGCCGTTGATGTAGGCCTGCCGGATCGGCATGGTCGCCGCGAACAGCAGGCCCCATACGACCACCAGGGCGAGCACGCCCGCGAAGCTGTCGACGAGGCCGATCAGCGCCAGCGTGGCGACGTTCAGGGCGGCGATCAGCAGCAGGGCCGAGGTGCGGCGCTCGAATCGGCGACGGATGCGCGAGGCAGCCATCCCGCCGACGATCTGAGCGCCGGCCACCACGGCGGCCACCAGGCCGGCGACCTGGTACGCCTTGGGGTCGCCGTACAGCTCGAGCAGGTAGGGCTGGAGCGCGTAGAAGGCGTAGATGCCCACGCCGCCGGTGAACAGCGACTCGACCATCAGCCATTTCACCGCGGGCACCCGCCAGCCGTACTCGATCGAGGCGGCGGCGATCTTGCGCATCTCGGCCAGCGGCCGGCCGCCCTTCTCGGGCGTGAAGCCCACGTCGTGCATGAGCCTGAAGGCGACGACGAACATCACGAGGAGCACCGCGCCGCGCAGCACGAACGGGGCTCCGAGGCTGACCTGGGCGGCCACGAAGCCGCCTGCGACCGAGCCGGCCAGCATCCCGGCGCCGGTGACGACCTGCCCGCGGCCGAACACGGACTCGATCTCGCCGGTGAAGCCGGTGGCCGCGAGGGCGTCCACGAGCCAGGCCTCGACCGCGCCCGAGAAGAAGGTGAAGCCGAGCCCGAGCAGCATCGACGCGATCGCCCACTCCCAGAGCGGCGCCTCGAGATGCCAGAGCAGCACGTAGAGGAGGGTCGAGACGGTCAGAGTCACCGTCCCGAGCAGGTAGGAGGCGCGGCGGCCGATCGTGTCGGCCACGATCCCGGTCGGCACCTCGAACACGACCATGCCCACGGTGAAGAACGCGTTGGCCGCGAAGGCCCCGAAGTTCGACAGCCCGGCGTCGAGCAGGAAGATCGTGTTGATCCCCCAGATGAACGACGCAGCGAGCGTGTTCCCCAGCATCAGCAGGAGGTACGTGCGCTGTATGGAGCGTGACGTAGGCATTCGGTCCCTGCGTACAGAGACCAGGCTACGCGCGCGAACTCATCGGGCTAAGTCACGGTGATCGGCTCCGCCCAGGTGCGCGTCTCGTAGCTGCCCGGCGAGGCGGCGTTGAAAAGGACCGCCAGGCCGATCCCGACGCGCGGGTCCGGGCTGAAGGCCGCCGGCTGACGTCGTTCCGGCCCATTCGCCGCCCGACACGTTGGCCTCGTCCTCCACCATCGCGACCCCCTGGGCGATCGTGAAGCGCAGGTGCTTGACCTCCATCCCGGGGTCGCCGTCCGCGGGCCCTCTCACCTGCAGGGTCCCGTCACTGATGCTCGCCGTCGTGAACCTGACCATCGTCAACCTCCGCTGGTTGGTTGCCTTCGAGACGAGAGCGCGTGCGCTCGCTCGACACCACGTCGCCCTTGCGCTCGTAGAGCTCGAGCGCCACCTGCACAGCCGCGTCGGCCTCCTCCGCCCGGCCGCCCGCATCGAGCACCTCGCCGAGGTCGAGCAGCGCCTCGGCGTGGAGGGTCAGGAAGTCGGTCCGCTCGGCCAGCCGGACGGCTTCCTCAGCCAGCGCCTGGCCCTCCTCGGCGCGGCCCTCCCGGGCCAGCAGCTTCGCCCGCACGGCCCGCCAGCCGACCTGCGCCGACACGTCCTCCTCGGCGGCCGCCTCCTCGCTCACCCGGCAGAGCTCGGCGGCCTCATCGTGGCGCGCCTGGGCGTAGAGCGCCTGCGCGAGCATCGCGGCGGTGGTGGCGAGCAGGGCCTTCTCGCCCATCGCCTCCAGCGCCTCGTAGCCGCGCCGCAGCCTGGCCTCGGCCGCCCCCGGCCGGTCGGCGAGCATCTCCACCATCGCCTCCTCCTGCGGAACCGCCAGGTGAAGCCCGCCCAGCTCCCCGAGCAGCTCGTCGCCGGCGCGAACCAGGCGGTCCGCCTCCTCCAGGTCTCCGGCCATCGCCTGCAGCGCGGCCATCGGCCTGGACGTGCGGGCCACGGCGACGGCGCTGCTTCCAACCTGCTCCTGGATCTCCCGGCAGCGCGCGATCCCCTCGGACACCGGCGTGGGGCCGAACAGAGCCGCCGAGGCGCGCCAGCCGAGGATCTCGAAGAGCGCCGGCTGATCGTCCGCCTGACGGGCGTGCTCGGCCGCGCGCTCCCAGTCCTCGTCGGCCCGCGCCAGGTTGCCCTCGACCAACGCGTGCAGCGCCCGCAGCCATAGGGCGCGACACTGGCCGAGCGCGTCGCCGTGCGCCTCGAACACCTCCAGTGCGGAGTCCGCGATCTCGTTGGTCTCGGCGATCGGCGCTGTCGACCCGGCCTGGAGGCGCACCAGCTGGCGTTCCACGCGTGCGCGTGCCTCCAGCAGGCCGTCGCCGCGAGCGCGTTCGATCGCTTCGGTGAGGACGGCCTCGGCGTCCGCGAGGCGCCCGGCCTCCAGCAGCGCGGCGCCGAGGCGCGGCAGCAGCGCGGTGCGCGCCGGATCGTCGTGCGACATCAACCCGGCCGCTCGCTCCAGCAGGCGCGCTCCCGCGGGAGGGTCTCCGCGCAGGAGCGCCGCGCGCGGCCGCCGCGTCGAGGCGTTCGACCGCCGTCGCGGCGAGGGCGCGCTCGCGCTCGCCGACGGGGCCGAGGTCGGCGAGCAGGCGGTAGGCCTCGGCGAGGTGGTGCCCGATCGTCTCGTCCGGGACGCCCGGCCACTGCTCGAGCCGGCGGGCCACCCGCTCGTGCAGCTCCGCTCGGCGCTGCTTGGGCAGCCCCTGGTAGGCGGCCTCGCGAATCAGCGCGTGCGCGAACCGGAACGCGTCCTGGCCCGCAAGGTCGGACCGATCGGAGCGGATCAGCTGCTGCGCCACCAGCGAGACCAGGTGCGTCGAGGCCCTCGCCCGATCGTCCTCATCGAGCAGCTCGGTCAGCGCGCCGACGTAGAAGCTGCGGCCCTGGACGGACGCCAGCTCGAGCACGGCGCGCTCGCCCGGCTCCAGGCGGTCGATGCGCGCGGCTAGCACCGCCTGGATCGTCGACGGGAGCGCGGCGCCGCCGGACTCCGCTCCCACTGCCACCAGCTGTTCCAGGAAGAGCGGGTTGCCCTCGGCCGTGTCCACGATCCGCGCGGCCACGGCGGGCCGCCGTCCCGGCGCTCTCCACGAGTTGCACGCGCTTCGGCGTCCGAGAGCGCCGCGAGCACGGTCACCGATCGGTTGGGCTGGGGCGCCAGCCAGGCGGGGCGGACCTGGGCGAACTCGGGCCGGGCGATGCAGATGAGCAGGATCGGGTGCCCGCTGGAGAACGCCACGAGGTACTCGAGCAGGTCCAGCAGCGTCGGCTCGGCCCAGTGCACGTCCTCGACGACCACCACCAGCGGCCGCTCGGAGGCGGCCCGACTCGAACAGCCTGCGCACCGCCCAGGAGGTCTCCTCGGGCTGCGCGACGCCTTCGGACAGGCCGATCGCGCTCAGGACCAGCCGGGCCACGGGCTCGTCGCCGTCGAGCAGGTCCGCCACGCGCTCGCGCGGATCGCCGCCGCTCAGCTGCTCGACGATCTCGGCCAGCGGGCGGTAGCCGACACCCTCGCCATAGGACTGGCAGCGCCCGACCGCGACCGTGGCGTGGCCGCCGAGCCGGGCCACCAGCTCCTCCACCACGCGCGACTTGCCGATCCCGGCAGGGCCGACGACGGTCACGGCGTGGCAGCGCTGCTCGTCGCGCGCCTGGCCGAAGATCGCCGTCAGCTGGTCGAGCTCGCGCTCGCGGCCCACGAACGGGCTCTCGGGGGAGCGCGGCTGCTGCTCGAGCTCCAGGCCGAGCAATCGCCAGGCCTGCACCTTGGCCGTGCGCCCCTTCAGCGCCAGCGGCTCGAGCGGCTCGGCGGACACGTGGTCGCGCACCAGCGGGTAGGTGTTCTCTCCGAGCAGGATCTCGCCCTCCGGCGCCTGTCCCTCCAGCCGTGATGCCACGTTGAAGGCGTCGCCGGCGGCGAACGGCGAGCGGCGCGCCCCGGCGCTGAGGAACACCTCGCCGGACTCCACGCCGAACTTCATGCCGATCCCGACTCCGCGGTCGCGCTCCAGCTCCGCGCTCAGCGCCGCGCCGGCCTCGCGCAGCTCGACGGCCGCCCGCACGGCTCGCAGCGCGTCGTCCTCGTGGAGCTCGGCCAGGCCGAACACCCCCACCACGGCGTCGCCGATGAACCCTTCCACCGTGCCGCCGTGCCGCTCGATCACCGCGCTGCAGACCTCCATGTAGCGGTCGAGCAGGGCGTGCATCGACTCCGGGTCGAGCCGCTCGCCGAGCCCGGTCGACCCGACCAGGTCGGCGAACACGATGCTCACGAGCCGGCGCGCGCCGGCGGTGTCGACCGGAGCCGCGGCCGCGGGCGCGGGCGGTTGCTCGGCCGGTTGCTCGACAACCGCCAACACCGGTAGCGCGAGGGCGGGATCCTGGGCGAGGATCCCCCGTTCGAGATCGCGCAAGCGCTCGCCCGGCTCGATGCCCAGCTCCTCGACCAGCTTGCGGCGCGCGTCCTGGTAGGCCTGCAGCGCGTCGGCCTGGCGGTCCGAGCGGTAGAGGGCGAGCATGAGCTGGGCGCGCAGGCGCTCGCGGAACGGGTACTCGCCGATCAGCACCTCCAGCTGCGGGACCACCTCCGCGTGGCCGCCGAGCTCCAGCTTCGCCTCGATCAGCAGCTCCAGAGCGGCCACACGAAGGTCCTCGAGCCGCACGATCTCGGGCTGGGCGAACGGCTCGTAGGCGAGGTCGGCGAGCGGCTCGCCGCGCCACAGCGACAGCGCCGCTTCGAGCGCGGCGGCCGCCTGCTCGGGCCTGCGCTCGGCCAGCTCGTTCCTGGCCTCCCCAACCAGGCGCTCGAACCGCTGCGAGTCGAGCCGCTCCGGGTCGAGCGCCAGCCGGTAGCCGCGCTCGCGGGTCTCGATCAGGTCGCCCGCGGCGGCGAGCGCCTTGCGCAGCCGGGAGACGTGCACCTGGACGGTCTTGGCCGCGGTGGCGGGCGGGCGCGCTCCCCACAGCTCCTCGATCAGGCGGTCCGTGCTGAGCGTCTCGTTGGCGTGCAGCACGAGCACCGCGAGCAGGGCGCGCTGCTTGGCGCCCCCGAGCGCGACTTCGCGGCCCTCATCGAGGACCTCGAGCGAACCGAGGATGCGGAAGTCCATCGCGAGCACTAACGCGGGCCGAGTAGGCGCAACGTACAGCTGTTGCCGCTCTGTTGCCATCCCTTCGCCGCGCCGCAACCGGTCTGCCGCAGGATCGCCATCGATGTCGATCCCAACCAATCAGGAGGCAGTCATGAGCAACTCAGTCCCCGCGCAGCACCCCGCAGTCGTCCTTCGTTCCCACTACCGCAACCTGCGGTCCATGCTCGCAGTCGCGCTCGTCGCGATCGTGGGCCTGAGCACCACCGTCGTGGTCCTGTCCGTCGACGACCAGACGGCCACCACCGCGACCACGACCCACGTGCCCACCGCGCAGCTGGGCGACCCGCTGCAGGAGCGCACACAGCCCACCCGCGAGTCCGGCAAGCCCGACGAGAGCGCCATCGCGTCCTCGATCTCCCAGGCCGGAAGCCGCTCCTACCCGACGCTGAACGATCCGTTCCAGAGCCAGGTGGAGCAGCCCCGCCCGCTGGGTGGCCCCAACGAGAGCGCCGTGGCCGCCGCCATCGCGGCCAAGCCGACCTCGGTGAGCGCCCCCGACGAGAGCAAGATCGCCGCGACGATCGGCTCGCACAGCGACACGGGCCCGATCGCCCGCGCGCGTGCCTACCAGGAGACGCTGCGACTCGATGACGCCGAAGCAGCTCGAGGCGACGCCTTCGCGCGGACACTAGTAGCACCGCTGGCCCGCAGGAAGCGAACGCCCCGGCACCGCGCCGGGGCGTTCCGCTTTCCGAGGGCTCCCGCCGCGGCCTGATAGCTTCGCGCCGATGCAGATCGGCAAGGCCACCGATCCCGTCAGCCAGATCAGCCAGGCCTATCCCGACCGGGTCGAGGTGCGCGGGCACGACCTCACCGGCGACCTGATGGGGCGCCTGAGCTTCACCGAGTACTTCTACCTGCTGGTCACCGGCAGCGAGCCGACCGAGGACCAGCGCTTCTTCCTCGACCTGCTGCTCGTCGCGATCGCGGAGCACGGGATGATGCCCACCAACGTCGCCGCCAGGATGACGCTGGCGGCCGACCCCGGCTCGCTCCAGGGAGCGGTGGCGGCCGGGATCCTCGGCTGCGGCCCGGTCATCCTCGGCACCTCCGAGTCCTGCGCCCGCCTGCTCGCCGACGCCCAGGAGCGGGTGGCGGCCGGCGGCGATCCCGCCGACGTCGCCGTGGACGTCGCGCGCGAGGTGCACGAGTCGGGCGAGCGGCTCCCGGGGTTTGGCCATCCGGTGCACCGACCGCTCGATCCGCGCGCAGAGCGGATCCTGGCGCTCGCCGACGAGCGGGGGGTGAGCGGGCCGCACCTGCTGCTCGCGCGCTGCCTGCGCGACGGCGCGGAGGCCGCCTGGGGCAGGCCGCTGACGATGAACGTCGCCATGCCGATCGCCGCCGTCATGCTCGACCTGGGCTTTCCGCCGTCCTCGGTGAAGGCGGTGCCGATCCTGGCCCGCACGGCGGGTCTGCTGGCGCATCTGGTCGAGGAGCAGGAGCGCCCGCTCGGCTTCCTGATGGCGGCCAAGGCGGAGGAGGCGATCGAGTACGAGCGATGACGCCGCATATCGCCTGCAGCTCGGCTACCTGTTCGAGCGCTCGAGCTTCTACCGCGAGAAGCTCGGGGCGGCCGGGATCGTCTCGGCCGACGCGGCCGGCGGGCTGCCGGACATCGCGCAGCTTCCCCTCACCGAGAAGCGCGAGATCAAGGCCTCCTGCACGCCCGGCAATCCGATCGGCACCCATCTGTGCGCGGCGCCCGCGGAGATCGTCCGGATCTACTCCACCAGCGGGACGACCGGCACGCCCAGCTACATCCCGCTGACCGCCGGCGACCTCGACAACTGGGTGACCGGGTCGGCGCGCAGCTACGGGACCTCCGGCGTCGCGGCCGGCCAGCGCATCGTCAGCACCTACAACGCCGGCCCCTTCGTGGCGGGCGCGGCGCTCGCGGCATTCGATCGCCTCGGCCTGTCGCACGTCCCGGTCGGCACCGGCAACACCGCGCGGCTGGTTGCGGCGATCGAGCTGCTCGAGCCGTCCGCCGCGGCCCTGACGCCGTCCTACGCCGCCTACCTGGTCGAGTGGGCGGCCGAGCGCGACGTGGACCTGCGCGGCTCGAGCGTCGAGCGCGTGCTGGTGGCGGGCGAGCCCGGCGGCGGCGAGCCCTCGTTCCGCGCGATGCTCGAGGAGGGCTGGGGAGCGCGTGTGACGGAGGCGATGGGCATCGGGGACATCGGGCCGTCGCTGTGGGGCGAGTGCGAGCACCAGGACGGTATGCACCTGGGCGCGCACGGCTTCGTCCACCCCGAGCTGATCGACCCCGAGACCGACGCCGCGATCGACATGGAGGACGGCGCGACGGGCGAGCTCGTGCTGACCCACCTCCAGCATCGCGCGGCGCCGCTGCTGCGCTTCCGGACGCGCGACCACGTGGAGGTCCGCACCAGCCCGTGCCGCTGCGGGCGCACCGGGCCGCGCATCCGGTGCATCGGCCGGACCGACGACATGCTGATCGTCCGGGGGGTGAACGTCTTCCCGTCGGCCGTGCGCGAGGTGGTGAGCGCCTTCGCTCCACAGGTCAGCGGCCACATTCTCGTCAAGCCCGAGGCCGCGGGGGTAAAGCAGGAGCCGCCGCTGCCGGTCAGCGTCGAGCTCGCGCCGGGGGCGCCGGCGGACGCGGCGCTCGCGGAGGCGATCGGGGCGAGGTTGCGCGAGGTCCTGGTGGTGCAGGCGCGCGTGGACCTGGTTCCGCCGGGGACCCTCGGGCGCAGCGAGTACAAATCGAAGCTGGTCGAGGTGCAATGAGAAAGCTCCAGAGTCAGGGCGTCCACCACATCACGATCGTCGGAGCCGACCGGCAGACGTCGATCGGCTTCTGGGAGGGAGTGCTCGGCATGCCGTTCGTGTTCGAGCAGCCCAACCTCGACAACGAGTCGGAGAGCCATCTCTACTTCGACCCGGGCGACGGGCGCCTGATCACGATCTTCACCAACGAGGAGCGTCAGGCCGACCCGGCACGCACGCCCACGGACCCCGGCTGCGTGCACCACCTGGCGTTCTCGCTTTCACAGGCGACGTTCCACCAGGCCGTGGAGCGCCTCGACGAGCGCGGGATCCAGCACAGCGGCGTGAAGGACCGCGGATTCATGGACTCGATCTACTTCGAGGACCCGTTGGGGCTGTTGATCGAGCTCGCGTCGTATCGCTTCGAGCCGCCGGTCGGGTACACCCACGCCGAGGTGCTGCTCGAGGCCCACCGGCTCCGGGTCGAGCGCGGCGACTACAACATCGACCGGGTCCACCTCGCGGATGCAATCGAGACGCTCGTCACGCGATCACGGGCGTCGCTCTCCGACGACAGATCGCCAAAGGATCCCTATGGCTGAACACACATTGAGCATCCTCACGCCCAGCGTCAACAACCTGACCGCGCGGATCTTCGTCCGCGCCGCCGGGCTCGACTTCGAGGAGCTGGACGTATGGGGCAAGAAGGACGAGCCGGGCTTCATCAGCAAGGACCCCGCTCAGCTGACGCCGATGCTGGAGGAGCAGGGGTTGCCGAGGGGGTCGCTGTGGGAGAGCTGCGCGATCATGCAATACCTCTGCAACAAGCACGATCTCGGTGAGCTCTACCCGACCGACCCGGCCGAGCGGGCCATGGTCGACAGCGCGATGTTCTACCTGATCGGCACCTTCTATCCGCTCGTCGCGCGCGCCACCTACCCGACGCTCGGCTTCCCCCAGTACGCGGGTGAGGTGGCCACCTCGGAGGCCGACGACGACATGAAGGCGAAGGCTCAGAAGGATGCCGAGGCCGCGCTCGCGGTTCCGCTCGACGTGTACCGAGAGTTCTTCCTCGACGGCCGGACCTTCATCGGCGGCGACAGCCCGAGCATCGCCGACATCCGCCTGGCCGCGACGCTCGAGTTCCTGCGCGCGATCGACTACGACTTCCCGGCCTGGACCGAGGAGTACATGAGCGCGGTGGAGTCAGCCCTCGGCGAGGCGTATTCGGAGCCCGCGGCAGACGTGCGGGGGTTCGTCGCGCAGGTGAAGTCGGCCGCGTGAGCGACACCCCGGGGAGCTAGAGCTCAGCGAGCCGCCGTTCGAGCAGGCGCCGCTCCGCGTCGTCGTGCACCAGCGCAAGCGCTCGCCGGTATGCCTCGCGGGCATCCTCCGTTCTCCCGAGCCGGCGCAGCAGCTCGCCGCGCGTCGAGTGCAGGTAGCGGTAGTCCTCGAGGCCCAGGCGATCGACGATGTCGAGTCCGGCTTGGGGCCCCTGCTCCTCGGCGACGGCGACTGCCCTGGTCAGCTCGACGACGGGCGAGTCGGTGAGGCGCGCCAGCTCGGCGTAGAGGGCGGCGATCTCGGCCCAGTCGCGCGGCTCGTCGGCGTGCAGCGAAGCGATCGCGGCCTGCACCACGTAGGGACCGCGGCCGTGCAGGGCGAGTGCCCGATCGAGCACCGCCCGGCCGTCGGCGATCTGCTCCGTGTCCCACAGCGCGCGATCCTGGTCGGCGAGCAGGACCAGCTCGTCGCCGTCGAAACGCGCCTCGCGGCGGGCGTCGAGCAGCAGCATCATCGCGAGCAGGCCGTGCACCTCCGGCTCGTCCGGCATCAGCTCGGCGAGGGCCCGGCCCAGCCGCAGCGCCTCGGCGGTGAGCTCGGTGCGGCCGGCGTAGCCCTCGTTGAAGATCAGATAGACGACGGCGAGCACGGCCGCGAGGCGGTCGGGCAGCAGGTGGTCGGGCGGTACCCGGAAGGGGATGCCGGCGGCCTTGATCTTGCGCTTGGCGCGCACGAGTCGCTGTGCCATCGTCGGCTCGCCGACCAGGAAGGCACGCGCGATCTCATCGGTCGTCAGCCCGCCGAGCGTGCGCAGCGTCAGCGCTACCTGAGCGTCGACGGCCAGGGCCGGATGGCAGCAGGTGAAGATGAGCTCGAGCCGCTCGTCCGGGAAGGTCGTCTCGTCCATGCTGTCCTCCGCCGCCTCGGGCACCTCGAGCAGGCGGGTCTTCTCGACCAGCGTGCGCTCGCGTTTGATGCGGTTGATGGCGCGGTTGCGGGCCGTGGTCAGCAACCACGCGCCCGGGTTGTCGGGCACGCCGTCCCTGGGCCAGCGGTCGGCCGCGATCGCGAAGGCCTCCTGCGCGGCTTCCTCGGCGAGGTCGAAGTCGCCGAGGAAGCCGATCAGTGCAGCGAGGACGCGTCCCCACTGGTCGCGGAAGACCTGGTCGAGTGTGGCTACCACTCCACGATCGGGCGAACCTCGACCGCGCCACCCAGGCGGGCCGCCGGGACGCGCGAGGCGAGCTCGATCGCGGCGTCGAGGTCGTCTGCCTCGAAGAACAGGTAGCCGCCGATGGCCTCCTTGAGCTCGACGAAGGGACCGTCGGTGGTCAGGGTCTTGCCGCCCTCCACGCGCACCGTGGTGGCGGTCGCCGGATCGTCCAGCTGGAGGCCGGAGCTGACGCCCGGGTTCTCGTTGATCTCCTGGTAGGCGGCGAAGACCTCCTTCTGCTCCTCCTCGGACAGGCGCGCCCACGCCTCCGGATCACGCGGCGTCGGGGTCGAGCCCTGATGGATCAACAGCATGTACTTCATCGGTTCCTCCTGTTAGGGGAATGGTCCCCTAGAAGACAAACGGGGAGTCCCTAAATCGACAGCTGCGCTTCAATTCGCCCGTGCACGAGACCGTCGCGGACCTGACAACCCTGCAGCAGCTCCTCGATCGCAGCTTCGCGGATGCCGGCACGCACCTGCTGCGCATCCTGACGCCCGAGCGGCGGCTGACCGCCGAGCAGGTTGCGGAGCGCCTGACCGGCGTGCGCCTGCTGGCGCTGGCCACGGTCACCGCGGACGGGCGACCGATCGTGGGACCCGTCGACGGGATCTTCTTCCGGGGTGCGTTCCACTTCGGCTCCGCGCCCGACTCCGTGCGGTTCCGCCACATCCGCGCGCGGCCGCAGGTCAGCGCCACCCACCTGCCGGGCGAGGAGCTGGCGGTCACCGTGCACGGGCGCGCCGTCCCCGTGGACGTCAAGAGCCCGGAGGACGCCGACTTCCGCCGCACGCTGCTCGACATCTACACGCCCCGCTACGGCGAGGATTGGGGGGAGAGGTTCCTGGACTCCGGACCGGTCTACGCCCGCATCGAGGCAGAGCGGATGTTCACGTTCCACATGCCGGAGTAGCCGCGGTCAGCGCGCGGCCGCTGCCAGGAGCTTCGGCGCAACCTGCTTCTTGCGGCTCATGATCCCGGGCAGGCTGACCAGGCCGTCGGCCGCCGGCGCCTCGAATGCGCGCTCGAGCGTTCCACGATCGCCGGAGGTCAGCAGCTCGGTCCCCTTGGTCACGATGTCGGTGATCATCAGCGCGAGCACGAAGTAGCCCTTCTGCTCGCGCCGGTCGTCCAGCGCCGCCCGCAGCTCCTCCCTGCGCTCGAGCAGTGACCTCCCGACTGTCTCGACCTGAGCGATGCAGATGGTCTGGCCACCGGCCACCTCGTACTCCTTCGCGTCGCGCGAGATGATCTCCTCGGGGGGCAGGGCGGACACGTCGGACGTCTGCTCGAACATCGCGCTGCCGAACTCGATGGCGTCGAGCGCGAGGACCCGCTCGAGGTAGGTCGTCACCGCCCTGTCGCGCTCCGTGGTGGTGGGCGAGTTGAGGATCACGGTGTCCGACAGGAGCGCACCGAGCAGCATCGTCGCGGTCGGCCGGCTCGGCTCCATCCCGCTCTGGCGGAAGCGCTCGATCACGAGCGTGGCGGTCGACCCGACCGGGTCGAACGTCGCCGTCACCGGCACCGTGGTCTCGATCGACCCGACGTGGTGGTGGTCGAGGATCTCCACGATCTCGGCCTGCCCGACACCCGGCACGCTCTGGGCCTCTTCGGCGTGATCGACGAGCAGGACCCGCCGCGGCGTGGGGCCGACGAGATCCGAGCGCGTGACCAGCCCGATCGGATGGGCGTCGGCGTCCACCACTACCGCCGCGCCGTAATGGACGCTCTTGACCTCGTCGGAGATATCGGCGACGAGATCCTCGGGACCGACGACCAGTGGCTCGCGATCCATCAGCGCGCTGCAGGGAGCGGCGAGCGTGATCATGCGCGCGGAGACGTAGGTGTCCAGCGGCGAGGAGACGACCGCCGTGCCCCGCTCGCGGGCCAGGGCCAGGACCTCCTCGGAGGGAGACGTGCCGTTGCTGGTCACCAGCAGCGCCACGCCGTGCTCGATCGCGAGCCGCTGCGCGTCGGGCCGGTCGCCGACCACGACCACGTCGCCGGCCGCCATCGAGGTGGGTGACGTGACGTCCATCGACTGCGCCCAGACGCGCCCCGCGATGTTGCGCTCCTCCCCCACGATCAGCTCGCCGTCGAGCACGCCCACCACGGCGCTGACCGCTGTCGGAGCGACGAGGGCGGACACCTCGCGGGATTCGCGGATGTAGCGCCGGGCGAGGGCTCGCTCGGTCATGACGCCGACGAGCGAGCCGTCGTCACCCACGACCGGCATCAGGTCGAGCCCCTGTCCGGCCATGGCGAGCCCCACCGCGCGCACCGGCTCACGCTGCCGGGCGACCTGAAAGCTCTCGAACATCACGTCGCCAACTCGCAGCATCACGTGCGGGAGCAGCTCCGGCTCCGCGGCCTCGCTGCGCTCGAGCAGCCAGCGCGTCTGCGCGTTCACGTCGCCCAATCGCACCGGCACGTACGTGCCCTCCGAATCGAGCCGGCGCTTCAGCTCGGCGTAGCCGATGGCGGATGCGATGGAGTCCGCGTCCGGGTTTCGGTGCCCGGTGACGTAGATCACCTGCTGCTTGGGCCTGCGCACGGGGCTCGGAAGGAAGGACACGAAGTGAGGAGAGTTTCAGACGAGCCAGCGGGGCGGTCGCGGGTCGACTCACCTCCATTGAAAACAAGCAGGCTTGACTGATTGTTCTTTCCGGCGTATAAGAGCCCGGTGGCTGTCCAGGAGCGGAGCCTCGCGACCAGGGCCGCCCTGCTCGACGCGGCGATCGACTGCCTCGTCGAGCGGGGATACGCGGCCACGACCACGATCGAGACCGCGCGCCGCGCCGGCGTCTCCCGGGGAGCGCAGCTTCACCACTTCCCCACGAAGGCGCAGCTGCTGGCCACGGCGGTGGAGCACCTCTTCGACCGCCGGCGCGCGGAGTTCGCGGAGGCCTTCGCGGCGATCGATCCGCGGGCCGACCGGCTGGACGCGGCGCTCGACCTGCTCTGGTCCATGTTCCAGGGGCCGGTGTTCGTCGCGTGGACGGAGCTGTGGGTCGCGGCGCGGACCGATCCCGAGCTCGCGGCGACGGTGCTCGCCGTCGAGCGCCGTTTCACGGAGGAGACCCGCACGATGTTCGGCGAGCTGTTCCCGGTCGAGACGAGCGCGGGCACGCTGCTCGACGACATCGGGCGCGACTTCGCGTTCGCTCTCATGGGCGGCGTCGCGCTGCAGCGGCTGTTCCCGCACGGCGAGCGCCCGGCGTCCGACTACGTCGACGCGCTCAAAGCCATCTTCCAACTGGTTCGATGATGTACGGGACCCTGCTCCTCAGCCATGGTCGCGGCGCTCCTGCCGCCGCCGGTCCAGGTGCGCCAGGAGCCGGAGGGGGTGGGGCTGGAGGACCCCTCGTTCGAGGCGCTGCCAGGGGCCCGTGCCGACTTCGGGCGGCTCGGCGGCAGCGTCTACCAGATCGAGGTACCGGCCCGCTGGAATGGACGGCTCGTCCTGTTCATGCACGGGTTCGGAGAGCTGGCCCCGACCGCGGGGGTCACGCCGCCCGTGATTCGCAGGTACCTGATCGGCCATGGCTTCGCCTGGGGCGCGTCGAGCTTCAGCAGCACCTCGCAGATCCCCGGTCGGGCGGCCGACGAGACGGCCGCCGTCTGGGACCTGTTCGCGCGCAGGTACGGACGACCGGCCAGGACCTATGTAACCGGCCAGTCGATGGGCGGCGCGGCGTCGCACGTTGCCGCCGAGCGCTACGGGAATCGCTTCGACGGCGCCCTGGGTCTGTGCGGTGCGGCGAGCCAGACGCCGGGGACCCGGATCGACACCGACTTCTTCGTGGCGGCCGCGTACGCCGCGGGCGTCACGCAGAGGGAGTACGACCGCAGCCGGTCGATCCCCAACCTGATCAACGACCGGATCCTCCCCGCCCTTCGAAGGCCCCGGGTGCATCGGCGCTTCGAGGACATCATGGTCTCGCTCACCGGTGGGCGGAGGCCGTTCGACCGCGAGGGCTTCCGCATGGAGGAGGAGACGAACTGGCACCGGGCCGAGCTGCTCGTGGCGTCCGGGATCGCGCGCAACCTCCAGACCGTCTACCGGCTCGGGCCGCCCAGCTCGGTTACGAGCCGGGAGTTCAACCACGCGGTCATCCGCCTGCGCACCAACGTGCCCCTGCGCCGCGCGTACCTCGCCGGCAACGAGATGCACGGCAGGCTGGCGATGCCGCTCCTGACGCTGCACACCACGGGCGACGGTCAGGTGCCGATCGACCAGCTGGGCATCCTGCGCCGCCGCGTCGACGCCGCCGGCCGGGGCCGGCTGCTGGTGTCACGCGTGTTCGTGGACCCGGGGCATTGCGGGTTCACCGCCACCGAGTGGGCGGCGGCCCTACGGGCGCTGGTCCGGTGGGTCGAGCACGGCGTGCGACCCAAGGGCAACGACGGGCGGCACCTCAACGACCTGCGCCCGCGGTTCGAGCTGCTCCCGCGTCCGGGCACCGCGGCGGCGGACGCGGTTCGCGGCGCGGGGCGGCGGGTGCTTGTGCGCGGCAACTTCAAGCTCGACGGCGCGACGTTCGACTCCCGCTGGCTGGGCGCGGTCGTGCTCGACCACGGACTGGTCACGCCCTGCCAGCTGACGCTGCCCGCTGATCAGCCGCGGTCGGGGCGCGATAAAGGTGGTTGCCAGCGCGGAGGCGAGCGGCTGCGGCAGGCCGGGCGCGCGGATCGCGCTCTGGACGTTCGCGCACGGGGAGATCATCTTCAGCCACGAGACCTGGCGGTGGCCTCGTCACGGCGAGCTGCAGCGTGCACGGCTCGTTCTCGAGCACGAGGCCGAACGGCGCGGTCGGGCCTCGAACGGAGCTCGGCGGGTCGGTGTTCAGACCGAACGGGAGCGAGCTGCCGGCCGGGACGCGCATCGACGCCTACGTGGGCGGGACGCGCTGTGGCGTGGCGTCCGTGCGCCGCACCGGAAGCTTCTCCGGCTTCAGCCTGAGCGTCGTCGGCCCTGACTCGATCCCCGGCTGCAGACTCGGCGCGACGATCAGGTTCCGCGTGAACGGCCGGCTGGCGCTGGACACCGCGGTCAATGATCCGGGGCACTCCAGCCAGCTGGATCTGACCGTGCCGTAGTGTTCGCCCGCACTCGTGGTGACTGCTGAGGAGATCGGGAGCGTCGCGGTCTTCAGCTGCGCTGGGGGACGCCGAGCGTGAGGCGCTCTCTCGAGTGGCGGCTGACGTCGGCCTCGTGCCAGGGGAGTACGCGGCGCCCCCGGGCGCGGAGCGTGCGCTCTTCGCGGTGCTCGAGGGACTCATCGAGGCGGTGCAGCTGGTCGATGGGATCGAGCGCGTCGTCGGCGAGCGTCACCCGGGCGACCTCTTCGGGGAGGTGCCGATCGTGCTCGGGACGGTCTTCCCGGTGGGCTTTCGTGCGGCGGAGGCGTCTCGCGTCATGCGCGTGGAGGCTCACGACTACCACGCTGTCGCGGCGATGGCGCCCGACCTGGCGATCGAGATCGGCCAGCTGGCGCGGCACCGGATGGGTGGAGCCCGCGGCCTTCAGGGGCTCGCGGCTGAGCCGCCGCCGCCGCGCGCGATCGTGGTCGGGCATCGCTGGGACTCGTCCTGCACGGAGCTGCGACGGTTCCTCGACCGCAACCAGATCACGTTCAAATGGCTCACGCCCGACACGCCCGACGCGGCGGATCAGTGGGGCGGCGAGCTGCCGGCCGAAGCCGACTGGCCGGCGATTCGCGTCGTCGGCGGCAAGACCGTGGTCAGGCCGCGTCCGCGCAGGGTGGCCGAGCTGCTCGGCCTCGGGACCGAGCCCGCCACCGGGGAATACGACACCGTGGTCGTGGGCGCCGGTCCCGCGGGCCTCGCCGCGGCGGTCTACGGGGCATCGGAGGGCCTGCGCACGATCGTCGTCGAACGCGAGGCGCCGGGGGGCCAGGCCGGCACCTCCTCGCGCATCGAGAACTACCTCGGCTTTCCCTCGGGCGTGTCAGGCGACGAGTTGGCCAGCCGAGCTCTGCAGCAGGCGCGGAGGCTCGGGGCCGAGATCCTCGTGACCCGCTCGATCGCCCGAATCGACGCGGCAACGCGCCAGGTGCACCTCGACGACGGGCGACGTCCTGCGCGCGAAGACGATCATCCTCGCGTGCGGGGTCGCCTGGCGTCGCCTTTCCGTGGAGGGCATCGACCGGCTCTCCGGGAAGGGCATCTCGTACGGCGCGGCACGCAGCGAGGCTCCGAACGCGCACGGATTGGACGTGCACATCGTCGGCGCGGGCAACTCGGCGGGGCAGGCGGCCATGTTCTTCTCCACGCACGCGCGGACGGTCACGCTCCTCTGCCGCGGCGAGGGCCTCGAGAAGAGCATGTCGCGCTACCTCATCGACCAGCTCGCCACGAGGCCGAACATCGGCACGATGTTCCGGAGCGAGGTGGCGGCGGTGCACGGCGAGGTGTCGCTGGAGGCGATCGACGTCCGCGACCTCGCGACCGGCGAGACCACGAGGCTCGACTCGGGCGGGCTGTACATCTTCATCGGGGCCGACGCGCAGACGGAGTGGCTCCCGCCCGAGATCGCGCTCGACGACCACGGCTACGTGCTCACGGGCTCCGACATGCGCGCGGCCGACCACTGGGCATTGGACCGCGACCCGTACCTCCTGGAGACGAGCGTCCCGGGGATCTTCGCGTGCGGCGACGTGCGCTTGGGCCCCGTGAAGCGCGTGGCCGCCGCCGTCGGCGAAGGCAGCATGGCCATCGCCTTCGTGCATCAGTACCTCAAGGACGCCCAGGCGACCCGCTGACCTGCGGAGCCACGTGTTCCGCGATCAGCTCGAGCTGTCGCCGCTCATCGCCCAGCGGCCACAGGTAGACGCGGTCGCAGCCGGCCTCGGCGTAGCGCGAGAGGAGCTCGCTGCAGTGCTCGGCCGGACCGACGCAGACCTGCTCGCGAAGCTCGTCGCGATCCCGCTTCAGGAGCGGGGCGAGGACGTCGGCAAGCACGCGATCGCCCTCCGCGCGGTCCTTTGACACCCAGGTCCACATCGTGGCCAGCGCGTTGGGGAAGCCGGTGGGGTCGCGCCCGCGATCCTCGAGCGCCGGTGCCAGAGCCGCGCGCGCGGCGGAGAAGCGCTCCGGCGTCGTGTTGTAGGCGGAGGCGAGCCAGCCGTCTCCCGCTTTGGCGACGCGAGCAAGCCCCGCGCGAGACCCCCAGCTCCCGATCCACAGAGGAACTCCCCCGGGCCGCCACGGGCCTGGCTCCAGCTCGGAGCCGGGGCCGAGCAGGGCTCGCACCTGCGCGACCGCCTCGTCGAAGCGCGGCCAGCGCTCCTCGAACGGGATGCCGAGGAGCCGGTAGTCGCGCTCCGAGGAGCCAGGACCGAGCGCGGCGACCAGACGTCCCTCTGAGAGGACGTCGATCGCGGCCAGCGCCTTGGCGAGGGGAACGGGGCCCCGCAGGACGGCAAGCGAGACCGTCGTGGCCAGCGCCATCTCCCCCGAGCGCTCGACCATGGCCGCGAGCGCGGTCAGCCCATCCAGCCACGGCGTCTGGAAGACGAAATGGTCATTGGCCGCGATGGCGGCGAACCCGCAGTCCCTGGCCGTGTCGGTCGTCGCCTGCAGCCGCGCGAGCGAAAGCGGCTCCCCGCCGAACGGCATCAGCGGCAAGTTGACGCCGAGCTCCACCGGCGCATGGTGTCAAGCCTGGGATCGCAACGGACCTCTCACCTGTTTACCGACCGCCGGCGCCGCGATAGCTTCGCGCGATGCTCAAGGGCTTCAAGGACTTCGTCACCGGCGGGAATCTGATCGAGGTCGCCGTCGGCCTGATCATGGCGCTGGCGCTGTTCGCGCTGGTGCAGGCCCTGATCGCCGACCTGATCACCCCGATGATCGCCGCGATCGTGGGAGAGCCCGACTTCGGCGACCTCAGCTTCACGATCAACGGCAGCAAGTTCCTCTACGGCGACTTCATCAACGCTTTGATCACGTTCGTCTCCGTCGCCGCCGCGGTGTACTTCTTCGTCGTCGTGCCGTATCAGAGGTACAAGCAGGCGCGGGGCATCGGCTCCGGCGTCAAGGCCTGCCCCGAGTGCACGACCGACATCCCGGAGGGCGCCAGGCGGTGCCCGCACTGCACGGCGCAGCTCGCCGCCGCCCCCGCGGCATGACGCTGGGGGCGAGCGCCCCAGCGGGCCTCACCCGGACCAGGGACCGATCCCGGAGATTCGCTGCGCGGCAATGCGCACCCGCACCCCGGGAGGCGGGTCGTCCATCGCCGGGAACCTGACCTCGGGTCCGAGGTACACGTGGGCCAGCTCTTGGAGGAGCTCCGCGGCCCCACCCTCCTCGATGGTCGCCGTTCCGTAGACCACGAGGTACTCGAGCAGCCCGGGGGGCCGGATCGCGCTGCCCTGGAACGACACGGTGACGCGAGGGTCGCGCCGGACGTTCTTGAGCTTCTGCTGCCCGGGGTTGAGATGCGCGGTGAGCAGATCGTCACCATCGACCGCGACCCACACGCCCGTGACCTGCGGAGTGCCATCGCGCCCGATCGTGGACAGGTGGCCGAGTGCGCCCGAGCGGATGAGCTCCTTTGCGCTCTCGGGGAGAACCATGGAGGGGCGATGCTACGCCACCGTGTCCGGGCTAGCGGAGCTTGAGCCGAAGCAACACTTCGTCGTCCTGTACTTCGCCGGTTCGCTCAAAGCCGTAGCGCTCGTAGAAGGCGATCGGGCTGCCGTCGCCCTGACGGGCGCTCGTGTTGAGCACCTCGACTCCGGGTCGGCCGCGGAAGTACTCGACGATCAGGTCGAGCGTCGCAGTGCCGAAGCCTTGCCGCTGGTAACGCTGGTCGATGAGGAGCTTCCACAGGTAGTGCGCGATGTACTCGGGTCTTCCGACCTCGTCGGCGATCATCACGAACCCGACCGGCGTGTCCTCGGCATGAACCACCCAGTACAAGGGGTGAGCGTCGGGGTGTTCGGCGGCCTCGAGCAACGACTCGGCCACGCTGCTGACGAAGGGCTCCTGGCTCGGCGATACCCGCAGAGCGTCGACCGCCTGACGGTTCGATTCGCTGAGCGGACGAAGCGAAACCACGCGTCAGTGTGGCTCGAGAATGACCACTGGAATCTCGCGGTCCGTTCTCTTCTGGTAGCTGTCGTAATCGGGCCACTCGCTCGTCATGATCGGCCACGACTTCTGCCTCTCCTCGGGCGTTGCAGTGCGCGCCCGGGCCCGCATCCTGTCGCCCTTCACCTGGATCTCCACCTCGGGGTTCGCCTCGAGATTGAGGTACCGCGCCGGGTGCGTCGGCGCTCCGCCCTTGGAGGCGACCACCAGGTAGTCGTCCCCGTCACGGCCGTAGTCAGCGGTGCGGCCTGGTTCGAGCGCCGGTGGTGAGGATCAGGTGGCGCGCCTTGCCAGTCATGACCCTCCCGACCGTCGGTGGCGACGTAGCGGTCGATGTGCTCCTTCCGACAGCATCACGTGACCTCCGCGGATTTGAGCGCTTCCTTGCGATCCAAGAACCAAATCACCCGGATCACCTTGCCCTGTCGGATCGTCCAGAGGAGGGCAAAACGCTGTTCGACCTCAACGCCGCTCGCCCGCCCCCGCGCGTGTCTGGTCACCACCGAAATCACCTGATCGCCGGCGTCGATCAGCTCCTCGTAGTCGTACGCGATCTCTCCCCATGACTCGTGCCACTCGTCGAAGAGACTTCGGAGGCCCTCATGCCCACGGAAGATGTCCCCGCCACGGCCTTCCACGCCCAGCGCCGACGCATCCAACTCGACCTCCGGGTCGTACAGGGTGAGGATCGTCGCGGTGTCACGACGCGCCGCCGCCTCATAGACCTGGCGCACGATCTCCAGGTTCTCCTCCGACATGGTCCGGGCAGTATCTCGCCCGGCTCATCGCGGTCAACCGCTCGTGCCGCCGAGGGCGCTCGGCAGCCGCGTCTGGAAATCCAGGAGAGCGACCCAGGTCGGACGGACCGCGATGCGCGCCATGCGGGTGCTCGGGTGGTCGATCTGCGCGAGGTAGGGCGTCGCCTCTTCCGAGCCGAGGAAGCGATGGGCGGCCTGCGCGTATTCGGGCACCACGCCGTCGACCTCGGTGATCTCGGCTTTGCCCCGGATGCTGAGCACCTCGGGGGGGAACGCCTCGGTGTCGACCGTGACCGCGACCTCGGGATTCGCGCGCAGCGCGCGGACCCGGTAGGCGGCGTGGCTGACGTGCGGCGCCGAGATGAACGTCGGCAGCACGAGCTCCTCGCCGGTCCATGCGAACCAGCTCGCCACGACGCGCGGCGTGCCGTCCAGCGCCGTGTATGCATATCGAGCCGGGATCGTCGAACTGAGCAGCCGCTTCGCGAGGTCGCTCTCCAGCAGTCTGAGATTGCCTTGCTCAATCGTCATTCGGGCACCGTAACAGACTCAGTTCCCTAAAGGAACTGATGTAACCTCCTCTCATGCAGCGGACCGACTTCTCCGAGATGACGTGCTCGATCGCCCGCAGCCTCGCCGTCGCCGGCGAGCCTTGGTCACCGCTCGTGCTGCGCGACGTCTGGGTGGGCATCAACCGTTTCGACGACATCCAGCGTGACCTCGGCATCTCGCGCAAGGTCCTCGCCGAGCGGCTCAGGCACCTCGTTGAGGCTGGGATGCTCGAACGCCGCCTCTACTCCGAGCGCCCGGCGCGGCACGAGTACGTCCTGACCCGCAAGGGGTTCGAATTCGTGGACGTCTTGATGGCCATGGCCGCTTGGGGCGATCGCTGGACCGCGAGCGACGCCGGGCCGCCCGTGCTCCGGCGCCACCGTGCCTGCGGCCAGATCACGCAGGTCGAGATGCACTGCTCCGTGTGCGGCGAGATCCTGCTGTCGGACGAGGTCGACGTCGAAGCCGGTCCCGGCCTCGGCGGGTAATCGTCCCGAGGCATTCCGGCGATCGTGAGGTCGAGTTGGAGGGGCCACTCGGCGGCGCTACGTTGGCCCTCGGCTACTGGAGGGGAGTATGCGACGTCTTCTTGCTGCCATGTTGACGGCTACGGCGTTGTCGCTGGCGAGCACCGCGACCGCAAGCGCCGATGTCCCCCCGACGCGCTGCTGGCCGGTATCGACCAAGTACGAAACGAACTACGTGTGTCCCCTGTGGCGCGGAGCGGTGAGCGTGTTTTGGGCAGGGCGCCCCGACTCACCCATCGTGGGACGACTGGACAACGGGGGCACCGCCAACTGGTTCTCCTACCAGTGTTACGGCCGTCTGCACCGCTATGGCCCCTACTACAACCACTGGTGGGCGTACACCCTCGCTGACCACAACGGCAGATGGGGCTTCGTCTCTGAGGTCTACTTCGCGGGCGGCGACAACGACGAACGCGCCGTCGGCATCCGAACCTCCGCGTCCCACTGTTGGGGGTCGTGATCCGAGCAGGCGACTAGTCCGGCTCGACGCCCGGCACGCGGGCGAGCAGCTCGGAGAGCTGCACGAGCTCGTCAGCGTCGTAGTAGCTGCCCATCAGCTCGCGGATCTGTCTGACGTGGGTCTTGTCGACCTCGCGGAGCTTGTCGCGGCCGGCTTTGGTGAGGACCGCGTAGGTGACGCGGCGATCGCTGTCGCATCCCTCACGCCCGACGAAGCCCTCGCGCTCGAGGCCGTCGAGCAGGCGCGTCACGCCGCCGGCGGTCAGCAGGAGGCTGTTCGCCAGGTCCACGCGCCGCATGCGGCGGTCGGGCGCCCTGGCGAGCATGAGCAGCGCCTCGTAGGTGTTGAGGGTCAGGCCGTGATCCGCCTGCAGCTGGGCGCTCAGGTCGCGCGTGACCGCCGAGCTGGCGCGTACCAGGCGCACGAAGGCCTGGATCTCTCCGGGCTCTGTCTCGGGTCTCGCTGGTGGGGTCATGGCTCGGGGCACAGGCTACTAATACTTGAGCTGATGATAGTTGACAGGTTAAGCTTCTCTCGATAAGATGCTTGAGGACGCAAGTTTCCCCGAGCAGCGGAGAGAGGACAGCCAATGACCAGCCAGACCACCCAGCAAGCTCTACCGACCGGAACCTGGAGCGTCGACAAGATCCACTCGACGGTCGGCTTCGCGGTCCCCTACATGGCGGGCACCTTCCAGGGCACGTTTTCGGACTTCGACGCCCGCCTGGCGGACGGCGTCATCGGCGGGACGGCCGAGGTGGCGAGCGTTCAGGTCAAGGACCCGAACCTGGAGGCGCATCTTCAGAGCCCGGAGTTCTTCGACGCAGAGCGGTTCCCGCGCCTCAGCTTCGCCGCGCGAGACGCCAGCCGCTCCGGCGACGACCTCACGATCGCCGGTGAGCTGACGCTCAAGGGCCACACCGAGCCCGTCGAGATCAAGGGCCACATCACGGACCCGGCCCCGGATCCGTACGGCGGCGAGCGCTTCGGTCTCCAGCTGGAGACCACGGTTGACCGGACCAAGTTCGGGCTCAACTGGAACAACCCGCTCCCGAGCGGCGACCCGGCGCTGGCCAACGACGTGACGATCGTCGTCGACCTGCAGCTGGCGAAGGAGGCCTAACGTGAGCGTCCTCGGCATCAGCGGCAGCCTCCGCCGCGACTCGCACAACACCAAGCTCCTGCGTGCGGCCGGCGGGCTCGTCGAGGAGCTGGGAGGCGACTTCGAGCTCTTCGATGGTCTGAGGGCGATCCCGCCGTACGACGAAGACGACGACATCGGGGACGGCCCGCTGGCCGTCGCCCGCCTGCGGGAGGCAATCGACTCGGCGGACGCGGTCCTGTTCGCGACCCCCGAGTACAACTCCTCGATCCCCGGCGTGCTCAAGAACGCCGTCGACTGGGCCTCACGGCCACACACGGAAAGCCCGCTGCGCGACAAGCCCGTGGCGGTGATCGGCGCGAGCACCGGGCTGTTCGGCGCGGTCTGGGCCCAGGCGGAGCTGCGCAAAGTGCTCGGCTCGGCCGGCGCTCGAGTCGCGGAGGTCGAGCTCGCCGTGGGGCACGCCCACGAGCACCTCGATCCGGCCGGGTATCCCTTCGACCCGGCCCAGGCGGAGGCCCTGCGCGACTCGGTGGGCATCCTGCTGGGCGAGGTCCCAGTGCTGGCGGCGGTGGCGTGATGCAAATCGGCATCGACAGCTTCGCGGCCGCGTACACCGACGCCAGTCGCCAGGTCGCTCCGGCGGATCGGCTGCGCGACCTGATCGAGCAGATCGAGCACGCCGATCAGGTCGGGCTGGATGTCTTCGGAATCGGCGAGCACCACCGCGCCGAGTACCTCGACTCGGCCCCGGCAGTCATCCTCGGCGCGGCGGCGGCGCGAACGCGGCAGATCCGCCTCACCAGCGCCGTGACCGTCCTCAGCTCGGCCGACCCGGTGCGGGTCTTCCAGAACTTCGCGACCCTCGACCTCGTCTCCCAGGGCCGCGCCGAGATGGTCGTCGGCCGCGGCTCGTTCATCGAATCCTTCCCGCTGTTCGGCCTGCGCCTCGAGGACTACGACTCGCTCTTCGCCGAGAAGCTGGACCTGCTCCTGCAGATCCGCGACAACGAGCACGTGCACTGGTCGGGCAAGCACCGGCCGTCGCTCACGGGCCAGGGCGTGTATCCGCGACCCCTCCAGGACCCGCTGCCGATCTGGCTCGGAGTGGGTGGAACGCCGAACTCGTTCGTTCGCGCGGGCGCCCTCGGCCTACCGCTGATGGTCGCGATCATCGGTGGCGAGGTGAAGCGCTTCAGGCCGCTGGTCGATCTCTACCGGGAGGCCGGCAGGCGCGCGGGACACCCGTCCGAGCAGCTCAAGGTGGGGATGCACGCGCCGGGTTACGTGGCGGCGACGACCAAGGCGGCCGCCGACGACTTCTTCCCGGGCTGGGCGAGCGCCATCGCCTCGGTGGCGAAGGAGCGCGGGTGGCCGCCCGTCACCCGGGCCGACTTCGACGCCCAGCGCGGGCCGGAGGGGGCGCTGCTCGTCGGCAGCCCCCAGGAGGTGGCCGAGAAGGTCGCACACCACAGCGAGGCGCTGGGCGGGCTCTCGCGAGTCAGCTTCCAGATGAACCCCGCCTCCCTCCCGCACAGCAAGCTCATGCGAGCGATCGAGGCGGTCGGCGAGGGCGTGGCACCCGTCCTGCGCGACGCTCGCGAGGCGGCGTAAGGCGACGATCAGCCGCAGGCCCGATCGCCGGCGGCTAGCCGAGCCGAGGTAGCATGACCCCCAATGGACTCGACGGTCGTGCGTAGGTTCGCTAGGTGGCGAACGTCCCGACCGATGGGGCGGCATCGTGGATGAGGCCACCGAGCGTCTGACGAGGCTTGATCCTGGCTCGGAGTTTGCGGGCTACCGGATCGAGGGGATCGTGGCTCGCGGCGGAATGGGGGTCGTCTACAAGGCCGCCGACATCGAGCTCGACCGCACCGTGGCGCTGAAGATCATCGCGCCCGAGCACACCCAGAACCCAGATGCGGTCACCCGCTTCAAGAGCGAGGCTCGGTTGGCGGCCTCACTCGAGCACCCCAACATCGTCCCGATCCACCGCGGGGGCGAGTACAACGGCGTGCTCTACCTCGCCATGCGCTTCGTGCCCGGCACCAACCTCCGGCAGGTCATCGACCAGGGCGGGCTGAATGTCGACGAGGTCCAGCGCATCACCGCCTCGATCGCGGCTGCGCTCGATGCGGCGCACGAGCGCGGGCTGGTTCATCGCGACGTGAAGCCGGCCAACATCCTGCTGAGCGGCGAGGGCGAGCGTCGGCACGTCTATCTGACCGACTTCGGGCTCACCAAGCGGCTGGGATCGGCGGGCACCCTGACGCGCACCGGCGCCTGGGTGGGAACGCCGGACTACGTGGCGCCCGAACAGATCCAAGCGGCACCGGTGGACGGGCGCGCCGACGTGTACTCGCTGGGCTGCGTGCTCTACGAGATGCTCACCGGCAGCGTCGCGTTCCCCAAGGACAACGACATGGCCAAGCTGTGGGCGCACGTCACCGACCCTCCGCCCGCGCCGAGCCTCGAGCGTCCCGACCTCGTCAAGGCCTTCGATGACGTGGTGGCGCGCGCAACCGCCAAGAACCCAAGTGAGCGCTACCCCAAGGCATCCGAGCTCGCCGACGCGGTCGATCGCGCGGCCGGCGAGCAGCGCTCCCAGGTTGGACCCGAGGGCGGTCAGATGACCGCCGCGGCCCCGGGACCGGCCCCTCCGGGGGAGAGCGAGCACGAGCTCTTCATCGCGGGACCCTCGCAGCCACCACCGGCTGCCGCTCCTCCGCAGCCCCCTGGTCCGCCGGAGCCCCCCGTGTCCCCGCCACCCGATGCGCCTGCTGAACCCTTCGGCGAGGGCGGCCCCCCGGCTGCGCCGGCGCCAGCCCGGCGAAATCCACGGTTGCTGTTCGCGGTCGCAGGCGTTGCCATCGCTCTGGTAGTGGCCGCGGTGGTGCTCCTCGCCGGCGGAGGCGGGGACGACAACGGCAGCTCGGGCTCCGGCGGCACCAAACCCGTTGTGGCAACCAAGCTTCCGGCTGACCTCGCCTGGCGGCCCGTCGCCAACCCACCGTTCCAGCGCCAGTACGCGGCGTCCACGGCTGTGGGCGGGAAGCTCTGGGTCTTCGGGGGGATCGGACTCAAGTCGTCGAGCACGACCTCGAAGGTGTACGACCCCGCCACTGACAACTGGACGACAGGACCGGGGTTGCCGGCGCCGTTGCACCACATGATGGCCGTGACCTACAAGGGCGAGGCCGTTGTCCTCGGGGGATTCGTGCCGGGCGAGGAGCTGACCTCGGGCCAGTCCGATCGCGTGTATGCCCTGCGCGACGGTGCGTGGGACCAGCTGCCCAAGCTCAACCATGCTCGCGCCGCTGCGGCCGCTGCGGTGGTGGGCGACAAGATCGTCGTCGTCGGGGGCCAGGCGGACGGCAAGCTGGTCCCGCAGACCGAGGTGTTCGACGGCGAGCGCTGGACCGACGTGGAGGACATGCCCACGCCGCGTGAGCATCTGGGCGCTGCCTCCGACGGCCGTTACGTGTACGCCGTAGGGGGACGCGCGCTCTCGGCCGACCAGAACTCGGGCACGTTGGAGCGCTACGACCCGGAGGCGGACAGCTGGACGAAGCTGGACGGCATGCCGAAGCCAACGGGCAGCGTCGGGGTGACCTATGCCAACGGACGTGTGGTCGCGATCGGCGGGGAGTCCACCACCAGCGTCTCGGACGCCGTCCAGGCGTATGACATTCCCAAGGGCACGTGGTCGCAGCTGCCGGCGCTGCCCACGGCCCGCCACGGCGTGGCCGTCTCCGCCATGGAGCACTCGGTCTACGCGATCGGCGGTGCCACCGAGCCCGGACACATCGGATCGACGAAGGAGGCGGACGTACTTGATCTCTCCGGGGAGCCGGGCAAGACCACGACGGCCGCCGGGCTCAAGTGGAGCACCATCGCCGAGGCGCCGTCGCCGCGTCAGTACGCAGCCGCGACGGAGGTCGGCGGCCGAGTCTGGCTGATCGGTGGGATTGGCGCGAACGAGACCGCCAGCGCCGACACCGCGGCCTACGACCGGGCGATCAACACCTGGACCGAGGGACCGAAGCTGCCGCGCCCGCTGCACCATGTGATGGCCGTGACCTACAAGGACCAGGCGGTCGTCATCGGCGGCTTCGTGCCCGGTTCGGAGCTCACCTCGGGGCAATCCGACCGCGTCTATGCGCTTCGGGGTGGCGCGTGGCAGGAGTTGCCCCGGCTCAACCATCCGCGCGCCGCGGCCGCGGCGGCGGTGGTGGGCGACAAGATCGTCGTGGTCGGGGGCCAGGCCAAGGGCAAGCTCGTGCCCCAGACCGAGGTCTTCGACGGCGAGAGCTGGAAGGACGCCGCTGCGATGCCGACTCCCCGTGAGCACCTTGGCGCCGCCTCCGATGGTCGCTACCTGTATGCGGTCGGCGGCCGCAACCTCTCGGCGGATAAGAACTCGCCCGCGCTGGAGCGCTACGACCCCGCCGGTGACACCTGGAGCAAGCTCGAGGACGTGCCGACGGCGACAGGCAGCGTCGGCGCGGCGTACGTCGGCGGGCTGCTGATCGTCGTCGGGGGTGAAGGCACAACCAGCGTTTCCGACGCTGTCCAGGCCTACGACACCGGGAAGCGCGCGTGGTCGCAACTACCCGCACTGCCGACCGCCCGCCACGGGATCGCCGTCACCGGCCTGAATGACTCCCTCTACGCCATCGGCGGGGCGACAACGCCCGGGCACGTCGAATCCACCCAGGAGGCCAACGTACTGGACCTCGACTGAGGGCGGCTGATCGGCTCGACCGCGACGCCGCGCTCACGAGCGGGATGCGAGGGTGATGGAGCTCCTGCGGATTTCCACGGCCGGGGACACGGGAATCCCGCGCCGTTTCGCGTAGCTGGCGCTGATGCCATCGCGCCTCCTTGGCGGCAGGCTGGCTCGCACAGCAATGCGAAAGGGTGTCATGAACAAGCTTTACATCTATGCGGGGATCGCCGCCAGCTGCGTGATGATCGCGGTCGGTGTCGGCGCGATCGCCGTCGGTTTCGACGGCCGGTCGCAGGTCCGCGACGAGCTGGCTCGCGAGAATATCGTCGGCACGCCTGACATGGCGAAGGTCGCGAACGAGAAGATCAACACGGGCCAGGAAGCCCGTGACTTCGCGGCGGGCATGCGGGTGCACACACTTGCAGCGACCAACGGCAAGACCTATGCGGAGATGCCACGCTTCCTGGACAAGACTGGAAAGCCGACGCCAGACGAGAAGGCCGCTGCGATCGACCCGAAGTCCGGGCAGCCCGTCAGCAATCCGGCTCGCGACCTGTGGGTAACAGAGACCGCTCTGTCGACCGCGCTGAACACCTCGTACTTCGCGGAGAACGTCGCGAACTTCGCGATGGTCATGGGCTTCGCCCTGCTGCTCGCCGGGGCTGGTTTCCTCGTCTTGACGCTGCGGTTGCCGGAGCGCGAGGCGAACGTGGAGTCCCGCTCCAAGGTTTCCAACCCGACGTCGGCCCTGGCCAGCTGATGCCAGAGGGTCGGGCTGCTTCGGAGCCCTGTCCCGGTTTGTCAGGGGCGGGGCTCTCGTCGTGCTGCGAGGGAACGCCTTGGTGATCAGGCGCGCAGGTCCCGGGACTGAAATCCCAATACCGCGGTAGCCGTTAGGGCAACGGAGGCAGCGCCGAGGACGGCGCGATCCAAGAGCTCGACACCGCTGGTGAGTGGTCGTGCCCTGAGTAGTAGTAGAACGGCGAGGAGGCCAACGTACTGGACCTCTACTGAGGGCGTAGTCTCGCGGTTCGATGACCGAGATCGTCGAAGGGCTCGACGGCGCCGCGCGAGAAAAGGTCGCCGAGCTGCTGGAAAGTGGGCACTTCTTCTGGCTCGACGTCGCGCTCAGCGACACCAGCCCCGACGATCTGCGCGAGGTGCTGGGCATTCCCGAGGAGACGCTCCACGCCCTGCTCGGCTTCGGGACCGACCACATGTCGTCGCGCAAGTTCCACGCCGACGGCAAGCGCGTCGCCTTTGCCCTGAGCGCGCTATCTCGAGTCGACAGTGCCGGTCGACGACGCCGCTGAGCGTCTGCGCGCGGTCGAGGTCCATCTGCTCGTCGCCGGCGGGTACCTGCTCACCGTTCACGAGGAGCGCGTGGCGCTCCCCGAGCTGCTGACCCCGTACACCCCGGAGGGGCGGAGCGAGCAGTACGTCGTCTACGCGGTGCTGGACGCGATGATCGCCAGCGCATTCGACGCGCTGAACGAGATCGAGCTGACGCTCGACGATCTCGCCGTGATGTCGACCACCCTGCGCGGCGGGCGCGTGCGGATGGCGTCACTGCGAGCGGTAAGCATGCGGCTCTCGAGGATGAGGCGCCTGGTGGGGCCGCAGCGCGGCCTGTTCGAGCGGATCGGCGTGGAGCTCAGGCGCATCGAGGGTCTGGAGGCCGACGACGAGCGCTACTTCGACCGCATCGGCGCGCAGATCAACCGCCTGGTGGACGCGATCGACGCCGCCGCGTACGCCCTGGCGACCGTGATCGACCTGAGGCTGAACGAAACCTCGTACTGGTTGACCGTCGTGGCGACGATCTTCCTGCCGCTCACCTTCATCACCGGCTTCTTCGGGATGAACTTCGGGTGGATGGTCGGCGAGGTCGACACTCAGCAGGCCTTCTGGGTGCTGGGGGTCGGCAGCCTCGTGGTGGGCGTGGCGCTGATCTGGGTGCTGGTCGTGCGCGGCTCGCCAGTGGAGCGGGACACGACCGGCCCGCCGCGCCGCCGCGGGCTAGGGCTCGCAAGGCCCAAGGTTCAAGTGCGCCGGCGTCGCTTCCGATCTCCAAGGCATGCTGCCGCGTGTCGCTCGGAGGGCCCTGCCCATTGCCGCCCTCTTGCTGTTCAGCTTCGTGGCGGACGCTGATGCAGGCACCGCGTACGTCAGCAACTCCACGCGGCTGCGGTGACGAGGCGCGTGTCCCTCCAGCTGCGGCTGCGCCCCGGCCTCTACCGCATCACCGTGCGCGCATACGCCGGCAACGGCTCGCTCACCCGGCCGGCCCGACGCTGGCTGCGGATCCTCGGCTAGAGCCGTTCAGCAGCGCGCTACTACGGCGAAGGGAGAGATCGACCGGTGCGGCCCGCGCGCTCCTCGAGCAGCCGGTCTGCGTAGCGGAGCAGAGCAACAAGCGAACAAACCGCCGCGACGCCGCCTATGCCCGCGGCTACGCCAAGCGAGGCATCGGCGATCGCACCGAGCGCGATCGCGATCGCGCTGCCACCGACCACGCTGTTGACCACGGCAACGACCGTCGCGAAGGTGAAGAACTGCTTGCGCCGTTCGGGCGGCACCGCAGCGTTCTCGAACACCCCTCGTCCGTCGTCGTGTCCGGACAGCAGGAACAGCTGCGCCTGGTCGCCCGCGATCTGCTTGTAGTAGTTGCGGATCCGGTTGATTGCCGACGCCGTAGCGGAAGTCCTCGGCGCCGCACTCGACGACTCGCACGAAGCTGAAGACGCCGAGAACATAGAGCGTCGGGAGCACGGTCAGGGCGAAGACATCGAAGGTGGTGCCGGTCTGCGACGCCTGGCCGATGAACCCCAGCGCCACCAGAGCGCTGGAGACCGAGAGGATGTAGAGCGACGCGCGGGAGGCGCTCTCGCTCGCGGTTTGCGAGCGAGCGCCTTGGAGCGTGAAGTGCTCGGTGGTGAGCGCGGTCAAGAGCTCCTGGCGATCCGGGGCCTCCGCCACCGTCCTCAACGTACCAACGCGCCGGGTCGCCGAGGAGGCGCTGGCGGGACAGGCGATGGAGCTAGTCGGACTCGAACCGACGACCTCCTGGGTGCGATCCAGGCGCTCTCCCAACTGAGCTATAGCCCCGTGGCCGGTCCATGGTAGCGGCGTCCCCAAAGCGGGTGAGCACCCCGAAAATGGGCTGAGCGAACTAGTCTGGCGGCGAGTGAACTTCCGGGCCAAGCTGCGGCTGTTCTTCGTCCTGCTGGTGATCCTGCCGATGATCGCGCTTGCGATCGTCCTGTTCACGCTCACGGCCCGCAGCGAGACCGGAAAAGCCGACGCCGGCATCGCGGGGGGCACTCGCTCCGCCTTCGGCATGTACGAGGAGCGGGCCGGGGCTGCCGTTCCGGCGGTGCACGAGGTCGCCGCCGATCCGCAGCTGACAGCGGCGCTGGGCTCCGGCACCGGCATTCGCCGCCGCCTGGCGCAGCTGATCGGCGGCCCGAAGGGAATCGTGGCGATCGAGTTGCGCTCGTCGGACGCCGGCCGTCTGATCGCGCGTGCCGGCTCCCCCACCGGCATGGCCTACAAGGCGGCGCCGTTGGTGGCTGGGGCGCAGATGCGCGGCACGCTGTTCGTGTCGCTCACCGACGCGCGCGACTTCTCCGGGCGAGTTCGGCGGCTCACGGGCTTCCAGGTCGGCGTGTTCCGCAACGGGCGTCTGATCGCCACGACCGTCCCTGGCCTGGGCCCGCGCAGCCGCCTCGGCGACCGCGGCGAGCCACACGCCTTCACGCTCGCCGGCGACGACTACCGCGGTCGGGTCGATTCGCTCCGCGACCGGCCGGGCGCGTCGCTCGAACTGGCCGTCTTCCGCAACACGGCGGCGCTATCGGACACGATCGCGCGCAGTCGCCTCCTGATCGGTGGGCTGCTGCTCGCCTTCCTCGCGCTGGCGGTCGTCTCGGCCGGGGTCGTCAGCCGCGCCCTGACATCGCAGATCGACACCTTCCTCGTTGCCGCCCGCAGGCTTGCCCGCGGCGACTTCCGGCAGCCCGTGCCGGTCGAGGGCCACGACGAGTTCGCGCAGCTGGGACGCGAGTTCAACAGCATGTCGGAGCAGCTCGCGTCGAAGATCGAGGAGGTCCAGCGCCAGCGCGGCGAGCTGACCGAGGCGATCCGTCGCGTGGGCGACGCGCTGGCGATGGGCCTCGACCGCAACGGAGTGGTGGCGCTGGCCGTGCGCACGGCAGTGGACGCCTGCGAGGCCGAGGCCGGCCGTGCCCGGCCCGTCGACGAGGACGCCTTCCACGAGAACAGCCTCGGGGCCGACGACGATCAGCTGTACGAGGCTCTGGAGGCGGCGGAGCGCCGGGCCGCCGGAGTGCGGCTGGTCGGCCCGAAGCGACTTCACCCGAGCGAGGACGGTGAGCCGAAGCGCCCGCCGCGCGTGGCCACTCCCGCCAGCGTGGGCTCCGTGCACGCCCTGGCCGTGCCGATGCTCGCGCTGCCCGGCACGTCGCCGACGGAGTACCTCGGCGTCCTGTCGATCGCCCGCCGCAAGCGCCGGTTCTCCCACGAGGAGGAGGAGCTGCTCCAGTACCTCGCCGGCCAGGCCGTCGTCTCGATCGAAAACGCCGCTCTGCACGAAAAGGTCGAGCGCCAGGCCGTGACCGACGAGCTGACCGGGCTGGCCAACCTGCGCGCCTTCCACTCGATCCTCGACCTCGAGATCGAGCGCGCGCGGCGCTTCAAGACGCCGCTGGCGCTCGTGATGCTCGACCTCGACCACTTCAAGCAGATCAACGACGAGTACGGCCACATGCAGGGGGACGAGGTGCTCGCGCTGGTCGCCGACCTTATGCGCGAGTTCTCGCGTGACATCGACGCCCCTACGCGCTACGGCGGCGAGGAGCTCGCCGTGGTGCTGCCCCAGACCGACTCCGAGGGCGCGACACTCCTGGCCGAACGCATGCGCGCAGCCGTCGAGCGCCTGGAGGTGCCGCGGGTGGACGGCCTGGGCTCGCTGCGGCTGAAGGCGAGTTTCGGGGTGGCTGCGCTGCCGGAGAGCGCCGCCGACCGGGAGGGCCTGATCGCGGCAGCCGACGCCGCGCTCTACCGCGCGAAGCGCGCCGGGAGGAACCGCGTCGAGCGGGCCGAGCCGGTGCCGGCGCACAGCTGAGCGCTCCGACGGGCAGGCCCGAGACGTCCCCCGTGCCTCGATAGGCTTCCGCGCGATGGGCGTTCTCGACGACGCAATTCGCGAGCATCTCGACCTCAAGCGCCGTCACGGCGTGGCGGAGGAGGAGCTCCTCCGGCAGGAGGAAGAGGCTCTCGGGCCGGCCAGGCGCGAGGTGGCTCCCGCCGCCGATTCAGACGACGGCGAATCCACTGGCGAGGCACCGCCGCAGCCGGTCGACGGGCACGAGCCCGCGGAGCTGCCGGTGGACGAGGCGGTCGAAGAACCGCCGGCAGCCGACACGCCGCCCCAGGGCTTCGAGGCCGTTGTCGACGAGGAGCCCCCGCACGACGAGGAAGAGCTCGCCGCCGACGAGGAAGAGCTCCCGGCCGAGGAGGAGCTCCACGCGGACGAGGAGCCTCACGCCGCCGACGAGAGCTTCGAAGAGGGGGACGGCGACCCATCCGGCGAGGATCCCGACCTGCTCGAGGACACACCGGACTTCCTGCAGGAGACGCCGGAGCACGACCGGCTCTGGTTCGAGCAGAAGCCGCCGCGCGACTTCGACTTCGACTGAGCGCGAGCAGGTGGGTGCGGCCACCGCGCCGAGGGAGGTCGACGCGGCCGCCCCACCGGAGGAGTTGCGGCGAGGGCCGCCCGCCCCGGCGACCCCCGCGCTTATGCAACCCAGCGGCGCCAAGCGCCGCCTCTTGACTCGACGGAACCCTCCGTGCCGTCGTTAATCAGCTTGTCGGCCCGGTCTAAACCGGACCTGAAATCGAGCGCCCAGAACTCGACATCTGTCCAGGCGCATCCAGGTGGGAGGGCCTACCATTCCCGCCGAGGGGCCATAGCTCAGCTGGAAGAGCGCCTCCCTTGCACGGAGGAGGCCGCCGGTTCGAGTCCGGCTGGCTCCATTCGGTCGTTGTGCAAGCGACAACGAAAGCGCCTGCAGATGGATTGTCGGGAGTAGCTCGACACGCCCTCCGCGAACCTCACTCTGTTTTCAGGCGCAACCAGGGGTGACTCGATCACATCGCTGGCGTCGCTCCTGGGTGCAGGGCGTGGCTTTGGGTCAGGCGCGGCCGGAATGCCCTTGATTGCCCTCTAGTTGCGGTTTTCCACGGCAACGAAGCGGGGCGATACCTACGCGAGAGGTGGGCTGACACGGACGCGGGCACCGAGCGGGTGGCCTTGAATGGGAGCCATGACACAGATCCCAGGAAGGGGCACTCCATGTCAACCGACTTGAGGGAAAGCCATGAATCGGAGCTCCCGGCCTCGACCGGAACTGGCGTGGAGCCGCTTTCCAGGTCCCGTACCGACGAGCGCCTCACGAGGATCGAGCAGGCATTGCGCACGCAAGGACACGAAGCTAAGAAGACCCGGCAGGCCTACGGCTTGTTCGCCGTCTTGGCCTTGGTGATCGCCATGGTCAACCTCTTGGTGCTGGGCGTAAAGCTCGACAAGAAGGACACCGCTGCGGCCACGGCCGGGACCTCCCAACCCGCTGGCGCTTCCGCACCCGCTCAGGCCGGGCCGCTCGCGCACATGAGCCTCACGACGCTCAAGGAATACACGGTTGTACCCAGGCCCTCACAGGTGGCCGCGGGCCGCGTAGCTTTCAAGGTCCATAACGGGGGGAGCATCAAGCACGAATTTGTCGTCCTTCGGACCGACAAGAAGGCCTCCCAGTTACTCAAGGGCACCGAGGCCGACGAGGCCGGCAACGTCGGTGAGATCGGCGATCTCCAGCCTGGCCAGACAAAGACGCTCTCGCTGAACCTGAAGGCCGGGCACTACGCGCTGATCTGCAACCTGCCGGGCCACTACAAGCTGGGGCAGCATGCGGACCTCACCGTCCGCTGACCGGTTCGCGCGACACGCAGGCACCGCATCCACGGACGGACCCCTGCCACGCTCGTTCATCTGGGCCGGGCGCTCGCGGGTGCGTTGAGCCCCGCAATCCGCATGTGCGGCGCGGATCGGCATCCCTTCCGGCCGTGAACTGGACGCCCCTCGTTGAACGACGTCATCGGTGACGCACGCCGTCCCGGTCTGATCAGCCCGAGCACTGGAGAGACCCTGCGCCGCTCCGACTCGCTTGACCGGCTTAACGACGGCGGCGGGATGCAAGCAGAGATCGTAGGAAGATGAACGGGTGAAAACCCTCGCCGCGAAGATCGACGTCGACGCGCCGCCCGACCGGGTCTGGGAGGTGCTCACTGACTTCCCTAGGTACCCGGAGTGGAATCCGTTCATGTTCTCGGTCGAGGGAACGGCGGAAGCCGGGGCCCACCTGCGAATTGGGATGCAGAGGCGGGGTGGGATGGTCCTGCGGTTCGGGGCCCGGGTCGTGGTCGCGGACCCACCCCGCGAGCTAGCCTGGACGGGGGAGGGTCTGAGGGGCCACTGGCCGGGTCTTGTACGTGGCGACCGCCGCGTCGTGATCAACCTGCTCGCCAGCGGGGGCTCGCGGGTGGAGATGCTCACCACTTTTACCGGAGCCCTGGCGCCGCTGATGGGTTGGCTCGAGCGCTACCGCGAGGCGTTCGACGAGATGGAGGCGGCGTTGAAGGCCCGCGCCGAGCTGAGCCCGGCACCACGCTCGCCGCGCAAGCAGTACGCGTTGAAGCTGTTCGAGGAGCTGCCGAGCCGCTACGACGAGCTGGGTGCGGCGCTCAGCCTCTTCCAGGATCCCCGCTGGCGGCGGGCGATGGTCGCCGCGGTCGATGCGTGCCCGCACGAGCGCGTCCTCGACGTGGCGACCGGCACCGGGCTGGTGGCCCAAGCGCTAGTGGAGCGCTACCGGTGCCGAGTGATCGGGATCGACCAGAGCGGCGCGATGCTCGAGCGGGCGCGCGCGAAGCTCCGTGGCGATTCGGCGCTCACGGACCGAATCGAGCTGCTCGAGGAGGAGGCCGAGTCGCTGCCCTTCGGCAACGGCGAGTTCGACCACCTCACGTTCACCTATCTGCTTCGCTACGTCGACGACCCGGCGGCCACACTCCGCGAGCTCGCCCGAGTGGTCAGGCCGGGCGGGCGCGTCGCCTGCCTCGAGTTCTGCGTCCCGCCAGGGGCGTGGCTCTGGGCATGGCGCCTCTACACACGCCTCGCGCTACCGGCCCTTGGCGGGCTCGCCGGGCGCCAGTGGTGGGAGGTGGGTCGCTTCCTTGGCCCCAGCATCGAGGGCTTCTACGCGCGCCATCCACTCGAGCGGCAGCTCCAGATGTGGCGCGACGCAGGGATCGCCGGCGTCACCGCGCGGCCGATGAGCCTGGGTGGCGGGGTCGTGATCTGGGGAACTCGCGATGACCCCTAAGCGCGCCGCGTTCTATGCCCTCGAGCCGGGCGGTTGGCGCGATCTGGCGACGATCCTTCATCCCCCCTACACCCTCTGGCACCTGAGCTACGTCGCCCTGGGGGCGGCCGCTGCGCCGCAGGTCTATCCGGAGCGGCTCTTCGCAGCGCTGGGTGCCTTCTTCCTCGCGGTCGGCGTGAGCGCCCACGCGCTCGACGAGCTCAACGGGCGGCCGCTCCAGACCCGGCTCTCCGACCGTGCGCTGATTGCGTTTGCCGGGGCCGGGCTCGCCAGTGCCCTGGCGATCGGCGTCGCGGGCGTCGTCATTGTCTCCGCGACGCTCGGGCCCTTCGTAATAGCCGGGGGGTTCGCCGTCGTCGCCTACAACCTCGAGTTGTTCGGGGGCCGCTTCCACACCGACTTCTGGTTCGCCGCGGCGTGGGGGGCGTTTCCCGCGCTCACCGGCTGGTGGTCGAACGCGCTTGGGGTGAGCGACGTCGGTGATGCTGTTGCCGCCGTCGGCGCCGTACTCGGCTGCTTCGCGCTCAGCGTCGCGCAGCGCCGGCTCTCGACTCCGGTGCGCGAGTTGCGCCGCGCCACCCAGTGGGTGCGAGGCGAGCAACGGCTCGCCGACGGCAGCGTTCGCGAGCTGAGCGCGGCGGCGCTGGCGGCGCCGCTTGACGGGGCTCTGCGGGCGCTCTCGCTCGCGATACCGCTGCTCGCGGCAGGGCTTGTCACGGTACGGCTGTAGCCCGGGCGGTCAGGCCGACCGCGGGGCGAGCACCGTCTAGGCCGTGTGAGGGTGCTCAGCCTCTCTTGCGAGTGCCCTTCCTCTGCTTGGCCGAGCCGCGGCCGCGCACGGCATCCGCCCGCCTGGCAACCGACTTCGCGGCGCTCTCCGCTGCGCCCCCGGCGGCCTTCGCCAGGTCGGTTACGCGCCCCGCGGTGCTGCGGGCAGGCCCCTTGAGATCCCGAGTGCTCTTCTTGGCGGCATTGCGCTTCCGCGTTGCGGCGGCCTTCTTAGCTGAAGCGCTGCGCTGCTTCTTGGTCTGGGCCATGCGGGTCCTCTCCGTCGGATGCGTGAACCCATTATCGCCGTGCTGGGAGTGCGCCCGTGGGGAGGACGCGGTCTGACACGGGCCACACCGCGCCTGGCGGGAACACGCTCTCGCGTACCGCAGTCTTGCGATCTTTGCGACAAGCGGCCGCGATAGGAGTAGTGTGGGAGGTCTGCTGGCCCTGCGGCCAGAGCGCTCAGCCCAAGTCCGAATGCCACCGACGGCGCAACTCGCGCCACGAGGCGGGAGGCCGGGGCACACTGGGTTTTGACTGCGGGGCCGGTGATGTACCTCTACGGATGGTTGCCTCGCCCCGATCGGATTGGGCATTCCTGATTTGGCCGTCCTTCACCACCCACAGAAGGGGAAACAGCTATGGGCGTGCAAGAGAACAAGCAGTCGGCACAGGATGCCTACACGGCGTTCGGCAACGGTGACGCCGAGGGAGCGATGCGCAACATCGACGACTCGGTCGAATGGACGGTGCGCGGCGACAACGCTCTGACCGGAACCTACAACGGCAAGCAGGCTGTCGGAGAGCTGTGGGCACAGTTCGGGAGCAAGGACTTCCGGACCGAGCCGCACGACTTCATCGCCGAGGGCGACACAGTCGTCGTGCTCACGACCATCCACCTCGAGGGCGAGACAGTCGAGAGTGCCGACATCCTCACCTACAACGACGGCGGCCGGCTGATCGCGTTCGACACCCGGGCCGACGCGAAGGTGGCCGACCGCGTATTCGCGAAGTAGGGCCGACCCTGGGCACCCGCCGGGTTGGCACGCCAACCCGGCGCTTGCCCTAGGACTACGGCCAAGGAGTCCATTGAAGTGGCACCAGCCACGTGAAAGGGAGGCCGGGACGGCTCCATTCGGTCGTTGGCAAAACGCCTCATGGCCTAGGGATGCGACGAACGCGTCTCGGTCCAGTCGACGTAGAGCTTGCGCTCGGCGAACAGCCAGGCGCCGTCGGTCTTGGTGAATGTGTCGAGGTACCGAAGCGATGCGACCATCAGCTTGCGCTCGCCGTCCTCGGTGTACAGGTGATGGGCCAGGCAATAGCTCTCGCCGGTCGCTCGGTTGCGCTCGAGCGTGACCGTGCTCTGGCCATTGAAGTGCGTCGTCGCTTCGTACCGGTTCAGGTCATCGAACACAGGGGTCAGCGCCTCGCGGCCATTGAGCTCCTGCGTGGGCTCCGTGCCCTCGCCGTCCATGTAGACGAGGAAGTGGGTGTCCTCGGTGAAGAGCGCCTTCTGCCCCTCGGCGTCACGGCGATCTGCGCAGTGCGCGTAGGCGTCGAAGAGCTCGCGGATCGCCAGGCGGTCGGTTTCCACTCGATGCCCGCTAAGCCCCTACTGGAGCCGTCTCGGCCTGACTGGCCTCGGCGTTCGCCATCTCGACGTGCGCCTTGCTGTCCCGGGTCCGGATCAGTACCAGGGTGGCGACCACGCCGAGGGCCGCGATCACTGCCCCGCCCAGAAAGGCGCTCTGGAATCCCTCCGTGAGCGCGTTGCGGAGCGTCGACTGTCCGGTCGCCAGCACGTTGTCCGTGCGCGTGGTCGCGATCGTGGACAGCACCGCCAGCCCGAGCGCCCCGCCGATCTGGTTCGAGGTGTTGATCAGGCCGCTCGCCAGACCCTGCTCGCGGTCCTCCACCCCGGAGACTGCCGCGATGGTCGAGGTCACGAACCCGAATCCGAGCCCAATGGCCGCGAGGAGCGACGGGCCGAGAATGTCGGTGAGGAATCCGCCCCCGAGAGACACCTGGCTGAACCAGAGCAGGCCGACGGAGACGAAGGCCAGGCCGATCGCCAGGATCGGCTTGAAGCCGAACCGGGTGACGAGTTGGCCACCGAGGCCCGCCGCGATGACGATCGTCAGCGCCAGCGGTAGGTACGACAGGCCGGCGTGAATCGCGCTGTAGCCGAGCACCTGCTGCATGTACAGGGAGATGAAATAGAACATCGAGAACAGGGACGCGCCAAGCAGCAGACCTGAGACGTTTGCCCCGGTCAGCGTCCTCCGGCGGAAGATCCTGAACGGAACCAGCGGTGCCTTCGAACGGAGCTCGATTGCGACGAAAAGTCCGATCAGGGCCACCGAAGCAGCCAGCAGGCTGACGATCTTGGTGGAGCCCCAGCCGGAGTTGCTCGCATCCAGGAACGAGTACGCCAGCAGGGAGAGACCGGCCGTGATGCTGACGGCTCCGGCCGCGTCGAAGTGGCGGGTGGCCGACTCAGAGCGGCTCTCCGGGATCAGGCCGGGGGTGAACGCCAGCGCGATCGCCGCTACCGGGACGTTGACCCAGAGGACCCACTCCCAGCCAAGCCACTCGGTGAGGATGCCGCCGAGCAGCACTCCCGCCGCCCCGGCCGAGCCCGCCACGGCGCCCCACACCCCGAGGGCCTTGTTGCGCTCGGCGCCGTCCTTGAACATCGAGGTGACGATCGACAGCGCTGACGGCGACACGATCGCCGCGCCCAGACCCTGAGCGGCGCGCGCCGCGATCAGCTGTCCCTGGGTGGCCGCGAAGCCCGCGGCGAGCGATGCGACCCCCACCACGATCAGGCCGGCCATGAAGACTCGCCGCCTGCCGAGCAGGTCGGCAGCCCGTCCGCCGAGCAGCAGGAAGCCGCCGAAGGCGATCACGTACGCGTTCACGACCCACGCCAGATTGGCCTCTGAGAAGTCCAGGGCCTTGCCGATGCTCGGCAGGGCGACGTTGACGATCGACGCATCGAGAACCACGATGAACTGCGCCATGCAGAGCAGGATCAATGCGGTCCAGCGCTTCTCTAGATATTCCTGCGCTGTGGTCATCCTCCCGACTTCACCGTCTCTTCTTGTGCCCAATCGCGCTGAAGTTCGCACGCGACCGTGCTCATCGGTTTCCTCCTCCGTTGCGGTAGCTGCCGTCGCGGAAGTCGTCGACGAGCCCTGGATGTGACGGGGACCAGTCGAGATCGGCCTTGGCCTTGGCCGCGTCGGTTCCCTGGTCGAGCAGGAGCACTTCGGCGAAGTAGTCGCCCAAGCGGGCCCGAGCCTCGTCGTCGGAGCCCGGGACGGCCCCCGGAGCGCCGGCTGCGACGGCCGCCGCCTCGGTCAACTCCGCAACGGTCGGGTTCGAGTCCATCGCCGACGACGTAGTGACCGCGGGCCGAGTCGTTCTCCAGAGCGCGCCGGAAGAAATTCGCGAGGTCGGCGACGTGGACCGTGGCCCAGTGCTGACGGCCGGTGCCGAGCATGATCAGGTTGCCGGCGTCGTCGCGGGGTGAGCCGAGCAGCAGCCCGGGAACGCCTCCGCCGCCGTCGCCGTACGCCACTCCGGGGGCGATGACGACCCCCCGCATGTCGCCCGCATCGAGGGCGCGCTGAGCGATCGGTTCCTTCCAGGCGACCATCGCCGGCGCATCGATTGGGGACTTCTCGGTGATCGAGGGGTTGGCCCCATAGAGCCAGGCACCCGTGATGTGGAGGTAGGGCTTGCCGGTGCCGTCGAACGCCTCGATCGCGGCATCGACGACGGCCGAGTCCAGGCCCGCGCTCGTCTCGTCACCCGGACTGGCGGTGTGAATTGCCCCGTCAGCATCGCGTAGCGCGCTCACGACCGCCGGGCGGTCGTTGAGGTCGACGACGACCGGGGTTGCGCCCTTCGCCCCGACGGTCTCCGCGTCGGCCTCGTTGCGGACGAGCGTCGTCACCTCGTGGCTGTGCTCCTGCAATTCCGCCAGGACGTGGGATCCGATGAAGCCTGTTGCGCCGGTCAGTGTCACTCTCATGCCGGGTCCTCCTTGCGGGTGGGCGTACTAAGTCAAGCGATTGCTTGAAATCGTAGCAAGGCGCGCGTTTGTCAAGCGATGCTTGACATCTTGGGAGCGCGAGTCAGCCGGAGCTCGTGCCGCGAAACGCACCGGCGACTATCGGCACCAGCAGTCGCTCGGCCTGCTTTTCGGATTTGCCGCTGAGCTCGCCCTCCGACGGGTGCGAGGGCGAGCCAGTTCAACGTTCCGGCCACGCAGCGCGTGCGGAAGATCAACTCTGGGGCCCTGACGCCGGGCAGGTTCGCCTTCAGCACCTGAAGCGCATCCGCGCGGATCTGGTCGAACCTGGCATCGAACCGATCCCACCCCTCCGGAGGATCGAATCCGGCCCGCGCCACGATGCGGATCACGGCGCGCTCGCGCCCGCCCTGGGTGAGCGCGCTGATCATCGGCCGAGCGAATGCCGCCGCCAGCTCTTCGAGCGTCGACTCGGGGCCCAGCGCACTCACCGCGGCCTGTTGAGCGTCCAGGTAGCTCTCGAGCGCCTGCTCGATCGCCGCGTCGAACAGCGACTTCAGCGAGCCGAAGTGGTAGCTCACCGCCGCCACGTTGGCGTCAGCCGCATCGGTCAGCTCCCGAAGCGTCACGCCCTCCTCGCCGCGTTCAGCGACGAGGTCCAATGCAGCCTCCATGAGGCGCATGCGCGTCCGCTCGCCCGTCGCGCGGCGCTGATCGGCTCTTGCCGGTTCCACGACGCTATTCAATCAGACGATTGAACAGAATGGTGCGGGTTTTCGTTCAAAGTTCCCGAGGCCGGGATTTAGCCCGGCCTCGGGGATCCATCAACCAAGGGACTCCATGAGAAGCGGCACGGCCTCCTCGACCGTCAGCATCACCTGGGTGTCGTACTCCACCCACTGCGTGTAGTTCGCAATGTTCCGATACGCCGCGGCCACGTCATCGGTATCAGCGATCACCACGCCGTGGCTGCTGTCCGCGGCCACGTAATGAGCGATGGTGCCGGGTCCGGGGCCTTCCTTGGCGAAGACCTCGAGCAGCTTCTTGTTCTCCTCGTTGCTGAGGAACGGCTTGATCTTGTACGTCGTCATGAACAGCATGTCTCTCCCCTCGTTGCGTTTGTTGCTTGCCGGCGACCGTATCCGGAACCTGCGACTCGGGGTATTAAGGAGTGACGCCGCCGCGCGACCCGCTACTCGCGCAGCAGCTGGCCGCGCGCCGAGTCCGAGAACCACCGCTCCCACTGATTCGCCGTCCAGCCGCGCTCGCCCACCAGCAGCTGCCACACGTCGGGGTGGTTCAGCGTCCACAGGATGTCGCTTGCTCGCTTCACGTCGAGCCCGCGCCGCAGCGCCTTGCGCTTGTGCAGCGTCTCCACGATCCCGCGCTGGTTCTCGTAGAAGTCGGACTGGATCCGGCCCCATAGCGCCGCGATGTCCGGCTCGACCGGGGCCGCGCTTCGGATCACGCCCAAGATGGGTCCGATGCGCTCCTTGACGATTCGCGAGTTACGCGCGGTCAACCGCACCTGCCGCTCGGGGTCGGTCTCGTCGAGCACCTCGCGGTACCAGGGCCGCTCTCCCACCGGCGCTTCGTCGTCGTCCCCGCGCAGCAGCAGGTTCCACAGCGCTCGCAGCACCCCGCTCTTGGTCTCGAACGCCAGGTAGACGGTCTTCAGCGAGACGTCGGCCTCGGCGGCGATGGCGGCCATCGTCGTCGCGGACCATCCGGAGCTCTCGAACAGTCGCCGTGCCGCTTCCAGGATCTGGCGCCGTGTGGCCGCTGCCTGCTCGCGCCGACGCGGCGAGTTGTAGCGGCGGGTCTTGACAGGCTCGGCGATTTGGGTATTCTCGCATGGAATTCATTACTTGGTACGAGTAGTCAACGTACGGAAGGGACCTGATGGAAGCCACAGTCGAGCTCCGCAAGAACCTCCACGGCATGTGGGCCACGGTCGCCGGCGGGTGGGACGAGCACGCCGACTACACCGACGAGCGCGCCGCGCCGATCACCGAGAAGCTGCTCGACCTGGCAGATCTGCGTCCGGGCGACCGCGTGCTCGAGCTCGCCTGTGGCCCTGGCGGCCTGGGGCTGGCGGCCGCCCAGCGGGTCGCTCCCGGCGGCGAGGTGGTCCTCTCCGACGTGGTCGCCGAGATGACGGCGATCGCCGCGCGGCGGGCCGAGCGGCGGGGCCTCACCAACGTCGGCACGGCGGTGTTGGACCTCGAGCAGATCGACCAGCCGGACGACTCCTACGACGTCGTCCTCTGCCGCGAGGGCCTGATGCTGGCCGTCGACCCCGGCCGGGCCGCCCGCGAGATCGGGCGGGTGCTGCGGCCCGGCGGCCGCGTCGCGCTCGCGGTGTGGGGCCCGCGTGACCGCAACCCCTGGCTCGGGACCGTGCTCGACGCGGTGAGCGCGCAGCTAGGCGCGCCGATCCCGCCGCCCGGGATCCCCGGCCCGTTCGCGCTCGACGACGCCGACAGGCTGGCCGCCATCCTCGACGACGCCGACCTGGCCGAGGTGGCCGTGACCGAGCTGTCGGTGCCGTTGAAGATCGCCTCCTTCGAGGAGTGGTGGGGCCGCACGACCGCGCTGGCCGGACCACTGGCGAAGATGCTCGAGGCGCTGCACGAGGATGCCGTGCGGGAGCTGCGCGGCCGCGCGGAGGAGGCCGCCAAGCCATACGAGACGCCCGCGGGCCTCGAGTTCCCGGGCGTCACGCTGGTGGCCTTCGCGCGGCGCCCGTAGCGCTGGGCTAGGCTCCCCCGCATGGGTCTGGCCCTGGCCCTCGTGCTCGCCATGCTGGTCGTCGCCGCGCCGGCGCAAGCCGCGCCGCCGGCCGCGTCTGGCCGCCTGATGGTGGGCTTCAAGAAGAGCGTGTCGACCGACCGCCAGCAGCAGCTCCTGGCGGGCCTCGGCGGGCGCATCTCGCAGCGCTTCAAGTCGATCCGCGGCGGACGGCTCGTGGTGGTCCGCCCGCGCTCCGGGCGTGCGACCGACGCCCTGCGCAAGCGCCTCGCCCGCAGCAGCGAGGTGGCCTACGCCGAGCCCGACTTCTTCCTGTTCTCCTCAGCGGACAAGACCCCCGACGACCCGTTCTACGCGCTCCAGTACGCGCTGATCGACTCCCCCGACGACCACGACATCGACGCCCCGACCGCCTGGGGCACCCGCTCCAGCTGCGCCAAGGTCGCGATCCTCGACACCGGGATCGACACCGACCATCCCGATCTGAAGAGCAACGTCTACAAGAGCGAGGACAAGCCGAACAACGGCAAGGACGACGACAAGAACGGCTACGTCGACGACACCTACGGCTTGAACGTGATCAAGGGCAAGGGGTCGGGCGAGGACGACAACGGCCACGGCACCCACGTGTCCGGCATCGTCGCCGGGCGCGGCAACAACGACGTGGGCGTGTCCGGCACCTGCTGGTCGTCGAAGCTGCTCGCCGTGAAGTTCATGAACTCGAAGGGCAAGGGCTCGACCTCGGACGCGATCGCGGGCATCGACTACGCGGTCAAGCAGGGCTTCAAGATCATCAACTGCTCGTTCGGCGCGAGCTCGAAGTCGTCCTCACTGCACGACGCCGTCGACTACGCGCAGAACCACAACACGCTGCTCGTGGTCGCCGCCGGCAACGACAGCGAGAACATCGACAAGCACCCGCTCTACCCGGCCTCCTACACCGACTCGAACATCCTGGCGGTGGCCGCGTCGACGAGCGACGGACGGGCTCGCCGACTTCTCCAACTTCGGCTCGACCGCCGTGGACGTGGCCGCCCCCGGCGACAACATCTACTCGACCTACCTGGGCGGTGGCTACCGCACCCTGTCCGGAACCTCGATGGCCGCGCCCTACGTGGCCGGCGTGGCCGCCCTCCTGCGCAAGCAGCAGTCGGATGCCACCTACGGCAACCTGCGCTACGCGATCCGCCACAAGGTGGACAAGCCGCCCGCGCTGAACGGCAAGGTCGCCTACGACGGCCGCCTCAACGCCGAGAAGGCGCTGGGGGCGATCGCCTCGATCGTCGACGGCGACTGAGTCAGCCTCCGGCCGCGAACGCCGCGTCGAGCAGCTTCGGCGCGTGCTTGGACGGGTCGCGCGAGTCGAGCAGCACCACGCCGAGCCGGCGGTTCCCGCGCCGGACCACGCCCACGAAGCAGCGCCCCGCCTCGTCCGTGTAGCCGGTCTTCAGGCCGATCGTGCCCGGGTAGCCCAGTCGCATCAGCGGGTTGTGCCCGTACAGGTAGAGCTTGCCGCCCTTGATCGGGAAGTGCAGCACCGCTTGGCGGCGGCGGACGACGCGCCGGATGCGCGGCTTCGACATGGCGAGCCGCGTCAGCACCGCCAGGTCGCGCGCGCACGACCGGTTGCCCGCCTCGAGCCCGTGCGACGAGGCGAAGTGGGTGCAGCGCAGCCCCCATTGCCGCGCGTGCCGGTTCATGACGCGCACGAAGCGCCGCTCCGTGCCCGACACGTGCACCGCCAGCGCGATCGCCGCGTCGTTGCCGGAGACGATCAGCAGGCCGTTCAGCAGCGCCTCCAGGCGAACTCGTCGGCCCTTCGGCAGCAGCCCGATCCCCGATCCCGTGTAGTCGAGCGCCGCTTGGGTGATCCGCACCGGCTCGGACGGCCGCGTGCGCTCCACCACCACCAGCGCGGTCATGATCTTGGTCAGGCTGGCCATCGGCATCACGCGCAGGGGATCGTGGCGCCAGAGCACCTCGCCGGAGTCGACGTCGAAGACGAGTCCGGCCCGCGGGGGCTTGTGCAGCTGCACGTGGAAGGCGTCCACACCGGCCAGGTCGATGCCGGGCGCGGGCTTGCGGGCGACCTCGGGGGGCGAGTCACGCGGCACCGGCGGGGTGTGGACCGCGAGCGGCAGTCGGGGCGCGCCTCCGCCCGCGTCGTCGGAGGCGAAGGTCAGGTAGATCGCGACCGCGACGGCGATCGGCGCCAGCAGCAGCACCACCGTCGCGACCGCCTGGACGGGCCGGCGCCGGCGGGCCGGTGGTCCGAGCGGACTCAGAGGAGCGCGTCGCCTACTCATCGGGTGGACGCGTCGACAGCGCCCCCAGCACGCCGAAGCCGAGCAGCGCCAGCACCAGCAGAGTTACCACCACCCCCAACGCGTTGATGTCGCCGTTGGCCGCGCCCGCGATCGTGAGGCCGATCAGCAGGAGGATGATCACCAGGGTGCCGGCCAGAACGGCGGTGCGGCCCATCAGTACACCGGCAGGCGGTGCGCCTTCTCGTAGTCGTCCTGGACCCGATTGGCGAACAGCCTGATCGCGATCAGCCCGAAGGCGAAGCCTCCGATGTGCGCGAAGTAGGCGACCCCTCCGCCGCCGCCGACCGTCTGCGAGCCCAGGTCGCTCGCCCCGAGCCAGAGCTGCGTGAGGATCCAGATTCCGAGCACGAGCAGTGCGGGCAGTTCGATGATCGTGAAGAAGATGATGATGAACACCACGGTGATCACCCGCGCGCGTGGATAGAGCAGCGCATACGCGCCTAAGACCGCCGCGATGGCCCCGCTCGCCCCGACGGTCGGCACGGCGGCGCTGGGGTCGACCAGCACCTGCGCACCGAGCGCCACCAGCCCGCCGAGCAGGTAGAAGGCCGCGAAGCGGATCTCGCTCATCGAGTCCTCGATGTTGTTCCCGAAGATCCATAGGAACAGCATGTTGCCGCCGAGGTGCAGCAGGCTGCCGTGCATGAACATCGCAGTGAAGATCGTGAGCCACCAGGGCGCCAGGTCGGGGGCCCTGCCGGACACGCCGGGCTGGCCCTCGCAGACGAGCTGCCCCGCCGCCTCAGCGCACTCCTTGCCCGGGTGCGTGATCTCGTAGGGGATGGCGCCGTACTCGAGCACGCGCTCGTTGCCGGTGGCGCCCAGTCCCCACAGCCCGTGCTCGAACAAGAAGTAGACGGCGCAGCAGATCACGATGATCGCCAGGGTCAGCACCGGGAAGCGGCGGGTCGGGATGTCGTCCTTGATCGGGAGCAAGCCGGGGGGCTACCGCGCGGGCACGTCTAGGTATTCGATCGTCCGCGTGAACGCGAAGCCCGGCGTCGGCCCGCCCTCGATGGCGAACACCCGCCGACCGAGCGCCGCTCCGCCGAGCCCGTGGCGCGGCGTGCGCATGTCGGGGAGCGAGCTCCAGCGGCGGCTGCGCGGGTCGAACAGCTCGACCTCGGCGATCGTGGTCCCGCCCGGCACCAGCTGCTCGCCGCCGAAGACGACGATCCGTCCGTCGCTCAGGCGCGCCGAGGCGATGCCGCCTCGCGCCGTGTGGAGCGATGGCAGCCGCTCCCACCTGTTGCGGCTCGGGTCATAGCGCGCCGCGGCGGTGAAGTTCTCCGTGTCGCGACCCGCCAGCACGTAGAAGCGCCCGCCGCTCGCCACTCCCGTCGTGTGGTTGCGCGCCGGGGGCGGGAAGCTGGGGCCGCGGTGCCAGCGCCGGGTCTCGAAGTCGTAGATCTCGAGCGACCGCAGCGACCCCGTCTCGTTCGCGCCGCCCGCCGCGTAGAGCCGGTGGCCGATCACCGCGTCGGCCTGCGCCGCACGCGCGGTGGGCGACGACGGCAGGCGGCTCCAGCGATTGCGCGACGGGTCGTAGCGCTGCAGCGCGCTCGTGGTCCCGTCGAGGCCCAGGTTGGCGGTGTAGCCGCCGTGGACGTACACGTCCCCGCGGTAGGCGACGGCGGTCGGATGGTTGACGGCCAGCGGCATGTCGCGCACCCGCTTCCAGCGCTCGCGCCGGATGTCGTAACGCTCGACTGCAGGCGACGTGCGGGTGGCCTCGAACCCGCCGACGACGTAGATGAACCGGCCCACCCGGGTGGCCGCGACCTCGCTGCGCGCCAGGGGCGCGGAGGGCAGCGCGCTCCAGCGATCCGTGCGCGCGTCGGTACCGGTCGGCGCAAGCAGCGTGGCGACGCCGGCCAGCAGCGCTCCGATCATGCCCCGTCGCTGGCGCGCGCGAGCGTCTGCTCGGCGTGGTAGCTGGACCGCACCAGCGGCCCCGCGGCGACCGACTCGAAGCCCATCGCGTAGGCCTCGCGCTCGAGCTCGGCGAACTCGTCGGGGTGCCAGTAGCGCACCACCGGCAGGTGGTCGCGCGTTGGGCGCAGGTACTGGCCGACGGTGAGCACCTGGACGTCGTGGTCGCGCAGGACCCCGAACGCCTCCAGCAGCTCCTCCTTGGACTCCCCGAGCCCCGTCATCAGCCCCGACTTGGTGACCACCTCGTCGCCGCCGATGGCCTTCGCGTTGCGCAGCACCCGGCACGAGCGCAGGAAGCGCGAGCCGCGCCGGGCGAGCGGATACAGCCGCGGCACGGTCTCGACGTTGTGGTTGAAGACGTCGGGGCGCTCGGCGATCACGCGGGCGAGCGGCATCTCCTCGCCGCGGAAGTCCGGGGTCAGCACCTCGACCTTGCAGCCGGGGGCCAGCCGGCGGATCGAGCGGATCACCCCGACGAAGGCGCCCGAGCCCAGGTCGGGCAGGTCGTCGCGGTCGACCGAGGTGATCACAGCGTGCCGCAGGCCCATCTTGCGCACCGACTGCGCCACGCGCAGCGGCTCGAGCGGGTCGTGGTGGGTGGGCTTGCCCGTCTTGACGTTGCAGAACCCGCACCGGCGCGTGCAGGTGTCGCCGAGGATCATGAAGGTGGCGGTGCCGCGCTCCCAGCAGTCGCCGATGTTCGGGCAGGCCGCCTCCTGGCAGACCGTGTGCAGCTCCTGTCCCTCGATCATGCCGCGCAGCTCGCGGTAGCGCGGCCCGCCCGGCGCCGGGCGCTTGAACCACTCCGGCTTGCGGTCGCGGAACGGGCGCACCTCGCCCATCTCGAGCACCTGGGCGCCGCCGGGGTTCGATCGCGCCCGCGTGCTCACGCGGCCACGACCTCGCGCTCGAGCAGCCGGCCGGGGGACACGAGGCGCTGGCGCCGGCCGAAGGCCTCGCTGAAGCGGTAGGCCATGCGCTTGCGGAAGCAGGGCAGGGAGGGCGAGCGCCCGGTCTCGCGCGCCACCGAGGTCACGCTCACGTGGTCGATCCCGCACGGCACGATCCAGTCGAACGGCTCGAGGTCGTTGTCGACGTTCACGGCCAGCCCGTGCATCGACACGCCGTCGCGCACGCGCACTCCGATCGAGGCGATCTTGGAGTCGCCCACCCAGACGCCGGTGAAGGGAGTCGCCCGCGGCTCGGCCACGATGCCCTCGTCGGCGAGGGCGGCGACGATCGCGCGCTCCATCGTGTGCACGAAGTCGGCGACCCGCTCCACCGCCATGATCGGGTAGGCCACCAGCTGTCCCGGGCCGTGATAGGTCACCCGGCCGCCGCGGTCGGAGTCCTCGACCTCGATCCCGCGCTCGCGGTACCAGGCCTCGTCCATCGGCAGGTCGCCGGGCTCCGTGCGCTTCCCGCGCGTGTACACGGGCGGGTGCTCCAGCACCAGCAGCAGGTCGGGCAGGTCCCCGGCGGCACGGCGATCGCGCAGCGTCCGCTGCAGCTCGAACGCCTCCACGTAGGGAAGCGCTCCGAGGTGCGTGACCCAGAGCTCGGCCATGGCCCCAAGGCTACCCTGCGACCGGTGAGCGACCACGAGGAGCGCTTCTGGCCGACCCGGGTGCGCTGGCGGCTGCGCGGCGCCTGGATGTGGCCCTCGTTCGTCGTCCTGACGCTGCTCGACGGCGTTCTCCTCCACCACCTCTCGCCGGTGCGCGAGGGCATCGACTTGATCCCCGCCCTCCTGCTGGCGACGTTCGGCAACCTGATCCTGATCGGCGCCGTCGGCCCCTGGCTGGCGCGACGCACCTGGAAGCGCCGCCCGGCGGCCGACCCCGCGGCCCCGGCCAAGGCCCAGCTGGAGGTGCTCTCGGACCGCATCGGCACCGGGCTGCTGGTGGCGGGGGTGTTCGGCATCATCGCGGCCGGCCTGGCCAACCGGCCCACGATCGTGGTCGAGACCAACCAGCGCGAGCGCGCCGCCAAGGCTGCTCGAGGACTACGTCGACGCTCATGGCGACGACGAGCTGCGCCGCAACCTCGAGGCCTCGGACACGCGGCGCTACGCGGACGGCTACTACCGCAGCTGCATCCCGCACGACGACCGCAAGCGCTCGACCTGCTTCTTCATCGACGTACGGCGCAAGCAGGCCAGGTTCGACCGCGACCCGAGCCAGATCCCCAATCCGCCGCAGCCCTAGAGCCGGGCCAGGCCGCCGCCCGGCCGCACCTCGAGCACCTCGACGTCGTTGCGCCCGCGGCCGCAGGGCCGACTCCGGCACGAGCAGCGAGAAGAACTCCGTGCGCCGGCCGTGCAGGTGGAAGCTGCGCCCGACGGCGCGGATGCGGCCGTTGACCGCCACCGCCAGGTCGCGCGTCGTCCCGCGCGGCGTGCCCGGCAGCCGGCCGGTCACCCGCGTGGGCAGGATCTTCGCGGCGGGATCGACGTGGGCCTCGAGCGCGGCGTTGGCGATCTCCGCGTGGAGCGGTCCCGGCAACCAGGCGCGGCAGCGGCCGGCCGATCAGCTCCGGGTGCGGGCCGATCCGGTAGGCGGACGCCCACGGGTCGCCGAACATCAGCTCGCTCTGCGCGCCGGTGCCGTACTTGCGCGGCCCGCCAGAGCCGCAGCGCCTGCGCGGCGCGACTCGAACTCGGCGCGGCTGAACGAGATCACGCGGCTGAAGTCACGGCCGGGTCATCGTCACCCGGTGCGCGCGCTGGGCCGCGGCGGAGAACACCGAGCGACCGTCGTGCCTCCACCAGACCTTCGTGTGCAGCAGCGTCCGCGACCGTCGGGACGACGTCCACGTTGCGCACGATGCCGTCGTCGACCCGGCCCGTCGTCTGGCCCGGGCGCTTGACGAAGAAGGGCACGGCGGCGACCTGCTCGAAGTTCGTCTCGGTCACCTGCCGGCGCTCCTTCACGCCCACCTCGAACGCGATGCCGTGGTCGGCCACGACGATGAACAGGCTGCGGTCGAAGATCCCGGTGCGGCTCATGCGGCGCATGATCAGCCCGAGCTGGCGGTCGACGTAGCCCACCTGGAGCAGATGGCGCAGATGGTTGTGGTCGGTGAGCAGCGGGTCGTGGAAGCCCGCCGGCGCGGTTGATCCCCTCGATCGGGTCGTTGCCCGACGGCCGGCTCTGGTGCCCCGACGGCAGGTAGATCCACGGCTCGTGCGGCAGCAGCGCGTGCTGGAAGTAGAAGGTCGGCCGCGACCGGTCGCGGATCGCGCCGATCCACTTGTGCAGGCGGGCCGGCCGCCCGCCGCCGGCCAGCCGCTTCAGCACGCCCGGCCTGCGCGTGCGCGCGCCGGGACAGATCCAGCGGCGGGCAGAGCGCGGTGCCGGACTCGACCTTGATCACGTCGTAGCCGAGTCGGTTCATCAGGTGGAAGATGCTCGGCTGGTGGCTGCGCACGTCCGGCGCGGTCCCGCGCCTCGGCATGCGCGCGTCGAGGATCGCCGGCACCGCCTTGAAGGTCGAGTCGTAGACCGATTGCCCGTTGCGGAACCAGGTCGAGGTGCGCGCGAGCGCCGCGAAGTTCGGGTAGCGGGCGGCGTCGATCCGCCCGTCGGGGCCGATCAGGGTGTCGGCCGGGAACTCGTCGAAGACGACGATCACGACCGGCGGGCGGCGCTCGGCGGGGTCGCGAGCGCCGGCGCCGCCGTGCCCGATCGCGACCAACGGTCACCGCGGCGGCCGCGAGCATCAGCAGCACGAGCAGTGCGGCGCGCACGCGCGGAAATGTAAAGAACCGCTAGCCGGGCCGAGCCGGCGCAGCTTGCCGCCCACGACCTCGTACAGCTCGAGCGAGTTGCGGCCCTCGTGCAGCGAGCTCTCCGGCACCATCAGCGCGAAGTGCTCCGTGGCGTCGCCGGTCGAGGTAGAAGGACCGGCCGACCGCCTCGATGCGCCCGTTGACCGCGACCGCCAGGTCGCGCGTGGCGCCGTCCCCTCCGCCGCGCAGGTCGCCGGCGATCTGGGTCGGCACGACGCCGCTCGCGCGCCGCACGTTGGCGAACATCCCGCCTTGGGCGACCGAGGCGCGCACGGATGCCCGCGCCGACCGCCGGCGCCGCGTGTCCGATCAGCTCGCGGTGCGGCCCGATGCCCGTGAACAGCGAGGCGAGGTCGCCGGATCCGAACTGGCGCAGGCGCCGGCGCACCACGGCGCGCCGGCGCGCCTCCCAACTGTCGCCCGAGATGTGGACGATCGAGGAGAAGTCGCGGGTGGTGAGCGTGACGCTGTGGCGCCGGCGCGTGATCGGCCCGAACGCGGAGTGCCCGTCGGTCCTGTAGCCGACCTTCCAGCCCAGCACGTCGGCGATCGTCGGCGTCACGTCGAGCGTGCGCGCGTAGCGCGTCGCTGACGTGCCCGTCGCGCTGGCCGGGGCGCTTCACGAACAGCGGCATCGGCGTCAGCTCCTCGACGTTCGACTGGCTCACGCTGCGCCGCGTCTGGACGCCGAACTGGAAGGCGATGCCGTGGTCGGCGGTCGCCACGATCAGCGTGTCGTCGTAGATGCCCTGCCGCTTCAGCTGTCTCAGCAGGCGGCCGAGCAGCCGGTCGGTGAAGCCGAGCTGGAGCAGGTAGCGCTGCTCGTTGTGGCGAGTGAGGAACTCGTCGTGGAAGCCGGGCACGCGTGTTCATCCCGGGCAGCAGGTCGCGCGGCGCGGGGCGGGTCTGCGTGCCGTCCGGCAGGTAGATGTAGGGGTTGTGCGGCAGCAGCAGGTGCTTGACCCAGAGCGTCGGCTGGCCGGGCTTGATCGTGCGCACCCAGCGGTTGAAGCGCTGCGGTCGCCCGCCCAGCAGGTTGGGGATGATCGCCGGCCGGCGCGTGCGGCCGCCGCGGCAGATCGACGGCGGGCAGAGCGCCGTGGCCTCCTCGGAGTCCACGATCCGGTAGCCGTGCCTGGCGAACATGTCGTAGATCGAGTGCGGGTGATAGCGGCGGTCGGCCGCGGTGCCGGGGTGCGGCTTGACGCCGTCGAGGATCAGCGGCACCGCCTTGGTGGTGGAGTCGTAGACCGAGTAGGCGTTGCGGAACCAGGTCGAGTCTGCCGCCAGCGCGGCGAAGTTCGGGTAGCGCACCGGGTCGATGCGCCCGGTGTCGGTCGAGCAGCGAGTCGCCCGGGAACTCGTCCATGACGAGCAGCACGACGTAGGGGTGCTTCGGGCGCGCCGTATCCGCATGCCGGGCCCGCGGCTCGTCGGAGGAGCACGAGAAGCCGAGCAGCATCGCGCCGGTGGTGACGATGGTGGCGAGTGCCGCGCGCGGTCACCGCCCGCACTCTAGGCAGCGCCCGGACGTTTCACGGCGGCGTAACAACCCGCCCGATCGGTGTAAATCACGTTTGGCCGATGGACGGACTCGATAGCCTCGAATCGATGGCCCGCACGGACTTCGTCGAGCGGTCACCACTGACCCGCGATGCCCTGGAGTTCGCCTCCACCCAGCACGCGGGACAGAAGCGCACCGACGGCATCCCGTTCGTCACCCATCCGGTCGAGGTGGCCTGCCTGCTGCACGAGGCCGGCTACTCCGACGAGGTGGTCGCGGCGGGCGTCCTGCACGACGTGCTCGAGGACACCGACGCGAGCCAAGGCGAGCTCGAGGAGCGCTTCGGCTCGAACGTGGCGGACGCTCGTGGCGGCGGTGAGCGACGACCCCTCGATCGAGGACGATGCGCGGCGCAAGGCCGCGCTACGCGAGCAGGTGGCCCAGGCGGGCGAGCGCGCCGCCGCCGTCTTCGCCGCCGACAAGGTCTCGAAGGCGCGCGAGCTGCGCGCTCGCGTCGAGCGAGGGTCGGTTCCGGCGCAGCGACGACGCCAAGCTCGACCACTACCAGGCCAGCCTCGAGATGCTGGACGAGCTGATGCCCGGACACCCGCTGGTCGACCGGCTGCGCGAGGAGCTGGACGCGGTTCACGCGCTGCCCTAGCCGGCCGCCAAGCAGCGTCGCGCGCCCGAGCCGGCTGCGCCAGCCCCTCGCCGCCCCAGCGCATGACCACGTCGTGGTTGTAGCTCGAAGACGGGCCGCGCCAGCGGCGCGACCGCCCTCATCCAGCGCTTCGTCGTGCTCGACGTGCCACTCGTAGAGCACGGCCGTTACACCGTCGCGCTCGAACAGCAGCCAGCGGCCGCTGCCGGTCAGGTCCCCTGGCGTCGCCCTCCATGCAGCAGGGGGGTCGACCTTGCGCACCGTGAAGTCGAACTCCAGCTCGTACGGGATGCGGCTGCGCCAGGCGATCCGGTAGCGGCTGCCGACCCGATCCGCGTCGCCGCCGTCGAGCTCGCTCACGCGCACGACGCCGCGCCACCAGTCGGGCCAGCTGAGCGGGTCCTCGAGGACCTCCCAGGCGGACGTCCCGGGAGGTCTCCACCAGCCAGGTATGTCAGGAAGTGGTACCTCAGCCGATTCGGATCAGCTTCTTGTTCACGAACTCATCCGCGCCGAGGGTACCCAGCTCGCGGCCGAAGCCTGATCGCTTGGTCCCGCCGAACGGGAGCTCCGCGGAGTCGGCCCCGACGAGGTTCACGTAGACCATTCCGGCGTCGATCTGGTTCGCCACCCGCTCCGCCTGCTCCTCGTCCGTCGTCATCAGGTAGGAGCCGAGCCCGAACGGCGTGTCGTTCGCGAGCTTCACGGCCTCCTCCTCGGACGAGACGCGGTACACCTGCGCCACGGGCCCGAAGAGCTCCTCGCGGTAGGCGTCGTTGTCGGGTGCGATGTCGGTCAGGACGGTCGGCTCGAAGAAGTTGCCGTCGCGGGTCCCGCCCACGGCGACCTTCGCGCCCTGGTCGATCGCCCGCTTCACCTGCTCCTCGAGGCGGTCGGCCGCGGTCTTGGACGAGAGCGGACCGATCGCGGTGTCCTCGGAGGTCGGGTCGCCCGGCTTCGTCGCGGCCATCGCGGCCGTGAACTTCTCGAGGAACGGCTCGTAGAGCTCGTCGGCGACGATGAAGCGCTTGGCCGCGTTGCACGACTGGCCCGTGTTGTCGAGACGGGCGGCGACGGCGTCCTCGACGGTCTTGTCCAGATCGTCCGTTCCGAGCAGGATGAAGGGATCGGACCCGCCCATTTCGAGTACGACCTTCTTGAGATTTCGCCCGGCGATCTCCGCGACAGCGGCCCCGGCGCGCTCGGAGCCCGTGACGGAGACGCCGCGAATCCGAGGGTCGGCGATCACCCACTCGATCTGCTCGTTCGTCGCGTAGACGTTCTCGTACGCGCCTTCCGGGAACCCGGCATCGTCGAAGATCTGCTGGATCGCGGCGGCCGACTCGGGACACTGTGGGGCGTGCTTGAGCACGATCGTGTTCCCGATCACGAGATTCGGCCCGGCGAAACGCGCCACCTGGTAGTACGGGAAGTTCCACGGCATGATCCCGAGCAGCGCGCCCAGCGAGCTCCGGCGCACCACGGCTGACCCGTCCCCGCCGGCCAACTTGATCGGCTCGTCGGCCATCAGCTCCTCGGCGTTGTCGGCATAGAAGCCGTAGATGTCCCCGCAGAAGTCGACCTCGCCGAGCGCCTGCTCGATCGGCTTGCCCATCTCCCGCACGATGATCTCCGCCAGCTCTTGACGCCGCTCGAGATGCAGCTCTCCCACACGCCGGACCAGCGCCGCGCGGTCGGCCACGCTCGACGACGCGGACCAGTTGCGATGAGCCTCGTCCGCGCGACCGATTGCGGCGCGCAGCTCGTCGTCGGTGATCGTCGGGTACTCCTCGATGGTCTCGCCCGTCGCCGGGTCGATGACTGCGTAGATGCTCATTGGACTCCCTCCTAGGCGGTAACGCTCAGCACTTCTTCGACGGGCGTGTAGTCGACGCCGACACCTTCGGCGACGGCGGGGTGGGTGACCTTGCCGGCGGCGACGTTCACGCCCGGCTTCAGTCCGGGCACTTTCTGGAGCGCTCCGACGAGGCCCTCGTCGGCGAGCGCGAGCACGTACGGCAGCGTGGCGTTGGTCAGGGCGAAGGTCGACGTGACCGGCACGGCGCCGGGCATGTTCGCCACGCAGTAGTGGGTCACCCCGTCGACCTCGTAGACGGGGTCCGAGTGGGTGGTGGGGCGCGAGGTCTCGAAGCAGCCGCCCTGGTCGATCGACACGTCGACCAGCACGGCGCGTTCCTTCATCAGCGCCAGCTGGTCGCGCTTGATCACGTACGGGGCGCGCGCGCCGTGCACGAGCACCGCCCCGATCACGAGGTCCGCCTGCGGCAGCATCTGCTCGACGGCGAGCGTGGACGAGTAGACGGTGGAGGCGCGCCCGCCGAAGCCGATGTCCAGCTCGCGCAGGCGGTCGATGTTGCGATCGAACACGAACACGTCGGCCTCCATGCCGATCGCGATGAAGGCGGCGTTCTGGCCGACCACGCCGCCGCCGATGATCATCACGGTCGCCGCCGCCACGCCGGGCACGCCGCCGAGCAGCACGCCCCGGCCGCCCAGCGGGCGCTCCAGGAAGAACGCGCCCGCCTGGGTGGCGATCTTGCCCGCCACCTCGCTCATCGGCGCCAGCAGAGGCAGCCGCCCGCTGCTCGTCCACGACCGTCTCGTAGGCGACGCAGGTGGCGCCGCTCTCGCTGCAGCCCGCGGGTCAGGTCGGGGTCGGGCGCCAGATGCAGATAGGTGAACAGCAGGTGGTGGGGCGCCAGCATCGCCACCTCGTCCGGCTGCGGCTCCTTGACCCCGAGGACCATCTCGGCCTCCTCGAACACGGCGGCCGCGTCGGGCGACGATGCGCGCCCCCTGGTCCGTGTACTCGGAGTCCGGGATCGTGCTGCCCTCGCCGGCCCCCGACTGCACGATCACGTCGTGGCCGTGCTCGATCAGCTCGCGGGCGCCGGCCGGCGTCAGCGACACCCGGTACTCGTCCGTCTTGATCTCCGTCGGAACTCCGACCTTCATGCGCCTCGCATCCTCCCTCTCACGTAACCAGTTCTCTAGCCCGCAGCGCCAACCAGAACTCGATCCGGTCGCGCGCGTTCGACAGGTCCCTCCCGGTGAGCTGCTCTACCCGCCTGATCCGGTAGCGCAGCGTATGCCTGTGGCAGTAGAGCTCGCGTGCCGCCCGCTCCCACTGGCCGTTCTGCTCGATGAACGCCTCGAGCGAGCGGATCAGCTCGTCGCCGTACTCGCCGGTCGCGTCCTCGAGCGGGCTGAGCACGCTGTCGCAGTAGAGCCGCAGGGCGTCGTCGTCCTGCAGCGACAGGAGCAGCTGGAACGCGCCCAGGTCGCGGTAGGAGGCGACCGGAGGCGCGCTCCCGTTGGCCAGGGCGGACGCCTCGAGCGCGCAGCGCGCCTCGTGGAACGAGCGCCGCAGCCAGCCGACCGGCGCGACCCGGGACGCCGCGGCACGCAGCATGCCCGTGCTCGGGGCCGAGCGCCTCGCGCGCCCGCTCGGCCAGCCCCACCGGATCGAGGCTGTCGCCGGCGTCGACCACCGCGCACAGCAGCCGCCCGCGCGAGGCCACCAGGGCGCCGACCCCGGCGTCGGCGAGGAAGCGATCGAGGTCCGGCTCCGCCTCGGGGGCGGCGTCGCCGTCGTCGGCGAACACCAGCACGGCGGCGCGCGCGCCGACCCCGAAGGGACGCAGGCGCACCGCCAGCTCGGGCTCGGACAGCCGCCCGGTCAGCGCCTCGGCCAGCACGTCGCCGGCCAGCCGCCGCTCGGTGTCGCGCATCGCCCGCTGGCGCATCAGCTCCAGCGCCACCACGGTCACGGCCTGCTGCAGGATCAGTCGCTCGAAGTCGCCCAGGCCGCCGGCGTCGCGGGCGGCGACCAGCCACGCCTGGGGCGCGCCGCGCCCGCGTGTCGAAACCGGCAGCACGAGCGAGCGGCCGGCCAGGTCGGGATGGTCGGGCACGAACTCGGTCGCCTCGGACCCCTGCCCGGCGGCCACGCTGCGCCGGCGCACCTCCTCGGCTCACGTGCTCCAGCGCCTCGTCGGGGAGCTTGCGCCGGAACAGCTTCGCGGCGATCGTCTCGCCCGCGCGCCGAGAGCACGCTCACCGCGCTCCCGGTCGCGGCCGCCAGAGCGCGCACGACCTCGTCGAGGCCGCGCTCCTCGAGCACGATCCGCTCGAGCCGCTTGTGGATCGCGATGCCGCGCTGGAGCACCTCGTACTGCTCGTTCACGAGCCGCGCGAAGGCCTTCTCGGTGATCGCGATGAAGGGCAGCTCGTAGGGGACCTCGAAGACCGGGAAGCCGGACTCGGCGGCCTCCTCCACGATCGCCGAGGGCAGCTCGTCGTGGTTGAAGCCGGTCCCGAAGCCGAGCCCGGCCAGGTGGCGGTCGGCCAGCAGCCGGACGAACTCGCGCTGGCGCTCCTCCGAGTCGAGCTGGATGCCGGTGGTCAGCAGCAGCTCACCTCCCGACAGCCAGGGCGTGGGGTCGGTGCAGCTCCGAGATGTGCACCCACCGCACCGGGGCGTCCGCGCCGTCCTCGCCCGGCCGCGAGCGCCAGGCCCATCTCGGCGACGAGACCGCGAACGGTGAGCATCAGTGGCGGACGATCCGCTCCCAGGCCTCGGTGAGCACCGAGCGCAGCACGTTGTCGATCAGCTCGAACTCCTCGGTGTCGGCGATCAGCGGCGGCGACAGCTGGATCACCGGGTCGCCGCGATCGTCGGCCCGGCAGATCAGGCCGCGCTTGTACAGCTCGGCCGACATGAAGCCACGCAGCAGGTCCTCGGACTCCTCGTCGCTGAAGCTCTCCTTGGTCTCCTTGTCCTTGACCAGCTCGAGCGCGTGGAAGTACCCCGCGCCGCGGACGTCGCCGACGATCGGCAGGTCCTCCTTGAGCTTGTCGAGCATGCCGCGGAACTCCGGCTCCTTCTCGCGCACGTGCCCGCACAGGTCCTCGCGCTCGAAGATGTCGATGTTCGCCATCGCCACCGCGGCCGAAACCGGGTGGCCGCCGAACGTGATGCCGTGGGTGAACGTGCGCGAGTCCTCCATGAACGGATCCGCCACGCGGTCGGAGACGATCACCGCGCCCATCGGCGCGTACGCGGAAGTGATGCCCTTGGCCGTGGTGATGGCGTCCGGCACCACGCCGAAGCGCTCCACTCCGAACCAGTGGCCGAGGCGCCCCCAGGAGCAGATCACCTCGTCGGCGATCAGCAGGACGTTGTGCCGGTCGCAGATCTCGCGCACGCGCTGCCAGTAGCCGTCCTGCGGCACGAAGCAGCCACCCGAGTTCTGCACCGGCTCGAGGATCACGGCCGCGACGGTGTCCGGACCCTGGAACTCGATGATGTGCTCGATCTGGTCGGCCGCCCAGAGCGGATCGCGCTCCTCCGACCAGCGGTAGTCGTTCGTGTTGGGCGCGTGGAACGCGCCCGGTACGAGCGGCTCGAAGGGATTGCGAAGAGCGTTGATGCCCGTGATCGAGAGCGCGCCGAAGGTGGTGCCGTGGTAGGCGGTCTCGCGCGAGATGATCTTGTACTTGTTCGAGTTGCCGGTGAGCTTGTGGTACTGGCGCGCCAGCTTCCAGGCGGACTCCACCGCCTCCGAGCCGCCGGACGTGAAGAACACTCGATTGAGGTCGCCCGGCGCGAGCGCCGCGATCCTCGCCGCCAGCTCCACCGCCATCGGATGCGCGTAGCTCCAGTTGGTGTAGAAGCCGAGCTGCTTCGCCTGCCGCGCGGCCGCCTCGCCGAGCTCCGCGCGGCCGTGGCCGGCGTTTACGCAGAACAGCGCCGACAGGCCGTCCATGTAGCGGTTGCCGTGCTCGTCATAGACGTACGAGCCCTCGCCTCGCACGATCAGCGGGATCTCGTGGCCCTCGTCGTAGCCACCCATGCGGGTGAAGTGCATCCAGAGGTGCCGGCGAGCCTTCTCCTGCAGCTCGCTGCCGCTGCCGCTCTGCGGATCGTGCACGGCCTGTGGGGTCGTCGCCAATTCTCTCTCCTCGCAATCCGTCCGACTAGACGCTTCGGACAACGGTATCGGCGTATCGGCGCAGACGTCTAGGGAGGTGGTGGCGAAACGGCCCGGGGACGCGTTGTACGTTTCGTACTGTTAGGGATCGGTGTTTTCGGCATTCCGCACCTTGCGGCGACGCCGGATCGGACATAGCTTGCGCACGCAGATGAGCCTGGAGGGCCAAGGGGGGTCTGCACCGAGCGTCAGCCTGCGCTCCGTGACCAAGCGGTTCGGCGATTTCACCGCCGTGCGGGAGATGGATCTGGACATCCCGCAGGGGCCAGTTCTTCACGATGCTCGGCCCGTCCGGATGCGGCAAGACCACGACGCTGCGCATGATCGCCGGGTTCGAGGAGCCGTCCGACGGCACCGTCCTGCTCGACGGCGAGGACGTGACCGGCCAGCCGCCCTTCCGGCGGCCGACGAACACGGTCTTCCAGAGCTACGCCCTGTTCCCGCACCTGAGCGTCGAGCGCAACGTGGCGTTCGGCCTCGAACGCCAGCGCGTCTCGAAGGACGAGGTGCGCCGGCGGGTGGGGGAGGAGCTCGAGCGCGTTGGCCTGGCGCGAGAGGCGAAGCGCAAGCCGCGCCAGCTGTCCGGCGGGCAGCAGCAGCGCGTCGCCCTCGCGCGCGCGCTCGTGAATCGGCCGGCCGTGCTGCTGCTCGACGAGCCGCTCGGCGCGCTCGACCTCAAGCTGCGCAAGCAGCTGCAGATCGAGCTCAAGCGCATCCAGCAGGACGTCGGCATCACGTTCGTATACGTCACGCACGACCAGGAGGAAGCGCTGACGATGTCGGACTTCATCGCGGTCATGAACCGGGGCGTGGTCGAGCAGCTGGACAACCCGGAGGAGATCTACGAGCGCCCGTCCACGACATTCGTGGCCGGCTTCATCGGCGTGTCGAACCTGATGCCGGGCGAGGTCGTGTCGACCGGCGCCGGCAGCGCCGAGCTGCGGCTGGACGCCGGCCCGACGGTGCGCGCCGGAGCCGCGGGGGCCACGGTCGGCGAGCGGGCGCACGCCGTCGTGCGTCCCGAGAAGCTGCAGCTGCACCCGGTCAACGGGGCTGGCGCCAGGCGGCCTGCCCAGCGTCGACGGCCAGGTCGAGAGCTCGCTCTACCTCGGCACCGCGACGCAGGTGATCGTCCGGCTGCCGGACGAAACGCGTATGACCGTCCTGGTGCCGAACACCGACGAAGAGGCGCGCCGCCGCCTGCCAACAGCCGGCGATGGCGCCAGGCTGACCTGGTCGACCGAGAACATCCACATCGTGAGGGAAGGGCAGGCCCAGAGTGACACCGAGTAACGAAGACCTGGAGCGCGAGTTCGAGCGGCTGCTGCGAGACCCGCTGACCCGTCGCCACATCCTCAAGCGGGGCGCGGCGGGAGTGATGAGCGCGTCCGCGCTCGCATATCTCGCCGCGTGCGGCACGGACGAGACCGGCGGAGGCCAGAAGGCCGAGGAAGAGAAGCCGATCGCGAAGGGCGAGATCGCCGACTCGCTCTACTTCGCCAACTGGCCGGCCTACATGGACAAGGAGCGCACGGCGCTCAAATCGTTCGAGAAGAAGAACGGCACCAAGGTCAAGTACGTCGAGGAGATCAACGACAACGACCAGTTCTTCGGGAAGGTCCGCCAGCAGTACGACCAGGGCAGTTCGGGCGGGCGTGACCTTCAGGTCGTGACCGACTGGATGGCCGCGCGCATGATCGCGCTCGGCTACGTACAGAAGTTCGACAAGTCCACGATGCCGAACGCGAACGCGAACCTGATCGAGCGGCTGAAGTCGCCGCCGTTCGACCCCACGCGGGATTTCTCGATGCCGTGGCAGTCGGGGATGACCGGGATCATCTACCGCAAGGACAAGGTCAAGCGCCCGCCGAAGTCGGTCGAGGACCTGTTCGACCCCGCCTACAAGGGCAAGGTCACGATGCTGACGGAGATGCGCGACACGGTCGGCCTCGTTACCGCCTGGCAGGGCGGCGACCCCGAGAAGGCCAGCGTCGACGAGTACCTGAAGGCGATCGACAAGATCCAGGAGGGCGTGGACTCGGGCCAGATCCGCGGCTTCACCGGCAACGAATACATCAAGGACGTCCCCAAGGGCGACTCGTGGGTGGTCTTCGGCTGGTCCGGTGACGCCGTGCAGCTCAAGCCCGACAACCCCAACATCGAGTTCGTGCTGCCGGAGAGCGGCGGCATGCTGTGGACGGACAACATGCAGATCCCGATCGGCGCTCCGCACGCGTACACGGCGGAGAAGTTCATCGACTACGTCTACCAGCCCGAGGTCCAGGCCCCGATCGAGGCTTACATCAACTACATCTGCCCGGTGAACGGGACCAAAGAGGTCTTCGAGAAGACGGACAAGTCGCTCGCCGAGAACCCGCTGATCTTCCCGGACAAGGAAGTCTTCGACAACACGTACATCTTCCGGGGCCTGAAGCCGGATGAGGAGACGGAACTGAACGACGCCTTCCAGAAGGTCCTCGGCGCGTAGGGCGCGGAGCCGGGGGATTCGCGCGATGCCGGCCCGACTGCGCAAGGGCGGACTGCCGTACCTGTTGCTCCTTCCGGGGCTGGGGTGGCTGTTGCTCTTCTTCGCCATCCCTCTGGTGTACATGGGGCTCGAGTCGCTCAAGACCGGCAGTCCCTTCGAAGGCGGCTTCCACCAAACCTGGGAGTTCTCGAACTACACGAACGCGCTCAAGGACTACGACACGCAGTTCATCCGCTCGTTCGAGTACGCCGGGCTGGCGACCCTCATTGCGCTCATGATCGGCTATCCGCTCGCCTACGTGATCGCGTTCCGCGGCGGGCGCTGGCGTAACGCGATGCTGCTTCTGGTCATCGTGCCGTTCTTCGTCACGTACCTGATCCGCACGCTGTCGTGGGAGACGATCCTGTCCGACTCCGGCATCGTGGTGAACACGCTCCAGGCGGTCGGGATCCTCGGGGCCGACGGCCGCCTGCTCGACACCACGGTCTCCGTGGTGGCCGGCATCACCTACAACTTCCTGCCCTTCATGATCCTGCCGCTCTACGCGAGCCTGGAACGGATCGACCCCCGAATGCTGGAGGCGGGCTACGACCTCTACGGGCGCCGGCGCGACGTGTTCCGGCACGTGACGCTGCCGCTCTCGATGCCGGGCGTCGTGGCGGGCGTCCTGCTGACGTTCATCCCCGCGGCAGGCGACTTCATCAACGCGCAGCTGCTCGGGACGCCCAAGCAGTACATGATCGGGAACGTGATCCAGTCGCGCTTCCTGGTCTTGAACGACTACCCGACGGCTGCCGCGCTCTCGTTTCTGCTCATGGCGTTCATGCTGATCATCGTGATCATCTGGGCGCGCGTCGCGGGCACCGAGGCGCTGCTCGGGACCGAGGGAGAGCGCAGATGACCGCGGCGCTCCGGCGTAGGGGTCTCGACTGGCTCCTCAACGTCTACGCGCTGCTCGCGCTGGTCTATCTGATGGTCCCGATCGCGGTGATCATCGTCTTCTCGTTCAACAACCCAACGGGGCGGTTCAACTTCATCTGGGAGCAGTTCAGCCTGGACGCCTGGAAGCACCCGTTTGCCGTGCCGGGCGTACAGGACGCGCTCGTCACCTCGCTCAAGGTCGCGGCTCTGTCCACGCTGATCGCGACCGCGCTCGGAACGCTCACCGCGCTTGCGCTCGTCCGCTACGAGTTCAAGGGCCGCGCGCCCGTGAACTTCTTCATCTTCATCCCGCTTGCCACGCCGGAGGTGGTGCTTGGCGCCGCGCTGCTATCGCAGTTCCTCAACTGGGGCACGCCGGCACTCGGCTTCGCGACGATCCTGATCGCGCACGTGATGTTCAACCTGTCGTTCGTGATCATCACGGTCAGATCGAGGCTGATCGGCTTCGACAGGTCGCTCGAGGAGGCTGCGCAGGACCTGGGCGCCACCCCCTGGCAGACGTTCCGGCTCGTGACGCTGCCGCTGATCATGCCTGGCGTTCTGGCCGGAGCCCTGCTCGCGTTCGCGCTGTCGATCGACGACTTCGTGATCACGAACTTCAACTCAGGCTCCACGATCACGTTCCCGCTGTTCATCTGGGGCGCCGCGCGCGTGGCAATCCAGCCGCAGATCTACGTGATCGCGACGATGATCTTCCTGGTCACGGTGGCGGCGATGATCGCCACCGTGTGGCAGCAGCGTCGTGCCGAGCAGATGGCCGCCGTGCGCCCCGACGAGCCGGAGCCGGCCGCGGCGTGATAACGGCCGTGGGGTCGGTGCTGGAGCGCGAGCGGTCGCGGTTCGCCGACTCACCATGCGCGCTCGCGCGAGCTGCACGAGCGCGCGCGAGGATCGCTGCTGGCCGGCGTGCCGATGAGCTGGATGACGATGTGGGCGGGCGCTCACCCGGTCTACCTCGCCGAGGCGAGCGGGGCCAGCCTGGTCGACGTGGACGGCAACGAGTACGCCGACTTCTGCCTCGGCGACACGGGCGCGATGGCCGGGCACTCGCCGGAGGCGACGATGGCGGCGCTGCGCGAGCGCGCCGGCATCACGACGATGCTGCCGACCGAGGACGCCGCGTGGGTCGGCGAGGAGCTGGGGCGGCGCTTCGGCCTGCCCCTGTGGCAGTTCTCGCTGACCGCCACCGACGCCAACCGCTGGCTGCTGCGCATCTGCCGCCAGGTGACCGGCCGGCCGCGGGTGCTCCTGTTCAACTGGTGCTACCACGGCTCGGTCGACGAGGCGTTCGTCACGCTCGGCGACGACGGCGTGGCGCGCTCTCGGGCGGGCAACGTCGGCCCGGCGGTTGACCCCGCATCGACCACCCGCGTGGCCGAGTTCAACGACATCGAGTCCGTGGAGGCGGCGCTCGCCCACGGCGACGTGGCCTGCGTCCTGATGGAGCCGGCGCTCACGAACATCGGCATCGTGCTCCCGCAGGACGGGTTCATGGAGGCCGTGCGCGCGGCGTGCACGCGCGCCGGCGCGCTGCTGATCGTCGACGAGACGCACACGCTCAGCGCCGGCCCGGGGGCTGCACCGCGGCGTGGGGGCTCGAGCCCGACGCCGTGACGCTCGGCAAGTCGATCGCCGGCGGCGTGCCGATCGGCGCCTACGGCGTGACGGCCGAGCTCGCGCGAGCGGATCGCTGCCGAGGAGGACGCCGACTACGAGGACACGGGCGGCGTGGGCGGCACGCTGGCCGGCAACGCGCTGTCGATGGCCGCCGCGCGCGCCACGCTCGGCGAGGTGCTGACGGAGGCCGCCTTCGCCCACATGTCGCAGCTGCGCGAGCGCTTCGTGGCCGGGGTCGAGGAGGCGCTCGAGCGCCACTCGGTGCCGTGGAGCGTCGTGAGCCTGGGGGCGCGCGCCGAGTACCGCTTCTGCGCCGAGCCGCCCCGCACGGGCGCCGAGTCGCAGGCAGCCGCCGACCCGGACCTCGAGGAATATCTGCACCTGTACCTGCTCAATCGCGGCGTGCTGATCACGCCGTTCCACAACATGGCGTTGATGTGCCCGGCGACGACCACGGCCCAGGTCGATCGCCATACGGAGGCATTCGGAGAGGCCGTGAAGGAGCTCTGGTCATGATGGAAAGCGCGTCGATCGCCGCCGGGGGCGGCGGACGGGACGAGCCGGCCGCCCTCAAGAAGAACGCGATCGGCTACATCTCGAACATCGTCATCGGCGTCGCGTCGACGGCGCCCGGCTACAGCATCGCCGCCACGCTCGGGTTCGTCGTCGCGATCGAGGGCGTGGGCCTGGCGGCCCCCGCCGTGATGCTGTTCGCGTTCGTCCCGATGTTCTGCATCGCCTACGCGTACCGCTACATGAACGAGGCGGACCCGGACTGCGGCACCACCTTCTCCTGGGCGACCCGCGGGCTGGGCCCATCGTGGGGCTGGCTGGGCGGCTGGGCGATCGTGGCCACCGACGTGATCGTGATGGCGAGCCTCTCGCAGATCGCGGCCATCTACACCTTCCTGCTGTTCGACTGGGACGCCGCCGCGAACTCCCACGTCGCGGTGATGATCGCCGGGGTCATCTGGATCTTCCTGATGACGCTGATCTGTTACCTCGGCACGGAGCTGTCCGCCCGCACCCAGCAGATCCTGCTGGGCATCGAGCTGGTCACGCTGACGCTGTTCGCGGTCTGGGCGCTCGCCAAGGTCTACATCTCCAACCCGGCCGGGTCGCTCCACGTCCAGGCGTCGTGGTTCTCGCCGTTCTCGATCGACAGCTTCAGCGCGCTCGCCGACGGCGTGCTGCTCGGCACCTTCATCTACTGGGGCTGGGACAGCGGCGTGTCGGTGAACGAGGAGTCGGAGGACAGCGCCAACCGGCCCGGCAAGGCGGCCGTGATCAGCACCCTGCTGCTGCTCGGCATCTACCTGATCACCTCGGCGGCCGCCCAGGCCTACGGCGGCGCCCAGCCCCTGATCGACAACGCCGACGACGTGCTCAGCTCGCTTGGCGGCCAGGTGCTCCCGTCGCCGCTCGACAAGCTCCTGATCATCACCGTCCTGACCTCGGCGTCGTCGTCTACGCAGACCACGATCCTGCCGACCGCCCGCGCAACGCTGTCGATGGCGCGCCAGAAGGCGTTTCCGCCTTCGTTCGGCAAGATCCACCCGCGCTACCTGACGCCCAGCTACTCCACGATCTGGATGGGCGTGGTCTCGACGATCTGGTTCATCGGGATCGAGCTGCTCAGCCCGGACAACGTGCTCGGCGACTCGGTCACGGCGCTCGGCTTCGGCATCGCCTTCTACTACGGCATGACCGGCATCGCGTGCATCGTCTTCTACCGGCGCGAGCTGAGGCGTGACTTCAAGACGTTCTTCTACGCCGGTGTGCTGCCGCTGTTCGGCGCCCTCTGTCTGTTCGCGATCTTCATCAAGGCGTTCATCGACTACCAGGATCCCGAGAACACGAACACGTCGTTCCTGGGGGTCGGCGCTCCGGTGATGATCGGCGTCGGCGCCTTGTTGCTCGGCGTGGTGGTGATGTTCTTCGCGCGCTTCCGCTACCGCGAGTTCTTCGCGCGCAAGCGGGAGGTCTACGACCCGGCCACGGCCGGGCAGGCGATCGTGCCGGAGGAGGCGGTCTAGATGGCGAACGTGATCGTTGTCGGATACGACGGCGGCGGAGGGTGCGCAGGGGGCGCTGTCCGCGGCGCTCGAGCTCTGCACCGACCTCGGCGCGGAGCTGGTGGTCGTGTTCGGCTACGGCATCCCGATCCCGGAGCGGCAGTCGAAGGACTACGTCGACTCGCTCCGGGAGATTGGCGACAAGACCACCACCGAGGCGCTCGAGCGGGCCGCGCAGAGCGGGGTGAGCGCTACCGCCGAGGTGGTCTTCGAGAAGGCCGTCCCGGCGCTCGTGGACGCCGCCGCGAAGCACGACGCCCGCATGATCGTGGTCGGCTCCCACGGCGAGCGGGCGCTGTCCGGGGCGCTGCTCGGGTCGGTGTCGCACAAGCTGGTCCACGTGGCCGAGCGGCCGGTGCTCGTCGTGCCCAGCTAGATGCCACCCGGGGGCTCGGACCCCCGTGAAGATTGGCTGGCGCGGCATCGCTAGTCTCGCCTGTCGGTGAGCACCTGGGAACAGCTGGCGTCGCTGCCGCTCGAGATCGACCGCTACGACCTGGAGGGCCGCGAGCTCGCCTTCTCGGAGGAGTTCGTCCGCTACACCACGCTGATCACGCTGCGCGGCGGCGGCGAGGAGGGCGTCGGCGAGGACGTGGTCTACGACGGGCTCGACCACGTCTCCTTCCAGGCCGCCGGCGCGGTGCTGCCGCTGACCGGCTCGTGGACGCTCGGCTCGTTCGCCGAGCACCTGTCCGAGCTGGACGCGTTCCCGGACCCGCCGGTGCGAGACGTGTCGCGCCGCTACCGCAACTGGGCCTTCGAGTCGGCGGCGCTCGATCTGGCGCTGCGACAGGCGGGTCGCTCGCTCGCCGATCATCTGGGCCGCGAGCTGCGGCCGCTCACCTACGTGGTCTCGATGCGGCTCGGCCTGCCCGGCAGCGAGGAGCCCGAGACCTCCGAGCGCATGCTCCGCGTGCTCGAGAAGTACCCGAGCACGCGCTTCAAGCTCGACCCCACCAACACCTGGAGCGACGAGCTGATCGAGGAGCTGGCCGCGTCGGGCGCCGTCGACTCGCTCGATCTCAAGGGCCAGTACAAGGGCACGCCGGTCGACGTGGAGACCGACCCCGAGCTGTACGCGAAGCTGGTCGAGGCGTTCCCGGACGTCTGGCTCGAGGATCCCGACATCACCGACGACACGCGCCCGATCCTCGAGCCGCACCGCGACCGCGTCACGTGGGACGCGCCGATCCACTCGGTCGACGACGTGCTCGCGCTCGAGTGGGAGCCGCGCATGGTCAACATCAAGCCGTCGCGGGTGGGCTCGCTGGCCGAGCTCGGCCGCGCCTACGACTTCTGCGCCGAGCGCGGCATCGGCGCCTACGGAGGCGGCCAGACCGAGCTCGGCGTGGGTCGCGACCACATCCAGTACCTGGCCGCGCTGTTTCACCCGGACACGCCGAACGACGTCGCGCCGCGCGGCTTCAACTCCCCGCAGCTGCCGGACGGGATGCCCGAGAGCCCGATCGAGATCGACGCCGCTCCCACGGGCTTCCGCTTCGCGTGATCGAGGCGTACCCGCTCAACCCGGATGGGCAGACCGCACTGGACCTCGCCGGCCGCGTGGCCGGCTTCCTGGGCGAGGCGCGCCGCTCGCTCGACCTCGCGCTGTACGACGTCCGGCTGCCGGGCGAGCCGGGCGACGTGGTCTCGGCCGCGCTGCGCGAGGCCGCCGAGCGCGGCGTGGCGGTGCGGATCGCCTACAACGCCGATCACGACGAGCGCGTCTTCCCGCCGCCTCCCAGCACCAAGCCCGAGCTGATTCAGGCGCTGCCGTTCCCCACCTGCGGGATCCCCGGCATCCCGGACCTGATGCACCACAAGTACGTGGTGCGCGACGGCGAGTCCGTGTGGACCGGCTCCACCAACTGGACGATCGACTCGTGGACGCCGCCAGGAGAACGTGATCGTGGTGGTCGACTCACCGCAGGTGGCGGCCGAGTACGCCCGCAACTTCGAGGAGCTCTGGAGCTCCCGCGACGTCAGCCATTCCGGCTCCGAGGAGCCCGCGCACGCTCGAGCTCGAGGGGCACCAGATGCGCGCTTGGTTCACGCCCGGCCACGGCGAGGAGCTGTCGCACCGGATCGCCCGTGCCATCGGGCGGGCGCGGGAGCGCGTGCGGATCGCCTCGCCGGTGCTGACCGCCGGGCCGGTGATCGGGACGCTCGCGGAGGTCGCGGCCGAGGGGCGGGTGGACCTGCGCGGCGTGGTCGACCGGACGCAGGTGGAGCAGGTCTTCCAGCAGTGGCGCGAGAACGGGCGGTCGGCCTGGAAGATCCCGATCCTGGCGTCGGTGCTGGAGCACGCGGACTTCCGCGGGAAGCCGTCCACGCGCTACACGCCGGAGAGCGTCCACGACTTCATGCACGCGAAGGTGACGGTGGCGGACGACTGGGTGTTCGCCGGCTCGTTCAACCTGTCGCGCTCGGGCGAGCGCAACGCCGAGAACGTGCTCGAGGTGCACGACCCCGAGCTGGCCGACCTGCTGGCCGCCTACATCGACGCGGTCAGGGAGCGCTACGAACGGATGTCCGGGCCTGACGGTGCGCGGCGGACATGAGCCGGTCGCGCACGTCGAGCGGGTCGTCCGTCAGGCAGATCAGATCCAGGTCCTGCGGCGAGACCTTGCCCTCGGCCACGAGCCGTTCGCGGATCCAGTCGACCAGCCCGCCCCAGTAGTCGACGCCCACCAGCACGACCGGGAAGTGCCGGACCTTGCCCGTCTGGATGAGCGTGAGCGCCTCGAACGTCTCGTCGAGCGTGCCGAAGCCGCCGGGGAAGACCACGAAGCCGCTCGCGTAGCGGACGAACATGATCTTGCGGGTGAAGAAGTAATGGAACTCGAGGCCGATGTCGCAGTACGCGTTGAGGCCCTGCTCGAACGGCAGCTCGATGTTGAGCCCGATCGAGAGCGCGCCGGCGTCGCGGGCGCCGCGGTTGGCGGCCTCCATGGCGCCGGGGCCGCCCCCGGTGATGACCGCGAGCCCGGCCTCGCCCACGATCCGTGCGGTGTCGCGGGCAAGCGCGTACTCGGGGTCGTGGGGCGACGTGCGCGCAGAGCCGAAGAAGGAGGCCGCGGGGCCGACGTGGGCGAGCGCGTCGAAGCCCGTCTGAAGCTCGCGCTTGATCCGCGCGATGCGCGCGGCGTCGGTGAGCGTGGAGAGCACGCCCTTCTCCTGCGCGGAGATGATCTCCTCGTCGAGAGTGGCGGGCACGCGCGGCCTGCGATCCGGCTCAGCCATAGCTTTCGAGAGTAGCCGCGGTTTCGCCGCGGCGGGGAAATCAGGCGTGCAGCGCCAGGGTGGCGGCGCGCGACCCCGGCGAGCGCGAGCGGCGCCAGCCGGCTGAAGCGGAGCTTCGGCGCGTCCGGCCCGGCGAGCTGAACCGCGAGCAGCGTCGCCACCGAGCCCTGGGGGGTCGCGAGAGCGCCCACGCCGAGGCCGATCGTCGCCGCGTATGCCGAGGGGCCCGCCCCGAGCAGGCTGCCGACGGACACGCTGGCGGGCAGGTTGTTGGCGAGCGCCGCGGCCAGGCTCACCAGCAGTGCCACGGCCACCAGCGAGCGGGCGCCGCGCGACGGCCCCAGTTCGAGGGCGCCGATCAGTATCAGCAGCCCGGTCAGCTGCACCGCCAACCTGACCGGCACGCTGGGACGCGGGCGGGGACGCGGGTGCAGGATCAGGGCCGGCAGCCGCTACGCCCGCGAAGGGCCAGCACGGGGAGAAGCCGGCCAGCGGCGCCACGCAGGCCGTCAGCGCGGCGGCCGCGAGCGCCGCGATCATGTGGCGCTCGGCGGGGTTGAGCGGGTGGCTCGCGGACTGGCTCGGGGGTATCGGGTAGAGGCCCTTCAGCGCCCGGCGCTCGAACAGGGCCGCCCCGCCGGCGCACGCGAGCGCGCCGACCAGGCCGGGCACGAGCATGTGCTCGAGGAAGTCGATCGGGGCGATTCCGAGACGCTGGATCACGACCAGGTTGGTGGGGTTGCCCTGAGGTACGGCGATCGACGCGGCGTTGGCCACGGCGACCGTCCCGAGCAGCAGCGGCGCCAGCGGCGCCTGGTGGCGCCGGGAGAGCGCGAGCAGAAGCGGCACCATCAGGACCACCGCGCCATCGAGGGAGACCACGGCGGTCGCGAGCGCGGAGGCGAGGCAGACGAGCACGTACAACGTCGCGGTCCGACCTCGTGCGAGCCGCGCCAGGCGGTCGGCCGCACGCTCGGCCAGCCCGGCCCGCTCGGCCGCTGCGGCGAGCGTGAGCGCGGCGGCGAGGAACGCGAGCACCGGCAGCACGGCCCGGAGGGCCGGGCCGAGCGGCGACCCGAGCAGCACGGCCACGCCCGCGAGCGCGGCGACGAACGCGGCCGACGCCGTGCTCTTCGCTCCAACGGCGATGGCGCCGACGGCCAGTCCTGCCAGAATGAGATGAACGATAAGCATGGTTATTCGATAAGTCTACTTATCTATTGCCCTCACCCCGACATCACAAACCCGACGACGCGGCCGACGCCCTCGTGGCGGTGGCCCCGCTGGTGTCCCGCTGGATGGAGCGGCTGCTGGCCGCGCACCGGCCGCGGCTGACGCTCGCCCAGTACCTCGCGCTGCGAGCGATCGGACGGGAGTCGCTCGCGGCGAGCGACCTGGCGCGCCGGACGGGGGTGTCAGGCCCGGCGGTCTCGCAGCTGGTCGCCGGGCTGGTGGCGATGGGGCTGGTCCGGCGCAGCCCGGCGACGGACGACCGCCGCCGTCACGAGCTCACGCTGTCGGCGGCGGGTGAGCGGGCGCTCAGCTCGGCGACCGAGCTGATGCGCGAGCGCCTGGGCGCGACGATCGAGGAGCTGCCCCGGCCCGAGGCGGACGCGCTGGCGCGCGCGCTTCCGAAGGTCGAGGCGATGCTGTCGGGCGCCGCGCCTCCGCGGCGCCCGGGACCGAAGCGGCCGCCCGGGCCGCGGCGCCGGCCCTAGAGCGCCAGCGAGAGCGGTTGCTCCAGCAGCTCCTTCACGCGCGCCAGGAACTGCGCGCCGTCGGCTCCGTAGAGGATGCGGTGATCGCAGACCAGTGAGAGCTGCATCTGGTCGCGGGCGACGATGCGGCCGGTGTCGTCCACGGCCGGCTGCTTGGCGAGCTTGCCCACGGTGAGGATCGCCGCCTGGGGCGGGTTGATGATCGCCGTGAACTGCTCGATGCCGAACATGCCGAGGTTGGAGACGGTGAAGGTCGCCCCCGAGAGCTCCGGCGGGGTGACCGTCTTGTCGCGCACCTTCTCGGCCACGGCGCGGACGTCGCGGGCGATCTGGCCGAGCGACTTGCGGTCGGCGTCGAAGACCGTCGGCACCACCAGGGCGTCCTGCGCCGCCACGGCCACGCCGACGTTCACGCGCTCGTAGAGCTCGAACTTGCCGTCGCGATAGGCGCCGTTCACGCGCGGGTGCTCGCGCAGGGCGGTGGCGGCGGCCTTGACGACCATGTCGTTGAACGACGGCGCTGGGTCGGACACCTCCTTGAGCCGCTTGCGCAGCTCGACCGCCTGGGTCATGTCGACGGTGAGCGCGATCGAGAAGTCGGGGGCGGTCGCCTTCGACTCGGCCATGCGCCGGCTGACCGTCTGCTGCAGGCGCGTGAGCTCCTGGATCTGGGCCTCGCCCTTGGCGCCGGCCTCGCCGCGCTGCGGCTCGCGGGCGTCGGCGCGCTGCGGGGCCTCCTGGGTCGCACCGTCGCCCTTCTCGGCGCCGTCGTCCGGCGCCGCGGCGCCGCTCTCGGCGGCTGCCTGCACGTCGGCCTTCACGATCCGCCCGCCCGGCCCCGAGCCCTCGAGCCGAGCCAGCTCCACGTTCAGCTCGCGCGCCATGCGCCGCGCGACCGGCGATGCCTTCACGCGGCCGCCGTCGCCGTTGCTGGGCGCGCGCTCCTTGGTCGCGGTGCCGGCCTGGGTCTCGCCGCCGCCGTCGCCCGCCCCGGCGACCGCCTTGGCCTCGCCCTCGGCCGCGGCGCCGACCGGCTCGCGCTGCTCCTGCTCGGCCTCGTCGCCGGCCTCTTCCTCTTCGGGCTCGGCCTTCTCCTGCTTCGCCGGCTTCTCGCCCGCCTCGCTCGGCTCGCCGATGCGCGCGATCGGCTCGCCGATCGCGAGCGTGTCGCCCTCCTGGGCCACGATCTCGATCAGGGTGCCGTCGGTGTCGGCCTCGTAGGTCATGTTGGCCTTGTCCGTCTCGATCTCCACGAGCGGCTCGCCGCGCTTGACCTCGCCGCCCTCCTCGACCAGCCACTTGAGGACGGTGCCCTCCTCCATCGAGTCGGACAGGCGGGGCATCGTGACGTCGGTGGCCAATTCGTCTTCCTCCTAGAGGTCCCTGAAGGTTGCTATCGCGGCCTGCATGACGTGCTCCTCGTGCGGGAACGCGGCCTGCTCGAGCGGCTTGGAGTAGGGCATCGGCACGTCGGCTCCGGTCACGCGCTGCACGGGGGCGTCGAGCGAGTCGAAGGCCTGCTCCTGGATCAGCGCGGCCAGGTTGGCGCCCACGCCGCCGTGGGGCCAGCCCTCCTCGACGATCACCGCGCGGTTGGTCTTCTCGACGGACGCGAGGATCGTGTCGAGGTCGAGCGGCCGCAGCGTGCGCGGGTCGATCACCTCCGCGTCGATCTCGTGCTCGTCGGCGAGCTTCTCGGCCGCCTTTTCCGCGGTCATCGCCATGCGCGAGATGCCGATGATCGTCACATCGTCGCCCTCGCGTCGGATCGCTGCCTCTCCGAACCGCATCGGACCGCCGTTCTCGGGCACCTCGCCGCGCTGGCCGTAGAGCGTCTCGTGCTCGATGAAGACGACCGGGTTGTCGTCGCGGATGGCCGCCTTGAGCAGCCCCTTGGCGTCCGCGGGAGTGGACGGCGCGGCGACCAGCAGGCCGGGCACGTGGAGGTAGAAGGCCTCGAAGCTGTGTGAGTGGGTCGGGCCGAGCTGGTGGCCGGCACCCTGCGGCATGCGGATCACCATCGGCACCTTCACCTGGCCGCCGAACATGTAGTGGATCGCCGCGGCGTGGTTCACGATCTGGTCCATCGCGAGCAGCGAGAAGTTGATCGTCATCAGCTCGACCACCGGCCGCAGCCCGATCATCGCCGCGCCCACGCCCATGCCGACGATCGTGTTCTCGGAGATCGGGGTGTCGCGCACGCGCTTCTCGCCGAACTCCTCGAGCAGGCCGGCGGTGACCTTGAAGGCGCCCTGGAAGACGCCGATGTCCTCGCCCATCAGGAAGACGCTTCTCGTCCTCCTGCATCTCCTCGCGCAGCGCCTGGTTGAGCGCCTCGCGGTAGCGCATGGTCGGCATCAGCCGGCCCCTCCGCGCTCCTCGGCGTCGTCGGCGCCGGCCTCGCCCTCGCCGTCCTCGCTGTCGTCCCGCTTGCGGGCGCGGCGCTCCACGCCCGCGTAGGCGGCGCCCTGCTCGGCCAGCTGGTGCGGCATGTCGCCGGCCTCGCGCTCGCGCTCGCCGCGGTGCACCTCGGGGGAGCGCTCGTCGACGGTCCACCAGGCGGGCACGTCGCTGTCGTAGACGTAGACGTCGTCGTAGAGCGAGTCGAGGTCGGGGAAGGGCGACTCGTCGGCGAACTTGACGGCCTCGTCGACGGTCTCGATCGCCTGCTGGTCGAACTTCTCCACGTCCTCCTCGGTGAGGACGCCCTCGGCGACGAGGCGGTCGGCGAACGCCTTGATCGGGTCGCGCTCGCGCCACTCCTCGACCTCTTCCTTGGTGCGGTACTCCTCGGGGTCGGCCATCGAGTGGCCGCGGTAGCGGTAGGTGACGGCCTCCACGAGCTGCGGGCGCCGCTCCTCGCGGGCGCAGCGCAGGGCGTCGGTGACGACGCTGTGCACGTCGAGCACGTCCATGCCGTCGCAGCGAGTGCCGGGCACGCCGAAGCCCTCGGACTTGAGCGACAGGTCGGTGACCGCCGAGTGGCGGTGCAGGGCCGTGCCCATGCCGAACTGGTTGTTGATGATCACGAAGACGACCGGCAGCTTCCAGAGCGCGGCGAGGTTCATGGTCTCGCCGAAGGTGCCCTGGTTGGTGGCGCCGTCGCCCATCATCGAGAGGATCACGTCCTCGGTCTCGAGGTAGTCGTTGGCGAGGGCGACGCCGGCGCTGAGCGGCAGCGAGCCGCCGACGATGCCGTAGCCGCCGAGGAAGCGCTTGTCCCAGTCGAACAGGTGCATCGAGCCGCCGCGGCCCTTCGAGCACCCGGTCTCGCGACCGAACAGCTCGGCCATGACGGCCTTCGGATCGGTGCCGCGGGCGAGCGCCTGGCCGTGCTCGCGGTAGGTGGACATCAGGTAGTCGGTGTCGCGCAGGGCCTGGGTGCCGCCGACGACGGTGGCCTCCTCGCCGATGCAGAGATGCAGGAAGCCGCCGACCTTGGCCTTGGCGTACATCTCGCCCGCGCGCTCCTCGAAGCGGCGGATCAGCGTCATCTTGGCGAGGACGGTCTCGCAGGTCTCCTTGTCGGGGAGGTCGTGCTTGACCTCGCCGAACTTGATCTCCTCGGCGTACCTCGGCAGGTGCCGCGCCGTCGCCGTTGCCGTCCTTGGCCTTGCTCTTAGCCCTCGTCGCCATTGCGAGGCAGAGTACCCGGTGCCTACCGGAGGCAAATCGAGAAACCCCCGAGTGGGGGGAACGGCAAGATCGGCGCCGCTGGCGCCAATCGCACCCTCGCAATCGCCGTGGCAGTGGGCGCCGGGCTAGCTTTCGTTCAGCGCCGCGGCCGCTTCCTCGAGCCGGTCGTCGCCCCAGAAGACCTGGTCGCCGACGGCCACGCTCGGAACGCCGCGCACCCCGCGGTCGTAGGCGTCCTGAGTGGCCTGCTTCAGACGGTCCTTGGTGGACTGGAGCTCGATGCCCTTGAGGACGGCGTTGGGATGGAGCTCGCAGGCGGCGGCGGCGATGAGGACGTTGTCGAGGTCCGCGAGATCCCGGCCCGCGGCGAACGCCTGGCGAAAGGCAGCGAGGGAGTAGGCGACGGCACGGCCGGCCTGCTGAGCAAAGACGGCGGCGCGCATGGCCTTGAGCGTGTTGGTGGGCCAATCGTCGGGCCACTTGACGGGCAGCAGGCCGTACTCGTCGGCTCGTCGCTCGATCTCGCGCATGCCCTCATCGCGCTTGTCGGTGATCCCCCAGGAGCGCCCACCGGATTGCTGCCAGATGCCGCCGAGCAGGATGGGCTGCCAGACGGGGACCTGGGGCAGCACGTGATGAATGCGCTCGGCGGCGAGCCAGGCGTAGGGGGAGCCGAGGTCGTAGTAGAAGATGGGCTGGTCGGCGGGCACGGACAACAGTATGGGCAGGCCGGCCGCCCGGGCTCGTGACCGCTCAGCGAAGTCGCAACCGAACGCCGACGATCAGCACATTCGGATCGCCGGTGCCGATCCGTTCCGAGTTGAGTCGCCAGAGCCTGCGAACCTCGAGCGCGATCGCGCCTGGAGACGCGTCGGCGCCCAGCAGCCGCGAGGCAATCGACCAGAGCGACTCGCCCGGGCGGACGACGTGGACGTGGCCGTCTTCGAGCGGCGCGGCGCTGGTGGTGGTTGGGAGTTTCGGAGCGGCTTCGCCTGCGCTTGTGTTCACCGGGGTGGGGTCTGCGGTTGGCGCCGGTGCAGCCGGTGCGGATCGAGCCGGGACGGTCTTTCGGTGCCTGTTCGTGGCGGGGGCCGAATGCTCCTTGTGGCGGCGGTGCTTGGTTGGGTGATGCGCCGGATCGGGCCTGGCGGCGGGCGGCGTGACCCCCGGGACCCCGCTGTCGCCGTTCGGATCAAGGGGCAGCTGCCCCTGAGGCGTGGGCGCGACCGGAGGTGCGACTTCGGTCGGCGGCACGGGCGCGGCTTCCTCGTTGGCGTCCGGCGGGTCCGGCGAAGTCAGCGAAAGGCGACCGTCCGGATCGTCGAACGGCTCGGCTTCGAGTGGAGCGGAGTCTTCGGAGCCTTCTCCGCTCCGAATCCTCGGGAGAGTCGGGCGTCGTGCGGAGCTCGAACGGCAACACCGTGTCGCCGCCGGAGTCTCTGCCGAGGTCATCGGTGGACGACGGGGCGCCCTGCTCGGGGAGCACGACGCCCTCCTGCTGATGGTCTGGCTCATACGCGACCGAGGTCGCCGTGACACCCGCGCGAGAACGCGAGGACGCCGGTCGCCAGCAAAGCCCTGAAGCGCCGGGAGAAGACGGGATCCGGCGAGAGCACGCCGAACAGCCGGTCCTGCCTGCAGGTCGGGCAGTCGGGATGGAAGCCAAGTCGGTCGTGGTTGCTGGACTTGGATTCGTGGATGCCTGGCCGTAGCACTGCACTGCCTCCTGGTTGTCGTTTGGTTCTTGTGTCGCTTAGTTGAGGGGGTCGGTCACGCAGCGAAACGCCTTGGCGCCGGGAGCCGTGTCTGAGGTCAGGGCGACGCTCCCCACGTCATCGGTGATGTAGAGGACGTCCACCTTGCCTGGATGAGTCGCCGACGGGTAGACGTTGCGCGTGAGCTCACCGCCGTCGGCGAGCGTGATGCCGTAGTCGCCGATAGCCGTCATGAGCTCGTCGTGACTCGGGAGGCGTCGCCCCGGGTTCGGCGTCTGTTGAACGATTCGCAGGCGACTGCGGCGGCGGTGTACGGAGCGGCGGGCGCGGGAGCTCTCCTCGACGCAGACGTCCGAGACCGGCACCGTGCCGCCAGGGCATCGCACAAACAGCCGAGCGGCCGTCACGCCATCGAGGCGGTCGGCATTCCTGGCGTGCGGAACGACGTCAAGCCGCGACTCCTTGATGGGCCTGCCTCCGAGCGAGTTTCGCCGCAGATCGCGACCGGTCAGGGAGCCATCCCTCACGTCGTGGCCGGTCAGCTGCAACGTTGCGTACGACGTCCCGCCCAAGGAGATGAAGACCGCCAACGTCGCCATCACGTTTGCGTAGCTCAGCTTCGAACGCACTCGGTCGATCACGTGGCCTCCGTTCCTCGATGGACCGACCTTTGCGATACCCACTCTCGCGCACGTGCGCGTCCCATCGATCCGGTGGCGTCATCGGCAGGGAGCTCCCCGCACGCGCACGCCGATGGCTCGCGTGCGTCCGGCCTCAAATGGGTAGCCCGATTCGGCAGGTAGGCGCGCTCGGAACCGGTATCGGAGCAGGCCACAGCTCCTCCTGAACCGGTAGCGGACTCGCCAAGCCCCGCTCGTGTCGGACCGGACAGTCCGGAAGGTCTGCCAGTGCCCCGAGAGCCGGACCTGCAGCTCGACGAGCTTTCCCCCGACGGGCACCGGCAGAGAGCGGAGACGGCCGACGAACGTCACGGCTTGGCCGTTCACCACGCGGCGCGGGTGAGTGCCGATGGTCGAGCTTCCGGGCACCAGCAGCGTTACCTCGCGCTGCGACGGAAGGGTCGTAGCCGGAGCCCTGATAGACGACGCGCAAGATCGTGGTCGCAGTCGCCCTGGTCAGATACTCGAAGCGTCCGTGCTGATCGGTCCGAAGTACCGCGAGGGCCCGTTCGGGTGAGGTCGCCGTTCGTGCGAGCACCTGAACGGTGGCGTCGCCGAGCGGCCGTGCCATCGGGCGTCCGGACATCTCCCGCCACTCTCACCCGGTGGCCGAACGAGACACGTGCCTTGCGGTCGAGGACGGCTCGCCTGCGTGGCCGTCGACCGTGGCGCCGCACCGTCCGACGGACGCCGGCACGGACCGAGGTCCTTGCGCGCAGCGGCAAGGTCAGCGTCATCGGACGACCGTCCAGGCGGCTCTCGGTGCTGTTCTGGTTCGTTGCCCGGTCGCGCGCGGTTGCTCGCAGGACGTAGGTACCGGGCGGGTAGCGAGCGTCGTCTATCCGGGCACGTAACCGGCTGCCTTCCTGACGGGTGGGGAGCGTCTCCCAGACCCCGGAGCCTTGGGCGCTCAGCTCGATCTCGCCGCCGGCCAGCCCCGACACCTTGTCCGTCACGAGAGCGGAGATCAGGGTCGGGTCGGCGGCGGAAGGTTCTTCGAATCCGAGATCGGGCGGCTCCGGGTCGTAGCGCAGAGTCACCGGGACTGACGCGTTGGCAGGCTGCTGATTCCCGGCCGCGTCCTCGCGCCAGATGCTGAGATGCCATTCGCCGGCGCTCGGGACCGAGAGGTTGGCGAGGTGATCGACCTCACCCGGACGCCGATCGGTGATGCAGTCGGCTCGACCGACCGGGCAGAGGCGATAGCGGCTGGCGGTGATCGGCGCACGGTCGCCTTCGTCGGGGTTGGCCCACGCGATGTCGAAGTCGTTGCGGTTGCGCCAGACGTCGCCTCCGTCGATCGCGACGGGCACGGCTCCCGGGCGCCGTGTTGTCGATCCGAACGGTGATCGGGGATGACCCGCCGAGGTTCGCGGCCGCATCCTCGGCTTGCACCGCCATGCGGCTGCGATGCCCTCGCTGAGCTTCGCTGTGTCGACCGGAAGCGACCCGGGCCCGTTCGCGCAGGGAACGCGCTGCGCGTAGTTACACGGACGCAGAGTCGTCTGCCCGCGGAACCCCCGCAACAATCGCCCGCGCCGCCCGAACCCCCACGTTGTCCAGCACCGCATAGTCCACCTGCTGCCTACCGCTCACCCACTCCCCCCGCGTGAACGCGTTGTCCTGCGTGATCGTCACTCCCGGCGGGCTCACGTCGACGACCGTCGCCGCCGCCTTGAACGTCCGGATGTAGTTCAGCCGGCGGCTCGAGCAGTACGGGGTCTCGTCGGATCCGACGCAGAGCACCCGCTGCTCGATCTTCGTCGCTCCGTCGATGTTGTAGGTGTGGGCCGATGGCCATCCGGCCGCTTGGGTCTTCCCCCGGTTCGGGCAGCCGCGGTTTGCGCGGACGTTCTTGATCGCCACCGTCGGCCCATCGGGCGCGTTCGGCCCAGAGCTGCAGGGCGTATCGGCAGTCGTGGCGCTGCGCCTGTCCAGACCACGTAAGTCGACCGAAGCGGGTGCCCGCCGGCGCGGTCAGCACGAAGGACGAGCGCGAGCCGCGCACCACACGCCCCGCCCGAACGACGTTCGAGGTTACGAGCCCCCGAAGGCCCGGTCCCTCCGGGTTGCAGGCCCGCTTCCACATCATGCCTCGGTTCGCGAAGTCGTCGAAAGCCTGTGTCGAGAACTCGGTGCGGTCGGCTTGACACGCGTTGATCGTGTACTCGTTGGCTCTCGCCGATCCGGGGATCGCCAGGACCGCGCCGAGCAGCACGACTCCCGCAATTCCGGTGGCACGTCGAGGTAGACCTGCGCTGTATGTGACTCTCATGACCCCGTGAAGCTCGCTTGACGTGAAAGCTCGCCCCCCGGCCTCCGTCTGCGAGCGCCGCGGCACCGTATTACGCGGTTATGGCTTCACCAATGCAAAACGGTCGCTTGGCCAATCACGCTTTTCGCTTGGGTCTTTGAGGCGCGATACTCACTCCCGGTGTCCTCCGACAACGTCGAGCTGGTCCGCAGCATCTACGCCGCCTGGCTCGCCGGCACCTCGGCCCGCGGCTTCATCGATCCCGAGATCGAGTACGTCAACCCGCCGGATGCGGTCGAGTCCGGCACTCGGCGCGGCCCGGCCAGCTTCGGCCTCATCCGCGACGCCTACGACGACGTCGAAGTTCGCCCCGACCGCTTCGTTGAAAGCGGCGACGACGTCGTCGTCGTGGCAACGCTCACCGGCGTGAGCCGCGAAGCCCGCATCCCCATCAAGCGCCAGCAGGGCTACGTCTGGACCGTCAAGGACGGCAAGGCGGTCAGGTTCCGCTGGTTCAACAGCCCCACAGAAGCCTTCGAAGCCGCCGGGCTCGAGGACGAGTAGCACCACCGACGCTGGACCGGGGCTGCCGTCGGTGCCCGCCCGCAGGCGGTGTCAGAGCGTAGCCGGAGGCGAGCGAACGTCGCGAGCGCAGCGAGCGAGCAGCCTGCGGGTGGGCAATGACGGCGGCCCCGGCCCACCACCGCCGAGCCCTCAGCCGTGAATTAGCCAGCCGTCCGTAGCCCGGGCAGCTTCCATCACTGCCTCGGCAAACGCCGGGTGCGGGTGGATCGTCCGCGCCACCTCTGGGTACCCGCCCTCCAGCTCGTGCGCGTTGACCAGCTCCTGGATCAGGTCGGCCGCCTTCACTGAGCAGATGTGCCCACCCAGGATCTCGCCGGAGACCTTGTCGCCCACGATCTTCACCAGGCCGCCGCGGTCGCCGTACACGGTTGGCGCTCCCACGGCCCCCATCGGCACCTTCCCCACGACGACGTCGTGGCCGGCCTCGCGGGCCGCCTTCTCCGTCAGCCCGAACGACGCCACCTGCGGATAGCAGAAGGTGACTGCCGGGATGTACGTGTAGTCGATCTCGTGGACCTCGTTCCCGGCGGCGTCCTCGACGGCGATGATCCCCTCGTCTGACGCCTTGTGAGCCAGCGCCGGCCCGGGGACCATGTCGCCGATCGCCCACACGCCCGGGCGTGAGGTGCGCAGCCGGCCGTCGACCTTGATCAGGCCGCGGTCGTCGCGCTCGATCCCGGCCTCGTCGAGGCCGAGGCCCTCCACGTCCGGCGCCCGCCCGGCGGCGATCACCAGGTAGTCGAACTCTTCCTTCTCGCCGTTGAAGGAGACGGAGACAGAAGAGTCCGAGGCCTCTGCCCCCTCAACCTTCGCCCCGGTCTCGATCCGCACGTTCTGCTTCTTGATCTCGCGCGCGGCGGCCCGGGCGATGTCCTCGTCCTCGAGGGGCAGGATCTGATCGAGCGCCTCGAGCAGCAGCACCTCGGCGCCCAGCCGCCCGAACGCGGAGGCGATCTCGGTCCCCGAAGCGCCGGCGCCGATGACGCACAGGCGCGACGGCTGCTCGTTCAGCAGCCACATCCCGGCCGTGTCCAAGATCCGCCCGCCGAACTGGAGGTCGAGCAGGGGCTTCGCCACGGAGCCGGTGGCCAGGATCACCCGCTCGGTCTCGATCTCCGTGCCGTCGAACTGGCCGCCGATCTTGACGTTGCCGTCGTCGGTCACCGAGCCGAAGCCGTCGATCAGGTCGATCTTGTTCTTCTTGAACAGCCCGGCCACGCCGCCGGTCAGGGTCTTGATCACGTTGTCGCGGTGCTTGATGGCGCCCGAGTAGTCGACCGAGGAGTCCTTGACCACCACACCGAAGTCGCCCGCGTGCCGGACCTCGGTGAACACCTCGGCCACGCGCAGGATCGCCTTCGCCGGGATGCAGGCCTCGTTGAGGCAGCGTCCGCCGGTGTTGCCCTTCTCCACCACGGCGGTCTTCAATCCGAGCTGGGCGGCGCGGATCGCGGCGACGTATCCGCCCGGTCCCGATCCGATCACTATGCAGTCGTATTTGCTCTCCGGCATGGCGGCGAAGAGCCTAGCGACAGGTAGTCTCGCCCGCCGAATGGCGACCGACTCACGCAGGCGCGACTGGCGCTACGGCGCGCTCGTGGGCCTCGCCGGCCTGGTGATCCTGCTGCTGGCCGACGCGCTCGTGAAGGACGCGATCGCGCCCAAGGGCGACGACCAGATCTACGAGCTGATGGCGCAGAAGCCGTTCGCCACGCACAGCTTCCCGTTCGCCTACCGCTTCCTGGTGCCGACGATCGTGCACGTCCTGCCGTTCGGTCACACGTTCTCGTTCAGCCTGCTGGCCTGGCTGTCGACGGCGGCGTGCGGCACGGTGGCGTACGTCCTGATGCGCCGCTTCGCCGTCCACCCGTGGCTGGCGGCGGCGCTGGCCCTCTGCCTCGTCCTCTGCCCGCAGCTGTTCGTGGTCTCGTTGCGCCAGGGTCGCAACGTCGACCCGGAGACGGTGCTGGTGATGCTCGCCGGCGGCCTGGCGATCGCGGACCGCCGGCCACTGGCCCTCGGCATCACGATCGCGGTCGGCGCCACGATCCGCGAATCGGCCCTGTTCCTGATCCCGTTCGCATACGCCTACTGGGCTGCGCGCCCGATCGACACGGAGCAGCTCAAGCGCACCGCCGCGGCGTCGCTGCCCGGGCTGGCCATCTATGCCGCGATCAGGCTGGGCATCCCGACCACGCCCAACGGCTACGGCAGCGCTCTCGACATCGTCAACGAGGTGCTCGACAACCCCAAGGTCGAGCTGCGCCGCATCTTCATCGCGTTCGGCCCGCTCTGGCTGGCCGCGCCGTTCGCGCTGAGGGATCTGCGCTACGCGCGCGCCGGGCTGGCGCTGTTCGCCTGCTGCCTGGTCAGCTTCCTGTTCGTGCGCGACTGGGGCCGCGTGGTGCTGCTGGCGGCCCCGGTGATGTACGTGGCCGGCGCCCACGTGCTGAACGACCGGCGCCGGCTCGCGATCGTCGCCGTGGCGGCCTTCGCCGCCCTCGACCTCGGTTACGCCGTGTACATGCAGACGCACGGCGTGGAGGCGAACATCATCAACGGACCGGTGCCCGACTACCCGGTGCGCTAGGACCCGGGCCGCTCCGGCATCTGGATGCGCGCCATCGCCTTGACGAGGAACCAGAAGAGCGTCCCCGAGGCGACCAGCATCACCGAGACGAGCACGAACGCCCACAGGTTGACCGCCTGGACCAGCGCCAGGGAGCAGAAGACGATCGTCAGGGCGAGCAGCGTCTGCATCCCGAGCACCGCCCAGTAGCGGGCCCGCCACATCCCGTAGGCCACCAGCGCCAGCAGGCCGGTCGTGACGATGCCCCCGCTCAACCGGCTGCCGGGGGAGAGCGTGTCCTCGCTCGGGTTGTAGCCGAGGACCAGCGCGATCAGATTCGCGAGCGCGATCACGGCCGCGGCCACGGCGCCGACGGTCACCGCCGTCGGGCGCTGACCCGGGCGCAGCGGCTTCAGCGCCGCCCGCGCGGCTTCGTCGCGGGCACGCGAGCGCTCGTACCGGCGCGGAGCGGGCGCCGGGGACCGCGGTGGACGCTGAGCGGGCTTGCGCCGCTTGCGGGTCTTGCGTGCCATTGCCACGCTCACGTTAGTACCGGGGCCGCATCGATCTCTAGGCTCCCGGGTTCCATGCCGCGCATGCAGCGCCCCTTGATCCTGCTCGCGGCCACGGTCGCGCTTCTCACCGCCTGGTGCCCGCCGGCCCTGGCCAAGCGCAAGGTGCCGCACGGCTTCTACGGCGTGATGTGGGACCGGGCGGCCACGGAGCGGCCCGACGTGGAGCAGGAGGACCAGTGGGCGTTGATGGCTCGCAGCGGTGTCGAGTCGGTCCGGACCGTCTTCAACTGGGCGCTCGCGCAGCCCGAGCCGGGCGTGACCGACTTCACCTACACGGATCGGCTCGTGGGTCTGGCGGCGAGCCACGGCATCAGCCTGGTGCCCGTGGTGCGCACCACGCCGGCCTGGGCCAAGGCCGATCCCACCGTGGTTGGCGCGCCGCCGCAGAACCCGTCCGACTATGCCGTGTTCCTCCAGGCGCTCATAGGCCGCTACGGCCCCAAGGGCTCCTACTGGGTCGAGCATCCCGAGCTGCCCAAGCTGCCGGTGCGGGTCTGGCAGGTCTGGAACGAGCCGCACCTGAACCTGTGGTGGAACACGGACGGCCGCTCGCCGAACGCGTGGCCGCGGGAGTACGCCGCGCTGCTCAAGACGGCGAAGGCCGCGATCGACGCGGCCGACCCGGGCGCCACCGTCGTGCTCGCCGCGCTGGCCGACTACGCGTGGAAGCACCTCACCAGCCTCAACCACTTCAAGATCGGCCGCTACTACGACGTGGCCGCGATCAACCTGTTCACGGCGCGCCCCGCCTCCGTGTTCAGGGGAGTGCGTTACTTCCGCCGCGCCATGCGCCGCGGCGGAGCCGGGCGCAAGCCGGTGTGGCTGACCGAGGCGACCTGGCCGGCCGGGAAGGGCAGGGTCTCGCGCCCGCAGGCCTCCTGGCAGCGCGCCTGGTACACGACGGACCAGGGCATGGCCGATCGCGTCGGGGACATCTACAAGCTCGCGGTCAAGTACCGCCGCAAGCTGCGCATCGGGCGAGTGGTCTGGTACACGTGGTCGTCGGCCTACGCGGACAACAGCGACCTATTCGACTACTCCGGTCTGGTCCGCTTCTCGGGTGGGGAATACGAGCAGCGGCCGGCGCTCGACGCCTACGCCGCGAGCGCGCGCCGCTACGAGGGCTGCCGGAAGAGCGCCTTGGGCGTCTGCGGCTAGCGGGCTAGGCGGTGCACAGCACTTCGCGCAGGCCGGTCGCCGCCGCTTCGGGGTCGGCCGCGTCGCGGATGGCGCGCACGACCACGACGCGACGCGCGCCTGCCGCGACCACCTGGCCCACGTTGCCGGCGTCGATGCCGCCGATCGCGAACCAGGGCACGTCGGCGCCGCGCTCGGCCGCGTAGCGCACGTAGTCGAGCCCGGCCGCGGGCCGGCCCGCCTTGGTCGGGGTCTCCCACACCGGGCCGACGCTGAGCTGATCCGCCTCCGAGCCCAGGGCGGCGTCGAACTGCTCGGGCGAGTGCGTCGACAGCCCGATCAGGACGTCCGGCCCGAGCTGCTCGCGAGCCTCGCCGACAGGCGTGTCGTCCTGGCCGAGGTGCACGCCGTGGGCGCCGGCCTCGCGCGCGAGGTCCGGACGGTCGTTGAGCCAGAACAGCGCGCCGTGGTCCTCGCAGAGCGCGCGGAAGCGCGCCGCGGCGCGCAGGATCGCGTCGTCGCTCGCGTCCTTGTCGCGCAGCTGCACCATGTCCACACCGCCGCGCAGGGCCGGGCCGAGCACCGGCTCGGCCGCGGCCTCGACGACGAGGTAGAGCCGGGCTCGCCGCAAGCGCTCGCGCGCGTCGGCGAGCCCGACGCTCAAAGGATCGGGTTGGGCTTCGCCGCCGGGAGAGCGATCGGCGAGCCCGGCCGCTTGACCTTGCCCCGGTTCGCGTGGAACCAACGCTGCAGCGCGTTGTACTGCGGGAATCGCTTGCCGCTGGACGACAGCAGCGCCAGGTTGAAGAACGCCGAGTCCGACCTGGCCGGCGGTGACACGAGCAGGTACTGCAGCTGGCTCTTCACCCGCGAGTTCTTGAGGGCGATCGAGTACGCCTGCTGGAGATAGCGCGAGCGCGTCTTCGCCGGCAGCGCCCGGTGACCGGTGGCGAAGTAGCCGTACTCGGTCAGGTAGATCGGCAGGCGGCCGCCGCCCGCGGCACGCAGCGCCCCGGCGCGCGAGAGCTTGTCGAGCGCCTTGGTGAGGCGGCGGAGCGTCCCGATCGTGACGTTGTCGGCGCCCGGGTACTGGAAGTTGGGCGCGTGCCGGAAATCGTACGGGTGGTGCGCGTACCCGTCAGCCTTCAGCGGCGTGCAGTGGCCGACGCGCTTGTACTTGGAGTTCACGCAGGCGACCTTGCGCAGGAACGCGAGCGGCGCGGTCGACATGCCCTTGCGCTCGAACGGGCTGGTCTCGCCGATCAGCACCTTTGCGCGAGGGTCGGCCTTCTTGATGGCGGCGTAGCCGCGCGTATAGAGGCTGCGATAGAGCCCCGGGGCGCTGGCGAGCGGCCCCAGCCAGGTCTTCCAGTTGGGCTCGTTCCAGATGCTGTAGCGGTCGACCCGACCGGCGAAGTGCTCGGCAACGACTCCCGCCCAGAGACCGAACTCACGCGTGTTCGGCTTGTACCAGGCCTGGCGCAGCGATGCCTTGGGACGCGCCCAGCGCGGCGCCGGGCCGGTCAGGGAGACGTGGATGCGGATGCCCTTGGCGGCCGCCGAATCGACGAGCGCGTCGAACTGGTCGAACAGGTAGGGGATCTGAGCCGGCTTGCGCCGCGCGTTGTAGACGGTCGCCGGCATCGTGTACGCCCAGAGCATGTTCACCCGCAGCCGCGTGACGCCGAGCTGGCGGGCGTAGTTGAACGCCTTCTCGCGCGGCACCCGCTTGCCCCCGATCAGGAAGGTGGCGTCGTCCTGCAGCGCCAGCTCCATCCCGCGCGCGGCACGCGTCTCGCCGGGGCTGAACAGGCAGCCCGTGAGCAGCACCGAGGCGGCGGCGACGGCGGCCAGGAGGGCTCGGGTCGGACGTACGGGCACGGCAGTCACGTTGACGGATTCTCCTTGCAGGTGTAGATGGAACGAACTAGCGGGCGACCGGCGACTTCACCCGCGTGATGCCGTCGAGGGTGACCCTGTACTTTCGCCGCGCGGCTCCGTTGACCTTGAAGCACGCGGCGGAAGTAGCCGGACCGGTTCACCTCGGCGGACCCGAGCGCACGGTAGCTTGCGCCCGGCGCCTTGGACTCGATCTGGGCGGTTCCGCCCGACAGCGAGCGGCGCCCGCCGAAGATCTCCACGCGGTTCGCGCTCACTGTGCGCACGAACACCGGCAGCCGGAACGCGTCGTAGACGTACGGCTTCTTCTTGCCGTTGCGGAAGTGCAGCCCGGCCTGCCAGGACGACCAGCGCAGCGGGCCCGAGCCCGGGCGCGGCGGATCGTCGAGCAGCGTGTACTGCGAGTAGCTCGCCACGCGCGGGTTGCGGAAGGCGATCCACTCGCTCTCGTCCATGAACGCCGCCGCGCGCTTCAGCGGAGCGCCTTGGAGCGGGTCGGGCGGCTTGGTCTGGTAGCCGAACTCGGTGATCCAGATCGGCAGGTGCCGGGGCAGCTTGCCGCGCCGTGCGAGCGCGTCGATCGTCGAGCGCAGGCGCGACAGCTGGCCGATCGCGGCGTCGTCGCGGCCCTCGGCCACGTGCGGGCCGGCCGGCGGCGTGTAGGGGTGGTAGGCGATGCCCGAGGTGGGGAAGCGCCCGATCTTGCGACAGCCGCGCTTCTTGGCGGCGCGGCCGCGGATCTGGTGGTAGTTGCGGTCCAGGCATGTCATCTCTCGCAGGAACTCGAGCGGGCGCACCTTGGAGGGCGAGGTGCCACCACGCGGCATCAGCTCGCCTAGCAAGACCGTGTCGCCGCGATGGCCCGCGTCGTTCAGGCCGCGGTAGCCGGCCAGGTAGAGCCCGCGGTAGATCGAGGGCGACAGGACCGTACCCTTGCTGCGCTGCGGCCCAAGCCAAGAATCGAGATTTGGCTCATTCCAGATCGACCAGATGTGGACGCCGGGGTAGTGCTGCCCGGCGGCCTGGGCGAACAGGTGGAACTCCTTCGCGCTCGGGCGCATGGTGCCCGGCCGCCCCCTGCCGTGGGTGGCCCACGCCGGTGCGTGCCCGCCGAGGCTGAGGTAGGGCTGCATGCCGTGCGCGAGGATCGCGGCGACGGCGGTGTCGTAGCTGCCCCATGCGTAGCTCGCGGGATCGGCGCCGTTGTAGCCGCTTGGCTTGTGCCGGCCCTTCGGCGCGACCTCGTCCCAGTAGAGGTTGAGCTTGACGACGTCGGCGCCGAGGTCGGCGAACTCGTCGAGCGTCGTGTCGGGCGCCGAGCGCACCTGAGCGTCGTCTTGCATGACCAGCAGCTGCTGGCTGGAGGCGTGGGCCGCCGGCGCCGCGACGGCGCCAGCGACGAGCATGGCGATGGTGATCGTCAGTCGTTTCATGGCACAGGGAAGGGAGCGGCGGACGGGGAACAGCGCGCTCCAGCTCCCTCTCTTAACAGCACACGCTTGGAGAGTTGCGGTGCTGTCGGGGGACGAATGGATAGCAGATGTAGGATTCAGTGCCCAACGGGAGCTCGGGGAAACCGGGCTGAGAGGGCGGCTGCGGCGCCGCCGACCGTCGAACCTGACCCGGGTAATGCCGGCGAAGGGAAGGAGACTCAACTGCCGCGGAGCACACGCTACGACGCCGTTGTGATCGGTGCCGGTTTGATCGGCCTCGCCTGTGCGTGGCGCGCCGAGCAGCGCGGCCTGTCCGTGCTCGTGGTGGATCGCGCGACCGCTCCCGGGGACGGTGCTTCGCGCGTGGCCGCGGGCATGCTCGCGCCGGTGATGGAGGCCGACTTCGGAGAGGAGCGGCTCGTGCGCGTGAACCTGACTGCCCGCGAGCGCTGGCCCGCCTTCGCGGCCGAGTTGGAGGAGCGCAGCGGGCTGCCGACCGGCTACCGCGACAGCGGCGCCCTGATCGTGGCCACGGATCGCGACGACGCCGAGGCGCTGCGTCGCCTCCACGAGTTCCAGCTCTCCCTCGGGCTCGACGTCGAGTGGCTCACGCCGGGCCGCTGCCGGCGGCTCGAGCCGGGGCTGTCGCCGGGCATCGCAGGCGGGATCCTGGCGCACGGCGACGGGCAGGCCGACCCTCGCGCCACCGTGCGCGCCCTCGCCCGAGCCGTGACGGAGATCGAGCTGGGGGTCGAGGTCGAGTCGATCGAGCACGACGGGGGGCGCGTCACCGGCGTGCGCACGGCGGCCGGGGTCGTGGAGAGCAGCGCCGTGGTGGTGGCCGCCGGCGCCTGGAGCCCGGCGCTCGCGCCCGACGGCACCGGCCCGCCGGTGCGTCCTGTGAAGGGCCAGATCCTCGAGCTGCGCGTGCGCGGCGCGATGGAGGAGCCGATCTCGCGCATCGTGCGCACGCCGCGCTGCTACCTCGTGGCGCGCGGCGACGGGCGCGTGGTGCTCGGAGCCACGATGGAGGAGCAGGGCTACGACACCGCGGTCACGGCCGACGGCGTCTACCGGCTGCTGGAGGCCGCCTGGGAGGTCGTGCCCGAGGTCGGCGAGCTGGAGCTGGTCGAGGCCGGCGCCGGGCTGCGCCCCGGCACTCCCGACAACGCGGCGATCGTGGGACCCGGGGAGCTGGACGGGCTCGTGTGGGCGACGGGGCACTGGCGCAACGGCGTGCTGCTCACCCCGCTGACCGGCGAGGTCGTGGCCGACCTGCTCGCCGGCGGGACGCTGCCCGACGCGCTGGCGCCGCTCGATCCGGCGCGCTTCGCGGAGGTGCGGGCGTGAGGAAGGTGTTCGTGAACGGCGACTACCGCGAGCTGGGCGACGACGCGACGGTGCAGACCGTGGTGCGCGAGCTGGGCGTGGATCGAGGCGGAACCGCGGTGGCGGTCAACGGCGAGGTGATCCCGCGCGGCGAATGGGCCGCGACGGAGCTGCGCGACGGCCAGGAGATCGAGGTGCTGCACGCGGTGCAGGGCGGCTCGCCGGAGGCGTTCGAGATAGGCGGGCGCTCGCTCACCTCTCGGCTGATCCTCGGCACCGGCGGCTTTCGCAGCCTGGACGTGATGGCCGCGGCGGCGCGCGAGTCGGGCGCCGAGCTGGCGACCGTCGCGATGCGCCGGGTCGACCCGACCGCGCGCGGCTCGATCCTCGAGGTGCTCGGCGAGGCCGGCCTCGAGGTGCTCCCGAACACGGCCGGCTGCTTCACCGCCCGCGAGGCCGTCACCACCGCCCGCCTTGGCCGCGAGGCGCTCGGCACCGACTGGGTCAAGCTCGAGGTGATCGGCGACGACCGCACGCTGCTGCCCGACCCCGCCGAGCTGTTGGAGGCGGCCGAGACCCTGGTCGGCGACGGCTTCGTGGTGCTGCCCTACACGAGCGACGACCCGATCCTCTCGCGCAGGCTCGAGGACGCCGGCTGCGCGGCGGTGATGCCGCTCGGCTCGCCGATCGGCAGCGGCATGGGGATCAACAACCCCTACAACCTGCGCCTGATCGTCGAGGGCGCCGGGGTGCCCGTGATCCTGGACGCCGGCGTGGGCACGGCCTCCGACGCCGCGCTGGCGATGGAGGCCGGCTGCGACGCGGTCCTGCTTGCCAGCGCGATCTCGCGTGCGGCGGACCCGGTCGCGATGGCCCGCGCCATGCGCAAGGCGGTCGAGGCGGGCTACGAGGCCGGCCAGGCGGGCCGCATCCCGCGGCGACTGTACGCGCAGGCCTCGTCACCCGAGGAGGGGCTGGCGGAGCTCGAGCCGCGGTGAGCGTCGAGCTCGAGCGCGGCGCCCTCGACGAGCTCGCCGCGCGCTGGCGAGCCGGCTGGCAGGGCGCGGGCTTCGAGGCCTGCTGCACCCCCGACGTCTCCTACGAGGACCCCGTGGTCGGTGCACCCTCTGCGCCGGGTGGACGCGCTCGATGGCCACGCGACGGCGCTGCGCCAGGCGTTCCCCGACCTGCGCGTGGAGGCCACCGCCCCGCCGCTCTCGCGCGGCGAGCACGTGTGCGTCCCCTGGCGCGCGACCGGGACCCACCGAGGCGACTTCGGCGTGATCCTGCCGGCGAGCAACCGCTTCGTCAGCCTGCACGGGCTGCACTACCTCGAGCTCTCGGACGGTCAGGTCCGGCGCGCACGCGGCTTCTTCGACCTCTACGACGCGGCCACGCAGCTGGGCATGCTTCCGGCGCGCGGAGGGATGGGCGAGACGGTGATGCTGATGCTCCGGGGGTTTGGCTTGCGGCGCGGGTAGCCTGCCCCCGGCTGTCACTTCGAGACGGTGACGGTGCCTTCCATGCCCGGGTGGACGCTGCACACGTACTTGTAGGTGCCGGCCTTCGCGAACTTGTGCGTGAAGGTCTTGCCGGGCTCGATGTTGCCCGCACCGCCTGAGTTGAAGCCGCCGGCCGTCACGTCGTGGCCCACCGTGTCGTCGTTGGTCCAGGTGACGGTCTGGCCGGCCTTGGCCTTCAGCTTGGCCGGGTTGAACTTGATGTCCTTCATGATGACCTGAGGCCCGCCCGCGTTTGTCTCGCCGGTGTCGTCGGCCTTCGGCGCGGGTGTCTCCTTGGTGTCGGAGCTGCTGCTCCCGCCGCCGCTGTCGTTGTCGTCCCCGCCGCCACAGCCGGCGACGACGACGGCCAGCGCGGCAGAGGCGAGAAGCAGTGCGAAAAGGCGCCTCATCGCGGCGGAAGACTAGACAAAAGAAGCTCGAGTAGCGCCTTCTGTGCGTGCAGGCGGTTCTCGGCCTGATCCCACACCGCGGAGCGCTCGCCGTACAGGACTCCCTCGGAGATCTCCTCGCCCGGATGGGCCGGCAGGCAGTGCAGCGCGATCGCGTCGTCGCGGGCCTTGGCGAGCAGCCCCTCGTCCAGCCGGTAGGGGGCGAGCAGCTCGCGCTTGCGCTCCGCGTCGTCCTCGTCGCCCATGCTCACCCACACGTCCGTGTAGATGGCGTGAGCCCCGGCCACGGCCTCGTCGAGCGGCACGGAGGCCTGCTCCGGCAGCGCCAGCTCCGCCGGGGTCGAGATGGCCAGCTCCACGCCCGCCAGGCGCGACGCGATCAGCAGCGAGCGGGCCATGTTGTTGCCGTCGCCGACGTAGGCGAGCTTCAGGCCCTCGAGCGCTCCGAAGCGCTCACGCAGCGTGACGAGGTCGGCGAGCGCCTGGCACGGATGGTGCTCGTGGGTGAGCATGTTGATCACGGGGATCTGCGAGTGCTCGGCCAGCTCCTCGACGGTGGCGTGCGGACCGGTGCGGATCGCGATCGCGTGGACCATGCGCGAGAGCACCAGCGCGGTGTCGCGCGGCGACTCCCCCCGCGCCAGCTGCAGCTCGCCCTCGCGCAGCACGAGCGGATGGCCGCCGAGCTCGAACACCCCGGTCTCGAAGGACACGCGCGTTCGGGTGGACGGCCTGTCGAAGACGAGCGCGACGCTCAGGCCTTCCAGCGCGCGTGACTGCAGCCGGTCCTGCTTGAGCTCCAGCGCGCGCTCGATCAGCCCGTGCAGCTCGCCGGTCGTAAGCTCCTCGCCTGTCAGAAAATGCCGCGCCAATGCGTGTCCTCACCTGGAACCTCTACCACGGGCGCGACTTCCCCCCCGATCCCGCCCTCTTCACGCCGCGCTCGCGCCTGCTGGGCACGACCGAGGTGGGCGCCACCCACGTGCAGGTGAACAGGCCGCTGCTGGACGAGTTCGCGGGCGTGCTCGACAGTCTCGACTGGGACGTCGCCCTGCTGCAGGAGGCGCCGCCGCGCTGGTTCACCGAGCTGGCCCGGCGCACCCGCTCGAGCGGCGTGCGCGTGCTCACGTCGCGCAACTGGTGGCCGGCGCTCCAGGGGCGCCTGGCGGACTGGAACCCCGACCTGCTGGCGTCGGGCGACGGCGGCTCGAACCAGATCCTGGTGCGCAGCCCCGGGCGGATCCTGGAGCACCGGCGGCTCACGCTGGCGCTGCGCCCCGAGCAACGCCGCATGCAGTGGGCGCGGCTGGAGGGCGGCGTGTGCGTCGCGAACCTGCACGCGTCCGCGGGCCGCGCGCGCCAAGCGGCCGCCGAGGTGATGCGCGCCGCGAGCGCGGCGGTCGAATGGTCGGGCGAGGACCCGCTCGTGTTCGGGGGCGATCTCAACCTCCGCCCGGCGCGCGATCCCGAGCCGTTCGAGGCACTGCGGGAGCGCTTCGGCCTGGCCGCGCCGACCGGTCCGCGCGCGATCGATCACCTGCTCGCGCGCGGCCTGGCAGGTGGTCGAGCGGCCCCGGCAGCTGGCACCGCGGGAGCGCGAGCTGACCGACGCGAGCGGGCGGGCGATCAGGCTGTCCGACCACGCGCCCGTCGCCGCTGCGTTCCTGCGATAGTCCGCAGCTCCAAAGAGAGGGAGTGGGTAATGGCGCAGAAGCGCAGCGGGACGAGCTCGAGCAGGTCCAAGACGACGGCGAAGGCGAAGCCCGCGGCGGCGAAGGCGAAGCCGGCGACCAGGGCCAAGTCCGCGACGCGGGCGAAGTCCACGAGCGGCGCGAAGCCGGCGAGGGCGAAGTCCGCCTCCAGCCGCAGCGCAGCCTCGCGCAAGGCGGCCGCGAGCAAGGGCGGCAAGGCCACGGCGCGCAAGCGGACCGCCACCAAGGCGGCGAGCAGGACCGCGAAGACCGCTGCCCGCGGCGCGCGCAGCGCCGGCGTCGAGGCGAAGACCGTCGCCGAGCTGCGCGAGGCCCTGCGCAAGAACCTGATCGGCCCGCTGGAGATGGTGATGATCTCGCGCGAGCGCATCGAGGAGGTGCTGGGCGAGGCAGTCGACCAGGGCCGTGTGACGGTGCGCGACGCGCAGCGCATCACGTCAGGGCTGGTCAAGCGCGGCCAGCGCCAGACCAGCGACGTGCTCAAGGACCTGGAGAACCTGCTCGACAAGGGGCGGAGCGGGGTCGAGACTCGCACCTCGACTGCCCGCGGCCGCGCCGTGCGGCGCGCCTCCCCGGCGCTGGCGCAGGTGGACCGCGTGCGCCGCGGCGCCGGCGTGGGCGCGAGCTTCCCGATCACGGGCTACGACGACCTGACGGCGACCCAGATCCAGAGCCGCCTGAGCGGCCTCACGCCGGCGGAGCTGCGCAAGGTGCGCGACCACGAGCGCCGCAACGCGGGCCGCAAGACGGTGCTTGCAGGCGATCGAGTCGAAGCTCAGCTAGCCGGGCGCCGCTAGCCTCGCTCGTGTGAGCGAGACCGAAATACGCGCCGTCCGCCCTCGCACGGGCGACGAGCTGGAGCTGACGATCGATCGGCTCGCCCACGGCGGCGCCGGCGTGGCGCGGCTCGATGGCTACGTCGTGTTCGTGCGCGGCGCCGTGCCGGGCGACCGCGTGCGGGCGCGCGTGACCAAGTCGAAGCGCTCGTTCGCCGAGGCGGACTCGGTTGAGCTGCTCGAGCCGTCGCCCGACCGGGTCGAGCCCGTGGCCCCGCACCCCGGCGCCCCCTGGCAGGTGCTGCCCTACGAGCGCCAGCTGGCCGAGAAGGAGGACCAGGTGCGCGACGCGCTGACCCGGATCGGTCGCTTCGAGGCGCCGCCGGTCGAGCCGATCGTGCCCGCGGTCGAGCCGCTGCGCTACCGCAACAAGCTCGAGTACTCGTTCGGCGAGGACGACAAGGGCGAGGTCGTGCTCGGCTTTCACCACCCGGGCCGCTTCGACCTGATCGACGACGTGAGCATCGACATCCTCGCCTCCGAGCGCGTGGACGCGCTGCGCGAGACCGTCAAGGCATGGTGCCGGGCGGAGGGCCTCGTCGGCCTGGGACCGGCGCAGCCAGCAGGGGCTGCTGCGCAACCTGGTGGTGCGCGAGGGGCGTCGCACCGGGCAGCTCCAGGCGCGGCTGGTCACGAGCCCGGCGGCGCAGTTCCGCGTCGAGGAGCTAGCCGCCGCCACCCCCGCCGACAGCTTCCTCTGGACCCGCGCGGCGGGCGTCGCGGAGACCACCCGCGCGGGCGAGACGGAGATCGTGAAGGGCAAGGCCCACCTCGAGGAGGAGCTGTCCGGCCTGCGCTTCCGCATCTCGCCGGACGCTTTCTTCCAGACCAACACCGAGATGGCGGAGCGCCTCTACGGCACCGCGATCGAGCTGGCCGGCTTGAGCGGGCGCGAGCGCGTGCTCGACCTCTTCTGCGGGATCGGAACGATCGCGCTGGCGATGGCCCTCGACGCCGGCGAGGTCTGGGGGGTGGAGATCGTCGAGGAGGCGGTGGCCGACGCGATCGAGAACGCGCGGCTGAACGGAGTCGACAACGCGAGCTTCTTCGCCGGCGACGTGCGGCTGGCGATGCGGCCGCTGCTGGAGCAGTCGGGCAAGCCCGATGTCGTGGTCGTGGACCCTCCCCGCGCAGGCCTCTCCCAGAAGGTCGTGCGGCGCCTGCTGGAGGCGGAGGCGCAGCGGATCGTCTACGTGTCCTGCAACCCCACCACGCTGGCGCCCAACGCACGGCAGATCGTGGACGCCGGCTACGAGCTCAAGACCGTCCGGCCGGTCGACATGTTCCCGCAGACGCCGCACATCGAGTGCGTGGCGCTGCTGGAACGGCCCGCCTAGCCAGGCGCCCCCGCGTCCTCGTCCAGGGCGACTTCCTCGTTCGCGTGCACGGTGCACAGGAACGGGCCGTTGGTCTCCAGCGCCGCCTTGATCTCCGCGTCGGTCAACGTCGCTCCGCATTCGGCGCAGCGCCGCTCGATCACGGGGTCCACGCCTTCGCGTTCCTCCAGCTCCACTAGGCTCTCACTCCCTATGACGTGGGTCACCGGCAGTCCCGTCGCCGCCTCCGCCTTGCGCGGCAGGTCGATGTGCAGCCACTTCGACAGCTTCAGCGGCAGCGTCGACACGATCAGCTCGTCGTACTCGTTGAAGTTGCACTCGTCCGAGATCGCGGCCAGCGGGATCGGCGTCGCCGACCTTGGCGTCGGCCACGTCCGACGCCCTCGTCGCGCAGCTGCTCGAGGAACGCCTCGCGGTGCGCGCTCGGCCTCCTCGTTGCCCGACGTCGCACGGGGTCCGCCGCCCAGGCCAGCCCGTGCGGGGTCGCAGGCACCAGCAGCGTGAACTCGCACGGCCCGCGGACGGCGCGCTCGTGCAGGGCCTCGAGCAGCTCCGGCGACTCCGCGGTCCGGTTGGCCACCACCAAGACCCTGGCCTTGTCGGCCATAGGCTCACGTTACCCAGGATTACCCCCTGCGGCATCCTGCCGCAGGCGGCTTAACCGGCGGGCTGCGCCGCCCTCTAATACGGCGGGAAATCCGCGTACCACTCGCCGAGCGCGCGGAACGCCGCCCAGAACTCCCGCTTGGCGACCTCCTCGTCGAGCGAGCGGTCGATGTCCGGCACGTAGAGCGCGTCGCACGACGGCGTGAAGCGCTGGATCTCGCCCGTGGTCGGGGCGATCTCGCGTCCCAGCGGCACGCCGAGGCCGTTCAGCTCCTCAAGCGCCTCCTCGCCCATCACGACCACGATGCGCGGCTGCACGATCGCGAACTCCTCGAGCACGCGCGCACGGCACTCGGGCGCCGACAGGTCGGTGTCGCCGACCGGGCACTTGACGAAGACGGTGCCGTAGACGGCGAGCGGGTCGACCCCGAGGCGCTTGAAGCTCTTCATCAGGGCGCCGCCGGCGCGGCCGTAGAACGCCACGCCCTCCTCGATCTCCGACGGGACCGGGATGTACTTGAGCAGGAAGATGTCCGCCTGCGGGTGGCCCGAGCCGAGCACCGGCATCAGATTCCCGCGCGGGCAGTGATCGCAGCTCTGGATCTCGCGGGTCAGCTGATTCAGCTCGCGGATCGCGCGCTCCAGGTACTTCTCCCTGATCTCGTCGTCGGTAGCCGGCACCTCGCCCAGGGGTTTTGACGGCTCGGCCTGCTGTCCTTTCGAGCGCATCACTTCTTGCCGCGCGTCTGGATGAACTTGAGCGCCTGCACGTAGAGCAGCGACTGGCGCTTGCGGACGATGTCGGCGTCGCGCAGCGACTCGAGGAACTCCTCCGGCCCGTCGAAGTCGCGCATCTTGATCTTCACCGACCCCAGCCCCTGGGCCACGTGCGAATCCGAGCCCGGCGCCGGCCACGATGCGGTACTTGGCCGCGAAGCGCGCGGCCTCGTCGTTGAAGGCCGTGAACGCCACGCGCGGGTTGAAGACCTCGATCGCGTCGATCTCCTCGACCACGTCGAGCAGGTGCTCGTAGTCCGGCACGGAGTGCATGCGGTCGAACGGGTGGGGCACGTACACGAGGCCGCCCTGGCGGCGGATCTCGGCGATCGTCTCCTGAAGCGTCATCCCGCGCGGGATCTTCTCCTCGATGAAGAGCCCGATCACCTCGCCCTGGTCGGCCGTCTTGACCTCCTCGGCCACGATCACCTTGATGCCGTTGGCCAGCTCGCGCGCCTCGAGCGCACCTGAGATCTCGTTGTGGTCGGTCACCGCGATCGCGCCGAGCCCGACGCGTGAGGCGGTGTCGAGCAGCGTCGGCGACCGGGGTGGCGCAGTCGGGCGAGTGGTCGGTGTGCATGTGGAGGTCCACGTGAATGAAGTCGCGCCGGGACAGTCGCTGCTGCAGGTCCGGCCGCCCGTCGCCGTGCCGGCGCGCCGCGATCTCCTCGAACAGGGCCTCGAACTGGCCGGCCACGCGCGACCACTCGATCTCCGGGTGCACCGCGTCGATGCGCTCTCTGAAGTGCACGACCAGCTGCGGCTCGGCGATCAGGCGCTCCAGCTGCGCGGCCAGCGTGACCGCGTCGCGCGGCTCGAACAGCAGGCCCAGCTCGCCTTCGCGCAGCGCCTCCTCGTACTGGGGCAGGCGTGCGACCACCGGCACGGCGCCGCCCGCGAGCGCGCGCAGCACGAGCTGCGGAGCCGGCGCGGCGCCGGCAGATGCAGCCACGGCGATCGTGGCGCGTGCCAGGTGCTGGGCCTCGGAGCCGTCGGCGGGACCGGCGAGGCGCACCCGCTCGCGCAACCGGCGTGACAGCGACACGGCCGGCGCCGAGCCCGGGTCGCGCAGCCAGATCGTGGCGCGCCAGTCGAGGTCGATCGGCAGCCGGCGTAGCGCGCGCAGGAACAGCCGCATCGCCCCCCGCTCCTCCTCGGCGGAGAAGACGATCTCGGGCGGTCCGTCGTCGACGGCCGGGCGCTGGAGCAGGTCGGCGCCCGGCTGGATGATCCGGTACTCGCCCGGGAAGTAGCGCTCGATCAGGTCGCGGGTGGCCGCGAAGCTGGCGGTGCGCCCGTCGAGCCGGCCGAACAGCAGCTCGACCACCTTGCGCGCCACCTGCGTCGAGACGAAGCGCTCGGTGGTGGAGTGGAACGTGCCGACGTTGAGCGCGCGCGAGTGGCGCAGCGCCGCCGAGGACGCGCTCGGCGCGAACGGCTCGTGCACGTGCACGAAGTCGAGCTCGGCGCGGTCGAGCAGGTCCTCGAGCGTGCGCGACACGTCCAGCGGCAGGGACACCGAGCCGCCGCGCCGGAACGGCAGCGACTGTCCGACGGCGAGCACCGAGGCGCTGCCCGGGTCGGCGAACAGCGCGTCCGGGTTCGAGCGCAGCGCCTGGACCGTCGCGCGCCCTTCGCGGACCAGCTCACGCGAGTCCGACGGGGCGACGACGACCACCCGGTGGCCACGGGCGCAGAGCTCATCGGAGAGCCGTTCGACGAAGCGGTTGACCTCGTGGTGCTGCTCCCAGGGCCACGGAGTGACCTGCGCGATGGAGAAGCTCTCGCGGGGCACCCGCCGCAGCATACGCGCGCGAGCTGGGCTAGTTTGGCTCAGTGAGCGGAGCGGTTGAAGCGCAGCGCCCGGCGCGCGCATATTCGGACCCCGGCTACGCAGCCTCGCTGTCGGAGTTCGGCGAGCCGACTCACTTGCCGCTGAGCGGCGGCTGGTTGCTGAGGCGATCGCTGCCGGACGGCTCCGGCGGCGATCTGATGGGCCCCTACCCGCTGTTCTCGTGTCCCAGCTGGGAGGGCCTGGCCGGCGATCTCGAGGAGCTCGACGGGAGCGCAGTGAGCGCCGTGCTCGTGGCCGATCCGCTCGGTGGAGCCTGCGAGCCGGACCTGCGGCGCGCGTTCCCAGACCATGTCGTCCCGTTCAAGCGCCACCAGGTGCGCGACCTGGACCAACCGGTTGAGCTCCCCGTGCACCACCGGCGCCACATTCGGCGCGCGTCTGACGCCGTCCAGGCGGAGGTCTGCGCCGAGCCGCTCGAGTACCTCGACGATTGGATTCAGCTCTATCGGGGGCTGGCCGCGCGCCACGGGCTGACGGGCATCAGGGCGTTCTCCCCGGAGTCCTTCCGGCGTCAGCTCGAGTTGCCGGGGATGATCGCCGTCCGCGCCGAGCGGGACGGCGAGACGGTCGGGATGGCGCTCTGGCTGGAGGACGCGCCGAACGCCTACTACCACCTCGCCGCCTACTCCCCGCGGGGGTACGAGGTGAGCACTTCGTACGCGCTGTTCGCAGCTCGCCTTCGAGCATCTGCGCGAGCTCGACGTGCACCTCGTGAACCTCGGCGGCGGCGTCGGTGCGCGCGACGACGGCCTGGTGCGCTTCAAGCGCGGCTGGGCCACCGAGGAGCGGGTAGCCCATCTGTGCGGGCGGATCCTCGACCGCGCCGCCTACGAGCGGCTGACCCGGTCCGGCACCTTCGGGTGGTTCCCGGCCTACCGCGCCCCGGACGCCGCATGAGCGACTTCGCGATCCTGGGCGGGGAGCCTGCGTTCCCCGAGCCGCTGCACGTCGGCCGTCCGAACATCGGGGATCGGGAGCGCTTGATGGAGCGCATCGGCGGGTGTCATCGACCGGCGCTGGCTCACGAACGACGGCCCGCTCGTGCGCGAGTTCGAGGAGGCGGTGGCCTCGTTCCTCGGCGTGCCGCACTGCATCGCCATGTGCAACGGCACGGTCGCGCTGGAGATCGCGATTCGGGCAGCCGGGCTGCGAGGGGAGGTGATCGTCTCGCCGTTCACGTTCGTCGCGACGGCGCACGCGCTCCAATGGCAGGAGATCACGCCGGTGTTCTGCGACATCGACCCGCGCACGCACAACATCGACCCGGCGCGCGTGGAGGAGCTGATCACGCCGCGCACAACCGGCATCCTCGGCGTTCACGTCTGGGGCCGGCCAGCGCCGGTCGATCGGCTGACCGAGATCGCCGCCGAACACGACCTGCAGCTGCTGTTCGACGCGGCTCACGCTTTCGGCTGTTCGCATGGCGGGCGCATGGTCGGGAGCTTCGGGACCGCCGAGGTGCTCAGCTTTCACGCGACGAAATTCGTGAACAGCTTCGAGGGCGGCGCGATCGTGACCGCGGACGACGGCTTCGCGGAAGTCGCCCGGCTGATGCGCAACCACGGGTTCGCCGACTACGACGAGGTCGGCCACGTCGGGACCAACGGGAAGATGAGCGAGGTCGCGGCGGCGATGGGCCTGACCTCGCTGGAGTCCTGGGACGAGTTCGTCTCCGTCAACCGACGCAACTACGAGGCCTATCGTGCCGCGCTGCGGGGGGTTGAGGGCGTGCAGCTGATCGACTACGACGACGCCGAGCTGTGCAACTGGCAGTACGTCGTGCTGGAGGTCGACGAGTCGGCTGCGCTGACCCGCGACGAGCTGCACGCGGTGCTGTGGGCCGAGAACGTGCTGGCGCGCCGTTACTTCTTTCCCGGCTGCCACCGGATGGAGCCCTACCGGTCTCTGTTCCCCGACGTCGCGGAGCGGCTCCCGCAGACCGAGCGCCTGGTCCAGCGGGTGCTGGCGCTGCCGACCGGAACTTCCATGACGGTCGATGACGTGAGACTCGTCGCCGACCTGGTCGGCCGGGCGATGGGTGATGGAGCGCGCCTGCGCTCGGCCTTGAAGACGAGCGTGTAGATGCGGGTCAGCGTGCTGATGACGAGCTTCGAGCACGAGCGCTTCATCGCACGCGCGCTCGACGGCGTCCTCGATCAGCGCGGCGTGGAGCTCGAGCTGCTGGTGGGCGACGACGCCTCCACGGATGGCACCCGCGACGTGATCGCCGAGTATGCCGCGAGCACACCCGGACGTCATCCGCACCTTCCTGCCGGATCGAAATCTGGGCGAGGGCGGCAAGGCGATCTTCGGGGACCTGATCGAGATGGCGCGCGGCGAATACCTGGCCGTGCTCGACGCCGACGACTACTGGACGAGCCCCGACAAGCTGCTGCGCCAGGTGGCCTACCTCGACGAGCATCCCGAGTGCTCGATGTGCTTTCACAACGTGCTGTGTGTCTTCGACGACGAATCGCGGGCCGACGAGCCGTACAACGGGCCCGACCAGCCGGCGGAGGTCGGCATCGGGGCGCTGTTGGAACGCTGCGTGGTGGCCTCGTGCTCGCCCTTGTTCCGGCGGGAGTCCATCTCCCCGCTGCCATCGTGGTACTACGAGCTGCCCTGGGGCGATTGGCCGCTCTACTTCATCGCCGCCGAGCACGGGGCGCTGCGCTACCTGCCCGATGTGATGGGCGTCTACCGCATCCACGGCGGGGGCATGTACAGCCGCCTGTCACGGCTGGAGGCGCTCGAGGCGCGCACGGAGTTCTACCGGGGCCTGCGCGTGCCGCCCGAGTACGAGGGCGAGCGGCGGCGGAAGTTGGCGGAGACCTGGGTCAAGCGGGCTCTGGAGCACAACCGACTGGTGCAGCGTCCCGCCGCGGTGCGCGCCCTGGGCATGGCTGTGCGCGTCTCGCCCGGGCTGCTGCTGGACGCGCCCGGCGCCGTGCTCAGCCGGCGGCGCGGTAGGGCGGAAACCACCCCGAGCGCTGGTAGGTGACGCCCGCCTGGAGGCAGAGCCGCTCGTACTCGTCCTGGCGGTAGACCTGCCGCAGGCTGACCAGGGGTAGCTCGGCGGCGCCGAAGCGCCGCTTGAACTCGGCTACGTCGTCCCCCTCGCGAATGCCGCCGCCGAGGTTGAGCCGCTCGGACGCCCGCGCGCGCAGGCGTTCCACCCCCGCCCATACGAGGTGCACCGCGTGCCGCTCGCCGCCGGGCACCGAGATGCTGAAGAGGGCGTCGCCGCAGTACGGGGTGTGGCCGAAGACCGCGACCGACTCGAGCGGGTCGCCCTCGCCGGGCTCCCACCATGATCACGTCGTCGAGCGAGGCGATCGCCTCATTGTCTCGGTCGCGAAGTCGGTTGCGCTGCCGGCGCCCTTCCTGGCGAAGAAGTCGGAGTAGGTCGCCACCAGGAAATCGGTGAGGCGGCGCCGGTCGTGCTCGAGGTCGGCGGCGACGGAGTACCAGTCACGCAGCTGCCGGCGCCGATTCTGCGACAGCCGTGCGCGAAGGTCTCGCTCCGAGCCGCGCAGGTCCATCACGTAGAGCCGGTTGTGCACGTGTACGTCCTCGGGGGCGAATCCGTGGGCGCGGAGAAGAGCGGGTTGAGGGCGACGTAGCCGCAGACCCATCCGCGCGACCGCGCGAAGTCGGCCCAGTCCGCCGGAAAGCCCGCGCAGTCGCCCGCCATGGCGAAGCCGCCGAAACCGTACGGCGTCGTGACGTCGTCGCCCCGTCGAAGTCCCGCTCGGCCAGCGGGCATACGACGCGCGCGGCTTCACGCTCGTAGGAGTAGAGGTAGGTGGGCAGCCCGGTGGTCAGCTGAATCGCCCGGCAGACGCCCCAGGTGTGCGCGTGCCCGTGCGGCAACTCGGAGAGGGCCCCGCCCAGCGCTCCGGGCTCATCGAGCGGGATCAGCTGGTGCCGGGGTCCCACGCCACGTACAGGCCTCGGCCGAACGGGCCCGCGGTCTCGTGTCGGGTCTGCGAGGCCCGCGTCGCTGAAGGCGGCGAGGTGCTGTTGCTCGGTGAACAGCCCGACCTCGTGTCGCTCCCGGAAGGTCTCGATGCCCGTCGGCCGGCCGACCATGTAGTGGATGTCGAGCACCGACACGTCACCTTCGCGCTCGCTCGTGTACATCCAGGTGATCTTCAGATCGGGCTCGTCGACGTGGTTGGCCGTGATCGTGCCGGTCCAGTACGGCTCGGGTGTGAACCACGGCTCGATCAGCAGCAGGCCGCCGGGGTGAGGTGGCGACGCATGCACAGGATCGCGCTGCGCAGGCGCTCGTCGGTGCGCACGTAGCCGATCGAGCTGAACAGGCAGATGACGACGTCGAAGCGGCCCTCCAGGGAGAAGTCCGCCATGTCGGCCTCGTGGAACGACACGCCCGGACAGCGTTCCCGCGCCACCTCCAGCATCGTCGGGTTGATGTCGAGCCCTTCGACCTCGTAGCGCTCGCGCAGCAGCTCGAGGTGGCGCCCGGTGCCGCAGCCGACGTCGAGCAGGCTGCTCGCGTCAGGCGCCTGCGCGTCGAGCACCGCCGTGATCTTGCGCACGGCCGCCTCGTAGTCCATGAAGCCATACAGCTGGTCGTAGAAGGCGGCCGACTGGGCGAACACCCGTCCACCTTAGTCCGGTGCGCCCGCCAAATCAGGAAGCCGGCGTGCCGTCCGGGACGCCGGGCGCCCGCGGCTGGCCCGTGAAGCGACCTGACCCGGTGGGCCGTGGGTCGTCGGACTCGTGCAGGACGAGGCGCGTGGCCCGAGGCCCGGTCCGGCGGAGGCGATCGGTGGCGAACGCCATCACGCCAAGCGGTGCGGACCCGAGCGCCGCGGTGTTGTGCACCGCGAGCAGGCCCACGGCGGCGAGCGCGCTGCGTGGTCCGGCTCGCCGCAGCATCAAGTCGTAGAAGCGCAGGTTGATCGCGAAGTAGATCGCTGCCAGCGGGGCGGCAAGCCGCCGGCGGCCCGCCAGCGCTGCCCCGAGCCCGAGCGTGAAGGCCACGGCTGCCACGCCGTGGCTGCCGCGGAGGTTCAGGCGAGCCGCCTTCGGCCCGCGGTCGAGCATGAGCGCGGTCCACGGCATGCCGCGGTAGAGCAGGTCGGTGAGCATCATGCTGCGCACGTTCCATCGCTTGAGGTGGGTCCCCTGGATGTCAGGGTCGAGCTTGATCAGGCCACCCGCGGCCGCGAGCCGCAGACCCAGCTCGATGTCCTCTACCGACGGCGACCGGAAACGCCAATCGTCGAAACCGTCGACCTCGACGAACGCCTCCCGCCGGACGGCCCCCAAGCCGGCCCAGAAGGTCGTCGCCACGCCTCCCGCTCCCTGGTGGACGTAGTGGTGGAGCATGTTCCGAAAGGTCGAGACGGCTCCGTGCATCGAGGGGATGTCGTCGTATGAGCCGAAGATCGCAGCCAGCTCGGGCTCTGCCTCGAACGCGGCCCTGATCCGGGTGAACACGTCCGGGTGCACCAGCACGTCCGAATCGATGAACACGAGGATCGACCCGCGGGCGCGCGTGGCGCCCGCATTGCGCGCTGCCGCTGGGCCCATCCCGGCAGGTGAGTCGATCACGATCACCTCGTCGGGCCCGTCGGCGGCGGCTCGGATCGCGTCCACGCACCGCTGCATCGTCGGGGGACTGTCGGTGGCGGGCATGATCGCGCTGTAGGTCAGCGGCTCCCGCTCGGGGACCAGCTGATTCGTCGCGTGCGCGAGCGCCGCGGCATCGGCCGAGGTGGCGCCCGTCATTCGCGGCTTGCGCGAAAAACGGGCACGACGCAATGGAGGTGTCCCCGCCAAACCTGATCCACCGTAACCGCCGTTGGGCCGGAGCGCCACCATTCGCGCCGAGTGTCGCAGAAAGGGGCGTATCAGCTGACGGAGCGTCGGCTGGGGGTTCGCAGCCGCCGGATGAGGCGCAGCGGCCCCAGGGCACGGTCGAGTCCGCGCAGCAGCCGATCGTCAGCAGACGTCCGGCGCGCGCCCGATTGGTGCCAGAACGCGGCCCAGACGTACAGGTGAAACGCGACCAGCAGCCCGGCGCGCATCAGCCCCGGGACGCCGTCGCGCAGTGCGCGCGCGAGCACGAAGTGGCGGTAGAGCTTCTCTCCGAGCGTGAGCAGCATGCGACGCGCGGTAAAGACCTCGCCGGCATCGATCATCGCCTGTGCCTGGGCCGGCGCGTACCGGCGCACGCGCTCGATCGCCTCGGGGATGTTGCGGTTGCGGTCGTGGGCGAGCGTCAGCTCGTCGCGGGGCTCCAGCCGGAGCACGCGAGCCTCGGACACCTCCGGAAGGGCGTTCGGAAAGGTGGGCCAGCGAACCCGGGCGCGCCGATACATCCGCAGCTGCGGCTCGTAGCGCTGCAGCGGCGAGCTGGCGGGGTAGCCGAAGTCGTAGTTCATCCGGGGGACGACGACGGCGTCCAAGTCCGCACGAACCGAGACCCGGCGCAGCTCGGCGGCCAACCCGGGCGAGACCCGCTCGTCGGGGTCGAGTGCGAGGACCCACTCCCCTGCTGCCGCGTCGGCCACCACGTTGCGGACCGCCTCGACGATCGGCACCGGCGGATGCTCGAGCACCCGCGCGCCGGCGGCCCGCGCCAGCTGGGCCGATCCGTCCTCGCTCTGGAGGTCGAGCAGCACGATCTCGTCCGCCCAGCTCACCGACTCGAGGCACGGGCCGAGCTTGTCGGCCTCGTTGCGGCAGACGATGCAGGCCGAGATCACCGAGCGTCCCTTCGACGGCCGGCACCTAAACCTTCGCTCGGCCTGGCTGGCTGACGGAGCCCGTGCACGATTCCCGCGCCGGTGCCCGCGAGCACCAGCACCTCCTCGTGGAGCGCCTCCCAGCGGCGGCTCAGGAGGTTGGAAGCGAGCACTCGCAGCCGCAGCGCCACCCACGCTCCCAGCAGCCGGGCCGCGTAGAGGTCTCCCTCCCGAAGGCGGATGGCGCACGCCGCGCCCATCCCGTGGCCGTAGGGCCGGCGCCGCGCGAGCCGGCCCGCCCGGGTGGCCCGCTCGTGGTGGACGATCGCGCTCGGGTCGTACAGCGCGGGGCCGCCCGCGCGCAGCACGCGATAGAAGAGGTCGATGTCGAGGGCGCCCTCCCCGGCCGTACCGGGCCCGAGGCGCTCGTCCCCGCCGCCGACCCGATCGAACCAGTCGCGCCGCAGCGCGAAGTTGTTCCCGCTGCCGACGTTCCAGGGCGCGGCGGCCGTCTTGAGCTCGCGCCGCGTGGGGCTGGTGCGGGAAGCGACAGCGACCTCGCGATCTCCTGCAGCCGGCAGCGGGAGGACGCGACCGCCGACCAGCGCCAGGGCCGGGTCAGCCGCGAACGCCCGCATGATCGCCTCGATCCAGCCGACGTCGGCGACGCAGTCGTCATCCAGCACCGCGACCAACGGCATCGTCGCCTCCCGAAAGGCGGCGTTTTGGCCTCCGGCGAGGCCGTCCGGTCCACCGTCGATCCAGCGCACCGGCAACTCGGGACTGTTGGCGCCGGCCGCGACGGTGCGGCTGTCGACGCCCGCGCTCTGGTCCGCGACGACGACCTCCGCCGGCCATACGCCGACCGTCGCGCAGCGAGGCAAGGCAGCGCGCCAGCGCCTGTGGCCGATCGCGGGTGGCGATCGCCACGCTGATCTCGGCGACCCGGTCTTCGCTCAAGCCGCGCCTCGCCTCCGGGCGCCCAGCACGAACCGGGCCGCCACGACGGCCGCGGCTTCGGCGAGCACCCGCGGGGACGCGTCCGAGCGAACCGCCTCGCGTACCTGCGCCCACATCGTCGTCGTGTCACCCGCGCCGAGCTGGCGGCGCGCGCGGCGCAGGCAGGTGGTGGCCGTTTCGCGCAGGGCCCTGCGGGCGATCTCCTCGGCCCGCTCGGGCGGGAGGTGCTCGCGGTTGATCTCGATGACCCGCCGCAGGTCTCTTACGTTCTCGCCAGTGCGGAGCATGCGGCCCGTCCTCGAAACCGGATGCACGCGATACAGAGCAAGCGGCGCGGGCTCATATGCGACCGAATAGTGCGCGGCAATCCGCACCCACATCTCCCAGTCCTCAGCGAATCCGCCGCGCCGGTCAAATCCTCCGAGTCGCTCGTACGCGTCGCGGCGCACCACCATGCAGGGCGTCTGCAGGCGCTGGCCGACGGCGATCCTCTCGAGCCAGTCGCCGATCAGCCCAGCGGTCCGCTGCTCGAGGGCGGCGATGGTGCTCCAGTCGCCGTGCTCGTCGATCGCGATGTAGCGGCAGAAGGCCGCGCCGGCCTCGCTCTCGGCCTCGAGCAGCCGCGTCATCGCCGCGTAGAAGCCGTCGCGCACGCAGTCGTCGCCGTGCAGGAGGTGCACGAGCCGCCCGCGTGAGCGCTCCAGACAGGTGTTGAAGTTCGCCACGTGGCCCACGTTGCGTGGCTGGCGGAAGAACCCCACACGGCCGCGGCCGAGTTCCTCGACAACCCGCTCGGGAGCGTCGGAGGAGGCGTCGTCCACGACGTCGATCTGCATGCGCTCGGGGCCGGGGTCCTGGGCCAGCACCGAGGCGAGCGTCTCGCGCAGATAGGACGCGCAATCGTGCGTCGGGATCATCACCGACCACAGCGGCCGCTCGGCCGCGTCGACCGGTCGGATGGCGGCCCGGTAGTTCGAGCTCCCCGTCACCGGCGTGGGGGGATCGGCCTTATTCTGGCTCGAATGGCCTCTCCGGGCATACTTGTGCGGGCCGAACACGCCTCGGCCGGCTCGCGCTGGCAGGCGGTCCGGCGGTCGTGGGACGTTCTCATCGCGCTCACGATCAGCGACCTGAAGGTCAGGTACGGGCGGGGAGGATGGCGGCTCGTCAAGTGGATTGCCGATCCCTTTGCGCTGGTCGGCGTCTACCTGGTGCTGGTCACGCTGGTCCTCGACCGTCCGGGCGAGGCACCGGGGTTGAGCCTTGCCTGCGCGGTCATCCCCTTTCAGCTCTTCACGACCACCATAGTCAACGCCCTCAGCGCCGTCGCGGCGCGCCGCTCGATCCTGCTGAACATGGGCTTCAACCGCACGCTGCTGCCCCTGTCCGGCGCGCTGACCGAGACGGTCGCCTTTGGCGCGAGCCTGCTGTTGCTGGCCGTGATGATGGCGGTCTACGGAGTGGCGCCAACGCCGGCGATCCTCTGGCTGCCCGTGGTGATCGCGATCACGATGCTGCTTGCGATCGGCGTGGCGTACCCGGCGGCACTGCTCGGCATTTGGATGCCGGAGATCGGCAACTTCTTGATGAGCTTCGTGCGGGTCCTGTTCTTCATCGCGCCCGGGCTGGTGCCGCTCTCGCAGATCTCCGGCACCGCCCACGACCTGCTCCTGCTCAACCCGATGACCGGACTGTTCGAGTCGTATCGGGACGCGCTGCTCTACGGCCAGGCGCCGGGCGCCTTCGAGCTGCTCTATCCCGCTGCGATCGGAGTGGTGCTGCTGGTGCTGTTCGTCCCGGTGTTTCGCTCCGAACAGCGTCAGTTCGCGAAGATCTTGGAGTTCTGATGCGGGACGTCTCGATTCATGCCGAGGACGTGGGCGTCCGGTTCATGTTCGACCGCCACCAGCGCGCGGTTACCCCCGCACTCGCCCGATTGAGACGCAAGGGCGCGCAGACGTGGGGCGTGCACGAGATGGGGTTCACGATCGGCCCCGGCGAGGGGGTGGCGCTCATCGGCCCGAGCGGATCCGGCAAGACGACCGTGCTGCGCTTGATCGCCGGCGTGCTCGGCCCGGACGCCGGCCGGCTCGACGTGCGCGGGCGGGTCGGGTCCCTGCTGTCGACAGAGGCGGGGCTGCTCGGCTTGCTCACGGGCCGGGAGAACGCTTCGCTGCTGGGTGTGCTGGCGGGCATGTCGCGCGCGCAGACCGGCGCCTCGCTCGAGGAGATCAAGCGCGCCACGCACCTCGAGGAAGCGTTCGACCGACCAGTGCTGAGCTACTCGGAGGGGATGAAGGCGCGTCTCGGCTTCGCGGTCGCCGACCACACCGACCCCGACATCCTCGTCCTGGACGAGGTGCACGAGGCGCTCGACCACGAGTTTCGCCAGATCGTCGCCGAGCACGCACACGAGGCGCTGAGGGCCGGCGGAATCGTCGTCGCGGCCGGTCACGACCACCCGCTGCTCGCCACCTTCTGCGACAGAGCGCTTTGGCTGGAGGACGGTCGGATCACCGCCGACGGTCCATTTGAAGAGGTGCGCCGCGCCTACCTCGGTCAGCGGGCTTAGCCGAGCAGCGACTCGTACAGGGCGAGGATGCGCTCCGCCACCACGTCCTCGTCGAAGCAGCTCGCGCGCCGGCGCGCGACCGCTCCCATTCGGGCGCGCCGCGCTGGGTCCGCCGTGAGCTCGCGAAGGGCGCGCGCGAGGTCGTCCGCGTCGCGGCGGGCGATCACTCCCGCCTCGTCCTCCCCAATCAGCTCGCGGATTCCGTTCACCGGCGGCGCGATCACCGGCAGCCCGCAGGCCGCCGCCTCGTGGGCCGCGCGGCAGAACGCCTCGTAGACCGTGGGCAGCACGAACAGGTCCGCCCCGCGGTAGCAGCGCTCGACCTCGGAGGTGTAGCCCAGGAATTCGCACGGCATTCCCCACGCCGAGCTCGGCAGCCAGAGCGGCCTGGCCCTCGTTCCCGGCGCCCGACGACCCAGAGCAGGTCGGGCCCTGTGCCCGCCCGGCGGGCGGCCGCGAATGCCGCGATCGCCAGGTCGAGCCCCTTCAGCGGGCGGTGTTGCTGGTCCACGAACACGGCGACGACTGCGTCCGCGGCGACGCCCCGCTCCTCGCGGAAGCGACGGCCGTCCTCGTCGTCGGGCGAGAAGCGCCGGAGGTCGATCCCGCGCGGCATCACGGCCACGCGCACGCCGGGATAGAAGCGGCGCAGGTCGGCGGCACTGCCCTCGGAGATGCCGACCAGCACGCGCACGGCGCGCCGGAACCACCATCGCTCCAGGCCGAGGGTGAACCGCTGCCCCGCGCGCCACCCGATCGAGCTGGAGCTGCCCTTGATCGGGTTGCCGGCCGTAGCCTCGTCGTAGGCGGCGTGGCAGAAGGTGACGGTGTTGAGGTCGACCCGGTTGGGCACGATCGGCATCGGGCCGACGGTGTGGACGAGATCGGCCTCGAGACGCGCCACGCGCAGGCCGCCGAGCGCGAAGAAGGTCAGCCCAGCCGAGCCGGAAGGACCCAAAGCCGCGGCCGCGGCATCTGGCGCCAGTCGACGAGCGGACGCAGCGACTCGTCGAGGTCCATCGACACCACCGTGTAGTCGAAGCGGTCCCGGCCCTGCCGGATCACGCGCTCGAGCTCCCCGCCCAGGCGCCAGCCGACGAGCACGACGCGGGGCTTGCTCATTGCGGGCGCCCGACCAGGGTCGCGTAGAGCTCGGCATAGGCAGCTGCGTGTGCTCCCAGCCGAGCTGCTCCAGCGCCCACTCCCGCGCCGCGGCGCCCATGCGCCGCCGGCGATCCGGGTCCTGGAGCAGGGTCGTCAGCGCTTCGCTCAGCTCGGCGTCGCTATTCGCCGACCATCGCGTGCGTACCGGCCACGAGCTCGAGGCCCGCGAGCGCCCGCGGCGTGGCCACGATCGCCTTGCCCGCGGCGAGCGACTCCAGCACCTTGACGCGCATTCCCCCACCCAGGCGCAGCGGGGCGGCCACGACCGCGGCGCCTTCGAGGTGTGGTCCCACGTCGGCCACGCGCCCGGTGACCACCACGCCGTCGCCAGCCAGCTCGCGCACGGAGGGCGGCGGTGCGTCGCCGACGATCTCGAGCAGCACCTCCGGCACACGCGCGCGCACCGCCGGCATGATGGCGCGCGCCAGCCGGAGCGCCGCGTCGGCGTTGGGCGGGTGAACGAAGCTGCCGAGAAACAGCACTCGCGGCGGGTGCGTCCCGATCGCATCGCTCGGCTGCGGCGGGAGGCGAATGCCAGGAGCGATGCGCACGACTCGACCGTCCGGCGCCAGCGCCTGCGAGCGCGGCGCGGTCCTCTTCCGTGAACGTGACGACCGCATCGGCATCGGCCAGCACCCGGCGTTCGTAACGCCGCCAGGCGGACGCATCGAGGCGGCGCCCGGCGCGCCGTAGCCCCCGCTCCGATCCGGCGAGGTCAGCGGCGGCGACGGCGCCCGGGTCGTGGTCGACGAGCACCGTCGGTTGGGCAAGCCCGGTCAGGTACTGGCCCATCACGTGAAGCTCGGCCTGGACGACCTGGGGGCGCCAGTCCAGCGTCACCTCACGCACCCGGGCGGCAAAGCCCGGCACACGCCAATCGGTCGCCCACGTCGGCCGGCCGGCGACGATCCCCAGCGCCCGACCCGCCGCTCGCCGTGACCGGCCCGCGCCCAGCAGCGACGGCCTGTCCACCTCCACCGCCAGCGCGAGCCTGTTGGCTAGCTCAGCCGCGATCGGCGGCTCCTCGCGGGCCCGCAGGTAGATCGCGGCGACCTCGTGATGGGAGACCAGGCACTCCAGCAGCTGTCCCGTCATGCGGCTCGCGCCGTGGCTGCCGTCGGGGCGCGGGGGGAAGGGCAGCAGGAAGAGCAGCCTCACGCTGTCGCCTGGCGCGCGAGCCAGCGCACGATCTCGAGAAAGGGACGGTCCGCAGAGGGGCTCGCCCGCAGCTCGTTGGCGGCGTGGCGCAGCCAGCACGAATGGAAGCTGAGCTCCACCGCTTGGGCCGACAGCCCAAGGGACAGGCGAAGGCGCTCGCGCAGCGCCACCGCCGCGTCCGCCCGCGCCCCGCCGCCCTCGAAGCATCCACGCAGGGCGCCGAGCCGGTCGCCGTAGCCATCGCAGGCCGACGCCGCATCGACGACGGCGTAGAAGAAATCGGTCAGTGGCAGCCCGTCGTCGCGCGCCTCCGCCCAGTCGATCACCCCGACCGTGCCCTTCCGATCCAGCAGTACGTTCCACATGGTGAGGTCGTCATGCGTCGCGACCAACGGGATCTCGGTGCTCGCGACGGCGACGCAGCGGGCCGCCAGCCAGTCACGGTACGCCGCCGCGCCGGGAAGCTCGGCCTCGATCTCAGACAGCGGCGCGAGCAGGTCGCGCTCGAGGACGCTGATTGAGCCGCGGGTTCGCCGCGCAGTCGCCTGGTGCCAGCTCTCGAGCCAGCCCGCGACCGCGCCGGCGACCTCCCCGAAACGCCCCGGCGAGCGGGCGAGCAGGCGCGCCGCCGGCTCGCCGCTCAGAATCGTCTCGGCCAGTGCCGGGCGATCGCCGACCGTCCCGACCGCGAGCAGGCGTGGCGTGCGCGCCCCCGCCGCCTCGGCTGCCTCTCCAAGCCCTCCGAGTACAACGGCCTCGCGCGGGCAGTCGGGTCCGACCTTGACGATTCCCCACGGATCGTGCTCGTGCTCGGCGAAGCAGTACGCGACGATCGGCCCCTGCGGCCAGCGCCAGCCGGTGGCCACCACGAGCCGCGCGGCGGGTCGTGTCCGGCCGTCCAGGCCGGACATCCAAGCACCCGGTGCCGTGGCGCCGGATGGCCGTGCCACCGTTCCCACAGCCGGCAGCGTCGCCGCCAGCAGCGACCCGCCGAAGGGCAGCGCCCGCAAAGCCACGAGCGCGCCGCGTGCGGGTGGGCGGGCGTCGATCAGGTGACCCAGCGTGTGCCTCCATACGTGCGCGTCCAGCGGCACCAAATACCGCGGAGGCGGGTCGCCTGGCAGCGCCACCAGGGGCGGGTCGAGGGCAAGTCCGGCGGACCGCAGCCGCCGGCGTACGGCGCCACGGCGTCCGCGCGGCACGAGCGCGTAGACGAGGCCGTCGGCGGCGAGCGCGGCGGTCGCTTCGTCCACGGCGCGCGCTAGCCAGCCGCGCTGGCTCAGCTGCGAGCGCGACGGCGCGATCAGAGCCAAATCTACCCCGGAATGTTCTGGGCTGGCAGCCGGCGGGAGCAGCAACGGCGAGCTGAGATCGCCCAGTGCCAGCACGCGCCCTACCTTTCCCGCCGGGTGCAGCAGCTCGAGCGGCGAAGCGGCCGTGACCGCCACGGCCGTCACTCCGGTGGGTCGAGCAGTTCGCTGACATGCCCGGAGCGCAGCCACGTGACTACGGCGCGGTCGCTCGCCTCGCGCGCGATCGCCGCCCTCAGCCGCATCGCGAGGAGGAGCCAGCGGCGCGAGCGCTCGGCGTCGCCGATCCCCCTGAGCTTGGCGGTCAGGCGCAGCCACGAGCGCAGAAGCTCGAGCCGCATCCTGTCGGGGTGCGAGCGCGTCGACCCCCCGCCGACGTGCACGAAGCGTGCGTCCTCGCAGAGCTCCACACCCCAGCCGGCGCTGCGCAGGCGAGCGCACAGGTCAGCGTCCTCGCCATACATGAAGAAGCTCTCGTCAAACCCACCAACCTGCTCGAACGCGTCCCGGCGTACCAGCAGCGCCGCCCCCTGCAGGAACTCTGCCGGACCCACCTCACCCCGGCGCACCCAGCCCGTGCGTCGGCGCCAAGCGGCGTAGATGCGGCTCACGGCGTGTGGGAAAGCCGCCCAGACTGCCAGCGAGGCTGCACCCAGCGGCGGCCGGATCGTCGAGCGCTGGGGCCGGCCTGCGGAGTCGACGAGCGCCGGTCCCGCGGCACCAAGCCTGGGACGGCTCTCAGCCCACTCGGCGAGTCGCCCGAGCCCATCGTCGATCGGCCAGGCGTCCGGGTTCAGCAGCAGCACCCAGCGCCCGGATGTGGCGGCTACTCCGGCGTTCGCGGCGCTGCCGAAGCCGTCGTTGCGAGATCGCTCGATCACGCGTACGTCCGGGAACTCGCGGCACGCGGCCGCGGCATCTCGATTTGGAGAGGCGCTGTCCACTACGACGACTTCCCCCGTGACGCCACGAACGGCGGTGACGCAACGACTCAGGAACTCGCCCGAGTTATAGGCGACGATGACGGTCGAGACGGCCCTCAAGCCGCGATTATCTGTCAGCTGCCCGAATTACGCGCTGAACGGCGCCTGTGCGCGCGCCCGGACCGGCTAGTTATCGGTGACGCTCGCCTCGACCTCGGCCTTCGGCTGGCCGGGCAGCTTCGGCACACCGCCGTGCTCCGCGATGAAGTCGTCGGTCATCTCGCGGGCGACCGGGTCCGGGTACTGCTCCGGGGGCGACTTCATCAGGTAGGCGCTCGGCCCGACCAGCGGGCCCGCGAGGCCCTTGTTGAGCGCGAGCTTGCAGATGCGCACGGCGTCCGTGACGATGCCGGCCGAGTTGGGCGAGTCCCAGACCTCGAGCTTGAGCTCGGCGGTAAGCGGCACGTCCCCGAACGCTTCGCCCTCGAGGCGGATGTGGGCCCACTTGCGGTCGGTCAGCCACGGCACGTAGTCCGAGGGACCGACGTGCACGTCGTCGGCGGGCAGCTCCAGCCCCATCACCGAGGTGACGGCCTGGGTCTTGGAGATCTTCTTGGACTCGAGCCGTTCGCGCTCGAGCATGTTGAAGAAGTCCATGTTGCCGCCCACGTTCAGCTGTGAGGTGTGCTTGAGCTGCACCCCGCGCTCGTGGAACAGGCGCGCGAGCTGGCGGTGGACGATCGTGGCGCCGACCTGCGACTTGATGTCGTCCCCAACGATCGGCAGCCCCGCCTTCTGGAACCGGGCGGCCCAGTAGTTCTCCTGGGCGATGAACACCGGGATGCAGTTCACGAACCCGCAGCCGGCCTCGAGCACCTGCTCGACGTACCACTTGGTCGCCTGCTCAGACCCGACCGGGCAGGTAGGACACGACCACGTCGGTGCGGGTGTCCTTGAGGATCTGAACGATGTCGGCGGTCTCGCCGGGGGCCTTGGTGATCCGCTGCTTGAGGTACTTGCCGAGCCCGTCGTGGGTCATCCCGCGATAGACCGGCACGTCGAGGTGGGGGACCTCGGCGAACTTGATCGTGTTGTTCTGGCCCGACCAGATCGCCTCCGAGAGGTCCTTGCCGACCTTGTCCGCATCGATGTCGAAGGCGGCCGTGAACTCGATGTCGCTCACGTGGTAGCCGCCCAGGTCGACGTGCATCAGGCCCGGCACGGACTTGGTCGGATCGGCGTCCTTGTAGTACTCCACGCCCTGCACGAAGGACGAGGCGCAGTTGCCGACGCCGACGATCGCCACGCGCACCTTCTCGGGCTGGTAGCGCGCGCTGCCATTGGAAAGATTCGAAGTCTCAGTCACAGAAAAGCCCTCCAGCTTCATGAAAAACGACCTCCCGAGGACAGGAGGCCGGCACTGCCCAATACAGAACCCGGCGCGCCGCTGCGGTTACACCTGGGCGGCCAGCTGGCTCCTCACGTGGAAGACGCGTTGGAACGTCGTGAAGATCGTCAGCGCGGCCATCAGGTAGATGGCGGGCTCCAGCAAATCCAAGCCCGGCACCAGCTCATCGGCGGCGAACACCAGGCCCACCGACAGGATGACTACCCGGACGGCTCGGGACGCAATCCCGACCTTGCACTCCACCCCGAGCGCCTCCGCACGCGCACGCGTGTAGGAGACCATGTAGGAGCCGACGACGGTCAGCACCGTGGCCCCCACCGCCACCTCGTCGCCCTGCTCGGCGAACCACCAGGCCACCGCTGCCAGCACGACACCCTCCTCGATCCGGTCGAGCGTGGAGTCGAGGAAGGCCCCGAAGGGCGTGCCCTTGCCCGACATGCGCGAGTAGCGGCCGTCGAACATGTCGCACAGCGAGCCGAGGATGAAGGCGATGCCGGCGAGCACGAAGTCGTGGTGGAGGATCAGCGCCGCGGCGATCAGGTTCCCCACGAACCCCGTGAGCGAGATCGCGTTCGGCGTGAGGCGCGACTCGATCAGGCGGTCGCGCGCGACGGCGCGCATCTCGGCCGCGGTCAGCGAGCCGGAGCGACCGTTCCCGCGCGCACGCCGTGTGCGCTGGTCGAGGCCGTCGCTCACGCCGAGGCCTTCGCCGTGCGCCAGGCCCAGGCATCCGGGCGGGCGCGGGCGAAGGCGTAGGACGCGGCCGAGGCGGACGCGACGGCCACCAGCGCACCGAGCGCGGCGTCCATCCAGAAGTGGTTGGCGGTGGCCATGACGACGAAGGTGACGAGCGCGGGATAGATCGCCCAGAAGACCTTGAGGAGGCGGTTGCGCACGAGCATCGTCGCCGGCACGGCGATCATCAGCGCGAAGGCCACGTGCATGCTCGGCACCGCGGCGAACGGGTTGTAGAGGGCGCTGGCGCTGTTCGAGGCGCCCTCGCCCACGAAGTTGGCGACGGTGTCCGTGAAGCCCCACTCGGGCAGGAAGCGCGGCGGCGCGGTGGGGTACACGACGTAGCCCGCGAGGGCGAGCGTCATCGCGACCATGAACATGTTGCGCACGTAGTAGAAGGCGTAGTTGCGCGCGATGTAGAGCCAGATCAGGAACGTGGTCGTGACCACGAAGTGCGAGTTCACGTACATCCAGTTGGCCCACGTGAGCAGCCACTCCTGGCCGCGCGCCCAGCCCTGCAGCCCGGGCTCGAAGAACAGCCCGATCGAGCGCTCGAAGCCGACCAGCGTGCGCGCGTTCTCGAACGCGAGGCCGGCCTGGCCGTCGACGACGCCGCGCACGATCCGATAGAGGTAATAGGCGCCGGCGAACAGGGCGAGCTGACGGATCGCGTCGAGCCAGCCGTTCGGAAGCCAGCGGCCGCTGAGCCGCCAGACCCGCGTCAAATGGCGATACAGCGGGTGAGAACGGGGCACGACAGGCAAGCCTAGCGGTCCGGCGGGCCGCTTCGCAGTAGGGGTATCCGTACCCAAGATGCAACTTATCGGCCCGGCAGGGTAGGTTCCCCTAAGTGACGACTCAAGCGCCGGCGGCGCCGAACGACGCAGTGCGAGCAGATCCCGGGGAGGTTCAGCCGGTCGCTCACGAGACCGTCGACCGCATCGCCACCGGCACGATCACCGCGCTTCCCTTCATCGCGTTGGGCATCGTCTGCTGGCAGGCCTGGTCGAATCTGCTGCGCTGGAGCGACGTCGCGGTCTTCCTGATCATGTACGTGCTGACGGGGCTCGGCGTGACCGTCGGGTTCCACCGCCATCTGACCCACCGCAGCTTCAAGACGCACCGCTGGCTGCGCGGGCTGCTCTCCATCCTCGGATCAGTGGCGATCGAGGGACCGGTGATCTCATGGGTCGCGGACCACCGCAAGCACCACACCTACTCCGACCAGGAGGGCGACCCGCACAGCCCGCACGTCGGGCACGACGGCGGTTTTCGGGGCGCGCTCAAGGGGCTCGCCCACGCCCACGTCGGCTGGCTCTTCATCCACACCCATCGCGGCGCGCGCAAGCGCTACGCCCGCGATCTGATCGACGATCCGGTCGTCTCGTTCGTCGATCGCACCTTCCTGGTCTGGGCGCTCGGCGGGTTCGCGATCGCGTTCGGTCTCGGGTACGCGATCGGCGGCACCCTCGAGGCCGCGCTCACCGGCCTGCTCTGGGGCGCCGGCGTGCGCATGCTGGTGGTGCACCACGTGACCTACAGCATCAACTCGCTGTGCCACTTCTTCGGGCGCCAGCGGTTCCCCACGCAGGACGAGTCGCGCAACCTCTTCTGGCTGGCCCTGCCGACGTTCGGCGAGAGCTGGCACAACAACCACCACGCCTTCCCGACGTCGGCGCTGCACGGCCTGCGCAGCTGGGAGATCGATCCGTCGGGGATCGTGATCAGAGGCCTCGAGAAGCTCGGCCTCGTGTGGGACGTGGTCAGGATCGACCCGGAGCGTCAGGCACGCAAGGCGGGGGCAGCGGCCTAGAACGAGAGCCGGGGGCTTGCGCCCCCGGACCCCTGTGAAGATTGGCTTGCCGCGCTGGGCGCGGCGACCTATCTAAATCGTGCGGACGTTGGTGGCCTTGGGGCCCTTGTCGCCCGGCTGAGCCTCGTACTCCACGCGCGCACCCTCGGCGAGCGAGCGGAAGCCCTCGCCGTCGATGTCGGTGTGATGCACGAACAGGTCCTTGCCGGGCTCGTCCGGCGTGACGAAGCCGAAGCCCTTGTCGTCGCTGAACCACTTCACGGTTCCAGTTGCCATGGGTCCTCCCACGTTCATGTGCTGCAAACTCGGAAGGTGCATCTAGGCAACCGCTGCGAGCGCTGGCACTACTTGACCGCGCGAACGGTAGCACCGCCCTCAGGGATCGCAGCGCCGTCCGCGGGAGAACAGCCGCTCCGGTGAGAAGCGGGTCGACATCCGCTGGAAGCCGACCTTGTGCGTGATGATGCGGGTCCAATCTCCGTCGGGCTCCACGCAGGCGTTCGGGGCGTACCAGTAGGGCGTCCAGCGCACCTTCACGATCGCCTCGCCCGGCTTCTTCACGTCCATCAGCACCTGGTCCGAGCTGAGCTGCTCGAGCACGATCCGAGCGTCCCCCTGCGGGATCACGATCGGGGCCGGCAGCAGCACCTCGTACACGCGCCAGTCGTCCGACTTCCAGCGCAGCCGCAGGTAGGGCAGCCCCTTCTCGATCAGAGCGCGCTCGCCGTACGAGCTCTTGTCCGGCTTGGCGCTCGGCAGGGCGACGTAGCGCACGGCGTTGTCCGCCAGCCAGCTCGCGTAGGTGAGCCGGTTGATCTGGCCCTTGTAGAAGATCGGGTTGAGCCCCGTGTCGAGCTGGCGCAGCCAGCCGCGCGCCAGCGGCACCTCGGGCGCGATCTCCGCGCCCTCCCAGTGGCTGCGCGTGAACGGGATCTCGATGCGGCGCTGGTCGGGCAGGGTGTAGAGGAACTGCCGCAGCGGCTCGAAGTAGTCGGACTTGGCGGCCGGGTCCTCGAGGTACTTGATGACGTCGCGCACCGCAGGCGACCACATCCAGAAGGCGAGCGACGCGAAGCCCGCGGTCAGCAGCGGCGCCAGCCAGATCTTGCGCCAGACGGGGCGGCCCCAGAGCGCGCACAGCAGCACGGGCCCGCCGAACAGCGCGCCCAGGCGTACGGCGTTGCCGCCCATCGGCGTCTCCAGCGGGAGCGCCACGGTCGCGCCGATCCCGTAGAGGATCAGGCCCCAGCGCAGCGCGCGCTGCTCGCGGGGTAGGAGGATCGCGCCGATGATCGCGAAGGCCGGGATCGGCAGATAGGCCGACGTGGGGAACGGTGCCCAGCCGCCCTCCGGGAACGCCCAGGAGAGGAACGCCGGCGGGATGAAGGCGGCCGCGGCGATCGCGAGCCCCTCCCACCGCTTGCCGCGATCGCCGTTCGCCGCGAGCGCCACCGCCACGCCCGCCATGGCGAGGAACAGTCCCGCGACCGGGCTGCCCAGCGGCGTCAGGATCGCGAACACGATCGCCCACGTGTAGCGGCGACGCTGGAGCGCCAGCAGCGCCGCGAGGCCGAAGGCCACGCCGATCGCGAACGGCAGCCGCGCCGTGAACAGCAGCGTGGCGGTGGCGATGCCGAACCAGATCGAGCCCCAGCGAGCGGCCTCCTCGCCGAATGCGCCGCGCGCGAGCGGCGGGAACAGGGCAGCGGATGCCACCGCCGCCAGCGCGAGCGCCACCGGAGGCGTGAGCAGCCAGGCGAGCGGCGGCGAGAGGATCGAGTACGCGGGCGTGTGGTGGCCGCCGTACCACTGCCCGTTCCAGATCGTGAAGCCCTCCCTGCCGAACAGGTCGGCGCGGAAGGTGTGGGCGGCCAGGTCGACGGTGCGCGGCTGCCAGATCAGGTAGACGATCGCGAACACGATCGCGATGGCCACCGGAGCCACGTGCCACCAGTCGATGCGGGTGTACCAGGGCCCCGACGGCGGACGATCACGCGCGAAGCGCCCCCGACGACGCGGAGCTTCCTGGCGAACAGGGGCGCTCTTAGGCGCCGTGACAGCGGCGCGGAGCACGGCGGGGGGAAGGCTATCTGACGAAGTCGGCTACGCGGGCGATCATGTCCGCGCGCTCCAGCCAGGGGTAGTGGCCGGCGTCGACCAGCTCGAGCCGCACCTCCCCGCCGAGCGCGTCGGCAAAGCGCTGCCCGAACTCCGCCCCGATGTAGGGATCGCGCGTGGGCCACTCGATCAGCGCCGGGCAGCGCAGCTCGCCGAGTCGCTCTCCGGCGCGGGCCAGGATCTCCGGCGGGGAGGCGCGGTAGAGCTTGAGCACGGCCCGCTGGGTGCCGTGGTCGAACTCGTCGAAGGCGCGGTCCGCGACCTCCGCGGGCAGGGCGCCCCGAAAGGCACGGCGGGTGGTGAACCCCATCAGCAGCTCGCCCACCAGCGGCGTTCGCCACCCGCGGGCGACCCTGTGCCAGCGGTAGCCGGGCACGAACGGCACGCAGGCGGTCAGCACCAGCCGCTCCACGCGCTCGGGCAACCGCTGCGCGAACGCCAGCCCGACCGAGCCCCAGTCGTGCACGACCAGCGTGACGCGTTCGAGGCCGGCGAGGTCGCAGAACTCCTCGATGAAGCGGTCGTATCCCGAGATCGAGTAATCGAAGTCGCCCGGCTTGCCGGAGCGGCCGAAGCCCGGCAGATCGGGCGCGATCCCGCCGGTGCGAGCGAGGAACGGCTCCCAGTGCCAGCCCGCCGCCGGGACGCCGTGGAGGTAGAGGATCGGCGCGTCGCCGGCCTGCCGCCAGAGGACGTCGACTCCGGCGACCTGGGAATGGCGCTCCGCAATCTCCACCGGCGCCTTCATACCATCCGCGCGCAATGGCCGACCGCCGCAGGCTGCGCACGATCACCGACCGGCTCGCCAAGGAGTACGGCCGCCCCGCGCTCCGACCTCACCACGCGCCCGTGGACGAGCTGGTGCTGACGGTCCTCTCGCAGAACACGAACGACCGCAACCGCGACGTCGCCTACTTCCGCCTGCGCGAGCGCTTCCCCACCTGGGACGTGGTCCGCGAGGCGCCCGTGGAGGAGATCGAGGACGCGATCCGCCCGGGCGGGCTGGCACCGACGAAGTCGGTTCGGATCAAGCAGATCCTCGAAGCGATCGGAGACGACGACCTGCTCTGGCTCGAGCACGCCCCGCTCGACGAGGCGCGCGAGTACCTGGTGGAGCTGCCGGGCGTGGGCCGGAAGACCGCGGCGTGCGTGCTGCTGTTCTCGTTCGGACGTCCCGACGTGCCCGTCGACACCCACGTCTACCGCGTGGGCGGCCGACTCGGCCTGTGGCCGTCCGAAGGCCCCGCTGGTCAAGGCCCACGACGAGCTGGCGCGGCTCGTCGGCGACGACGGGGAGTTCGCCTACGAGACCCACGTGCTGCTGATCCGCCACGGTCGTCGCACCTGCGTCGCGCGGGTGCCGCGCTGCCAGGAGTGCCCGCTGCGGCGGATGTGCCCCGAGGGTCGCCGGCGGCTGGCCCGCGCATGAGCGACGCCGGAGGGCTGATGCGGACCCCCGCGCTGCTGCTCGCCGTTCCGTTCCTGATCGGCATCGCCGTCCTCAAGGGTCTGACCGTCGAGATCGACACCTTCCACGGCAGCGACGCGGCCGTCTACCAGCTGCCGACGATCATGCACTTCCGCGAGGGCCTCCACTTCTCGGACTACCCCTCCGCCCAGACCCCGCTGTTCCACCTGGTGATGGCCGGCTGGGGCAAGCTCGTCGGCTTCGACCTCTGGAAGCTGCGCCTGCTCAACGTGGCGATCTCCTACGCGGCGGCGCTCGCGCTCCTGCGCCTGCTGCGGCGGTCGACGTCGCTCGACGTGCTGCCCGCCTTCGCGCTCACCCTGGCGTTCACGCTGTCCCCCTACTTCTTCGGCGCCTCGTTCACCCTGCTCACGGACAACCTGGCGATCCTGTTCGCGCTGCTGGCGCTCGAGCGCTTGTACACCTACAGGCAGGAGGGCTCGTTCGCCGTGTTCGCGACGGCCTGCCTGTGGACGGGCGCGGCGCTGCTCACGCGCCAGTCGTTCCTGTGGGTCGCGCTTGGTGGCGGCCGTCTTCCTCGTTCTCACCGACCGGCGGTCCCCGGCCCGGCTGTTCGGCGGCCTCGCGCTGCTGGCGCTCGCGCTCGCCCCCGTGGCCGCGCTCGCGATCGAATGGAACGGGCTCGTGCCGCCGAGCGCGGACCCGGCCTCGTGCGGGCTCTGCACCGACAAGCCCGGGGTCGGCCGCGACTCGCTGACGCTGCGCACGGTCGGGTTCACGGTCGCGGTATTCGGGCTCTACGCCGCCGCCGTGCTCGGCCCCGGCGTGCTCCGCCGCGCACCTCGCGTCGACTGGCGCCTGGTCGGCGCCGGGGCGGCGGTCGGCGTGGCGCTGGTGCTGATCTCGCCGCTCGAGTTCAGGCCCGTCGGCGCACAGGCGGCCGGCGATGCCGGATACCTCTGGCAGGTCTCCAAGCACCTGCCCACCGTGCTGGGCACCTCGCTTCTGTTCTGGGCGGCGGTCCCGCTCGGGGCGCGCCGCCGCCGCGGTCCTCGCGCGGCGCGCGGGCTGGACCTCGCTGCCGAGCGTCCAGATCGCCTGCTTCCTGGTGGTCGTGCTGCCCGTCGCGCTCGCCTACCAGAAGTACTTCGATCCGTTCGCGCTGCTGGCCGTGACCCTGTTCGCGCGACCGCCCGACTTCCGCGGGCGCTGGGACTACGCCGGCGTGGCGGCGGTGTGCGCCGGGTCGGTGGCGTACGCGCTCAGCTTCGCGGGATAGCGATCCGCCGCTAGCCGGGCTTCACCGACACGGCGTCGACCACGAAGATGAGCGTCTCGTTGGGGGCGATCGCGGGCGGGTAGCCCTCGGAGCCATAGGCGAGCTCGGGCGGGATCGTGAGCAGGCGCCGGCCGCCCTTGCGCATCCCCACGAGCCCCCTGTCCCAGCCCTTGATCACCTTGTGGGCGCCGAGCGGGACCGCGAACGGCTGCCCGCGGTCCCAGGAGGCGTCGAACTGCTTGCCGGTCGAGAAGGCCACGCCCACGTAGTTGACCACCAGCGTGTCACCAGGCTTGGCCGCCGGGCCCTTGCCCTTGACGATGTCCTCCTCGACGAGCTTGCGCGGCGGGGAGCCGGCTGGCTTGGGGATCACCGGCTCGGTGGCCGTGTCCTTGAGCGCCTTGCGCAGCGCCGACGGGCTGGGCTCCTCCGTGGTCTTGGAGGTGGGCGGCGAGCTCTGCGCGGTCGAGTCGTCGCCGTCGTCACCGCCGCAGGCACCCAGCGCGAGGAGCAGCAACAGCAGGCACGGGAGCGAGCGGCGCATCGGCGGCGGAAGCCTAACCTAAGCGGCTGAGCCTGGGCACTCGAAAACATATCTGCCATACTTGCGCTTAGATTTCTTTCGACTACAAGGAGTAATGACGGATGGGCAAGACGATCGGTATCGATCTGGGCACGACCAACTCGTGCATGGCCGTCCTCGAGGGCGGCGAGCCCACCGTGATCGAGAACGCCGAGGGCGCGCGCACCACTCCCTCGGTGGTTGCTTTCACGGAGGGTGGCGAGCGTCTCGTGGGCGCCCCGGCCAAGCGCCAGGCGGTCACGAACCCCGAGAACACCGTGTTCTCGATCAAGCGCTTCATGGGCCGCAAGGAGGCGGAGGTCAAGGAGGAGGAGAAGATCGTCCCGTTCGAGGTCGTTGCAGGCCAGAACGGTGACGCGCGCGTGAAGGCGGGCGGCAAGGAGTTCGCACCGCCGGAGATCAGCGCGATGATCCTCCAGAAGCTGAAGGCTGACGCCGAGGCCTACCTGGGCGACAGCGTCGACGCGGCGGTCATCACCGTTCCCGCGTACTTCAACGACGACCAGCGCCAGGCGACCAAGGACGCCGGCAAGGTCGCCGGCCTCGACGTCAAGCGGATCATCAACGAGCCGACGGCGGCCGCTCTGGCCTACGGGCTCGACAAGGAGGACACCGACCAGACGATCCTCGTCTTCGACCTCGGCGGCGGCACGTTCGACGTGTCCGTGCTCGAGATCGGCGACGGCGTGTTCGAGGTCAAGGCCACCGCGGGCGACAACCACCTCGGCGGCGACAACTTCGACAAGGCGATCGTGGACTGGCTCGTCAGCGAGTTCAAGAAGGCCGAGGGCGTGGACCTGTCGCAGGACAAGATGGCCCTGCAGCGGCTCTACCAGGAGGCCGAGAAGGCCAAGACCGAGCTCAGCTCGGCGCAGGAGACGCAGATCAACCTGCCGTTCATCACGGCGGTCGACTCGGTGCCCAAGCACCTCAACCAGCGCCTCACTCGCTCCAAGCTCAACGAGCTCACGGCCGAGCTGCTCGACCGCGTCGTCGGACCGACCAAGCAGGCGCTTGGCGACGCCGGCGTCGAGGGCGGCACCGGCATCGACCACGTCGTCCTCGTGGGCGGCATGACGCGCATGCCGGCCGTCCAGGAGAAGGTCAAGGAGCTGACCGGCAAGGACCCGCACCGGGGCGTGAACCCGGACGAGGTCGTGGCCGTCGGCGCCGCGATCCAGGCGGGCGTGCTCGCCGGCGACGTGAAGGACGTGCTGCTGCTCGACGTCACCCCGCTGACCCTCGGCATCGAGACCAAGGGCGGCGTGATGACCAAGCTGATCGAGCGCAACACGACGATCCCCACGCGCAAGTCGGAGATCTTCTCCACGGCCGAGGACAACCAGCCGAGCGTGGAGGTCCACGTGCTCCAGGGCGAGCGCGAGATGGCGGCCTACAACAAGTCGCTCGGCAAGTTCCAGCTGACCGGCATCCCGCCGGCGCCGCGTGGCGTGCCGCAGATCGAGGTCTCGTTCGACATCGACGCGAACGGCATCCTCAGCGTCGGCGCGAAGGACCTCGGCACCGGCAAGGAGCAGAAGATCGAGATCAAGGCCGGCTCTGGGCTCGCCGAAGACGAGGTCGAGCGGATGGTCAAGGACGCCGAGGCGCACGCCGAGGACGACCGTCGCCAGCGCGAGCTGGTCGAGGCCCGCAACTCGGCCGAGAACGCCGCGTACCAGGCCGAGCGCCAGGTCAAGGAGATGGACGACTCGCTCGACGCCTCCTCCAAGGAGGAGATCGAGGCGGCCATCAAGGACGTGCGCGACAACCTCGAGTCCGACGACGTCGCGCTGCTGAACGCCAAGACCGAGGCTCTGCAGGTCGCCTTCCACAAGGTGTCCGAGCAGATGTACGCCGCGGCCCAGCAGCAGGCGGCCGCCGGCAACGGCGCGACCGCCGACGACGGCGCGGCTGCCGACGACTCCTCCGAGGAGGAGGAGGTCGTGGACGCCGAGGTCGTCGAGGGCGACGAGAAGGGCTAGCCGCATGAGAGAGCACGAAGAGGAGCTCGTCACCTCGCGTGACGAGGCGGCCGAGCCGTCCGGCGAGGAGGACCCCGCCAACGAGGAGCGCATCCTCGAGGAGAAGGAGGAGGTCGAGGCCGAGGACCCGCTCGCGCGCCTGCAGCGCGAGCGGGACGAGTACCTCGACCTCGCCCGGCGGGCGCAGGCCGACTTCGAGAACTACCGCAAGCGGGCGGCGAAGGAAGCAGCCGCGGCGGGCGAGCGCGCCAAGAGCGGGCTCGTCCGTGAGCTGCTGCCGATCGTGGACAACCTCGAGCGGGCGCTGGCCTCCGCCGGCGAGGGCGAGCAGCACCTCGCCGAGGGTGTGCTGCTCGTGTACTCGGCCCTGGTCGCGGTGCTCGAGCGCAACGGCGTCGAGCAGTTCGACCCCGCCGGCGAGCGGTTCGACCCCGCCGAGCATGAGGCGCTGTCGATGCGCGAGGAGGCGGGCGCCGAGTCCGGCGTCGTGCTCGACGTCGTCGAGAAGGGCTACCGCGCCAACGGGACGATCCTGCGTCCGGCCAGGGTGGTGGTGTCTTCCTAGATGCCGGCGGTCAAGGATCCATACAAGACACTGGGCGTCGCCAAGAACGCCCCCGACGCCGAAATCAAGAAGGCGTACCGCAAGCTCGCCCGCGAGAACCATCCCGATCGCAACCCGGGCGACGCCGCGGCGGAGGAGCGCTTCAAGGACATCCAGGGCGCCTACGACATCCTGTCCGATCCCGAGAAGCGCAAGGACTACGACTCCGGTGGCGGCATCTTCGGCGGCGCGGGCGGCTTCGACCCGGGTGCCTTCCGCGGCAACTTCGGCGGCATCGGCGACATCTTCTCGGACCTGTTCGGCGGCGCCGGTCGGGGCGGTCCGGCGGGCTCGCGCCCGGAGCGCGGCCGCGATCTCGAGACCGACGTCCACGTCTCGTTCGAGCAGGCCATGGAGGGGGCACAGGTGCCGGTCTCGGTGCCGCTGTCCGCTCCCTGTCCCACCTGCCACGGCACGGGCGCCAAGCCGGGCACCTCGCCGACCATCTGCTCGCGCTGCCAGGGGCGCGGGGTGGAGGCCGAGTCGCAGGGGCTGTTCTCGATCTCGCAGCCGTGCCGCCAGTGCGGTGGCACCGGCACGGAGATCAAGGATCCCTGTCCGACCTGCCAGGGCACCGGGCGCACGCGGCAGGTCAAGCGCTACCGCGTGAACATCCCGGCCGGCGTGCGCGACGGCAGCCGGGTCAGGCTGTCCGGCAAGGGCGAGGTGGGGCCGCGCGGCGGGCCGCCCGGCGACCTCTACGTGGTCACAAAGGTGGGCGAGTCACCGATCTTCACGCGCAAGGGCGCCAACCTCGAGGTGGAGGTGCCGATCACGATCCCCGAGGCGATCCGCGGCGCCACGATCGAGGTGCCGACGCTGACCGGCACCAAGCGCATCCGCGTTCCCCCGGGCACCCAGCACGGGACGGTCCAGCGCCTGCGCGGCGAGGGGCCGCCCAAGCTGGGCGGTCGCGGTCGCGGCGACATGCGCTACAGGCTTTCGATCGACGTGCCGAGCTCGCTCTCGCGCGAGCAGAGCGAGGCCGTGGACGACCTCGCCGCGGTTATGGACGGCAACCCGCGCGAGCGGCTGCTCTCGCAGCGCAGGTAGGCATGGCGGCCGAGGACAGCGCGCGCGGGGTCTACATGATCTCGGTGGCGGCCGAGCTGGCGGGCATGCACCCGCAGACTCTGCGCATCTACGAGGCGCGCGGGCTGATCACCCCCAAGCGCTCGCCCAAGAACACCCGCCTCTACTCGCAGGACGACGTGGAGCGGCTGCGCCGCATCCAGGGCCTGACCACCGAGCTGGGGATGAACCTGGCCGGGGTGGAGAAGGTGTTCGAGCTCGAGGAGGAGATGGAGCGGATGCGCCGGCGCATGCGCTCGCTCGAGCGCCAGGCCGCGAAGGTGCATCAGGAGCTGAGCGCCGAGATCGACCGCGTGCGGCGCTCGATGAAGCACGAGCTGGTCCTTTACCAGCCGCCCTCGCAGTCCCTGATCGGCCCTGCGGTGCGGGTGCCGATCCGGCGCCCGGCGCGCTAGTCCGCGGCTTTGACCAGGTCGAGGGCGACCTCGGCGTGCCCCTCGGCCGCGCCGCCCTGGACGGCAGCGGCAAGGGGTTGGCCGGCCGCGCTCGACGTCGCCGCCAGCCGCGTGAGCTCGTCCGCCTGGCGCTGCTCGCTCGATCGCCCCTGAGCGCCGGTACGCGGCGGGATCCCACCGGATCGCCAGATCGCGCACCGTGTTGAACGCTGCGCGGCGCGCGGCGGGGTCGCCGGGCTGTGAGTCGTCGATGTGGGTCAGGCCCTCGCTCAGGTACTCGCCGTAGAGGTTGTCGCGCAGGGTGATGAAGATCTGGCTCGCGCCGGCCTTGGCGAGCAGGGGGATCGAGTCGTGCAGCAGCCGCGCCTGGGCCTCGGCGCCGGTCGCTGCATCAGTCCCGCGATAGGCGGGATCCCATTGGAAGGCGGGGTCGGCCGGATAGCCGTGCTCGGTCACCCAGATCGGCCCGTGGAAGCCGTGGTGGGCGAGCAGCGCGCGCCACTCGGTCAGCCATTCGGGCAGCTCGTGCAGGGTGTTGCGCAGGCGCAGGCGCAGGTGCACGGCCGCGACGTCGAACTTCTGCGCGGCGTCGGCCCCGGGGGTGGCGAGCACACGCTCGATCCAGTCGTGCTCGCGGGGGCGCTCGACCCCGCCGAACACGACCTGGGCCTCAGGCGCCTGCTGCTTGATCGCGCCGTAGGCGGCACTCAGCATGCGCGCGTAGTCCTCGGCGCTGCCGAGGAAGGCCCAGCGGGCGTCCGGCTCGTTGAGGATCTCCCAGTGGTCGATCGACCCGCGTGCGTGGGCGGCGACCTCGCCGGCTAGCTCGCCCCACCTGGCCGGATCGCGCGGCGGGCAGATGGAGGCCTTCGGCTTCTCCCGGCAGGTCGACAGCCAACCCGGGGTGCCGCGGATGAGCCCGAGCACCTTGACCCGGTGGGCCCGCGCCAGGGCGATCGTGCGATCGAGGTGGGTCCAGTCGGGCGGGTCGCCATCGGCGGCGCCGAAGATGCCGTGCAGCTCGACGTCCACGCGCACGTACTCGGCGCCGCTCGCCTCGGCCTCGGAGAACATGCGCGCCTGCAGGGCTTCCGGGGTGCAGCAGGTGAACAGCTGCGCGGCTGAGGAGATGGGCGCGGCCGCGGCGGGCGCCGCGGTGGCGCCGGCGCAAAGGGCGGCAAGGAGGAGCAGCAGGCGCGTGGCCATCTGCCGGAGCCTAGGAGTGTGGGCCCCCCAGGGCGCGCATATGACGCCGAGCGGGGCCCACACACGGGGGTGGTCATACCTTCAGCCTTGCTATAGACTCACTTAGATAATCTATGCAAGCTGATCGATTCACAGTCAAGTCCCAGGAGGCGCTTGCCGCGGCGCAGCGGCTTGCCGGCGCCCGTCACAACCCTGAGGTCGCCCCGGCGCATCTTCTGCTCGCCCTGCTCGAGCAGGAGGCCGGCATCGTCGTTCCGGTCCTGCAGCGCGCCGGCGCCGATCCGGAGCGCGTCCGGCGCCGCGCCAACGAGGCCGCCGACCAGCTCCCCACGGTAACCGGCGCGACCAGCGCCACCGCGGCGCTCGGCTCCGCCCTGATCGAACTGCTCAAGAGCGCCGACGACGAGGCGCGCGGCATGGGCGACGAGTACGTGTCGACCGAGCACCTGCTGCTCGCTCTGGCTGCCGATCCGCAGACCGACGTCGGCGCCTCGCGCGATCAGCTGGCGACTGCCGTCCAGGAGGTGCGCGGGCCGCATCGGGTGACCGACCAGAACCCCGAGGACAAGTACCAGGCGCTCGAGACCTACGGACGCGACCTGACCGAGGCCGCCGAGCAGGGGAAGCTCGACCCGGTCATCGGGCGCGACGACGAGGTCCGGCGCGTGATCCAGGTGCTCTCGCGCCGCACCAAGAACAACCCCGTCCTGATCGGCGAGCCGGGCGTCGGCAAGACCGCGATCGTCGAGGGGCTGGCACAGCGCATCGTCTCCGGCGACATCCCCGACTCGTTGCGCGACCGGCGCGTGATCGCGCTCGACATCGGCGCGCTGATCGCCGGCGCCAAGTACCGCGGCGAGTTCGAGGACCGGCTCAAGGCCGTCCTCAAGGAGGTCGCCGACGGCGAGGGCCGCATCATCATCTTCCTCGACGAGCTGCACACGATCGTCGGCGCCGGCGCCGCGGAGGGAGCGGTCGACGCCGCCAACCTCCTCAAGCCGATGCTCGCCCGTGGCGAGCTGCGCGCGGTCGGCGCGACCACGCTCGACGAGTACCGCAAGCACATCGAGAAGGACGCGGCGCTGGAGCGCCGCTTCCAGCCCGTCTTCGTGGACGAGCCGAGCGTGGAGGACACGATCGCGATCCTGCGCGGACTGAAGGAGCGCTACGAGGTCCACCACGGCGTGCGCATCCAGGACGCGGCGATCATCGCCGCGGCGACGCTCTCGCACCGCTACATCGCCGACCGCTTCCTGCCCGACAAGGCGATCGACCTGATCGACGAGGCCGCTTCGCGGCTGCGCATCGAGATCGACTCGATGCCGACCGAGATCGACGAGGTCGAGCGCCGCATCATGCAGCTCGAGATCGAGCGCCAGGCGCTCGAGAAGGAGAAGGACGACGCCTCGGTCGCCCGACGCGAGGCGATCGAGCGCGACCTCGCCGATTTGCGCGAGCAGTCGACCGAGATGAAGGCCCGCTGGCAGCAGGAGAAGGACGCGATCGTGCGCGTGCAGCAGCTCAAGGAGCGCCTCGAGCAGGCGCACCGCGACGCCGAGCGCGCCGAGCGCGAGGCCGACCTGCAGCGCGCCGCCGAGCTGCGCTACGGCGAGATCCCCGAGCTCGAGCGCGAGCTCGCGGACGCCGAGGAGCGCACCGACGGCAACGCCGGCTTCCTCAAGGAGGAGGTCGACGACGAGGACGTGGCCGAGGTCGTCGCAGTGTGGACCGGCATCCCCGTCTCCAAGCTGATGGAGGGCGAGGTCGAGAAGCTGATCCACATGGAGGAGCGGCTGCACGAGCGCGTGATCGGCCAGGCCGAGGCGGTCGAGGCCGTGTCGAACGCGCTACGGCGTTCACGCGCGGGCCTCCAGGATCCCAACCGCCCGATCGGCACGTTCCTGTTCATCGGCCCGACCGGCGTCGGCAAGACCGAGCTGGCCCGAGCGCTGGCCGAGTTCATGTTCGACTCCGAGCAGGCGATGATCCGGATCGACATGTCCGAGTACATGGAGAAGCACTCCGTGTCCCGGCTCGTCGGCGCGCCGCCCGGCTACGTCGGCTACGACGAGGGCGGCCAGCTCACCGAGGCCGTGCGGCGGCGGCCCTACGCGGTGGTGCTGCTCGACGAGATCGAGAAGGCGCACGCCGACGTGTTCAACGTGCTGCTCCAGCTGATGGACGACGGCCGGCTGACCGACGGCCAGGGCCGCACCGTGGACTTCAAGAACACCGTCGTGATCATGACCTCCAACGTCGCCGGTGGGCTCGACGGCGTGCGGGCGACCTTCAAGCCCGAGTTCGTCAACCGGCTCGACGAGATCGTCGAGTTCCACGCGCTCACGCGCGAAGAGCTCGGGGAGATCGTGGAGCTCCAGGTGGCCAAGCTGATCGAGCGCGTGCGCGAGAAGGGCGTGGAGGTCGAGTTGACCGAGGCCGCGCGGACCCTGCTCGGCAATCTCGGCTACGACCCCACCTACGGGGCCCGCCCGCTCAAGCGCGTGATCCAGAAGCAGCTGATCGACAAGCTGGCCCTGAAGCTGCTCGACGGGGAGTTCGCGCCGGGCGACCGCGTGCTCGTGGACGCCGAGGGCGGCGAGCTGACCTTCGCCAAGGCGAGCTCGCGGGAGCCTGCCGGAGCGGCATAGGATGCGCGCGTGGAAGCGCGCGACCTCGCCCTGCTCAACGCACGAGGCCGGATGGCGATCGGCGCGTCGCTCGTGCTTGTGCCGCGCCTGATCGGGACGATGTGGATAGGCGACGGGGCGGACCGTCCGGTGGTGAAGCTGTTGGCGCGTGCGCTCGGCGCCCGCGACCTTGCGCTCGGGCTGGGCGCCGCCGTGGCGCTGGATCGCGGGGCACCCGTGCGTGGCTGGCTGGAGGGCGCCGCGCTGGCTGACGGCATGGACCTGTTCGCGACGCTGCTGGCGGGCGACTCGATACCGCAGAGCAAGCGCCGTACGGTGGCTCTGGTCGCGGGAGTGTCGCTGGTCGGCTGCGCCGTGGTCGCCCGCACCGTGGACCAGCCACCCGCTGCTGAGCATGAGATGCGCGTCCCGGAGGCGCATCTGACCGGGCATCCCTAGAGTGTCGTAACCCGTACGGGGGACTCGCGCTGCTCACATGGGGGTAGCGCGCGGTACCTGCGTCTACCGCCGGCCTTTCCGGCCGGGATCGCCCTTAGCGTGGCTTGGTGAGGCGCCTTTTCACCACCCTGGCCGCCGCGGCTCTAGTCGCGTTCCCGGCCAGCGCGGCCGCGCACGAGCGCGACGTGCCGCAGCCGGGCCCGCTTCCGGCGAGCACCGCGCTCGCGGGCGCCGGGTTCACGGTGCTCCAGGCCGAGGACGGGGCGATGCGCACGGCACGAGCCGCAGGCCCCAACGCGCGCCACTACGCGACGCCGGACGGCTACCAGGTCGCCGTGGAGGCGTCCGCCTCCTACCCGGTGGACGCGCTGGCCGATCAGAAGCTCGTGGACTTCCTCGCCTCGCGGGTGCACGGGCCCGAGCTGGGCGACCTGAGCGTGTACGTCGGGACCCCGGCGGAGATCGTCGGGCTGTGCGGCGGCGACCCCGAGGTGGTCGCCTGTTACGCGATCGACGAGGCGCGCATGTACGTGCCCGGCGAGTCCGTGCGCGGCATCCCGATCGAGTACCCGCTGACCCACGAGTACGGCCATCACATCGCGCTCTGGCGATCGAACAACCCGTGGCAGGCGCTGGACTGGGGCGCCAAGTACTGGTCGAGCGCCATGCACATCTGCACGGGCGTGCGCCGCGGCCTGCTCTTCCCCGGCAACCAGGGCCGCCACTACTGGGACGATCCGGGCGAGGGCTTCGCGGACAGCTACGCGCACATGCACTACCCGCAGCAGCCCTGGTACTACAACGAGCTGATGCACCCGAACGCCAAGGCGTTCGCGGCGATCCGGCACGACGTGCTGGATCCCTGGACGGGCCCGCGCTCGCGCACCTTCCACGGGCGCCTGAGCCAGCGGCACGGCCAGCGCACCTTCCACATCCGGCTCAAGCTGGACGGCGACCTCGACTTCCACCTGCGCGCACCCCGCGGCGCCGTGTACGCGGTCCAGGCCCAGATCCCGGACTTCGCCGCCGGTCAGCGGCTTCGCAACGGCGGCGAGTTCGGCGTGGAGTGGTGCCGCCATCGCGCCGTCGACGAGGTCGAGCTGACGGTGCACCGGCGAAAGGGCAGCGGCCCCTTCGCCCTGAAGGTCAGCTGGCCGGGCTGAGCTGCGAGGCCGACGCCCGGGCGGTCCCGGCGGTGCGGAAGACGGTCACGATGAACTCGGTCTCGATCTCGCGCTTCGACTTGAAGCGGCGGAAGGTGTCGAACTGCACGCGGTACTTGCCCGGCGCGGTGCCCGCGGGCGAACAGGCGCTTGCGCACCTCGAGCTGCTTGCAGTCCCCCTTGACCCGGCCGAGGCGCAGGCTGCGCGCCTTGCCGGGCCGCTTGCCGGCGCGGACCACGTGCGCGTAGAGCGTGCTGCCGCCGAAGAACCCGCGCGCCCGGATCGTGAGCAGCCGGTGCGGGGCGCCGCCGGCGGGCCGCAGGCCGACGTCCGTCGCCGTCACCAGCAGGCTCAGCTGGGCTGAGAGTGCCTGGTTGGTCTGGTCGGTCGCCACGTAGGTCAGGCGCTTCTGGCCGGACACCAGACCGGGCAGGATCAGCTGGGGGAACAGCGCCCCGCTCGGGTCGGCGGTGATCGCGCCGCCGATCGGGCTGCCGTCGCGCGTGAAGACGACGTCCCCGTTCTGCGTGAAGCCGCCGCCGACCAGGTGGACGGTCGACTGCTCGCGGTAGCAGGGCGCCTGTTCGTCGACCGCCAGGGTCGCCTGAGCGGCCGCGCTCGCGGGAGCCGCGAGAGCCGCGGCGGCGATGGCAAAGCCGATGAGGGTCGACTTCTTCAGAACAGCCGAGGCTAGCGGGGCTCCACCGATCTCGCCATGCGGATACATTCCGGGCATGCCGACTTACGTGATGCTCAGCACCCTGACGCCGGAGGGGGTCCAGACGATCAAGAGCAACCCGGCGCGCATACGCGAGGTCAACAAGGAGCTCGAGCAGCTCGGCGTTACCGTCACGGCGCAGTGGGCGGTGCTCGGTCGCTACGACTTCGTGAACATCATCGAGGCGCCCGACGAGAAGACGGTCGCGCGTGTCTCCATGGAGCTCGGATCCCGCGGCACCGCGCGCTACGAGACGCTCACCGCCATTCCGGTGGACGACTTCATCGCGGCTCTCTAGCCAGATGGCCCGGAGGGTGCTGGTGGTCGGCGGGGGCGGGCGGGAGCACGCGCTGGTCCGCACGCTGCTGCGCAGCCCCCAGGCCCCCGAGTTGCTTGCCGCCCCCGGCAACGCGGGCATCGCGGCCGACGGCGTGGAGTGCCTGGGCGACGACGACCTGGTCGGGGTCGCTCGCGAGCGTGAGGTCGATCTGGTGGTCGTCGGTCCGGAGGCGCCGCTGGTGGCGGGGCTGGTGGACGAGCTCGATGCCGCCGGCATCGCCGCGTTCGGGCCGACGAAGGCCGCCGCGCGGATCGAGGGGTCGAAGGCCTACGCCAAGGAGCTGATGAAGCGCTGCGGGGTGCCCACGGCGTCGTACGCCGTCTTCCGCGACCGCGACGAGGCCGCGGCCCACATCGCCTGCGCTTCCTATCCGGCCGTGCTGAAGGCCGACGTGCTGGCGGCGGGCAAGGGCGTGATCATCGCCGCCGACGAGCGCGAGGCCCGGGCCGCGCTCGACGTCTTCTACGGCGAGCGCCGCTTCGGCGAGACCGAGGTGGTGCTGGAGCAGTTCCTCGAGGGGGAGGAGGTGTCGCTGCTCGCCCTCTGCGACGGCGAGCGCGCGGTGCCGCTGGCGCCCGCGCAGGACTACAAGCGCATCTTCGACGGCGACGAGGGCCCCAACACCGGTGGGATGGGGAGCTACTCGCCCGTGCCCGGGTTCGATCTCGCGCGCGCGAGAGAGATCGCGGCGGTCGCGCACCAGCCGATCGTCGACGAGCTGCGCGCTCAGGGGACGCCCTTCCACGGAGTGCTCTACGCGGGCCTGATGATGACCGCGGACGGGCCCAAGGTGCTCGAGTACAACGCGCGCTTCGGGGACCCCGAGACGCAGGCGGTGCTGCCACGCCTGCGCTCCGACCTGCTCGAGCTGCTCGATGCGTCCACTCGGCCGGGCGGGCTGGCGGGCGTCGAGCCGGACTGGGCGCCGGACTGGGCGGTGACCGTGGTGCTCGCCTCGCGCGGGTACCCGGAGTCGTCGTCGAGTGGCGACCCGATCAGCGGCCTCGACGAGGTGGAGGACGTGGAGGTCTTCCACGCGGCGACGGCCCGGGCCGACGGCGAGTTCGTGACCTCCGGGGGGCGCGTGCTGGGCGTGACTGCTCTCGGCGCCACCGCCGCCGACGCACGCGACCGCGTCTACGCCGCCGTCGACCGGATCGACTTCGACGGCCGTCAGGTGCGCCGCGACATAGCCGCTCGCGCCGTGGGAAGGGATAGGGTCGCGCCGTGAACGGGACCGAGGAGTTCACCCCAGTGGCCGAGGTCGAGCACCAGTTCGACGAGCTCGACGTGGACGACGCCCCGCTGGTCGGCATCGTGATGGGCTCGAAGAGCGACATGCCGGTGATGGAGCGCGCCGGCGAGGAGCTCGAGGAGCGCGGGATTCGCTTCGAGATCCGGGTCATGAGCGCCCACCGCGACCCGGAGACGGTGGCCGACTACGCCCGCAACGCCCGGATGCGCGGGCTCAAGGTGATCATCGCCGGGGCCGGGCTGTCCGCCGCGCTCCCGGGAGTGGTGGCCGCGCACACGGACCTGCCGGTGATCGGCGTGCCGCTGACCTCGAAGACCTCGGTCGCGGGCGGGCTGGACGCGTTGCTCTCGATCGCCCAGATGCCCCCGGGCGTGCCCGTGGCGACCGTGGGAGTGGACAACGCGAAGAACGCCGCGGTGCTGGCGGCGCGTATCCTCGGGGCGTGATCGACCGCTACACCCGCCCGGAGATGGGCGTGGTCTGGTCGGAGCAGCGCAAGCTCGACGCGTGGCTGCAGGTGGAGCTGGCGGTGGTGGACGCCCTCGCCGAGCAGGGAGCCGTGCCCGCTGAGGACGCGGCGGCGGTGCGCGAGCGGGCCACGTTCACGCCCGAGGCCGTGCGCGAGCGCGAGCAGGTGACCGACCACGACGTCGCCGCGTTCGTGGACGTCGTCGCCGCCTCGGTCGGCGACGCCGGCCGTTGGGTGCACCACGGCCTCACGTCCTCCGACGTGCTGGACACCGCGCTGGCGCTGCAGCTGTCCCAGGCCGGCCTGATCCTCGCCGCCGGGGCCCAGGGCTACCGCGACGCGCTGATCGCGCGCGCCCGCGAGCACGTCGACACGCTCTGCGTGGGCCGCACGCACGGGATCCAGGCGGAGCCCACCACCTTCGGCGTCAAGCTGGCCGGCTTCGCCTTCGAGGCGCAGCGCAACCTGCGGCGGCTGGAGCGGGCGGTCGAAGGCGTGTCGGTCGGCGCCCTGTCGGGGGCGGTCGGCACCTACTCCGCCAACGGGCCCGAGATCGAGGCGGCCGTGCTCGCCCGCCTGGGGCTGGGCCGCGAGGACGTGTCGACGCAGGTCGTGCCGCGCGATCGCCACGCCGAGCTGCTGGAGGCGATCGCGCTGGCGGGGGCGGGCCTCGAGCGCTTCGCCACCGAGATCCGCCATCTGCAGCGCACCGAGGTGCGCGAGGTCGAGGAGCCGTTCCGCACGGGATCCCAAAAGGGGTCGTCGGCGATGCCGCACAAGCGCAACCCGATCCTCTGCGAGCGGATCGTGGGGATCGCCCGGCTGCTGCGCGGGTACGCGCTGACCGGCATCGAGAACGTGGCCCTCTGGCACGAGCGCGACATCTCGCATTCCTCGGCGGAGCGGGTGGCGCTCCCGGACGCGACGATCCTGCTCGACTACGCCCAGCACCTGGCGATTCGCGTGGTGGAGGGCATGGTGGTGCACCCAGACCGGATGCTCGCCAACCTGGAGGCCACCAGCGGCGCCCTGTTCTCCCAGCGCGCGCTGCTCGCTCTGGTCGAGAGCGGCGTGGCTCGGGACGAGGCGTACCGGATCGTCCAGGAGAACGCCCAGCGCGCCTGGGACACCGGCACCCACTTCCGCGAGCTGCTCGGGGAGGCTGCGCCTGGACTCGACCTGGACGCGGTCTTCGACCCGCAGGCGTTCGTGCGCCACGCGCCGGCGATCGTCGGCCGGCTCGACTCGATCCGGTAGGACAAGCCGCGTTTGTCGGACATGGTGGCGCGGCCGGACGCCCCGTACCGTCGGCCCGATGCCCGTCCTGCTCGGACTGCTGGGCGTGCTCGGCTTCAGCTTCACGCTGCCGGTCACGCGGGTCGCCGTCGACGGCCTCGACCCGACCTTCGTCGGTCTCGGCCGCGCCGCCGTCGCGGCGGTCCCGGCCGCGGTGCTGCTCGCGCTCTGGGGCGAGCGCCTGCCAGACCGCGCCACCCTGAAGCGCCTGGCGCTCGTCGCGCTCGGCGTGGTGTTCGGCTTCCCGCTGCTGTCCGCTTTCGCCCTCCGCGAGCTGACGGCCGCCCACAGCGCCGTGATCGTCGGGCTGCTGCCGGCCGCCACCGCCGTGATGGCGGTGGCGCGGGCAGGGGAGCGACCCTCGGGGCGCTTCTGGGTCGCCACCGGCGCCGGCCTGGTCGCCGTGCTGGCGTTCGCGGCGTCGCAGGGCGCCGGACTGAGCGGAGCCGACCTGCTGGTGCTCGGCGCGGTCGCGCTGGGGGCGATCGGCTACGCCGAGGGCGGGACGCTCGCCCGCGACATGGGCGGCAGCCGCGTGATCTGCTGGGCGCTGGTGCTGTCGCTCCCGCTCACGCTGCCGATCGGCGCGACGGCCGGTTTGGTGGCCGGGCTCGACGCGCCGGCCGACGACTGGCTGGGGTTCGCCTACGTCGCGCTGGTGAGCCAGTTCCTGGCGTTCTTCGCCTGGTACGCGGCGCTCGCGCGGGGCGGCGTGGCGAAGATCGGCCAGGTGCAGCTGGTGCAGCCGCTGCTGACGCTCGCGTGGGCCGCCGCGTTCTTCGGCGAGCACGTGGGCGCGGGCACGCTGATCGCCGCGCTGGCGGTCGTCGCCAGCGTCGTCGCCACCCAGCGCGCCCGCGTAGGGCGAACAGGACCCCGCACGTTGCGGAATCCGGCGCCGGGGATCGACTTGTCGCGCTGATAGCCTCGCCAGGGTGAGCGAAGCCGCCGCGCTCATCGCCCAGGGGAAGGTCCGCGACATCTACGACGCGGGCGACGATCGCCTGCTGCTGGTCGCCTCCGATCGCATCTCCACCTACGACGTGGTCCACCCCACGCCGATCCCCGACAAGGGCAAGGTGCTCACCGGGCTCACCGCGTTCTGGCTCGACCGCACCGCCGAGATCTGCCCCAACCACCTCATCTCGTACACCGAGGTGCCGCCAGAGCATCGCGGCCGGGCGATGCTGGTCGAGCGGCTCGAGATGGTGCAGGTCGAGTGCGTCGTGCGCGGCTACATCACCGGTTCGGGGTGGAAGGACTACCAGGCCACCGGCGCGGTCTGCGGGATCGAGCTGCCGGGCGGCTTGAGCGAGTCCGAGCAGCTGCCGGAGCCGATCTTCACGCCGGCCACCAAGGCCGAGCTGGGCGACCACGACGAGAACGTGGACTTCGACCGCGCGGCGGAGCTGGTCGGCGACCGCGAGCTGCTGGAGGAGCTGCGCCGGCTGTCGATCGCGATCTACCGGCTCGGCGCCGAGCACGCGCGCGAGTGCGGGATCATCCTCGCCGACACGAAGTTCGAGTTCGGCCGCCGTCCCGACGGCACGATCGTGCTCGGGGACGAGGTGCTGACCCCGGACTCCTCGCGCTTCTGGCCGGCCGACGGCTACGAGCCCGGCCGCGGGCAGCCGAGCTTCGACAAGCAGTACGTGCGCGATTGGGCCAGCGGGTCCGGGTGGGACAAGACCCCGCCGGCGCCGGCGCTGCCCGACGACGTGGTCGAGCGCACCCGCGCCCTCTACGTGGAGGCTTACGAGCGCATCGTCGGCGAGCCATTCGGGCGGTGGCTCGAAAGGGCGGGCGGCTGATGCGGGTCCGCGTGCTGATTCGGCCGAAGGAGGGCATCCTCGACCCGGTCGGCCAGACCGTGGAGGGGGCGCTGCCCGCGCTCGGCTTCGAAGGCGTGCGCAACGTGCACGTGGGGCGGCTGATCGAGCTCGACGTCGAGGACGCCTCGGAGGTGCCGGCGATGTGCGAGCGGCTGCTGGCCAACCCGCTGATCGAGGATTACGAGGTCGAGGAGCTGGTGGCGTGAGGTTTGGGGTTGTCCGCTTCCCCGGCTCCTGCGACGAGGTCGACGCGCTGCTCGCCTGTCGCCGCTTCGGCGACGCGGAGCTGCTCTGGCACAAGGATCGCGACCTCGGCGGCGTGGACGCCGTGATCGTCCCGGGCGGCTTCTCCTACGGGGACTATCTGCGCGTCGGGGCGATCGCCCGCTTCTCGCCGCTGATGGAGACCGTCATCGAGTTCGCCCGCGAGGGCGGGCCGGTGCTCGGCATCTGCAACGGCTTCCAGGTGCTCTGCGAGGCGGGGCTGCTGCCCGGGGCGCTGCTGACGAACCGATCGCTGCGCTTCGTCTGCCGCCAGGTGGACGTCGTGGTCGAGAACCCCGACACGCCGTTCACGCGCGCGTGCGCTCAGGACGAGGTGCTGTCGGTGCCGGTCAAGCACACCACCGGCCGCTACCACGCGCCGGGGATTCCCGAGGAGCAGGTCGTGCTGCGCTACGCGCCGGGCCACAACCCCAACGGCGCCCAGGACGACATCGCCGGCGTGAGCAACGCCGCGGGCAACGTGCTCGGGCTGATGCCCCACCCCGAGCATGCGGTCGACCCGCTCACCGGGTCCGCCGACGGCGGCCGCTTGTTCGAGTCGCTTGCCCGGCCCGAAGCGGCCGGCTCGGCCGGGCGCGCAGGGATCTCTATATCCCCGGTGGCGTGAGCGGGTCCGCACTCGCGCCGCACCGCGAGCTCGGCCTCACGGACGCCGAGTACGACGCCATCTGCGCGCGCTTGGAGCGCGAGCCGAACGCGCTGGAGCTGGCCGTCTTCTCGCTGATGTGGTCGGAGCACTGCGCCTACAAGCACTCCAAGAAGCTGCTGCGCGTGCTGCCGACGGAGGGCCCGCACGTGCTCATGGGGCCGGGCGAGAACGCGGGCGTCGTGGACGTGGGGGACGGGCTGGCCGTGGCGTTCAAGGTGGAGTCGCACAACCACCCGAGCGCGGTCGAGCCCTTCCAGGGCGCGGCCACGGGCGTCGGCGGGATCCTGCGCGACATCTTCGCGGTGGGCGCCCGCCCGATCGCGGTGCTCGACTCGCTGCGCTTCGGCGAGCTGGACTCTCCGCGCTCGCGCTACCTGTTCGACTGGGCCGTGAAGGGCATCGGCCACTACGGCAACTCGATCGGGGTCCCGACCGTCGGCGGCGAGGTGGCCTTCGAGGCGGCCTACGAGCAGAACTGCCTGGTCAACGCGATGTGCGTGGGGCTGGCGCCGCGCGAGCGCCTGATCCGCAGCGCGGCGGCGGGGGTCGGCAACGTGCTGGTGCTGCTGGGCGCGCGCACCGGGCGCGACGGGATCGGCGGAGCCTCGGTGCTGGCGAGCGCGGAGCTGACCGACGAGGACGCCTCCAAGCGCCCCACGGTGCAGATCGGCGACCCGTTCGAGGAGTCGAAGCTGATCGAGTGCTGCCTCGAGCTGCTGGAGCGCGAGACGCTGGCCTCGCTGCAGGACCTGGGCGCCGCCGGGCTGTCCTCGTCGTCGTCGGAGATGGCGTCCAAGGGCGAGGTCGGGCTCGACATGGACGTGGCCCGGGTGCCGCTGCGCGAGGCCGACATGGAGCCGTTCGAGATCATGATCTCGGAGTCGCAGGAGCGCATGCTGTGTGTCGTCGAGCCGGGTCGGCTGGCCGAGCTGCGCGAGGTGTGCGAGCGCTGGGACGTGCGCGCCACGGAAATCGGCTCGGTCACCGACACCCGCCGGCTGCGCGTGTTCGATGGCGACGAGCTGGTCGGCGACATGCCGGTGGAGGCGCTGGTCGACGACTGCCCGCTGTACGACCTCGAGCCGGCGCCGCCCGACGCGCCCATCTATCCCGCTCCGCCGGCGCGGCTGGCGCCCGGCTACGGGCTTCGACGAGACGCTGCTCGCGCTGCTCGCGGCTCCCTCGATCGCCTCCAAGCGATTCGTCTTCGAGCAGTACGACCCGATCGTCGGGTCGCGCACCGTGCGCAGGCCGCAGGCCGCCGACGCCGCCGTGCTGGCGCTGGCCAACGACGGCGGCAGCGGGGCGATCGCGGTCTCGATCGACGGCAACGGGCGGCGGGTGGCGTGCGACCCGTACGTGGGCGCGGTGGAGGCCGTGCTCGAGTGCGCCCGCAACCTGGCCTGCGTGGGCGCGGAGCCGCTCGGGCTGACCAACTGCCTGAACTTCGGCAACCCGGAGAAGCCGCACATCGCCTGGCAGCTCACGCGGGCGGTGGAAGGGCTGCGCGACGCCTGCCTGGCGCTCGGCGTGCCGGTCGTGGGCGGCAACGTCTCGCTCTACAACGAGGGCGGGGGCGGTCCGATCTACCCCACGCCGATCGTCGGGATGGTCGGCAGCCTGCCGGACCCCGACCGGGTGCCGCGGATCGGGTTCGCCGAGGCCGGGCACGCGGTTGCCGTCGTCGGGCCGTTCGAGCCGGCGCTGGAGGGGTCGGAGCTGGAGAAGCTGCGCGGAGGGCTGGCGGAGTCGCTGCCGGCTGTGGACCTGGCCGCGCAGGCCGCGGCGCTGGCGGCGCTGCGCGACGCGGTGCGCGAGGGGAGGCTGGCGACCGTGCATGACGCCTCGGAGGGCGGGCTGGCGGTGGCGCTGGCGGAGTGCTGCATCGAGGGCGGGCTGGGCGCCACGGTGGCCGTCGGGGCCTCGGACGACGAGCTGTTCGGCGAGGGCCCGGGCGGCGTGCTGATCGCCGGGCCGCGCGAGGCCGTGGAGGCGGTGTCGGGCGCGCGCGTGATCGGCTGCGGTCGGCGGCGACGCCCTCGAGATCGAGGGCGCGCTGTCCGTGCCCGTGGCCGAGTTGCGCGCCGTCTACGAGGGCGCCATCCCGGCTGTGTTCGCCTGAGCCGTTGGTACCCTCCGCGATAGCGGGAGCCCGGCCGCCGACGGCATTCGGGACCCCGCCATCCACCTCATGACTCGAGTTGCACTCGACGACCGCGACGGACCTCGCGACGAGTGCGGCGTCTTCGGCGTCTACGCGCCGGAATCGGACGTCGCCCGGCTCGCCTACTTCGCGCTGTTCGCGCTCCAGCACCGCGGCCAGGAGTCGGCCGGCATCGCCACCGCGGAGAACGGCCACATCATGACCGTGCGCGACCTCGGCCTGGTCTCCCAGGTCTTCGACGAGGAGAAGCTGCGAGCGCTGCAGGGAGCCATGGCGATCGGCCACGTGCGCTACTCGACCACCGGCTCGTCGGCGTGGGAGAACGCCCAGCCGGTGTGGCGGTCGGACACGCGCCAGGTCGCGCTCGCGCACAACGGCAACCTGATCAACGCGGTCGAGCTGCACGCGCTCCTCAGCGAGCAGGGCGTGCAGTTCCGCGGCACGTCCGACTCCGAGATCATCGCCGCGCTCCTCTCCACCCATCCCGCGGGCGGAATCGAGGAGGCGCTGGCGGACGTGATGCCGCGGCTCGAGGGCGCCTTCTCGACGGTCGTGATGACCAAGGACCGGGTGGTCGGCTTCCGCGATCCGGCCGGGCTGCGCCCGCTGGCGCTGGGTCAGGTCGGCGACCGCTACTGCCTCGCCTCGGAGAGCTGCGCCTTCGACATCATCGGCGCCGAGTTGCTGCGGGAGGTGCAGCCCGGCGAGATGATCTCGATCGGCGAGCGAGGGATCGAGACGCGCCAGCTGGTCGAGTCCCCGCGCAAGGCGTTCTGCGTCTTCGAGCACATCTACTTCGCGCGCCCCGACTCGATCCTCGAGGGCAACCGCACGCAGGTGTCCCGGCGCAAGATGGGCGAGATCCTGTTCCGGGAGGCGCCGGTCGAAGCCGACGTGGTGATCGCCGTGCCGGACTCGGGCAACCCCGCCGCCACCGGGTACTCGAAGGCCTCGGGCATCCCGCGCGACGACGGCCTGATCAAGAACCGCTACGTGGCGCGCACGTTCATCCAGCCGGGGCAGGAGCTGCGCAAGCACGGCCTGCGCATGAAGTTCAACCCGCTGCGCGAGGTGGTGGAGGGCAAGCGCCTGGTCGTGGTCGACGACTCGATCGTGCGCGGCAACACCACGCGCCAGATCGTGCAGATGCTGCGCGGAGTGGGGGCGGCCGAGATCCACATGCGCATCTCGGCGCCGCCGATCCGCCACCCCTGCCACTACGGCATCGACATGTCGACGACGCAGGAGATGGTCGCCCACGGGCGCACCGAGGAGGAGATCGCCGTGGAGCTCGGCTGCGACTCGCTCGCCTACCTGTCGCTCGACGGCGTCTACGAGGCGATCCGCTCAACACGCGAGACCCACTGCGACGCGTGCTTCTCGGGCGACTATCCGCTCGCCCGCTCCGACACCGCGAACGGCAAGTTCGCGCTGGAGGAGCTGGCGGTCGTGCGGACGTAGCGGCGCCCCCGCGAACCAGCCGGAATAGAAGCGCCCCGATCGGCGTTTACAGGGGTGAGATGGCCGATCACCGCGACGACGACCGCCTGGAGGCGGAGCTGGTGCTGCTCGTCGACGGGCAGTTGGAGACCGAGCGCGCCGCCGTGCTCGAGGCGCGCGCGGACCTCGCGCCGCGAATTGCGCTCCTTCGCGCCGGGCGCGACCACCTGCGCGCCGCTGCCGCCTCCGTCGAGGCGCCAGTCGACCTGCGGCGCCGGATCGATGCGCTCGCGACACCCCCGTCGAGGCAACGGCGGCGCTGGTGGCCGCTGGGCGCGCTGGCGGGCGTCGGCGCGGCGGCTGCCGTGGCGCTCGTCCTGGCGACGGCCGGCGGCGCGCCCAGCGTCGGCGACGTGCTCGACGAGACCGGTCGCTCGCCGGCCGCTGCGGTCTCGCCGGCCGGCGGCCCCCTGCTCCCCGTCGCCGTCGACGGCGTGCGCTTCCCCGACTACGAGCAGAAGTTCGGCTGGCGCGCGGTCGGGCGGCGCGTCGACGAGATCGACGGCCGTCACGTGACGACCGTCTTCTACGAGCGGGGCCGCGGCCGGGTCAGCTATTCGATCGTGGCCGGCGGCGCTCTCCGCGAGCCGGATGGGCGAGGACATCCAGGCCGAGGGCACGCGCCTGGTCCGCGTCGGCGACGGCAACGCCGTCACGTGGAGGCGCGAGGGCCGGACCTGCGTGATGGTCGGCTCGTCCGCCGTCAGCGTCAGGGCCGTCGCCGAGCTGGCGGGCTGGAAGGCGAAGGGCAAGGTCGCGTTCTAGCGGCCGAGGGTCTCCGCGACGCGCTGTCGACCCCGTGAGAGGCGGCTCATGACGGTCCCGATGGGCACCCCGAGCGCCGCGGCAGCCTCGGCGTAGCTGAGCCCGGCCACGTCGACCGCGGCGACCGTGTCGCGCCACTCCTCGGGCAGGGCGGCCACCACCTCGAAGACCTCGCGCGCGGCAACCTGCTCCACCGGAGAGGAGGACGCCGCCGGCGCTTCGAGGCGCCCCGCCGCCTCGATGTCGAGCGGCACCGTCGGGCGGCGGGCGCGCGAACGGACCGTGTCGACCCAGGCGTTGCGCAGCACGCCGAGGAGATACGGCAGCGTGTCCTCCGCCCGGGCGATCTCGCGCGGCCGGCGTAGCACCCGCTCGTAGGTTTCCTGCACCAGATCCTCGGCGTCCTCGCGGGCGCCGGTCAGGGCCCAGGCCGCGCGGAAGAGGCGATCGAGGTGATCGCCGAGGCGTGCGGCCTCCAACTCGGGGGTCACGCCACAAGCGTGACGAAGCTCACGGAATAGGGCCTACTCGGGCCGCGTTCACAGGTCGCAAGCATCCACCGACTACAGGAGCCCACCCATGAACGCAGCCCTACGGAATCCCTTTGCGCTCGTCGGCGCCGTGGCCGCCGCGGCGGCGCTCGCCCTTCCGGCTAGCGCCTCCGCGACCGTGACCGTGAACGGTGCAGGCGATCCGATCACCTTCACCGGCGACGACGCCGCCGACAACCTCGTGCTGACGGTGTCGGGCGGGAAGATCGCCCACAACCTGCCGGCGACACAGGGCTTCGCCTCGCCGACCGACCTCGACCCCAATACGCCGGATACCCAGGAGAGGGACGTGGCGGGCGCCAACATCGTGATCCGCGGCGGCGGCGGCAGCGACATCCTCAACGCGGGCGGGCTCGGCAACACCTACAACTCGCTCGACATCCAGGGCGACGTCGGTGACGACACGATCACCGGCGGTGGCAAGGCCGACACGCTCGCCGGCGGCGACGGCGACGATCGCGTCGTCGGCAACCCCGGCAACGACACCATGACGGGCGGCAACGGCAACGACGTGCTCGTCTGGAACAACGGCGACGGCTCCGACACGATGGACGGGGACGCCGGCAACGACGAGATCGAGGTGAACGGGTCGGCCAACGCCGGCGACGACTTCCGGATCACACCGGGAGCGAACGGCCGGACGACGTTCGACCGCGTGAACCTGGTTCCGTTCAACCTCAACACGCTCGCCGAGCGCATGACGGTCAGCGGGCTGGGCGGCGATGACGCGATCGCCGGTTCGCCGGGTCTGGCCGGGCGCATCCTGCTGACGCTCAACGGCAACGCCGGCCTCGACACGATCACCGGCGGCGACGGCGCCGACCGCGTGAGCGGCGGCGAGGCGGCCGACGTCCTGGACGGCGGCGCGGGCGACGACCGGGTCACCGGCGACCGTGGCGGCGACCAGATGCGCGGCGGTCCCGGCGACGACGTGCTCGAGTGGAACGACGGCGACGGCTCCGACGTGGCCACGGGCGGCGACGGCGCCGACCTGACCCGCGTGAACGGATCGGTCACCCAGGGCGACGCCTTCGAGGTCGCCCCGAACGGAGCCGGGATCCGCTTCCAGCGGACCAACCTGGTGCCGTTCACGATCGACCTCGATACCGAGCGCATCGAGATGAACACGCTCGCCGGCGACGACACGATCGCCGTGAAGCCGGGCCTGGCCGGCCGGCTCGGCGTGCTGGCAGACGGTGGCTCGGGCAACGATCGGATCGAGGCGCGCAACGGCGCGGCCGACTCGATCGAGGGCGGCAGCGGGACCGACAGCGCGGTCGTCGACCGGGCGGACACCACCGTGGACGTCGAGACGATCGACCGCCCGGCGCGCTCGCGCGCGCACATCGGCCGCAAGGCTCAGCTCGTCCTTCGCAACGGCCACCTCGTGGTCATCGCCTCGGTGAGCTGCCCGGCCGGCGCGGAGTCGCCCTGCACCGGCGTGCTGCGGCTCAGCACCGCCAAGGCGGTCAGGATCAGCGGCATCAAGGTGCGGCTCGACCTCGGCCACCGCAGGTTCCGGGTCGATCCGGGCGAGACGGTCAAGGTGAAGGTGAAGCTGCCGGCCAAGGCCAAGTCGCTGGCCAAGCACGGCAAGCTCGCCCTGCGGGTGGTGGCCTCCTCGAAGGAGAACGGCGCCGTGAAGGAGAGCGCCCGCAGCGTGACGCTCCGCGTCCCGCGCGTCTAGTGGCGTGAGGTCCGACTGCGCCCCCGGTTCCGCGTGGACCGGGGGCGCAGCTCGTTGTGGGCGTGACATCTCCGCGACTTGCGTGAAGGGTGCGCAAACACGGGCCCCTCCCGCCGCGTGCGCCGCTACTGTGGCCTCCCCGATGGACCTCACCCGCGCTCTTCACGACCTGTTCGGCTTCGGCGACTTCCGCCCGGGCCAGCGGGAGGCGTGCGAGGCCGCGCTGGCGGGCCGCGACGTGCTCGTGGTGATGCCGACCGGCTCGGGAAAATCGCTCTGCTATCAGCTTCCGGGACTGCTGCGGGACGACCTCACGGTCGTCGTGTCGCCTCTGGTGGCGCTGATGCAGGACCAGGTCGAGGCGCTGGCGGCGCGCGGGCTGGGCGACCGGGTTGCCCTGGTCAACGCCCAGCAGGACGGCTCGGCCAACGCCGGCGTGCTCGCTCGGGCGGCGGCCGGTGACCTGCGCCTGCTCTACGTGGCGCCCGAGCGCTTCGCGGCCCCGGGCTTCCTCGAGCGCATGCGCGAGGTGCGCGTCGGGCTGTTCGTCGTCGACGAGGCGCACTGCGTCTCGCAGTGGGGCCACGACTTCCGGCCCGACTACTTCCGCTTGGCGGACGCCGCGCGGGCGCTCGGCGCCCAGGCGCTGGTGGCCTCCACCGCCACGGCCACGACGCGGGTCGCGCTCGACGTCGAGCGCCGGCTGGGGCTGCGCGACCCCCTGCGCGTGGCGACCGGCTTCGACCGGCCGAACGTCGCCTTCGCGGTCGCGCGGCCGGGCGGCCACGAGAAGCGCCCGCTGATCGCCGAGGCGCTGCGCGAGCCGGACGCGCTGCCGGCGATCGTCTACGCGGGCACGCGCGCCGGCTCCGAGGAGCTGGCCGCCGAGCTGAGCGAAGCGCTGGGCGAGGAGGCGCTCGCGTACCACGCCGGGCTCGACCGCGAGCGCCGCGCCGGCGTGCAGCGCCGCTTCCTCGCCGACGAGGCAAGGGTGATCTGCGCGACCAACGCGTTCGGCATGGGGGTGGACAAGCCCAACGTGCGGACCGTGGTGCACGCCCAGGTGCCCGCTTCGCTGGAGGCCTACTACCAGGAGGCCGGCCGCGCCGGCCGGGATGGCGCCCCCGCGCGGGCGCTGCTGCTCGCCGAGAACCGCGACAAGGCCCTGCACGTGCACTTCATCAAGCGCGAGCAGATCGACGAGGATCTGCCCGGGTGGCTGGCGGACCGCATCGCCGCGGCGGCCGACGGCAACGGCCGCTACGTCCTGGACGCGCACGAGCTGGTGCGCGGCCTGGGCGGAGACGGGGATCGGCTGCGCTCCCTGCTCGGACACCTCACGCGGGCGGGCGTGATCTCGCCCTCGCCGTCGGCTCCCGACCGCGTCGCGGGCCGGCTGCTGGGTCCGTTCGACCGCCGGGCGGCCGCGCTCTGCCGCTCGTCGTTGGAGGAGGGCGTCAAGGCGCGCTGGCGCCAGTACCGGGAGATCTGGGCCTACGTCGAGCAGGACCGACTGCCGCCGGAAGGCGATCCTCCGCCACTTCGGGGACCAGTCGGAACCGGCCGCTCGTCCCGGCGCCTGCTGCGACGCCTGCGACTCCGGGCTGGTCCCCGCGCCTCCGCCCCCCGATCCCGTCGCAATCGAGAATCTCGACGACGCGATCATGTCGGTGGCCCGCTCGGCGCGACCGTCGGTCGGGCGCACCACCTGCGCGGAGATCGTGCACGGCGGCCGCAGCAAGAAGCTGCTGCGCAACTCCTACGACGGCCTGCCCGCCTACGGCAGCTCGTCGCACATGCGCCGGGCGGACATCCTCGCGCGAGTCGACGAGCTGATCGACTCGGGCCGGCTCGAGACGACCGGCGGCCCGTACCCCGTGCTGCGCCTGCCGGCCCACGCGGCGGCCGCCTGAGCGGTGGCGTCCTTCCGCGTCGCCGTCCTGATCTCGGGCGCCGGCACCAACCTGCAGGCCCTGCTCGACCAGCTGCACTCCCCCGGGGGGCCGATCGAGATCGTGGGCGTGGCGTCGTCGCGCGCCAACGCTCCCGGGCTGGGCCGGGCCGAGGCCGCCGGGGTCGAGTCGGCGATCTTCGCGCTGGCGGAGCATTCCCAGCGCGAGGAGCGCGATCGCGCCCTGGGCGACTGGCTGGACTCGCTCGGGGTGGACCTGATCGTGCTGGCCGGGTTCATGGAGCTGCTCACGCCCGAGTTCATCGGTCGCTTCGCCGGCCGGATCGTGAACGTGCACCCGTCGCTGCTGCCGTCGTTCCCCGGGCTGCGGGCGATCGAGCGCGCGGTCGAGGCAGAGGCGAGCGAGACCGGTGTGACCGTCCACTTCGTCGACGAGGGCGTGGACAGCGGCGCGATCGTGCTTCAAGAGGCACTCGACCTTTCGTATCCTGCCGGCATCGCCGAGATCGAAGAGCGAGTGCACCGCGTCGAGCACCGGCTGTTGCCGCGTGCCGTGCGCCTGATAGCGGCCGGGCGCGTGCGCCCCGACCCGCACGATCCGCAAGCGGTGCTGATCGACGATGACGATTAGGTCCAGCAAGGCGGGGGTGAGCGCGCCGGGCGACGTTCGCATCCGGCGCGCGCTGTTGAGCGTGTCGGACAAGCGCGGGCTGATCGACTTCGCGCGCGGGATTGCGGAGCTCGACGTGGAGATCGTCTCGACGGGGGGCACCGCCGCGGAGCTGTCGGGGGGCGGCATCGAGACGCGCGCGGTGGAGGACTACACCGGCTTCCCGGAGATGCTCGACGGGCGGGTGAAGACGCTCAACCCGCGCATCTACGCCGGCCTGCTGGCGATCCGCTCGGAGCCCGACCACGTCGACACGCTCAACGACCACGAGATCGAGCCGATCGACCTGGTCTGCGTGAACCTGTACCCGTTCGAGGCGGTGGCGCAGCGGCGCGGCGTCGAGGACGCCGACGTGATCGAGAACATCGACATCGGCGGGCCGACGCTGATCCGCGCCGCCGCCAAGAACCATCCGTTCACCGCGGTGATCGTGTCGCCGGAGAGCTACGACGCCGTGCTCGAGGAGCTGCGCCAGAACGAGGGCCGGCTGTCGGGCCGCACGCGCGAGAGCCTCGCGCTCGAGGCCTTCGCGCTCACGGCCCGCTACGACACGGCGATCTCACGCTGGTTCGCGGAACGCGAGGAGGACTTCCCCGCCCAGTACACCCGCTCGTACGAGAAGGTGCTCGACCTCCCCTACGGCGAGAACCCGCACCAGCGCGCTGCCTTCTACTCCGAGATCGGCGCGCGCACGCACCTGATGTCGATGGTCTCGAAGCTGCACGGCAGGGAGCTGACGTTCAACAACCTGCTCGACCTCGACGCCGGGCGCCGCCTGGTCGACGACTTCGAGCTGCCGGTGGCGGCGATCGTCAAGCACAACAACCCGTGCGGTGTGGCGATAGCGGCGGGGGCCGAGGAGGCCTTCGACAAGGCGCTGACCACCGACCCTCTGAGCGCCTACGGCGGGATCTACTGCTTCAACCGCCGGGTGGACAGGGCGCTGGCCGAGAAGCTGCACGCGCAGTTCGCGGAGGTGATCTTCGCGCCGGGCTACGACGAGGACGCTCTGGAGCTGCTGGAGCAGAAGCCGAACGTGCGGCTGCTCGAGAGCCAGGAGCGCCGGCGGATCCCGGTGACCGAGCACGACCTCAAGCGCGTGCGCGGCGGCATCCTCGTGCAGGACCGCGACACCGGGCTGGAGGACCGCGAGGAGATGGACGTGGTCACGCGGCGCAAGCCGACCGAGGAGGAGTGGGGCGAGCTGCTGTTCGCGATGCGGGTCTGCAAGCACGTGCGCTCGAACGCGATCGTGCTGGCGACGGGCCTGAGCACGGCGGGGATCGGAGCCGGGCAGATGAGCCGGATCGACTCGGTCCGGCTCGCCGTGGACAAGGCCGCCGCGGCCGGGATCGACCTCTCCAAGGCGGTGATGGCCTCCGACGCGTTCTTCCCGTTCGCCGACGGCGCGCAGCTGGCGATCGAGGCCGGCGTGCAAGCGATCATTCAGCCGGGCGGCTCGCAGCGCGACGGCGAGGTGATCGACGCCTGCGACGAAGCGGGCGTGGCGATGGTCTTCACGGCGCGCCGGCACTTCCGCCACTAGCCAGTTCTTAGACAGTTATCGAACTGTCGCTAGACTCGCAGAGGTGGCGAGCGCATGAGGGAGCCTCATCATCCAGCCCGCGCGGAGCTCGAACTGTCGTCCGTACTCCACGCTCTAAGTGACCCGGCCCGCCTGGAGATAGTCCGGCGCCTGGCCGACGGCGACGAGCCATCGTGCGGGACGTTCGACCTGGGCCTCTCGAAGGCGACGCTCTCGCACCACTTCAAGGTGTTGCGCGAGTCCGGAGTGGTGCGCACCCGCCCCGAAGGACGCAAGCGCCTGCTCTCGCTGCGCAACGACGACCTGGAGTACCGCTTCCCCGGCCTGCTGGACGCGGTGCTGGCGGCAAAGCGGCGCCGGACGAAGTCAGCTGCCTGAAGCTTCGCCCGGCGCGGATGGGTCGCCCGGGGATCGAACCCGGAACCAACGGATTAACCTGCCGCACCGGCTTTCACCGGCCGCCCCGCTCAGCGGGGTTTGCGGTCTGGACCATCTCTTCGCCCTCGACTCGACGTTAGGGCGGGCGGCGTATGGCCTCTGAGGGCTCTCCGGCTACACCGGGTTGCCTGCTGATTGCCCAATCCTGAGGATTGTCACGCTGCGCGTACCTCAGGCTCTAAGGGGGTCCCAGCAAACAGCCGCCGACAAACCAGCGGTCTCCCGTCTGGCGCTCCTTTCAAAGTCCGCTGCTCTACCAGTTGAGCTAACGACCCAGCTTGGAAAGTATGGCCGATCCGCGAGCGGTCGATGAGGAGCAGCCACATACAATCGCCTGACAGGGGCCCCGTGGTGTAACGGTTAGCACGCGAGGTTTTCAACCTCGTAGCGCGGGTTCGATTCCCGCCGGGGCTATTTCGCCGCCGGGCGCTTCGCCGCTCGCTCCGCCTCCCACTCGCGCTGCGCCTCCGCCTCGGCGTCCGGGTCGTAGCTGCCGCAGGAGGCGGCGAACACCAGCAGGGCCGCTCCGATGCCGGGGAGGTGGCTCGCGGCCAGCATCACGATCGTTCCCGCCACCCCGCCGGCGAGCGCCGAGAAGACCACGTAGCCGACCGGCAGCGCCAGGATGCGCGCCGTGACCAGCGAACAGCCGAGCCAGACGACCGGGCCGACCGCCCAGCCCCAGTCCTCGAAGAAGGACTTGTCGAGCGCCAGGCCCAGCGCCGCGAACGGGATCGCAACCACCACGGCCTGCACCGCGAGCGACTTCCAAAACAGCCGGGCGTTCACGTGGCCGGATACTAGACTCGCGCGCGGGGGCGGTTAGCTCAGTTGGCAGAGCGCCACGCTTACAACGTGGAGGTCGCCTGTTCGAGCCAGGCACCGCCCATCATCCGGCGCGACTTCCAGTAGGCACTCCGCAGGAGCCGCATCGCGAGCGGCTGCTGCGAGGCTGAATTCCCGAGCTGCGGCGGCCCGGCGAAACGGAACCACCCCCGAGAGAGTCTTCCTCGTCGGGGGTGGTTGACTGCGATTCCAGCGATGCGAAGCCTGCCGGGGCCGGTCGGCTAGGGGAGCATCACCTTGACCTTAATCGGGGTGGTTGTGACGCTGCCCGAGTCCACGATCGGCGCTGAGCTGAGCTGGCTCGTCGCAGCGGTCAGAGAGGGAGGCCGAGGAACCGCGCCGAGGACCGCTTCGATGCGTTCGTGCTGGACCGGCGCGCCCATTCCGCCGGCCACCAGCAGCAGTCGGTCCCGTCTTGAGAGAGCTGCCCATCCGCTGGAGACGGACTCGCCGAACTGCTGCTTCGCTCGAAGCTTCGCTTCCGCCTGCTCGGCTAGCCGAGCATCGCCAAAGACATTCACGAAGACGCGGAGCCCGTCTGCGTCCAAGCAAATACACGCTCGCTGCTCGTCGCGAGGCCGGCGTGTGGCAGCCGCCGCGTCTTGGCTTCAGCCGGAGAGTCGCCGAATCGAGCGGTGCACGGTATCGCGCAGCGCCTTCTCGCGCGGATCGTCGACGACGTAGAAGTGCATGTTGTTCATCACGTAGGCGAAGCCGAGCCGTGTCAGGGTCGGCGAAGCCGAACGAGCCGCCGGCGCCCGGCGTGCCGAAGGCGCGCTGACTCGTGCCGAAGCCGAGTTGACGGTCCCGGTTTGAGGAAACCGAGCGACAACCAGCTCGGCATGCCCATCACCTCGTCCTTGGGGCGCTCGACGCCGTGAACTGCTGTGAGGCTCGCGAGCGTCGCCGGCGTGATGCCGAGTTCTGCTCCTCCTTCCGCGAAGGCCGAATAGGCCCGCGCGATCGCGCGCGCGGTCCCGACGCCGTTGCCTGCCGGGATCTCGACCTCGAGCGAGCGTCGGTCGTTGAAGTCGAGGTCCGCGAAGAGCATCGACTTCCGTAGGAGCGACCACGGCCACAGGATCCGCATCACGAACCCGGTGGGAGCTTTACGCAGCGCTCGCATGGCACGCAGGGGAGTGAAGAGCCTCAGCTCCGCGAGCCGCTCGTCGGGAATCTCCTGAGGGAGTCCGATGTAGAACTCGATCTGCAGAGGTTCCGCGATCTCCTCGTGGAAGAACCGGCCGAGCGTGCGGTGCGCCGGATCGACGTGGCGGATCAACTCCTGCATGTAGAGCCCGATCGTCATCGCGTGGTAGCCGTGTCGCGTTCCCGGCTCCCACGCTGGCTTCTGTCGCGCGAGTAGACGAGACACTCTGTCGAGGTCCCTCAAGTCCTCGACGCGCAGCGCCTGGTCGATCCAGACCAACCCCGCTTCGTGACTGAGCAGCTGGCGCACGGTGATCGCAGCCTTTGCCGTTCTGGGCGAACTCTGGCCAGTACTCGGCGACCGGCGCGTCGTAGTCGATCCAGCCGCGCGAGTTCGCGACGGCAACGGTCATCGCCGCTAGACCCTTGGTCGTCGAATTTACGACGACCATCGTGTCCTCGTTCCACGGCGCGTCGCCGGCGGGCGCGCGGCGGCCACCCCACAGATCGACCACCTTCTCGCCACGCCAATACGCAGCGACGGCAGCGCCGATCTCGCCGCGCTCGACGAAGTTGCGATCGAACTCGACACGCACTTCCTCGAAGCCCCGAGCGACCCAGCCGCCGCGATGCGGCGCCCTCTCGACAACTCTCGGAGACGGGTCGGCCCGTTCTTCCTGGCGAGGGCGCTGATGCTCCTGTTCCGGCGCTTGACCAGTCGCCGCCATTTGGGCGTCCCTTCTCGAGGTGTCGCCCAGGCTACGCTCGCCCGCCGGCCCCGTCATCCGTGCTGAGCACCGTTCTGAGGTACGTAGCGACTACGCGTAAGAGACCGCGACCTTGCCAGATATCTGCCACCTACATGAGCGCTTCGGCCACGGACCAGCACCGGCGGTGCGATCGGATCGTGGCCGATCGGATCACGCGAGATATCGCCGCAGGCGCGATCGCTGTTCGTTTTGAAGCAGTCGTCGGGCGAGCCCCCAGCGGAGACGCCCGCTGCTCTTGCGACGGTCGCCCGCGCTACCACAGCACCAGGGCAAGGACGACCGCGATCACATCGCTTCGTGAGGCGTCAGCGGGCCGGGGTTGAGGCTGGCGGGCGGGGCGGTGACGGTCCCCGGGCGTGTGGCACTCGGCGAGATGGGTCTCGCGATTCGGGCTGCGGCGCATCGGAGTAGTCTTGTTCTAAGACCGTTCGTTGGGTCTCACTCTCTCTCTTCCTTTCGCGCGGCCCCCACAGAGGGACTGAAAGGTCGAGCACCATGGCAAGCCAGGAACGCGACAGTGCGGTCCAGCGGCTCGAGGCGGCGCTGGTCGAGCAGGACCGGCTGGGCGAGCGCTTTGACGCCGCCGTCGGCACGTCGACTGAGTTCGGAGCCTACGTCCGCTTCCGGGCCGCGGCCGATCAAGTCACAGCGCGGGAGGCCTGGGTCCACTGGGTCGCCGACGAGGGCTACCGAGGGCTCAACGCGGGCCCGTTCGAACTGCTCGCCGAGGAGCCGCGCAACTCGCTTCTAAGAGGACTGGAAGGTTGAGGACCATGACGAGCACGGAGCGACAGCGCACGGCGACACGGTCCGCGCGACGGCGAGGCGAGATGAATCGCGCCGGTGGCGACCGCCGGGTTGGGCAGGCCGTCAACGCCCGGCACGACTTGGCTTCGCGCGGAGTTGGCCGTGCTTGGTTAAACGGCCGCGAGGTCGGCGGTGCAGCTCCCCGCTACATGCACCTCGAGGCTTCGCACGATTAAGCCAGCGCCTAGGCCGCGAGGGGAACGGCGACGAGCGGCCGACCGCGGACGACCGAAGCGATCGGGCGAGGCGCGTGATGAACCGGGCGCGTGGGGGACGATCCGTCAGCGACCAAGGAGGTGAGCACAGTGAGCGAAGTCCCCAAGGGCCCGCCGACGTCGTTCGTGATCGTCGAGCTAGGGACGCCGCCGCGCCAGGCGTTTCGCTTCGCGGAGCAGGCGGACGCGCTGCGTCTTGCCGAGCGTCTGCGCCGAGCGGACCCGGACGCCGCCGTCCGGACGGAAACGCCCGAGGAGGCGCGCGAGGTACTGCTCGATCTGGCGTTCGTGCCCGAGGACGCCATTGGCCCGCTGATCATCATGGAGTACGATTTCGGCGCTCGGCCGCGCGACGTACGGTCGGAGCATGGAGCGACTCGGAGGGCCGCAGATCGGGTCATGAGCGCCAAGCGAGCGCCACGTCGCCCGCCGCTGCGAACGGTCGGCTCCGCACGGCGGAGCGGGGTGCGGGATGGTTGCTCGTCCTCGTCCATCACATGTTCCGCCTGCTCGATCACCACACGCGTCCCCCTGGACGACCATGGCGCTGAGCACACAACCCGGTCCCCGAATCCGTGCGGGCGATCGAAGCGCCCAGCGATCGAGCGTGCACTCGATCTGTTCGAGCCCGCCCGCCGGCCGCCGACGCGCGAGGCCGGGGATGGCTATCTCGATCTCCTCGGGGACGAGGACCCCACTGGTGCACACCCGGGCCAGCGACTGATGGTGAGCCGTGCGCTGCCGCTCATCGACGAGCGCCTGTGGCGTCCGCTCGGAGGACGTCTTCTGATGGGGCTGGGCCCGACCATGGCCGATGAGCGGCTGATCGCCCTGGAGATGCTTGAGCTGGCTCCCGGTGAGCGGGTGCTGGACATCGGCTGCGGGCCCGGGAACTTCACGCGCGCCTTCGCCCGCGCCGCCGAGGACGGCTTGGTCGTCGGGATCGACGCCTCGGAGACCATGCTCGCTCGCGCGGTCACGGAGCCGATGGCCGCCAACATGGCTATCTCCGCGGCGATGCCGCCAACCTGCCGTTTCGAGATCGCACCTTCGACGCTGTCTGCTGCTTCGCGACCCTGTACCTGGTCGAAGAGCCCGCGCGAGCGCTCGACGAGCTCGCGCGCGTCGTGGCTCCGGGGGGCCGGGTGGCGCTGCTGTCCAGCTGCAACCGGGGGCCGCTGCCCGCCACGTTGACCAACGCGGCCGTGCGGAGCATCAGTGGCGCGCGGGTCTTCGGCCGCGACGAGCTGCCGCGCGGGCTCCGCGAGCGCGGGCTGACGTGCATCGAGCAGCGCGTGGCCGGCTGGGGCAGTTCGTGTCCGCGCGCAAGGCCTCGCGGTGACCGGCGGATGGAGCGACTGAGCCTCCAGGACGCCTCGTTCCTCCACCTGGAGGATGCCGTCAGCCACATGCACATCGGGTCGGTGGCGCTCTTCGAGGGACCACCTCCGACGCAAGCGGCGCTTCGCCGGATGCTGGTGGCGCACCTGGCGCGGGTGCCGCGCTATCGGCAGCGGGTCCATTTCACGCCCCTTGCGCTCGGCCGCCCGGTCTGGGTCGATGACCCCCACTTCAACCTCGATTACCACCTGCGCCGCACCGGGCTTCCGAAGCCCGGCGGCGACGAGGAACTGCGCAACCTCGTCGGCCGGGTGATGTCGCAGCAGCTCGATCGTCACAAGCCACTCTGGGAGACGTGGGTGATCGAGGGCCTCCGAGGTGACCGCTGGGCGCTCCTGATGAAGGTCCACCACTGCGTGGTCGACGGCGTCGCCGGCACGGAGCTGCTCTCGACCATGCTCGACGCCGAGCGTCATCCTGACCTCCCGGCTCCCGGGGCCTGGCAGGCGGAGCGCCAACCCCCAGGCGTGGAGCTGGCACTTCGAGCCCTCGTCCACCGCGCGGCGAGTCCCCTCTTGGCAGTCCGCGACACCCTCGGTTCGCCGCGGGACACGATGGAGGCCGCGCTCGAGAGCTTGGGCGGCCTGCTCACGATGAGCGGGGTGCTTCGGCCCCCACCCGGATCATCGCTGAACGGACCGATCGGCCCCCACCGCCGCTGGGCCTGGGCCAGCGCCCATCTCACGGACGTCAAGCGCGTCCGGTCGGGGCTCGGCGGCACGGTCAACGACGTCGTGCTGACCGCCATCACGGGCGCGTTTCGAGAGCTGCTCGCCGCGCGCGGCGAGTCGACCGATCGGCCCGTGCGCACGCTCGTGCCGGTCTCGGTGCGGTCGGCGCAGGAGCGCGAGACCTACAACAACCGCGTCTCGGCGATCTTCGCCGAGCTTCCCGTGGGGGTCGGGGACCCGGTGCTCCGTCACGCCGCGGTGTGCCGCGCATGGGCGCGTACCTAAGATGAGCAGCGGACGAGACACAGCGCGCCTCAAGATGTGAAAAGGACTAGACAACGGCGCGATCGGCGCGCAGGCAAGACCTAGGGCCACGCGGCCGACGAAAGCCGCTGTAAACCCGTTCGTACAGCGGACCTGAACAAATACCGAGCCTCAGGCCCGCGCGCGCACCACCACCGGCAGCCCGCCGCGTGGCGAGAGCGTCGGCATCTGGCGGATCGACGGCCGAAGCTCGGGATCCTCGAGGTCGAGCTGGAAGCGCCGCAGGATGCTCGCTGCGATCGCCTTCACCTCCAACTGCCCGAAGCGCATCCCGATGCAGGTGCGCGATCCGCCGCCGAACGGCACGTAGGCGCCCTTCGGCAGCGCCGCCTTCGCCTCCGGCGCAAAACGGTCGGGCCGGAAGCGCTCCGGCTCGGCGAACACGTCCGGGAGGTGGTGGCTCGCCCACGAGCAGTAGTTGACGAACACCCCGCCCGGCACGTGAATGCCGTGCAGCTCGAACGGCTCGATCGAGCGGCGCGGCCCGATCCACGCCGGCGGGTACATGCGCAGCGTCTCGTCGAGCGCCATGTCGAGTCGCGGCATGCCGCCGATCACGTCCTCGGTGGCGTTCGCCTCCTCGACGAGCGGCGCGATCTCGTGCGGGCTGCGCGCGAGCTCGTAGAACAGGAACGTGACGGTGGAGGTCGCCGTGTCGTGCCCGGCGAACAGCAGCGTCATCACCTGGTCGCGCAGCTCCTGGTCGGACAGCCCCGAGCCGTCCTCGTCCTCGGCGTCCAGCAGCAGCGACAGGATGTCCACCCCGCGCTCGCCGCTCGCTCGCCGCCGGCCGATCTCGTCGAAGATCACCCGGTCGAGCGCCGCCCGTGACCGGTTCATCGCCCGCCACGGCGAGCCCGGCCCGCGCAGCATCTGCACCACGTAGTCCTTGCCCCAGTAGCCCAGCGTCTCCTCGAAGTCCTCGGCCATGCGCCCGTCGCGGCCGCCGTCGGTCCGGGTCGAACCCGAACAGCGCCCGCATCGCCACGCGCAGCGCCAGGCGGCGCGTCCAGGTGTAGAGGTCGAGCCGAGCGTCCGGCCGCCACCCCTCGATCGCACGCTCCGCCTCCTCGACCATGATCGACGTGGACTCGACCAGGCGCTCGCGGTGGAAGGCGGGCAGCATGATTCGCCGGGCGCGGCGGTGGTAGTCCCCGTCGGTGGTCAGCAGGCCGTCACCGAGCAGCGGGATCAGGTCGCCCATCGAGCCGTCGCGCCAGCGGAAGTTCGATGCGTGCGACACGGTGATGTAGTGATTCGCCTCCGGGCCGAGCGCGAAGACCACGGGCAGGTAGAGCAGGCGCAGCGCGAACACGGGGCCGTAGCGCTCGTACATCTCCAGCAGCAGCGGCAGCGGCTCGCTCTCGAACTCGCGCGTGCGGCGCAGGCTGAATGACAGCTCGCCCGGGGGCCAGCCCCCACGCGCGGCGCGCTGCGAGCGCAGATCGGACTGGATGCGAGAGAGCACGCCGGTCGGCACGGCGGGAGGTGGGGCCACACCCATGCTGCGCATGATGCCAGCCGGGGGTCTAGGTGCTCGCTAGCAGCAGCGTCCGAGCCACCTGGCCCGGGTCGTCCCAGGTGGGGATGTGCCCGCAGCCGTGCAGCATGATCGTGCGCCACTCCGGCAGCGTCTCGCGCGGCTTGCGCACGATCTGGTCGAGGTCGCCCCACGCGAGCGTGACCGGCACCCGGATGTCCTCGAAGCCCGAGAAGACGGCCGTGCGCATCGCGCTGTCAGCGCTCTCGTACCCGTCCGAGGTCAGGTAGGACCTCACAAGTCGCGTGGCTGCCTCGGGCGGCACACGCTCGGGGTGGGCCACCGAGCCGCCCAGCACCAGCTGGCGCCCCCTCGCGCTGCGCAGCATCGTCGGCAGGGCCGGGAGCAGCCTCTGCCCGAGCCGACGCACATCGCGTCCCGGGCGCGGCCCCAGCGGCCGCGACCATAGCCCGGCTGTGCAGAGCCCGGCGACCGAGAGGGCTCGGCCGGCCTTGGCCAGCTCGAGCGCCACCCACCCGCCGAGCGAGTTGCCGGCCACGTGGGCGCGCCGGACGCCGAGATCGTCGAGCAGCGAAGCCACCGACCCGGCCAGCACCTGCGGCGTCGGCTGGTCTCCGTTGCGCAGCCCGGGCGAGTTTCCGAAGCCGGGCAGGTCGACGGCGATCACGTCGCGCTCGCTGGCGAGGCGCTCCATCACCGGCTCCCAGACCATCAGCTCGGCGCCCAGCCCGTGAATCAACACGAGCGGCTCGCCCCTGCCGCGGCGAACGTAGTTCAGCGTGCCTGGCTTCAACTCTGGGTCAGAACCTGGTTCCGGTTCGGGAGCGAGTCGGAGCCGCGGTAGGACGGCTTGGCGAACAGCGCTTGCACGTCGCCGATCCTGCGCTCCCTGAACCCGCCCTCGCACCAGGCGAAGTAAAGCTCCCACAGCCGTCGGAAGCGCAGGTCATACCCCAAGTCGGCGGCGCGATTGGCGCTACGTACGAAGTTTTCGCGCCAGCGCCGCAGCGTTTCGGGGTAGTGATCGCGTGATGTCCTCGAGATCGAGCATCCTCAGATCTGTTACGCGGTCCACGCAGCGCTGGATCACCTCGACCGACGGAAGGCATCCTGCGGGGAAGATCAGCTGCTTGATGAACGAGCGAGTGGCCTTCTCGAGCTCATAGGCACGGTCGGCGACCGTGATCGCCTGCAGCAACATCAGCCCGTCCGGGCGCAGCAGCGTCCCGCAGCGCCGGAAGAACGTGTCGAAGTACTGCCAGCCGACCGCCTCGATCATCTCGATCGACACGAGCTTGTCGAATCGCCCGCGCAGGTCGCGGTAGTCCTCGAGCAGGATGGTCACGCGATCCGCCAACCCGGCGTCCCGCACCCGTTCCACGGCAACGGCGTGCTGCTCGCGCGAGATCGTCGTGGTGGTCACGCGGCAGCCGTAGCGCCCCGCCGCGTGCAGCGCCAACGACCCCCAGCCCGTGCCGATCTCCAGCAGGTGATCGTCGGGGCTCAGCTCGAGCTTGCGGCACACGCGGTCCAGCTTCGCCTCCTGCGCCTCCGCCAGGGACATCTCCGGGGACTCGAAGAACGCGCACGAGTACGTCATCGACTCGTCGAGGAAGAGCCGGAACATCTCGTTGCCCAGGTCGTAGTGCGCCGCGACATGGCGCTTGGAGGCCGCGCGGGTGTTGCGCGGGACGCGCGTGAGGGCGCTCAGCAGGGGGGCGACCGGGGCGCGCCAGCGGTCGATGCGAGGCAGCTCGCGGGCCCCGATGCGCACAAGGCTCACGAGGTCGTCGCTGTCCCAGGCGCCGTCCGCGTAGCTCTCGGCGAGGGCGAGGCTGCCACGCGGCAGGGCTGCCACGAAGCGGTTGTCGTGCGCCCGCACGGTCGCCGCCAGGGGCACGTCGGGCGGCCCGAAGGTCCGCGGCCCGCGTGCGTCTACGAGCTGAACGCGCCCCTCGCGGAGCCGGTTGAGCAAGGCGACTGAGACGGATCGGGCCAACATGGCGACGCGGGATTGGATGGTACGGGTAGAGTCGCGCCAACCGCGAGCCAGGAGGTCGCACCGTTGGATGCCAGCAGGCTGAAGTCGATCCCGCTGTTCAAGGAGGTCGGCGACGAGGAGCTCGCCCAAATCGCCCCGTTCGCCACGGAGGTATCCGTCGAGGAGGGTCGCGAGCTCGTACGCGAGGGCGACTTCTCCTACGAGTTCATGGCCATCGAGGAAGGTCGGGCGGAGGTCACTCGCGGCGGCGAGCACGTGGCGGATCTCGGCCCCGGTGACTTCTTCGGCGAGATGGGACTGATCGAGCGGACCCTGCGCAACGCCACCGTCACGGCGACGACGCCGGTGCGGCTGGTGACCCTCACCGGGTGGGACCTCAAACGGGTCGAGCGCGCGGCCCCCGAGGCGATGGAGCGGATCCGCTCCGTGCTCGAGGAGCGCCGCCAAGCGGACTGATGGCCGGCCGCATCGTCCTGTTCGGCGCCACCGGCTACACCGGCCGGCTGGCCGCCGAGGGAATGGTCGAACGCGGGCTGCGCCCGGTGCTCGCGGCGCGCGGCCGCGAGCGCCTGGAGGCCATGGCGGCCGAGCTGGGTGGGCTCGAGACGGCCGTCGCGGACGTGGCCGCCCCCGACACCGTGCGGGCGCTGATCGAGCGCGGCGACGTGCTCGTGACCACCGTCGGCCCGTTCGCCCGCTGGGGCGCGCCGGCGGCCGGGGCGGCCTCCTCCGTCGGAGCGCACTACATCGACTCGACCGGGGAGCCGGCCTTCATCCGGGAGGTATTCGAGCGCTACGGAGTGGCCGCGGAGCGCTCGGGGAGCGGGATGCTGACCGCTTTCGGGTACGACTGGGTGCCGGGCAACTTCGCGGGCGGCCTGGTGCTGGAACGCGCGGGCGAGGCGGCGGTGCGGGTGGACATCGGCTACTTCATCGCGGGCAAGGCCGGCATGAGCGGAGGCACGATGGCCTCGACCGTCGGGGCGGTAGCCGACCCGAGCTTCGGCTTCCGGGACGGCCGGGTCCAGACCGAGCGGGGCGCCAAGCGGGTGAGGAGCTTCCAGATCGGCTCGAAGAAGCGCGACGGAGTCTCGGTCGGCAGCTCGGAGCACTTCGCGCTGCCGAGGGTGGCTCCCCAGCTGCGTGAGGTGAACGCCTATCTCGGCTGGTTCGGCCCGCTCTCGCGCCCGATGCAGGTGATGTCGATGGGCACGACGCTCCCCGGCGTGTCGAACCTGCTCAAGGCCGCGGGCCGGCGCTTCGTCAAGGGCTCCACCGGCGGCCCGGACGCCGAGGCGCGCTCGAAGTCGGGCTCTCAGATCGTCGCGATCGCCTACGACTCCGGCGGCCGCGAGCTCGCCCAGGTGAGCATCGCGGGCGTGGACGGCTACACGTTCACCGGCCGCATCCTGGCCTGGGGCGCCCAGCGCGTGGCCGAGGGCGGCCTTCAGGGCACGGGCGCCCTCGGCCCCGTGGACGGGTTCGGGCTGGCGCAGCTGACCGAAGGGTGCCGCTGGGCGGGCCTCGAGGAGAAGGGAGCGCCGTCCCGGCCGGAGCGTGCCGCTGTCGAGTGACCCCGCGGCGCGCCGGCGCCTCGGCCTGCTGGGGGGCGCGGCGCTGCTGGCCCTCGCGGCGGGCATCGCGGTCGGAGGCGGGGACGACGGCGCGCCGCCCGAGCCGCACGCCGGGGACCGCTCTGCTCAAGAGGTGCGAGAGGCCGTCGACCGCCTCAGCCTGCGCCAGCAGGTCGGGCAGCTGACCGTCTCCAGCTTCCAGGGCACGCGCCCGCCGGCATACATTCGGCGCCGCCTGCGCGCGGGCGAGACCGCAGGGGTGATCCTGTTCGGCTTCAACGCCGCGACGCCCGCGCAGTGGCGGCGCCTGACGGGCGCGCTCCAGCGCAGTGCCCGCAACGGCGCTCTGGTGATGGTCGACCAGGAGGGCGGAGAGGTGCGCACGGTGGGGTGGGCGGGGCCGGCCACCGGCCAGCCGCTGCAGGGGGACCCCGCGATGGTGCGGCGCTCGGCGCGCGCCGCCGCGCTCCAGCTGCGCGGGGCAGGCGTGAACGTGAACCTCGCGCCGGTGGCAGACGTGCCCGTCGCCGGGGACGCCGCGATGAGCTCGCGGGCCTTCACCGGAGGCGCCGCGGGGGCGGCGAATCGCACCCGGGCCGCGGTCGGCGGCATGTGGTCGGCGCGGCTGGCGGCCACGGCGAAGCACTTCCCCGGCCTGGGCGGCGCACGGGTGAACACCGACGACGCCGGCACCACCAGCACCGCCGAGCTCGGCCCGTTCCGCGCCGCCATCGACGCCGGGGTGCCGCTCGTGATGCTGTCGCACGCCCTCTACCCGGCGCTCGACCCGAACCGGATCGCGTCTCAGTCGCCGCGCGTCGCGACCGAGCTGCTGCGCCGGCAGCTCGGCTTCGACGGCGTGACGATCACCGACAGCATCGAGGCCCAGGCGGTGCTCGAGCGCTCCGGGGTGGCGACGGCCGCCGAGCGTTCCGTGCGCGCCGGCGCCGACCTGATCCTCATGACGGGGAGCGCCAGCTGGAACGAGGTCCACCCGCGGCTGCTGGCTCTCGCCCGGCGCTCGCCGCAGTTCCGCGAGCGCGTGCGACGCTCCGCCGCGCGAGTGCTCGAGCTGAAGCGGCGCTTGGGGCTGCGACTGCCGTGAGGCGGCCGAGTACCGGCGCTAGCTCGCCTGGAGCGAGGCGCGAAGCCAATCTTCGCGGGGGTCCGGGGGCGCGAGCCCCCGGCTGCCATCACACCGCGTCGACCGTGGCCCGCTCCAGAGCGCGTTCCATCAGCTCGCGGTGCGCGCTGCGGTTACCGCCGCGCCGGCGCTCCCATGACTCGTCCGGGCGCAGCTCCCAGGCGAAGGTGTCGTCGGCCAGGCAGCGGTCGACCGTGTCCTCCAGCTCGTCTCGCAGGGCGGCCTGCTCGATCGGCACGAGCAGCTCCACGCGGGTGTCGAGGTTGCGGGGCATGAGGTCTGCCGAGCCCATCCACCACAGCCGTTCGTCGCCGCGCCGGAAGCCGTACAGCCGGGAGTGCTCGAGGAAGCGGCCGACGACCGAGATCACGCTGGATGTTCTCGGACACGCCGGGCACGCCCGCGCGCAGGCAGCAGATGCCGCGCACGTTCACGTCCACGTCCACGCCGGCCTGAGAGGCCTCGTAGAGGGCGCGAATGCAGCGCGGGTCCACCAGCGAGTTCAGCTTGAGCACGATGCGCGCCTCCTTGCCCGCCTCGTGCGCCTCGATCGTCCGCCGCACCTGGTCGAGGAACCAGGGCCGCATGTCCTCGGGCGCCGTGATGACCTTGCGGAAGGTCGGCGAGCGCGCGGCCCCGGTGAGCGTGTTGAACAGCTCCGCCACGTCGGCGGCGATGTCGTGATCGGTCGTGAACAGGCCGAAGTCCTCGTACAGCCGGGCGGTCTTGGCGTGGTAGTTGCCGGTGCCGATGTGCACGTAGTGGCGCACGCCCGCGCCCTCGCGGCGCACCACCAGCAGCGCCTTGGCGTGGGTCTTGAGCCCGGGCAGCCCGTGCACCACGTGCGCACCCGCCTCTTCCAGGGAGCGCGCCCATTCGATGTTCTGGCGCTCGTCGAAGCGCGCCTTCAGCTCCACCAGGCAGACGGCCTGCTTGCCGCGCTCGGCCGCGCGGATCAGCGACGGCACCAGCTCCGAGTCGTCGGAGGTGCGGTACACGGTCATCTTGATCGCCAGCACGTCCGGGTCGGCCACCGCCTGTTGGATGAAGCGCTCGACGCTCGACGCGAACGAGTCGTACGGGTGGTGGACTAACAGGTCGCTGGCGCGGATCGCGGCCAGCACGTCCGCCTTGCCGTGGTCGGGTTCGGCGAACGCCGGCTGGGTCACGGGCGTCCAGGGCGGGTCGCGCAGCTCGCGGTGACCCTCGACCTCGTAGAGCGCCCACAGGTCCTCGAGGTCGAGCAGCCCCTCGACGTCGATCACCTGGGTCTCCTCGATTCCGAGCTGCTCGACGAGGTACGAGCGCATCTCGGGATCCATCGAGGACGAGATCTCGAGCCGGACCACCTCGCCGAAGCGCCGGCGCCGCAGCTCGTCCTCGACCGCCCGCAGCAGGTCGTCGGCTTCGTCCGAGACCGTGAAGTCGGCGTCGCGCGTGACCCGGAAGATGTCGTGCCGGAGGATCTCCATGCCGGGGAAGAGCTGGTCGAGGTGGCGCGCGATGATCGTCTCGAGCGGCACGAACACGTCGTTGCGGATCGGGACGAAGCGCGGCAGCACCTCCTTCGGCACCTTCACGCGGGCGAAGGTCTCGGTCCCGGAGACCGGGTCACGCAGCCACACGGCAAGCGAGAGCGAGAGGTTGGAGATGTAGGGGAATGGCCGCCCCGGCCCGACGGCGAGCGGGGTGAGCACGGGGAAGATCTGCTCGGAGAACTGCCGGTCGATGGCCTCGAGCTCCTCGCCCTCGCAATCGGCGCAGTCGACCACCCGGATCCCCTGCTCGGCCAACTCGGGGCGCACGGCCTCGTCCCATTGGTGCGAGTGGCGGTGGCCCAGGTCGCGGGCGCGCTCGGCGATCCGCACGATCGTCTCGCCCGGCGACAGCCCGTCCGGGCCGCGCGCGTCGATCCCGGCGTCGACCTGGTCGTGCAGCCCGGCCACGCGCACCATGTAGAACTCGTCCAGGTTGGAGGCGTAGATGGCGAGGAACTTGACGCGCTCCAACAGGGGCAGCGATTCGTCCTCGGCCAGCTCCAGCACTCGCTCGTTGAACTGCAGCCAGGACAGCTCGCGGTTGGAGTAGAGCTCGGGCGAGTCGAGCTCGGGTGCAGGTGGCGATGCGGTAACAGCTTCCATTCGGTCAGCCTCTATGGTGGCGCATCGCGATGATTTGGTTGTTGCGGCACGGAGATGCGGCCGAGGGCTCCCCCGACTCCGAGCGTCCCCTCACCGACAAGGGGCGCGAGCAGGCGCGCGCCGCGGGCGCCGCCCTGAAGGCGATCGGCGTCGAGATCGACGCGTGCCTGACCAGTCCCAAGGTGCGCGCGGCGGACACCGCGCGCATCGCGTGCGACCAGCTCGGCGGCGTGGAGCCACAGCTGGAGCCGAAGCTCGCGGGCGGGCCCTTCGACGCCGAGGCGCTGGCGGCCGGGCTGGGCGACGACGTGCTGCTGGTCGGCCACGATCCCGACTTCTCGGCCGCGGTCCACTCCCTGACCGGCGCGCACGTGCGGCATGAAGAAGGGCGGGCTGGCGGGAGTCGACCGGGGCGAGCTCATGGTGCTGCTGCGCCCACGCGAGTCGAAGGCCATCTCAAGCTAGCCGCCTCCCCTCGACGAGCTCGAGGAGCACACCTTCGCGCAGCCCGCCGCGGGCGATCCGCAGCGGCAGCGCCAGCAGGTCCGAGATCGCCTCCAGCACGAGGATGCCGGCAGGCAGCAGGCGCACCCGCTCGGGATCGAGCTCGAAGCGGGCGGCCACCTCCGCGATCGGGGTCGTGCAGAGCACGCGGATGCCGCGCTCAAGCGTCTCGTGCGACAGCTCGGCGCCGAGCAGCCGGCGCAGCGAGGTGGCCGTGCCGCCCACGGCGACCGCCTCTCGCGCCGGCGGCGGCTCCAGGCCCTCGAACGTGCCGGCCACGTGCCGGCGCACCTTCTCCAGCTCGTCCACCGAGGGCGGGTCGCCGCGCAGGTAGGAGTCCGCGAGGAAGCCCGAGCCGATCCGAAACGACGCCGACCACGCCATCCGGCCGTTCTGCTCGCCGACCGCGATTTCGCTGGAGCCGCCCCCGACGTCGATCACCGCGATCGTCCCCTCCGCGGGCTGCAGCAGCGTGCGCGTGGCGCCCACGAAGGACAGGCGCGCCTCCTCCTCGCCAGACAGGATCTCCAGCGCCATGCCGCCCGCCTCCTCCACGGCGACCAGCAGCGCCTCGCGATTGGGCGCGTTGCGGATCGCCGCGGTCGCCACCGCCACGATCTGCTCGGCGCCCACCTCGCGCGCCACGTTGGCCTGGGTGGCGACCACCTCGGCCGTCTCGGCGATCTTGTCCGACGGGATCGAGCCGCGTGGAGGACATGCTCTTCCCGATCCGCGTGAAGGCCCGCTGGGTGACCAGCTCGCGCAACTGTCCGTCGCCCGCATCTGCCACCAGCAGCCGGGTGGTGTTGCTCCCGATGTCGATGCAGGCGCAGATCAAGCGGTGGACGGGCGAGCGAGCTCCGGATGCGAGGCGTCCTCGAACTCCCGGAACAGACCGGTGACGACAAATACGGTCTGCTCGCCGATGTCCACGGCATTGTCGCCGATCCGCTCGATACAGCGAGCGACCAGCGTCATGTGCATTGCCCACTCGCGCCTGTCGGCGTCGTCGCCGATCTCGAGCGCGAGGCCAAACACGTCTCGGTTGAGGCGGTCGATCTGGTCGTCCTGGCGGACCAGGTCCTGGGCCAGGTCGGTGTCGCGCCGCTGGAATGCCTGCTTGGACTGCACCACCTGCGAGCGCGCCTGCTCGCCCATCTGCTGGATGTCGGCCAGGATGCGCGGGTCCGACGGCGGCTCGTGACCGGCCAGCGGCACGAGCTTGGCCATGTTCACGCACTGGTCGCCCATGCGCTCGATGTTCTTCATGATGTGGAGCAGGGCGGCCACCAGCCGCAGGTCGCCGGCCACCGGCGCCTGGCGGGCCAGCAACGACAGGACGCCCTGATGTACCTCGAGGTAGCGGCCGTCGATGCGATCGTCGTCCGCGATCACCATGCTGGCCAGCTCGACGTCCTGCTGCTGGACCGTCTCGAGCGCGCGGTCGAGCGCCTCGACCACCATGTCGAGTCCGCCGAGCGCTTGCTCCTCGAGCTTGGCGAGCTCTTCCTGGAAGTGGGTGCGAGCTGTGTCAGGCACGCTGCGCCTACCCGACCTTGCCGGTCACGTACGCCTCGGTGCGCGGGTCGGCCGGGTTGGTGAAGATCTTCTCGGTGTCGTCGAACTCGACGACACGCCCGGAGCGGTGCTCGTCGTCGTCCAGCTCGACCGTGAAGAACGCGGTCTTGTCGGACACTCGCGCCGCCTGCTGCATGTTGTGCGTGACGATGACGATCGAGTAGTTCTGCTTCAGCTCCATCATCAGGTCCTCGATCTTGCCGGTGGAGATCGGGTCCAGTGCCGAGCAGGGCTCGTCCATCAGGATCACGTCCGGCGAGACCGCGAGGCAGCGGGCGATGCAGAGGCGCTGCTGCTGGCCGCCCGACATGCCGAAGGCGTTGGTCTTGAGACGGTCCTTGACCTCGTCCCAGAGCGCACCCTTCTTCAGCGCGCCCTCGACGATCTCGTCCATGTTGCCCTTCATGCCGAGCACGCGCGGCCCGAAGGCGATGTTGTCGTAGATCGACTTGGGGAACGGGTTGGGCTTCTGGAACACCATGCCGATGCGCTTGCGCACCTCGACGGCGTCGACCTGCGGGGCGTAGAGGTCCTGGCCGTGGTAGATGACCTTGCCCTCGACGCGAGCGCCCGGGATCAGGTCGTTCATCCGGTTGAGGCAGCGGATCAGCGTGGACTTGCCGCAGCCCGAGGGGCCGATCAGCGCCGTGATCTCGTTCTTGGCGATGTCGAAGTTGACTCCGCGCACCGCCGGCTTGGGGCCGTATGAGACCTGCACGTCCTCGAGGCCGAAGATGGCCTCGCGTGTCCGCTCTTGGGAAGCCACGGGCCGATCGCCGTCAGGCGCATCCTGCCGAACTCCGATGCGCTGGCTCAGCCCGCGCTCCTGCTCCTCCTCTTGTCTGTCCTTCGGCTCGGTCACGGGCTGATCGGGCACTCTAGATCACCTACCACTTCTGCTCGTATCGATTTCGTAGCCAGATCGCGATGCTGTTCATCAGTACCAGCATGATCATCAGCACCAGGATCGCCGCCGCTGCGAGGGGCTTGTAGTTGTTCACGTCGTTGGATGCCCGGCTGATCCAGTCGAAGATCTGAATCGGCAGCGCGGTGAACTGCGAGTCGAGGCCCTCGGGGTTGAAGGCGATCACCGTGGCGGCCCCCACCACGATCAGGGGCGCAGTCTCGCCGATCGCCCGCGAAAGCGCCAGGATCACGCCCGTGGCGATGCCGGGTATCGAGGCCGGCAGCACCTGCCGCCGGATCGTCTGCCACTGGGTGGCCCCGAGCGCCATCGAGCCCTCGCGGATCGACGGGGGCACGGCCCGGATGGCCTCGCGACCGGAGATGATCACCACCGGCAGCACGAGGAGACCGAGCGTGAGCCCGCCGGCCAGGACCGTGCTCCCGAACGAGAGCGCCCCGCGCACGAGGAAGGCGAGCCCCAGAATCCCGTAGACGACCGAGGGAACCGCGGCGAGGTTCTGGATGTTGACCTCGATCAGGCGGTTGTACCAGCGCTCGCTGTCGGCGTACTCCTCGAGGTAGATGGCCGTCGCGACGCCCACGGGGATGATGAAGGCCGCGCAGATGACCATCAGCCAGATCGTGCCCCAGAAGGCCGCCTCGATGCCCGCCTTGCCGGCGTCGATCGAGGTGAAGCTCGTGAGGAAGTCCGGAGTGAGGCTGCCGGCGCCGTCGACGATCACGTCGCCCAGCAGCACGCCGAGCAGCAGGATCGCGGCACCGAGACAGGCCAGCAGCAGCAGCCGGAAGGCGAGGTCCTTCGCTCGCCGGCTGGTCGGGGCGGGCTCGATGGCCTGCCCGGTGGCGGTGGTGACGCTCACTCGTACACCTGCCTGTACTTCCGCACGAAGCGGATCGAGATCAGGTTCATGATCAGGGTGATCACGAACAGCAGCATCCCGACGGCGAAGATCGTCTTGTACTCGATGCTCCCGGTCGGGGTGTCGCCACCGGCGGTCGAGCCGATGAACGAGGCCAGCGACAGATGCGGCTCGCGCGGGTCGAGGCTGTTGTTGGCCACCTGACCGGACGCCAGCAGAACGATCATCGTCTCGCCGACCGCGCGCGAGACGCCCAGCACGATCGCCGCGACGATTCCGGACAACGCCGCGGGGAACACGATGCGCAGCGAGACCTGGAGCTTGGAGGCGCCGAGACCGTAGGCGCCCTCCCGCAGCGACTGCGGCACCGACGACATCGCGTCCTCGGCGACGGACGCCACCGTCGGGATGACCATGAACCCCATGATGATCCCGGCGGCGAGGGCGTTGAAGATGTCGACCTTCACGTGCAGCAGGTCCTGCAGGATGTTCGGCGTGAAGAAGGTCAGCGCGAAGTAGCCGAAGACGATCGTCGGCACCCCGGCGAGCAGCTCCAGAATCGGCTTGAGCGTCTTGCGCACCCGCGGCCGCGCGTACTCGGACAGGTAGATCGCGGCGCCGAGCCCGAGCGGCGCGGCCACCGCCAGGGCGATGAACGTGATCAGGAAGGTCCCGATCACGAGCGGCCGAACGCCGAAGCTGGGCGGCTCGAAGAGTGGCGTCCACTTGCCCCCCGAGAGGAAGTCCCAGAGGCCGACGCTGCCGAAGAAGTCGATCGTCTCCCGCAGCAGCGCGATCACGATCCCGGTGGTCGTGAGGACGGAGATCAGCGCCGCCAGGATCAGCAGCACCTTGATGATCTCCTCGCCCCAGCGGCGGCGCCCCGCCCCCAATGCGGGGACGGGGCGCGCACCTGCTGCCGGTACTGCGGAGGCCTCCATCGCCGGCGTTGCGCTCTCCGCCGTCTGGAGCTCCTTCTTGCCCTTGTCGGCCTGCTCCTGGGTCATCGGCACGATCTGCGCGGCCTCCGCGATCGTCTCGTAGTTCTCGATCACGTAGTCCATGAACGCCTTGACCTCAGGCCGCGGCGAGCGACTTCTCGCTCGGGTACATGAACAGCGGCCGCGAGAGCGGCTTGTAGGTGCCGTCCTGGATCGTCCTCGCGTCGACGGCGCGATGCACTTCGAGCCAGCGCTTCTCGCCGACGCCGACCAGGTTCAGCTTGTCCTTGTTCTGCTCGTAGTAGGAGAAGCCGAAGTAGCCGAGCCCGCCGTCGGAGCCCGTGACGCCCTGCACCGTGCACGTTGTCGTCGGCCGACGGCTGGTAGTCCTCGCGCGAGACGCCTTCCTCGCCGTTGATCCTGTCGGTGAAGAAGTCGAACGTGCCCGAGTCGGTGTCCGGACCGAACAGCGTGAGCTGTCGTGTCCGGCAGCGACGGGTCGATCTCGCTCAGGCTCTTGACCTTCGAGCCCTTGTTCCAGAGCTTGCTTGAGCTGGGCGATCGTGAGGCAGTCGACCTTGAGGTTCTTGTTGGTCACGACGGCGATGCCGTCGTTGGCCACCTGGACCTCGTCGTACTTGATCCCCTCCTTCTTGCAGAGCGGGACCTCTTCGTCGGGCTTGATCGGACGCGAGGCGTCCGAGATGTCGGTCTCGCCGGCGCAGAACTTCTCGAAGCCGCCGCCGGTGCCGGACGTGCCGACCGTGATCTTCACGTCCGGGTTCTCGGCCTGGAAGGCTTCCTGGGCGGCCTGGGCGAACGGGGCCACGGTGCTGGAGCCGTCGATCTTGATGGTGCCGGAGAGGTTGCCCCCGCCACCACCGCCGCCGCTGCCGCTGCTGTCGTTGTTGTCGTCGCTACCACAGGCGGCCGCTCCAAGGGCCATGACGCCGCACGCGGCGAGCGTGAGGAGCTTCCTCATACGGTTTTCTCCTTGAGGTTGTTCATGTGCAGCGCTGACTCTCTACGGCGGCCAGGGCGAGTCTGTTATCCAGCTGTCGCCCCCTTGTAAAAAGGATGTGAAGCCGTCAGCGGCGATCCGAGTCGGCGGCAAATCGGTAGCCGAACCCAAAATGGGTGTGGATGAAGCGCCGGCCGGGGACGGCGTGCTCCAGCTTCTGGCGCAGCTTGCCGACGTAGACGTCCACCGATCGGTCGGACTTGCGGTAGGGCTCGCCCCACACCTCGCGGTACAGCTCCTCGCGCGTGACGATCCTGTTTCTCCGCTCCACGAGCGCCGTGAGCAGCTCCAGCTCGCGCACGGTCAGGTGGAGCCGCTCGCCGTTGACGAGCACCAGGAACTCGCTCGGGCGCACCTCGAGCTCACCGGCCCTGAGCGGTGGTCTCTGAAGGGCTGCCTCCATGCTGCTGAGCGTTCCAGCATCGTGCGGAATGTCCGTTACGACGGCGTTGACTCGCTGTGAAAAAGCTGTAAAAGCAGGGGAGTCGTCGCGGGGGTGCGTAAGATGCCGGCAGATGTCGGACATGCGTCTCGCGATCCTGGACTCGGATTCGGGGTTCGTTCGGGTGCTCGTAAAGCGTGCGAGCGACCTGGGCTGGCAGTACCGGCGTCTGGAGGCGCCGCCCCGCACTGAGGATTTCGTCGCCATGCGCGTCAACGCGCTGGTGGTGGACCTCGCGCTGCTCGGCCCCGGCGCGTGGGAGTTCCTCGAGCGCGTGAGCGTGGCGCTGCCCGGGCTCGGCATCGTGATCTGCACCGGCCGCTCCAGCGTCGCGCAGCGAGTGCGCGGGCTGCGGCTGGGCGCCGACGACTGGGTTACGAAGCCCTGTCACCCCGAGGAGGTGCTGGCGCGGGTCGAGGCGGTCGTGCGGCGGCGCAAGCGCGCCTCGGCGCGCGTGGACACCGGGCCGCTCGTGGCGGGCGAGCTGGAGATCCGCGCCGACCAGTTCCAGGCGTTCGTGAGCACGACCAGCGTGGACCTGACCCGGCGCGAATTCGAGGTGCTGCAGCTGCTGGCGCAGGCGAAGGGCAAGGTCCTCCAGCGCGAGGAGATCTACCAGGCGGTTTGGGGCTACACGATGGCCCACGGCGACCGCTCGGTGGACGTCTTCGTGCGCAAGGTCCGCCAGAAGCTCGAGAAGGTGTCGCCGGACTGGAACTACATCCACACGCACTTCGGGGTCGGGTACAGGTTCGACCCGGAGCGGCGCGACGGCGCGCAGACGCCGGAGCAGCCCGCGGCGAGCGTGGAGTCGCCGGTCCCGGACGACGCGGCGCCGGCGGCGGCGCGGATCGCTGAAGGGCCCACGCCGCTGGACGACGAAGCCGCGACGCTGCTGGCACCGTAGCTTCGGTTCTTGAGCGCCGCTGAACGGCAGCGATAAGGGGGTAGGGCCGGGGCGCCTGGTCTTTTCGACCCACCGGGTCCAGGCTCCGGGGGTGGGACGAGGTTCTTCCGAATAGCGGCAGAAAATCGTCCAGCCCCCTTCGCCGCTGCTGTTTCGGACCGTCGCGGCGCTCAGGCCGCCACGGGCCGCCGCGATGCGATGCCGGTCGCCAGCAGGCGGTGTGGTGTCGAGCCGATCAGGGACTCGGCGGTGCTGCGCGAGATGCCGACCTCCAGCATCGTGCGGCGGGCCAGCGCCAGCGCGGGCGGGCGGGTCGGCCCGTGCGCGTCTGACGCCACGACGGCGACCAGGCCCTCGGCGACGAGCTCCCAGGCCGCGCTGCATGCCTCCTCGCCGTGATCGCCGGTCAGCGATAGCGCGTTCAGCTGGGCGAGCGAGCCCGCCCCGAGCTCGCGCCTGAGACCGGCGGCTCCGTCGAGGCTGGCGTCGGCGCTGCGCTCGGGGTGTGCCACGAGCACGCCGAAACCGCGATCGCGCAGGTCCGCGGTGGCTTCGTGGAAGTCCGGACCGACCCCGTGGAACGGCATCTCCACGAGCAGCCAGCGCGCCCCGGTCGGCCCCTGCGCGATCAGCTCCAGCTCGCTCTGGCGCATCCGGCCCACCAGCTCGTGGTCCAGCTCGCCCCCGCAGCGGACCTCGAGCGGGATCCGGGCGGCGTCGAGCGCGAACCGCAGCTCCAGCACGCGAGCGTGGATCTCGACCGGGTCGGTGATGCCGGCGCCCGTGCGTACGTGAGGAGTGGCGACGACCGTGTCGGTGCCCTCGGCGACCGCCGCCTGGGCGAGGTCGAGGCTGGCGTCCATGTCGCCCGGGCCGTCGTCGACCCCGGGAAGCAGATGGAAGTGAAGATCGACGTAGGACATCTCACGGGCAGCATCGGCGCTCGCGGCCGCCATCCCGTGACACTCCTGTGACTCGTGTGTTGAGGGCGGGTGAAAGGTCCCTGCCTCGCGCTTGCGCGCGATTGCCATACTTCCCCGCCGCCATGTCCAGGAACCAGCGGATCGGGCTGATCGTCGCCGCGCTCGCGGTCGCGGTGGTGGCCTTCATCGTCGCCCAGCCAGGCGACGACGACAACGACTCGAAGCCGAGCCAGAGCAACAGCGGCGCCCCCAGTCAGACCGTCCCGGCCGACAGCGCGCCGCCGGTGGCCCGGATCAGCGTCAAGAGCGGTGTGCTGGTCGGCGACGCCCAGACGATCAGGGTGGCCAAGAACGACATCGTGCGGATCGTGGTCAGCTCTGACGTGCCGGACGAGATCCACCTGCACGGATACGACATCGAGAAGGAGGCGGCGCCCGGCAAGCCGGCGCGCTTCCGGTTCAAGGCCGACGCAGAAGGCGCCTTCGAGCTCGAAAGCCACGCCGCGGAGGACGCGGGCGAGGAGCCACTCCTTGCCCACCTGCTCGTCGGCCCGTCGTGATCGTCCTCTTCGCGCACGCGGGCGGCCTCCTGGGGCGCGCAGACCTGCCGATCCCCGAATGGCTGTTCGGCTGGGCCGCCGCGATGGTGCTGGTGATCTCCTTCGTGGCGCTCGCCGTCCTCTGGCCGGAGCCGAGGCTCGAGCGCGATCGCTGGCGGCCGCTGCCCGGCGGCATCGGGCGAGTCCTGGGAAGCCAGCCGGTGGAGTTCCTCTGCGGCGCGATCGGCGTCGCCCTGTTCGGTGTCGTGATCTACACCGGCCTGCAGGGCACCCAGAGCCCGGCGGCCAACTTCGCCCCGACCTTCGTCTTCGTGATCTTCTGGATCGGGCTGGTGCCCGTGAGCGTGCTGTTCGGCGACGTCTTTCGTGCCTTCAACCCCTGGCGGGCGATCGGGCGCGCGGTGGGGTGGACGGCCGCACGGGCCGCGCGCGGCGGGCTGCCCGCGCCGCTGACCTATCCCGAGCGCCTCGGGCACTGGCCGGCCGCCGCCGGCGTGTTCGCGTTCGCGACCCTGGAGCTGGTCCGCTCGGGCGGCGACGAACCGCACACGGTCGCCGTCGCCACGCTCGTCTACTCGGCGCTCACGTTCATCGCGATGGCCCTCTACGGCGTGGAGGCGTGGTGCGCCCGCGGCGAGGCCTACTCCGTCTACTTCAACCTGTTCTCGCGCATATCGGTCTTCGAGACGCGCGATCGGGTGGTCGGGCTGCGGCCGCTGCTGTCCGGGCTCGCACACCTCAAGGCCGGCGCGGGCACCGCGGCGCTGCTGGCCGTGATGATCGGCTCGGTCACCTTCGACGGCGCGGGCGAGGCCCCGATCTGGACCGGCATCTCCCCTGACCTGGCCCGCTTCTTCCGAGACGTCGGGCTGTCTCCGCAGCCGGCCTTCGAGCTGGCGTTCCTGCTCGGGCTGATCGTGGCGATCCTGCTCGTGTTCGGCTTCTACCGCCTGGGCGTGCTCGGGGCCCGAAGCGTCGGCGGCGGCTTCGACACCGAGACCCTCTCGCGCGCGTTCGCGCATTCGCTGGTGCCGATCGCGTTCGCCTACGTGATGGCGCACTACTTCACCTACCTGCTGTTCCGCGGTCAGTCGATCATCTTCCTGGCTTCCGACCCGCTCGGCGACGGATCCGACCTGTTCGGCACCGCCGGCAACCAGATCGACTACGGCTTGATCGGCTCGACTGCCACGTGGTACTGGCAGGTGGCGTTCGTGGTGACCGGCCACGCCGCGGGCCTGACGCTGGCGCACGATCGCGCGCTGGCGCTCTACGACGACGCCAAGCTGGCGGTGCGCTCGCAGTACTGGATGCTCGCGGTGATGATCGGCTTCACGAGCCTGGCGCTGTGGCTGCTCTCACAGGCCAACACCTGACGCGCGGCGGCTGCCAGACTGCGGCACGATGTACTTCGCGCACGCCGGGCACTGGCTGACCGGGATCGCCTACTTCATCCCGGTGATCGGCTTCCTGATCTGGCTCGGCATCACGCAGCTCAAGGAGCGCCGCGAGCGGGGCAGGGAATAGCGGGAGCGGTTCGGCGTAGCCGGGACTCAGCCTCCGGCATGTCGTGAGACAGTCCGACCTCCGGTAGCCGGCGATCCAACCACGCCGGCATCCACCAGGCGCGCGGGCCGAGCAGGCGCAGGACGACCGGCTGCAGCAGCAGCCGAACCAGCGTGGCGTCGAGCAGCACCGCGACCGCGAGAATGAAGCCCATCTCCTTGGGCGGGATCGGGCCCGCGAGCGCGAACGTCATGAACACCACGACCATGACCGCGGCGGCCGCGTTGATCACACGGCCCGTCCCGGCTAGACCCTCGACGACGGCTTCGCGGGCGTCTCGGGTGCGCTCGTACGCCTCCTTGATCGTCGCCAAGAGGAAGACCGTGTAGTCCATCGCCAGCGCGAACACGAGGGCGAAGAAGAAGATCGGCGCCCACGCGTCCACGAATCCCTGCGACTCGAAGCCCAGGACCCCCTCGAGCGCTCCGTTCTGGAACACGAACCGCGCGACGCCGAACGCCGCCGCGGTCGCGAGCAGGTTGAGGGCGACCGCCGCCGCGGCGACGAGCGGCGCCCGCAGCAGCACCACCAGGAGCAGGAATCCGAGGCCCATGATGACGCCGACCACCAGCGGGAGCCGCGAGACGAGCGCGCGCTCGAGGTCTTGGTTCTCGGCCGCCGGACCGCCCACCAGCGCGCTGGCGGGGAGCTCGGCCCGCACGGCGTCGATCGTCGATCGCAGCTCGCGGCTGCCCTCACCGGCCGTGGGGACGGCGGTGAGCAGCGCACGGCCACCGGCTCGCTGCGCGGGCGTGACCGCGGCGATCCCCGGATCGCGCCGAAGGACAGCCCTGGCACGCGCCAGGTCGCGATCGTTCACGATCACCTGGAGCCGGCTCGGCGCACCGACCCCGAACGCCCGCGCCACGAGCGCGTGACCCTCGCGTGAGTCGGCATCGTGCGGCACGACAGCGATCGTCGGCATCCCCGTCCGCAGTCCGAGCGCGGGCGCGGCGAGAAGCAACAGGATCGCGACCGCGGCGGCGCCGTACGGCAGCGGTCGCGCCCACAGCCGGCGCCCCCAGCCGGCGAAGCGCTCGCTGCGAGTGCGGCCTGCGTTGCGCAGGCGTATCCGACCGCCGTTGATCCGGTGGCCGAGCGCGGAGAGCCCAGCGGGCAGCAGCGTCAGGGTCGCCGCGAGGACCGACAGCACGGCCAACACGATCCCGAGCGGCACGGAGCGGAAGGTCGGAACCGGCACGAGCATGACCGCCAGCAGTGCGGCGATCACGGTGAGCCCGCTCGCGAGCACAGCCTTGCCGGCCGTGGCCATCGTGTGCACCGTGGCGTCGCGCGGCGACAGGCCGCTCGCCAGAGCGCCACGGAAACGGACCACGATGAACAGCGCGTAGTCGATCCCGAGCGCGATCGCGAACATCATCGCGAAGTTCATCGCCCAGATGGACACGTCGAAGAGCTGCCCGAAGACGAAGAGCAGGCCGCTGGCGCCGAGCAGCCCGGCCATCGTGAGCAGGAGCGGCAGGCCTGCCGCCACCAGCGTGCCGAACGCCAGCACCAGCAGGGTGAGCGTGAGCGGCCACGACAGCGCCTCGGACTTCATCATCGCGGCCTTGTTGGCGTGGTTGAAATCGGACCACATGGCGGCCGGGCCGGTGAGGCGCACGGTGAGGCCGGGCGTGGACAGCCGAGCGAGACGGTCCTCGAGGCGCCCTGCTGCCTCGACCATCTCCGACGGCGCCGCGCCCGCGAGCCCGACGACGATCGCAGTCCGGTGGTCCCGAGAGACGGTGACCCCCTGCTGGGGCGCGAGCACTCCGCTCACGGCCCGGTCGCCGCGAAGCATCCTCTGCACTCCGGCGACCGCGGCGCGCATCGGCCGATCGCCAATTCCGGCGCGCTCGCCGGCCACGACCACCGACAGCGCATAGCTTCCCTGCCCGGGGAAATGCGACTCGATCGCGCGACGAGCCTGCCCGGACTCCGAGCCTGGAGCCTCCCAACCCGCGCCCGAAAGCGCCCTGTCAGCGAACGGCGCGAGCGCCCCGAGGACGAGCACGGCCACGCCCCAAGCGATCACGACAACCCGGCGGTGATCGGCGGCCCATGCGCCCAGGCGTCCCAAGGTCGTGGAGGTTGCAGTCATGCGAGCGACCGTACGGCCGGCGGGCCGCCCGCGCATCGGGCATTCACCTGATCTTCGGGAGCGCGCCTATTCGCCCGTCATCAAGCCGTGCTTGATCGCGAACAGGCTGGCCCGGGCGCGATTTGAGACACCGATCTTCGAGTAGATGTGCTCGACGTGGCTGCCCGCCGTCTTGGGCGAGATCACGAGCTGCTCGGCGATCTCCTTGTTCGACAGCCCGCGCACCAGCAGCCTCAGAACCTCCACCTCGCGACTGGTCAGGCCCCCGGGCCATTCACGCCTGCGCTTGACGGGATGGCCTGCCGCGCTCAGCACGGCGTCGACCGCGTCGGCGTCGAACAGCGCCTGGCGGACACCCTCGCGCAGCTCGGCCGCGGCGTCCTCGGCACTGCGCGCATCGCGGTGAGGCCGCGCCTCGGTCATCGCGTGATAGGCGTCGGCCGCCGCGAGGATCCGCCCCGCGGGCGTGAGCGCGTCGCCGGACAGGCCACGGGGATACCCCGAGCCGTCCAGGCGCTCGTGGTGCTGGATCGCGATCGCCGCGACCGAGGCCAGCGCCTCGGATGACGCCAGCATCCGGTCGGTCAGGTACGGGTGCAGACGCACCCGTTCGAGCTCCGCCGCGGTGAGCGGGCCGCCCTTGTCCCAGATCGCGTTGGAGACGCCCAGGCGGCCGAGGTCGTGCACCAGCCCGGCCCTGCGCACGAGCTTGGCGTCGTCGTCCGACAGCCCGTAGATCTTCGTGGCCGCGCGCGCGAGGTCGGCCACGCCGCGCGAGTGGCCGATCGTCCACGGCGACTTCAGGTCGGTGAAATCGGCGATCGCCTCCAGCGCGGACTCGAGCTCGTCTTCGGAGAGCACGATCTCGAGCGCCGGTTCCGCGTCGATCACCGCCGGCCAGGCCGTCAGCGAGTCGATCTCGCTGAACAGCAGCGGCGCGTCGACGCAGAAGACGTCCACCAGCGCCGGGTCGAACTGAGAGCCGCTGCGCTCCCGAGCGACCGCGACCGCCGCCTCCACGCCTCCGGTCCGGTGGTAGACCTCGACGACGTCCGCCAGGCTCACCAGGCGCGCCGGCATGAGGATCTCCTCGCCCTTGGCCTTTGCCGGCACCCCCCTGCCGTCCCAGCGCTCGAACGTCTGAGAGAGGCTTTCGCGCACCTTCTCGCCGAGTCCCAGCCGAGCGGCCAGCTCGTTGCTCGCCAGGCAGTGGTTCTCCATCATCTCGCTGACGGCGCGCCGCCCGTCGCCGGCGAACCCGGCGCTCAGGCGAGCCCGTTCCACCAAGCCCTTCCCAGCGCCGACATGGCTCATGACGAACGCTCTCGCGGGCACGCCGGCCATGTCAACGCGCCGAGCGTCGGCCTTGAGCGCCACGTCGTCGCCGAACCACCTCGCCTGCTCGTACGCGTCGACGTGACAACCGACCCAGGCGATCAAGCCGACGTAGTAGACGACGCCGCGTGTGGTCTCATCGAGACCCAACCGCTCGGCGAGGCGCAACGCGATCAGCGATTGCCGCATCGCGTGCTCCATCGGCTGACCCGTCCCGAGGTCGGTCCCGAGCGAGATCATCGCGATCAGCTCGGCCAGCCGGACGCGAGTTCCTGTCGGCGGCGCCGACATGGCAGGAGTCTAAGCGGGGGTCAGTCGTCGGTGACGATCGTGACGGTCGCCTGGGCGTCGGCGATGGGCGCGCCCTTCGGGGCGGACAGGCGGATCTTGAACGTCTCGGTCCTTTCGCGCTTATGGTCGCCGATCACCGCGACGGTGAATCGCTTGTGGCGCTGGTTGGGCTTGAAGGTGAGCTTGGCGCTCTTGGCGACATAGTCCGAGCCCGCCAGCGCGGTTCCGTTCTTGGTCGTCGCGCGCACCGTGACCGTGTGCTTGCTGCGCGCCGAGAGCCAGATGGTGACGCGGATCTTCTCCGCGCCGCCCTGGCCCTCTCGGGTTCGCGCGCTGCGAATGAACAGCGCGGGCGGCCCGCCCGGCTCGAGCTCGTAGGAGCCGCTGTCGCAGCGCGCGACACCGTCGCCGTTGCCGTCGAGCGGACGAGGCACATTGCGGATGTCGTAGAGCAGGCAGATGAAATTCCTGTCGACGGCATAGCTCTTGGGGAGCAGCGGGTAGAAGAGCGGCGGGCCGACGGCGGTGGAATCGAACCCGGGCTTGACCTTGCGGCGGTCCGTGGAGGCGGGAAAGCGACAGGTGCCGTCGCTCCCGAGGTTGGCCCCGGTGGAGATGATCTTCTGGCTGCCCGAGCAGTCCGCGCCGGGACGATTCTTCGCCACGATGGCGTCCGCGGTGATCATCCGGACGTTCGGTGCTGTGGCGAAGAAGATTCCTCCGCCCTTGTTTGGAGGCGCGGAGTTCTCGGTGATCGTCACGCCCAAGGTCCGCAGTTCGCCCTTGTTCTCGATGCCTCCGCCCTGCGCATCGGTGTTGTTTCTGGCGACGGTCACATTCGACAGCTGCGCCTCGTTGGCGTTGGTGATCCCTCCCCCGCCCCAGGCGTGACTGGCGCTGGTGCTGCTGTTGTTGATCACCGCCACGCGGTCGAGATAGAGCCTCCCGTGGTTGTGGATCGCGCCGCCGTGCTCGTGGTACGTCGCCTGGTCGAAGTCCGCCTTGCCGTTCTGGAGCGTCACGTCGGTCAGCGACAGGCTGCCGCCGGCGTGCACGTCGAAGATGCGGTTGATGTTCGCCCCGTCGATGACCGAGTCGGCCACGCCGATCCCGTTGACTATGACGTTGGTGCGGATGTCGAGGTCGCCGGTGCGGTTGCTGGGACAGCTGGACGGGCCTGGAGGCTGGGCCGGGCAGGAGAGGAAGGGGTTGGCCTCCGGGCCGGCCGGAATCGTGAGCCGGTAGTCGCCGATGCCGGCCGACAGGACGATGCGGCCACCGCCGGCGAACTCGGCCTCCTGGACGGCCGCCCGCAGGGTGCAGAGCCCCTGGTACGTCGACGCACACACCCCGTTGAGCTGGGCATCCGGAGCGTCGGTCGTGTCGATGACGGTGAAGACCGGCACCGACTGCGCGCGCGACTGAGTGGTCGCGACGACGAGTATCACCGCGATGGCCGACAGCGACGCCAGCCCAGCGGCGATCGCGCAGGCTAGCCGCCGCTGCGGAGCCTGCGCTGCTGGGGTCGCCACGAGCCCCCTTCCTGGTCGCCCCCTCGACGATCTACGACCGAGGGCGCGCCCGTCCGGGTCGCGCCAACTTTCCTCTCATCCGAGCGGAAGTCAAGGTAGGCGGGGCGCAGGGTCCCGCGAGGCCCGGCGCACGGCCACGACGATCAACGCCACGCCGCCCGCCAGGATCAGCAGCCCGCCGACGAGCAGGCCGATCCCGACGCCGAGCAACCAGCCCACCTTTGCGCCCACGTCGGCGTCGAGGACCACGCCCCTCGCGGCATCAGCGTTCATCGCGACGATGCTCCAGTTTCCACCCTCGACCTCCCAGGAAACCGCCTGGCGCCCCGAACCCTCCGCCGACGCGACCCAGAACCGCTCAGCCGACGGCGGCCGGGGGGGCGCGCCGCCCCGGCTGATCCGGTACTGGGGCGGGTCGAGGTCGTCGAGCTCGGCACGGGCCACTCCGCGCAGGTAGGCATCGACATCGCGCTCGGGGCCGATGCCCACGAAGACGGGCCGCCCGCCCGGGCGCTCGGCTCTGATGCGGACGCGGCCGAGCACGTCCTTCGGGATGACGTCGGCCGCCTGGCTTCCCAGGTCGATGTCCTCGGCCGTGAGCGCGTAGGTGGTCGTCGCCAGACGTTCGGTGCCGGTGGTGTAGTAGCCGTCCGAGTCGCGCGCACCCGTGTGGGCCACGATCAGCGCCAAACCACCAAGCAGAAGCGCCACCCCGATTAGAGAGGCGATGCTGCCGAGCACCAGGGCAATCACACGACCCGCCGTCCAGCCCGTCTTGCCTGCGTCGGGTGGAGGAGTGGCGGGAGGAGGAGTGCCGGGAGATGGAGTGCTGGAAGAGATCTCCGTCACAGTCTCCCTCATTAGCATGGCGGCATGGGGAAACTCGAGGGTCATTGCATGTGCGGCAGCATCACCTATTCGTGTGACGCCGAGCCGGTGACGACGGCGGTGTGCCACTGCACCGAGTGCCAGCGCCAGACGGGGACGGCGTTCTCGATCGTCGTAGGCCTGCCGGCCGACGCGCTGGAGGTGAAGGGCGACACGCTCGCGATGTTCAAGACGGTGGGGGAGGCGAGCGGGGGCGAGACCCAGCGCAACTTCTGCTCGGCGTGCGGGTCGCCGATCTACTCGCTCAGCTCGGCCTTCCCGGAGCTCGCCTGGCTCAAGGCCGGCACGCTCGACGACAAGAGTTGGCTCGAGCCGCAGCTCGAGGTGTGGGGCCGGTCGGCCCAGCCGTGGGTCGAGCAGGTCGAGGGGCGCCCGCGGGTCGAGACGGTACCGGGCGCCTGAGCCGGGCCCGCGCGCCGCGCTGTGATGCCTTCCGCGGCCACGGCCGCCCGACAGTCACCCTGACCGGCGTCCAGCCGACCGGGGATCTGCACCTCGGCAACTACATCGGCGCGATCCGGCCGCTGGCGGATCTCGCGATCGACTGGGACGTGTACGTCTTCGTCGCCGATGCGCACCCGCTACCAGCGATTGCTCAACGACCCGGCCGAGCTCGACGCCCGGCTTGCAAGGGGGGAGCAGCACGCCTGCGCAGCGCGCCGAGCGGACACTCGCCCGCACAGTGGCCGCCGTGGGCCTGTAGCCCTGCATCATACCGCACCATGACGAACAGGTCGTTGTCTCGCGACGGTCGAATGGAGCTTCCGCGAGGGCCATCGCGAGGCCGAATGCCTGACGCAGCCGCTTTTCATCCCAACCGGGTGACGGAGGACTGGAGTGCGCTAGGCCTAGGATCGAGATGGCTTTGGACTGCAGCGTTGACACCACAGGAGGTACGGAATGAGAGGTGCGGGTCGAGCAGACATTCGCGGCGATCCTGCTGTTGATCGCGGGAACGCTCAACATCATCTATGGCATCGGCGCGTTGGACAGCGCGAACATCTACGCGAACGACACGAGGTACATCTTCACCAACCTCAACACGATGGGCTGGGTCGCTTGATCGTTCTCGGCGTGATTCAGCTCACCGGACGGCTTCTCGCTGCTCTCGGGCAACACGTACGGCCGGATCATCGGGATCGTCGGCGCCAGCCTCGGTGCGATCGGGGCGCTGCTGTCGATCGGCGGCAACGACCCGTGGTGGTCGCTCGGGATCTTCGCCCTGTGCATCTACATCATCAGCGGCATCGCCCAGCTCGGAGACGACGAGGGCGTGCCGGTGCGCTGACGTTCCGGATCACCCCCGCGGGGTGATGCGCAACACCCCGCGAGCGCGGTTAGGTGCTGGTATGAAATTCGCGTGCAGTGCCGCCTTCGTGATGCTGGCGCTCGCGCTCGGTGCGTGTGGCGAATCCGATCAGGAGAAGGCCCAGAACAAGGTCTGCGACGCCAAAGCCGACCTCGCCAAGCAGGTCGACGAGCTGAAGGGCCTGACCGCGGCGACGGTCACGACGGATGCGGTCACGGAGAACCTGAACGCGATCAGGACTGACCTCCAGGACATCTCGGACGCGCAGTCGGACCTGAGCAGCGACCGGCGCAGCGAGGTCGAGGCCGCGACCAAGGCGTTCACCAGCTCGGTCCAGGAGATCGCGAGCACGCTTGGCCGCTCGCTCTCGGCCTCGGATGCGAAGGCGGCGGTCGTTACTGCGCTCGATCAGCTCGCGGCGTCCTACCAGAAGGCGTTCGCGCCGGTGAATTGCGACTAGAAAGGACTCTTGAAATGGCTGACAGGCCGGTATTTCTTTACGCCGCCGTCTACGACGAGATCGCTGACGCGGAGGCCGACTACGAGGCCGTGTTCGAGCTCCACGCCGCCGGGGCGATCGGAACGTTCGACTCGGCGGTGATCCGGAAGGAAGAGGACGGCAAGGTCCGGGTGACGAAGACCGAGAAGCCGACCCAGCACGGCGCCTGGACCGGGGCCGGTGTCGGAGCGCTGGTCGGCATCTTGTTCCCACCCGCCATCCTCGGCGCCGCGATCGTCGGCGCCGGCGCGGGCGGCCTGACCGGACACCTCACCCGCGGCATCTCGCGCGGCGACCTCAAGGACCTCGGCGAGGCGCTCGATGAGGGCAGCGCCGCAGTGATCGTGCTCGGCGAGTCGAAAATCGAAGAGCAGCTCGCGAAGGCGACCAAGCGCGCCAACAAGCTGATCGAGAAGGAGATCGATGCCGAGGCCGACGACCTCAAGCGCGAGATCGAGGCAGCGGAGAAGGAAGGCGCCGCTTAGGCGGCCGCCAGCCACTCCTGGAAGCTGGGGCCGGCGAGCTTCGCGCCCGGGTTAGGCAGCGCGGCGCCGTCCGCATAGGCCGCGGCGTCCGGGTCGCCGGCCTGGCGGCTCTCGCGGATCTCGACCGAGTCACCTCGGGTGGCGAAGAGCACGGCGGCCGCATCGGCGAGACGCGTCGCCTCCGGGCCGGCGATCTCGGTGATCTTGCCGTTCTGGATCTCCGGCTCCTCGGCCGCGTCTGCGAGGGCTTCGGCGACGGCGCGGGCAGCCACGAGCTGCGTCTGCATCTCGGGCAGGTAGGCGACGCCATCCTGGATCATCCACCCGACCAGCTGATCGACGAACTCGTGGAACTGGGCCGCGCGAACGATTCGGACCGGGAGCGGGCCTTCGAGCAGTGTCTGCTCCTGCACCACCTTCGCCGCGTTGTAGCCGCCCTGGAACTTGTCGATGCCGATGATCGAGACGACGACGATCCGCTTCGCACCGGCTGCGGCGCCGGCTCGCTGCAGGTTCCGCGCCGAGGCGGTGAAGAATGCCGTCTCCTCCTCCTGGTCGGGCGAGGGCCCGGTCGCCGCGTCGATGATGGTCTCGACCCCGGCGAGTGCCTCGTCGAGACCCTCGCCGCTGACCACGTCGACACCCTTGGAGCGCGCGATCGGGACCACATCGTGTCCGCGCTGCTCGAGGATCTCCACGAGGTGCGATCCGAGCCGGCCGGTCGCCCCCGTGACCGCGATCTTCTGAGTCTTGCTTTGCGTTTGCATCGGTCGTTCCTTTCGCACGATTTGAGGTGTCACTTGTTAGACACCCGGCGGGGCGAAGATGTGACCGATGACGGGCGGATCTACCCGAACGGACAGCTGACCGGTGTCCGACGGCCAGGAAGCAGACAGCGATCGTCCCGTAGCGGCGACCGGCCCCCGGCGCGGATCCGGAAGCGGGTGTACTTGCCGACGAAACCGCGCTGGCGTACGAGTATCTCCAAGCGGGTTCCGGCGGCAAGCCGGCGCTCGAGGCCTCGGATGCGAACGGGCCGGCCGTGCGAGCGTTGGCGAAGCGGCCGGAGGGGGCAGCCCGTCCCGCGGCAGCGGGCGGTGACGACCGCTCCCCGGGGGGCCGTGACGCTGAGCACCCGAACCCACGCTCCTCGCGGCAGGAGTCGCCCTGCGATCCGCACGATGGGGAAGGGGATCATCAGAAGTGTCGCTTCGTCGACGTTCCCCGGGGCACCCGCGTCGGGCTGCGGCGGTGCCGGCTCGCTAGGCGGCGTCGCAACGAGCGAATTCACGAAGACGGTCTTCGTGACCACCGCGTCGATCTTGCCCCCCTTGCCCTTCCCGTCCTTGAACACCCGCATGGTCACCTGCTTCTCGCCCGGCGTCAGGTAGGCGTGCCCGACCGAGGCGCCCGCGGCCTCGAAGACGGCCGGATCTCCGTCGAAGTCCCACTCGACCGTCGCAAGGTCATTCGGGGGAGATAGCACGGCCTGGTAGGACGCCGCCAGCCCCACGGTGGGCGTCGCCGGCGCAACCGTGAAATCGACTTTCGGCGGAGCAGCGGTCGCCGCGGACGCGAGCGCCAGCGAGGCCGACCACAGCGAGCACGGCGATCATCGCTCGTCGCACTCTGACGAGGCAGCGGGGGGCGGGGTACAGGTTCTGTCTCGTGGCTTCGACCAGCTATTCGGGCCAGAGGATGGTCCCAAGGTCTAGCAGGTCGACGAACGTCTGCCTCAGCGCAACGACCTGAAGCCTGCGCGAACTTCTTCCGCGAACAGCTGTGGCTGTTCCCAGGCCGCGAAGTGGCCGCCTCGGTCGAGCTGGTTGAAGTGGATGAGGTTGTCGGGATACGCGCGCTCTGCCCAGCTCCGCGGGGCCTGGTAGAGCTCGTCGGGGAAGACGCTGATGGCGTACGGGATCGAGATCGGCTTGGCTTCGAAGAAGCCCGCCTTGTTCTCCCAGTAGAGGCGAGCCGCCGAGACCCCGGTGTTCGTCAGCCAGTAGAGCGTGATGTTGTCGAGGATGTCGTCTCGCGTGAGGTCGCCCGGCAGGCGTCCCTCGAGGATCTCTCCGATGAGCCCGGGCTGGCCGGTGCCGTCGCCGTGGTCGATCGCGAACGCGGCGAGATCGATCGGTGAGTCCGCGAGCCCGTACAAGGTCTGCGGGCGCGTCGCCCATGATCTGCGCGTAGGCCACGTGCTTCGCATAGAACGCGCTCAGCTGGTCGTATGCGCGTCGCTCCTCGGCGGAGAGCCCGGGTGGCGGCGGGTCGCCGCGCAGGAACGCCGCGGCGATCTCGGCCGGCGCGGTGCCGGGCATGTTGGAGTGGATGCCGAGCAGCTCCGGCGCCGCCTGCACGCCCATCGCCTGGGTGACGGCCGCACCCCAGTCGCCGCCCTGCGCCACGAATCGGGTGTAGCCGAGGCGCTTCATCAGCTCCACCCAGGCACGGGCGATGCGGGCGGGATCCCACCCGGTGGAGGTCGGCTTGGCGGAGAACCCGTGGCCCGGCAGCGAGGGAATCACCAGATGGAACGCGTCGGTGGCGCTCGCGCCGTGTGCGGTGGGATTCGTGAGCGGCTCGATGATCTTCAGCTGCTCGATGATCGAGCCGGGCCACCCGTGCGTGACGATCAGCGGCAGCGCGTCCTCGTGCTGGGAGCGGACGTGGATGAAGTGGATGTCGAGCCCGTCGATCTCGGTGATGAACTGCGGCAGGGCGTTGAGCTTCGCCTCGCACGGCCGCCAGTCGTAGTCGGTCCCCCAGTAGCGCGCGAGCTCCTGCATCAGTGCGAGCGGCACGCCCTGCGAGTCGTCGGCGACCGTCTCGCGCTCAGGCCACCTGGTCGCGTTGATGCGCCTTTGCAGATCGCTGAGCTCCTCGTCGGAAAAGGCCACCTCGAAAGGGCGAACAGCGGTGCTGGCGCTGCCTACTGCAACCTCCGTGCCGGACATCAGCTTCTCCTTCAGACTCGTCTGCTGTCCCGCCGCACAATGGTCCGTCGTGGGGCGCCTCGCGCCCGTGGAATCCCCGGTCGACACCCGGGGGCAGCTCGGACTAAGGCTCGCCCCATCGGCCGTCAGCGTGATCCCGCGTCCTCTGGTCGGCGATGGGTGGTGATCCGTCCGGGGCGAAGCCGGCGTCCTTCAACATTCGCCGCAGATCCACCACGATCTGGACATCGACGTCCTTGCCGTGAGGCGCCGGAAGCACCTCTGTCTCGGGGCCGAGCGACACTCTGAGCTTGCCGTTGTGCTCGTGAGTCACGGTTCCGATCGCGTCGAGCAGCGATACGACCTCGCGCCACTCGATGTTGTGGCTCGTCGGCCGAGCGAAGATCCTCTTGACGGTGTCACGATGATGGCTGCCGAGATGCGCTTCCACGAGGCGGAGCTTGGCAGGTGCGGCCGCCTCCGCACAAGCGCGAGCGACGGGACTCGAACCCGCGACCTCCGGCGTGACAGGCCGGCCTGCCGTGAACGACGCGCTCCCGGCTGGCCTCGCCAGCAAGCCCCTCCTTCGGCGAAGCGGACGAAGCATGGGCTGCGCTCGCGCCGTGTCGTCGGTGCTCGGTCAACCCAACGGCGCCATCCGGATGCTCAGATCGGTGACTGCGAAGCGGTGCGTGTACCACGCCCGGCCGCGAGGGACCTGCTTGGCCTCCGCGCGCCACAGCGCGGCGAATTCGCGCTTGAAGCCGAGCCGCGGGAACTGCTCGACCACGCGCCTGCGGACCGCGTCGGGGATCTCGTTGCTGCGCAAGCCGAAGACATCAACTGCCGCGCCGGCGGACATGAGATAGGCCTCGGGGCCGGACTCGAGGCCGACACCTGGGGTGTGATGCATGGCGATGGCGTTGGTCATCACCTCCCGGCTGTCGGCAGGCACTCCGTGGCGGTCGGCGAACTCGCGGGCCAGCGCCGCGCTGCGCACGGTGAAGTCGACGTGCGGGACGGGGCTTGGAAGCCCGGTGTCGTGGAACATCGCGGCGAGGTACAGCAACTCACTGTCGAACGAAATCCCGCGTCGTGCGGCGATGGCGGCTGCCCAAGCGTACGCACGATGGGCGTGGTTGCGCAGCACCGGTGTGAGGTGGGCCTCGGCAGCCTCCTGCGCGTCTCGGGCCAGCGCCGACTCCGGGGCGCAAGACGCGCCGGTTCGATGGTGGCGCGGCGTCCCGAGTGCACGCGCAGGGCCATCGCCAACAGGCCGGCCAGGATGCCGAGTTCTCCGCGCAGCAGCGGCCGGGCCAGCGTCACGCACTCGCGGGCGGTGAGCACGCCGCCGGTGCGCTCGGTCCATCCGATCGACCCGAGCGGGTCGCTGGAGCCTGCTCGGCCGCCGCGATGGGCGGTCGTCGACATCGGTCTCACTCGTCGACGTTGAAGCTGAACATCATGCCGCTCTCATGATGCTCGGCGATATGGCAGTGAGCCATCCATAGGCCCACGTTGGTCACGTCGAGCAGGATGTCGACCGTCTCCCCTGTGCGTATCAGCACTGTGTCTTTCCAGACGAGGTTGGGCTCGGCCGTCCCGTCCCGGCTGAGGACCAAGAACCGGCCGGCGCCGTGGACGTGGAACGGGTGGTGCATGGGGTGGTCGCCGGCCATCTCGTTCAGCAACCGGATCTTCACCTTGTCTCCGACGCGGAACCGCCAGTCGATCGCAGCGTTCTCAGCACCTGTGTCGCGGTCGATCAGCTTCCAGCGCATGTTGGCCGGTGTGGTCATCCGGTTGACCTCGACCATGTCGTCCTCCCACTCGATGCCATCCGCGGTCGCGTGGTCGTGGGCGTCGTGCGCGTACTCGTCGTGCTCGTGGCCGCCGCCGGCGTCGGCCACAAGGCTGGAGGGCAGCAGCTTCATGCCGCACTGTGGGCACTTGCCCGGCTCGTCGCTGAGGACTTCGGGGTGCATCGGGCAGGTGTAGGTGGTCGCCGCAGCCTCGACAGCCAAGAGTTTCATGCCGCACTTTGGGCACTTGCCTGGCTCCTCGCTGACGACCTCGGGGTGCATCGGGCAGGCGTAGACGACGGGGCCATCCCCTTCCGGCTCGCCCATGTCCATCTCAGCTATGAAGGCAAGCTTCTTGTCGGGCTCGGCCTCTAGATACGGAGCGGCCAACGCGCGCACGGCGACCATGTCGGGATTGCTGCGGAGAACCTCGAACTGCTCCTCCAGTGCCGGCTCGGCCTTGGCGTCGCTCACATTGATCGCGGCCAGCGGATAGGTGCGATCCGGAGTGCGATGCTCCAGCATGAGACTGCCAGCCTGGTCGAAGAGCGCGTCGACCACCACCCGCTCTGATGGGGCGAGCACCACATCGTCGATGAACTGCTCATGCTCGACGTGGCCGCTGTCGCCGCCGACGAGCTTCATCCGGGCTCCAGGAAGCGCGACCTTGAAGACCCTGGTGTTGGCCGTGTTGGTGAAGTAGAGCCTCACGACCTCCCCGAGCTGTGCGTCCAGCGCGAGGTGCGGCTCCCCGCTTACCAGGAGAACGTCTCCGAAGCGGCCCATCGCGGCGTGGGTCGTCTCGGTGCGGCTGAATGGGGCGACCTTGCCGTCCTCCAAGAGGATGTCGTCGAGCGTCAGCACAAGGTCGCGGTGAGCCGGCGGCCAGTATCCGGGCTCGGCGGGCTCCACGAGCACGTTGCCGTACAGGCCCATCTCCTGCCCGTAGTCCTCGCGGATGTGCGGGTGGTACCAGTAGAGCCCAGGGTCCGGGAACGTGACGCGGGCGGAGAAGCTCTCCCCAACCGCCATCGGCTGCTGGGTCTGGTGCGTCCCGTCGTACTGGTTCTCGAGCCGCAGCCCGTGCCAGTGGACGGTGCCCTCCATGTCGCCCAGGTTTTCGATGTTGACGACCACCGTTGAGCCCTCCTGCACCTTGAGGGTCGGGCCGGGAATCGAGCCGTTGTAGGAGAGCATCCGTACCGTGGCGTCTCCGATCCGCTTGGCGACCGGCGCGATGCGCAGTTCGAGCTCGTCTCCGTCAGCGAGCTCGACCACTTCGGGGGTGCTCGCCTCGGGAAGACCCGCAACCTCTGTCGGGAAGTTGTCTGGAGGTGTGCTCAATTGAGGCTCCCGTTGATCAGTTGGGCGATGTGCTCAGCGTCATCCTTAACCCATCCGAGGAGCGCCGAGCCTCTGGTGTGCTGCCACGGCAGCCCCAGGAAGTACAGGCCCGCCGACTCGGTCAGGCCGCGCTGGTGCACCACTCGCCCGCTCTCGTCGAACACCGGCACATCGATCCAGGAGTGATCAGCCTGGAAGCCGGTTGCCCAGATGACTGTGCGCACGTCGAGCTTGGTCCCATCCATAAAGGTCACTTCCGTGCCACTGGCCTCGATCGTCCGTCCGTGCAGAGCGACACCGTGGCGGCGTAGGCGCTTGGGGCTTGAGCCGATCAGCGTGTCTTCGTTTTGTTGCAGCCGCCGGCCGATGCGTGACGTGGTCGACTTGCGAATCAGCCCGGTCTTGTCCAGGTACCAGAACAGGTCGCGGCCGAGGATCCGCTGAGGCAAGGGCTTCTGCTTCGATCCGATCGAGAGGTGCACCTCATGAGAGCCAGCCAGTTCTTCCGCGATCTGGTATCCCGTGTTTCCGCCACCCACCACGAGCACGGGCCCGTCTGGAAGCGCCTGCGGAGATCGGTAAGCGGTGCTGTGGAACTGGACGACCTCGGCACCGAGGCCCTCGCTGATCGGAGGAACCAGCGGCACCTGAAACGGGCCCGTCGCAACGACCACCTGGTCGGCTTCATAGGTGCGGTCGTTGAGGTCGACGAGGTAACGCCCATCGCTCTTCCGGATTGCGCGAACTTGGCTGCCGAGCTCGACAGGCAGGTCGAAATGACGCGCATAGTCGGTCAGGTACGCCGCCACCTCATCTCGGCTGGGATACCTATCCGGGGCGCCCGGGAAGGCCAGGCCCGGAAGAGCGTCGTACTTGGCCGACGTGAACAGCTTGAGCGAGTCCCAACGCTCCCGCCACGCGGCGGCCGGCTCGTCGGCGGCCTCGAGAATCACGAAGTC
>CAVRKM010000004.1:0-15631 GCA_963722245.1 uncultured Thermoleophilaceae bacterium
GAGTCCGGGACCTACCGGCACCCGCTCGCGGTGGAGGAGCGGCGCGTGCTGCTCGAGCGCCTGTCGGCGGTCGAGGCGCTCGAGAACTACCTGCACAAGGCCTTCCTCGGCAAGAAGCAGTTCTCGATCGAGGGGCTCGACTCGCTCGTGCCGATGCTCGACCAGGCGATCGAGCTGGCGTCGGAGGCGGGCGCGCGCGAGGTCGTGCTGGGCATGGCGCACCGCGGCCGCCTCAACGTGCTCGCGCACAACGTCTGCCGCCCGTACGAGTCGATCCTCGTGGAGTTCGAGGGCGAGCAGACGCTGTCCGAGGACACCGCCAGGCCCGAGGGCGGCACCGGTGACGTGAAGTACCACTACGGCGCGTCCGGCACCTACCGGACCCAGTCGGGGCGCGGCGTGACGGTCACGATGTCGCCGAACCCGAGCCACCTCGAGTACGTCAACCCCGTGATCGAGGGCCGCGCCCGGGCCGACCAGACGATCCGCAAGGCGCGCGAGCTCACCCACGACCCCAACGCCGTGCTGCCGGTGATCATCCACGGCGACGCCGCTTTCCCGGGCCAGGGAGTGGTGGCCGAGACGCTCAACCTGCAGGCGCTCGCGGGCTACACGACGGGCGGCACCCTCCACGTGATCGCCAACAACCAGCTCGGATTCACCACCGATCCCGTCGACAGCCGCTCCACCCGGTACGCGTCCGACCTCGCCAAGGGCTTCGACATCCCGATCATCCGCGTGAACGCCGACGACGTGGAGGCGTGCATCTCGGCCGTGCGGCTGGCTCACGCCTTCCGGCAGACCTTCAACCGCGACGCGCTGATCGACCTGATCGGCTACCGCCGCTTCGGCCACAACGAGACCGACGAGCCGGCCTACACGCAGCCGCTGATGTACGAGCGGATCAAGAAGCACCCGCCGGTGCGCCAGCTCTACGCGGAGAGGCTCGCGAGCGAGGGCGTGGTCTCGGCCGCGGAGGCCGAGGCGATCGAGAGCCAGGCCTACGACCGGGTGGGCGAGGCGCACACCGCGCTCAAGGAGTCGATGGGCGGCCCGCCCGAGACCGGCCAGCACGAGCTCGACCGAACGATGAGCCCGGAGCCGCGCACGACCGTGGCCGAGGAGACGCTGCGCACGCTGGGCGACCAGCTGCTGCGAGTGCCCGACGGCTTCCAGGTGCACCGCAAGCTCAAGCCGTTCCTGGATCGTCGCCGAATGGCGTTCGAGGACCCGGATGGCCGGGTCGACTGGGCGCACGGGGAGGCGCTCGCCTTCGCGTCATTGCTCGCCCTCGGCGTGCCGATCCGGCTGACCGGGCAGGACACCGAGCGCGGCACGTTCAGCCAGCGCCACGCGGTGCTGCACGACTCGACCACCGGAGAGGGCTGGTGCGCGCTGCAGACGCTGCGCGACGCCAACGCGCCCTTCGAGCTGCACAACAGCCCGCTCTCGGAGCAGGCCTGCCTCGGCTTCGAGTACGGCTACTCGGTCCAGGCGCCGGACGCGCTCGTGCTCTGGGAGGCCCAGTTCGGCGACTTCGTCAACTCGGCCGAGGTGATCATCGATCAGTTCCTGATCTCCGGACTCGCCAAGTGGGGCCAGACCTCGCGGCTCACCCTGCTGCTGCCGCACGGCTACGAGGGCTCGGGGCCCGAGCACTCGAGCGCCCGGCTCGAACGCTTCCTGCAGATGGCGGCGGAGGGGAACATCCGCGTGGCCAACTGCACCACTCCGGCGCAGTACTTCCACCTGCTGCGCAGGCAGGCGCTGGTGTCGAAGCCGCGTCCGCTGATCCTGATGACGCCGAAGAGCCTGCTGCGGCTGCCCGACGCCACCTCGACGGTCGCCGACCTGGCCGAGGGCGGCTTCGACCGCGTGATCGACGACCCGGCGCTGCCCGCCGGGCGCGAGGCCGTGACCAAGCTCGTGCTGTGCTCGGGCAAGGTCTACTACGACATCGCCACCTACGAGGAGCGCGCCTCCGCGCCGCACATCGCCGTCGCGCGGGTCGAGCTGCTCTACCCCTTCCCCGAGGCCGAGCTGGCCAAGCTGATGGACAGCTACCCGAACCTCGAGCGGGTCGTGTGGGTGCAGGAGGAGCCGCGCAACATGGGAGCACGCGCTTTCATGAGACGGCGGATGGCGAAGATCCTGCCCGAGCGGCTCTCCTACGACTACGTCGGCCGCCAGCTGCGGGCCGCACCGGGCGAGGGCTACTCGGCCGCCCACAAGCGCGAGCAGGCCCGCATCGTGCGGGTGGCGCTCGACTTCGAGAAGGACCGGCTGGAGCCGGACAGCTCCGCTCAGCGGCCGTCGATGTAGGCGCCGGTTAGCGGCCCGCCCTCCCGACCCCAGCGCGGCACGCCGCCGTCCACCACGTGCAGCACCTCGCGCGCGCCGTGGCGGCGCAGCAGGCTGGCCGCCGGCGCCGCGCGCTGGCCCGAGCTGCAGATGACCGCGATCGGCCGCTCCGAGTCGATGCCGTCCGGCAGCCCGTGGATGTCGTGGTAGGGCACGTGGACCGAGCCCGGGATGTGGCCGGCGTCCCACTCGTCGCGCTCGCGCACGTCGAGGATCTGCAGCTCCTCCGCGCGCTCGCGCAGCTCCGGGATCCCGATGCGCTCGATCCGCTCGACCGGGCGGCGCTCCTCGCGCCAGCTCGTCATGCCGCCGTGGAGGAAGCCCGCCAGCCGCGTGATGCCGACCGACTCGGCGAGCACGGCCGCCTGGCGCGCGTCCTCGTCGTCGCGCCCGACGAGCACAACCGACTGACCAGGCTCGACCAGCCAGGCGAGCTTGGAGCCGAAGCCGGCGCGCAGGGCGGTGATGCTGACCGACCGCGGGATGTGGGCCTCGTCGAACTGGAGCTCCGTGCGCACGTCGACCACGAGCGCACCGTCGGAGCAGGCCTGGTCGACCTGGCGCGGCGTGAGCGGATGGACGCCGGCGCTCTGCACCACCAGCGGCCCCCGGTTGAGCGCCACGATGTTCTCGAAGTTGGGCGGCTGCGGGCGCAGCGCCGCGGTGACCCGCCTCATGAACTCGTCCTCGTCGAGGACCGCGAGCAGCGGCGAGTGCTCGCGCTCGAACCCGATCGTCGACGACGCCTTCATGTCCATCCCGGGACCCCCGCACAACGACCCGCCCACGTGCCCCGGCCAGACCTCGCAGGTGTCGGGCAGGGTGAGCAGCCGCTCGTGCAGCGAGTGGAAGATCAGTCGGGCGCCCTCGTCCTTGTCGACGGCCAGGTCGGGCCGGGCGATGTCCCCCACGAACAGGGAGTCGCCGGTCAGCACCGCCCACGGCTCGTCGCCGCGGTCGGCGTCGATCAGCGCGAACGCGGTGTGCTCGGGCCGGTGGCCGGGCGTGTGCAGCGCGCGCACTCGCACGCTGCCGAGGTCGAGCTCCCAGCCGTCGTCGAACGGCTCGTGGTCGTAGTCGGGCGCGGCGTCGCGATGGATGTGGATGGCGGCGCCGGTCGCGGCGGCCAGGCGGCCGTGGCCCGACACGTGGTCCGCGTGGTTGTGGGTCTCGAGGATGTGGTCGATCTGCACGCCCGTGTAGTGGGCCAGGTGCAGGTACTCGTCGATGTCGAGGCGGGCGTCCACGACGGCGGCCACCCCGGCGCTCTCGTCGCCGATCAGGTAAGAGGCGCAGCCGAGGTCGTCGTGGGTGAGCTGGCGGAACAGCATCTCAGCGCTTGGGGCGCTGTCCGGCGGCGATCGCATCGGACAGCCTGGCGGAGCCGAGGTGCCGCTGCAGGCGGGCGAAGGTGGTTGGCGCGAGCGATCCGGCGAGTGCCCCGGCGCGCAGGCTGAGCGGGGCCACGTCGATCTCGGCTCGGCCCTGCTCGATCCCGCGCACCACCGCGTCCGCCACCGCGCCGGGCGTGCGCGTGCCGACCCAGCGCGGCAGCCGAACGCCCGAGTCGGCGAGCATGCCGGCGTCGGAGACGAAGCCCGGGAACACGACGGTCACGCCCACCCCGGTGCCGTGCAGGTCCTCGCGCAGACCGGAGGCGAAGCCCCGCAGGCCGAACTTGGTGGCCGAGTACAGCGAGGAGCCGACCGACCCGATCTTGCCCGACAGCGACGACATCAGCACGACGTGGCCGCTGCCGCGCTCGAGCATGCCCGGCAGCAGCGCGCGCGTCAGCTGGATCGGCGCCCGCAGGTTCACGTCCAGGGCGCGGTCGATCTGCTCGGCAGAGAAGTCGTCGATCGGCCCGCTGCCCGGGAGCCCCGCGTTCGCCACGAGCACGTCGACCTTGCCCGCTCGCTCGGCGAGCGCGGCGGCGTCAGAGGCGTCCGTGAGGTCGGCGGGCAGCACCTCGGCCTGGCCGTTGAGACCCGCGGCGATCTGCTCGAGCTGCTCGGTGCGGCGCGCCGTCAGCTGCAGGCGGGCGCCGCGCTCGTCGAGCGCGCGGGCGATCGCCTGGCCGATGCCGCCGGTGGCACCGGTGAGCAGCACTGTCGAGCCCTGGAGCTGCACCTGGCGGAGACGCTATCCGACAGCTGCGCTCAGCGGTCTATCTCGAACCACGCGGCGGTGCCGTCCGTGCGGCTCACGCCCCACCGGTCCGAGAGCTGGTCGACGAGGTAGAGGCCCCAGCCGGAATGGCTGTCCTGGTCGGGGCCGCGCGGGCGGGGCTCGAATCCCGGCCCCTGGTCGACGACCTCCACGCGCACGCGATCGGGGTAGACCGTGGCGCGCAGCTCGACCGCCGCCGCCGCGGGCGTGTCTGCATAGCGGATGCTGTTGGTCACGAGCTCGCTCACGAGCAGGCTCACGTTCTCGAGCAGCTCGGCGTCGAGCAGCGGCGCCAGCTCCTGAATCGCACGTCGCGCGGTCGGCACCGCGTCCACGTCTCCGGACAGGCCGACCACGACCTCCCGGTCCGGCCCGATCGCGGCCGGCGGGACCCGCAGCACCAGCAGCGCGATGTCGTCGCGCAGCTGCTCGCCGTTGACGCCGAGCAGCGTCTGCGTCACGTGACCGGTGATGTCCGCCGCCGGCAGGCCGCCGCACGGGGCAAGCGCCGCCACGAGGTCGGCCGGGGTGAAGATCCGCGCGGGCGCGTAGGCGTCCGTCAACCCGTCCGTGTAGAGCACGAGCGAGTCGCCGGGGTGGAGCTCGACGGTCGTGTCGCTCAGCTCGGGGTCTTCCGCGACGCCGAGCAGGGTGCCGTGCGAGCCGATCGACTCGACGGCCCCGGTGGAGCGCAGCACCAGCGGCAGCGGGTGTCCCCCGTTGGAGAGGGTCGCGGTGGCCCCAGCGGCGCCGTTCAGCTCGAGGCGCGCGAGTGCCACCGAGCAGAACTCGCTCGGGCGCTGACGTCTGATCGCGTCGTTGAGGAACGCGAGCACTCGGCTCGGCAGGCGCTCCTGGATCACGGCCGCGCGGAGCGTGTAGCGGGCCAGCCCCGTGACCGCGGCCGCGGGAGCACCCTTGCCGCACACGTCCCCGACCACGACCGACCACGACCCGTCGTCGACCTGGAACAGGTCGTAGAAGTCGCCCCCCACCACGTGCATCTCGCTCGCCGGGCGGAAGTCCACCGCCGCCTGAATGCCGGGGATCTCGGGCAGGCGGGCGGGCAGGAGGCTCTCCTGGAGCGTGTCGGCGATGTACTCGACGATGTCCTCGACGCGCCTGCGCTCGGTGATCACGGCTGCGAGCACCAACGTCGTGATGCCGGCTACGCCGACGAACGTCTGCGCGAGCAGCAGCCGGTCATCGGGCGAATCGCCCGCAAACGGGCCGGTGTTGCTCTGCGTGAACGCCACGGCGATCCCGCCCACGATCAGGCTCGAAGCCACGGCCCCGGGCTGCCAGAACCGCAGCGCGGCCCAGACCAGGGGCGGGTAGATCAGGTAGGTCCGCGGCGTGTCGGTCGAGAAGATCAGCAGGCTGATCCCCACGACCAGCGCCGTCAGCACGACAGCTTCGAGCGGCCGGCCGGGTGCGCGCCGGAAGGGCCAGTGCGTGGCGGCCACGAACAGCGCCGGGGCCACGATCAGGTCGCCGCTGAGGTCCCCCAGCCACCAGGTGCGCCATACCGAGCCGAACTGCCCACTCGAGATCTGATCGGACGCGAGCAGGCTCAGCACGCCGATGGTGGCGCTGATCGTCGTGCTCAAGACTGCGGCGAGCCCAACCAGCGCGAGGACATCGCGGACGCGCTCGAGCGAGGGGCGAAAGTCGGCGAAGCGGAGCAGCAGGAAGGCGCCGACGAGCGCCTCGAGCGTGTTGCCCACCGTGATCCCGACCACCCCGTAGATCGGCACGCCGGTCCAGCTGTTGGCCAGGAAGGCGCCGAGCGCGACCCCGGGCCAGATCCGATAGCCCCACAGGACGACGGCGGCGAGCGCGATGCCCGTCGGCGGCCAGACGGCGGTGACGCTGCCGCTCTCGAACGCGAGCTGGAGGCCGAGCTTGGCCGACCCGTAGTACGCCGCGGCGACGAGCGCGACCTTGACGGCGTACAGCTTTCTGTCGGCAGAGTCCAAACTGACCCCAAGCGGGGGGCCAAAACGTACCGCTCAGCCCCCGAGGCCCGCGCCACCGCTATGCTCGACCGTCGCGCAAGCGGGCGTAGCTCAGTTGGTTAGAGCGCCGGCCTGTCACGCCGGAGGTCGCGGGTTCGAGTCCCGTCGCTCGCGCTGATTGGAGAGCCAAGTCTCGGCCTGTACAGCGAGGCTAAGGCGCCTGAGGGGGAAGCGATGGGGAAGCCTGAATCCGCTGGAGGCCGCTGTAGACAGCCGGCGACTTCCCCACAGGCTTCCCCACCGTCTACTCGCTCAGCGTGACACGCCGTGGGGCGGGCACGAGACGCGGTCGATCTTCCAGATCTCCCCGCCGAGCGTGACGACGTAGGCGGTGTTCCCGATGAACTCGAGCGAGGTCGGCCGGTCCAGGCCGTCCGCGACGACGGTGAAGCTGCCGTCCCGGTTGACCTTCACCAGGCTGCCGGTGTTCGGCAGCGCCGGAGAACCCGCGGGACCGCCGCCGAAGACGCCCTGCGAGAGGGCGTAGAGCGTGCGACCACGGCCAAACTCCACGTCGACGAGGAGAGGGGCGCCAGAGGCCACCTCCGTGGCGGTGGACGACTTCGGCCTGAACGACACCACCTTGCCGTCCTCGGGCAGGTGAGGGACGGGGCCGGCCTCGGCCATGTACACCTTGTTTCCCCGTACCGCCAGCCCGGTCGGGACGATGTTGTCGAACGCGAGCAACACGCTGACGTCGCCGTCGCGCGTGACCCGCAGCACCCGGTTGTGGTGCCCATCGGTGACCAGGAACCCGCCCCGGTAGCGTCTCCAGCGCGTACTGGACTCCGGTTGGGAGGTCGAACGGAGTGCTCGGCGGATTCGCCAAGGCGAACGCGCCGATGTCGGCGACGACGGTGAAGCTGTGCGGGCCGTCCACCCGGTAGATGCCGACAACGTCGCTGCCGCCGACGTCGGGGCCGACGACGGTGACCAGCACGTACGCGGTCTGGCCGATGAACGCGACGTCCATCGCCCCACCGAAGCGGCAGGATCGCCTTCGGCAGACCGCTGGCGAACGTCGTGACGGCCCCGGTCTTCGGATCGACGCGCGAGACCCTGCCGGCCGCGCCCTCGGTGACGTACAGCGCGCCATCGGGGCCGACGGTGCTGCCCGAGCCACCCTCGAGACCCGCCACTAGCCGGGTCGGAGTGGGCGCCTCAGTTGGAGGGGCGGCGGCGGTGGCGGCGCTCGGCGCCACCACGGCCACGGCGACCGTCGCCAGCGCGACGAGGTGCCTTGTGGTCATGGTCTTCTCCTTGCTTGTTGTTCGTTGAGGTCGAGCATGCGGACGCCCATCGGCGGCCCCACGCGCGCGACCAAGAGTCGTCTAGTAGCTGATCCGCCCCTGGTGGATCTCCGTGTCCGCGGTCGTGAGTGTCGACCCGACAGTGGAGAGAATCTCGCTCGTGATCGCGGTCGTGATCGTCCCGCTGGCCTCGGCGAAGCGACCGGTCCCGCCGGTGATCGTGCTGACGAGCGTGGTCTCGCTCCCCGTCGGCGTCAACGTCCCGGTCCCGGTGGCGGTCGTGTAGATCTCGTCGCCGTTGGCCGCCACGATGATTGCCGTGAGCGTGAGGCTGAACGTGTCAGGGCCGGTGAGCGTGAACGACGTGATGTCGTTCGTGAACGTGAACCTGCCCATGTGCGAGAGCTGACCGCTCCCCACCACGCTGCCGGTCCCTGTGGCGAGGTCAACGGTGGTGGTAGATGAGCTCGTGCCGCTCGACGGGCGGTCAGTGCCCTTTGCCTTCCCCAGCGCGGTTGCTGGGCTCACGGCAGCGACTGCGAGTAGGGCGAGGATGATCGTGAAGCGACGCATTGGTCGCCTCCTTTCTTTCATGTGGCGCCGCGACCGCGGCGTGCACTTGGTTGCGGCTGGGCTCGGGAGCCGTCGGGGGAGAGCGACCGCAGTCGCGCAGCCTCGAGCAGCGTCAGGAGGTCCAGCCAGTTGCCGAACCGATGCCGCCCGCCGCGCTCGTCGGTGAGCCTGCCAGTGACACGCTGATCGGCGGCCCGCAGCTCGATGGCGAGCCGGACGGGGCGGCTGGTGGGCATGGCGCGATGCTCGTCCGTGGGTGTGGGCAGCGCCACGGGGTTCCTACCCTGAGATCGACCCTGAACTTGCGGGTTAGGATCGGTCAGTGGCGATATCCGCCGAGGCAGCGCTGCTGGAGCGCGAGCGCGAGCTTGCCGAGCTGGAGGAGCTGTTGGCGGCGGCTCGGGCGGGGAGCGGCCGTCTGTTGCTGGTGGAGGCGGCGGCCGGTCTGGGCAAGACGCGGCTGCTACGCGAGGCGCGCCGGCGCGCCGACCTTGCGCGCATGCGGGTGCTTACGGCGCGCGCCACTGAGCTCGAGCGCGACTTTCCGTTCGGTGTGGTGCGCCAGCTGTTCGAGCCGCCACTTGCCGACGCCGATCCGGTGGTGCGAGCGGGGCTCTTCGACGGACCGGCGGCGGCCGCGCGGCCGCTGCTCGAACCTGAGCTGTCGAGCGAGCCGGAGTGGGCGGACCGCGGGAGCGGCGATCCGTCCTTCGCCACCCTTCACGGGCTCTACTGGTTTGTGGCGAACCTCGTGGAGTCCGGCCCCGCTCTTGTCGCCGTCGATGATGCCCATTGGGCGGACAGCGCTTCCCTGGGCTTCCTCGCGTTCCTGCTGCCGCGGCTCGAGGACCTGCCGGTCCTATTGCTTCTTGCGTTGCGGCCGGAGGAGCCGGACGCCGCGGGAGGGCTGGCGAGACTGCGGTCAGATCCAGTCGGTCGACGTTGGTCCCTAGCTCCGCTGAGCGCAGAGGCGGTGGCGCAGCTGGTGCAGGCGACGCTCGGATCCGACGCGCAGCCTGCCTTCTGCTCCACGTGCCATGAGGTCAGCGGTGGAAATCCGTTTTTGCTGGGCGAGTTGACGGCGGCGCTGGAGCACGACGGCGTCGCCGGCCGCGCGAGCGATGCACCGCTCGTCCGAGAGCTCGGGCTGGAGGGAGTCGCGCGCGCCACGCTCCTGCGACTCGCCCGGCTCCCACCGGCCGCCGCTAGCCTGGCCCGCGCCGTGGCGGTGCTGGGGGACAGCGCCGACGGTCGCCACGTCGCGGCGCTGTCTGGCCTTGGCCGGCATGAGCTTGACGAAGCGGCCGATGCGCTTGGCCGCGCGGGCATCCTCGAGGCGCGACTCCCGCTGCGCTTCGTGCACCCGCTGGTACGGAACGCGATCTATTCGGACGTGCCCGCCGCCGAGCGCGACCGTGCGCACCGAGCGGCGGCGGACCTGCTCGCGGCAGAGGGGGTTGCGCCCGAGCGCGTGGCGCTCCACTTGCTCGCCACCGAGCCGCAGGCGGATCCCGAGGTGGTCGAGGTTCTGTCAAAGGCGGCGGGCAGGTCGCTCGCCCGTGCCGCGCCGGAGTCGGCCGTCGCCTACCTTCGGCGTGCGCTGCGTGAGCCGCCGCGGGCGGCGGTGCGGCTGGAAGTACTCGAGTTGCTGCTCACCGCCGCGGGGCGCGCGGGCAGCGTCGCCCTCCTGGACGACCTCGAATGGGATCCCGTCGGGGAGTTGGGGGGCGATCCCGATTACCTCGTGCGCTCTGCCCTTGAGCTCGCGCGGCTGCTGATGGCCACTGGGAGGCTCGGCGAGCTCGCCACGCTGCTCGAGCGCGCCATCGCGGCGAGCGAGGTGGCGGGGGACCTGGACTTGGCGATTCAGCTGAGTGCATGGCTGATCTCTTTTGATCAGCGCCCCCCGGCCGCGGCGCGTGCCCGCTTCGCCCGCCACCACGAGCGGATCAGTCCTGGCTCGGCCGGGGAGCGCCTCGCGCTCGCGCTCGAAGCCTGGTGGGGCAGCCTGCTCGGAGAGCCGGCCGAGACTGCCGCGGGGCTGGCGCGGCGAGCGCTGGCCGACGGCCGCATCTTCGCCGAGCAGCCCGACTCGCCCCAAGCCGTTCAGGCGACGCTGGTGTTGATTCGGGCCGACGAGCTTGAGCAGGCCGAGCGCGCGACCGACCTCATGCTCTCCGAAGCACGCGACCGCGGGTCGGTCATCGGTATGGTCGGCGCAAGGTACCCGCGGGGGAACATCGCCATGCGGCGAGGTGACCTCGCCGCGGCCGAAGTGGAAGCGCGCAGCGCCGTCGAGGCGGCGCGGCTAGGCGGTTTCCTGACGGCGTTCTCGTTCTACCTGGCGTTGCTCATCGACGTGCTGATCGAGCGCGGTGAGGTGGTGGAAGCCGAGCAGCAGCTTGCGGCCAGCGGCTTGATCGGCGAGCTGCCGAACACGTACTGGTTCTGCCCGCTGCATTACAGCCGCGGCTGCCTGCGCCTAGCGCAGACGAGAACGCGCGAGGGCGTGGACGACCTGCTCGAGCTGACCCGCCGGTTGGAGCACTGGGGACTTCGGGGCAATCTTGTGATTCCCGCGGCCAGCCAGCCGGCCAGAGCGCTCGCCGCGCTGGGCGAGCCCGAGGCGGCGCGCGAGCGGGCAGAAGCCGAGTTGGCCAACACGCGCCGCTGGGGCACCCCCGGCTCGATCGGAACCGCGCTGGCCACCCGCGGGGTCGTGGAAGGTGGAGATCGGGGCGTCGAACTGCTGCGCGAAGCCGTCGGGCTGCTCGAGCGCTCGCCCGCCCGGCTCGAGCACGCGCGCGCCCTCACCGACCTCGGGGCCATGCTGCGGCGCGCCGGCCACCGAAGGGACGCCCGGGAGCCGCTGCGCGCCGGCTTCGAGCTCGCCCGGCGCTGCGGCGCCCTCCCGCTCGCCAAGCGCGCCCACAGCGAGCTCGAGGCTACCGGCGAGAAGCTGCCGCGCTTCGTCGCCATCGGGGTCGAGAGCCTGACCCCCAGCGAGCGGCGGATTGCGGAGATGGCCGCCAAAGGCCTCACCAACCGCCAGATCGCCCAAGAGCTCTTTCTGACCGTAAAGACCATCGAGACACACCTCCACGCGGCCTACGACAAGCTCGACATCCGCTCCCGACGAGAGCTGCCCGACGCGCTCGGACCCGAGCAGCGAGACGAGCCCGCAGACCGGTGACGCTCCGCGCTAGCTGAGCGCCGGCCTGTCACGCCGGAGGTCGCGGGTTCGAGTCCCGTCGCTCGCGCTGATTCCTGAGCCATTCTCGGCGCCGAGACTGGCACCTCGAGCAGCCGCGGGGAAGCGATGGGGAAGCCCCGAATCCGCTGGAAGCCGCTCGGGACCGCTGGCGACTTCCCCAAGGACTTCCCCAAGGACGGCTCGTCGCGTGGATCGCGTGCGGGATGTACCGAGACTCGTCCAACTCCGATATGCGGCGAAGCACAGCGGGTACATCCACGATATGGCTACCAATGATCCATTCGGCGACTTGCGCCGTCGGCGCGGAAGCCTGTTCGACGAGTTCTTCTCGGACTTCTTCGACCGCCCCTTCGGGGCCGACCCGGGCACGCGTCCGCCCGGTGTGCGAACGGCGGCGCCGGCTGCGCGTCGCCCGGTGGAACAGGTCGACATCACGGACTTCTTCTCGGACGCCACGCGCGAGCTCCTTCAACGCGCCGCGCAGCGTGCGCTCGAGTGGGGCTCCCTCGACCTTGACACCGAGCACCTGCTCTGGGCTGCGATGCAGGACGACCTGGTTGCGCAGATCGTTCGCAACGCCGATGGGGATCCCCAGGCGATCGCGGCTCAGGTCGAGGACGAGGCGGAGCGGGGAGGGCGGACCGACGTGGCGCCCTCGCTCTCGCCCGAGGCTAAGGGCGCGCTCCTTGGGGCGTTCGACGAGATGCGTGAGCTGGGCTCGTCGTACCTCGGGCCCGAGCACGTGCTGCTCGCGCTGGCACGCGACACGGAGTCGGACGCCGGGCGACTCCTGGCACGCTTCGGGCTCTCGCACACCGCGCTTCGAGGTGCCGTCATCCGGGGCGTGACGCCTACCGAGGAGGGCGGGCGGCCGGCGAGCCAAACGAAGACGCTCGACGAGTACAGCCGCGATCTGACCGAGGCCGCGCGCGAGGGCAGGCTCGACCCGGTCATCGGGCGCGCAGACGAGATCGAGGAGACGATCGAGATCCTCTCCCGCCGTACCAAGAACAACCCTGTCCTGATCGGCGACCCTGGCGTCGGCAAGACTGCGATCGCCGAGGGAATCGCACAGCGGATCGTGAACGACGAGGTGCCGGAGACGCTGGCGGACAAGCGCCTGGTCGTGCTCGACCTGGCCGGCATGGTGGCCGGCACGAAGTACCGCGGCGAGTTCGAGGAGCGGCTGAAGTCCGTGATCGACGAGGTCAGCGACCACGGCGACGACCTGATCCTGTTCATCGACGAGCTGCACACGGTCGTGGGTGCCGGCGCGGCCGAGGGCTCGATGGACGCCTCCAACATGTTGAAGCCGGCCCTGGCGCGCGGCGATCTGAGGATGATCGGCGCGACGACGCTCGACGAGTACCGGCGGAACATCGAAAAGGACGCCGCGCTCGAGCGGCGCTTCCAGCCGGTCCTGATCGACGAGCCGTCGGTTGAGGAGACGATCGAGATCCTGAACGGCCTCAGGGACCGCTACGAGGCCTATCACCGCGTTCGCATCAGCCCCGAGGCGATCGTGGCGGCCGCTGAGCTGTCGGACCGCTACATCACCGACCGCTACCTCCCCGACAAGGCGATCGACCTGATCGACCAGGCGGCCGCGCGTGTGCGGCTGCGCTCCAAGACGAAGCCGGCGGACCGGCGCGCGCTCGAGGACGACCTGGCTCGCAACGAACGCGAGCGCGACCAGGCGATCGCGGCCGAGGACTACGAGCGCGCAAACGAGCTGAAGCCGCGCATCGACGAGCTGCGCGAGGACATCGAGGCGGCTCGCTCGGGCGGCCGGGGGCGCGCCGCGGAGGTGCTCGCCGACGATGTCGCGGAGGTCGTGTCACGCCGCACCGGCATTCCGGTCGCGCAGCTGACGCAGGAGGAACGCGCGCGCCTGCTCGGCCTGGAGGCGCAGCTGCACGAGCGCGTGGTCGGGCAGGACGAGGCGGTCGACGCGGTCGCGCGCGCCGTCCGCCGCGGGCGGGCGGGGCTGGGCGACCCGAATCGGCCGGTCGGCTCGTTCCTCTTCCTGGGGCCGACCGGCGTCGGCAAGACCGAGCTGGCGCGGGCGCTCGCCGAGACGCTATTCGGAGACGAGCAGGCGATGGTCAGGCTCGACATGAGCGAGTTCCAGGAGCGCCACACCGTGTCGCGCCTGGTGGGAGCTCCGCCGGGCTACGTCGGCTACGAGGAGGCGGGCCAGCTCACGGAGACCGTGCGCCGGCGCCCGTACTCGGTGCTGCTGCTGGACGAGATCGAGAAGGCGCATCCCGACGTCTTCAACCTGCTGCTCCAGCTGCTCGAGGACGGTCGCCTGACGGATGGCCAGGGACGGACGGTCGACTTCAGGCACACCGTCGTGATCATGACCTCGAACCTCGGCGCCGACCGGATCCAGGCACACGCCCGCCGCGACGAGTCGTTCGAGGAGCTGAAGGACGACCTGATGGAGCTGCTCCGCCAGAGCTTCCGGCCGGAGCTGCTCAACCGGATCGACGAGATCATCGTGTTCCGCGCCCTCGACCGCGAGCAGCTGAAGCAGATCACGCGTCTGCTGCTCGCGAAGGTGGAGCGGCGCATGCACGCGCAGGGTGTTGAGCTCGAGGTCTCGGACGAGGCGGTCGAGTTCCTCGCGAACGCGGGCTTCGACCCCCAATACGGGGCGCGGCCGCTCAGGCGCGCGATCCAGCGCCTGCTCGAGGACGAGCTCTCGGAGCGGCTCCTGGCCGGCGACATCGAGCCGGAGCAAGGTGTGCGCGTCGAGCTGCGAGACGGGCGGCTGCACGTGGAGGCGTCCGGTCCCCGAGCGGCCAGCCATGCCGAAGCCGCGGGAACCGTGACGTAGGCCAGGGCTGGTGCTCTCGTAGGCGAGGACACCGTCACGCTGGGCCGCACCCAGGTCCCGCTCGACAAGGACGAGCTGGTGCTGGGCCTGCTGGCCGCTCCAGGGCTGCCCACCGAGATCGCGGAGGAGCTCGCGGCCGACCTGCCGCCCCTGCTCGCGGAGCGCGTCACCGACGCGGTCTCGTGGCGCGTCCCCGTCCTCACGGAGCCCGAGGCAACTCACTTGACGAGTGGCGTGGACGCGATCGACCTGGGTCGCGAGCGCATGCTGCGTCACGGGTGGGATCTCGCCGTCTGCGTGACCGACGCCCCGCTGCGCATAGGGAGGCGGCCGATCGTGGCCGATGCGAGCGCTACGCACGGGGTTGCGCTGATCTCGCTGCCGGCGCTCGGGGCGATGCAGACGCGCCGGCGAGCTCGCGACGCGGTGATCCGGCTGGTCGACGGCTTGGTCGGCGAGAGCCTCGACACAGGACACGGCGTGGCGGGACGACGCGTGCGCGTCGGGCGGCGGCTGGCCGAGCTCGCGGCACCGATCCGCGCGGTCGAGGCGCCGGATGTCGACGACGTGGACCTGCGCTTCGTCGCCGCGGTCGCGCGCGGGAACCTTCGGCTACTGACCGGCATGATCCGCGCCAACCGGCCCTGGCGGCTGATCGTGCGCCTCTCGCGCGCGCTCGCGGCCGCTGCCGTGGCGGTGGCGCTGGCGCTCGTGACCTCAGACCTCTGGAAGCTCTCGGATGCGCTCGACTGGATTCGCCTGCTCGCGCTCATGGTGCTGTCGGTCGGCGCGACGGTGCTCTGGCTGATCGTGTCGCACCGCCTGTGGGAGCCACCGCGGGGACGGGCCAGCCGCGAGCAGACCGTGCTCTTCAACCTCGCAACGACGCTCACGCTGCTGCTGGGCGCCGCGTTCCTGTACGCGGCGCTGTTCGCGATGACGCTCTTGGGGGCGGCGCTGGTCATCGACAGCGGCGTCATGGCGCAGGCGCTCGGGCATGACGCGGGCATTGGCGACTACGCGGCCCTCGCCTGGATGGCGAGCTCGCTCGGCACTCTCGCCGGCGGCCTGGGCGCCGGCCTCGAGAGCGACGAGGCCGTGCGCGAGGCCGCGTACGGCTACCGGGCGGAGCGTACGAGCGAGCGCGAGAGTCGGGTGCCGGAGCGCGCCTGAGCGAGAGTCGACGGCCGTGCCTGCCCGGCGG
>CAVRKM010000005.1:0-48945 GCA_963722245.1 uncultured Thermoleophilaceae bacterium
GTTAGCCCGCGGCTACGGCGCGGGCGAGGCGCGCCTCTGCCGCGCGCACGTCGGCGACCGCGGCGGCCCAGCTGCTGGTGGTGTTGACTTGAGCGGCCTCCGCGAGCGTGCGGTACGTGGCGGCGGTCTCGCGGGCCGCCTTCACGACCGGCTGGCCGTTCGAGATGGCCGCGAAGCGACGGGCGGCGTGCTCGTAGGTGCCGGCGAGCCCCTGGGCCGCCTGGATCTGGTCGGCCTGAAGGTTGGCGCGGGCCAGTTCGCGACGACCAGCCGCCCGATCGGTGCGCAGCCGGTTGGCGGCCTGCCGCCAGTGCTCCTGGGTCTTGGTCACGGCCTCGAGCGTCATCGTCTTCTGCGGGCCCAGCCTTAGGGTCGAGGCCGTGCGCTCGCAGAGGGCGAGCGTGCTCGACGCCGCGCCGGCCGCGGCGGTACAGGTGACCGACACCTTGCCGGTCCGAGTGGGAATGACGTACCTGGCGACGCGGTCGCCGGCCTTCGTCGGCACCGCCTCGTGCTTCCAGGACTCGTACTTGCCGAGCAGCATCGGCGTGGCCTCATCAGAGCGCTGCAGTCGCGCGTTGGTGATGGCCACCGCCAGTCCGGAAGCCTGGTCGCGGACCGGGTAGGCCTCCAGCCGCCCGGCCTCCGCGGGCCGCTGCTTCCAGCCGTCGGGCAGCTCAACGCTCATCCCCGCGGCGGTCACGCGCGGATGCGGGGCGGGCGGGTTGTCGCCGCCGGCCGCCACGGTTCCGGCCAGGCCACCGGCCAACAGCGCTCCGCCGACGAGCAGGCCGGCCACCACTCGACCGCGATGCGGGTGCTCCTCCACAGCCGGCTGCAGTCGCGGGGCATGGCGAGCGGGCGTGCCCTTGGGCGCCGCAGAGCCGCGCCGGAAGCGAGGCGACGTCTCCAGCGCCGGCATGCTGGGCGCGCCGTAGATGACCAGGTTCAGCAGGTGGCGCGCCTCGGCGGCGGTGGCGTAGCGCTTGCGCGGGTCGGCCGCCATCGCCACGGCGAAGATGGTGTCGAGCGTGGCCGGCAGGTCCGGGCGGACGTCGCTCAGCCGCGGCGGGGCCGCGTTGACGATCTGCTGGGGGCTCCCGGTGTGGGGCGGGCCGCCGGTCAGCAGCGTGTAGGCGATCGCGCCGAACGAGTAGACGGCCGAGCGCGGATGGGCGTCCTCGCCGCGCAGCACCTCGGGGGCGACCCACGCCGCGTGGGCGTCGTCGCTCGCGGCGGGGTTGCCGAGCGCCTCGCGCGCCACGCCGAGGTCCCCGACCATCGCGCCGAACCGTGGATCGAGGAAGACCGAGTCGGGCGTGACCTCGCAGGGCGGCTTGCCCTGGCTGACCGCGTCGTCGAGCGCGTGGGCGATGCCCAGCAGCAGCGCCAGCGAGCGCGCGGTCGAGAGCTCGGAGATGCGCCGGTACTCGGACAGGGGCACGGCCGTGCCGATGTCGTGCGCCACGTAGAACCAGCCGTCGAAGTTGCCGGCCGAGACGAGCGGCAGCAACCGGTCGCTGGTCAGCTCGGCGCGCTCGGCGGCCGCGGCCGAGAACCAGACCCAGCAGTCGTCCTGCGCGGGAGCCCGGGCCACGCTCAGGCACACCGTCTGGTGCTCGAGGTGGACGACCGTGTGGTGGCGGTCGCCGGTGCTCGGCAGTCCCTCGATCGCCTCGGCGATGAGGGTCTCGTCGGGAGTCGCGCTGTATGTGGTTGGGCTCGGCTCGTACATCGGCGTCATCCGGAGTCCGAGAAGACCTGGGGCGGGGGCGCCGGCTGCTGCGGAGCGGGGGTGCTCGGCGGGGTCTGCGTGACCACCGGCGGCGCCGGCGGGTTGAAGGTCGGCGTGGACGGGGCCGCGGGCTCCTCGGGCGCCTTCTTGGCCGGCTTCGGCTTCGGCTTGTGCACCAGGGCCGGCAGCGCCTGCGCCTCGCCGAGCGTGGACTGGCCGGCGATGCCGGAGGCCACGTCGAGCGGCTCGGCGGGCGATCCGGGCGGGCCGGTGCCCGGGCTGGCCTGCCCGGTGCTGCTGAGGGCGTAGGCGACGGCCAGCGCGACCAGGAAGGCGGCGGCGGCAGCGAACAGGGCGCGACTATTGAGTTCGGAGAGCATCAGGGGCGGAGGGACCAGCTTCGCGGGGATTCGGTGTTGCCTGACCCAAGGTAATGCGGAATGCGGCTGGCGTCTAGCTCCGGATTCGCTCAGAGCGGGGGTCGTGTAGCGGTTCGTCCTCCACGGCGCCCTCGATCCAGCTGCCGAATACCTCCACGGCGACCTCCGTACCGGGCTGCGCGTGCGCTGGAGGCAGGTACGCGTAGGCGATCGAGCGCCCCACCGTGTAGCCGTATCCGCCGGTGGTGACGCGGCCCACGACCTCTCCGCCGATCCGCACCGGCTCGTTCCCGAGGGCCACCGACCGCGGGTCGGCGAGCGTCAGGCAGGCGAGCTGCCGGCTGACGCCGCCGGCCTCTGCCTCGACCAGGGCGTCGCGCCCGATGAACCCGCCCGGCTTGTCGAGCTTCACGCAGAACCCGAGGCCGCCCTCGTAGGGGGTCTCGTCCGGGGTGATGTCCGCGCCCCAGACGCGGTAGCCCTTCTCCAGGCGCAGGGAGTCGATCGCCCGGTAGCCGCCGGCCACCAGCCCGTGCTGCTGCCCGGCCTCCCAGAGCGTGCGCCAGAGCGTCAGGCCGTACTCGGTGGGGCAGTAGAGCTCCCAGCCCAGCTCGCCGACGTAGGTCACACGCAGCGCGCGCACGGGCACGTCGCCGACGGTGATCTCGCGAACGCTCATGTAGGGGAAGTCCTCGTTGGCCAGCGACTGCGGCGTCAGCGGAGCGAGCACGTCGCGCGAGCGCGGTCCCCAGATCCCGAGGCAGGCCCAGGCCGAGGTCACGTCCTGGACGTGGACCGAGCCGTCGCTGGGCAAATGGCGGCGGATCCACTCGCGGTCGTGGTTGCCGAAGGCCGTCCCGGTCACGATCGAGAAGCGCTCCTCGCCGAGCCGGGCGACGGTGAAGTCGCACTCGATCCCGCCGCGCGAGTTGAGCATCTGCGTATACGTGATCCGGCCGACCTCGCGCGCGACGTGGTTGTCGCAGAGCCGCTCCAGCAGCTCGGCCGCCCCGGGCCCGGCGATCTCCAGCTTGGCGAACGAGCTCTCGTCGAAGAGCGCGGCGGCCTCGCGGCAGGCGGCGTGCTCGGCGCCGATCGCCGGAGACCAGTTGCGGCCGGCCCACCCGCGCGGGCGCAGCCCCTCGTCGCCCGCGCCCGCGTTCGAGTCGTACCAGTTGACCCGCTCCCAGCCGGACTTCTCGCCGAAGGCGGCCTCGTGATCGCGCTGCCAGGCGTTGACCGGCGACACGCGCAAGGGTCGGCCCGCCTCGCGCTCGTGGGCCGGGTACTTGATGTCGTAGTAGGTCTCGTAGGTCTCGCGGACCCGCTTCAGCGAGTACGAGGGCGAGCGGTAGTGGGCGCCGAAGCGCCGGATGTCCATGTGCCAGAGGTCGAGCGAGGGCTCGCCCGCGGCGATCCACTCGGCCATCACCTTGCCCACGCCGCCGGCGCCCGCCAGCCCGTGGGCGCAGAACCCGGCCGCCACGAACAGCCCCCCGATCTCGGTCTCGCCCAGGCAGAACTCGTTGTCGGGGGTGAAGCCCTCCGGCCCGTTGACCATGCGGGTGACCTTCACGTTCTCCATCTCCGGCACCCGCCGCCGCGAGTTCACGACGATCTCCTCGAAGCGGTCCCAGTCGTCCTCGAGCAGGCGCCCGTTGAAGTCCGGCGGGATGCTCTCGAAGCCGCGCTCGTCGGGCAGGAAGGCCGGCGAGCTGGGCCGCTCGTAGCCGCCCATCACGAGGCCGCCGCCGTCCTCGCGGAAGTAGACGAGCAGGTCGGGGTCGCGCAGCGTGGGCAGCGGGTTCGCGGGATCGCGCTGGCGGAAGGGCTGGGTGACGATGAACTCGTGCGACATCGGCTGGATCGGCACGCGGATGCCGGCCAGCCGGCCGACCTCGGCCGAGAACATGCCGGCCGCGATCACCACGACCTCTGCCTCGATGTCGCCGCGCTCGGTGCGCACGCGCTTCACGCGGCCGCCCTCGTGGTCGATGCCGGTCACGCGCGTGCTCGTGAACAGCCGGGCGCCGCCCTCGCGGGCGCCCTCGGCCAGGGCGAACGTGAGCTGCGAGGGGTCCAGGTAGCCGTCGGTCGGCAGCCACGCCGCGCCCAGCACGCCCTCGGTCGACATCAGCGGGAACATCCGCTGGGCCTCGTCGGCGGAGATCAGCTCCAGCGGCAGCCCGAACGTCTTCGCCCAGCCGGCCTGGCGGCGCAGCTCCTCCATGCGCTCCTCGCTCGAGGCCAGCCGGATCCCGCCGCACTCGACCCAGCCGCAGTCCTCGCCCAGCTCGCGGTAGAGCTCGACCGAGTACATCATCATCTTGGTCAGCGAGACCGACCCGCGCAGCTGGCCGACCAGCCCGGCCGAGTGGAAGGTCGAGCCCGAGGTGAGCTGGTTGCGCTCGACCAGCACCACGTCGTCCCAGCCGAGCCGGGCGAGGTGACAGGCGATCGACGTCCCCCCAACCCCGCCCCCGACGATCACGCAGCGGGCGGAGCTCGGGAGCTCCCGGCTAACCGCCACCCGCCTCTTCCAGCCAGGTGCGGAAGCGCGGGTCGCCGCCGGTCTCGGTGAGCCGGTTGAAGTGCTTGTCGGCGTAGCCGGCGAAAGTCGAAGTCCAGCTCCGAGACGGACGTCTGGACCACGCCCCACATCGCCTCGCGGAAGTCCGACATGAACCGGAACAGGTTGAGCGCGGCCTGGCGGCGCGGCGTGGCAGGCTCGCCGAAGTAGGCCTCCAGCAGCCGGTCGGCGTCGGCGTCGTCGAGCTCGTTGTTGACCGCGAAGTTGCCGAGGTCGAAGAACGGATCGCCCATGCCGGCGTACTCCCAGTCGACGATCACCACCCTGTCGGGGGACTGGAGGATGTTGGCCGCCAGCAGGTCGTTGTGGTTCGGGCTGTGCCTTGTGCTCGGGGTGGTCGCCGACGGCCTTCACGATCTCGCCGGCACGCTGGAGGGCCCCGTCGAACTCCGCGGGCAGCTCGCCGCCCCTGGAGCGCGCGACCTCGGCGTAGTCGCGGACGATGTCGTAGACCTGGAACTCGGTCGGCAGCTCGAGGCCGGAGTCGTGGAACGCCCGCAGCCCGGAGGCGACCTCGGTGAGCACGGCCTGCTCGCGCAGCTCGTCGGAGGTCAGCTCGCGCCCCTCGATGAAGCAGGTGACGAGGCAGGGCGGGTCCTCGAACATCGCGGCCACCTTCGGCCCGATGCCCAGCTCGGCGGCCTGCTTCGTGGCCAGGCGCTCGGCCTCGCGGTCGATGCCCAGCAGGTTGGTGTCCTTGCCGGGCAGGCGCACGACGTACTCCTCCCCGCCGAAGTTGACCCGGTAGTTGCGGTTCGTGATGCCGCCCTCGAGCAGCCGCACGCCGCCCTGGCGCGGGCCGAGCACCGCCGCCAGCCGGGCGACGACCTCGGTGAGCTCGGGGATCGTGACCTCCTCGTGCATGGCGCCACACTACGCCGTGGCGACCCGGGCGCATACCCTCTCGGAGGGTGACCGACGGTGAGCTGATCCTCGTCGCCGGGGCATTGCTCGCTGCCGGCATCGCGGCTTCCCTGCTGGCGCAGCGCGTCCGCCTCCCCGGCCTGCTGCTCTTCCTCGGCCTCGGGATGGCGATCGGGTCGGACGGCCTCGACTGGATCGACTTCAGCGATTACCACCTGGCGCGCACGATCGGCATCGTCGCGCTGGCGCTGATCCTGTTCGAGGGCGGGCTGATCGCCGGCTTCGACGAGATCCGGCCGGTGCTGAGGCCGGCCATCTCGCTGGCCCTGGTCGGCACCCTCGCGACCGCGGCGATCACGGGCATGGCGGCGGTCTGGCTGTTCGACCTCGACACGCTCGAGGGGCTGCTGCTCGGCTCGATCATCGCGTCCACCGACGGCGCGGCGACGTTTGCGCTGCTGCGCGGCTCGACGCTGCGGCGCCGGCTCGCCCGCACGCTGGAGGGCGAGGCCGGGTTCAACGACCCCGTCGCGGTGCTGCTGGTGATCGGCTTCATCGACTGGATCCAGAAGCCCGACTACGGCGTGGCCGACATGGCCATCCTGCTCGTCGAGGAGCTGGGCGCCGGCGCGCTGGTGGGCATCGCGGTCGGCTGGCTGGCGGTCCAGAGCCTGCAGCGCACGCGGCTCGACTCGACCGGGCTGTACCCGGTCGCGTCGCTGGCCACCGCGGCGATCGCCTTCGGCGCGGCCGACGCCTTCCACGGCTCGGGCTTCCTGGCCGTGTACGTGGCGGGGCTCGTGCTCGGCTCGGCGCGGATCCCCGCCAAGCGCACGGTCACGGTGTTCCACCAGGGCCTCGCCTGGGTGGCCCAGATCGCGCTGTTCCTCGCGCTGGGGCTGCTCGTCTTCCCGAGCCAGCTCGACGAGGTGGCCATCAAGGGGACCGCGCTGGCACTGGTGCTCGTGCTGGTGGCGCGGCCGGTGTCGACGTTCGCGAGCACCGTCTTCGACCGCTTCACCGGGGCGGAGCGGGTGGTGCTCGGATGGGCCGGGCTGCGCGGCGCGGTCCCCGTGGTGCTCGCCACGTTCCCGGTGATCGAGCACGTGCCCGACTCGAGGATGTTCTTCAACATCGTCTTCTTCGCGGTGGTCATCTCCACGCTGCTCCAGGGCACGACCTTCGAGCCGCTGGCCAAGCGCCTCGGGGTGACGACCACCGAGCCGGCGCTGCCGCGGCCGCTGGCGGAGACCGGCACGATCCGCCGGCTCGGCGCGGAGGTGCTGGAGTACCCCGTCGGGCCCGGCTACGCCCTGGTCGGCCAGCGGGTGCGCGACCTCGGCCTGCCCCGCGACGCGCTGCTCTCGGTGATCGTGCGCGGAGAGGAGGCGGTGCTGCCGCGCGGCTCGACCCGGATCGAGGCGGGCGACCGGCTGCACCTGGTCGTGCGCACCGAGGTGGCCAAGCGCATGGACGAGGTGGTGGAGCGGTGGGAGAGCGGCCCGGTCGGGGCGCCGCCCGTGGAACGCGGCCCGTCCGTGGGGTCGGCCGTGTTCAGCTCCCGCCCCTGGGACGACGAGCGCGACGGCGACGCCGCGTATCCAGAGGCGATCGACGGGATCGACGTTCGCGAGCACCTGCGTACGCGACGCGACCGGCGCGGCGCGCTGGTCTCGCTGACCGACGGGCGCTACGCGGTGACCGGCCCGACGCTCGCGCTGGGAGGCCCCAGGCAGGTCCAGGCCTACTCCAGGCGGCGGCTGGCGCGCGAGACCGACGACACCGCGAGGGCCTGGTGGCAGGAGGTGATCGGGGCGCTCGCACGCTGATTCCCAGGCGCTTGCTTCCATCCGCACAAGGGCTTACAGTCGCCGCAGAAGGTCGGGGCGGCAGACCTTTTGGCTCTGCGCCGTACGGACTCGTCGACTAGGAGGACAGGCGAATGGCGGACGGGACTCTGGATCGGGACGAGCAAAGGCTCGCCGAGCTCGGCTACAAGCAGGAGCTGGACCGCGGGTGGTCGCGCTTCTCGAACTTCGCGATCTCGTTCACGATCATCTCGGTCCTCGCCGGGTGCTTCACGACCTATCCGCAGGCGTGGAACCTCGGCGGGCCGATCGCCATCTCCTGGGGATGGCCGATCGTCTGCCTGATCATCCTGACCGTCGCCTTCAGCATGGCGGAGGTGGCTTCTGCCTATCCGACCGCCGGCGGGCCCTACTGGTGGGCCAACGAGCTCGGCGGCCCGGTCTGGTCCTGGTACACGCGGCTGGTTCAACCTGCTCGGGCTGATCGCCATCGTGGCCACGGTCGACTGGTTCTGCGCCCAGTTCTTCACCTACGTGTTCAACCTCTGGGGCCTCGACTTCATCCTCAACTTCGCCGACGAGGTCTCGCTCGGGGAGATCTTCATCGTCTTCGTCGTGATCCTGGCCCTGCACGCGATGATCAACATCTTCTCGTCGCACCTGGTCGCGCTGTTCAACAACATCTCGGTGTTCTGGCACTGCGTCGGCGTGCGTGGTGATCATCGGCGTGCTGATCATCGTCCCCGACCACCATCAGAGCGCCGACTTCGTCTTCACCGAGCGGATCAACAACTCGGGCTTCGGGATGGGGATGTACTGGTTCTACATCCTGCCGACCGGATTGCTGCTGACCATGTACACGGTCACCGGCTACGACGCCTCGGCGCACGTCGCCGAGGAGACCCGCGACGCCGAGATCTCGGCGGCGAAGGGCGTCTGGCAGTCGGTGGCCCTGTCGGCGCGTGATCGGCTGGTTCGTCCTGCTCGCGATCACGTTCGCGGCGTCGGACGTCGGCGCCGTCAACGACGGCGGCGGCACCTCGCTGGCGATCTTCCAGAGCGCGATGAGCAGCGGCTGGGCCGAGTTCGTGATCCTGATCTCGGCGATCGGGCAGTTCTTCTGCGGCATGGCATGCGTGACGAGCTGCTCGCGCACGTTCTTCGCGCTGTCGCGCGACCGCGTCACGCCCGGCAACCGGCTCTGGCGCAGCGTCAACGGCAAGCGCGGCGTGCCGGTCGCGGCGGTGATCGGGTCGTGCGTGCTCGCGGGGATCATCTCGCTGCCCGCGCTGTCGGGTAACTCCGCCGGCGTGCCGGTCGCCTTCTTCGCGGTCGTCTCGATCGGCGTGCTCGGCCTCTACATCGCCTACGTCATGCCGGTCTACCTGCGCTGGCGCAAGGGCGACGCCTTCAAGCAGGGCGCCTGGAACCTGGGCAACCACTGGAGGTGGCTCAACCCGATCGCGGTCGTGTGGGTGATCATCACCTCGATCTACTTCTGCCTGCCCTTCTACGGGCCGGCGGCGGTGTGGTGGGACGACACCTTCGACTGGAACGCGGCCAACTTCACGCCGCTCGTGATGGGAGTACTCGTCGATCGCCATCACCATCGCCTGGGTGGGCGGCATGAACAAGCGCTACAAGGGCCCGGTCCGGACGATCTCGTTCGACGAGGGCATGGGCATCACGGAGCTCGACGAGCCGCCGGAGGCCGAGCCGCCCGCGGCCACCCCGCCGGCGGCACCCGCCTAGCGCCTCAGAGCTCAGCAGCGCCGAGCACGAACGCGCGCCAGCGCTCGTGCTCGGCCTCGCGCCAGGCGTCGTCGCGCTGCGGCTCGACCGTGCGGTCGACAGGCAGCAGCTCGGCCGCCTCGGCCAGCGATCCGATCGTGCCCGAGCCCACGGCGGCCAGCACCGCGGCGCCGAGCACGGTGGCGTCGGCGCCAGCCGCCTCCACGGGCACGCCGATCGCGTCGGCCTGCAGCTGCAGGAGCAGCGGCTCGTTGGTCAGCCCGCCGTCCACGCGCAGCGAGCGCACGTCCACGCCCTCGCGCATCGCGGCGACCACGTCGGCAACCCGCCACGCGATGCCCTCCAGCGCCGCGCGCGCCACATGGGCCCGGGTGGTGCCGCCGTGCAAGCCGGCGATCACGGCACGGGCCTCGGGGCGCCACCACGGCGCGCCGATGCCGGCCAGGGCCGGGAGCACGCGCGCGCCGGCGCTGTCGGCGGGCTCGCGGGCCAGCTCGGCCAGCGCCGCGGGACGCTCGGCCACGCCCAGCTCGCGGCACATCCACTCGAGCATCGCCCCCGCCGCGAACACGCCGCCGTCCACCGCGTACTCGGTGCGGCCGTCGATTCGCCACGCCACCGTCGGCAGCAGCCCTCCGGCCGGGTGGGGAACCTCGTCGCCGGTGTGGCCCAGCACGAACACGCCGGTGCCGTAGGTCGCCTTCACGCGGCCGGGCACGACGCAGCCGGCGCCCGCCAGCGCGGCCTGCTGATCGACCACCTGGCCGCAGAGCGGCAGCTCCACCGGCCACGACTCGTGCCGCAGCACGCCGAGCTGGCCGACGGTGTCGCGCACCTCGGGCAGCACGTCCAGCGGGACGCCGAACAGCTCGCCCAGCCGTGCGTCGAAGCCGGGCCGGCCGAGCGCGTGCAGCTGGGTCCGCGAGGCGGTCGACGCGTCGGTGGCGAAGCCGGCGCCGAGGCGGTCGCACAGGAAGGAGTCGACGGTGCCCATGCGCAGCGTCCCGGCCTCGCGGGCCTTGCGGACGGGCTCCTCGTGCTCGAGCAGCCAGGCCAGCTTCGCCGCTGAGAAGTAGGGGTCGAACGGCAGGCCGCTCAGCTCCTGGATCTCGGGCTCGTGCTCGGTCAGGCGGTCGAGCACCTCCTGCGAGCGCTTGTCCTGCCAGACCACGATCGGGGAGAGCGGCGTACCGGTCTGGGCGTCCCACGCGAGCACCGACTCGCCCTGGTGGTCGAGCCCGCAGGCGACCACCTCGTCCGGAGCGTCGGCCAGCAGCTCGGCCACCGCCTCGACCACGGCGGCGAGCACCTCCTCGCCGTCCTGCTCCACCCAGCCCGGCTGCGGATGGCGGTTCGTCTTGTCGCGGCGCGCCTCGCGCACCTGCCGCAGCTGCTCGTCGAACAGGGCCGCCTTGACCCCGGTTGTGCCCTCGTCGATGCCCAGAAGTAGCAAGCCGCGAATCCCATCGGATAGGGTCGCCAAAGGTCCGGTGGGCGAACCTTACTTGGAGGACGATGAACCTCGACGAGTTGCGCAAGGCGGCGGACAAGGGCAGCGTCGACACCGTGCTGCTGACGATCGCCGACATGGAGGGTCGGCTCCAGGGCAAGCGGCTCACGACCGGCCATTTCCTGGACGAGGTGGTCGAGCACCACGCCGAGGGCTGCAACTACCTGCTGGCGGTCGACGTGGACATGAACACGGTCGACGGCTACGCGATGTCGAGCTGGGAGCGTGGCTACGGCGACTTCGTGATGAAGCCGGACATGGACACGCTGCGCCCGGTCCCGTGGCACGAGGGCACCGTGCTGGTGATGGCCGACCTCGGTGGGAGGACGACTCGGACGTGGTCGCCTCGCCGCGCCAGATCCTGCGCCGCCAGCTGGCGCGGCTCGCCGAGCGCGGCTGGAGGGCCACGGCCGGCACGGAGCTCGAGTTCATCGTGTTCCGCGACAGCTACGAGGACGCGCTGGCGCAAGGCCTACCGCGACCTCGAGCCCGGCCAACCTCTACAACGTCGACTACTCGATGATCGGGACCGCGCGGGTGGAGCCGCTGATCCGGCGCATCCGCAACTCGATGACCGACGCCGGCATGCGCGTGGAGAACTCGAAGGGCGAGTGCAACTTCGGCCAGCACGAGATCAACTTCCACTACGACGAGGCGCTGGCGACCGCGGACGACCACGTCATCTACAAGAGCGGCGCGAAGGAGATCGCCGCCCAGGAGGGCATGTCGATCACCTACATGGCGAAGCTCGACGAGCGCGAGGGCAACTCATGTCACATCCATTGCTCGCTCACGCAGGACGGCGGCGGCAACGTGTTCGCCGACGACCAGGCCGACCTTCGACCATTTCGTGGCCGGCCAGCTCGCTGCCCTGCGCGAGCTGACGCTGATCTTCGCCCCGCACGTCAACTCCTACAAGCGCTTCGTGGCCGGCTCGTTCGCGCCGACCGCGGTGGCCTGGGGCAAGGACAACCGCACCTGCTCGATGCGCGTGGTCGGGCACGGCCAGGGCCTGCGGGTGGAGAACCGGCTGCCGGGCGCCGACGTGAACCCGTACCTGGCGCTGGCGGCGATGATCGCCGCCGGCCTGCACGGGATCGACAACGCAGCTGCCGCTCGAGCGCGCGTTCGAGGGCAACGCGTACGAGTCGGACAAGCCCAAGGTGCCGCACACGATGTACGACGGCACGCGACCTGTTCGCGGAGTCGGACATCGCCCGCGAGGCGTTCGGCCAGGACGTGGTCGACCACTACCTGAACCGCGCGCGCATCGAGCTGGACGCGTACGAAGCCGCCGTCACGGATTGGGAGAAGTTCCGCGGCTTCGAGCGTCTGTGAGCCGACCCGTCGTCGGCATCTGCGCCGCCGTCGAGCGCGCCGCGTGGGGAGCGTGGGACGTGGTCTGCAACCTGTCGCCGCGCTCCTACTCGCTGACGGTTCAGGCGGCCGGGGGTCTGGCGCTGCTGCTGCCGCCCGACGACGCCGCGGCCGAGCAGCCGGGTGAGCTGCTCGATCTGCTCGACGGCCTGATGCTGGCGGGCGGCTCCGACGTCGATCCTGCCAGCTACGGGGCGCGCCCCGATCCCGAGACCCGCGGCAGCTGGCCCGAGCGCGACCGCTTCGAGCTGGCGCTGGCGCACGCGGCGCTCGAGCGCGACATGCCGGTGCTGGGGATCTGCCGCGGGATGCAGCTGCTCAACGTGAGCTGCGGCGGAACGCTCGTGCAGCACCTGCCGGAGGTCGAGACGCACCGCCACACGCCGGGCGCGTTCAGCGACCACGACGTGCGGCTCTCGGAGGGCAGCCTGGCCGCGCGGGCGGTGGGCGCGCAGGCCGCCGCCGTGAAGTCGCACCACCACCAGGGTCTCGACGAGCTGGGGGAGGGGCTGACGGCGGTGGGGTGGGCCGCGGACGACACCGTCGAGGCGATCGAGCTGCCCGACAAGCCCTACGCGCTGGGCGTGCTGTGGCACCCGGAGGAGGACGAGCGGTCGAACGTGATCGGCTCGCTGGTGGAGGCCGCGCGGGCGTATCGGAGGGCTCGATAGGGGGGCTGGACGAGTTATCCCGCCGTGGTGACGGAAAGTCGTCCAAGCCCTTACTGCTGCAGTCTCAGCGCCCGCGCCACTCCGCCGCCGCACGGCAGAACGCCTGGAACAGCTCCCGCCGCTCCCCCGCCTCCGGATGCCACTGCACGCCCAGCGCCCATCCGCCCCCGTCCGCCGGCTCGATGGCCTCTGCCACGCCGTCTCGGGCCCGGCCTGACACGAGCAGGCCCTCGCCCAGCCGGTCGATGGTCTGGTGGTGGTGGCAGCGCACCTCGTGCACCGGCTCGCCCAGCGCCGCCTCGGCGAGCGATCCCGGCTGCAGGTCGATCTCGTGCTCGGTGCCGTCGAAGGTCCCGATCACGCGGCGGTGGGACGGCACGCCGTCCTCGCCGACGAGGTGCTGGTTGAGCGTCCCGCCCAGCGCCACGTTGAGCAGCTGCATCCCGCGGCAGATCCCCAGGAACGGCAGCCCGCGCCGGAGCGCCGCCCGCGTGAGCGCCAGCTCGAACTCGTCGCGCTCGCGGTAGGTCTTCTCCGTGTGCTCGGACCGGGCCGCGCCGTAGAGCTCCGGGTCGAGATCCGCCCCGCCGATCACCATCAGCCCGTCCACACGGTCCAGCAGCGCCTCGGGGCGCCGGCCATCGACCGGCAGCAGCAGCGCGTGGGCGCCCTCGGCCTGCACCGCCGCCACGTAGGTATCCGCGACCAGGTGCGCCGTCTGGTCCCAGAACGCCCAGCGCGCCCGCTCCCGGACGGCGCAGATGCCGATCGCGATTTCCCCAGCCATCTCCATGACTTATGCTCCGCGCCGATGGTAAAGGTGTCCCCGGCAGTCCATTTCTGCCGATGCTGAGCGTCATCGAGCCGGCCACCGAGGAGGTGCTCGCCGAGCTGCCGCGGGCCGGCGCGGAGGAGACCGACGCGGCCGTCGCCCGAGCCCGAGAGGCCTTCCCGGCCTGGAAGGCGATCGCGCCCGGCGAGCGGGCCGGCTTGATGCGCGCGGTGGCCGCGCTGGTGCGCGAACGCACCGAGGATCTGGCCCGACTCGAGGCCCGCAACGTCGGGAAGCCGATCTCCGACGCCCGCGGCGAGGTCGGCATGGTCGCCGACGTCTTCGACTACTACGCCGGCGCGCCCGAGCGCCTGCTGGGCGACACGATCCCGGTGGCCGGCGGCATCGACTTCACCTTCCGCGAGCCGCTCGGCGTGGTCGGGCTGATCACGCCCTGGAACTTCCCGATCGCGATCGCGTCCTGGAAGCTCGGCCCGGCGCTGGCGGCCGGCAACACGGTCGTGCTCAAGCCGGCCGAGCTGACGCCGCTCACCGCCGTCGAGCTCGAGGGGATCGTGGTCGAGGCGGGCATCCCCGCGGGCGTCTTCAACGTCGTCGTCGGGCAGGGTCGAGTGGTCGGGGAGCGCATCGTCGAGCACCCCGACGTGGCCAAGGTGGCGTTCACCGGCTCCACCGAGGTCGGCCGCCGCATCGCCGCCCGCGCGGCGGAGACGATCAAGCGCGTCACGCTCGAGCTGGGCGGCAAGTCGGCCAACGTGATCTTCGCCGACGCCGACTTGGAGCGCGCCGCGGCCGCCGCGCCGATGGCGGTGTTCGGCAATGCCGGCCAGGACTGCTGCGCCCGCTCGCGCATCCTCGTCGAGCGCTCGGCGCTGGACCGCTTCATGGAGTCGCTCGAGGAAGCGGTCGAGGCGATCAAGGTGGGCGACCCGCTCGACGAGTCGACCGAGATGGGCCCGCTGATCTCCGCGGGCCAGCGCGAGACGGTGGCGTCGTACGCCAACGGCGACGCGCCGATCGCGATCCGCGGCAGCGCGCCCGAGGGCAAGGGCTACTGGTTCCCGCCCACGGTGCTCTGCCCGGTCTCGAACGACGACCGCGCGGCGCGCGAGGAGATCTTCGGCCCGGTCGCCTGCGTGATCCCGTTCCGCGACGAGGAGGAGGCCGTCCGGCTGGCCAACGACACGATCTACGGCCTGTCCGGCTCGGTCTGGACTCGCGACGGGGCCAAGGCCCTGCGCGTGGCGCGCGCGATCGAGACCGGCGTGATCTCGATCAACTCGAACAACTCCGTGCGGGTGTCCACGCCGTTCGGCGGCTTCAAGCAGTCCGGCACGGGACGCGAGCTGGGCCCGCACGCGCTCGAGCACTACACGGAGCTGAAGAACGTCTACTACGCGACGGAGGGCTGATGGGCCGATTGGATGGCAAGGTCTGCGTGATCACCGGCACCGCGAGCGGCATCGGCGCCGAGTCGGCACGCCTGTTCCAATCCGAGGGGGCGCAGGTCGTGGGCGTGGACCTCAGCCCGGACGCCGTCGGCGACCTCGCCATCCAGGCCGACGTGACCAAGCCCGACGACGTCGAGGGCATGTACGCGCAGGCGCGCGAGCGCTTCGGGAAGATCGACGTGCTGTTCAACAACGCGGGGATCTCGCCCGAGGACGACGCCTCGATCCTCGACACCTCCGTCGAGGCCTGGGATCGCGTGCAGAACGTGAACCTCAAGTCGGTGTTCCTGTGCTGCAAGTTCGGCATCCCGCACCTGCTCGACAACGGCGGCGGGTCGATCATCAACACAGCGTCGTTCGTGGCCGTGATGGGCGCCGCCGTCTCGCAGGTGTCCTACACCGCCTCGAAGGGAGGGGTGCTGGCGATGTCGCGCGAGCTGGGCGTGGAGTTCGCCCGCCGCGGCATCCGCGTGAACGCGCTCTGTCCGGGCCCGGTGAACACGCCGCTGCTCCAGGAGCTGTTCGCGAAGGATCCCGGAGAAGGCCGAGCGCCGGCTGGTGCACCTCCCGCCGGGCCGCTTCGCCGAGCCGGGCGAGCTGGCGGCCGGCGCGCTGTTCCTCGCCAGCGACGACTCGACCTTCGTGAACGCCTCGACCTTCCTGGTGGACGGCGGCCTGACCGCCGCCTACCTCACGCCGCTGTAGCGAGGAACCGCTCGGCGATCCCGCGGCCGACGTCGTTCCAGGCGGCGATCTTGCCGGCCGTCTCGGTGCGGATGGCCTCGGGATCGAGGCCGGTCGCCACGGCGCCAGGGTCGTCGCTGAACTCGTCGAGCCACGAGCCGTAGTCGGCCTCGGTCACCTCGGGGTGGAACTGCACGCCCCAGACCGGCCGGCCCTCCAGCCGGAACGCCTGCAGGCAGCGGGCGCTGCGCGCGAGCGCCACCGCGCCCGCGGGCAGCAGCCACTCGTAGTGATGCCACTGGAGGCTCTCGAAGCGCTCGGGCAGGAAGCCGAGCAGCGGGTCGGCGCTTCCCTCCGGGGTCAGCTCGACCTCGTACCAGCCGATCTCCGGCTCCGCCGCGCGGCGCACTTCCGCCCCCGCCAGCTCGGCGAGCAGCTGCGAGCCGAAGCACACGCCGAGCACGGGCGTGCCGCGCGCCAGCAGCTCGCCCACGACCCGCTTCTCGGGCCGCAGCCAGGGAAAGGCCTCCTCCTGGTCCACCTGAGCTTCGGCACCGAACACGATCGCCGCGCCGAAGCCGTCGATCGCGGGCGCCGGCCCCTCGTGCGGGAGCCACTCGACCAGCTCGTGGCCCTGAGCGCCCTCGGCGAACACGCCCGCCGCGGCGTTGCGGTGATGAACGACGCAGAGGACTCGCAAGCGGCTAGCCGGCAGGGGCCTCCGGGGCGGCGGGCGGCGCGGGCGGCTCGGCGGGCGGCGCGGGCGGCGCCAGGTCTCCGCCGACGTCCTCGGGCAGCGCCTCGCCCTTCAGGCGGCGCAGCTCGACGTACATCACGGTCGCCGCGATGGCGCTCAGCGGGACGATCAGCACGCGCCCGATCAGATCGGCGAGCGCGTAGCCGGCGAAGGAGTCGCTGATCGACTGGCCGATCGCGCTCAGGGCCCCGCCCACCACGATCTGGATCAGGAACAGAACGACGATCACGCCGAACACCTGCCAGCCGCTGCCGCGGACCAGCTGCCGGCTGCGCCCGAACGAGTCGAGCACCCCGCTCCGGTCGATCACGATCACGGGGACGATCACGGCCCAGATCGTGAGCAGGAACAGGCCCGGGATGATGATCAGGATGAGGCCGATCGCGATCCCGATGCCGGCCAGCACACCCGCGGCGAACAGCTTCCCGATGAACGGCGACGCCGACGAGAAGAGACTGCCGACGGTGTGGTCGCGGCGACCGTCGAGGATGTCCCGCACCGCCTCGACGACCATCCCCTGGAACCAGTAGGTGGCGATGATCGCGATCGCCGCGGCAATCAGCGCGGCGAGCACCCCTCCGCTCGTGAGCACGAGCCCGTTCAGGATCGCGACCGGGATGAACAGCACCAGCGCCGCCGGGATCAGCAGGGTGAACTGCTCCCGGTAGATCTGGAAGATTCGCTCGAAGACGCGTCCGGTGTCCAGCTTGGCGTTCATGGGGGAGAATGTACGCCGTGTCGGAGACGCTAAGGGGTCAGCTCCTGATCGCGGCGCCGTCGCTGTTCGACTATTTCCGCCGCACCGCCGTGCTGGTGATCGAGCACACGGCGGAAGGAGCCATGGGCGTGGTGCTCAACCGGGAGTCCGAGACCCGCGTGGCCGACGCGGTCCCCCAGCTCGCCGATCTGGCCGCCGCGGACGAGCTGGTCATGATCGGCGGGCCGGTCGCGCCCCAGTCCGTGGTCGCGTTGGGCGAGTTCGCCGACCTGTCCGAGGCGGGCATGCAGGTCGTCGGCAAGCTCGGGACGCTCGACCCCGAGTCGGCCAACGAGTCGCTGCGCCGGATGCGCGTGTATGCCGGTTACGCCGGTTGGGGCGCCGGGCAGCTGGACGACGAGCTCGAGCAGGAGGCCTGGCTGGTGGCGCCCGCGGAGGAGGACGATCCGTTCATCGGCGACGACATCTGGTCGCGTGCGCTCGAGCGCAGGGGCGGCGCCTACCGGCTGCTCGCGACGATGCCGCCGGACCCCTCGCAGAACTAGGCGCGACAGCGGCGCACCGAGCGGGCGATCGCCTTCGCCCGAGCGCGGTAGCCGTCGGCGTTCACGTGCACGCCGTCGCCCACCACCCACTGCGGGTTCTCGCGAACCATGCGCACCCAGTTGACCACTCTCAGATTCTCGCGCGACCGGGACTCCTGGAGAAGCGCCCGGTTGAACCCCGCGTAGCTGGCGCCCGCGACCGGCGGGCGCACGATGTTCGTCCAGACCACGCAGCGGTGCGGCCCGGCCACGTCCATCACGTCGCGGACGGCGGCCCGGAAGGCGTCCACCTGGTTCGGGTCGTCGTTGGTGCCGAGGCTCACGTGGATCACACGCGGGAGCGAGCTCCCATAGGCGCGCAGGACGCCGGCCCCCTGGAAGGCGTGGCGGCTGACCGAGGCCGACTGGGTGACCTTCCAGCCGCGCAGCTCGTGCGGCAGGAACGGCTTCGTCCCCACCGCCAGCGAGTCCCCGTCCACCAGCAGGCGGTGGCTTGCCGCCCGCGCGCTCGCGGGCGCGATGAGCAGCACGACCAGCGCCAGCGCGCTAACCCGCCGCATTGAGAACCCGGTAGTCCTTCGCCATGGCGCGCAAGATAAGGCGAGCGGGGACGACGGCGCCGTCACGTGAGAAGTGCACCCCGTCTGCCTGGCGTGCGAGCACACGCCGCCCGTCGATCTTCAGCTCGTCGCTGTAGCGGCCGTGGTTGATCGTGTTGTAGATGTCGACGTAGCGCGCTCCCGGCACCGCGGCAGCCGCCTGCGCGACCGCCTTGTTCTGAACCGCGTAGATGTCGTTGAACTTCGGGTCGCGCGCGGTGGGCGGCGGGACCCAGTAGACGGGTCGCTTGCCGTTCGAGCCCAGCTCGCGCATCACCACCGCCGCTCGCCGGGCGTACTCGAGCTGCCACTGCGGCGTGTCGGGCCCGTAGACCGTGCCCTGATAGTTCACGTTGAAGCCGTCGTTGCCGCCCATCACGATCACCACCGCGTCGGGCTTGCGCGCCGCGATCTCCTGCCTGGCGTTGATCTCCCAGTTGAAGAACTCGGGGTTCGTCAGGCCGGTGGCGTTGCGCGCGATGACCGACACGTCGAACAGGTCGCTCGGCAGCAGATCGGTGAGGTCCTCGCCGAGGAACTGCGCCTGGGAGTCCCCCGTGACGAACAGGTTCACCTCGTCCTGCTGGGTGGGCTGGGGGAACGACTGGACCCGGTCCTTGCGGCGGTTGGCGCGCAGGATCGCCGTCGAGCCGTGCTCGAGCTCGGTGCCCTCGCCCGTCTTGCTCTCCTGGCCGAAGGCGAGGTCGAGCCCCTCGCGCGGCAGGTGGAAGCCGATCGCGCCGGCCACGTCGTCGAGCGGCCGGCCGACCGACAGCACGATGTCGCGCGTGTGACCGGGCTGCATGCTCTCGCCCGCCCGCACGATCGCCTCGGAGTTGAACAGCGCGGCGATGGTCAAGGCGATCAGGATCACGCCGAGCACGCTGCCGGCGGGCATGGTCAGGGGGTGTCGGGAACGCGGTTGCACGGGTCAGAAGCGGAAGTAGATGAAGGGGGCCACGCCCTCCTGGCCGACGGCCGCGTCGGCCGCCACCATCACCAGGCCGATCGCGACTCCCTGGAGGACCACCGGGCGCGCCACCAGCCACGCCTCGGCCCGCTCCCAGAAATCGCCGCTCACGGCCTGGAGGCCGACCGTGGCGACCACCAGGAAGACCATCGGGAGGGTAACCAGCGGCGACGGGCCGCCGGCGAATATCTGGCCGATCATGTCGAAGGCGGTCGACAGGTCCGGCGAACGGAAGAAGATCCACGCGAGGCAGACGACGTGGAACGTGATCAGCCAAGCCAGCCACTTCGGCAACTGGACGCCGGGGAAGCGGTCGCGCCCCCAGCGCTCGGCGCTCAGCGCGGTGCCGTGGATGCCGCCCCAGATCACGAACGTCCAGGCGGCGCCGTGCCAGAGACCGCCGAGCAGCATCGTGATCATCAGGTTGCGGTAGGTCTTGCGCACTCCGCCGCGGTTGCCGCCGAGCGGGATGTAGAGGTAGTCGCGCAGCCAGCGCGACAGCGTCATGTGCCAGCGCCTCCAGAAGTCCTGCAGGCTGAGCGCGAGGTAGGGGCGGTTGAAGTTCTGGGGGAGCTGGAAGCCGAGCAGCAGGGCGAGGCCGATCGCCATGTCGGTGTAGCCGGAGAAGTCGCAGTAGATCTGGGCCGCGAAGCCGTAGATGGCGAGCAGCACCTCCGGGCCGGAGTGCGAGGAGGGGTCGTTGAAGACGGGGTCGACGATGTTGCGGGCCAGCTCGTCCGCCACGACGGTCTTCTTGATCAGGCCGCCGACGATCAGGAAGAGGCCCGGGCCGGCCAGCACCGTGCGCGGGTCGCGCGGCGTGCGCAGCTGCGGCAGCAGCTCGTTGGCCCGCACGATCGGGCCGGCCACGAGGTGCGGGAAGAAGGCTTGGAGGATCGCCACGTCGCCGAGCGAGGCGGCCTTGGTCTCGCCGCGGTAGACGTCGACGACGTAGGAGATCGCCTGGAACGTGAAGAACGAGATGCCGATCGGCAGCACGATCTGCATGAGCGGCAGCGTCGAGCCGAGGCCGATCGAGTCGAGCGAGTCGTCGACCTCGGTGACGAAGAAGCCCAGGTACTTGAAGGTGCACAGCAGGGCGAGGTCGAATGTGACGGCCGCGATCAGGGCGCGCTTGCGGGTCAGCTGTGACGGCGAGCGCGCGATCACCTGCGAGGCGAACGTGTTCACGAGCGTCGAACCGACCAGCAGCAGCACCCAGCGCCAGTCGATCCAGCCGTAGAAGAAGTACGAGGCGACGAGAATGAACGGACGCCACGCCCGCGGGTGGGGCATCAGCGCCCACGAGATGATGAACACGACCACGAAGAAGGCCGCGAACTCGATCGTGGGGAAGCTCACCGCGGGCATTCTGGCTACCGCGGCGGTCCTTCCTGCCCAGGCGGTGGCGCTGCAGGCCCGGGCCGACAGGGCGCTCGTGATCGGCGACAGCCTCGAGGTGGGCTCGGGTCCCTACCTGCGCGGTGCTCTGCCGGGGGTGAGGGTCGACGCCGAGAGGGGGAGGACGAGCAGCGAGGGTGTCAAGGTCCTCGCGGCGCGGCTGACAGCGTCGGATCAGGTGATCGTGTTCCCGCTCGGGACCAACGACAGCCCGTCCAACCCGGATGGGCTGGCCGCCTCGCTCGCGGCCGTGCGGCAGCTGGCCGGCGACCGCTGCATCGTGGTGGCGACGCTCGCGCGCCCGCCACTCGGAGGCGTGTCGGTGGCCGGTCTCAACCGGGTGGTCGGCCAGTTCGCGGCGCGGACGGGCGCCCAGGTGGCCGACTGGCACACGGTCGTCCGCTCGATCCCGAGCCTGCTCGGCCGCGACGGGGTGCACGCCACCGGCGAGGGCTATTCGCTGCGGGCGAGCCTGCTGGCCGAGGCCGTGCAGGGGTGCGTGGCGGGCGCGGGCGCGAGCGGCATCCCGGCCCCGCGCAATCCGAGCGCGAGGGTGCCGCGGGAGGTCGAGGCGGAGCCGGCGGCCGTGCTGCCGACGGAGGCGGCGTTCTCCGAGCTCGCTTCGGTCCTTACGCGGGCGGTTGGGCCGATCGCCGCGGCGCTCCATGCCGCGGGAACGGCAGCGACCAAGGCCGGTCCGGAGCCTGTGCTGGGCGAGCCCTGACGGACTTTTGCTGCGTTTCGATGGCTATAGGCACGGAAACGCAACAAAACTCTGTCTCAGAGCTCGATCTCGGGGTGGTGCTTCGCCAGGTGCGTGGCCAGCGTTTCCCGCACTTGCTGTCGTTCGCCTGAGCTCGCCAGGCGGTAGCGGCCGAGCAGCTCCTTCTGGCCCTCCAGCGGCAGGTCGGCGATCACCCAGCGCACGGCCAGGCGCTCGAAGAGGAGCTCCACACGGCGCTGCCAGCGGTCCTCGGCGGAGGCGGCGGGCTTGGCGTCGAGGTCGCGCAGCGAGCGCAGCGTGCCGGCGCTCAGCTCGTCGCGCAGCGTGAGCACGTTGCCGTCGTCGTCCTCGTACTCCGTGGTTGCCGCGGGGGGTGACTCCTGCCCCTTCGCGCGGCGTCGGCTGCGGCGGCCCATGGGGGAGATGCTCCCGGCCGCGTCAAGTTGAGGGAGGCTTCGGCGGTGCCCGTGCTCGACGACCTGCTCTCGCTCCTGCGCTGCCCACACTGCGGCGGCGCGCTCGAGCGGGCGGGCGACGCCGTGCGCTGCGCCGACGGGCACTCCTTCGACCTCGCTCGGCAGGGCTACCTGAGCCTGCTCGCGCGGCGACGGCGCTCCCGCGGGAGACACGGCGGAGATGGTGGCCGCTCGTGAGCGCTTCCTGGCCGCCGGCCACTTCGAGCGCGTGACCACGCGGCTGGCCGAAGCGGTGGAGGGCGGAGCGCCCGGCGTCATCGTCGACGTCGGGGCCGGAACGGGGTTCCACCTCGCTCGCCTCCTGGATCGCCTGCCCGCCGCTCGCGGTCTCGCCCTCGACGTCTCCAAGCCCGCTCTGCGGCGGGCCGCCCGCGCTCACCCGCGCCTCGCGGCCGTGGCCGCCGACACCTGGAGCCCGCTGCCGCTGGGCGACGCCGTGGCCGCTGCCGTGATCGACGTCTTCGCCCCCCGCAACGCCCCGGAGATCGCCCGGGTCCTGCGCGAGGACGGCGTCGCCGCGTTCGTCACCCCCGCGCCGGGTCACCTGCAGGAGCTCGTCACCGCCCTCGGTCTGCTCACGGTCGACGAGCACAAGCACGAGCGCCTGGCCGAGCAGCTCGCGCCCCATCTCGACATCGTCGCGACGCACGACCTCGAGTGGCGGCTGCAGCTCGATCGCGCAGCCGCTCGCGACGCCGCAGGCATGGGACCGACCGCCTTCCACGTCGACGCACCCGAGCTGGCCGAGCGCGTCGCTGAGTTACCTCAACCCGTCGACGTCACGGCCGCCGTCACGCTCACCCTCGCCACACCGGCCTCCGGCTAGACGCCGCTCCACAGTCGCGGCGCCGCGTGCTCGGCCTCGAGCTCCAGCAGCAGCCGCTTGCGCGGCAGGCCGCCGCCGTACCCGACCAGCGACCCGTCCGCGCCGATCACCCGGTGACAGGGCACGATCACCGCGATCGGGTTGCGCCCGTTGGTCGCGCCCACCGCGCGGACGGCGTCCGGGCGCCCGAGCTCGGCGGCGATCTCGCCGTAGCTGGCCGTCTCGCCGTAGGGGATCCGCAGCAGCGCGGCCCACACCGCCAGCTGGAAGCCGGAGCCCCTCGGCGCGAGCGCCAGGTCGAACTCGGTCAGCTCGCCGGCAAAGTACGCGCCCAGCTGAGCCTCGACGTCGCGGAACGCGTCCGGATCGTTGCGGCCGCCCGCGGGCGCGTCCCAAGGCGGCATCTCGAGCCGCGTCAGCGAGCTCCCGTCGCCGACCAGCAGCAGCTCGCCCAGCGGCGAGTCGACGCTGTGCCACAGCACGGGCCCTTCGACGATCGGCTCGACGAATTCCATGCTCGGATTGTGGCGGGTCGACCCACTCCTGTCTGGCGGAAATCGGACATGTCCGAAAAGCGCCAGACCGGCGGCGCCCGAGCCTGCCACGATGAACGGCGTGATCGACGACTTCGAACGCTGCTACCGCTTCATGCGCAGCCGCGACGCACGCTACGACGGCTTCTTCTTCGTGGGCGTCACCTCAACCGGAATCTACTGCCGGCCGAGCTGTCCGGCGCGTCTCCCGCACCGCCGCAACGTGCGCCTGTTCGCGTCCGCGGCCGCCGCGCAGGCCGCCGGCTTGCGGGCCTGCAAGCGCTGCGAGCCCGACGCCGCGCCCGGCTCGCCGGCCTGGAACCGTCGTGCCGACGTGGCCGGTCGCGCGTTCCGGCTGATCGCCGACGGGATCGTCGATCGCGAGGGCGTCACGGGCCTGGCCTCGCGCCTCGGCTTCAGCGAGCGCCAGCTCAACCGCATCCTGGTGGCGGAGGTGGGCGCGGGCCCGGCCCAGCTGGCGCGGGCGCAGCGCGCCCAGGCGGCGCGCACGCTGATCGAGTCGACCGGGCTGAGCTTCGCCGAGGTGGCGTTGGCTGCGGGCTTCGGCAGCATCCGCCAGTTCAACGACACGGTCCGCGCGATCTACGCGCGCACGCCCAGCGAGCTGCGCCGCCGGGCCCGGCGCACCCGCGGCGCCACGACGCCCGGCGCGGTGGAGCTGCGACTCCCGGCCCGCGCGCCGCTCGACGGCCGATGGCTGCTGGAGTTCCTCGGCGCACGGGCGATCCCTGGCGTCGAGCACGTCGAGGCCGGGACCTACCGCCGCTCGCTCGCTCTCGAGCACGGCGCGGGGCTGGTGGCGCTCACGCCCGAGGCAGACGCGGTGCGCTGCGTGCTGCGCCTCGACGACCTGCGCGACCTGACCGCCGCCGTGGCGCGCTGCCGGCGCCTGCTCGACCTCGATGCCGACCCGCTCTCGATCGCCGGGCAGCTGGGCGCCGACCCGGTGCTCGGCGAGGTCGCGCGCGCGCCGGCCCGGCCTGCGCGTGCCCGGCACCGTCGACGGCTTCGAGCTGGCGGTGAGGGCGATCGTCGGCCAGCAGGTGTCCGTGCCGGCGGCGCGCACCGTGCTGGGCCGACTGGTCGAGCGCTTCGGCGAGCGGCTGCCCGAGCCGGACGGCCCAATCACGCATCGCTTCCCGACGGCCGAAACGCCTGTCGGAGCTCGATCCCGCCGGCCTGCCGTTCCCGCGCCGGCGGGGCGAGGCCCTGCGCTCGCTCGCGCTGCTGGTCGTCGGCCGAGGGGCTCCGCTTCGACGCCGGCGCCGACTCGTCCGCCGCGCTCGCGGCTCTGCTCGACATCCCCGGCGTGGGACCGTGGACCGCGTCGTACGTGGCGATGCGCGCGCTGGGCGACCCGGACGCCTTCCCGGCCGGCGACATCGGCATCAAGCACGCGCTCGAGCGGCTCGGCCAGCCCGCCGAGGGTCCCCGGGCGACGGCGATCGCCGAGCCCTGGCGGCCCTGGCGCTCCTACGCCGTGATGCACCTCTGGGCGCTAGTGAGCGCTGCGCCAGACGGCGGCCTGGTGACGGACCAGCTCGACCAGGTTCTCGAGCGCGATGTTCGCGTCCACGAGGTGTAGGCCCCACGAAGCGTCGGGCGAGAAGTGGAACACCGGCGCGCCCCGCAGCGGGCTGATGATCAGGGCGTTCGCGGAGCCCGTCGAGCAGTGCGCGCGGTAGGCGTTCGGGGACGCTCCCCATTCGGTCGACACCTTGGGCTCCGGCACTCCGGTCAGCCCGATCGCGGCCGCGATCGTGGTGCCCGGGGCGAATGGCTCCCTCGGCTGGATCGGCGTGATCTTCGCGGAACCGCCTCCGAGCGCGGCCGGGTTGGTGCAGAGCACCTCCTTGCCGGGGGCGTTCGTGCGGCCGAAGATCGCGTTCGCGGGCGGAGTCTCCCCAAAGGTCGAGAACGCGATCACGCAGCCGGTCTGCGAGCGCGCGCGGCACGCGGGGACGTGCTTGAAGTCGCCGCCGACGTCGCTGCCCTTCTTGACGAGCACGTTGCCGCCGAGCAGCACCGCCGAGATCAGGCGCTTGCGCGCACGCGGCTTGGAATCGATCTCCTTGGCCACCAGTTGGCGCAGCAGGAACGAGCCCTGCGAGTGGCCCATCAGGACTACGCCGCGGCCGTGGTTGTAGTGCTTCATGTAGTCGCGCCAGGCGTCGCGCACGTCCGTGTAGATGCGCGCCGCCTCCTCCGGCGTCGGCTTGACCTGGCCGAGCAGGCTGGCCAGCGTGTTCTGCCTGTAGACGGGGGCGTACACGCGGCAGTCGCTCGTGTAGCGAGCCGCCTGGTAGAGCGCGATCGAGCGCAGCTCGGGATCGATGTGGAAGTTGGCGGTCGCGGTCTTCTGGTCGCTGACCGTCGGATAGACGTAGAAGCAGTCGAACTTGGGATGGCGCGGCGTCTTGATGTGCTGGATGCCGAGCTTCTTGCCCGTGGGGGACAGGAGCGTCGTGTTCAGGCTCACGTCGCAGGGGTTGTCGGCCTTGCCCGGCTTGCACAGCCAGTGAGTCTTGGCGGAGGCCGAGCTCGGCAGCGCGCTGACGCAGACGAGCGCGACGATCGCGATGAGCAGGAGGCGGGCGCGACGCATCGGGGGCGGCAGTCTAGCTGCCCGCGCGAGCAGCTCGACCGAATGGCCAGATTGGGCGCCGAACCCCAACCGGGCGCACGGTTACCAGGGGTGAGCGTGACCCGTACTTGTGCAGGCGGAGGACCGCGTCCGAGCGTGGGCATAGACCCCCGCAACGGTCAGCTCGATCCGCCTTGGCCACTCGGGGCAGGGACATATCGGAGAGAGCGCGGCGCGTCTGGGGTAGCGCGCCGCGCTCCCCGGTACCGCCGCGAGCGCACCGGCGGTTAGGCCACCACCCGCAAATGGCGGAACGGCTTGCCGCGCAGCTCGCGAATCACCGCGTCCACCAGCCGCTCCTCGTCGCGCACCTGGCCGTCGGTGACGGCGTCGATCAGGCTGCGCTTGCGCTGGAGCAGCTCGGCCATCGTCTCGTCGATCGTGTTCGGGGCGAGCAGGTACCAGGCGGACACCGCGCTCTCCTGGCCGATCCGGTGCAGGCGGTCCTCGGCCTGGTCGTGTCGAGCGGGTGTCCAGTCGAGCTCGAGGAACGCGACGTTGGAGGCGCGCGTGAGCGTGATCCCCTGAGAGGCGGCCTTCATCGAGCAGACGATCAGCTGCGGGCCGTCCTCGCGCTGGAAGGCGTCGACCGCGCGCTGGCGGTTGACGGTGGAGTCCGCCCCGAGGATGTGCGCCGCGTCCGGGAAGCGCTCCAGCACCGCGTGCTGGGTCGCCACGTGCTCGGCGAAGACGACGAGCGGCTCGCCGGAGGCGAGGAAGTCGGAGATCCAGGCGAGCGCGGTGGGCAGCTTGCCGCTCACGGCGAGCTGGCGCAGGTTGTTGAGCCGCACGAGCTGCTCCGCCCGGAGCGCCGCGGCGACCTTCGCGTCGAGCGTGCGCAGGTCGAGCGGCAGCGTCTGCAGCCAGGCGACCACGTCGCGCTCGGCCAGCCGGTACTCGGCCTCGTTCGAGAGCAGCACCGGGACCGTGTCGTGGCGCTTGGCCGGCAGCTGCGGCAGCACCTGCTCCTTCGTGCGGCGCACGTAGCAGTTCGCGCGCAGGTTCCAGTGCAGGCGATCGTCGCTGGAGGCGGCGCGGAAGCGGCGCGACAGGCGGGCGCCGCTGCCGAAGTCGCGCAGGCGGCCGAGCGCGCGCAGCTGCGCGACCAGCTCGTCGGGCCGGTTCAGGATCGGGGTGCCGGTGAGCGCCAGCCGCAGGGCCCCCTCGGGCAGGTGCTCGGCCAGCCGAATGGCGGCCTTGGTGCGCCGCGCGCCCGGGTTCTTGACGTAGTGGGACTCGTCGAGGATCAGCGCCCGCGGCTGGAGCTTGGCCAGCCGCTCCGCGTGCGCGTCGAGGATGTCGTAGTTGAGCACGACGATCTCCGCCTCGAGCGCCTTCTCGGTCCAGGTGACCTCGGTGCGACCGTCGAGCACCGCGACGCTGCGCTTCGGCAGCCAGACCGACGCCTCGCGCTCCCACATCAGCTTCATGCTCGCCGGGCACACCACCACGGCCGGGAAGGCGTCGTCGACCTCCAGCGCGGCCAGCGCCTGCACGGTCTTGCCGAGGCCCTGCTCGTCGGCGATGAACGTGCGCCGGCGCTCCAGCGCGTAGCGCACGCCCGCCCGCTGGAAGGGGTGCAGCACACCGCCCAGCTCGAGGCCGTCCAGCTCGGCGTCCTCCGCGTACGACAGCGCCACCGTCGCGGATGCGCGGTCGTGCTCGGCCACGAGCTCCTCGAGCACCGTGGCCACGCGCTCGTCGACGTGGAGCGTCGGCCGCGCCGCGATGAACTCGGTCAGGTTCGGCGCCAGCGCCGGGTCCGCGGGCACCGCGACCGCCCAGGAGCCGTCGCGGCCGAAGTAGCGCCCGGGCCGGTGCACCAGGCGCGCCTCGGGCAGGCGCCTGAACTCCTTCGCGTACTCGGCGTCCCAGAGCGTGAACAGCGTCACGTCGGGCTCGCCGTGGTCGCCTATCTCGAGGCCCAGCTCGGCGGGGGCGGGGGACAGCCCGGCATCGAGCTCGCGCGCGCACGTGCGCGCGAGGTCATCCAGGTGGACCCCTTCGAGGCTGGTCAGCCGTCGCGCGCCGGCGCTGCCGAACGGCAGCAGGAGCTTGCCCTCGCCCGCGGGCAGGGCGCCCTCCAGGGCGTCGGGAGGGTCTCCGGCGAGCGTGCGCATCAGGAACGCCCCGGCGCCCTCGTGCGCGATCACGGTGACGGCCGCGCGCCAGCGGTCGGACTCGTTCAGCCACTTGAGCACCTCCGGCGCGGCCTCGAGGTGCGGGAAGCGGCCGAGCAGCTCGGCCACGAGCTTGCCGATGCGGGCGTCCGCCGGGACGCGCCAGTGCTTGCGACGCCAGTCGAACCAGCGCTTGGGCAGCCGCTTGACGGCCTCGTTGAGCTCCTCGTCGAACGGGAAGTCGAAGACCAGCTCCGCTCCCTCGCGCGGATCCTCGTCGCGCAGCCAGACTCGGCCGTGCGGTACCTCGGACTCGATGGGGAGCGGCTCGGAGGTCAAACAGACGAGCTTAGCGCCGGCGTCGCCCCTACCTGCGCTCGTACGCCCCCAGGTCGGGATCGGCGCGCTTCACGCCGCGCTGGTCGCGCGCCGGTGTCTTCCCCGCTCCGGCCGCCCCGATCGCCGGGCTGCCGGGCAGCAGGGCGATGGTCTGCGTGGGCCCGCCGTTGCGCGCCAGCGGCCCCAGCAGCGGGTTGGCCGCCACGATCGGCGTGGCGTCCGAGCAGGTGCCCTGGTTGGTCGTGGAGATCAGGTTGATGCCCGTGCCGAGGAAGCCGATGCCGCCGCAGTCCGCGCCCGCGCCGCCCGTCTCGACGTTCAGCGCGACGATCGAGTTGGCCACCCGCGCGGTCGCGGGCACCGCGACGCCGGTGCGTGCGCAGGTGCACGCCCCCGGTGGTGCCGCCGAACTTGCCGTCCGAGTCGGCGCGGTTGCGCGCGATCGTCGAGAAGTTGATCGCGGCGTGGCCGCCGGCGTCGCTGAAGATGCCGCCGCCGCTGGTGAACGCGGCGTTGCCGGCGACGGTCGAGTTGGTCAGGTCGAGGCGACCCTTGTTGCCGACGTAGATCCCGCCGCCGTCCCCTTCGACGTCGGGGCCCGCGGCGGCCCGGTTGCCGGCGACTGTGCTGTCCACGATCCGCACGGGAGGCCCGAAGACCATCACCCCGCCGGCCTGGGCGGCCTTGTTGTGGGACGACGGTCGAGCGCTCGATCAGGAGCTGCCCGTCCGGCGACGCCTCGATGCCGCCGCCGCTGCCGCCCGAGTCGTTGTTGGACGACGTCGCTGTCGATCACCCTCACCTGACGCGAGCTGTCGGTGTCGATCCCGCCACCGTTGCCGCCGACCCACGGCGCGCGGTTGTGGATGATCCGCGAGCGCAGGATCGTCACAGGCAGCGTCGCCGAGGTCGCCGATCAGCACGCCGCCGCCGTCGCCGTCGCCGTCGTTCTTGTTGGAGTACCCGCCGATGATGGTCAGCGCCTCGAGCGTCGTCGTGGCCTTGCCGATGTCGAAGACGCGATCGGTCCGGTTGGCGTCGATCGTGGCCGTGCCGCGGCCGGGGTGCACGATCGTGAGGGGGCCCGAGGTGACGTCGAGGTCGCCGTTGGCGGCCCTGTCCTCGCCGGTGCTCGCGAGCGCGAGCTCGTAGCGCTTGCGGCTCGGCAGCACGATCTTGTCCGCGCCGCGGTGGGCGTTCGCCGCGATCACGGCCTCGCGCAGCGTGCACCCGGCCGCGGTGCAGCCGTCCGGCTTGTGGTCGGTCCGCTCGGTCACCTCGAACGTGCGCGCCTGCGCGGCGGCGGGGGCGACGAGGACGAGCGCGAGCGCGCTGAGCAGCGTGTTGCGGGCGCGGATCACGGTCGGCGGTCCACCATACATATGATCTAGCGCGATGGGGGAGGAGTCGCTCGACCTTTGCAAGCGGGCCTATGACCTCTACGGTCGCGGCCACTTCGAGGAGATGCTCCAGCTGTTCGGGGAGGACGTGGAGGTGTACGTCGGCCCGCCGAACATCGAGTCGGGCACCTACACGGGCCGCGACACCTACCGGCGCCTGATCGAGCGATGGGGCGGCTCGTGGTCGGAGATGCGGATCGAGCCGCTGTCGATGAAGGCCGTCGGCGAGTGGGTGCTCGCGAAGGTCGAATACCACGGGCGCACGCGCGAGGCCGACCTGGAGATCAGGGCGGCCTCCTGGGAGCTGTCGCTCTGGCGCGACGGCCAGGTGCGCAAGTACGAGGTCTACTGGGATCCGGACCAGGGCCGCGCCGCCTTCGCCGAGCGCGAGGCGGAAGTGACTGCCTCGCAGTGACCGACGCCCACCGCGCTGAGCGTCGCCGAGCTCTCCGCGCAGCTCCACGAGCGCCGGCTGTCGGCGCGCGAGGCGCTGGACGCCCACCTCGCGCGGATCGCGCGCGGACGGCGAGCCCAGCTTCGACGGGCGCCCCGATGCCGTGAACGCGTGGGCCCGCCTCTACCCGGAGGACGCGATCGCGGCGGCCGACGCGTGCCGACGCGCGCCTGGCCGAGCCCGACGCGCCGGCGCTCTGCGGAGTGCCGATCGGCCTGAAGGACCTCTACGCGGTCGCCGGCAAGCCGCTCACGGCGTCGAGCCGGGCGGTCGACCTGAAGCCCGACGCCGACTAGCGACGTATGGGCACGGCTCGCTCGGGACGGCGCGGTGCTCGTCGGGCACCTGCACACGCACGAGTGCGCCGCCGGCGGGCTCCACCGACCAGGTCGGCAACCCGTGGGCGCTCGAGCGCACGCCGGGAGGGTCGAGCGGCGGCTCTGCGGCGGCGCTCGCGGCGGGCATGATCCCGCTCGCAACCGGCACCGACACGGCCGGCTCGCTGCGCATCCCCTCGGCCCTGTCCGGCACCTCCGCGATCAAGCCCACGCGCGGCGCGCTTCCGCTGCGGGGCGTCTTCCCCCTGAGCGGCAGCCTCGACCACCCCGGGCCGATGGCGCGCTCGCTCGCCGACTGCGCGATCGCGCTGGAGGCGCTCGCGGGCGGGACGCCGCGAGGGCTCGTTGCGGGGCGCGCGCATCGCGCCCTCGCCGCGCCTGGCGCGGGTCGATTCAGAGCCCGACGTGGTCGCGGGCTTCGAGCGCGCGATCGAGGCCTGCCGCTCGCTCGGCGCCGAGCTCGTCGAGCCCCCGCCGCCGAGCGTCCCGCTGGACCTCGGCGACGACTTCCTCGACGTGCTCAGCACGGACATGCTCGGCCACCACCTGCGCTTCGGCACCGATGACGCGCGCCTGCGGACCTCGACCAGCGAGCTGCTCGCGTACGCCAGGCAGCGCGCGATGACGGGCGCCGAGTACGGGGACACTCAGCTGCGCCGCCACGAGCATGCCGCGGCCTGGGTGGACTGGCTGGCCGAGCACCGCGTCACGGCCGTGATCGAGCCGACCGTCCCGATCGTCGCGCCGCTGCGCGGGCACGGCTACGACGCGTTCTTCACGGACGAGGCGATCGACTACATCCGCTTCACGCACTACTGGAACTGGACCGGGTTCCCGGTCGCGGCGCTGCCCGCCGGCGTCGGCTCAGCGAGCGGGCTGCCGGTCGGCGTGTCGCTGATCGGCGGTCCCGGCACGCGAGTGGCTGCTCCTGGGCCTCGGCATCGAGCTCCAGGATGAGCTCGGCCTCCCGCGGCCCTAGCTCGCCGATCTCAGCGCGGAAGGCCTTGACGACCGCCGGGTCGAACTGCGTGCCGGCGCAGTTGGACAGCTCTTCCAGGGCGCCCGGCGCGGTGCGCGGCTCTCCGTACGGCCGGCTCGACGTCATCGCGTGGAACGCGTCGCAGACGAAGACGATCCGGCTGGCCAGCGGGATTTCCTCCCGGCTCAAGCCGTCCGGATAACCGCCGCGGGCACGTTCGCGACGAGCGACTCGAGCCACTCCTTGTCCCACATGTCACTTGAATCGGCCCGGGCGACCTGCAGCTTGACCCCGTGCTCAGCGGCGACCGGCGCCGGGCCCAACTGGTCTCGTCTACTGGCACCAGACTGGATCTGGTATCTGCACCAGTTCGCCGTAGCATCGTCGCCATGTCCACCGTCAAGGCGATCGCATCGGTGCCGGGCGCCCTCCGCCTGTTCGGTCTGTCCATCGCTGCCCGCGTGCCGCTCACGATGCTCAGCATCGCCCTGCTCGCGCACGCCCGGCACCTGACCGGGTCGTTCGCGGCCGCCGGGCTGGTGGCCGGCGCGTACGGGGTCGCCCTCGGCGTCGGCGGGCCGGCGCTGGGCCAGCTGGTCGACCGGCGCGGGCAGACCTCGACGCTGCTCGCCAGCGCGTCCGTCTCCGCGGCCCTGCTCGGCGCGGTCGCGATGCTGCCGGCCGGCGCTCCATTCCCCGTGCTCGTCGGTCTCGCTGCCGGGATCGGGCTTGCCACCCCGCCGCTGGGGGCCTGCCTTCGCACCCTGCTCCCGGGACTCCTTCCCGACCCGGGCTCCGTGCGCGCGGCCTACGCGGTCGAGGCCTCCGCCTCGGAGCTGACCTGGGTCAGCGGGCCCCCACTCGCTCTCGGGCTCGGTGCCCTCTGGTCGACCGGAGCCGCGCTGGTGTTCGCCGGCGCGGTCCTGCTCGCCGGCACCGCCGCCTTCGCCGCTCAGCCGGCGTCGCGGGCGTGGCGCCCCGACCGCGGCGCCGCGCGGGCGCGTGGCGGCTCCCTGCGGGCGCCGGCCATGCGCACGCTGGTGGTCGTGCTGGTGGCGGTCGGCGCGCTGTTCGGGGCGGTCGAGGTCGCCATCGTCGCGGCCGCCGACGGGCTCGGCAGCGCGGCCGCCGCCGGCCCGCTGCTCGGAATCTGGGGCGCGGGCTCCCTGCTGGGCGGGATGCTGGCGGTCCGGCTGGGCGGTGGCGCCCACGGCGCGGCCGGCCTGTCGCTGGTGCTCGGGGCGCTGACGGCCGGCCACCTCCTGCTCGTGCCGGCCGCCGGCAGCGTGCTCGCGATGGGCGCGGTCCTCCTGGTCGCCGGCGCCGCCATCGCGCCGACCTACGCGACCGTCTACGCGATGGTCGACCGCGCGGCTCCGGAGGGCACGGCGACCGAGGCGTTCGCCTGGCTCGCCACGGCCGTCGAGATCGGGGCGTCCGTCGGCGCCGGGCTGGCCGGCGCACTGGCCGACGGTGCCGGGCCCGCCGCGGCGTTCGCGCTCGCCGGCGGCGCCGGAGCGGTCGCGCTGTTCGCCACGGCGCTGCGCTCGGACACGCTCGTCACGCCGCGCGCTGCCTCGCTGTCAGTCGCCTAGCGGGGGCGCTTCGGCTGCCTGGCGGAGCCGGACGGCGGCGGCGTCGGAGGCTCGTTCGAACTCCTCGAGCCGTGCCGGGTTCAGCATCTTCCCGCCGTACAGTCGCGCCCGATACAGGTCGAGTCGCTGGCGGTGGTAGCGCGCCTCGGCGGTGAGCTGATCCAGCCGCTGCTCGTGGCTGGTCACGCCGGTCGGCTTCGAGGCCGGGGGGCCAGGACACCGAGGAGCTCGCCGATGCTGCTGTCGCGCGCGAGCGGGTCGGGCAGGTTGCGGTGGGCCGTGATCGTGTAGCTGTTGCGCCGCCCGTTGCGCCTGCGCACGAGGTACCCGGCGTCGACCAGCTCGCCGACGATCCGGTGGGCGGCCCGTTCGGTGATGCCCACCTGCGCGCCGATATCGCGCAAGCGGACGCCTGGATCGTGCGCGATGCTGAGGAGCACCTGTCCGTGGTTGCTGAGAAATGTCCAGGTGGGCAAGGTCAACCCTTGAAATAGGTTTCTAGAATCAAAACGCTACCATAGGGACTGCCCTCGATAGGAAGGGGCGTTCGTGCCCTATTTCAAGTGTGTGCCGTGCAAGATCCGCGTCTCCGCGGCGGGCGCAGACAGCAACCTCACCGACGGATGGTGCCCGGGCTGCGGCTCGGCGCTCGAGCCGGTTGCGCAGCTCACCGAGGTGCTGGGATTCCGCTCCCCCAACCTGCTCGACCCGGCGGCCCCCACGCAAGTCGCGGAGCGGGTGACCGACATATCTGGTGGCAGGGCCGCCGCCGAGGCCCAGCTCGACTCCGACCGCTGGCTCAACGAGGGCGGCAGCCTCGGGCCCGAGCTGCTCGCCAAGGCGATTGCCCTGGAGATCCCGCCGCGAACCTAGGCTTCGCCCTTCGGTAGCAAGGGGTGGCCGTCGACCACCGCCGACGCCACGTCGACCAGCCTGCGGTTGACCGAGCGCGAGTGGTCGCGCAGCATGTCGAAGGCGGCGCTCTCGTCCACCGCGTGGCGCTCCATCAGGATGCCCTTCGCACGCTCGGTGACCGCACGACGCCCGAACGCGCCCTCCAGGTCGTGGTACTCGGTGAAGCGGCGCAGGACGATGTCGATGGAGCTCTGCCAGTCCAGCGCGTCGGCGTCGGTGATGTACGCGAAGATGCCGCGCTTCGACGCCTCCTTGACGAACTCCGGGTCGGGCGCGTGGATGAGGACGATCACCGGGCAGGCGGACTCCTGCACGATCTTCTCGATCAGGGTGAGAGCGTGATCGGAGCTCTCGCCGAGCCCTACGAGGGCCACGTCCGGACGCTCCCGGGCGGTGACCGCACCCACGTCGTTGACCTCGATCTCACGGGCGATCACCTCATGCCCGAGGGCGGCGACTATGGGTGCTACGAGGGCTAGCCGATCTCTGCGTTCGTTCGCGATCAGCACCCGGAGATGCTCAGTGTCCCTGTAACTCATCGAATCCGTCGGCGGACGAGTCTAGCCGCACCGGTGGTACCCTGTGCGGGCGTCTTGCCCCAGGCAATTGGCGGGCGCTTTCCGGCTCCAGACATTCGGCCGGCGCAATGGTGCCGACGGTTCACGCGGTTGGCATGCAACAAGCGTTAGGAGCCGAATGAGGGGAAAGAGCTGAGCGACCCGGAGCTCTGATGTCGCCTTCCTGGTAGACGCGGGGCACGACGCGGGTGCGGAGGCCCGGCGCGCGCTGATCGCGGGCGACGGCAGGCTGCCCGCCGCCGTCCGCGCGGACGTGCTCCTGCTCCTCACCGAGCTCGTGACGAACGCGATCCGCCACAGCGGCGTCAGCTCCGATCAATCCCTGCACGTCGAGCTGCGGCAGTGGCCGCGGCGAGTACGGGTGGAGGTGGTCGACCCTGGTACGCGCTTCACACGGGTGACCCCGAGCGTCAGACCGGACCAGTCCGGCGGCTTTGGGTTGGTCCTCGTCGATCGGATCGCCAACAGCTGGGGGGTCGGGCGCAGCGAGTCGGGCACCCGAGTGTGGTTCGAGATCGAGTTCGAGCGATGAGCGCCACGCCGCCTTCTGGCGCGAGGCCCTGGCGCCGTACGCGCGCCCGCATATCGGCCGCAGCGTGTTGGACCTGGCCACGTCGCTCGTCCCGTACGTCGGGCTGCTGGCGCTGATGTACCTGGCCCTGGACGTGTCCTATCTCCTGGTGCTCGCGCTGGCGTTTCTCGCCGCGGGCTTCCTGCTGCGGATCTTCATCGTCTTCCACGACTGCGCGCACGGGTCCTTCCTGCCGTCCAAGCGCGCCAACGCCTGGCTGGGCACCGCCCTCGGACTCGTGGTCTACGAGTCGTTTCTGAACTGGCGGCACAGCCACGCCGTCCATCACGCCACCGCCGGCGATCTCGATCGGCGCGGGGTTGGAGACGTGCACACGCTCACCGTCGCCGAGTACCGGGCGTCTTCGTGGCGCCAGCGGCTGGCCTACCGGCTGTTCCGGAACCCGCTGGTGATGTTCGGGGTCGGGCCGATCTACGCGCTGGTGCTGCACCCGCGCCTGGTTCCCCGATCGGCCCGGCCCCGGATCCGGCGCAGCGTGATCGCGACGAACGTCGCGCTCGCGGTCGTCCTGGGCGGGCTGTGCTGGCTGGTCGGCTGGACGACCGTGCTGCTCGTGCAGGCACCGGTCATGGTGCTCGGGGGCGCGGCGGGCGTCTGGCTCTTCTACGTCCAGCACCAGTTCGAGGACACCTACTGGCAGAGCACCGGCGACTGGAGCTACGCCGAGGCGGCGCTGCGCGGCAGCAGCTACCTCAAGCTGCCGCGCGTGCTGCAGTTCTTCTCGGGCAACATCGGCCTCCACCACGTACATCACCTCAGCGCCAAGGTCCCGAACTACAACCTGCAGGCCGCGCACGACCGGAACCCGATCTTCCACGACGTGCCGACGCTGACGATGTGGGACGGTCTGCGCGCCGTTCGGCTGAAGCTCTGGGACGAGGGGCGGGGCCGGCTCGTGACCTTTGCGGAGGCGCGCGCGCAGCCATGGCCGACCGCAGCGACCTCGAGTTCACCTATTCGCTGATCGACCGCATCTTCCGGCTCAGCCTGGGAGAGCTGGCCGACTTCAGCGGCGCCAAGTACGACGGTGACTTCGCGCTCACCCTCGAGGAGGCCCAGCGGCGCAAGCACGAGTACGTGGCCGAGCAGATCGGGATCGGGCCAGGCCGGCGCGTGCTCGACCTGGGCTGTGGGTGGGGCCCGCTGCTCGACTTCGCCCGCCGCCGGGGCGCGACCGGCGTGGGAGTGACCCTCTCCTCGGCTCAGGCAGCCGCCTGCCGGCGGCACGGGCTGGATGTCCACCTCAAGGACGGGCGGCTGATCGGGCCGGACGACTTCGGCGGCTTCGACGCGGTGGCCAGCCTCGGCGCGTTCGAGCACTTCTGCTCTCCCTCAGACCACGCTGCCGGGCGGCAGGACGACGTCTATCGAGACCTGTTCGTCCGCATCGCGAGCGTGCTGCCCGACAGCGGCCGCCTGTACCTCCAGACGATGGCGTTCGGGCGCAACATGATCCCGCTCGACGCGATCGACGTCACGGCGCCGCGTGACTCCGACGAGTGGTACCTGGCGCTCATGGCGCGTCAGTTTCCGGGTTCCCTGCTCCCCTACGGCAAGGAGCAGATCGAGCGCACCGCCGCCCCGCACTTCCGGCTCGTCTCGAGCGAGAGCGGCCGGCTGGACTACATCGAGACGATCCGCCAGTGGCGAGCGCGGTTCGCCGTTCCGAGCTTCCGAAAGAGCCTGCTGAAGCTGCGACTGCTGCCGCGCTGGCTGACGAGCGCGGACTTCCGGCTGGCGTTCACCTCGGGCGTGAGCGCCAACAGCGTCTGCTTCGAGCGCGAGCTGCTCGACCACCACCGGCTCGTGTTCGAGCGTCAGCCGGTGAGATCTCTGCGGTCCTGAATGCCGGTGCGCGTGCGCTCGGCCTTCTCTTCGCGACGGTTCTGCTCGCCGACGTTGAGCACGGCGTTGGGCAGCGCCTGCGCCGCCGCGTTCATCACCTGTCGGCGGCCGCGGAACTTGCCCTCGTAGTCCCGGATCGCCCGGATGCCGGCGCTGTCCGCCTGTTCGAGCAGGCGCACGATCTCGGTGGGCTCCAGCGCGTCGTAGTCCGCGACCGGCTCGGGGGTGCGCATGTAGCGCAGCTTGTTGAGCACGACCCGCCGGCTGAGGTGGGCCCGTTCGTAGCCCTCGACCTCCGCGAGCTCGATCTGCGAGAGCTGGCGGAATTGCGCGATCACGTGCTGCTCGTCGAGAGCGTCGTAGTCGGCGATGGGCAGGGAACTCATGGCTACCTCGTCCCCTCGATGGCTGGTCGCGCGGGAGGAGAGGGGATGGCCTGGCGAGCGAACTCTCTGACCTGACCCTACTCCTCTGAGATCGGATGCAACATCCGTCTCAAACATGGCAAGGGGCTAAAGGTTTTCCGACGACCGTAAGTGGAAGCACGCGCGGCACCACGACCGGTTATGGAACCTGCGCAGAGCGGGTGAGGGTTGTGCTGAAGTCGCGGACCCGAATGACGGGGGAAGGTCACCTCATGCGCAAGCTCACGGCACTTACGGTCGCGCTGACTGTGCTGGCCACGGCGGGCTGTTCCGTCGACACGAGACAGGCCACGAACCTGACCAACAGCTCGGCCACCTTGAACGCGGTCGTGCGTTGCGACGCGAACTCTCGCGGGACGGCCTGGTGGGAGATGCGCAAGTCCGGTGGCGCATGGCGACTCGCCGCGAGCCACGGCAGCGTCGTCTGCCCGGCCACCACGCACGCGCTGGAAGTTTCGAAGAACGTCGACGGCCTGCGCGCCGGCGCCCCGTACGACTTCCGCTTGGGGGTGGATCCCGGGCCCGCCGGCGGGCCACTGGTCTATTCCAGCTCCGGGTCGTTTGTCACTGACCGCTTCAGCCCGGGTCTCGTGGCGTCCGCCGACCACGCCCGGTCTGCGATAGCCGCCGGGTCACTCGGAGCCAACCTCGTGCGCGTCGAGTTCGACGTCAACGCGCCGGTGGCGTCGATGCGCAGCACTGTCGATCAGCTCGCCCGCGCGGGCGCGCGGCCGCTGCTGCTGGCGGGCTTCGAGGGCCGCATCCCGACCGAGGCCGAGGCGCAGAACCTGGCCAGGTGGGCCGCGGAGTTCGGTCCCGGCGGGAGCTTCTGGGCGGGGCGCTCGGACGGGCGGCTGGCGGTACAGCAGATCGAGTTCGGCAACGAGACCTCGTATGGGTACCAGTACGGCGACTCGTGGTCCGACGGGTCCTACGCGAGCCGAGCGGAGCAGTACGCCACCCGCTTCGTGCAGGCGCGTGCGGCGATCGCGATGACAGGTCGCGACGTCGGGCTGCTGGCGCAGGCGGACGACGGCGGCAGCGGGTCCTCGACCTGGGTCGACCACATGTTCCGGGCGGTGCCCAACCTCGGCACGTTCGTCGACGGGTGGACGGTCCACCCGTACGGGCCGCGCGCGAGGTGGGAGCCGAAGATTAGGACCCTGATCAGGTCCACCGCGGCACACGGGGCGTCGAGCGCGATTCCGATCGACGTGACGGAGTACGGGATCAGCTCGGCGAACGGCACGCCGCTGACGGACAACTACGGCTGGCCGACCAACTTCACCTACGCGCAAGCGGCGGCGGCCCTGGAAGCGACGATCGCGGAGATGCGATTCGACCCGGCGATCGGGCCGAGGCTGCGCGACTTCATGATCTACGCGGCCCACGACGGGCGACCGCAGGGCACCAGCCAGGACCGAGAGCAGAACTTCGGGGCGCTCCAGGACAACCTGACGGCCAAGGGCGCCTACTCGACCGAGGTGCGCCAGCAGCTGGACGAGTAAGCGCTAGTCCGACAGCCCCACGGCTTCGAGCGCCTCCTGGTGGGTGGCGTACTCGTGGATCTCCACCAGCCGGCCATCGGGTGCGAAACCGAAGGCCGCGCCGAAGCGGATATCGGTCGTCAATCCGGTCCCCTTCTCGGTGCCCACTCCATGTAGGGCGCAGACGAGCCGGCCGTCGGGTGCGGACCGCACTTCCTCTATCGGCGTCATCTCGAGATCGAAGCTCTCCAGCCAGTCGTTCATGTACGCGCGGCATTCGACATAGCCGCGTCGCGTCCCGGAGTCCGGAGCCGACTCGATCGCCGTCCAGACGATGTCCGGGTGGAGAATCTCCGGCACCAACTCCAGCTTGCCCGGACCCCAGCACTCGGTGTAAAGCCTTGCCACGGTCTCCACGTTCTCCTGCGACATCGGCTACTCCGACAGCCCCACGGCTTCGAGGGCTTGCTTGCGCGTGGCATACCCGGATACCCGGCAGAGCTTTCCGCGGCGAACGATCCAAATCGCCGCCCACGGCGCATCGACAGGAATCCGGGTGTAGGCCATGTCGCCGATCAGCCGCTGGATCGTCAGGACCCTCTCGTCATCCAGTGGTGTCGCCTCGTCGAGCTGCACCCTCGCTCCCTCGACGACCTCCGCGAGGTCATCCCACCAGCGCTGCAGGCCCTCATAGCCCCGATACGGCCCGGTGACCGGGAACTCCGGGATGTTGTCGACGATGAGGTCGGCATCCCACAGATCCGAGGCCAGGTCGCCCTCGGCAATCGCGGCGAACCAGCGCCTGACTATCTCCACGTTCTCTTGCGACATCACCCGCCCAGTATCCCCGCACGGAAAACGGGGACGACAGGGCGACGCTCACGCGCGGCCCAGCTACTCCGACAGCCCCACGGCTGCGAGGGCCTCGGCCTCGCTCGGGTAGATCCGCCACCAAATCGCCTGGCGATCGAGCACTTTGAAGACCTGCCAGACCCGTCGGTCGATCGGCACGCCGCTGTCCTTCCCGATGCCCTGAAAGCGGATCCCAACGAGCACGGCGGCGCCGCAGTCCCTCAGCTCCTCGACCTGGGGACGCCAGTCGTCGAATGCATCATGGATGTCCTCCCAGAAGGCCCGGCACCCTTCGTGCCCCCGATATGGCTCGCCGCCCTCGGCGGCCACGATGTGAGGTGCGAGCTCGCAAGAGGGGTGATGAAGGGCCAACCATGCACCGAAGTCGCCCTCGGCCAGGGTCTCAACGGCGCGACGCGCAACCTCGACGTTCTCCTGCGACATCGCCTACTCCGACAGCCCCACGGCTTCGAGGGCTTCGGCCGGGTCAAGGTAGACGTGCCAGGCCATGATCGATCCGGCTTTGAGTGTCCACACATGGGCGACGGTCTCGGAGACTCTCACGCCGCTCTCCTTGCCGATCCCGCGAAACTCGACCGTGGCCACCACCTGGTCGCCTGCGTCCACGAGGCGCTCGGGGACATAGTGACCCTCGCGGAACACAGCGAACACTTCGCGCCCCGCACGGCCGAGCCCCTCGTAGCCCTTGAAGGTGCCCTGGGTCCCAAGGAGCGACTCGCTCTGGTGGATCTCGACGGCCGGGTCGAAGAAGGCCAACAGTTCGGGGCTGGCCAGTCGCTCCGGCTTGGCGAGAAACTCGTCGTAGAGCCGCATGATCGTTTCGACGTTCTCCTGCGACATCGTCTACTCCGACAGCCCCACGGCCTCGAGGGCTTCGGCACGCTCGATGTACTCATCCACACGCGAGACCTTGCCCTGGCGCAACGTGTAGACCTCGTAGAAGCGCGTATCGACCTCGACCCCGCTTGCGTGGCCTCGCCCCTTGTGATGCGCGACCACGACGACTTGATCCCCGGCGTCGATGATTTCCTCGAATGTCACTTTGAGTTCGTCGAATGCGCTCGCCCACCGCTCCATGTCCGCTCGCATCGCAGCAAAGCCGGACGACGCGGCCTCGTCGATCGGATTCAGCACGACGTGGGGATCAAAGATCGCCTCCGCTTCGGCGCGCTCGCCGACCCCGTAGTACTCGTAGGCGATTGCCCTGCGCACGACCTCGATGTTCTCCTGCGACATCGCCTACTCCGCCAGCCCCACGGCCTCGAGGGCGTCCGTCTTAGTCGCGTAGTCGCGAAGCGAGATCGCTTTCCCGTCACGCAGCGACCACAGCTGGGCGAACGTCGTCTCAACCGGCACGCCGCCGCGCCCGCGGCCACGAAGGGAGACCACGACCACGATGTGGTTGTCGAGATCGACGATCTCGACCGGGTCCATACGCAGCTCGTCGAAGGCCTCCTCGAGCTTCGCGAGGTTTGCGATGAAGGCTTCCCTTCCCGAGTAGGCGTCGGGATCGGGAAGCTCCTCGGCCTCCTCGAGCGTGAACTCCGGCGAGAGGAGGTCGCCGAAAGCCTCGGTGGCGGCTGCCACCCCCCGATCGTTGACGATCGCGAACACCTGGCGGAGCGTCTCGACGTTCTCCTGCGACATCGCGCGCCCAGTATCCCGCGACGGGGTCCCGGGCGCTAGGGGCCGCTCGGCTGGTTCTTCCCCTTCGTCGCTACGAAGCTGACGCAGAGCCCGCTCCTAGAGCGGGCTCGCACCTGATGGGCGCGGCTGGTTTCGAAACAGCGACCTCTCGCGTGTGAGGCGAGTCGCGAGATCGCACCGAAGCCGAGGGGGTCCTTCGCAAGCGGGCTCCGGCCCTTCCTCTGGCTTGAGCAGGCGGCCGGATTGCCGTGGTTTGCCCTGGTTTGTCGGAGTTTTGGTCACTGGTCACCATTCGCCGGGCCACAGCCCACACTCGGTGCGTGGGTCAGACGGCGACACCAGAGGACACGCATCCCATGCTCCCGCCTGCCGAGGTGGCGGAGCTCGCGAACGTGTCCCGCAAGACGGTCTACCGCGAGGTCGCCCGCGGTGAACTGCCGGCGCTTCAGGTAGGCGGGCAGCTGCGGATCGACCCGCAGGACTTCAGTGCCTATCTGAAGCGGGGCGTTCGATGATTCAGGTTGCCGTACGCGACCGGCACGCGGCCGCGGGAACTAGAGGTCGAGCAGCGGCCGCTGCCAGGGCCTGTTCCCTTCAGCCGGGTGTCGTGTCGCTGTCTTCCGTTCCGGCCGGGCGTCGCGCCGTGTTGTTCTCCTGCGCCGCGCGAGCCCGTGCCGGGACGGACCCCTTTGGGGTGTTCACGTGAGTCCGCGGATCCACGGCCGGATCGACCCGGCGACGGGCCGGTACAGCTCGTACGACGAGCGCACGCTGGAGGCTCGGCCTAAGGTTCTTCCTGGTGTCGCAGCGCACGAGGCGTACCACGCCGCTGTCGGGCTGTTGCACGGCCTGCGGGTGACCGAAGCGCGGGCGGACTGCCCGTCGCCCGGGATCGCTGGACATGTGTTGTTTGCGCCGGGCACCGAGCTGCGCGACAAGGCGCTGATGCTGCTCGGCGGCAACCTCGCGGACCCGGACGTGCCGGAGTGGCCGTCGCGGTTCGGCCCGGCCGGCTGTGACGAGCACCGCCTCGCGGAGCTGGTCGACGAGCTCGACCTCGACCGTCGCGGCTGGGCGACGCGGCGCGACGAGGCGAAGGACCTGTTCAAGCGAGCCCTGCGATCGACGTCGCTCGCGTCGATGATCGAACTGTTCCTCGCGAGGGGCCTCGTGATCGACGACGCCACGCTGGCGAGCTTCGACAACGCGTCGCCCGCCTCGCACCGCGGTCCTGGCCAAGTTCGACGCGTCGCAGCGGGACTGCGGCGCAAGTCGTTCACCACCGCCACCAACACCGACTCGGCGGGCGAGTTCGAGGCGCTGGTCGCGGTCTTCGGCAACGTCGACAAGGGCGGCGACCGGATCATGCCGGGGCGTTCACCAAGACGCTGGCGGCGTGGCGGGCGTCCGGCGTCCCCGTGCCCGTCATCTGGTCCCACGACTGGAACACGCCCGACGCCCACATCGGTGTCGCCTACGCGAAGGACATGAGGCAGACGCACCGCGGCCTGCTGGTCAAGGGCCGGCTCGACGTCGACGACAACCCGATCGCCCGGCGGGCCCACAAGCTTATGTCCCGCCGCTCGCTGAAGGAGTTTTCGTTCGGCTATTCGGTCCCGTTCGGCGGGCAGCGCAAGGCCGACGACGGTGCGAAGGAGCTGATCGAGATCGACCTGTACGAGGTCGGCCCGACGCTGAAGGGGATGAACCCGGCGACTGAGCTGCAGCGGTCAAGTCGACATATGCCATGCGTGTGGCATCGGAGCGGTCGGTTGCGACCGACTACGACCCGTACGAACGTCCGATGCGAAGGGCCCAGACCCGCGACGAGATTTACGCGCTGCTCACAGACAGCGGGGCCATTGCCCCGGACACATCTAGGGCAGTCGAACCTGCCGAGTCGCTCGAGAGCCAGCTCGACCGGGTGGAGAACCGCAGGTTGCGCCGCGAGTGCGACCGCATCCGCCTCGATGCGTCGCTCGGGTGGGACGAGGAGCTGATCGAGGAGCTGGGGCTGTGACAGGCCGTCTACTCCGACAGCCCCACGGCTTCGAGGGCCCAGGGCGTAACGCAGGTCGATCTCGATACCGCTGAGCTTCGCCCGTCCCTTCACGCGCTGAATCGAAGGACGCGGGTCATCCGCGACGTCCCGCCAGTTCCTCCACCACGACGCTGGGGTGTCGATTGTCCATAGTCTTGGATATACGGACGGAACACCGCCCGTGTCGCCGGCGACATTGTTCCGTTCGGCCGCAAGCGCCATGTGGGGTCCCAGAACTGGCCATCGGAACCCTGCCCCGCGTGGCGACTTCGACATCGTGGTCGGCGAAGCCGTCTCGCATAGAACGGGGCGCGATGACCCATCGTCGGGCGTCGATGTACTCCAAGACCTCCGCCCGAAAGTCGCCGGTTCCCCCGCCACGCGCCAGGCTCAAAGACGACCTGACGACCCCGAGCGGCCTTGACGATCTCCACGTTCTCCTGCGACATCGCCTAGTCGGCCAGCCCACGGCTTCGAGGGCCTCAGCCTTGTCGAGGTAGGCCGTTCGCGCTGGATTTTGCCGTCGCGCACATCGAACACATGAAACAGGGGCACGTCGTATGGGACGCCGATGTCGCGCCGACGAGCGCGGACGCGTAGCACGACAACTACAAAGCCACCGGCGTCGACGAACTCCTCGGGTTCGTGGCGCCGCCCTCCAGATCTCGTCCATCGTCTCGACCCACTCGCGCAACGCCTCGTGACCTTGACGGGCCGGCCCTTCCGGCCGCCGGCGAGGTCGTACATCTCGGCGTTCTCGTGAAACGCGCCGAGCGAGGCGTCGACATCTCGACGTCAGGTCGACGTACGCGCGCTCGATGATGTCGACGTTCTTCTGCGACATCGCGCGCCCGGCATTCCGCCTCACGGGGAACGCTCAAGGGCGATTAGCCGGTGGGTCTTGCCTCCGTGGCGACGAAGCTGACGCAGTCGCCCTGGTTCTTGAAGACGCCGTAGTTGCTGCCAGCCGCCGTTCTTGCACTCGTCCTTCGAAGTGGGGAAGGGCTGGGCATCGTGGATGACGACCTGTCCGGTGATGAATCCGGGCAGCTGCCCGCCGTTTCCTTCGAAGCCTGTGATGGGCGTACACGTGGGCGCGGTAGACGGGTCGTAGAACATGGAGCCGACCGTGTCGCCGACCGGGCCGTTGTCGGTCGCCGTGACCTTGGCCCGTACCAGGCCGACTGTCGGGGCCATGCGGTAGACGAATGTCGCGGTGTTCCCGCTGACCGAGAGGCACTCGATCTGCGTGCTTGTCAAGGGGGGGACGAACGGGCCGCTCACGGATGCGCTGCCGGAGGGATCCTCGCCCGAGGGTCCGCTGCTGACATCGAAGTTGTACGCGACACCAACCTGGGTGCCATCGCCGACGACAACGTCTCGGGCAACAGCTGGCAGTGCTCTGGGTATGGCCTCGCGCCGGCGCTACTGCGCACGCGAGGAGCATCGCCGTGAGCCCCCAGACGACCGACAGCTTGCTCACCGGGCACCCCTTTCAGCCGAGTCCGAGTGCCCTACGTACTGCGTGGCCTACACCCGTCGATAGCCCCGGTCAAGCCCTGCGGCTGCGAACTGTCCTAGCCGGCCTTCTTCCCCGGTGGGTTCTTGCCCCCCGAGCGGGTCGCGTCGTCGCTCGCCGCCCCCACCGTCATGCTCGTGTGCAGCTGGCCGAACGCGCCCAACCCCAGCAGCGACGGAACCAACGTTTACATACCGAACGCCAGTGATGTAGGGGCCGTCTCTCAGTGTTCGCTCCGCTCGAACTGGGACTTGCGTATCCAGGCGGAAGCGATAGTGGCTTGGCGCGTCAGGCGCTGGCAGCGTCGCCGCTGCCTGGCGTGGAACCCGACGGTTCTCGTCTCAGCGAGGAGATGTGCGCCGGCTTGGCGCGGGTGGAGCGCCGAACGTGCGTAGGACGTGCTCGAGCGTCGAGGCGAGCAGTTCGTGCGTCGCCTCGCGGGTGGCCTCGCCGCGCAGCCAGCGGCGCGTCGCGGCGCGGTTGAGCGCGGTCCAGCACTCGAGCGCGTAGCGCAGCCGCGGCGAGTCCTCGGCGATGTCGGCGTGGTGAGCCGTGAGCAGCGCGACGGCGCGGCGCACGAGGTCGGCGACCACGCGCCTGACGTCGGGGTCGGCGATGTCCTCGCCGCGCGCGATCGTGGCGAGATAGATCGTGCGGTTCGCCTCGGTCCAGTCGAGCCAGCGCGACACGGTGTCGGCCACGCGCGCGCGAGCGCTGCGGCCCACGGGCGGCGGGAGTTGTTCCTCGCGCACGGCGCCGAGCCGCTCGAGCAGCGCGATGTAGACCTCCTTGCGGCCGCCGAAGTAGTGGTGCACGAGCCCGCGCGTGACGCCGGCGGAGCTCGCGATGTCCTCGACCGAGACCTCGTCGTAGGCGCGCTCGGCGAACAGCGCGTTGGCCGCGTCGAGGATCTGTTCGCGCCGCTGCCCGGGATCGAGGCGGCTGAACTTCGGCGTCGTGCTCATAAAGCGAGTCTAAATAGTTGTTGGCGATCCGTCAAGAAGCTGTTAGCATCTCGTCAACAACGGTCGCCATTCGCTGATAGCGGCTGATCGACGAGCAGCGTTGTTCACGCGGGTACTGGTGCCGCCAGTCGACCGACTGGGCAACAACAGCAAGGAGATACGCATGAAGAAGTTCATCATCACGGCCGTCGCCGTCGGCTCTCGCAGTGCCCGCCATGGCTTCGGCCGCTCGCCTGGCTACAACGGTCCCGGTGTCCTCGTCCGGCCGTCGGCGCCGCGCACGGAACGCACGGCGTTCTGGGCAGCCAGGGCCAGCTACGACCTCGGCCAGGGCGCGTCGGGAGCTCGGACGACGGCGCTCGGGCACTCGATCTACGGGTGACGCGAACAAGGCCGTCCTGCGTTGCAAGAGCCTGTCGCTGAGCCGGCTGATTGACGGGAGGTGCGGGCCGAGAGCACGCACGCCTGCCGCCAGTCGAGGAGCTGGGACGCACCTAGGCATGGAGAACCATCGAGATGTTCCTACACAGCTACGAGCGCAAGATCCGGAAGTGGCCCGCGATCGTGATCGGCCTGGCGGTTGCCGCCATCGTCCTGGTGCCGGAGGCTGACGCAGCTGAGGCGAGCGGCCGGCACAACGCGCGGGCCACGTCGGCTCGATCCGCGTGCAGGCCGGCAAGGACACCAGCAACGCGTTCGCGCTCAAGGTCACGCGCAAGCTGATCATGCGCAACTCGTGTGAGCGGATCCCGTACCGGATCACCAGTCCGACCACGCACCGCGCCTACTGGCTGAAGTGCCTGACGATCGTCCGCCCGGGCGCGCGTGGTGGCTGTCAGTCGTGCGGCTGGACCGTCCCGATTTGGGCCGGCCGTGGCGACAACGGCTCCACCATCCGCGTGCGGATGTGGTTCCCGGGCCAGGTGAACTAATGAGGAAGCTCATCATCATTGGAGCTCTCGCTGCCACTGTGCTCACGCTCGGCGCCGCTGATGCCAACGCGCAATCGTGCGGCAACTACGGTCGTGCGGGGGCAATCTTTGGGCACGGCAATCTCCAACACGCCCCGCCTGGCGCAACCGTCGACTACCAGCTTCCGTGCAGGACGCAGCGGAGCTCGCGGCCCGGTACCTCGGCAGTCGCCGATGCAACCGTGATCTACTCAACTTCAGGTCTGCCACTTCCGTTACAACGGGCGACGCTGGAAGTGTGGAGACGTGGCTCGACGACACCGGCGAGGATTGGGCCGGGACTGGTGTGGTGGGCATTCGACATCGACTGTCGCAAGCTCGGCTACCGCTACGCATGGTCTGCGCCTGACGTGAGCTTCGAGACGGTCGACCGCTGAGCCGTACGCCTGACGGGAGCGCACCGCTCATGCGCGTCCGTTGCCGCCAGTCAGCCGGCTGGGACAACGACGAAAGGAAGACGCATGAAGTGGTACCGCTATGAGATCTGGGCCACCGTCGAGGCCAGCTCGGAGAAGGCGGCTTCGGGAGGCAGTCGACAGCCGTCGGCACGCCGCCCCACAACGTCGAGCTCGAATGCGACGCGAAGCCCGTCGTCATCAGGAAGTGGGACTGATGCAGGCCAAGACAATGGTGCTCACCGTCGAGGAGCGCCGGTGCAGCTAGCGCCAGGCGGGTGCCCTACACGCACAACCGCCTGGGAGACCACGCGGACGACCGGCCGCCCTGGCGACCGTTGGCTGACGTACCTGGTGTCCCGTTGATGGCCAGCAAGTCCGAGACCTACGTTGCGGCATCGCCTTCGACGGCAAGCAGTGACGGCCGTCCAAATGGCCTCGCTCGCCGCTCCTGCCTGCCAGGACTCATGACCACCGGCGGCCTGCAGATCTTGCAGCGTCGGCATCCCGGCGTAGAGCTGCTCGTCAGAGCGTTGCCAAACGGCCCTGATGGGTGGCACGCGGTCGAGGCATACGACACCCCGAAAGGCGCGACCAGGCCTTGCTACCACTGGTACGTCGTTTCGTCGGACGGCCGCGTGTGGTGCTCGCCCGATGGCAAGCGCCGCACGGTCGAGCTACGAACAGCGGGGGCCTGATGAACATCGCCCAGCGGTTGAGCGATCGACCATGAACTCCTCAGCGATCGCCTTCGTGGGAGTTCTGCTGTCTTTCGCCAGCCCCCCCGCCCGCTACATATCGGCGACTCTCGAGCTACCGGGGCTCACGCCACACTCGCTGCGAAGGACATTCTGCTCGCTGCTCTTCGCGCTCGGCGAGCCCCACTCGGTCGTGATGCGCGAGATGGGCCACACCGACGCGAAACTCACGCTCAACGTCTACGCGCAGGTCATGGACCGCGATGAGAAGGAAAACGAGCGCCTGCGAGCACTCGTGAACGGCGAGTCGTGGGGTCGTTTGGGCACCAGTGCCCAATCGGGCGATCCCCGCGGCGAGGCCGTCGCGGTTCCCGAGAACGACGAAGCCCGCTCCTAGGGCGGGTCCCGGACCTGATGGGCGCGGCTGGTTTCGAAACAGCGGCGCGGGCTAACGCTCGCTCATGTCAGGCTCGCTAGAGCGGTTTGGGTGCTCTGAGATCACCTGAGATCCGCTCAGAATGGAACCCGAAACGGAACCCCGCTCGAACGCGCGGGCGACCATCGCCGCCTCATGCGGGCAGGCCGCCGCTCCTGGCTCGCCGTTGCGATGCTCGCGCCACCAACGCGACCGACACGCGACCGAATGGAAGACGTGCCACTCCCTCACCGGCGTGAACGCCACCCCGCGCTGCTGACACGTCGCCTCGCCGACGGGCTCCCGTTCACGCTCCGCCGACCGCTCCCGCTCCCGCGCGGCACACCGATCACACGTGATCCACACAAGCGGGCCGTCCGCGGGTCCGCCCGAATACTGGATGAAACGCAGGCAGGTGGAGCAGTAGTGGGCGGTTCGGTCCATCACCCCGGATTGTCGCCGGTCGATCGAGTTTCGGGAGGGGGAAAAGTCCCCGTGAGGAACCCTGACGCGGGGCGCGCGCAG
>CAVRKM010000006.1:0-349623 GCA_963722245.1 uncultured Thermoleophilaceae bacterium
GCCGACGCCTCCGAGCAGCCCGAGGATCTTCGCCACGTACGCCTGCGTTTCCGGAAACGGCGGGATGCACATGCAGCCCGCCACGGCGCCCGCGCCCGCGTTGTAGGCGGCCAGAGCCAGCGGAACGGAGGCAAAGCGGCGCAGCAGGTCGCGCATCAGGTGGGCCTGGGCATCGATGGCGGCGGGCGCGTCGAAGGGGTCGGTGAGGCCGAGCGCGGCCGCCGTGCCGGGCATGAACTGCGCGATCCCCTGCGCGCCCGACGGGCTCCGCGCGAGCGGGTCGAAGCCCGACTCGACGTACAGCTGGGCCGCCAGCAGCGCCGCCCCCACGTTCCAGCGTTGCGCGGCGCGAGCGAGCGTGGTCCGATATTCGGCCGGCACGAACGCCGGCAGAGTGCCGCCGTGGCGCTCGCCGAAGCCGACCGTGGTGGAGCCGGGGTTGAGCGAGTAGCCGAAGTGCCACGCTTCCCATTCGTAGCGTTTGATGAAGCCGAACCTTCGCTATTGGCCGCGAGCCACGCGTAAGCGGCGGGCGGGCCGAGGTCGAGCTCGGTGCCGTAGCGGTGCAGGCTTTGGCCCGGCGGCGCGACCCACTTCGGGTCCGGGTGTGCGGCGAAGAGCCTTGCCTGCTCGGCGTCGGAGCGGTAGCCCGACGTGACCAGCAGAGTCAGGCCGGCCTCGGCGCGAGCGGCCGCGGCCATCCGATCGAACGCGCCCGCGACGTCCGGCCGCATCGGCTTGCCCTGCCGGTGGGCGAGTGGGCCGGAGTACCCGCCGCCGCTGGCCTGGCTGGGCGTGCCGAGCGCACCGTCGTCGGCGGCGATCTCGGCCGTCGCCTTCGCGCGCACCTCGACCCGGTGGCGTCGATCGCCGGGTAGTCGCAGGTCCGCCCTGTCGCGGACGGCGACCGTGACGCGGGTGGGCGCGAAGCGGGTCGCCGGGAAGGTCACCTCGACTCTCGCCCGCTCGACGCCGTTGCGCACGGCGCCTCGAAGCGCGGCCCCTCGGGCGAGGGCGACGAAGGCGGGGTTCGACAGATGCCGCGGGTTCGGAGCGCCCCCCTCGAGCAAGACAGGCTCGAACAGCCGCGAGAAGTTCCGCCGCATCACCTGCGCGGCCGACACCGCTGCGAGGTCGGCAGCGCGCTGAGCATGGGCGCGAGCGCCGAGAGCCTGGCCGAATCCGAACAGGACCAGCACGCCCGCCAGCACCGCGGCGAGCACTCCGAGCATGAGCAGAGCGGCCTGCCCTGACTGGCCCTGAGGGCGTGCGCGCAGATCGAGCCCGGAATCCACGATCCGGCACGCTCCAGGGAGCGCCGAGACGACTCAATACCGGACAGTTACAAAACGGGCACTGGCGTGCGAGGAGTCTGCGACCCTGCGTGCGCGGCTACCCGCCCTCAGAGGTCGACGAGGACCTCGAACCCGCCGTAGATCATCCGCTTGTAGTCGGCGATCTCGCCTGCCGGATCCATCAGCGCCTTCATCCGCTCGTCGTTCATCACCTTGGCGTTGACCTCGTCCCGATGCTCGCGTGACTCATAGGTGATCCAGGCGAAGATCACGGTCTCGTCGTCCTCGAGCTTGACGCTGCGGGGGAACGAGGTCAGCTCGCCCACCTTTACGTCCTCGGCCAGGCACTCCTTGTAGGCGAGCGCTCCGTGCTCGACCCAGAGCCCGCCCGCCGTTGTCGCGATCTCGCGATACCTGTCGAGGTTCGACTTCGGCAAGGGCATGACGAATCCATCTACGTAACCGGCCATCTGGAGTCTCCTTCGTTGGGCTGTGCGTGCGGTGCATGAGACCGAGGCCAGCCGCCAAACTCATCGCCCCGGGCCCATGAACCCCCTGCGGCCCTGAACCTCGAAGTGTGGCCACCCGTACCGTGGCGCTGCCCTTCGGTCACTAGCTTCCCTTCGTATGACGGATGACGCAATAGTTGTCGATGGTCTGACGAAGTCATACGGCTCGGTGCGCGCGCTGTGTGGCGTCGACTTCGCTGCCAGCACCGGCAGCGTGCTCGCACTGCTCGGCCCCAACGGCGCGGGCAAGACGACGGTGGTCCGGATCCTCGCCACGCTGCTCAAGGCGGACTCGGGCAGCGCGCGCGTCGCCGGGCTCGACGTCGAGCGCGACGCCGCGGCCCTGCGCGCCAAGATCGGGCTCGCCGGTCAGTACGCCGCGGTCGACGAGAACCTGACCGGCTTCGAGAACCTCGAGATGGTCGGCCAGCTCTACCACATGCCCCGCAAGGAGGCGCGCGCGCGGGCAGACGAGCTGCTCGCGCGCTTCGATCTCAGCGACGCCGCCAAGCGGCCCGTCAAGACCTACTCGGGCGGCATGCGCCGGCGCCTCGATCTCTCCGCCGCGCTCGTGGTCCGCCCGCCCGTGCTGTTCCTGGACGAGCCGACGACCGGCCTCGACCCGCGCAGCAGACTCGGCCTCTGGGAGACGATCGAGGGTCGCGTCGCGGCCGGCACGACCGTGCTCCTCACCACGCAGTACCTGGACGAGGCCGACCGGCTCGCCGACCGCATCGTCGTGATCGATCACGGCACCGCGATCGCCGAGGGCACGTCGGACGAGCTCAAGGCCCAGATCGGCGGCGAGCGGTTGGACGTCCAGCTCGAGGACTCCGCCGACGCCGAGCGCGCAGTCGCGGCGCTGTCGGAGATGTGTCTCGACCGGCCGACGATCGTCGATCACACCGTGAGCACGGCGGTGCGCCAGCACTCGGGCGTGATCGCGGACGCGGTGCGCCGGCTCGACCAGGCCGGCGTCGGGATCGATGACATCAGCCTGCATCGACCGACCCTCGACGACGTGTTCTTCGCACTCACCGGGCGCGCACCCGAGGAGGAGGACGGGACCGAAGCCGCCGCTACCCCTGAGGAGGTAGGAGTATGAACGCGATCGCGGCCTCCGCATCCGACACGCTGGTCATCGCGCGCCGCAGCCTGAAGCGGATCCCGCGCCAGCCCGACCTGCTGACCTCGTACACGATCCAGCCGGTCATGTTCGTGCTGCTGTTCGTGTACGTGTTCGGCGGCGCGATCGACTCCGGGCCGTTCGACTACGTCGACTTCCTGATGCCGGGGATCATCGTGCAGTCGATCGCGTTCGGGGGCTTCGTAACCGCGATCGGGCTGTCCGACGACGTTCGGAAGGGCCTGATCGACCGCTTCCGCTCGCTCCCGATGTCGCGCGCGGCCGTGCTCACGGGGCGCACCTTGTCGGACGTAGTGCTGAACTGCCTGTCGCTCGTCGTGCTGTTGAGCGTCGGCTTTGCCGCCGGGTTCAACTTCATCGACGCGAGCGCCGGCGACATCGTGCTCGGGATCGTGCTCGTGCTGGTGTTCGGCTACGCGTTCTCGTGGATCTTCGCGCTGGTCGGGCTGTTCTCGTCCTCGCCGGAGACGGCGAACGCGCTCGGCTTCACCGTGCTCTTCCCGCTGACGTTCGCGTCGTCGATCTTCGTGCCCGTGAGCACGATGCCCGAGGGGCTGCGCCAGTTCGCGGAGGCCAACCCCTTCACGACGGTCTCGGACGCGATGCGCTCGCTATGGCTCGGCACCCCGGCGCACACCGACGTCTGGATGTCTTTCGTGTGGTGCTTTGCGCTGATCGCGATCTTCGCGCCGCTAGCGGTGTCGCGCTACCGCCAAGTCGCGGCGAAGTAGCCGGCTCGGTCCTCGAGGCTGCGCGCCAGATCCTGTCGAGCCCCTCTGCGCATGGTTTGCGCCAGGCGCAGGAAGAAGCGCTCCCATAGAAGCGGCGCATCCGCTCGCCGGATGCGACCTTGCTGAATCGCGAGCGTCATGGCCTCGGCGAAGCCTTCGGTGTCCACGTCCACCTTGATCTGATCGCACTCGCCCCCGAGTCGATCGCGCGAGCTTTGGCCGCGCACATCCTGGGGAACGCGGTAGCGGGTGGGAACGTCTTCGGCGAACGCCAGCGCAACGGCGGCGGACATCCGCAGCCACGTGTGCGCATCCTCGGAGAATGGGACGTGCGGGAAGGGGTGCGCCACGGCGACGGTCGTTCGGACGGCGACCGTGGAGGTCACGCAGGTGTAGCCCGTCTCGGTGCCCATCCGAATCCAGCCGTCCGGTCCCTCGACCGGCGTGCGTTCGTGTGATTCGAGGATCTCCTGCAGGGCAGGGATCAGTCGCTCGCGCGCCAGCTCGAGGCCGCGCTCGTCGATGACTTCGATGGGCGAGTAGACGAAGCCGACGCCCGGCCGGTCGCGCATGATCGTCCTGACCGCCTCGAGGCGGCGGGGGTGGGAGACGTCGTCGGCGTCGTTGAACAGGACCAGCGGCGAGCCGCGCTCGTGCGCCCACCGGACCCCTGTGTTGCGACAGGCGCCCGCCCCCTGGTGTCGCCCCTGCAGCAGCACAGCCACCTTGCCCTCGTGCTCGTGGCCGATCGCGAGCAGACGATCGCGTGCACGGGCGCTCGGCGAGGCGTCGTCGACGATGACGAGCACCCAGTTCGGGTCGGTCTGGGCGAGCAGCGCAGCGATCGCCTCCTCGAGCCAGTCCACGGACTGAGGGTGGTCCGCGAAATGGGGCATCACGAACGTGGCTGGAACATCGGTCACGGACTACATGGTCGCTGCATCTGCCCCTGAGTAGGCGACGGGCCGGGCCCTGAAAGGCGAGAGCCACGCCCCTTTCGAGGCGTGGCTCTCGGTCGTTTAGATGTGGCTCTCTGGCGAATGCCGCGGCTTAGCCGCGCTCGGTACTCACCCGGTGTAGGACGAGTCCGAGACCAAGGAACGCAATGCCCAACAGCACCAGCAACGAGGTCTCACTGCCCGTGAACGGCAGTGTGGTCGCTGCTGGAGATGCCTGGACGACTCCACCGCCACTCCGACCCTGCTCCTGGCCCAGCACGCCGCCACCCTGCTGAGCAGGGCTGTTCGGCGAGTGGGGATGAGCGGTCGGCGTGTTCGGCGACACTCCCGGAGGCGTCTCCGCCGGAGGTGTCTCCGCCGGAGGCGTCGTCACCGGAGGCGTCGTCGTCACCGGAGGCGTGTACGTCGGAGGCGACTCAACCGGCGGAGTCTCCACCGGAGGCGTCTCCACCGGCGGCGTCTCCACCGGCGGTGTCTCCACCGGCGGCGTCTCCACCGGCGGTGTCTCTACCGGCGGCGTCTCCGCCGGCGGCGTGCTCTCCGGCGGCTGCCCGTGCTCAGGCGGCTGCCCAGTTTCAGGCGGCTGTCCATGCTCGGGCGGCGTCTCCACCGGTGGGGTTTCCACCGGAGGCGTCTCCGCTGGGGGCGTCTCCGCCGGGGGTGTCCCCGCCGGCGGTCCTTGGTTCTCACACGGCTGGCCCGGAGTTCCCTCCGACGGAGGCTGGCCTTGGTCCGAGGAGTGATCCCCAGACGGTGGCCCCCCCTCGGTGCCGTGCTGCCAGCTACCGCTCCCGTTGTCCGACGATGAGTCCCAACCCTGAGATTGGTGGTCACCACCAGCGAGAGCAGTACTTGGATTCACCAGGAAGAGCCACATGGCGACAGCGAGCAGCGAAACCAAAAGGATTCGTCGATCAACTGTCACACGAGGCTCATAAGGGGGCATAGATCCTCCCTTTCGGGGGCGGGTCGCGAAGGCATTATGTAGCCCCGACTGGATGTACCGCTACCCCGGGGCGGGGACGGGGGAACGCGGGAGTGCGTAGTTGGAGGCCCGAAAGCTCCAAAAAACTCCCATTCTGCGCGGTAAACAGCCTCATCTGCCCCCGCCGCAGCGGTCGGCCAGCGCGGCGATCGCGCGACCCAGCTCACCCCGCGGTTCGCGGCCGCCGAGGGCGAGCTGCGCGCCCATGCGGGACTCCGGCAGCGCGTGGGCGAGCCCCGCCGAGACGGCGGCGTCACGGGTGCGGTTGCGCACGACGATCGGCTCATGCCCGAGCCGCGCCAGGCAGTCCGCGGCGACGCCCGCGAGGGCGGGTTCGGTCGCCGACCCGATCACCACGACCACCCGGTCCGCCAGCGCAGCGGGCACGCCCCCGAGCGACGTCGTCCCGGCATCGAGGACCAACGGCGCGAAGTGCCGCGCCGTGTCCGCGAGCTCGCTCGGCTGGGCCCCGCCGACGAGGCAGAGCCGCCCGACGGCGCGGGTCTCGGCCCCATGCACCTCGGCCAGCCGCCGCGCCAATCGGCTGGCCGCGTGCGTGGCGAGGGGGATGCCGGCGGCGCTGGCCGCGCAGTGGACGGCGGCGGCGCCGTGGGCGTCACGGCTGGCCAGCTCCGCGGCCAGCGCCCGAGCGACCACGGTCGCGCCACACGCCCGCGCCAGCCCGAACACGGCCACCACCGGCCGCGGCGGCGCCGGGACGTGCAGCACGGGCGCCCGCGACGGCTCGGCGGGCTCGAGCAGCCAGGCACCGGCGGCGGCGAGTGCCGTGGCGAAGCGGTGGTTCATGGCTCCTCCACCTCGGCGGCGGCGGTGACCTCGAGCCGATCGCCGAGGGCGCGCAACGGCGACGGCGGCCGCAGGCGGATCTCGACCCGGCCGCCGTCCACCGCGATGTCGGCCCGCGCCCCCGACCAACCCGGCAGCGCTTCCGTCGCCGCCGCCCGTGGATCTCTTCCGCCGGCCAGTGCCAGCGCTCCGGCCTCGGCCGCGCCCGAAGCCAACACGCTCGCGTACCCGACCGCCAGCAGTTGCATCAGCCCCAGGCCCACCATCAGCAGGACGGGAACGAGCGCCACAGTCTCGACCGTCGCCTGGCCGCAAGCCGACGCGCACTCCGAGCGCCTCATCGATGCCCCCCGAGCGAGGAGACAGCGGACACCCGGACCGGCATGCGCCACGCGGGCAGCATGATCGGAACCCGAACCGAGACGCGCACGCCGCCGGCCGGCAGGCGATCCACCTCCAGCCCTTTTTCGAGCGAGCCCGGCAGCGCACTGCGGGCGGCGGCGGACGGATCGCGTCCGACGGCTTCGGCCCGGGCGCCGGCACGAGCGGCGTTGGCCGTCAGCCAGGCGGCGTGCCCCGCGAGGGCGAACTGCCAGACGACGGCTCCCAGGAGGAGCACGAAGGGCAACACCGCGACCAGCTCTATCGACGCCTGCCCGCGCTCCGGATGGAGGCCTGTGGTCATGAGTGCACGCTCGCGCGAGGCGCGTAACGGCTCAACGCCGCAGCGCTACAAGGGCGTTACCGGCGAGTGAAAAGGCGCCGCGCTCAGCTGTAGCTGCGGTACTGCAGCCAGACCCAGTAGATGCCGTACGAGCAGAGCGCCAGCAGCGCGAACCAGGCGATGATGCCCGCGCCGCCGACGTCGAAGAGGCGGTTGGTGGCCACGACAGTGAGGACCGCCAGCCCGATGGAGCTGTACAGCACGAGGCGGGTGTTGGCCTCGAGCGTGTCGATGTCGAGCTGGTACTGGCGGTAGAGCCGATATCCGAGGAAGGCGATCGCCGCCAGGAACACCAAGCTCAGCAGGGCGAGGGCCACGTCTACCGCGCTGCCGCCGCCGGGCAGAACCACCAGGACGAGCGCGACCAGCGCAACGACCCCCAGCTTCCACGCGAACTGCATGCGTGGAAGGCTAGGCGATCGCGCCGAGCCGCCGCCCTATTTGATCGCGCCGGCCCCCGCGAGCACCAGCACCAGCGTGCCCAGCACCACTCGGTAGACGACGAACAAGATCGTCGAGTGGGTGGTCAGGTACCGCAGCATCCACGCGATCGCCGCATAGCCGGTGATGAACGCCAGCAGGGTCGCCAGCGCGAGCCGGCCGGTGGAGACGTGCTGCCCCTCGTCCCCGGTCAGGATCGAGCCCAGCTCCAGCAGCCCCGACAGCACCACGGCCGGCACGGACAGCAGGAACGAGAAGCGCGCCGCGGCCGTGCGGTCAAGGCCCAGGAACAGGCCGCCGGTGATCGTCGCCCCCGAGCGTGACACCCCGGGCACCAGCGCCAGCGCCTGGGAGAAGCCCATGACGAGCCCGTCGCGCGCCTCGATCTGCTCGATCGACCGGTCCTTCTTGCCCACCTCCTCGGCCGCCAGCAACACCAGACCGAGCACGATCAGCGCCGTTCCGATCAGGTAGAGGTCGCGCGCTCCGCTCTCGATCTGGTCCTTGAACAGCACGCCGAAGATGCCGATCGGGATCGTGCCCAGCACGATGTACCAGCCCATGCGCGCGTCGAGCTCGCGACGCGCCGACGGGTCCCGCAGCGAGCGCAGCCACGCGAGCGCGATCCGGATCAGGTCCTCGCGGAAGTACAGGAGCACCGCGGCGGTCGTCCCGAGCTGGGTGACCGCCGTGAACGCCGCCCCGGGGTCGTCCCAGCCCACGAAGGCCGGCACGATGCGCAGGTGAGCGGTGCTGGAGACCGGCAGGAACTCGGTCAGCCCCTGGACGATGCCCAGCACGATGGACTCGAGCGTCGACACCGCGCCGGGAGGTTAGTGAGCGCTCAGGCGTCTCCCTCCAGCACTTCCTGGGCGATCGCGAACGCCGAGTTGGCCGCCGGCACGCCGCAGTAGATCGCGCTCTGCAGGAGGAGTTCCTTGATCTCGTCCTCCTCGAGGCCGTTCCGCAGCGCAGCGCGCAGGTGCATGCGCAGCTCCTCGAGGCGGCCCGTCGCGATCAGAGCGGTGAGGGTGATCGCGCTGCGCATGCGCCGGTCGAGTCCCGGGCGCGTCCAGATCTCGCCCCACGCGTAGCGCGTGATCAGGTCCTGGAAGTCCGCGGTGAACCCCGACGTGCGCTCCACGGCGGCGTCCACGTGCTCGTCCCCGAGCACCTCGCGGCGCACTCTCATCCCGCGCTCGTGCGCGTCATCACCCATTGCCCCTCCTCTCGTGCGCCTCGAGCGCACGGTCCACGAACGCCTCGGCTGAGCCGAGGTACTCGACCGGATCGAGCGCCCGGTCGATCTCCTCGGCGGACAGCTCGATCTGGTCGTCGGCGGCCAGCTCGTCGCGCAGCTCCCGGCCGCCGTCAGAGGCGCGACGCGCGGCATCGGCCACCAGCGCCTTGGCCCGCGTGCGCCCAACGCTTTCGGCGAGCGCCGTGGAAACCGCTTCCGTCAGGAGCAGTCCGCCGGTCAGCTCGAGGTTCGCGCGCATCCGCTCGGTGTCTACCTCGAGCCCGTCGAGCGCCTCGCGCAGTGCCGCGGCCGCCCCGCCGGTCAGCGCCAGGGCCCGCGAGAGCGCGTCCCACTCGGCCTGCCAGGCGCCGGCGGCGCGCTCGTGCTCCTGCGCGACGGCGCCGATCAGGACCGACGCCGCGCCCCGCACTCCATGCGCGCAGGCGATCGCCAGAGCCGACCCGACCGGGTTCCGCTTGTGCGGCAGCGTCGACGAGCCGCCCCGCCCCCCGGCGGAGGACTCGGACACCTCCCCCACCTCGGTCTGCGCCATCAGCTTCACGTCGAGCGCGATCTTCTCGACGGCGCCCGCCGCCAGCGCCAGCGCGGCGCCGAGCTGACCGATCCGGCCGCGGCGGGTGTGCCACGGCAGGACCGGCTCGTCCAGAGCGAGCTCCTCGGCCAGCAGCGACAGCACCTGCAGCCCGTGATCGCCCAGCGAGGCGAGCGTGCCGGCCGCCCCGCCCAGCTCGACCTCCAGAGGCACCGCCACCAGCCGATCCCGCGCCTCGTCCACGCCCGCCAGCCACCCGGCCGCCTTGAGCCCGAACGTGGTCGGCAGCGCCTGCTGGAGCAGCGTGCGGGCCGCCATCGGCGTCGAGCGGTGCTCGGCCGCGAGCCGGGCGCACGCGGAGGCCACGCCGCCGAGCTCCGCGTCGAGCAGCGGAAGCGTTCGACGCACGACCAGCATCGCCGCCGTGTCCATCACGTCCTGGCTGGTCGCTCCGCGGTGCGCGCCGTCGGGCAGGGACTCCGCCAGCGCCGCCGCCGGGCTGCCGGAGGCGCGGCCGGCCTCCGCGAGCCCGGCGAAGTCCACCGGCGCGGCGGCGATCTGCTCTGCCACCGAGTCCGGGATCAGCCCGGCGCGAGCCTGCGCGCGGGCCAGTGCGACCTCGAAGTCGAGCATCGCCTGCAGCCAGGCGCGCTCGCCCGTGGCCTCACGAACGTCCGCCGGGACGAACAGCGCGTCAAACGGCAAAGAAGGGGGTCTCGCGGTCGCCTTGCAACGTGATGTCGAACCGTAGCCCGCCGTCCTCCTCGATGGCCACCAGGGCGGCACGCACCTCGGGGTCCTCGACCGACGAGAGCACCGGGTCGGCCTCGTTGGCCTCCGCCTCGTCGGGGAAGTAGATGCGGGTCACGAGCCGCTTGAGCAGCCCGCGGGCAAACACGGAGACGTCGATATGCGGCGCCTGCGCCTGGCCGCCGGGGCCCGGCACCGAGCCCGGCTTCACGGTCACGAACTCGTAGCGTCCCTCGTCGTCGGTGCAGGTGCGGCCGAAGCCGTCGAAGCCGTTCTCGAGCGGCACGTCGTCGCGCACGTCCTCCGGGTGGGCGTAGCGACCGGCGGCGTTGGCCTGCCAGATCTCGATCATCGAGTCGATCACCGGGCGCGCCCTCGCCGTCGCTGACGTTCCCGAACACGCGCACCGCGCCCGGGTGATCCGGGGCCACCAGCTCGCGGCCGATGAAGCCGGCGTCGGTGCCGATGTGGAAGAAGGGCCCGACCGTCTGTGAGGGCGTGGGGAGCATCAGTCCTCCATCGGCGTGGCCTCGCGGCCGCGCACGACGATGTCGAACCGGTAGGCGAGCGCCCACTCCGGGACGGTGTGGTCGAGGTCGAACGCCGAGATCATCCGCTCGCGGTCCTTCGGGTCGCGCACAGAGTGGAAGATCGGGTCCTGGAAGAAGAGCGGGTCGCCCGGGAAGTACATCTGCGTGACGAGCCGGGTGGCGAAGGCGGGGCCGAACACCGACACGTGTATGTGGGCCGCGCGCCAGGCGTTCGGGTGGTTGCCCCACGGATACGCGCCCGGCTTCACGGTGATGAACCGGTAGTTGCCCTCGTCGTCGGTGAGGCAGCGCCCTGCGCCCGTGAAGTTCGGGTCCAGCGGCGCCGGGTGGCGATCCACGGCGTGCAGGTAGCGGCCTGCCGAGTTGGCCTGCCAGACCTCCACGAGCGTGTCGCGCACCGGGCGCCCGTCGCCGTCGAGCACCCGCCCGTGCACGATGATCCGCTCGCCGAGCGGCTCCCCGTCGTGCTGGCGCGTGAGGTCGTGGTCGAGCTCGCCGATCCGCTCGTGCCCGTACACGGGCCCGGTCACCTCGGAGAGCGTGTGCGGCAGCAGGATCAGCGGCCGCTTGGGCGAGCGAGTGCGGGTGGCCACGTAGTCGGGATGCAGGTAGGGCGGATCGACGTCCACGTCGTCGCGGCGGTAGCCGGCGATCTCCACCCCCCGTGTCACCCGATGGGCCATGCGCGCTCCTTTCGGTTAGCCCTCCGCCCGCTCCTGCACCATCCGCAGCACGTCCCGCAGGTACAGGAGGTGGTCCTTCATCGCCCGCTCCGCGCGTGGCGCGTCGCCCTTCTCGATGGCGGCCAGCAGGGCCTCGTGCTGCTCGACGATCGCCGACTGGACGATCGCCTCGTGCAGCGCCGCGTTGACGGACGGCTGCACGACGTCGAAGACCCAGCCGGTGAGCGCCTGGAGCATCCGGTTGCCGGACGCCGCCGCGATCGCCTTGTGGATCTCGCTGTCGAAGTCGGCCAGCTGGTTCGGATCGTCGGCTGTCGCCGCGCCCCGAACGGCCTGGCGCAGCCGGTGCAGGTTCTCCTCGTCGGGCTGGTAGGCGGCCAGCCCGGCGAGCGGCACCTCCAGCAGCAGGCGGGCGTCGAGCAGCTCCTCGAGCGTGACGACGCCGGTCTCCAGCATCATCCCGATCGCGTCGCTGAGGCTGCGGCCCATGCCCTCGTCCGCCGTGTGGGCGACGAAGATGCCGCCGCCCGGGCCCTTGCTGGCCCTGATCAGATTGCCGCTGGCGAGCAGTTTGAGCGCCTCGCGCAGCGTGGGCCGGCTGACGCCGAACTCCGCGGCCAGGTCCTCCTCGCGGCCCAGGAAGTCCCCCGGCCCCAAGCGCTCCTCCTGGATGTAGTGCTGGATCTGGACCGCGACCTGCTCGCTGGCGCCGCGAATCAGCCGCTGACGCGCCCGCGGGGTGCGCATCCGGGTGCGCTCGGTGGTCACTGGCCGGACCATTTGGTCGTGCGCTCGTCCACGACGCGCCGCGCCTTGCCGTCGTGGCGCGGCAGCACGCCGGGCGTGACCGGTACCACTCGCACGCGAAGGCCGAGCTGCCTGCGCATCGTCTCCTGCAGCTCGCGCGCGGCCTTGCCGTCCGCGAGCTCGACCTCGAGCTTGATCTCGTCCAGGCCGCTCGGCTCCGAGTAGAACGTGATGCGGAACTCGCCCGAGCCGCTCGCGTGGCGCACGGCTTCCTCGATCGCCGACGGATAGACGTTCATCCCGCGGATCACGACCATGTCGTCGCTGCGGCCGACGATGCCGCCCGGGAGCCAGCGGTCCTCGTGGCCGGCGGGGCAACGCTCCTCGGTGTTCACCACCACGTCGCCGGTCCGGTAGCGCAGCACGGGGAATCCGGTGCGGCGCAGCGGCGTGAGCAACAGCTCGCCGCGCTCGCCGATCGCGGTCGGCCGCAGGTCCTCGTCCACGATCTCGCAGACGAACTCGCTCTCGTCCACGTGGAGGCCGTGGCCCTCCGAGCAGGGGTGGCCGAACGGGCCGGCCTCGGTCAGTCCGGCGTGGTCGATGCAGCGCGCGCCGAAGCCCTCCTCGATGCGCGCGCGCACGGCGGGCAGCGATCCGCCCGGCTCGCCGGTGCAGAGCACGCGCTCGACCGAGTCGAGCGCCGACTCGAGCCGCTGCTCCACGGCCACCTCGAGCAGGCGCAGCGCGTATGTCGGGGTGCACCAGATCGCCGTGGCCCCCACCTCGTCGATCGTCTGGAGGCGCTGCGTGGAGCCCATGCCGCCGAGCGCGATCGCCATCGCGCCGACCTCCTGCAGCCCCTCCTTCGCGGCCCAGAACTGGACGTGCGGGCCGAACGAGTAGGTGAGGGCCACGCGATCCTCGGCGCCGACCCCCGCGACGGTAAGCGTGTGCGCGAAGCGCTCACGCCACCAGCTCCAGTCCTCGCCGGTGTCGAGCACCCGCAGCGGCGGCCCCGTGGTGCCGCTGGTCTGGTGCAGCTGCGTGTAGCGCTCGAGCGGATAGGTCAGGTTGGTGCCGAAGGGCGGGTTTCGCTCCTGGTCGTGCACCAGCTCCAGCTTCGTCAGCGGCGGCAGGTCCGACAACGCGGGATCGTCGCCCAGATCGAGCGCCTCCAGACGGCGGCGCTGAAACGGATTCTGGCTCGTCACCAGCCCTAGAAGCTCGCTCAGGCGATCAGCCGCCAAACCCACACCGAGCCCAGAGATCGCCATGGTGCAACGGTATCACTCAAATATCAGACAATTTGAATTTTAAGCCGGCAGGCCCACGTAGTTCTCGGCCAGCGAGGTCGACGCCGCTCGCGAGGAGCAGACGTAGTCCAGCTGCGCGATCTGCAGCTTCGCCTGGAAGCCGTCGTGGTCGTCGGGCATGCGGTGCAGCATCGAGGTCATCCACCACGAGAAGTGCTGGGTGTGCCAGACGCGCCGCAAACAGGTGTCGGAGTACCCGCGCAGCGCCTCGTCATCCCCCGTCTCGAACCAGCGCTCGAGCGCCTGGGCCAGCACGCGCACGTCGGCCACGGCCAGGTTGAGCCCCTTCGCGCCGGTGGGCGGGACGATGTGGACCGCGTCGCCGGCGAGGTAGAGCCGGCCGTGCTGCATCGGCTCGGTCACGAAGCTCCGCATCGGCGTGATGCCGCGCTCGAAGATCGGTCCCTGGTTGAGCCGGAAGTCGCCGCTGGCGAGCCGCGCCTGGAGCTCCTCCCAGATGCGCTCGTCGGGCCAGCTCTCGATCTCGTCGGTCGGCGGACACTGGAGATAGAGGCGGGTGACCTTCGGGGAGCGCATGCTCTGCAGGGCGAAGCCGCGCTCGTGGTGGGCATAGATCAGCTCGTCGCTCGAGGGGGCGGCCTCGGCGAGGATGCCCAGCCAGGCGAACGGCCACTCGCGCTCGTGAAAGCGGAGCACGCCGGCTGGCACGGCGTCGCGGCACACGCCGTGGAAGCCGTCGCAGCCCGCGATCACGTCGCAGTCGAGCGTGTGCTCCTCGCCCTCGTGGCGGTAGCGCAGCGAGGGCGAGTCGGTCTCGATGCCCTCCGCGCGAACGTCCTCGACCTCGAACAGCAGCGGCCCGCCGAAGTCGAGCCGCGCGGCGATCAGGTCCTTGACGACCTCCTGCTGGCCGTACACCGTGATGGCGCGGCCGCCGGTCAGGTCGTCGAAGTCGATCCGGTGCCCGCGCTCGGCAAAGCGCAGCTCGACCCCCTTGTGGACGAGGCCCTGGCGCTCCATGCGCTCGCCCACGCCCATCTCCTTCATCAGGTCGACCGTGCCCTGCTCGAGCACGCCCGCCCGGACCCGCTGCTCGACGTACTCGCGGCTACGGGCCTCCAGCACCACGGAGTCGATCCCGCGCAGGTGAAGGAGCTGGCCGAGCACCAGCCCGGCGGGCCCCGCTCCGACGATCCCGACCTGCGTCCGCTCATTCATGTCAGCATTTCTTACTCTTTCCGGCATCCCAGCGCCAGCACCGGCTCACACAGACGACCTCGGGCAGCGCGGGCGGCGCGCGCTCGCCACAGGGGTGACGCTCGTGGCGACGGGCGCGCTGCCCGGCTTTCTCGCGGCCGCCCTGGCGCCCCGCATCCGCGACGATTTCGCGTTCTCGAGCTCCTCGCTCGGCCTGGCTGCGGCGTGCTTCTACCTGGTGAGCATGGTCTTCTCCACGCCACTCGGCCGCCTGGTCGAGCGGATCGGGGCGGTGGCCGGGCATGCGCGCGTGCGCGGGACTGACCGCGCTCAGCTGCGTGGCCGTCGCCGGGCTGGCCGACAGCGCCGCCGGCCTGATCGTGGTGCTGGCGACCGCCGGGGTCGGCAACGCCATGACCGGGCCCGCCGTGAGCGCCGCGCTCAAGTACGAGATCGGGCCGGCGCGGCGCGGTCTGGCCTTCGGGGCCCAGCAGGCGGGGGCCTCGATCGGCGCCGTGCTGGCGGGACTGGCGCTGCCCGCGGTGGCGATCCCGTTCGGCTGGCGCTGGGCCTACCTGGGCGTGGCGGCGCTCGCGTTGGCCGCGGCCGCCGCGGCGCCCGCCCACATCCCGCGCCCGCATCCGGCCGAGCGCGGCCGGCCGCCGCGAGGGCTCGGGGTGGTGCACGCGCTCGGGCTGACTGCGTTCCTTGCCAGCGCGGCCAGCGTCGGCTTCATCTCGTTCCTGGTCAGCTACTCGGTCGACCAGGGGATCGACCAGGGCGCGGCGGGGCTGCTGCTGGCGGCAGTCAGCCTGAGCGCGGCCGTGTCCCGGATCGCGCTGGGGGCGCACGCCGACCGGGGCGTGCAGGACGCGCTGCGCCCCGTGGCCGCGATGTTCGCCGTGAGCGCCGTCGCGTACCTGCTGCTGATCGTGGGCGAGCCGCTCGTGATCGTGGGCGCGGCGCTGCTCGTGGGGACCTTCGGCTGGGCCTGGCCCGGGGCGCTGAACCTCGCGGTGGTGCAGTACAGCCCCGATGCCCCGGCCTGGGCCGTCGGCGTCATGCTGGGGGGCCTGTTCGCGGGCGCGGTCGCCGGCCCGCTCGCGATCGGCCTGCTGGCGCACGCCGGCCACTTCGCCGTCGCCTGGATCATGTGCTCCGCGTTCGCGCTGCTGGCCGCGGCGACCGTAGTTGCGGTACGCCGAGCCGGGTATCGTTCCTGACCAGATGCGGATCGCACTCGTCGCCCTCCCCACCTGGCTGCTCTTGGCCGCCCCGGCGTTCGCGGGCGACAACGGCGAGGGGCTGGTCGGAGAGACCGATGACCGCATCATCACGTTCTTCTGCCTCGGCCTGGTGGTGGCGTTCGCGGTGCTGGTCACGCTGCTCACGTTCCTCCAGCAGGGGCTGGAGAAGCGCAAGGAAGCGCGCAAGGCCACCGAGCTGCGCAAGCGCGTCGGCTGGTAGAGCCCGCAGCGCTGCTCTCCCCGACCCCGGAAAGGCCGCGACCCCGTCGGGACGGGGCCGCGAGCGCGAGGAGGGATCTGCACTCGACGATGCTCGCAACCCTCGCGAGCCTCGGTGTGAACAGTCTGAGAACCTTCCCTTCCGCATGGCCGACGACGTCACCTACGAGCGCATCGGCGCCGCGGCGCTCGTCACCATCGACCGCCAGGCGCGGCGCAACGCGATCGACGGCCCGACGGCCGAGCTGCTGACGGAGGCCTACCGCCGCTTCGTCGCCGACGACGAGGCGCGCGTGCTGGTGATCACCGGCGGGGGCGAGCTCGCCTTCTGCGCCGGCGCCGACCTCAAGGCGATCGAGAGCTTCGCCCCGCGCCTCGAGCTGGAGGACGGCCCGCTGGGGTTCACGCGCCTGATCTCGCCGAAGCCGACGATCGCGGCGATCTCCGGGTGGTGCCTGGCCGGCGGGCTCGAGCTGGCGCTCTGGTGCGACCTGCGCATCGCCACCGAGGACGCGAAGCTCGGATTCACCGAACGTCGCTTCGGCGTGCCTCTGATCGACGGCGGCACCCAGCGGCTGCCGCGCATCGTCGGGCTGGGCCGGGCGCTCGACATGATCCTCACCGGCCGCATCGTGGAGGCGGAGGAGGCGGAGCGCATCGGGCTGCTGACCCAGGTGGTGCCCGCCGGCGGACACGTGGAGCGGGCGCTCGAGATCGCGGAGGCGCTGGCGCGCTTCCCGCAGGACACGATGTTGGCCGACCGCTCGGCCGCGCTCGAGGGGATCGGACTCACCTTCGAGGAGGGAATGCGGCTCGAGGCGCGCGCCGCCCTCCCCACTCGCGAGACGGCGTGGGCCGGCGCGTCGCGCTTCGCCGGCGGCGAGGGTCGCGGCGGGGCCGGCGCCGGCGTGTGATGCCGCCCGCGATCGAGGTAGCCGACCTGCACAAGTCCTACGGCTCGCTGGAGGCCGTGCGCGGGGTCTCATTCGAGGTGCAGCCGGGCGAGATCTTCGGTCTGCTCGGCCCCAACGGTGCGGGCAAGACGACCACGGTCGAGATCCTCGAGGGCTACCGCGAGCGCTCGGGCGGCGAGGTGCGCGTGCTCGGAAAGGATCCCCAGGTGCGCGACCGTCGACTCCAGGAGCGAATCGGGATCGTCCTCCAGAGCAGCGGGTTCTACCCGCGCGTGACGGTGCGCGAGGCCGTGCACCACTTCTCCAAGGCCTACCCCGCCCCGCGCGACCCGGAGGAGACGATCGCGCTGGTCGGCCTCGAGGAGAAGGCCGACGCGCGGACGAAGGACCTGTCCGGCGGCCAGCGCCGCCGGCTCGACCTGGCGCTCGCCCTGATCGGCGACCCGGACCTGATCTTCCTCGACGAGCCGACGACCGGGTTCGACCCGGCCGCGCGCCGCACGGCCTGGGGCGTGGTGCGCGCGCTCAAGGAGCTCGGCAAGACGCTGCTGCTGACCACCCACTACCTCGAGGAGGCGCAGGAGCTGGCCGACCGCGTGGCGATCGTGAAGGACGGCCTGATCGTCGCCGAGGGCCCGCCGGACAGCCTCGGTCCGAGCAGCTCGCGCTACCGGGTGTCCTACCTCTCGGAGGGACGCCGGGTCGAGCACGAGACCGACGACCCGACCGAGCTGCTGCACCGGCTCACGCGCGACGCCCTGGCGCGCGGCGAGCGCCTCGAGGGGCTCGAGGTGACCCGCCCGACGCTCGAGGAGATCTACCTCGAGCTGACCCGAGAGGCCGACGCCGCGTGAACCCGGCGGCGCTCGCCTGGCAGCAGTTCCGCTTCGAGCGCAAGCTGTTCTGGCGCAACCCCAGCGCGGCCTTCTTCAACTTCCTGCTGCCGCTGCTGCTGCTGGTGCTGACGGCGAGCGCTTTCTCGGCGGACGCCAAGGAGCTGAACGTGCTGATCCCGGGCATCGCCGCGATGGGCGTGCTGGCGACCACCTTCACCTCGCTGGCCTTCAACATCACGATCCTGCGCGAGGACGGCGTGCTCAAGCGCTGGCGCGGGACGCCCATGCCGGCCGGCTCGTATCTGGCCGGCCTGCTCGCCTCCGCGTCCGTCAACGCGTTCGCCCAGGTGCTGCTGGTGGTCACGATCGGCAACCTCGCCTACGGCGTGGACTGGCCGCAGGACCCGGCGATGGTCGTGGGGTTCACGGCGCTCGGCGTGATCTGCTTCGCGTCCCTCGGCATCGCGTTCTCGCACGCCATCCCCAACGAGGACGCCGCGCCCGCCTACACCAACGCGGTGTTCCTGCCGGTGATCTTCATCTCCGGCGTGTTCTACTCGTCCGACAACCTGCCCGAGTTCCTCAAGGCGATCGCGGAGGTGCTGCCGCTGAAGCACCTGGTCGACGGCCTGTCGGTGGCGATCGTGGGCGGGAGCGGCGCCGGGACGGCGGCGCTCGTGGTGGGCGGCTGGGCGGTGGCCGGCGTGGTGCTGGCCGTGCGCTATTTCCGCTGGGAGTAGCGGCTCGGACCTGCGTTTACGGCAGCGGTAATGGGTTGGGTGGGTACAACTCGGCCCTCGGGTCCCTGATCGCCCGGTGCGTCAGCTTGTGGGCTGCTGGGCGGGGGTACCCGGCCCACCCCGCGCTCGTCCCGGGGAGTGGGTGGAGTTGGGCATCGATGGCGAACACAAGGCGGCACACCCGCTGCCGGGACAGGGCGTGTGTCACTTTCGCCTGCGGCCTCCCCCTTGTCAGCTGCCGTTTACGCCCGCGCCGCGCGGCGCAACGGCGCCGCCGCTACAACCGCAGCGCGTGCCCGTGCCGCCGCAGCCAGCGCTCGTGCTCGCGCCAGTCGGGCACTCGCTCGGACAGGAGGATCCAGAAGCGCTGCGAGTGGTCGAGCACGTTCAGGTGCACCACCTCGTGTTCGACCACGTAGTCGAGCACCCGCGCCGGCCCCAGCAGGAGCCGCCAGTTGAAGCTCATCGCGCCGCTCGACGAGCAGGACGCCCAGCGCGTTCGCTGGCCCCGTATCTGCAGCCTCGTGTACGACGAGCCCCAGCGCGCGCACGCCTCGTCCAGGCGCGGGCTCACCTCCGCGCGGGCGCGGCGCCGGTACCAGCGCTCGAGCGCGTCGCGCACCGTCGTGCCGGGCGGTAGCGCGAGCCTCAGCTCGTCGCCGGACCGGGTCACGTGCTCGCGCACGCGCTTGCGCTCGATGCGCACAGCCAGCGGGAGCCGCTCGCCCAGGTAGGGCACCTCGCCCCCGTCGGCGAGCCGAGCCGGCGGCAGCTCGGCCTCGGTCTCGCGCATGCGCTCGAGCGTCCGCTCGATCCACGGGCGCTTCTCCTCCACGAACGGCTCGACCTCCCTCAGGGGGAAGCTCTGCGGCACGACGACCTCGATGCCGTCCCCGTCAACGAGGATGCGGGCGCGGCGCGCTCGATCCGAACGGCGGATGCGGTAGGGGATGGCGACCACCGAACCCCAGACTATGCGCGGGGGGAGACGTCAGAGGATGATTGGCACCGATCCACCGTCCACCGACCAGGCCGCGCCGGTGACGCTGGAGGCGGCTTGCGAGCACAGGAAGACGATCACCGCCGCAGCCTCGTCGTCCGTGCCCATGCGGCCGATCGGGAGCCCCGCCGCGGTGCTCTCGAGCACCTGTTCGCGCGTGTTCTGAGTGCGGGCCGCGAGCTGGTCGGCCAGGCCGCCGTCCGCGGTCCAGGAGGCGCCCGCGATCGGGCCGGGGGCGACGGCGTTGACGAGGACCTGCCGGGCGCTCCATTCGTCGGCGAACAGGCGGCTGAGCGAGAGCTGGGCCGCCTTGGTCACCGAGTAGCTCGCGTCGAGCCGGCGCGAGGGCCGCTTGCCGGACGATGAGGACACGTTGACGATCCGGCCACCGCCGGCGTCGGCCATCGCCGGCGCGAGCGCGCGCATCAGGCGCATCGGCCCCATCACGTGCAGCTCCCACTGGGCCTGCCAGTCGGCGTCGTCGAGCTGGTCGAGCGGACGCGCCTGCGTGGCTCCGGCGGCGTTCACGAGAGCCCAGGGAGCCCGCGGGCAGGCGGCGAGCACGCGCTCGCCCGCATCCGGGCCGGTCACGTCGAGGTCGAGGTCGGCGCCGCCGCGCGCGACGGAGAGCACCTCGGCGCCCTCTTGCTTCAGCATGGTGGCGGTCGCCGCGCCGATGCCGCGCGTCGCGCCGGTGACAACGCAGAGCTTGCCTTCGAGCCCGAGGTTCACGCCGATGAAGTCTCACACCGTCTACCGGACGTTCCAAACAGCCGAGCGCCGCGAGCTGATCCGCATCACCGAGGACGTGCAGTCCGCCGTCGACGAGGCGGGAGTCGACGAGGGCCTGGCCCTGGTCGCCGCGATGCACATCACGGCCGCGGTCTGGATCAACGACGACGAGCCAGGGCTGCACGAGGACGTGCTCGAGTGGCTCGACAAGATCGCGCCGCCGAGCTGGAAGGAGCCCGCCAACGAGGTCGCCAGCCAGCTGCTGCCCGATCCCGGCGACTACCGCCACCACCGCGGCGGCGAGGACAACGGCGACGCCCACCTCAAGAACCTGCTGGTGCACCACCAGGTGATCGTCCCGGTCACGGCCGGCCGCCTCGACCTGGGCCCGTGGCAGCAGGTCTTCTACTGCGAGTTCGACGGACGGCGGCCCAAGCGGATGGTGATCAAGGTGTTGGGGGAGTGAGCCCCACCGCTTCGAGCGCTTCGACGCGGCTCCAGAAGACCTGACGTCGAGCGATCTTGCCGTCGGCGAGCCAGCTCGCCGTCCAGAAGCGAAGCTCGGTCTCCGCGCCGCTCCCCCTACCGCGGGCCGCGATCTGCAGCTCGCTGAAGATCCCTCCACCGCTCGCCTCGGCGATCTCCTCGACCTCGATGTGGAAGCTCTCCCACGGTTCCGCGAGCACCTCCTCGAACCACTCGCGAACCGCGGCGCGTCCGCGGTAGATCACCCGCGCGCCGGGGACGTCGCCGTTCTCCTCCCATTCGACATCCGGGCTGAGGCACGCCACGAAGGCGTCCGTGTCGCGCCTGTTCACCGCGTCTACGGTCGCCATGGCGACGTCGATGCTCTGCTGCGGCATCAGACCTCGTTCACCTGGTGCGGCATCGGCTCCCCGCGCAGGCCGGCCAGCAGGTTGTCCGCGGCCATGTCCGCCATGCGCTCGCGCGTGGCGTGGGTCGCCGAGCCGAGGTGCGGCAGCACGAGCAGGTTGGGCGCGTCGAGCAGCGGGTGGCCGGCCGGCAGCGGCTCCGGGTCCGTCACGTCCAGCGCCGCCCCAGCGATCTCGCCGGCATGCAGCGCGCCGACCAGGGCGTCCGTGTCCACCACCGGCCCGCGCGCCGTGTTGACCAGGTAGGCGGTCGGCTTCATCCGTCGCAGGGCCGCCTCGCCGACCAGCCCCCGGGTCTCGGGCGTCAACGGCGTGTGCACTGAGACGAAGTCCGAGCGCTCCAACAGCTCCTCGAGCGTCAGGCCGCCGCTGCGGCTGGTGTGCAGCACGGTGCAGTCGAAGCCGTCCAGCCGGCGCGCCACGGCCTGGCCGATCCGGCCGAACCCCACGATCCCGACTGTGGCGCCGTGGAGGTCGTGGCCCAGCAGCAGCCCGGGCTCCCAGGTGCGCCACTCGCCGCGCCGGACGTAAGCGTCGCCCTCGACGAGGCGCCGGCCCATGCCGAGCATCAGCGCCATGGCGAGGTCGGCGGTCGTATCTGTCAGCACGCCAGGCGTGTTGCCGACCGGCATGCCGCGCGCGGTGGCGGCCTCGACGTCGATGTTGTCCACGCCGACCGCGTAGTTCGAGATCGCGCGGAGCTTCGGCGCCGCCGCGATCAGCTCCGCGTCGACCGGATCGGTCAGCAGCGAGAGCAGCCCCTCCAGCTCCGGAGCACGGGCGAGCAGCTCCTCGCGCGGCGGCGGCAGCGGCCCGGGCCAGACCTCCACGTCGTGCCCGGCGGACAGGCGGTCGAGCGCGCCGCCCGGCAGCCGGCGAGTGACGAAGACCCTCATCGCAGCGGCAGCATGCCACGCCTCTGCGGCGCGCCGCGCCCGGCCGGCTGCGAGCATCTCGCGGCGTGGCGCGCTCGATCTGCCTGCTCGGAGCGGCGCTGGCGCTGCTCGCCGGTGCCGCTCCGGCCTTCGCCCAGAGCGGCGGGACTCCCCCGCCCGGCCCCGGCGACCCCTGTCCGGCGAGCTATCCCGGCGACGACGCCGCCCGCGAGCCGATCGCACGCTGGATGGCTCGCGGCGCGGCCCTGCGCGACGTGCCGCAGGAGCTGCCGGTGATGGCCGGGCTGGCCGAGTCGGGCCTGCGCAACCTGCACACGCGCGGTAACCCGTTCGCGGGCTTCTTCAGCATGCACAAGTCGCTCGACAAGGGCGACTATCGCGGCTTCAAGAAGGACCCCCAGCTGCAGCTGGACTGGTTCCTCGACACCGCGGTGATCGTGCGCCAGCGCGAGATCGCGGAGGGCGACCAGGAGTACGGCTCCACCACCGACGGCTACGGCCTCTGGATCGCCGACGTGGAGCGCCCCGCTCCCCAGAACCGCAAGGGCTACCAGCCTTACTTCGACGACGCGGACGGGCTGTTGACCGAATCGTGCCGGCCGAGCGGCCAGGTGTCCGACGTGACGCCGCCGGCCCTGTCGGTCAAGGTCAAGGCGCGCCAGCGCGACACGATCTCGGTGACCGCTCGCTGCCCGCGCGAGGCCTGCATGGTCGCGGCGCAGGCCGAGCCGCCCCGGCGCGTGCGGGCGGCCCCGGCCGTGGCGGCCGACGGCGAGGCGGTCGTGCTCCTGCTGCCGGCGCGGGCGCGCCGCTCGGTGAGGCTGGTCGTCACGATCACCGCCGTCGACGAGGCCGGCAACGCCACGCGCCGCAGCAAACACGTGACCCTGTTGAGGTAGCTTGCGGGGATCGCCCCCCACGTCCTCATCCACGGCGACACGCACCGCTCCGCAGCCCTGAGACACGAGCTTCCGCTGGGCATCATCGACCCCATCTCGTACTTCGAGCTCGACGGTCGCCGCGTCGCGGTGGTCTCCTCGCTCGAGGCGGGCCGCATCGCTCAGGCCGCCCCGGACGTGGAGGTGCTTGACCCCTACGAGCTCGGGCTCGACGAGCTGATCGGGACGGGGCTGCGCTGGGACGAGCTCGAGGCCGAGCTGTGCGCCCGCGCCGCGCGGCGCCTCGGCGCCCAGCGACTGGTGGTCCCCGGCGAGCTGGCCGTGGCCGTGGCCGACCGGCTGCGGGCCGACGGCGTCGAGGTCGTCCCCGACCAGGGCGAGTTCATCCGGCGCCGCCGCTCCAAGAACGAAGCGGAGCTGGCCGGCATCCGGCGCGCCCAGTCGGCGGCCGACGCCGGCATGGCGGCCGCGGCCGAGCTCCTGCGCGCCGGCGAGCCGCTCACGGCCGAGCAGGTGCGCGCGCGCATCCGCGAGGTCTGCGCCGACCACGGCGCGCCGGCGTCGGAGGACATCATCGTGGCCGCCGGGCCGGCCGGGGCCACCGGCCACGAGCAGGGCACCGGCCCGCTGAGGCCGGGCACCCCGATCGTCATCGACATCTGGCCGCGCGACGAGGTCTCCACCTGCTTCGCCGACATGACGCGCACGTTCGTGGTCGGCGGCCAGCCGCCGCCGGAGGTGGTCGCGTGGCACGTCCTGTGCGGGGAGGCCCTGCAGCGCGTATACGCGATCCTGCGTCCGGGTGTCACCGGCCGCGAGCTGTTCGAGGCGGCCTGCGACGTCTTCGAGGAGGGCGGCGAGCTCACCCAGAGAACGAAGCCGGAGGGCGAGCCGCTGCGCGACGGCTTCTTCCACTCGCTGGGGCACGGGGTCGGCCTGGAGACACACGAGGAGCCGGCGCTGGGGCGCTCCGGCAGCGAGCCGCTGGTGGCGGGCGACGTGGTGGCGATCGAGCCGGGCTGCTACCGCCACGGATACGGCGGCGTGCGCCTGGAGGACCTCGCCCTCGTCACCGACGACGGCTACGAGCGCCTGACGAACTTTCCCTACGCGCTCGAGCCCTGATCGCCCAGCTGGTGGCGCATCTTGTCGCGCAGCTCGGCGAAGTGGACGGTCTCGTAGGCGATCAGGACCGCGAGCAGGACCGCGAGCAGCGCGAGCGTGACCAGCGCGTCGAGCTCGGTCGCCAGCGGGATCAGAGCGCATAGGACGATCGCGCACACCAGACGCGCGCTGCTGAAGCGGTGGACGTTGCGCCAGCGGAAGGCGACGTGCGCCAGCAGGTACAGGGCCGCACCGCCCAGCAGCGCGACCTCCGGCACGGTCTTGAGCGGCTCGTCGACGTGCCCCAGTGTCTTCTTCATGCCGAGCGCCAGCAGCACGATGCCGGCGACCATCGGGAAATGGATGTACGAGTAGGAGTCGCGCGCGATCTCGTTCTGCTCGCGACCCACCGCGGCGTTGGAGAGGCGCCGCTCGGCGACGAGCGCCACGATGTCGAAGTAGAGCCACCAGAGCGCGCCGGCGATCGCGATGCCGAGCACGGCCGCGGCGACCACCCCGGCGTCCACATGACCGTGCGCCCCCACGCCGATCGCCACGATCGACTCGCCCAGCGCGATGATGATGATCAGGCCATGACGCTCGGCGAAGTGGCCGGGGCGAAGCTGCCAGCCCTCTGAGCCGAACAGGAACGGCTCGAGCATGTCGAGCAGCAGGGCGACGGCCCAGATCGACGCCTGCACGGTGACGTCGTCGAACAGGGCCCCCACGATCAACAGACCGCACCCCACCGCGGTACCGCCCGCCAGGCCCTTGACGGAGGAGCGCAGGGCGGGCTCGTCGCGGCTGGCCAGGAGGAACAGGGCGATCTGGCCGAAGCGCACGCCCGTGTAGGCGACTGCGAACAGCATCCGCGAGTCCCCGAAGGCCTCCGGCGTGCACAGCGCGACCACGAGGAATGCGGCCATCGCGGCGAAGATCGCGAAGCGGACCGACCCTTCCTCGGGGTTGACGACGCTGGTCAGCCAGGCGTAGCCGACCCACGACCACCACATCAGGCCGAGCACGAGCAGGCCCCTGCCGAGCCCGCCCCAGGTGGCGTGGACGGCCATCAGCGCGGTGCACTGGGTGAGCGCGAGGACGAAGACGAGGTCGAAGAACAGCTCGAGCGGGGTGACCCGCTCCTCGGAGCGCGGCACGGCCGTGAGTCGCGGCGTACGGGTGGCCGTGCTCATCGGGGTGATGTTCGCAGGTGACCCGATGGGTACTTTGAGTGCATGGCCCGCGACACCGGACTACCCGAGACGGACGCCCAGTTCGATTTCGGACGGGCTCGACGGCGCCGGGCGCTGTCACGACTCGCGGCGGCGCTGCGGCGCGAGCCGAGCGACGTGAACGTGATCCTGCCCTTCGAGGAGGTCGTGGAGGCCCTGGGTCGGCGGGGCGAGCGGCGGCTTGGGCTGCAGACGATCCCGCTCGACTCGATAGTGGGAACCGTGGACCGCAGCCGGGAGTTCGACCGGGCGTTCCGACCCACCTCGAGCCGCGTGCGACCGCGCTGGGAGCGGATCGCGATGGCCCAGCGCAAGGGGCAGGAGATGCCCCCGATCGACGTGTACCGGATCGGCGAGCTGCACTTCGTGAAGGACGGGCACCACCGGGTGTCGGTGGCGCGCGAGCTGGGGTACGACGTGATCGACGCGTACGTGACGGAGGTGATCACGGAGCTCGGGGCGGACCGGGCGATCCGGTTGCACGACCTGGCGCTGAAGAGCCACGAGCGGCTGTTCTTCGAGCGGGTGCCCCTGGGGCCCGAGGAGCGCGCGCAGATCAAGCTGTCGGACGAGTGGCGCTACGCGGCGCTCGCGGAGGCCGTGGAGGCGTGGGGATTTCGGGTGATCCAGGGTCGTGGCGAGAGCATGAGCCGGGCCGAGGTGGCGGAGGCTTGGTTCCACGACGAGTACGAGCCGGTGGTCGAGATGCTGCGCGAGGCCGAACTGGTGCGCCGCGGCACGGAGACCGAGACCTACATGCGGGTGGCGCACCTGCGCTACCTGATCCTGCGCACCCACTCCTGGGACGACGACGTGATCGAGGCGGTGCGCAAGGAGCTGGAGACGCCGTCGTGGGAGGAGGACACGATGGTGAGGCGGTTGCGGAAGGAGCTGCGCTAGCGCCCGAGCGTTCGCTCGAGGTCGCGAGCGTGCTGCCTCACGCCGCCCAGCAGCTCCCGGACGTTGGCGAGACCGGCTCGCAACTCCGCGTCCCCGACCTCCGCCGGCAGCATCGAATCCTGCAGGGCCGAGAGGGCGCCATCGGCTCGCGCGACGGCGTCGACGGCGTTGTCGATGAATCCCTTGGCGCCGGTTGAGGGGAGGCCCGCCGAGGGCGACTCGAACGGGCCACTCGCCATGCCGGAGCGCTCGGCGAATTGGGCGTGGACGCGCTTCGCCCGACCGTAGGCGACCTGAACCGGTCCGAACAGCTCCTCCTCGAGCCTGTCCGCATTGCGCTCGTCGAGCTGCTCGTACGCCGCGCCGAGGGCGGCGAGGCCGGCCCCGATGTGCTCGATGACCTCGGCCAAGGCGTCGAGCAGCTCCTGTCGACCTTCCGCGGTCGTGTAGGCCATGGGCCGAGCGTAGTGGTTGCGCTTGACATATGCCTATATCGGTATATATATTGCGCGGCATGGCGCGAGCGGCGACCACGGCAGATGCGTTCAACGCGGTGGCCGAGCCACGGCGTCGGCAGATCCTGGACGTCCTCGCCGACGGGGAGCTCTCCGTCAACGCGATCGTCGAAGAGCTCGAGCTCGCCCAGCCACAGGTGTCGAAGCACCTACGGGTGCTCAGGGAAGTGGGGGCGGTCGAGGTGCGCGATCGGGGAAGGCAGCGGCTGTACCGGCTCAACGGCCACGCGCTCAAGCCCATCCATGACTGGGTGAAGAGCTACGAGCGCTCGTGGTCGGAGCGGTTCGAGGCGCTGGACGTGGTGTTGGAAGACCTCAAACAGAAGGAGAAGGGTGATGGCAGTGGCAAGTAGTGGAACGGCAACGGTCGAGCTCCCCACCGATGAGCAGATCCTCATCACGCGCGAGTTCGACGCCCCGAGGCACCTCGTCTTCAAGGCGTGGACCACGCCCGAGCTGGTCAAGCGCTGGTGGAGCGGTCAGCGGGGCGCGGTCACGAGCGCCGAGATCGATCTGCGCGTCGGCGGCTCCTGGCGCTACGTGATGAGCTCGAGCGAGGGGCTCGAGGTCGCCTTCCACGGCGAGTACCAGGAGATCGTGCCGGACGAGCGGCTCGTCTCGACCGAGATCTACGAGATCCCCGACCAGGGCGATTCGCCGCCGACGGTCAACACCGCCACCTTCACCGAGGCGGACGGCCGCACGCGGCTCGAGATCCTGGTCCAGTGCCCCAGCAAGGAGCTGCGCGACACGATCATCGACTCGGGGATGGAGGGCGGCATGCAGGAGTCGATGGACGCGCTCGAGCAGGTCGCGATCTCGCTCGCCTGACGGACGCTTAAGCAGCGGCTGCGATTCGCGCGCCCTCGACGAGAGCCTCGAGCTTGCCGTAGGCGGCAGCTCGGGCGAGGTACTTCATGCCGCAGTCGGGGGCCGCGATCAGCCGCTCGGGGCCGGCGTGCGGGAAGGCGCGGCGGATGCGCCCGGCCACCGTCTCCGGGGTTTCGACGTCGTCGGTGGACAGGTCGAGCACGCCCAGGATGATCGTCTTCTCCGAGAGCGCGTCGAGCACGTCGAGCTCCAGGCCGGACTGGGCGGTCTCGATGCTGACCTGGTCGCACTCGGTCGCCGCCAGCTCGGGCAGGAACGAGTAGCCGCTCGGGCGCTCGTGGATGATCGCCGCGTAGCCGAAGCAGATGTGGACCGCGCTCGTACCGGGGAGGCCGTCGGTGGCGTGGCGCAGGACGTCGAGGCCGTACTCGCGGGCAGGCTCGGGGCGGGCCTGCATGTAGGGCTCGTCGACCTGGACCACGTCCGCTCCCGCCTCGAACAGATCGAGGATCTCGCCGCGCACCGCGTCCGCGTACGCCATGCCGACCTTGTCGGGCGCCCCGTAGTAGTCGTCCTGGGCCTGCTGGGACATCGTGAACGGCCCGGGCACCGTGACCTTGACCGTGCGGCTGGTGTACGCGCGCAGGAACTGGACGTCGCGCACCTGTACGGGCCCGCGCCGGGCCACGGGGCCGACGACGCGCGGCACGGGGTTGGGATGCCCGCTGCGGTCGAGCGCGGTGCCCGGGTTCTCGATGTCGACGCCCTCGAGCGCGGTGGCGAAGCGGTTCGAGTAGCTCTCGCGACGCATCTCGCCGTCGGTGACGATGTCGAGCCCGGCGCGCTCCTGGTCGGCGATCGCCAGGCGCGTGGCGTCGTCCTGAGCCTCCTCGAGATAGCGCCGGATCGACCCGCCACAGCTCGAGCGCCCGCACCCGCGGCGGAAAGCGGTCGCGCAGCCGCTCGCGGTCGATCAGCCAGTTGGGCTGGGCGTAGGAGCCGACGAGGCTGGTGAGGATCCCGGCCACAAGGGCTAAGCCTTGCTTATCCCGCCTCAGACGACGACGCGACCTCCCGCAACGCCTCCACCACGTACGGATCGAACTGGGCGCCCGAGCAGTCGCGAAACTCGTGGTCGACCTCGAAGCGCGGCCGGGCGCGGCGATAGGGGCGGTCCTCGGTCATCGCCACGTACGCGTCCGCCACCGTGAGGATCCGTGAGGCGAGCGGGATGTCCCGCCCCGCCAGCCGGTCGGGGTAGCCCTCGCCGTCGTAGCGCTCGTGGTGGTGTCGGACGATGCGCGCCACGTCCTCCAGCCCCGGGATGCGTCCCACCAGGTCGGCTCCCCAGACCGAGTGGCCCTTGATCAGCTCCACCTCTGCCTCCACGAGCGGCCCGGGCTTGTGCAGCACCGCATCCGGCACGCCCACCTTGCCGATGTCGTGCAGCTGCGCCGCATAACCGAGGTCGCGCAACTCGCGCCGTCCCAGCCCCAGTCGTTCTCCGATGCGGCCGGCCAGCAGCACCACCCGGTCCGAATGCTCGCCCGTATGCCCGTCGCGCAGCCCCAAAGTGCCCGCCAGCACGTCGACCGTGGCCGCCAGGAGCGTCTCGTCGTTGCGTGGAGCGGTACGGCCGAATCGCGGGGCCATCGCCCCACGACTTCAGGGCCCGGCCACGTCCTCCTGCTATCTCGGGGGAACCTGGGAAGCGATTCCCGGCTCAGGCGGGCGGCGGCGCGACCTCGGGGGCGCGCCCTCCCTCGCCCTGCCCGTCCACCGCGGAGGGCCCCTTGGCGTCGGTCGTCAGGTTGCGCCCGTCCTCCGGATCGAACAGATGCACCTTGGACGCGTCCACCCAGAGCTCCGCCTCCTGCCCCACCTTCACCTGCGACGCCGGCTCGAGCCGCGCGACGATGCGGCCTTCCTCGCCGGCCATGGGCACCTCTCCCCCGCCCACGTCCTCGGCGAGCTCGCGCAGCTCGGCCGACTCGATCTGCTGATCGGACGCCACCGTGAAGTGCGCGTACAGCTCCGAGCCGAGCGACTCGAGCACCTCGATCTGCGCCCGGAACACCGAGCCGCGATGGCGGACGTCCCCGACCAGAGCCGCGTCCTCGAAGTTCTCGGGCCGGATGCCGGCGATCAGCGTCCTCCCCTCCGTGCCGCCGAGGCGACCACGGTCCTCATCCGGGACGCGCACGTCGCCGATCGGCAGCTTGACCGTTTCGCCCTCGACCGTGGCCGGCATGAAGTTCATCGCCGGCGATCCGATGAAGCCCGCCACGAACAGGTTGAGCGGGTTGTTGTAGAGCTCCATCGGCGAGCCGACCTGCTGCAGCATCCCGGAGCGCATCACCGCCACGCGGTCGCCCAGCGTCAGGGCCTCGGTCTGGTCGTGGGTCACGTAGATCGTGGTGGTGCCGAGGTTCTTCTGGATGCGCGACACCTCGGTGCGCATCTGCACGCGCAGCTTCGCGTCGAGGTTCGACAGCGGCTCGTCCATCAGGAACGCCGACGGGTCGCGCACGATCGCGCGGCCCATCGCCACGCGCTGGCGCTGGCCGCCCGAGAGCTGGGCCGGCTTGCGGTCGAGGTGCTGCTCGAGGTCGAGGATGCGCGCCGCGTCCTCGACCTTCTTGTCGATCTCCTCGCTGGGCATGCCGCGCAGCTTCAGCGCGAAGCCCATGTTCTCGCGCACGCTCATGTGCGGATAGAGCGCGTAGTTCTGGAACACCATCGCGATGTCGCGGTCCTTGGGCGCCTTGTCGTTGACGACCTGGTCGCCGATGCGCAGCTCGCCCTCGCTGATGTCCTCGAGCCCGGCGATCATCCGCAGCGCGGTCGACTTCCCGCACCCCGACGGGCCGACGAGGATGACGAACTCGCCGTCCTGGATCTCGAGTGACATGTCCTTGACGGCCTCGAAGCCGTCGGGATAGCGCTTGGTGAGTCTGTCCAGCGTGATCTGGGCCATAGCTGTCCTCCCTTATCCCTTCACTGCGCCGGCGGTGAGGCCCGCGACGATCCGGCGCTGGAAGATCAGCACCATGATGATGATCGGAACCGTGACGACGACCGAGGCGGCGCAGATGGCGCCGATCGGCTGCTCGAACTGAGAGGCCCCCGTGAAGAAGGCCAGCGCCGCGGGCACCGTGCGCGCGTTGTCGGTCGAGGTGAGCGTGTTCGCGAAGATGAAGTCGTTCCAGGCGAAGATGAAGACCAGGATCGCCGCCGTGAACACGCCGGGTGCGGCCAGCGGCACGATGATCTTGCGGAAGGCCTGGAAAGGCGTGGCGCCGTCGACCTGGGCCGCCTGTTCGAGCTCCCACGGGATCTCGCGGAAGAACGCGGACAGCGTGTAGATCGCGAGCGGCAGCGTGAAGGTCATGTACGGGATGATCAGGCCGGGCCACGTGTCGTAGAGGCCGATCGATCGCCATATGTTGAACAGCGAGCCGACGATCGAGATCGGCGGGAACATGGCCACCGCGAGCGCGCCCGAGAGGATCAGCGCCTTGCCGGTGAAGTTGAGGCGCGAGGTGGCGTAGGCGGCCATCGCGGCCAGGACGATCGAGATCAGGGTGGCGATCGACGCAATGCCGATCGAGTTGATCAGCGCGTTGATGAAGGTGTCGTCCGAGAAGACGTCGTTGTAGTTGTCGAACGAGATGCCCGAGTAGAACTTGCGGTCACCGACCTGCGTGGGCGTCTTCATCGACAGCGAGGCGATCCACGCGACCGGGATCAGCGCGTAGAGCAGCACCACGAGGATGCCGATGCTCCAGAGCGCGCGCTCCTTGGGGGTGTGGGTCACGTCAGGTCTCCCCTCGCTGCTGGGCGGTGCTGGTGCCGAGCGCCTTCACGAAGAAGACGGCGATCAGAATCACGCAGATGAAGATCAGGATCGAGATCGCCGAGCCCAACCCGACGTTGACTCGGTTGATCGTGACGTTGTAACCGAGGATCGACACGCTCTCGGTGTTGAGCGCGCCGCCCGGTTGGATGATGTAGATGTTGTCGAAGATCCGGAACGCGTCGAGCGTGCGGAACAGCAGCGCGACGAGGATGGCCGGGCGCATCAACGGCAGCGTGATCCGGAAGAAGCGCTGCACCGTGCTGGCGCCGTCCACCTTGGCGGCCTCGTGCAGCTCGTCGGGGACGAGCGCCAGCCCGGCGAGCAGCAGCAGCGCCATGAACGGCGTCGTCTTCCAGATCTCCGCCAGGATGATCACCAGCAGCGACCCGGCGTGGGTGTTGAGCGGCTGCGCGGTGTCCGAGATCAGCGGCAGCCCCGCGACGAACCCGCTGGTCGGGTCGAACGCGTACTTCCAGGCGAAGGCCGCGACCACGGTGATGATCCCGTACGGGATCAGGATCGCGGCGCGCACGGGACCGCGCCCGAAGATCGCCCGGTGCATGACCAGGGCGATCGCCATGCCGAGCACGAGCTCGAAGGACACCGAGACCACGGTGATGACCACGGTGTTCCAGACGTCGCCCCACCAGGTGCTCGAGGTGAGCACGTCGCCGTAGTTGGAGAGGCCGACGAACTCCTTGTCGTCGGGGAAGCGCAGGTCGTAGCGCTGCAGCGACAGGTAGACGGCGTAGGCGATCGGATAGCCCGTCACGAGCAGCATCACGATCACCGCCGGCGCGCACAGCAACCAGGCCAGCTTGCGCTCGGCCCGGGCGCGCTCGGTCGTCTTCTTCCTGGGCGGCGCGGTGGACTGCTGGACAGTCTCCGCTCCCACTTGGGCAGCTTCCATCAGAAGATCTTCCCTTCGACCGCCTTCTCGATCCGGTCCTTCAGCTGCTGCACGATCCCGTTGGGATCGATGCCGTCAGGCGGGCTGTAGGTCTTCTGGACCGCCAGCGAGATGTCGCTGTAAGCGGGCGTGACGGGCCGGGGAGCAGCGGCCTCGATCGACTTGCGCAGGACGTCGGCGAAGGGGTACGCCTTCTTCACCTGGTCGGTGTTGTAGACCGACTCGGTCGTCGGTGGCAGTCCGCCCAGCTCGGCCGCGTCGCCTTGATGCTTCTCGTTGGCGATGCACTGGGCGGCCTCGAACGCCAGATCGGGCGTCTCGCCGTACTTGGAGACGCCGATGTTGATCCCGCCCAGCGGCGGCCGGCTCGCCTTGTCCTTGACGCTGCGCGGGTACATGGCCCAACCCATGTTCTTCTGGAAGTCCTTGCCGACTTCAGCGGCGCTCGGGTACACGAACGGGTAGTTGACCTCGTAGAAGGAGCGACCCGACTCGAAGCCCTGGCGCGCCTGGTCCTCGGCGTTCGTGGACATTCCTGGCGGCGCCGCCGCCGACTTGCCCAGCTTGCTGATGATCTCGGCGGCCGTCTTGGCCGTGTCGTCGACCTTCACGTCGCCGGCCTGGTTGACGATCTGGCCGCCGGCGCCCGCGATCAGCGCGTTGACCCACACCGTCAGGCCCTCGTACTGGCGCGCCTGCACCTCGACGTGGGTCTTCTTCGCGAGCGCGTCGTCGATCATCTCGTCCCAGGTGAAGTCCTCCGGGGGCGCGTCGACCTTGTCCTTGCGGTACCAGAGCAGCTGCGTGTTGCTGGTGAACGGGATCCCGTAGACCTTGCCCTTGTACTCCACGGTCTTGAGCGGGCCGGAGAGCTTGCCCTGCGTCGCGACGTCGCGGTTGTGGCCTGTCCACGGCAGGATCCAGCCCGCCTCGGCCAGCTCGGCGGTCCAGATCACGTCCATGCCGATCAGGTCGATGTCCTTGTCCTTGGCGGCCAGGCGACGGACGATCAGCTCGCGCTGCTGGTTCGCGTCCGTCGGCAGCTTCACGTAGTTGATGTGGTACCTGCCGCCGGCCGACTTGTTGCAGTCGGCGACCGCCTTGTCGTACGACCCGCCCGGCTCGTTGAAGACGTACCAGTTGATGGCGTTCTTGCCGCCGCCGCCTTCGGTGCTGCCGATTCCACAGGCCGTCAGGGCCGCACTCGCTGTGAGCGCGACGGCGGCGAGCAGATGTCGTACGTGCAAATCCCCCTCCTCCTAAAGCGGCACGTACCCCTCGGAGGAGGCGTCTAACCCAACGCAATCGCGCCTGCGTGTGGAGCGAGCATTCCGTCTCGCACCACGCCGGCCTGCGTCTGTATACGCGGCTCGCCCGCGAACGGCGCCGGCAGCGACTCGGACGTCGTGTTGATCGCCACCGTGTGGGCGCCGCGGCGGAACGCGACGACGCCCTCGGCCGCGTCGAGCAGCTCGAAGCCGTCGCCCAGCTCGTGCCGCAGCTCGATCAGCGCCCGTACCAGCGACAGCATCGAGCTCGGGTCGTCGCGCTGGTCTGCGACGTTGCGCTGCGCCGGGTCGGTCAGCGGCAGCCAGGGCTCGCCGGTGGTGAAGCCGCCCTGCGCGTCCCACTGCATCGGGTGGCGGTGGCGGTCGCGGCCCGCGCGGTCGAAGCGCGCCTCCCCCGGCTGGCCCTCGCCCTGCCCGATCTCGTCGCCCTGGTAGAGGAAGGCCGGCCCGGGCAGCGTCAGCAGCAGCATCGCCGCGGCGCGCGCGTTCTCCTCCCCGAAGCGCGTGGAGAGCCGCCCGAAGTCGTGGTTCGACATCACCCAGGCGGCACCGGGCTGACGCGTGGTGGCCTCGATGGCGGCTCGCAGCGAGCCCGCCTCCCAGGGCGAGTGCAGCAGCTCGAAGGCGAACACCGCGTCGAAGTAGTCCGTGTACGGCTGCCAGCGCGTGCTCGGCAGGTACACCTCGCCGACCAGGAAAGCGTCCCCGCAGGCCTCGCGGATCTTGGCGAGCGCGGCTCCGGTGTCCGGGGCGTTGCCGGCGTAGATGTGCGCGAGCTTGGCCTCCTCCTCGGTCAGCGGCAGGCCGAACGCCTCCGTGGCCGGCGGCTCGTCGCGCAGCTGCTCGTCCTTGAGCAGCCGGTCGATGGCGTCCACGCGATACCCATCCGCCCCGCGCTCGAGCCAGAAGCGCAGCTCGCCCTGCATCGCACGCACCACCTCCGGGTTGCGCCAGTCGAGGTCGGGCTGCTCGGGGTAGAACGAGTGCAGGTAGTAGCGATCGCCGAGCCGCGTCCAGGCCGACCCCCCGAACGCCGAGAGCCAGTTGTTCGGCTCGTCTCGCCAGATGTACCAGTCCGGGTGCTCGCGGAACCAGGGGTGCTCGATCGACGTGTGGCAGGGCACGATGTCCATCAGCAGGTCGAGGCCACGCGCGTGGGCCGCTTCGGCCAGCGCGTCGAACTCGGCGAGGTCTCCGTAGACCGGGTCGACGCCGGTGTAGTCGGACACGTCGTAGCCGAAGTCCGCGTTCGGCGAGGGGTAGATCGGGGACATCCAGAGGGCGTCCACGCCGAGCCAGACCAGATGATCGAGCCGCGCGCGGATGCCCGCCAGGTCCCCAACGCCGTCGCCGTCGGAGTCCTGGAACGAGCGCGGATAGATCTGGTAGACGACGCCGTTCTTCTTCACGCGTCCCGGAACCCTATGCGGGAGTGCAGCCGCGCCAGCGGGCGGGGCGCCCACCAGTTCCACTTGCCCAGCAGCTGCATCAGCGCGGGCACGAGCAGCGCGCGGATGATGGTCGCGTCGATCAGCACGGCGATCGCCACGCCGAAGCCCAGCTCCTTGATGAAGATGATCTGCGAGGTCACGAACGCTCCGATCGCGATCGACAGCAGCAGCGCGGCGGCGGTCACGATCCGCCCGGTGCGCTCCAGCCCGATCGCCACCGCCTCCGAGTTGTCGTGCCCGGCGTCGCGCGCCTCCTTGATGCGCGAGAGCAGGAACACGCCGTAGTCGGTGGAGAGGCCGAACACGACCGCGAACAGCAGCAGCGGCTGGGTGGACTCCAGGCCGCCCTGGCTCGTGTAGCCGAGCAGCCCCTCGAAGCGGCCGTCCTGGAAGACCAGCACGAGGATCCCGAACACGGCGCTGAGGCCGAGCGCGTTCATCAGCACCTGCTTGATCGGCAGGACCACCGAGCCGGTCATCACGAACAGCACCACGAAGGTGACCACGAACACGATCGCGAGCACGAGCGGCAGATGGTCGACGAGGCTTTCCTGGAGGTCGAGGTGGCCCGCCGTCGTGCCGGTCACGAGCGCGTCGCCGGGGAGCGCGCGCAGGTCGCGCACGAGATCTTGGCTGCGCGGGTCGAGTGGCGCGGCCGTGGAGGTCACGTCGATCGCCCAGTTGCCGCCCGCGAGCCGCTGTGGCGGGCTGACGGCGGCGGCGCCGGGCACCGCGGCGGCCGCGCGCGCGGCGCGATCTGCGTCGGCGGCGCTACCGCGCACGGCGAGCGTCTCCGGTGTGTCGCGGTAGGGCGGGAACTCCGCACGCAGAACGTCGTCGACCTGGCGGGCACTGGCGGACTCCGGCAGCACCTGGGCGTCGACCGACGTGAACACGATGCCGAAGAACGGGAGGCCGAGCGCGATCAGCAGCGCAGCCGTGGTGGCCGCGATCCGGCCCGGGAAGCGCATCACGAGCCGGGAGAGGCGGTACCAGAAGCCCTCGTGCGCCTCGCGCGCGTCGCGCTCCGCTCGCCGGGCCAGGAACGGGGGCGTGAGCGAGTTCACGCGCGCGCCCAGCAGCGTCAGCACGGCCGGGAGCACGATCAAGGCGATCGCGGCGGCGATCAGGGCCACGCAGAATCCGCCGATCCCCATCGAGTACAGGAAGCGCTGGGGGAACACGGCCAGGGAGGCGATCGCCCCGGCGACGGTGAGCGAGCTGAACGCGACGGTTCGCCCCGCTGTCGCGAGCGTGCGTCGCATGGCCCGCGGTCCCGGGCCGTGACGTGCGATCTCCTCGCGGTAGCGCGAGACGATGAAGAGGCTGTAGTCGATCGCCAGCCCCAGGCCGAGGCCGGTGACGAGGTTGAGCGCGAAGATCGACACCGAGGTCAGCTCGCTCGCCACCCGCAGCATCAGGAAGGTGCCGACGATGGCGAGGCCTCCGACGAGCAGCGGCAGCAGCGCGGCCACCAAGCTGCGGAAGAAGATCAGCGAGAGCACGAACAGCAGGGGGAACGCGTACACCTCCGCGGTGCGGAGGTCGTGCTCGACCTGCGTGTTCACCTCCTTCTGCGCTACGGCGCGGCCGCCGACCTTCACGCCGGGCAGCCCGGAGAGCTCGTCGGCGATGCGCTTACCGGCGTCCTGGAGCGCGTCGTCGTCGGTCGGCTTGAGCGAGGCGGCGAGGTAGGTCGAGCGCCCGTCCCGGGAGACGAAGGCGCGCGATCCGGTGGTGTGGAAGCTCGCGACGGAGGCCACGTCCGGGTCGCTCCGAAGCCGGGCCGCGAGCGCGTCGACACGGGCGCGCCCCCGCGCGCTGCGGACGTCGACGCCCTGAAGCAGCACGACCACGCCGGTCTCGCGGTAACCGGCGTCCTGCAGGCGCTGGTCGGCGATCACGCTCTCGGTGTCGGGATCATCGGCGCCGTACGGGTCGAGCCGGTCGGCCACGCCGGCGCCCAGGGCGCCCGCGACCACGAAGAAGAGTCCCGCCAGGACGAGCGTGCGGCGCGCGCGCCGGTTGGCGAGGCGAGCGAGCCGATCCATCATCGCCGCAGCCGCTCCGCCTCGCGCGCGCACCAGTCGACCATCCACTCGCTCGACTCGATGCCGTACCGCAGCACCACGGCCACGTGGCCAGCGGGCTTGCCCGTGCCCTCGATCGCACGCAGCTGCGTGAGCTTCGCCTCGTGATAGGCGCGCTTGGCGTCCAGCGACGCGGCGGCCGTCTCGGGCGAGGCATCGGCGAAGAAGAGCTTGAGCAGCCCCTCGTCACGCGTCTCGAACGTCTCCGGCGCCTGGGCGAGCCACTCGTGCAGCGCTCGCCTGCCGGCCGCCGTCAGCCGGTAGACGGTCCGCCGCCTGCCGCTCTGTGGCTCCGGCTTGCCCTCGACCAGCCCGGCGTCGGAGAGGCGGCGCAGCTCCGGATAGATCTGCCCGTAGCTGGCCGCCCAGAAGAAGCGCACGGAGTAGTCGACGGCCGCCTTGACGTCGTAGCCCGACCTCGGCCCCAGCGAGAGCATCCCGAGGATGACGTAGGCGGTCGGGCTGAGCTCCATATATCGCGGCAATATATCACGGAGATAGGTGGACTTCGTCCAGAGCTCGGCTGGCCCGGGCGTTTTACAGCAGCAATAAGGGGGTGGGCCCCTGGCAAAGGGGGCCCACGCTCGGGTTTTCTCGGGGTGGGATCCGCTTGCGCCTCCATGTCGGCGCAGCGATGCGGCCCACCCCGGAGTCCGGATGGGGGGTGGGCCGGGTTGCCGCCCGACCCGAGGGCGAAGCGAGCACACCCTCCATCGGGGCCGGGGTGTGCTGAGTTGACCACGGGGCGGCCGAGGGCTCAACCCCGATTACCGCTGCCGTTTTACGTCATGCGCCCGGCAACCCTATCCGTCGGCCAGGCCAAGCCCGCCGGGCGGGCAGCGAGAAGCAGCCCACACCCGGCGCGCCCGAGGAAGCGAGGTCAGCCCGCAACGACGACGAGGCGCCCTGGGGCGCCTCGTCGTGGGTCGGGGGTGCGGGCGCCCTCGATCAGTCAGTGGCGCCCGCGCTCTGAAGGGCCTGCTGCTCGTGCCGGCCCTCGCAGAGGTCCATACATTTGGGGTACCGGGACCGGACCCGGCTAAACGACCTCGCCGGGGCCTCGTTATGGTGCCCCGCGATGGGCTCACCCCCGCGCACTCCGCGCGAGGAGGAGCAGCGCCTCAACATGCGGACGCTCGTCATCGCGAGTGCCGCGTCCGCGACGGCGGCGCTCGTGACCTCGCGCCTGTGGATCGCCGGCACCTGGATCGCCGCGGCGGTCACCCCAGTCCTGGTCACCTTCATCAGCGAGCTCCTACGCCGGCCCACCGAGCGCATCGCGCGTGGCATCACGGTGGACCGCCCCGCGCTCCCCGACCCGGAGGCCCCCGCCGCCGGGCCTGAGGCCGCCGCGGCTCGACGGGTGGCCGAGCGCCTGCGGGGCGAAGACCTGCCGCTGCCGGATCCCGAGGCGCCCCGCGCCGCTGCCCCGCGCTCTGGGGCTCCCCCCGCGCCGACCCACGTGTATCGCAGCGAGTCGGCGCTCAGGACGCCGCGGCGGCGCAAGATCGCCTATCGGGTCGTGCTCGGCACGGCCGCGCTCGCCTTCCTCATCGGCGCCGCCGCGCTGACCTTCGGCGAGCTGGTGGGGGGCGGCTCGGTCGGGCACAACGACCGCCGCGTGACCCTGTTCGGGGGGTCGGGCAAGAACCGCTCCACCAAAGACAGCCAGGATCCTGGGCAGACAACGACGGACCAAACCGACACCGAGACGCAGCCGACCACCACCACCCAAGAGCCGACCACGCCCAACACCGAGACGACGACCACGCCGACGACCACAACCGCGCCGCCCGGCGAGCCGGCGCCCACGGGCACGACGCCGACTACTCCGGCACAGCCCTAGGGCGACTCACACGGATCGAGCTCCACGTCCCCCCCGGTGTCACCATCTGGGCCGGATGTCGCACCATCATCACCACCACGCGCCGACCGGCGACAGCCGACGGCTGGGCGCGGCGCTCGGGCTGATCCTCGGCTTCATGGCCGTGGAGGTCGTGGCGGGCATCCTGGCCGACTCGCTGGCGCTGCTCTCGGACGCGGCGCACATGCTCACGGACGCCGGCGCGATCGCGCTCGCGCTGGTCGCCGCCCGACTGGCGGCGCGGCCGGCCGCCGGTGGCTTCACGTTCGGCCTCAAGCGGGCGGAGATCCTGTCCGCCCAGGTCAACGGCGCCACGCTGGTCGCGCTGGCCGTGGTGATCTTCGCCGAGGGCGTGCGCCGGCTGATCGATCCGCCGTCGGTCGACGGCGTGCCGGTGCTGGTGGTGGCGCTGGCCGGGATCGCGGTGAACCTCGCCGCCACCTGGGTGCTCGCGGGTGCCGAGCGGCGCAGTCTCAACGTGGAGGGTGCCTTCCAGCACGTGCTCACCGACCTGTTCGCGTTCATAGCCACGGCGATCGCGGGCGTCGTGATCATCGTCACCGGCTTCGGCCGCGCCGACGGCATCGCCGCCCTCCTGGTGGCAGCGCTGATGCTGCGATCGGGCTGGGGGCTGCTGCGCGACTCGGGCCGCGTGCTGTTGGAGGCGGCGCCGCGCGGGGTCGATCCCGAGGAGATCGGCCGCGCGCTCGCGGCCGAGCACCACGTGGTCGAGGTGCACGACCTGCACGTATGGGAGGTCACGTCCGGCATGACCTCGCTCTCGGCGCACGTGACGGTGCGCGCCGGCTGCGATACCCAGTCGCACCGGCGCCAGCTCGCGGAGCTGCTGCGCGAGCGCTTCGGCATCGACCACACGACCCTGCAGGTGGAGGAGCGCCACGAGGGGCCGCTCGAGATAGAGCCGCTGCATCCCGGGAACCGCGCCAGCTGATGCCGGGCACGCGCGACCAGCTATACAACGATCGAGCATGAACAAGTCCCGACTCCAGCGCGCGGTGGACGCGAAGCGCTGAACGGCTACGAGCCGATGAAGGCCGTCCTCTGGGACGAGCCCTTCTCCGACCCCGGCTGGATCTTCGAGCGCAAGCTGGACGGCGTTCGCTGTCTCGCGCACCGCTACGACGGCGGTGCTGTCCAGCTGGTGTCCCGCACGGACCGCTCGATGAACGGGGACTACCCTGAGCTCGTGCGGGCGCTCGAGGCCGAGCCGTGCGGGGACTTCGTCGTCGACGGCGAGGTCGTGGCCTTCGACCGGCGCGGCGTGACGAGCTTCTCGCGCCTGCAGCGACGCCACCGCGAGCGGGTGGCCGTGTCCTTCTACCTGTTCGACGTCCTGCGCCTGGACGGCCGCGACGTGCGCGACCTGCCGCTGCGCGGGCGTAAGGCAGAGCTGCGCCGGGCGCTGCGCTTCGGGAAGCCGGTCCGCTTCTCGCCGCACCGCAACGAGCACGGCGAGGAGCTGTTCCGCGACGCCTGCCGCAAGGGCCTCGAGGGCATCATGGCCAAGCGAGCCGACAGCCCCTACCGCGCGACCCGCTCGAGCGACTGGCGCAAGCTCAAATGCCACGCCGAGCAGGAGCTCGTGATCGGCGGCTACACCGCGCCGCAGGGCTCGCGGACGGACTTCGGGGCGCTGCTCGTGGGCTACTTCGAGGACGGCGAGCTGAGCTACGCGGGCAAGGTGGGAACCGGCTTCGACCAGCACACGCTGAGCGACCTGGGCAAGCGGCTGCGCGAGCTGGAGCGCGACGATCCGCCGTTCGCCCACGTGCACCCGATCCCGCGCGGCACGCACTGGGTCGAGCCCGAGCTGGTCGGGCAGATCGCCTTCACCGAGTGGACGCGCGACGGGCGGCTGCGCCATCCACGCTTCCTCGGCCTGCGCACCGACAAGCCGGCGCGCGACGTGGTGCGAGAGCGGCCCGCGTGAGCGTCGAGATCACCCACCCGGACAAGCTGCTGTTCCCCGCCGACGGGCTGAGCAAGGCGGACATCGCGGGGTACTACGAGACGGTTTCCGAGTGGATGCTGCCCCACATCCGCAACCGGCCGCTGAGCCTGCTGCGCTTCCCCGACGGGATCGACGGCCACGGCTTCTTCCACAAGAACGTGCCGGACTACTTCCCCCACTACGTCAAGCGCGTGGAGGTCGAGAAGCGCGGCGGCACGGTGGTGCACGCGGTGGTCTGCAACATCGAGACGCTGGTCTACCTGGTCGGTCAGAACACGATCACGCCGCACGTGTGGCTGTCACGCGCCGACCGCCTGCGCCAGCCCGACCGGATCGTGTTCGACCTCGACCCGGCGCCGGGGGCCGACTTCGCAGCGGTGCGCCGCGCGGCCCGGCGCACGGGCGACCTGCTCCGCGAGATCGGCCTCGAGCCGTTCGCCCAGGTGACCGGCTCGAAGGGCATCCACGTGTGGACTCCGTTGCGCCGGCGCGCCACGTTCGTCGACGTCCGACCCTTCGCGCGCGGCGTGGCGGAGGTGCTCGCCAGTCGCTACCCCGACGAGCTGACATTGGAGTTCCGCAAGTCCGAGCGCGGCGGGCGCATCCTCGTGGACATCATGCGCAACAACTACGCCCAGACGGCGGTACCGCCGTATGCCGTCCGGCCGCTCGCCGGAGCGCCGGTGGCCACCCCGATCGCCTGGGAGGAGCTGTCGGACTCGAGGCTGCGCGCCGATCGCTGGAACGTCGCCAGTGTCCTGAAGCGGCTGCGCTCGAAAGGCGACCCCTGGGCCGACATCGCCTCGTTCGCGCGCGGCCTGTCGCGGGCACGAAAGAGCCTGGACGCGCTGGCCCGCGAGTAGCGCCGCCGGTTTCGCGTACTGGGGTCGGGGTAGACCTTTTGCATGCCGACGATGACGGACGGTTCCGCCGAGCGCCGGATCGAGGCGCTGCTCGACCGCGGCGAGGAGGTCGGCTGCGTCAACCTGTCCGAGCTCGCCGAGTTGGTCCAAGACCTGGAGCTGACCGACGACGAGGCACAGGTGGTGCAGGAGCGCCTCGAGACGCGTGGCGTCGAGCTGAGCGACGACTGCGCGAACGAGCGCCTGCAGGCCGCCCACTACAACAACGACGAGCTGGCGACCATGACCAGCGACACCATCCAGCTGTTCCTGCGCGACGTGCGCCGCCACCCGCTGCTGTCGGCCACCGAGGAGGTCGAGCTGGCCAGGCGCATCGAGCGCGGCGACCTCGACGCGAAGGAGCGGATGGTCAACTCCAACCTGCGCCTCGTGGTCTCGATCGCGAAGAAGTACCAGGGACACGAGCTCGCCCTGCTCGACCTGATCCAGGAGGGCATCCTCGGGCTGATCCGGGCGGCGGAGAAATTCGACTGGCGCAAGGGCTACAAGTTCTCCACCTACGCGACCTTCTGGATCCGCCAGGCGATCCAGCGAGGCCTGGCCAACCAGGGCCGCACGATCCGCATTCCCGTCCACATCGGCCAGCGGGAACGCAAGATCGCCCGCGTCGAGCGCGACTTGGCCGCCCACTGGGGGCGCCCGCCCACCGACGACGAGGTGGCCGCCGCCGCCGAGATCACCCTCGCGGATCTCCACGAGACGCGCGAGGTGATGCGAACGATCACCAGCCTCGAGCGGCCGATCGGCGCCGAGGGAGACACGGCGCTGGGCGACCTGCTCGCCAGCGACGAGATCGAGCCCCACGAGGAGGTCGAGATCGGCTTGCGAGACGAGACCGTGCGCGCCGCGCTCGATCAGCTCCCCGACCAGGAGCGCGAGGTGATCGGGCTGCGGTTCGGGCTCGGCGGGGACGACCCCACCCCGCTGCGGGAAGCGGGCCGGCGCCTCGGGCTGTCACCCGAGCGCGTGCGCCGCATCGAGCACAAGGCGCTCGAGCGGCTGGCCGAGTTCCGCGAGGTCGCAGCGCTCGCCGAAGTAGCCTGAGTACCCGGCGCCCCAGCGGGTAGCCGAGAGCATGGATCGCGAGCAGACCACCGATAGTCCCACCGACCTGCCCGGGCGGTCATGGCTCGGTGCGCTGAGGCGAACCGTGAGCGGGATCTCCCAGGACAACCTCACGGACTGGGCCGCGTCGCTCACCTACTACGCGGTGCTCGCGATCTTCCCCGCACTGATCGTGATGGTCTCGGTGCTCGGGCTGATCGGGGATTCGGCGACCGAGCCCCTGCTCGACAACCTCAGCAAGGTGGCCCCCGGGCCCGCGAACGACATCTTCACGAGCGCGATCAAGGACATCCAGGGCAGCCAGGGCGCGGCCGGGGCGTTCTTCGTATTCGGTCTGCTCGCCGCCGTCTGGTCGGCGTCCGGGTACATCGGCGCCTTCATGCGCGCCTCGAACGCGATCTACGAGATCGACGAGGGGCGGCCGATCTGGAAGACGCTGCCGCTGCGGGTCGGGCTCACCGTGCTGCTGATGGTGCTCACGGCGGTGAGCGCGATCGGCGTCACGCTCAGCGGCGGCCTCGCCGAGCAGGCGGGCAACGTGTTCGGCGTGGGCGACACGGCGGTGCAGATCTGGAACATCGCCAAGTGGCCCGTGCTGCTGCTGTGCGTCAGCTTCATGATCGCGGTGCTCTACTGGGCCGCCCCGAACGTCAAGCAGCCGGGCTTTCGCTGGATCACCCCCGGCGGGCGTGCTGGCCGTGCTCGGGTGGGTGATCGCCTCGATCGCTTTCGCCTTCTACGTGGGCAACTTCGGCTCGTACAACAAGACCTACGGGGCGCTGGCGGGGCCGATCGTGTTCCTGGTCTGGCTGTGGATCTCGAACCTCCTGATCCTGCTCGGAGCCGAGTTCAACGCCGAGCTGGAGCGCGGTCGCGCCATCGAGCAGGGCATGCACCCGGAGGACACCGAGCCATTCCTCGAGCCGCGCGACACGCGCAAGATCGAGGCCAACCATTCGTGAGCGTCGACGGCCTGACCACGCGCGCCGATGAGGCGTACGCCGGCTATGCCGCACCCGGCCGGCGCCCCCCGTTCGGCTCCTACGCGGTGCTCGCGGCCCTCTTCAACGCCGGCATGGCCGCCGGCTTGGCCGGTGCCCGGCGCCGCGGCCACGAGCTGCCGGAGCGGATCGAGACGCGCGACATCGTGCTCACGGGCGTGGCCACCCACAAGCTGTCGCGGCTGATCTCGAAGGACAAGATCATGGCCTTCGCGCGGGCGCCGTTCACCGAGTACCAGGAGCCGGGTGGCCCGGCCGAGGTCGAGGAGCGCGCCCGCGGGGAGGGCTGGCGGCGCACGCTCGGCGAGCTGCTCGTGTGCCCGTACTGCCTCGGCATGTGGATCTCCGGAGCCTTCAACCTCGGACTGGTCGTGGCGCCGAGGAGAACCCGCTTCGCCGCGTCCGTCCTGACCGGGCTCACGATCTCCGACTTCCTCCAGATCGCCTACAAGGCCGCTGAGGATCGCGGCCTCGGCGGCAGCTGAGTCAGTCGTTCAGCACGAACAGCTCGAAGCCGATGTCGGCGTCGATCAGCAGCTGGCTGTGGTAGGAGGCCACGCTTGCGGCCGAGTGCCTTCTCGACCACGCCCTTGAACGACTCCGCCATCTCCTCCTGGAACGTGAGGCGGACGTTGCGGACCTGTTCGCCGTGGCCGCCCTTCGCGAGCGTGTGCTCGACCGTCGTCATCGTGTCGCGCAGGACCGTGACCACGAACGCGTCGTCCAGCAGGTAGGTCTTGGCCCGCGTCGGACCGCGGCCGTAGTACTCGGCGAACAGGCCGACGATGCCGTTGGTGATCTCGGCGAGCTCCTCGCCCTGGCGTGATTCCGAGTCGATGTCCGAGGCGGGGATGCGGTCCACTCGGCGGATCCTAGGGTGCTGGCGCGGTTTCCCCGTGCCCGTACTTCTCCTGAAGGCGGGGCGGCAGCGCGGAGCGGAACAGGCGGCTGACCTTGCCGAGCTTGGCGCGGCAGCGCGGGCACTCCTCGGAGGTGGCGGACGTCGTCGGGCTGTAGACGGTCAACCTGCAGGTGGGGCAGTTCAGGTATGCCATCTCTCCTCTTCCTTCGCGGGACGTCCAGCGCTGACCGGGGACGGAGGAAGGTAGCCCAAAGGGGGGGTAGCGTCAACGAAATAGGTATGACCTGATCGAGTGACTCAGACTCGGCGTAGGCTTTTCGCAGATGGAGCTCGAGGAAGAGATCGACAGCCTTTACGCGGGGCCGCTCGACGAGTTCGTGCGGGAGCGCGACGAGCTCGCGCGGCGGCTGAATCGAGAGGGCGATCGGGAGGCCGGCGCGCGGGTGAAGGCGCTGCGCAAGCCGACGGTGGGCGCTTGGGCGCTCAACCAGGCGGTGCGCCGGCGTCGCGCGGAGACCGATGCGCTGCTGGCCACCGGGAGGCGGCTGCGGGAAGCGCACGAAGCGCTGCTGACCGGCGGCGACCCGGCCGTCCTGCGCGAGACGATGGAGGAGGAGCGCTCGCTGACCTCGTCGCTCGCCGAGTGCGCTGAGGCGATCGCCAGCGAGACCGGCAAGAGCGGCCCCGCTCTGCGCGACCGGGTGCGCTCCACGCTGCACGCGGCGGCGGTCGAGGAAGAGGCGCGCGCCGAGCTCGCCGCGGGCCGCTTCGTACGCGAGCGCGAGGCTGTCGGGCTCGGGTCGTTCGGGTCCGGGGACGCCCAGGCCGGCGAGGCGCCGGCCCCCAAGAGCGGACGGGCCAGCACGAGCGCGCGGGCGCGCGCCGGCCAAGGCGCGCGGCGAGCGCGCGCGGGGCTCCCGGGCGGCCGAGGTCGCCCCCGCGGAGGCCGACCCCCCGCCCGCCCCCGCCAAGGCCGTGCCCGACCCCCGACTCGTCGAGGCCGAGCGCTGCCCTGGCCGAGGCCCGCGAGGCGCTAGCGGGCGCCGAGGCCGACCACGCCGCGTCGCTCTCGGTCACGGAGTCCGCGCGCGAGGCGCTCAACGACGCGGAGGTCGCCGAGCGCGAGGCACGCCGCGTCGTGCGCGAGCTCTGGCGAGAGGTCTCCAAGCAGGAGCGCAAGGTCGACCGGCTGCGCCCCAGCTCGTAGGGATCCGCTCTAGCCGGGCAGCTCGTGCGGCGTCAGCCGCTTCACCGCCGGCCCCATGATCACCTCGCCGCGCGGCCCGAAGCGCGACCCGTGGCACGGGCAGTCCCACGTGCCCTCGCCGGAGTTCCAGTTCACGATGCAGCCGAGGTGGGGGCAGCGCGCCGACAGTGCGTGCAGCTCGCCCTGCTCGTCGCGATAGACGGCTCGCTGACCGAGCCCCGCCCCCACGATCCGCCCCTGGCCGCGCTCGATCGAATCCACGTCGCCGCGCTTGAGCACGCGGTCGCCGAAGAAGCGCATCGCCACGTTCGCGTTCTCCTTGAGCAAGGACGCCGCTCCGGCGCGCAGGCGCAGCCGGCGCGTGTCGTACAGATCCCGCCACGGGTGGTCGCGGCCATCAACCCAGGCGGCCAGCAGCTCCGCCACCGCCACGCCCATGGCCAGGCCCCACTTGCGAAACCCCGTCGCCACGTAGACGTTCTTCGAGACCAGGTCCACCGGCCCCACGTACGGCACGCCGTCGGCGGGCATCTGGTCCTGCGTGGCCCAGCGCATCACGGGATCGACGTTGAAGCGCTCCCCGGCCCAGCGCTCGAGCCGCGCGTAGCGCTCGGCGGCGTCTCCCTGCCCGGTCTTGTGGCTCTCCCCCCCGACCAGTAGCCAGCGCCGGCCGTTGAGTACGTGGGTGCGGATCGAGTGGGCCGGCGACTCGGTGCTCAGGTACATCCCACCGCCGGCGACCTTCCCGTCGTAGGGAGCGGCCACGACGTACGAGCGCTCCGGGTGGCAACGCGCGAAGAAGAGGCCGCGGTCGAGGAAGGGAAGGTGCGTCGCCACCACGACGCTCCCGGCGGTGACCGTGCGGCCCGCGTCCGTCCGGACGCGGCAGGGCGCGCCGGCGTCGACCGACACGGCGAGAGTTCCCTCGTGGATGCGCACCTCGGCGCGCTCGAGGGCCGCGGCCACGCCCTCGAGGAACTTCACCGGGTGGAACTCCGCCTGGTCGGCGAAGCGCACCGCCGCGGCGATCGGGAAGGGCAGATCCGACTCCTCGACCAGCGTGGCCGACAGCCCGGCCCGTCTCGCCGCCTCCACCTCCGCCTCGATCTCGCTCCGCTCGGAATCCGACTCCGTGTAGGTCAGGTTCGGCTTGCGCCGCAGGTCGCAGTCCACGCCCAGCTCGCCGGCCACCTCGAACGCCCGCTCGATGCCGCGCTGGTTCACCTGCCCGTATACGCGGGCGGCGTCACCGCCGAGCGTCCGCTCGAGCTTCGCGTAGGTCAGGCCGTGCAGCGAGCTCAGCTTGGCGGTCGTATAGCCGGTGGCACCGGCGCCCAGGAAGCGGCCCTCCAGCACCACGACGCTCGCGCCCGAGCGCGCGAGCTCCAGCGCGGCGCTGAGACCGGTGATCCCGCCTCCCACTACGCAAACGTCGGCGTGCAGGTCCTCGCGCAGCGCCGGTCGAGGCGACCGCTCGACCGTGTCCAGCCAGAGCGAGGCAAGCGCGGGCATGCACTGCTCCTCCCCGGGTAAGCGGTTCGCATGCGTTACTGGGTTCAGCTGGCGACCGAGCAGTTCCCGCCCAGCGAGCTCGTCGAGCAGGCCGTGGAGGCCGAGCAAGCGGGCTTCGACGGGCTCAACGTGAGCGACCACTTCCAGCCCTGGTGGGAGCCGGGTCACTCGGGCCAGGCGTGGGCCCTGCTGGGCGCGATCGGGCAGGCAACCGACGCGATCGCAGTCGGCACCGGCGTCACAGCCCCGGTCCACCGCTACCACCCGGCGGTGGTCGCCCAGTTCGGCGCCACGCTCCAGGAGCTGTTCCCGGGCCGCGGCTTCCTCGGGATCGGCTCGGGGGAGTCCCTCAACGAGTCCCCGGCGGGGATGGACTGGCCCGATACCGGCGAGCAGGTGCGGCGCATGGAGGAGGCGCTCGACATAATCGACCGGCTGCTCGACGGCGAGCGAGTCGACCACGAGGGCCGCTTCTTCCAGACCAAGGGCGCCTATCTGCACACGCGCGGAAGCGAGCGCCCGCCCGTATACGTATCCGCCTTCGGCCCCGACGCGGCCGGCGTGGCCGCGCGCTTCGGCGACGGCCTCTGGACGCTCGCCGATCCCGAGTCCGCTCCCGACCTGATCGAGATATACAAGTCGGAGCGCGAGGCGGCCGGCAAGGAGCCCGGCGAGATCATCCTGCAGGCCGGCTTCTCCTGGGCCGGCGACGACGACGCGGCGCTCGAAGGGGCGCGCGTGTGGAAGGCCACGCAGCCGGAGGAGTACTTCACCGACGACTGGCACGATCCGCGTCAGATGTACGAGAAGGCCGAGCGCGAGGTTACGGACGAGGAGTTCAAGCAGTCCTACATCATCGGCGCGGACCCAGAGTTGCATGTCGAGCGTGTACGCGAGATCGAACGCCTCGGCGCGACGATCGTGTGCCTCCAGAACGGCTCCGGGAGCGATCCGCTGGGCGCTCTGCGCACCTACGCCGAGCATGTCCTGCCTGCCCTGAAAAACGCGCGCGTTTAGATACGCGACCAAAAGGAGACAATTCGGTCTAGGTCACCGGTTCGAGGGGCAGAAGTCACCCGAACCGGTGCCAAATCAGAGTTGGGGGACGAGGGACGGTCACCTGGTCGGGACGGCCTCCTTGCGGACCTCGCGTCAGTTGAAGCACTAAACCGACGGAGGTCACCATGTGTGCAGTTGCGCTCGCTTCCCCGAGCTTTCCTCGCCTTACACGCCCGAAGGTCGAAAGTCGTGACCAGGCGCGCGAGACCGAACGGCAGCTCCTGATCCGCTACCACCGCAAGGGCGACCTTGCCGCGCGCGAGGAGCTGGCCGAGCGGTTCCTGCCGCTCGCCCGCGACCTGGCGCTGCGCTACACCTACACGGACGAGCCGTTCGACGACCTGCTCCAGGTCGCGAGCCTCGGGCTGATCAAGGCGATCGACCGCTTTGACCCCGAGCACGGGTCGAAGTTCACGAGCTACGCCGCGCCCACGATCCTGGGCGAGCTGAAGCGGCATTTCCGCGACAAGGGCTGGGCCCTGCACGTGCCGCGCGACCTCCAGGAGCGAACCCTGGCGGTCAACCGCGCGACCGAGTCGTTGTCAAAGCAGCTCGGGCGCTCGCCCAAGGTGCGCGAGGTGGCCGCCGAGCTCGGCTGCAGCATCGAGAAGGTGCTCGAGGCGCAGGAGGCCGCGGCCAGCTACGAGGCCGCCTCGCTCGACGCTCCGACCTCTCGCGACGACGACGAGGCCGCCTCGCTCGTCGACCTGATGGGCGACGTGGACTCGTCCTACGACCTGGTCGAGAGCCGCGACGCGATCGCGAGCACCTGGAAGGCGCTGCCCGAAGTGGAGCGCCAGGTGCTCGAGCTGCGCTTCATGCGCGACCTGACGCAGCGCGAGATCGGCCAGCAGATCGGCTACTCGCAGATGCACGTCTCACGGCTGTTGCGGCGGGCCCTCGACCGGCTTGGAGACGGCTGCAGCCGCCGCTTGAGCGAGCGGGCGTTCTCGACCGCGAACCCCTCCCAGTCGTTGTTGAAGTAGACGAACACCTCGGCCCGGCGGCTCCATCCTGCGATCCGCCGGGCCCACTCGTCCAGCTCCGACTCGGAGTAGTTGCCGCGCCGCCCGCGCCTGCCGTGGTGCAGGCGCACGAGCGTCCAGTCGGTCGTCAGCTCGTGCGCCTGGAAGGGCCACTTGGGATGGTCGCCGATCACCAGGGCGGCCCGGTGCTCGCGCAACAGCGAGTAGACCTCCTCGTCGAACCAGCTCTCGTGGCGGAACTCGAAGCAGTGCCTCCCAGCGGGGCGAGCTCGAGCGTGCTGGCCACCCGCTCGAGCGCATCGCGCTCACGACGGAAGGTCGCGGGGAACTGCCACACGACCGGGCCGAGCTTGTTCGACTCGACCAGCGGCATGATGCGCTCGTAGTAACGGTGGATGCCCTGCTCGATCTCACGCAGGCGCCGCACGTGCGTGAGGTAGCGGCTCGCCTTGGCGGCGAACAGGAAGTCGTCGGGCGTGTCCTCCACCCAGCGCCCCACCGCGTCGCGGGAAGCCAGCCGGTAGAAGGTCGAGTTGACCTCGACGGTGTCGAAGACCTCGGCATAGCGAGCCAGCCAGCGCGCCCGGCCGAGCCCCTCGGGGTAGAGGCGCCCGCGCCAGTCGTCGTAGTTCCACCCCGAGCAGCCGACCCTCACCCGGTGCGCGCCCGCGCCGGTCATGGACGCTCTAGCGAGGGCGGGGAAGCTTCGAGGTGTCGACCACCTCGAACGCGCTGCCGGGCACCTGATGCAGCGCGTGCAGCTGGTCGTTGCTCCAGCGCGGGTCGGGCGCGCCGCTCACGTACCAGGAGGAGCCGTTGTCGGCCAGGATCATGCCGTAGCGCTTGAGCGCGCTCAGGACGATGCGCGCCTGGCGCGGGAAGCGGGAGATGTCGTAGCGGCGCTTGAGCCGCAGGCGCTGTCCCATCGCGGGCAGGTTTGGGTCCGTCAGGTTCGAGGCGAAGTGCCTGGCCGGGTAGATGAAGGCCTGGCGGGTTCGATCCGCCGTGAAGCGCAGCGCGTGATCGATCCTGCCGCGCTTGACCTCGGCGTAGCGGGCCAGCCCAGGCAGGATCGGCAGGCCGGCTGCGTCCGCCGACGTCCAGCCGCGCGGTCGCAGCCGGTTGGAGCGCAGGTTCCAGATCGCGCCTGAGCCGGCGCTCCAGCTCGCCGCGTGCGGGTAGGCGGCGAACAGCTCGTAGAGCCGGCACCGCTTCCGGTCCACGACGATCACGTGACGGTCGCCGTCCGCGTTCCGGCCACCCTCGATCGGGGCGCGCGACGGAATCGGATAGCGCCCGCGATCCGACTCGTCGGCGTAGTCGAATGACACGGGCACCTTGGGCTGGGCGCCGCCGACGGTCACGAAGGGGATTCCGATCGGTCCGCCCTCCCACAGCCCGGACCCGAAGTCGGCGTGCATCGTGTCGCCGAGGCCGATGGACCGCACGATCGCGTCGGAGTTGCCCTGGAGCGGAAGCTGGTCGACGCGCTGGTTCCACGGGTTGTCGGGCGGGAAGACGGGGCAGCCGCCGACTCGCGGCGCCGCGAGCGCCGGCGTTGCGGCCACGGCAACCGCGCAGACGGCAGCGGTGAGCGAGGCGGCGAGACGCATCCTCGGTATCAGTCGGCTCGTCAGCCGCTGGGCATGACCCGACTGGTCTCGCCGTCGGGCAGCTGTCCATCCCGTCCCACGTAGCCGTCCTTGCCCCCGGTCACGAGGTAGAGACACGGCTCGTCGCCGACGTTCTTGATCTTGCGGATGGTCGATGCGCTCACCCGCGCCATGCCGCCGGGGCCCAGCACGTGGGTCGACTCGTCGTTCAAGGTCAGCTCGATCCGCCCACGGTGCAGGAAGTAGAGCTCCTCCTGCTCGTCGTGGTAGTGCCGGCCGGTCTCGTAGCCCGGCGGCAGCTCGATCGCGTTGACGCCGAACGCGGTCACGCCAAGCGCTCGTCGCACCTTGCGAAAGCCTGGCCCCTCGCCGATCCCGTCGACGTTCGCGACGGCGAAGCCGTCGCCCTCCAGTACCTCATTCACCTCGTCAGCCATGGGACGCAGCCTACCGCCGCCGTCAGGCCGCGCGCTCGGCGCTACGCAGCCCGCCGCGGGCCCACAGCACGGTCACCGCGACCAGCAGCAGCGCCACGCCGAACGCCGGCAGCACCTTCGTCAGGTCGCCGGCCAGAAAGCCACGCCCCGCCTCGAGCATCAGCGTGATCGGGTTGAACGACGCCGCGGTCTGCACCCAGCCGGTGAGCAGGTCATACGGCACCCAGACGGGCGCCAGGAACAACAGCAGGAAGGCCGGCATCTGCATCGCGGGCCCGGCCTGCATCGTGCGAAGCCGCATCGCGATCCCGGTGCCGAACAGCATCGCCGCGGCGTTCACGAGCAGCGCCAGCGTGTACAGGCCGGCGAGATCGACCAGGTTGCCGTCGACGGTCAGCCCGGCGATCGTCGCGACCGCCGTGATGATCGCGACCGTGAAGGCCGCGCGCGTGAGCGCAGCCAGCCAGTAGCCGGCCACGATGCCCTCGCGGCGCCCGGCCGCCATGAGCAGCCGGCGCGAGAAGCCCGACTCGAAGTCGCGCGCCACCGAGAACCCGGTGAAGATGCCGCCGAAGGTCGATGCCTGCAGCAGCACGAAGCCGTAGACGAACGTGGTGTAGCCGGCGTGGTAGTCGAAGCCGGGGATCTGGTCCACGCGCGAGAGGCCGCCGGCGAACGCGGTGAAGAAGAACATCGGGAACAGCAGCGCCGGGATGATCATCGCCGGGTTGGTGAAGAAGTTGTGCGTGTTGCGCCAGGCGACCGCACGCGCGACCGACCAGAAGCCGCCCCGACTCATGTGCGCACCATCTGGGTCCGGAGCGCCGCCGACGCCGCGATCAGCGCGATCAGCGCCACGCCCCCTGCGCACGCGAAGCCGAGCGCGAGTGCCTCTGGGTCCCAGCCGACGATCACGAGCGAGCGGATCGCCTCCAGCATGTAGGAGACCGGGTTCCAGGTCGCGACCGTGCGGAACCAGTCCGTCTCGATCAGGTCGCGCGGCAGCGCCATCGAGGACAGGAAGAGAGCGGCGAAGAACAGCGGGAACACGCCCTGGACGGCCTCGCCCGAGCCGGTGCGCAGGGCGACGAACGCCCCGATCAGGCCGAAGCCCAGCGAGATCAGGAGCGACAGCACCACGATCACGACCGCCCCTGCCACCCCCGCCGCGAGGCCGCCGCCGAAGGCCACACCGATCACGACGAATGTGACCGCCTGAATCAGGCCCAGCGCCAGGATGCCGGCCAGCTGGCCCATCATCAGCGCCACGCGCCGCAGCGGCGTGAGCGACAGCCGGTTGAGGAAGCCGGTCTCGATGTCGTTCGCCACATTCGTCCCAGCGCTGTTGGCCGAGAAGAGCGCGCCCTGGACGAACGGGATCGCCAGGGCGAACTGGAAGTAGGAGTCCGTCGGAAATCCGGGCAGGCGGGTGGCAGAGCCGAGCCCGCTCGAGTTGATCGCCAGCAGGATCATCGGGAACACCAGCGATGGCACCACCATCGCGGGCTGACGCAGCGTGCGCACCACCGACCGACGGGCCAGTACGCCGACCTGGACGAGCAGGGTCGACCGGCTCACGCGGCCACGACCTCCTCGGAGGGCTCGGGCTCCTCATCGGCGGCGCCCTCGAGCGAGCGGCCGGTCTTCTCGAGGAAGACGTCGTCGAGCGTCGGTGCGTGCAGCTGCAGGTGCTGGACGCGGATGTCCTCGGCGTCGAGGGCGCGCACCACGTCGGCCAGCTGGGCCTCCCCCTCGGACAGGCGCACCGCCGCCCCCTTGGGCGACGAGCTGGCCTCCTCGCCGAAGCGGGCCAGCACCTCGCGCGTGCGGACGAGCTCGGCCGGCTCGGCGGGGATGATCTCGAGGGTCGGGCGGCTGATCTCGGCCTTGAGCGCCTCGGGCGTGCCCTCGGCCACGATCCGGCCGTGGTCGATGATCCCGATCCGGTCCGCGAGGACGTCGGCCTCCTCCAGGTACTGCGTGGTGAGGAAGACGGTCACCCCGCTGTCCGACGCGAGCCGCTGGACCTCGGCCCAGAGGGCGCTGCGGCTCTGCGGGTCGAGGCCGGTGGTCGGCTCGTCGAGGAAGAGGATGCGCGGCTCGTGCACGAGCGCCAATGCCAGGTCGAGCCGGCGCTTCATGCCCCCGGAGTAGCCGCGCACCTTGCGGTCGGCGGCCTGCGTGAGGCCGACGCGGGACAGCAGCTCGCCGGAGCGGCGCTTGCCCTCGGCACCGCGGATGCCGTGCAGCGCGGTTTGGAGCCGCATGTGCTCGGCGCCGGTGAGGAAGGGGTCGAGCGCCGCCTCCTGGAGGGCGGCGCCGATGGCGGCGCGCACCGCGGGGCCCTCGCGCACTACGTCATGACCACCCACCCGGGCCGTGCCCGAGGTGGGCGGCAGCAGCGTGGTGAGCATGTGGACGGTCGTGGACTTGCCCGCGCCGTTGGGTCCGAGGAAGCCGTAGACCTCGCCGGCCTCCACCCGCAGGTCGATCCCGTCAACCGCGCGCGGCCCCTTCTTGAACTCCCGGACGAGGTCCGTTGCTTCGATCGCGGCTTCGCTCATGACCAATCAACTTACTCAACGGTCCTGCCCCCGCCGCCAGGCGGGGGCGAACCAGCCGCCGAGATCTAGAACCGCAGCAGCGCGGCCACGCCGCCGGCGCGCTCGGCGAGCTCGTCACGCCTGCGCCGCACCGCCAGGATGTCCGCCGACTGCTGGATCGTCAGCTCGACCGCCTCCTCGGTGAGGTCCTCGAGCGCCTCCAGTTGCGTCTCGTCCACCGGGCAGGAGCTCTCTCCCGCCGGCCCGAGCCAGCCGCACGCGGGGCAGCAGGTGCCCGGCACGGACAGCTGCTCGTCGGCGACCAGCGTCTCCACGCGCCGCTCGTTCAGGGCTCGCAGGACCTCTTCGAGCCCGATCGCCGCCCGGCCGGCCTCGCCAATGCGTTCGAACGCCTCGGCCTCGCGTTCCTCTTCGAGCTCGTCGAAGAGCGGCTGCACCGCTTCGAGCACCTGGTCGGCGCTCGAGTGCTCGACGTCCACGTCGATCCGCCCCGCCAGGCGCTCGGACAGGTAGCCGTGCAGCTTCGACTCGAAGTCCGCGGCCACCTCGCGCGGGCCGCCGACGATCAGCCGCTCGAAGGGTCTGCGCTTGAAGTGCTTCATCAGCGCTTCGGCGGTGTGCTTGAGGTGGTCGTCCTTCTCCTTCTCGATCCCGCGCTGGAAGCGCGCCTGCGACCAGCCGCCCTGATCGTGTTGCCCGAAGACGAGGTCGTGGATCCGCTCGATTTCGAAGAGGCCATCCGGCGAGCCGCGGAAGATGCGCGCGTCGCGCCGGTTGACCAGCGCCACGCACCAGCGCTCGCGGCGCGCAAGCCGAGCCAGGGGCGCGATCAGCGGCGACCGCCTGATCGCGACCCGGTTGGGCAGCGGCCGAGGCAGCTTGAGGGTCTCGAACAGATCGGCGGACTCGGCGCTGAAGATCGCGAGGGCATGCGCCCCCTCGGTCGGCAGTTCGCCCTCGAGCACCTCGCTCGCCCGCTTCAGGTTGGCGCGCAGCTCCATGCGGTCGTAGTGCGGCAGCTCTTTCAGGTCACGCACGCGCCGATCGGCCTCGTCGAGGAGGGAACGAACGGCCGTCGCACGTGCGGGCGGAGTCGCGAACTCCGTCGGATCGAGGTTCAGGTAGAGGCTCAGGACGACGGGGCGATCGAGCCGGATCTGCGCGAACCGGCGCAGGTCAGCGCGATCGGGAGCCATCACGTGCATCCCCTGCTGCTTACCCGCGGACCGCCGAGCCACGCCTTACGATTCGTAAGTAACAAATCGGGCATCTGGGAGTACTTACTTGTGCGTACAACAACACACCGGGCTTCAGTCTGGGACGCCAATGAGGTATACTTTCGATGAACGTCGAACTATCTAACGAAGGACTTATTACGAGCACCAAGTCAACTCCCAGCTACTCCTTCACTCCGGAGCTGGAGGATTCGCTGCAGCTGTTCTTCAACGAGGCACGCAAGCACCCCCTTCTCACAGCTGAGGAGGAGGTCGAGCTGGCCCAGCGCATCGAGCGCGGAGACCTCGAGGCCAAGGACCGCATGATCAACTCGAATCTGCGGCTCGTGATCTCGGTGGCGCGCAAGTACCAGGGCCAGGGCCTGCCGCTTGGCGACCTCATCCAGGAGGGCATGCTCGGCCTGATTCGCGCGGTCGAGAAGTTCGACTGGCGCAAGGGCTTCAAGTTCTCCACCTACGGCACGCTGTGGATCCGCCAGGCCATCGGCCGCGGACTCGCAAACTCGGGCCGCACGGTGCGACTTCCCGTGCACATCGTGGCGCGAGCGCGCAAGATCTCCGACGCGGAGCGCAAGCTCGCCGTCGAGCTGGGCCGCCAGCCCACCGACGAGGAGATCTCGGAGCGGGTCGACCTGCCGGTCGATGAGGTGGTCGACATCCGCCGCGCCGACCGCGGTCCGGCCAGCCTGGACCAGGGCGTCGGCGAGGACGGCGACACCGCGCTCGGCGATCTGATCGCCGGCGACGGTCCCTCGATCGAGGACTACGTGAGCTCCGAGCTCAACTGGGAGGCGCTGCGCGACGCGGTCGGCACGCTCCCGGAGAACGAGCGCACCGTGATCACGCTGCGCTTCGGCCTCGACCGCGAGGAGCCCAAGGCTCTCCGCGAGACCGGCCGCCGGCTCGGGCTCTCCAGCGAGCGCGTCCGTCAGCTCGAGGAGAAGGCGCTGCGGCGCCTCTCCAAGGACGAGACGGTCGCGGCGCTGCGCGAAGCCGCCTAAGCAGTTGAGTGTGGGCCCTCTCGGTCGCGCATAGCGTGACCGCGGGGGCCCACACTCGCTCCGGCCCGCCCTATAGCGCTGCGCGCGGTTTCGTCCGCCAGGTAGCGCAACAGGGCCGGCATCCCGCCCTCGGCGTGGATCGCGCGCTGCCGTGCCGCGGCACCGCCCTCACGCAGGATCCGCTCGACGCCCTCGAGGGCGTCGTCCTCTCCGCTGAGGTCGTCGAGGAGCTCACGCGCCGCCTCGCGCGCCGGGCGCAGGCGGCCGCGGAAGAGCAGCTCGGCGTCGATTCCGTCCCGGACGGCGCGGAAGCTCGACCAGTGGAGGGCCTGGGCGGGCGCCAGATCGTCCGGCGGTCGCTCGACCGCGCGGCGCGCCAGCGCGTGCACCAGGGCGGCCATGCCGGCCGCCTCGTCGAGGCCGGTCTGCACGTCCAGCTCGCGCAGCTCCACGGTCCCCAGCCGCGGCTGCAGCCGTGCGTCCCACCAGACCATCGTGTGGTCCTCGGGGCCGCCGCCGAGCCGGATCCCGTCGAGAGTCTCGAGGTACTCGTCCCAGCTGCGCAGCGGCGGCGGCACCCCGCGGCCGGGGTAGGCGCGGATCACCGCCGAGCGCGCGCTCGCCAGCCCGGAGTCCATGCCGAACCAGAACGGCGAGCCGGCGCCCAGCGCGCCGATCAGCGGCAGCGCCTCGCGCAGGCCCATCAGTGCGTGTACGGCGGCGTCCGGCGACGGCATCGCCACGTGCACGTGCAGCGCGCACTCGGGCGTGCGCCTGATCAGGCCGCGCATCTCGCCCTCCACGCGGCGGTAGCGGTCGGAGTCCACCAGCCGCACGTCGCCAAAGCCGGCGTCCGGGTGCAGGCCGACGGCCATGGGCGTGCCGCCGGCGGCACGCACCGCTGCACGACCCTCGGAGATGTCGGCGATCGCCTCAACCGCGCTGGCGCGCGGCTCGGAGCGCACCTCGAGCTCGGCCAGGAACGCCTCGTGCCCGGCCCGAACCTCCGGCAGGTCGATGCCGGCGAGCACGTCGTGGGCGACGTGATCGAGCTGCAGCGTCTCCCGATCGACCAGCAGCAGCTCCTCCTCCACGCCGACCTGGAAGGGCTCGCCGCTCCCGAAGCTGTGGTTCACGGGCTCTCCCCGAGCGCCGCGCGCGCTGCGATGCGGCCGAATACCAGCGCGGCCGCGAGGCCGCTGGCGTATCCGCCGGTCGCGATGCCGCCGGCGTCGGCCCCGCAGACGAACAGGTCGGCCGCGGCGCGCGCGTGCGCGTCGATCGCGAGCCCGCCCAGCGTGGTGGTCACGCCGGCCACCGTCTCCACCGTCACGTGGCCCGGCTCTCGCCGCACGGGCGCCCCGGCGGCGGCCGCGGCCTCGACCATCTCCCCCACGCTGCGCTCGCGCACGCGCTGCGCCAGCGCAGCCTCGGGCACGCGGAACCAGGCCCGCGCGCGCGGCTGTCGCGTCATCCACGCCGCCGTGTCGACCTCCGACCAGGTCGCCGTGTCGTAGCGCTCGCGGCGCTCGTTGGTCACCTCCGCGTGGCGTGCGTACAGCTGCGCGAGCCGCACGAAGTCGACGGGCTCGACGCGGGCGGGCGGTGCCGGCATCGCGCGAGCGTAAACCCAGCCCAGGCCGGCACTCTCGGCGGCTCCGGCCTCGAGCCCGAGTCGCAGGCCGTCGCCGGTCGAGCCCGGCGCCGCACGCACGCAGCACGTGATCGGCCTCGGGCGTCACGTGCTGGCGCAGCAGCTCGCGGCTCGCGCCGAAGCCGCCTGTCGCCAGGATCGCCGGCCCGAGTCGGGCAGGTCGCGCAGCGGCTCGGACAGGCGCACGTCCCCCGCCGCCTCGACCAGCACCTGCCGTGAGCCGCTCGGGATCGAACCGCACGCCGGTGGTCAGCTCGTTGCCGGTCTCCCGCGCGAGCACGGGCGCGCCCAGCGACTCCAGCCAGCGCAGGTCGTAGTCGAGCCGCTCGAACACCTGCCGCTGCAGCAGGGGATCCCCGTCCGGGCACTCGGCGCGGAACCGATCCAGCCGGCGATGGCGCCAGACCACGCCGCTCGACAGGCGCATGGAGCCGCCTGGGCGGTCGAGCTTCTCGAGCACGACCGGTGTTGCCCCCAGGCGGCGCGCCTCGACCGCCGCCACGAGGCCGGCCATACCGGCCCCGGCGACGACGAGGTCTGCCAATGGCTCAGACCAGGGCGAAGCCCGGCTTGTGCTCGACGTACTCGATGCGGACCCCGGCGGGGCCGCGGAGGAACACCGCGAGGGTGTTGGGGGCGTCCTTGACGTCGTCGATCTCCACGCCGCGCTCCTCGGCGTCGCGCTGCACCTCGTCGGCCGAGTCCACGAGCAGAGCGATGTGGTTCAGCAGCGGGCGCTGACCGTCGGCGCCGTCGCCCTCCACGATGCGCAGCTCGCGATCGCTCACCGCGAGCCCGCCGTCGCGGCGCTCGAAGCCCATCGCCTCGAGCTCCGCCAGCGCGCCGTCGCGATCGGGCAGGCGCAGCACCACGTGGTCGAGGTCGAACTCGACGCCGTCGCGCTGGATCAGCGCCAGCGGAACCCCGCCAGGCCCCTCGAAGCGCGCCACGCCGTTCTCGGCCACGACAGCGCGTTCGGGCAGGCGCGCGACCGCGGCGTCGAGGTCCCCCACGCGCAGGGCGATGTGCTCGATCGAGCCCCGCTCGCGCGGCCCGTCCGCGTCGAACAGCGTCAGCTTGCCGAGCTTGGCGTCGACGCCCACGAGCGTGAAGTTGTCGGTCTCCTCGATCACATGCATGCCGAGGTGGTCGCAGAGGAAGGTCGCCAGCGCCTGGCGCTGGTCTACCCAGAGCGCCACGTGGTCCAGGCTCTTGGGGCGGATCTCGCGTGACATGACGGTTCGTTTACCCCCTCGGAAAAGTGTGCAATCAGGCGGCGTGGGCGAGGCGCTCGAGCTCCTGGCGCCCGAGGCGAAGCTCGCCGGCGGCGACGTTCTCCTCGAGGTGCTGCTCCGACGCGGTGCCCGGTATCGGCAGCACGACCGGCGAGCGCTCCAGCAGCCAGGCGATCGCCAGCTGGCCCGGCGTGGCGTCGTGAGCGCGCGCGAGCTCGTCGAGCGGACCCCCGGGGCGCGCGAGGTCGCCGGTGGCCAGCGGGAACCACGGGATGAAGCCGATGCCCGCCGCGTCGCAGGCGTCGAGCACGTCCTCGGCGTGGCGGTCGACCAGGTTGTAGCGGTTCTGGACGGTGACCACGTCGACGAGCGCACGAGCGCGCTCCAGCTCCTCGACGGAGACGTTCGAGATGCCGATGTGGCGGATCTTGCCGTCGTCCTGGAGCTGCTTGAGCGCTCCCAACGAGTCCTCGAGCGGCACCTTCGGATCCGGCGCGTGCAGCTGGTAGAGGTCGATCCGGTCGAGGCGCAGCCGCCGCAGGCTGCCCTCGCAACACTCCCTCAGCCGGTCCGGGTGGGCGTCGCGCGGCCACTGGCCGGGGCCGGTGCGGCGCAGGCCTCCCTTGGTCGCGATCACGAGGTCGTCCGGATAGGGGTAGAGCGCCTCGGCGATCAGGTTCTCGCTCACCTCGGGCCCGTAGGAGTCGGCGGTGTCGATCAGATTCACGCCCAGCTCGAGGACGCGGCGCAGGACCCGCTTGGCGGACTCGGGGTCGTCGGGCGGACCCCAGATCCCTTCGCCGGTGATGCGCATGGAGCCGAAGCCGAGCCGGCGGACCTCGAGATCGCCGCCGATCGTGAAGGTCGAGCTCATGCCCCAGAGACTACGCAGGGCGGGTGAGACGCTTGCGCAGCGGCTGGGCGCGCTTGCGGAACAGCGCCACGTTGCGCAGCTTGATCTCCTCGTAGCCTCGGATCACGTCCGGCAGCTCGAGCAGCTCGAGCGCGGTGGCGTGGGTCTCCGGGGTGAGCCGCACGAGTGCCTCGGCCACCATCTCCTCGTACTCGCGGATCAGCTGCCGCTCGACCCGGCGCACGCCGGCGAGCCCGAACGGGTCGAGCTTGGTGCCGCGCAGGCGGCGCATCCGGTAGAGCGCCCGGAACGAGGGGGTGAACCAGGCGCCGAGCTGGAGCTTGCGCTTCAGGCCCAGCGCTCGAAGCATCGGCGGATGCAGGTTGAAGGCGACCTTGGCGTCCGCGCCGAACTCGGCCTGCAGCTTCGCCTGCTCGACCGCGTCCAGGTGCAGGCGCGCGACCTCGTACTCGTCCTTGTAGGCCATCAGCTTGAACAGCTGGCGGGCGACCGCCTCAGCCAGCTCGGCGTGTCCCGGCGTGCGCTCCTGCTCGGCCACGTGCACGCGGCGCACCGCCTCGGCGTAGCGGCGCGCGTAGGCCTCGTCCTGGTAGGCGACCAGCTCGGGCACGCGCAGCTCCACGAGCCGGCGCAGCTCGCCGCCGTCGCCGTTGATGGCGAGCGTGACCAGCTCGCGCTCGGCCTCGGACAGCTCGTGCTTCGGCGGGGCGGGTGGGCGCGTGGCCGCCTCGACCGCGTCCGGAGCCGCCACCACCGCGCGGCCCCACGCGAACGCGGCCAGGTTCTTCTCGACGGCCGCGCCGTTCAGCCTGATCGCCTGCTCGAGCGCCTCACCCGACACCGGCAGCATGCCGCGCTGATAGGCCGCGCCGAGCGCGAGCGTGTTGCTCATCATGTGGTCGCCGAAGAGCCGCTCGGCGAGCTGCTGGGCGTCGAGGTAGAGATTGTGCTCGGGGCGGGTCGCGGCGTCGATGCGGTCCAGCTGGCCGGCGAGCTGCGGGAAGCGCTCGCTCGGGTCGATGACCATGCGGCCGGTCGGCACGGCGCTGGTGGAGACCACCGCGACGGTACGGTCGGGCGCCGCGGTTACGAGGTTCTTGTCGCTGGCCGCCCCGAGCAGGTCGAAGCCCAGGTAGAGGTCGATCGAGCCCGCGGGCGCCTTCGAGGCCGCGGCCAGCGGCTCGCGTGAGATGCGCAGGTCGGAGGTCACGGGGCCGCCCTTCTGGGAGAGGCCGGTCTGGTCGAGGCCGGACGCGTGCAGGCCGTCGATCAGCGCCGCCATGCCGAGCACCTGGTTGACCGTCACCACGCCGGTGCCCCCGATGCCCATCATGCGCACAGCGAAGTCGGTGTCCGTGACCAGCAGGTGGGGCTCCGGCAGCTCGACGGTCAGCGGCGGGGTCTCGTGCCGGGCCTGCTTGCCCGGCACGACCGTGAGGAAAGAGGGGCAGTCCCCCTCGAGGCAGGAGTAGTCCTTGTTGCAGGAGGCCTGATGGATCTGGGTCTTGCGCCCGAACTCCGTCTCGACCGGCTGCACGGACAGGCAGCTCGACTTCTGCCCGCAGTCGCCGCAGCCCTCGCACACGCGCTCGTTGATCCAGATGCGCTCAGCCGGCTCCGCCTGCTTGCCGCGCTTGCGCGCCCGGCGCTTCTCGGCGGCGCACTCCTGGTCGTGGATCAGGACAGTCACGCCCTCGACCTCGGCCAGCTCCTGCTGGGCGACGAGCAGCTGCGACCGGTCGCGCAGCTCGGCGATCGAGGCCAGCTTCACGCCCTTGTAGCGACTCGTGTCCTCGGCCGTGACGATGATCCGGCGCACGCCCTCGAGCTCGAGCCAGCGGGTCAGCTCCGGCACCGGCAGCTGGCCCTCGATCTGCTGGCCGCCGGTCATCGCGACGTGGTCGTTGTAGAGCAGCTTGTAGGTGATGTTCACGCCGGAAGCCACGGCGGCGCGCACGGCCAGCGAGCCGGAGTGGTGGAACGTGCCGTCGCCCAGGTTCTGGACGAGGTGCCTGTCGTCGGTGAAGGGGGCCTGCCCGATCCACTGCGCGCCCTCGCCGCCCATCTGCGTGAGGCCGGTGATCTCGCCGTTCCCCTCGGGGTTGAGCAGGACCATCGTGTGGCAGCCGATGCCTGCGCCGACGAGCGTGCCCTCGGGCGCCGGCAGCGACGAGTTGTGCGGGCAGCCGGAGCAGAAGAACGGGGCGCGCTGGGCCATGGGCAGCTCCGCCGGGCGGCCGGCGATGCCGTCGAGGCGGTCCAGCTGTGCCTCGACCGAGTCGAGGCGCAGGCCGCGACCACGCAGCCGGGCACCCACCGCGCGAGCGAGCAGGTCGGCGTCGAGGTCCAGCTCGAGCGGCAGCAGCGGCTGGCCGTTCTCGTCGCGCTTGCCGAGGATGCGCGGCGCGCGGGAGGCGCCGTAGAGCGCGTCCTTGAGGTGGGTCTCGACGAACGGGCCCTTCTCCTCGACGACCAGGATCTCGTCGAGGCCCTGCGCGAACTCCCGCACGATCTCGCCCTCGAGCGGCCAGATCATGCCCAGCTTGAGGATGCGGATGCCGGCGCGCTCCAGCTGGGCGTCGCCGAGGCCGAGCTCGCGCAGCGCGTGCTTGAGGTCGTAGTAGGGCTTGCCCGCGGCGACGATGCCCAGCCAGGCGTCGCGCGCGCCCTCGATGCGGTTGACGTCGTTCTGACGCGCGTACGCGAGCGCAAGGTCGGTGCGCACGCCCAGCAGCGTGCGCTCCAGGTCGAGCGACGCCGGGGGCAGCAGGTTGCCGTTCGGCACGTGCTCGTAGCCGAGGTCGGGCAGTACCGGGGAGACGCGGCCGGGCGCCACGTCGGCGGTGCCGACCGCGTCTGCCACGCTCGTGACGATCTTGAAGCCGCCCCACAGCCCGGACGCGCGCGAGCAGGCGTAGGCGTGCAGGCCGAGGTCGATCACCTCGGCCGGGCTGCCGGGGAAGAACACCGGCATGTGGAGGCTGGCGAGCAGCGACTCGGACGCGCTCGGGATCGTGGAGGACTTGCAGCTTGGGTCGTCGCCGACGACGGCCAGCGCGCCGCCGGTGCGCGAGACGCCGACGAAGTTGCCGTGGCGAAGCGCGTCGGCGGCCCGATCGAGGCCCGGCGCCTTGCCGTACCACATGCCGAGCACGCCGTCGTGCTTGGCGCCGGGGAGCTGGCCGGTCAGCTGGCTCCCCCACGCCGAGGTCGCGCCGAGCTCCTCGTTGAGGCCGGGCACGTGGCGCACGAGGTGCTGCTCGAGCAGCTCGCGGTTGCTCGCGAGCTCCTTGTCGAGGCCGCCGAGAGGCGAGCCCTGGTAGCCGGAGATCATCGTGCCGGTGGTCAGGCCGCGGCGCAGGTCGGCGCGGTGCTGGTCGAGCACCAGGCGCACGAGCGCCTGTACGCCGGTGATCAGGATGCGCCCGTCCTCGAGCACGTACTTGTCGTCGAGGCTGACCTCGGGCCGCGCGTCCGCACGACTTCCGTTGGGGGTGCCCTGACGGCGCCGTCCCGGTTGGACAGCGGCGCCGCGGCGGCGTGCCAGTGTCGTCTCCCTCGCCATTGGTGAACTCAACTTACCATTGGTGGTACCCGGATGCGAGCATCCAATCACTGTTGTCGTCTGCCGCTACCGGGTATAAGGTCAAGGGATATGACCATTTCGGCAGCCCGTCCTGGCTCGATCGGAGTCGCCGGCGACGACCACGAGCAGATCGTGATCCGCCAGGACCCGCGGACGGGTCTGCGCCTGATCGTCGCCGTGCACTCGACGGTCCTCGGTCCCGCCCTCGGCGGCCTGCGGCTGAAGCGCTATCCGGGCGGCCTGCGGGAGGCGCTGGAGGACGTGATGGGCCTGGCCCGCACGATGACGCTGAAGGCGTCGGCCGCCGGGCTCGACCTGGGCGGCGGCAAGGCGGTGATGATCGACGACGGCGACGACTCGCACCGGCTCGAGCGGCTCGAGGCGGCGGCCGGGGTGATCGAGGGGCTCGGCGGCGCCTACATCACGGCCGAGGACATCGGCACCACCACGGCGGACATGGACCACATGGCCCGCTTCACGAGCTTCTGCACCGGGCGCTCGGTCGCGAAGGGCGGCGGCGGCGACCCCTCCCCCGTGACCGCGGACACCGTGATCGCGGCGATGCGCCGCGCCCTGGCGGCCCAGACCGGCTCGGACGAGCTGGACGGGCGCCGGGTCGGCGTGATCGGGCTGGGCAAGGTCGGCGGTGCGCTGGCCGAGCGGCTCGCCGCGGCGGGCGCGCGCGTCGTGGCCTGCGATCTCGACGGCTCGCGCTGCGAGCGCTTCGCGACCCAGCACGGCGTGGCCGTTGCTCCGACCGCCGAGGCGATCCTCGGGATGCGCCTGGACGTGCTCGCTCCCTGCGCGGGCGGTGCCCTGATCGACGACGCGCTGGCGCGGTCGCTCGACGTCGGCATCGTCGCCGGCGCGGCCAACAACCCGCTCGCCGCCCGCGGCGTGGCCCGCACGCTGCTGGAGCGCGACATCCTCTACGTGCCGGACTTCCTGGCCAACTGCGGGGGCCTGATCCACGTGGCCGGCGAGTGGTTCGGCGACGGCGGCGGCGCAACCGAGCAGGCGCGCATCGAGCACGCCATGGACCGGCTCGACGACGCGATCGCCACGTCGGCCGTGGAGGGCGCTACGCCTCTCGACGTGGCTGAGCGCCAAGCGCTGGAGCGGGTGGAAGCCGCGCGGCGCTCGCTGGCGATGCGATGATCGCCTCTGCAATGCGCTCCTTCGAGCCCGTCTCGACTCGCCGGACGTTCGAGGAGGCCGTCGAGCAGATCGCCGAGCAGATCAAGGCCGGCGACCTGCACACCGGCGACCGCTTGCCCTCCGAGCGCGAGCTGGCCGCCCAGATGCGGATCAGCCGGCCGACCCTGCGCGAGGCGATCAAGACACTCACCGAGGCCGGCGTGCTGGAGGTGCGCCGGGGACAGTCCGGGGGCATCTTCGTGACCTCGGAGCTGGTGCCGCGCGAGCTGCTGCGCAGCCGGCAGGAGATCCGCTTCGGCGAGATCTCGGGCGTGCTCGAGGCGCGCCGCCTGCTGGAGCCGCGGGTGGCGCAGCTGGCGGCGGTGCACGCCACCGACGAGGACTTCGCCGTGATGATGCAGACGATCGACCGCCAGCGCGAGCTCGCTGGCAGCGACGACTTCCTCACCCACGAGGACCTCTTCCTCCAGCTCGACCTGAAGTTCCACCTGGCGCTCGCCCGAGCCACCCGCAACTCCACGATCGTCGGGCTGATGCGCACGCTGCTGCGGCAGCTCGAGATCGCGCGCGACATGGCGATGCACGCGCCGCTGGTGCCGGACTGGACGATCGACATCCACACGCGCACCCTCGACGCGGTGCGCGCCGCCGACTTCCCCCTGATCGAGACGGTGATGGACGAGCACCTCGCGCAGCTGGAGCAGATCTGGGAGCGCGAGACCGGACGCGGGCTGGTGCGCCCGCTGCCGGACTTCCTGCAGCCGGTGGCAGAGCGGTCGCGGGCCCTGCGGGCCGGCTAGCCGCGTAACCGCGCCTCGCTCGCGGCGTATGTCTTACTGACCGTTGGTCAACAAGACTGGAGCCGCTATGAGCCCGACCACAGACGCACCCCGCGACAAGCGCTTCCTGCTCGCCCACCACGAGGGCCGTGTGCTCGAGTGGATCGCCCGACGCGTGCCCGCCCGGGTGATGCCCGATCACATGACCGCGCTGGGCGTGCTCGCCGCCTTCGGGATCGCCGGCGCGTACCTGCTCTCCAACGGCGACAAGGCGTGGCTGTGGGCGGCGTCCGCGCTACTGGTGATCCACTGGCTGGGCGACTCGCTCGACGGCACCCTCGCTCGCGTGCGCGGCATCGAGCGGCCGCGCTACGGCTACTACCTCGATCACCTCGTCGACGCCCTCGCCACCGCCGTGATCGGCCTCGGCCTCGGGCTCTCGCCCTGGATGCTGCTGGCGGTCGGCCTGGCGATCGTGGTCGCGTACCTCGTGCTGTCGATCAACACCTATCTCGAGACCTACGCGTTCGGGGTCTTCACGCTCGGCTACGGCCGCCTCGGCCCTACCGAGGCGCGCCTCGGGCTGATCGTGCTGAACACGCTGATCGCCCTGGGCGTGGGCCTCGGCTTCGAGGTCGGCGGCCTCGGCCTGACCGTGCTCGACGTGATCGGTCTCGGGATCGCCGGGCTGATGGCGGCCGGCCTTGTGGGCCGCGCGGCGCGCAACCTACGGGTGCTGGCCGCACAGGAGCCGGCGGGGCGCGCGGGCTGAAGGCAGCGAAGAGAAGGTAGCGTCCTGACCATGGCCGGTCCGCTGCTCGCCGTCGATGCCCCCTCGATGCTGTTTCGCGCCTTCTACGCGCTGCCCGACTCGATCAAGGGCAAGGACGGCCAGCCCGTGAACGCGCTGCTCGGCACTGCCAACCTGGTCCTGCGCGAGCTGGAGCTGCACGACCCGCGCGCTGTCGTGCTCTGCTTCGGCCCGGACGCCGCCGACTACCGCGTGGAGCTGTTCGACGGCTACCACGCCGAGCGCCCGGAGGTGCCGGACACACTGGCGCCCCAGTTCGCCGACTCGCGCGCGTTCTTCGAGGCGTTCGGCTGGGTCGTGGCCGACCACGACTCGCTGGAGGCCGACGACCTGCTCGGCTCCTACGCGCGGCGCGAGGCGCAGGCCGGCGGACAGGCGCTCGTGATGACGGGTGACCGCGACATGTACCAATGCGCCGACGACCGCGTGACGGTCCTCTACATCCGCACCGGCGGGAGGGGCGCCGAGGTGGTGGACGCCGACGAGGTGCGGCGGCGCTACGGGATCGACCCCGAGCAGGTGCCCGACTTCATCGCGCTGCGGGGCGACCCCTCCGACGGCATCCCGGGCGCGAAGGGGATCGGCGAGAAGACCGCCGCCGAGCTGCTGCGGCGCCACGGCTCGCTGGAGGCGGCGCTGGACGGCGCCGTGCGCGAGTCCAAGCCGAGCATCCGCAAGGCGCTGATGGACCAGCGCGACGAGCTGCTGCGCTTCAAGGAGATCGCGACGCTTCAGGAGGTCGACGTGGAGCTGCCCCCCGACCAGCCGACCGAGCTCGTGCGCGCCGCGGCCGCGGCGCGCGAGCGCGGGATGAACAGGCTTGCCGAGCGGCTGGAGAAGGCGGCGTGAGGCGGGTCCTGCTCGTCGTCGCGGTGTGCGCCTGCGTCCTGGCGCCGGCCGCGGAGGCCCGCGACCCGGGCCGCTGGGTGCTCACCGGCGCGACCTCGATCCCGATCACCTACTGGCAGGGCCTGACATCGGACCCGGCCAAGCAGCGCGTGTTCTTCATCGGCGTGTTCGAGGGACTCTGGCGGACCACGCCGGGCCTGCGGCAGACCGCCGCCAACGGAGCCGCCATCCCCGCGGAGGTCACGGCCGCGGAGGGCTACAACCACATCGGCGACCTCACCTGGAACGGCGGCCGGGTGCTGCTGCCGATGGAGTGCTACGACCCCGCCGCGGGCGGCAACACCTGCGGCAACGGAGCCTTCGGAATCGCCGATCCGGGCACGCTCGCGTGGCGCTTCTACGTCAAGCTCGACCCCGCCGAGATCCCCAAGGCGATGTGGGCCGAGACCTCGCCGGACGGCAAGCTCGTGTGGACGAGCAGCGGCGACGACCTGCTCGCCTACCGCTCGAGCGACATCGTCGCCGCCAACGCGGCCCCGCTGGCGCCGCCGATCCACTCCGTCCGGCGGCTCGCCGGCGCGGTGCCGCCGACGGGCGTGACCGGCGCCGTGTTCAGGGACGGCCGGCTGCTGCTGGCCGGCGAAAGCGACGGCACCTACCAGGTGTGGGCGGTCGACACGAAGACGGGCAAGCGCCGACTCGAGCTTCAGATGAAGGTCTGCGGCGAGTCCGAGGGCCTCGACGTGATCCGGACGCTCGGCGGCGAGCTGCACTGGCTGATCGCGCCCTCTGACCCGGGCTGCACGCTCACCTTCGGGCCGGGCAGCGCGCTGCTGCACTTCACGCCGCCCCCGGGTCGCAGAGGCCTGAGCGTGAAGGTCCTGAAGGTGAAGGCCGCGACGCTGCCGGGCCGAGTGGAGGCCAAGGTGCGGGTGAAACGGGGCGGCCACCCGCTGGCGGGAGCGCGCGTGAGCTTCGCGGGGGCCGGCGCCAAGACCTCCAAGCGCGGCATCGCGATCGTCTCCACGCGCCTCGACCTGCCCGGCCGCTACAAGGCGCTGGCGCGCCAGAGCGGCCGGTACGGGCTGTCCGACCTCGTTGAGGTGGGAATCGAGCCCTGAGTTCAGGCAGGGACCGCGACACCGTCGATCGAGCATCTGCCCGCATCGGCGTTGACGGTGGCGAACATGTGGAGCTCGACCGTGTCGGCCGGGGCCGAGTAGACGGCCTGCACCGCGACCCGGGTGTAGCCCGTTATCGCCGAAGGGCCGCCGGTCTGCAGATTCCCGCCCGCGGGCAGGTCGATCTGGAGGTTGCCGGTGAAGTCGACCGGCCCCGGATTGCTCGGGTCGAGTCCGCTGTCGACGGTCACGGTCTCGTGCAGAGTCGCCGCCTCGACCGAGCGCGGGTGAAGTTCAACGTGATCGTGCCGGCGCTCTCGTCACAGCTCGCGGTGAACGACAGGCCGTGGATGTCGAGGACGGTCACGGGATTCGGGGTGCCGCTCGCGGCCTGGGAATAGCGAACCGGGACGGCGCCCGGTCCCCGGGGGCCGGTCTCACCCTTCGGTCCGGTGGGTCCTTGCGCCGCCCTGCTTTCAAGCTGATCGAGAAGCCACGGCGAGAGGGAGTGCTTCTTCACGCCGCCGAGAGCGAGCTTCGAGGCTTCGACCGATCGATCTCGCAGCTGACCCGTGTCGACGCTTCCGTTCGCGAGCTTGCCGTGGGTGACGGCGTCCTCGCGCAGCTGTCGTGTCCCGACGCTGTCTTTGGGCAGGGAGACCGCTGCGTACGAGGCCCCGCCGAGCGCGACGAAGAGAGCCACCGAGGCCATCACGTTCGCATAGCTGAGTCGCGCTCGAATCGCGCCCGGTATCCGACGACTGCGAGGAAGCCTCATGTACCCGACTTCGCCCCGCGTCGGCATTCTCCCCCGCGGCCCGCCCCCCAAACGCAGAAACCGCTCCGTAGAGCGGACCGCCAGGCCTTCAACGCACTCGGTCGAAATGCGCCAGGTGGCCCGCGATCAGCTCGTCCGCGGCGGTCATGCTGCGGGAGTAGCCGACGACTGCGGCCACAAAACCATCGCGGCTCACCGCGCACAGCGTCAGGCTCGTCACGGCGCGCACGGAGGCCGTGCGCCGACAGGCGCGCAGCAGCGCGATCTCGCCAAAGCCGTCGCCCGGGCCGATCGTCCCGATCAGTCGCCCGTCTCCGACCACTTCCGCTTCGCCTTGCTCGATCACGTAGAAGTCATCGCCGTGGTCGCCCTCCGCGAACACGAGCTCGCCCGGCGGCAGGCTGGAGCGCGTCAGCCCCGCGGCGAGTTGCTCGATCGTCGCCTCTGGCAGCGCCCGCAGCATCGGCACGCACTGGAGCAGGGCGATATCGCTGTCCTGTACGCGCACGCGATCGTCGAGGCTGTGCAAGGTCCGCCACGCCGCGAGCACAGCGAAGGGGGCGAACAAGCCGATCAGGACGAGCGCCAGCCGGATGCCGACCGCGTCGATCACCAGCGGCGTGACGATCGCACCCGCCCCGACGCCGAGCGTGATGATCGCCTCGAAGGCCGCGAAGGTGCGGGCGAGCACGGCATCGTCGGCGAGCCGGGCCGGCAAAGTGAACGCGCCCACGTCCACGAGCGCGTTGCCGATGCCCACCACGGCGAGCAGTAGGATCGCCGCCCACTCGTGCGGGATCACGCCGATGCCCGCCAGCGGGGCTCCCCAGAGGGCGACACCGATCCCAAACCACCTGGCTAGCCGTCCCCCGCCGACCAGCAGCGCGGCCGCGAGGGACCCCGCCACGGCCCCGGCACCGACCGCGGCGGTGAGCACCCCGACACCGGCCTCGCCCGATCCGAGCAGCTCGATCGAGACCACGACCGAGAAAACGGTCAGGGCGCCACGGGTGAACGTCTGCACCGTCGTGAGCCCCGTGAGCAGCGTCAACTGGCGGTCGGCCATGATCGTGCGCAGCCCCTCGACCGTCTGGCGCAGCACCCGCGCCAGCCGGGACGACCCCGACCCGCGGCGGGGTTTCGTAGCGCACCCGGGCCACGAGGGCAGTCGACAGCAGCGACACGCCCGCGGCCGCCGCGAACACCGCCGCAGGCCCGCTCAGGTCGAGCAACACGGCTGCGACCAGCGGCCCGACCAGCGTGGCCACCGAGTCGAGCAGACCGCGGACGACGTTGGCGCTTGTCAGCTCGTTCGGAGTGACGCAGAGAGTCGGCAGCAGGGCGGAGTGCGCCGGTCTGTACAGCGTCTGTGCCACGGTGGCGACGACCAGCGCCGCGTAGACCATTCCTGTAGGCCCGTCCGCCGCGATCACCGCGGCCGCGATGCCAAGCGTGACCGCGCGTACCAGGCCGACCCACGCGAGCACCACCTCCCGCCGCACCCGATCCGCAATCGTCGCCGCAAACGGCGCAACCAGAGCCGCCGGAGCCATACGCAGAAGGCCGACCAGCCCGATCGCGACCGCGCCGCCATCGCGGAACGCAACTACCCCCAGCGCGACGGTGGCGGCCCACTCCCCGCTCCACATCGCGCCGAACGCGAGCTGCGCACGCCTGAGATTCCGGCTTCGAAAGTTCTGAGAGCACGCCGCAGCCGCGTCCGCAATCCGGGCTCTCGCACGCCCCATCCGAGGACTATGCCACCTCGCCCTCTCCGATCAGGGCCCTGAGCCCCTTGAGCGCCTCGCTCGCATGGCGGTTCGTTGGCTACGACGCCGGAGCAGCCCTCGTCGGTCAACTTCTCTAGCGTGGCGCGCCTGCGCTTCCGCTTTCGCGTGACAGCAACACCGAGCCTGGCGACGAGTCCCGACTGCTGCAAGCGCCTTTGGTACTCGATTGGTACCTCGCCTCGCTCCCAAACGACGGAAACCCGCTGCTGGAGCGGGTTTCCTGAAGTGGAGGCGGCCGGTACTGCCCCGGCGTCCGCGGAACATCTTCCCGATGCTTGCTACGAGTGTTCCCGTCGGAGTCTGATCTCGGCTACCGGGTCGGTCGGTCCGCGGGGTACGTCACCGGCGCCATACCCTCCTGAAATGTCCCGCGGCGACCGAGGGTCCTGCCGTCGCGGTAAGCCCGCTATATGAAGCCGCTGATCCGGGCCGCGGGCTGCCCGGTGCGACTCCCTCACCTATTTATACGGCGAGGGCGAACTCGTGATTACGGTCCGCACATATGGTGTTCCGGGATCATTTAACGAGGCCAACCCGGAGTCCTCGACTCGCCACATCGGGAAAATCACGCTCCACGTCGAAGCTGATTCGCCCCCTTGTCGCTCCCCAGAGTCTAGCGTCGGCGCTGCCACACTTAGGTGGCATGCAACCGCAGGCCTATCCCCTACCCGGACCCCCGCCCCGGGACGACGAGCGCCCCGCCTGGCGCCGCGCCCTCGGCGGCCTCGCCGCGCTGGGCCTGCTCCTGGCGAAGTTCGCCGCCAAGGGCAAGGGCCTGCTGCTCCTGCTGCCCAAGCTGAAGCTGTTCACCACGTCGGCTTCCGCGCTGGTCTCGGTCGCCGCGTACTCGCTGATCTGGGGCTGGAAGTTCGCGATCGGGTTCGTGTTGCTGCTGCTGGTGCACGAGCTGGGGCACGTGTTCCAGCTGCGTCGCGAGGGCATCCCCGCGTCCGCGCCGATGTTCATCCCGTTCCTCGGTGCGCTGGTCGCGATGAAGGAGCTGCCCAAGGACGCCGCCGCCGAGGCCCGGGTCGGCCTGGCCGGGCCGGTGTTCGGGTCGCTCGCGGCGCTCGTGCCGCTCGCGATCTACGGGCTGACCGGCGACGAGCTGTTCCGGGCGCTCGCCTACATCGGGTTCTTCCTGAACCTGTTCAACCTGCTGCCCGTGCTGCCGCTCGACGGCGGACGGGCCATGGCGGCGCTGTCGCCGTGGATGTGGTTCGTCGGCTTCGCGCTGCTGATCGCGGCGACCATCGCCTTCCCCAACCCGATCATGATCCTGATCCTGCTGTTCGGCGGACTCGAGACCTGGCGGCGCTGGCAGGCGCGCAAGTCGCCCGAGTCGCGCGAGTTCCACCGGGTGCCGCGGGGCACGCGCGTGGCCGTCGCCGTGGTCTATCTGGGCCTGGCGGCCGCGCTCGCGCTCGGCATGGACGCGACCTTCCTCGATCGCAGCTTCGGGGACGTCTAGGGGCCTCCCCTAGGGACGATTCCCAATTGTGGCGGCGCCCTGGTGCCGGCACTCTCGATGACGGAAACTCGAACGTCATCGGAGGATCGACATGGAAGCGAACGACAAGCAGGACAACGGCAAGCGACTGACCCGCTCGACCAGCGATCGAGTGATCGGCGGGGTCTGCGGCGGGCTCGGCCGCTACTTCGACCTCGACCCGGTCTTCTTTCGCATCGGCGCGATCGCGCTGGCCTTCGTGGGCGGCGCCGGGCTGCTGCTGTACCTGGCGGCGCTGCTGCTGATGCCGAACGAGGGCGAGTCCGATCCAGTCATCGGGAGCGGCCAGGGTCGCAACCGCGGGCTCGCGATCGCGGGCGTGGTCGTGCTCCTCGTCGTCGCCTTTCCCTTTCTCCTCGGCGGCGGACTTCTCTTTGCGGGGATTGGGATCCCGCTCGCCATTCTGGTCGGTACCGGCGTGCTCGTGTGGTGGCTCGTCTCGGGAGAAGGACCGAGCGGCGACGCTCGCGACGTCGCCCGTCGCGCGGCGCTCGGCGTCGGCGTCCTCATCGGGTGCTTCATCCTCTTCTTCGTCGCCGCGTTCGGCGCGGCGGCCGGCCCTGATTGGCTGATCCCGGCGCTTGTGATCGCCGCCGGCGCCGCGATCGCGGCCGGCGCGTTCCTCAAGCCGGTGCGCTGGCTGGTGGCGCCCGCCCTGACGATCGCCCTCGCGGCGGGGACGGTCGCCGCGGCCGGGATCGACCTCGACGGAGGGATCGGCCAGCGCGAGTACCGGCCTGGCTCGACCGTCGACCTGCGCGACCACTACCAGCTGGGCATCGGCGAGCTGGTGGTGGACCTGCGCGACACCGACCTGCCCAAGGGGGACGTGCCGCTCGACCTCGACGTCGGCATCGGCGAGGCGCGCGTGATCGTGCCCGACGACGTGTGCGTGGCCACCGAGGGCGACGTCGGCGCGGGCAACGTGCACGTGCTCGGCCGCGACCACGGTGGAATCGACGTGAACTACGAGGACGCGCCGGACGCCCATCCAACGGCCACCCGCCTGCTCGTGCACGGCGACGTCGGCTTGGGTGAGCTGCGGGTGCAGAACAACCGCGAGGAGCTCTACTTCGGCGACAACGACGGTCCGTTCCACGACGAGGGCCCGGATCTGGGGACCGCTCGATCGGCCGCGTGCGTGAGCGGTTAGTGCGCGGAGGGCCCGACATCCCGGCGCTGGTGGCGGGCCTGGCCGTGCTGGCGCTCGGCGGCGTGCTGATGCTCGACGCCCTGGACGTGATCGGCCTGAGCTTCGCCGCCTTCGCGCCCATCGCGTGCGCGGCGGGCGGCGCGATCCTGGTGGCCAACGGGCTGAGCCGGGACCGATGACGAACGCCGGCTCCGAGAGCCTCGGGGGGCTGCGCCGGGACCGCTCCCAGGGGTGGATCGCCGGGGTGTGCGCCGGCATCGCCCGCCGCTACGGCGTGGACCCCGTGCTGGTGCGGCTGGCCTTCGTGGTCGCCACCGCCGCCGGCGGAGTCGGCGTCGCGATCTACCTGCTGGGCTGGCTGGTGATCCCAGCCGGAGACGCGCCTCGGCGCCGCCGGCTCCCCACCGGCCGGAGCGCCGTCGAGGTGGCGCTCGGCACCGGCCTGCTGCTGCTGAGCGCGCTGCTCACCTTCCGCGCGCTCGGCATCTGGTTCTCGGACGCGATCGTCTGGCCGCTGGTGCTGATCGCCAGCGGCGCGGCCCTGCTCTGGCGCGGCTCCGCCGCCGTCAAGTCCGAGCCCCCCGCCGCGGGAGTGCCCGGCGCGAGCGCCAATCGCCCGGTCGAGCAGGCCGCGCCCGACGCGCCTCCGGCCGCGCGCGGCGCCGTCGCCGCGGCCTTCTCGCGCACGGGCGTCGGCATCGCGCTCGTGATCGCCGCCGGGTTCGCGTTCCTCCAGGCCACCCACGCGCTCAGCGCCGCCCGCGATGTCCTGCTCGCCCTGATCGCGGCGATAGTGGTGCTCGGCGTGATCTTCGCGCCCTGGGTGGTGCGACTGGTGCGCTCGCTCACCGAGGAGCGCTCGGAGCGGATCCGATCGCAGGAGCGCGCCGAGGTGGCCGCCCACCTGCACGACTCGGTGCTTGCAGACGCTCGCGCTCGTCCAGCGCTCGGACGATCCCCAGCAGGTGGCCGCGCTCGCACGCCGCCAGGAGCGCGAGCTGCGGGCTTGGCTCGCGGGGCGCCCGGCTCCCGGCCAGGCCGCCCGGCTGGCCCCGGCGCTGGAGGCGGCGGCGGTGGAGGTCGAGGACAACCACGGCGTGCCGGTCGAGGTGGTCGTGGTCGGCGACCGCGAGCTCGACCCCGCGGTGGAGGCGGTGGTAGCGGCGGCGCGCGAGGCGATGACCAACGCGGCCAAGTTCGGCGGCGGCTCGACGGTTGACGTGTATGCGGAGTCCACCCCCGCGAGGCTCCAGGTGTTCGTGCGCGACCGCGGCCCGGGCTTCGACCCGGCTGGAGTGCCCTCCGACCGTCGCGGCGTGCGCGAGTCGATCGTCGGCCGCATGGAGCGCCACGGCGGGCGCGCCCGCGTGACCAGCTCGCCGAGCGCCGGTACCGAGGTCGAGCTGGTCCTGGAGGGTGAGCGATGACGGAGCCGCGCGTGGTCATCGTCGACGACCACAAGCTGTTCCGCTCCGGCGTGCGGGCCGAGCTGGAGCCGCTGCTGGAGATCCTCGCCGAGGCCGGCACCGTCGAGGAGGCGGAGACCGCGATCGCCCGGCACGAGCCCGACGTGGTGCTGCTCGACGTGCACATGCCGGGCGGCGGCGGCGTGGAGGTGATCCGCCGCACGGCAGCGGCGGGGCAGCGGCCGACCTTCCTCGCCCTGTCGGTGTCCGACGCCGCGGAAGACGTGATCGCGGTGATCCGCGCCGGGGCGCGCGGCTACGTGACCAAGAACATCTCCCCCTCCGAGCTGGCCGACGCCGTGCGGCGCGTGCACGACGGCGACGCCGTCTTCTCGCCGCGGCTGGCGGGCTTCGTGCTGGACGCCTTCACCGGCCCGGCGCCGCAGCCCGAGACGGAGCTGGACCTGCTCACGCCGCGCGAGCGCGAGGTGCTCCAGCACATCGCGCGCGGCTACATGTACAAGGAGATCGCGCTGCGGCTGGAGATCTCCCCGAAGACGGTCGAGGCTCACGTCTCGTCGGTGCTGCGCAAGCTGCAGCTGTCGAGCCGCCACGAGCTCACGCGCTGGGCCGCCGATCGCGGCCTGGGGTGATGGCAGCCGGGGGCTCGCGCCCCCGGACCCCCGCTGAACTTGGCAGGCCGCTGGCTAGCGCTCGCTCATGGCGCGATCGATCTCGCGCTTCACGTCGCGTTCCTTGATGGCACGACGCTTATCGTGCACCTGCTTTCCGGTCGCCACGGCCAGCTCGACCTTGGCGCGCGGAGCCGTTGAAGTAGATGCGCGTCGGCACGATCGTCAGGCCCTTCTCGGCGGTCTTGCCGACCAGGCGCTCGATCTCGCGCCGGTGCAGCAGCAGCTTGCGCGGGCGCTCGGGGTCGTGGTTCTCGCGCGCCGGCTCGTACGGCGCGATGTGCATGTTGCGCAGCCAGACCTCGCCGTCGCGCACCTCGGCGTAGGCGTCCTTGAGCTGCACGCCGCCGTTGCGCAGCGACTTCACCTCTGAGCCCTGGAGCACGATGCCGGCCTCGTACCGCTCGAGCAGGTTGTATCGGAAGCGCGGCCTGGCGGTTGGTCGCCACGTCGCCGGCCGCGGCTTTGCGCTTGCGCTTCTTCGCCATCGGAATCTACGAGTATGCATCGGCGGGCGACAGGTCGACCCGCCCGCGTGCGGTCTCCACCCGGTCGACGCTCACCTGGACCGGGTCGCCCATGCGCAGCCGGCGACCCGAGCCCTCGTGCTCCAGCGCCGTGCCGAGCTCGTTCAAGGTCCACCAACCGCGCAGCCGGCGGCTCGGGAGCAGGCCCTCGAAGCCCTCCTCGCCGAAGCGCACGAACGCGCCCTTGGCGATCAGGCCCACCACCTCTCCCTCGAAGGTGGCGTCGTGCTGCTCGGCCAGGCGGCGCTCCAGCAGGAACGCGAGGCACACGTCGTCGGCCGAGCGCTCGATCTTCATCGCCTCGCGCTCGGTCGCCGAGCACTGCACGCCGGTCTCCTCGAGCTCGTGAGGCGGCAGCGCGGCGTTGTCGATGCCGAGGCCGCGCAGCAGCGCGCGGTGCGCGACCACGTCCGGATAGCGGCGGATCGGCGACGTGAAGTGGCAGTAGCGCGCGCTGTCGAGCCCGGCGTGGCCGAGGTTCTTCGGCGAGTAGTAGGCCTGCTTCAGCGAGCGCAGCACGAGCGAACCCAGCGCGGTCCGGTCGCCCGGCCTCGCGCGCCACGATGCGCGACGCCTCGGCCGCGATCTCCGCCGCCTGCTGGGGCGTCATGTGCTTGGGCACCGGCGGCGTGGGGATGTCGAGGTCGGCCAGCTGCTCGATGAGAAACGCCACGGCCTGGGGCTCCGGGCGCTCGTGCACGCGGTAGAGCGTCGGCTGGCGCTGGTCGGCGAGATAGCCGGCCACCTGCTCGTTGGCCAGGATCATCAGCTGCTCGATCAGGCCGTGCGACTCGGTCTGGTGCTCGTAGCGCACGCTCGCGACGTGGCCCTCGGCATCGAACTCGAACGCGGGCTCGCCGCTGCCGATCTGGACGGACTCGCGCTTCGCGGCGAGCGCGCGAGAGACCTCTCGCGCCGTCTCGAGCGGCGCGGCCCACGGCTCCTCCGCGCGGGCGCGGCCGGCGAAGATCTCGTCCACCTCGCCGTAGGTGAGGCGGCGGTCGCTGCGCACGCGCGAGCGGTGGAAGGCCACGCGCCGGACGTCGGTGCCGTGCACCTCCATCTCGACCGTCACCGCCAGCCGCTCCTCCCCCGGCCGCAGCGAGCACGCGCGGTTGGAGAGCACCTCCGGCAGCATCGGCTCGACCGCGCCGGGCACGTAGACGCTCGTGCCGCGGCGCAGCGCCTCGCGCTCGAGCGGGCCGCCCGGGCGCACATACGCCGTCACGTCTGCGATGTGCACCCAGAGGCGCACGTGGCCGTCCTCGCGGCGCGCCGAGATGGCGTCGTCGAAGTCCCTGGCGTCGTCGGGATCGACCGTGAAGGTCGGCAGGGCGGTCAGGTCCACGCGGGCGTCGGCCGCGTAGGGCTCGTCCGCCTCGGCCTCCGCTTCGGCGGCGCGCGGGTAGCTGCGGCGCAGGCCGCGATCGAGCATCAGGCCCTCGAGCACGTCGCGCGCCACGTCGGGGCGTCCGAGCCGGCGCAGCACCCGCGCGCCGCGCTTGCCCGAGCCGACCAGCACGAGGTCGCCCTCCCCCGCCCCGCCGCGCTCGACGGCGGTGCGCGGGCCCTGCCCGAACAGCGGCTCGGCGACCAGGAAGCGGCCGCGCTTCTCGAGCACCGCCACGAGCGGCTGGTCGAGGCGCCGGGCCGGGCGGCCGCGGACGGCTGCGCTCACAGCTTGCCGGCGAGCACGTCGAGCGCCACGGGCAGCGCCTCGTCGCGCTTGGTGCGCGGCTTGTCGAACGCCCTCACCTGCGGCTTCAGCCCGCGGGTGGAGATCGTCTTGCCGCCAGGGAGGTAGTAGTTCGCCACGGTGAGGTCGAGATACCCGCCGTTGGAGAGGGGCTCGACCTCCTGCACCAGCCCCTTGCCGAAGGTGTTCGTGCCCACCACGGTGGCGCGGTGGCGGTCGCGCAGCGCGCCGGTCACGATCTCCGAGGCGCTGGCGCTGCCGCCGTCGACCAGCACGACGACCGGGATCTTCGGGTCGATCGCGTCGCCGGTGGCGTCGTGGGTCACCTCGCGCCGCTCGCGACCGCGCACGGACACGACCTTGCCGTCCTCGATGAAGATGCTCGCCACGTCGACCCCCTCGTCGAGCAGGCCGCCGCCGTTGCCGCGCAGGTCGAGCACGATCCCCTGGGCGCCCATCGTCCAGCACCTTGTCGACCTGGCGGCGCAACGCCTCGTGCGCGCCGGAGCTGAAGCTCAGCAGCCGCACCACCCCGATGCGGTGGCCGTTGCGCTCCACCACGCGGCCGGTGGCGACCGGCACTTGGATGCGCTCGCGCTTGACGTGCACGGTGCGCGAGTCGGACCGGCCCGGGGTGAAGACCTCGAGCTCGACCTTGGTGCCGGCCTTGCCCTTGATGCGACTGGTGGCGAGGTCGCTGCTGAGCCCGGCGATCGAGCGGCCGTTGACCGACAGGATCACGTCCTGCTTGCGGATGCCGGCGGCGGCCGCGGGCGAGCCGTTGAACACGTTCAGCACGCGCAGGCCGCGGTTGTCCTTCTCGACACTCATGCCCACGCCCTCGAACTCACCCGACACCGACTCCTGGAAGCCCTTGCGCCTCCTTCGGCGTGAGGTAGTGCGAGTAGGGGTCCTCGAGCGACTCGACGATCCCCTTCAGCGAGGCGTCGTCGAGCTTCGACTGGTCGACCGGCTTGTAGAAGTTGTTCTCGATCTTGTCGACGACCTCCGAGCGCAGCGCGCGGTCCTCCTCGACGAAGGTGTCCCGGATCGGGCCGGGCAGCGAGCTCGGGTGGCCGCCCAGGTAGAGACCAGCCGCTAGGGCAGCGAGCGCAGACGCGAGGACCAGGACCGCATTTCGCACGGTTAGTGAGGGTACTTACGCAGCTCTAAGGGGCGGCTAAACCCTGAGGAAGCGCCGCAGCGTGATGCCGCTGCCGATCGCCGAGACGGCCACGCAGGCGAACAGGAGCAGCACGACCAGCAGCGGGAAGTCGATCGTGTCCGGCGCGGCGAGCAGCTGGAAGCGGTCCGAGAGCGGGTCGACGACCGTCGTCTTGGCGATCGCCAGCAGGAGCACCGAGAGCACGCCGCCCATGAAGCCGACGATCACGCCCTCGATCACGAACGGCCAGCGGATGAACCAGTTCGTGGCGCCGACCAGCTTCATCACCTCGACCTCGCGCCGGCGCGCGAAGACCGAGAGGCGGATGGTGTTCGCGATCAGCGCGATCGAAGCGAGGATCAAGAGGCCGGCCATTACCGCGCCGAGGCCCTTCACGAGGCCCGTCGCGGAGAGGATCTTGCCGGTGTCGCTCTCGCGGTTGCGGACCTCGTCGATCGCGTCGGAGCTCGGTGTGCCGCCCGGCGCGATGCGGGCGACGATCGCCTTCAGCTCGTCCGGGTCGTTCGGGGTGACCCTGAACAGGCTGGGCAGCGGGTTGGTGCCGAGCAGCTCGATCTTGCCCTTGGCGTCGTCGACCTTGGTGCCGAGCTCCCGGAGCGCCTCGTCCTTCGAGATGTAGTCGACCGACTTCACGCCGGGAGTCGCCTCGAGCTCGCGCTGGACCTCGATGCGGTCGGCCTCGGTCGCGTCGTCCTTCAGGTAGGCGTCGACGACCACGCGGTTGCGCACCTCGTTGGCGGTGCCCGTGGTGGCCTGGACGATCGGGATGAACACCCCCAGAACGAGGGCGGTGATGACCACGGTCAGCAGCGCCGCGAGGGCCGGCGCGGAGCTGCGCCGCAGGCCGCGCAGGGCCTCTCTGAGGAAGAAGCTGAAGCGCATCAGTTGGGGTGGCCCTCGGCGCCGACGCCCAGCTCGCCGCGGAGGCGGATCGCGAACTCGGTCGTCGACTCGTCGGGGCGGTAGAGGCCGGACTGCTGGTCGCGCACGATGCGGCCCTCGCGCAGCTCGACCACGCGCCGGCGCATCTTGTCGACCATCTCGTTGTCGTGGGTCGCCACGATCACGGTCGTGCCGGTTCGGTTGATCCGGTAGATCAGCTGCATGATCCCGATCGAGGTCTCGGGGTCGAGGTTGCCGGTCGGCTCGTCGGCCAGCAGCAGCGGCGGGTGGTTGACGAACGCGCGGGCGATCGAGACGCGCTGCTGCTCGCCGCCGGACAGCTCGTCCGGCACGTTGTGGAGCTTGGTCGAGAGTCCGACCATGCGCAGGATGTCCGGCACCTTGCGGCGGATCTCCTGGCGCGACTCGCCGATCACCTGGAGCGAGTAGGCGACGTTGTCGTAGACGGTGCGGTTCGGCAGCAGCTTGTAGTCCTGGAAGACGGTGCCGATGTTGCGCCGCAGGTAGGGGACGCGCGAGCGCGGGATCTCGCCGAGCGTCTTGCCGGCGATGTCGATCTCACCCTTGGTGGCTTCCAGCTCCTTCATCAGCAGGCGGATGCAGGTCGACTTGCCGCAGCCGGTGGGCCCAACGAGGAAGACGAACTCGCCGCGGCCGATCTTCAGCGAGGCGCCCTCGAGGCCGACGGAGCCGCCGTCGTAGATCTTCGTGACGTCCCGAAACTCGACTACGGGAATGTCCGCGCGGGGAGTGCGCGAGCGCGCATCCTTCCCCTGCGCTTGCGTTGGAGCGGAAGCCATCAGGCGGTTGATTGATAGCAGGCGCCTCGCTGCGCAGCGCCAATTGCAGGGGTTTTCTCAGTGCCTTGGGCAAGCAGCCGGCTCGGCCGGCTGCGCAGCCTTGCTATTTGACGCGCCAGCGGGTGAACAGGTCGCCTTCCCCCTCGGCCACCGAGACCAGCTGCAGATCGGCCGGCTCCACGAGCTCGCGGCCTGCCACGATCGTCAGCGCGGCCGCGCCGCCCGCGAGCTTGGGATTGAGCGTGAGCCAGAGCTCGTCCACCAGGCCCGCCGAGAGCAGGTGTGAGTTGAGCGTCGGGCCGCCCTCGCAGAGAACCGATCGAACTCCGTGCTGGTGGCGCAGGCGGGCGCCGAGCAGCTGCAGGTCGTCGCCGGTGCGCTCGTAGTCGATCTGGCTGGTGAGGTCCTCGGGCAGAGTCGCGTCGGACCCGGTGGCGATCACCACCCGCTGCTGCGGGCTCGTTGAGCAGCGGGAGGTCGGCGGGCAGGTCGAGGCGCGCGCTGACGACGACGGCGAGCGGATCGGGCTCGAGCCCCTCGTGCTTGCGAGCCTCGCGCAGCTCGTCGGATTTGGTCATGCGCCCGTAGCGCTCGGTGCGCACGGTCCCCGCCCCCACCATGATCGCGTCCGCCTGCGTGCGCAGGCGGTGGAAGAGCTGGCGGTCGAGCTCCGTCGACAGGCCCTTGGTGCGCCATTGGATGGTGGCTTTGCCGTCGAGCGACGAGACCATGTTCAGCACCAGATAGGGGCGGTCCGCGGGCGCCTTGTCGCCGAGCCGCAGTCCGGAGGCGAGCTCGTTCGGCGAGGTTGCGCGGCACTCGGGATAGAGCAGCTGCATAGGGTCGGACCCTATCCGGTGTCAAGGAGACTTGACAGACCGTACATGTCAAGCTAACTTGACAGTAATGGAAAACGACGTTCGTGAGCGGCGGGCCGGGCGTGGTCTGTCGCAGGGAGACCTGGGCAAGGTGCTCGGCGTCTCGCGGCAGACGATCAACGCGATCGAGACCGGTCGCTACCTCCCCTCGCTCCCGCTCGCGATTGCGCTCGCCCGGTACTTCGGGACGAGTGTCGAGGAGATCTTCAGGACATGAACCACACGACCAACAACTGGAGCGTCCAGGTCGCAGGGATGCTCGCCATCACAGCCGCGACCACAGCCGTCTTCTGGATCGCCGAAGGGTTCGAAGCGGCGTTGCCCGTCGCATTGGTGCTGCTCGCCTTCACCGCCGTCGTGCATTTCGGCCGGCGGCGCTCGAACACCCTCGAGGTGATGAGCGGCACCGGCGATGAGCGCGTGCGGTCCCTGTACACGCAGGCTGTCGCGATCGCCGGGACCGTGATGTCCTTCCTCCTGCCCGCCTGGTGGCTCGTCACCGTGGCTCAGGGCGACCCCAACGAGACGCTCTCGCTCCTGTGCGCGATCTTCGGCGTGAGCTTCATCCTCGCCATCGTCGTGGTGGCCCGGCGCGGCTAGGTCAGCCCGGCGACGTACGCGCGCACCGCGTCCGCGGTCAGGTCGTCCGCCGGGAAGAACGACTCGATCGACAGCTCGCTGGCGGTCACCTCGACCGCCGTGCCGAACGTGGCGACCGTGCTGATGAACGAGAGCTCCCCGGCGTCGGTGCGCAGCCGCAGCGGCACCGCGATCTCCGGCTCGCCGGCCTGGTGCTGCGGCGCCGGGTAGGCGGACAGCTCGTCCAGGAGGGTCGTCAGCGCCGCGTCGCCGGTGAGCGCGATCTGGCGCTCGAGCCGGTCGAGCAGGTGCCGGCGCCACTCGCCCAGGTTGGCGATCCGCGGCGCCACGCCATCCGGGTGCAGGCTCACGCGCAGGACGTTCACCGGCGGCTCGAGCAGCTCCGGCGCCACGCCGTCGGTGAGCAGCGCCACGGCGCGGTTGGCGCCCAGCATCTCCCAGGCGTGGTCGATCACCACCGCCGGGTAGGGGTCGTGGCCGGCGAGGATGAGGTCGATTGCGCGGCGCACAGGGGCCATCTCGGGGTCCTCCAGGGTGTGCTGCTCGAACACGGGCGCGTGGCCGGCGGCCAGCAGCAGCTGGTTGCGGTTGCGCAGCGGCACGTCGAGCTGGTCGGCCAGCTGCAGGACCATGTCGGCGCTCGGGCGCGAGCGGCCCGTCTCCACGAAGCTGAGGTGCCGCGCGGACACGCCCGCCTCGAGCGCGAGGTCCAGCTGGCTCAGCCGGCGCCGTCTGCGCCAGTCGCGCAGGAGCGGCCCGACTCCCGGTGGCGTTGCGGTTGCGGTGGCCATGCGGCCGACCTTAGCGGCGCCCGTGCGGCCGAGCACCTACCTCGCAGGTAATCGACGGGCGCACCTCGCGCTGGGACCTTGCGGCGCATGACCAGCGATCTCAACAACCTCGTCAATCACTACATCGACGCCTGGAACGCGACCGACGCGGAGCGACGGCGCGAGCTCGTAGGGGCCGTCTGGACCGAGGACGGCACCTACCTCGACCCGCTCATGAGCGCCAGCGGGCACGACGCCATCGCGACGATGATCGGCGCTGCCCAGCAGCAGTTCCCGGGGCATCGGTTCGAGCTCTCGTTCGGGCCCGACGCCCACAACGACCGCGTCCGGTTCGCCTGGCGGCTGATCGGTCCCGAGGGCGGCGCGCCGGTGGCCGGCGGCGTCGACTTCGGCACCGTCGCCGACGAGGGACGCCTGAGCTCGGTGACCGGCTTCCTCGAGTCGCCCGCCTAGGGCGTGATCGCGACCATCCGCTCGATCGGAACCCGGGCTCGCTCGGCGAGCTCGGGCTCCACCCGCACCTGGGGCGCCAGGTCGCGCAGGGCGTCGTGGAGCTTCGGCAGCGTGATCATCTTCATGTAGCGGCACGCCGCCGCGCGGTTGGCCGGGACGAACGACTTGCCCGGGTTCTCCTTGGCCAGCGGGTGGAGCATGCCGGTCTCGGTGGCCACGATGAAGGTGTCCGCGTCCGAGCTGCGGGCGAAGTCGAGCATCCCGCCGGTGGACAGCATGTGGGTGCGCTCAGGGTCGACGTCGCCGGCCGCGACGTACTCCATCACCTGCGTGGTGCAGCCGCACTCGGGGTGGATCATGAACTCGGCCTCGGGGTGGGCGTCGCGAACGGCGGTGATGTCCGCCGGGCGGATCCCCGCGTGCACGTGGCACTCGCCGTCCCACACGTGCATGCGGCGGCCGGTGACGCGCTCCACGTACGCGCCCAGCCACATGTCGGGCCCGAACAGGATCTCGACGTCGTCGCCGTGCTCGCGCCGGATGTGCTCGACGACGCGCACCGCGTTCGAGGAGGTGCAGCAGTAGTCGGTCTCGGCCTTCACCTCGGCGGTGGTGTTCACGTACATGACGACGATCGCGCCCGGGTGCTTGGCCTTCCAGGCGCGCAGCTGGTCCGCGGTGATCGAGTCGGCCAGCGAGCAGCCCGCGTCGAGGTCGGGGAGCAGCACGGTCTTGCCGGGGCTCAGGACCGAAGCGGTCTCGGCCATGAAGTGGACGCCGCAGAAGGCGATCACGTCGGCGTCGGTGGCGGCCGCCTTGCGTGACAGGCCGAGCGAGTCCCCCACGAAGTCGGCCACGTCCTGGACCTCGGGGACCTGGTAGTTGTGGGCGAGGATCACCGCGTTGCGCTCCTCGGCGAGGGCGCGCACCTGGTCCTGAAGGCGGGCGATCTGCTCGGGATCGAGGGCCGGCGCGGCAGCCGGTGACAGGGTGGGCAACTCAATCGGCTTCATGCAATCCTCGCTTGCTCCTCGCGACATCCGACCGGTTTTTGACCTATGATCGAAAACCGATGCGCACGAAGGATACCACGGTCTCTGACTCACAGTCGAAAACCCCGAGCAGCCGGCACTCCCCCACCCACGTCACGCTCGCGGTTGTCCTGCAGGTGCGCGAGGGCGTCCTGTGCGCGCTGCTCTGGAAGCGCGCCCGGGCTCCGTTCAGCGGCGCGTGGTCGCTCCCCGGCGGCTATCTCGGGCACGGCGACACCCTCGAGCGCTCGATTCGCGCGCATCTCGCCCTGAAGGTCGACGTTGCCGAGCTGTCCTGGCTCGAGCAGCTCGAGACGCTCAGCGAGCCGGGCCGCCATCCCGGCGAGTGGCAGCTCGCGACCGCCTACCTCGGGCTCGTGCCGCTCGGGCTCGACCCCGCTCTTCCGGACGACACCGCGTGGCACCCGATCGAGCGGCTGCCCGCCCTCGCCTTCGACCACGAGGCGATCGTGCTGGCCGGCCGCGAGCGCCTGCGCGCCAAGCTCTCCTACACGAACATCGGCTTCGCCCTCGCCCCCCGGGAGTTCTCGATCTCCGAGCTGAGCGCGATCTACACGGCCGCGCTCGGCTACGCGGTCGACCCCACCAACCTGCGGCGCGTGCTCGAGCGCCGCGGGCTGCTCACGGCCACGGGCGAGCGCCGCGCCCCCGGCCGCGAGGGCGGGCGGCCGGCGGCGGTCTACCGGTTCGCGTCCCGCGACCTCGAGGTGACGGACCCGTTCGCAGTGCTGCGGCCGCCGAGGCCGTAGGCCGGGGCCTGGCGCGAAGCCAATCTCCGCGGGTCCGGGGCGCGACCCGGGTCACTCGAGGGCTCGAGCAGCAGGCTGAAGTCCAGCGCCGGCGCGGAATGCGTCAGCGCCCCGACGCTGATGTAGTCCACGCCGGTCTCCGCCACCGCACGGACCGTCTCGAGCGTGACCCCTCCCGAGGCCTCCAGCTCCGCTCGGCCGCCGGCGAGCTCCACCGCGGCCCGCAGCTGCTCGGGGTCCATGTTGTCCAGCAGGACTCGCGGCACACCGGCGTCCAGCGCGTCGGCCACGTCGTGGAGCGTGACGCACTCGACCTCCACCGGGACCCCGCCGCGGGCAGCCTCCAGCGCCAGCCGCGCCGCCACCGCCACCCCGCCCGCCAGCGCCGCGTGGTTCTCCTTGACGAGGATCGCGTCGAACAGGCCGTTGCGATGGTTCACGCCGCCGCCGGCCCGCACCGCCTCCTTCTCGAGCGCGCGCATGCCCGGCGTGGTCTTGCGCGTGTCGAGGATGCGCACCTCGGTCCCCTCCACCGCCGACACGTAGCGCGCCGTCAGCGTCGCGATGCCCGACAGCCGGCCGAGGAAGTTCAGCGCCACCCGCTCGGCCGTGAGGATCGACCCGGCGCTGCCGGCCAGCTCGGCGACGAGGCCGGCCTCGCGCCACTCGCCCTCCCCCGCGTGGGCGTGCCAGCGGAGGTCGGGGTCGACCCGCTCGAAGACCTTCTCCGCCACGCGCAGGCCGGCGATCACGCCGGGGGCCTTCTGCTCGATGCGCGCTCGGGCCCGCGCGCCCGGCTCGACCACCGCGGCGGTGGTGATGTCCCCCTCGCCGACGTCCTCGGCGAGGGCGCGATCGATCAGCTCCAGCATCAGGCCGAGGCCGGCTCCCGCTCGCGCGATATGCCCGCGACCGCGTAGGCGTCCAGCTCGTCGAGCGTCTCGCGCTCGAGCAGCGCCTCCGCCAGGGCGTCCAGCCGCTCGCGATTGTCCGTCAGCAGCTGGCGGACGTGCTCGAGCTCGTCGTCCACGATGCGCCGGACCTCGCCGTCGATCAGCTCCTTGGTCGCCTCGGAGACCGGCTCGGCCCCGGGCAGCAGTGGGCTCTGGCCGTCGCGCGGCGCCACCGCGAGGAAGCCGACCTTCTCGCTCATCCCCCAGCGCTCGACCATGCCGCGCGCGATCCCGGTGAGCTGCTGGATGTCGGACTCCGCGCCCGTGGTCGGCTCGTCGTAGACGATCTCCTCGGCCACCCGGCCGCCGCAGGAGACCTTGATCTTCGCGCGCAGCTCGTCCTCGGAGTAGTTGAATCGGTCGTCGTCCGGAGTCGACAGCGTGACGCCGAGCGCCTGGCCGCGCGGAATGATCGACACCTTGCGCACCGGGTCCGCACCCGGGGTGAGCATCCCGACGATCGCGTGGCCACCCTCGTGGTAGGCGATCCGGCGGCGATCGTCGGGGTTCAGGAGGATCTTGCGCTCGGCGCCCAGCACGATCTTCTCCAGCGCGTCGGTGAAGTCGGGGCGCTGCACCTTCTCGTGGCCTCGCTTGGCGGCCAGCAGGGCTGCTTCGTTCACGAGGTTGGCCAGGTCGGCGCCCACCATGCCGGGCGTCGTCTGGGCGATCTGCGTCAGGTCCACGTCGGCGTCGAGCGGCACCGAGCGCGTGTGGACGCGCAGGATCTGTTCGCGACCGTTGCTGTCCGGCGCCTGCACGAACACCCGCCGGTCGAAGCGCCCGGGGCGCAGCAGCGCAGGGTCGAGCACGTCCGGGCGGTTGGTCGCTCCCAGGACGATCACGCCCACCGCGGGGTCGAAGCCGTCCATCTCGGTCAGGATCTGGTTGAGCGTCTGCTCGCGCTCGTCGTGGCCGCCGACGACCCCGCCACTGCCACCGCGCGCGCGGCCGATCGCGTCGAGCTCGTCGATGAAGATGATCGCCGGGGCGGCCTCCTCGGCCTGCTTGAACAGGTCCCGCACGCGCGAGGCTCCGACGCCCACGATCGCCTCGATGAACTCCGACGCCGAGGCCGAGAAGAACGGCACGTGCGCCTCGCCGGCCACCGCCCGGGCCAGCAGTGTCTTGCCGGTGCCCGGCGGCCCCGCCAGCAGCACGCCGCGCGGGATGCGCGCGCCGAGCTTGAGGTAGCGCTCCGGGTTCTTGAGGAAGTCGACCACCTCGACCAGCTGCTCCTCGGCCTCGTCGATGCCCGCGACGTCGTCGAAGTTGACCGTCTGGGACTCGGACTCGACTCGCTTCGCCCGCGAGCGGCCGAACTGGCCCAGGACTCCACCGCCCGCGCCGCCCGCGCCTGCCGCGCGGCGGAAGAGGAAGATGAACAGGGCGACCAGCAGGATCGTCGGGCCGAACGAGAACAGGATCGTCTGCAGCAGCGAGCGGCTGTTGGGCGACTTCGCGTTGATGACGACGTTGTTCGTCGTGAGCAGCGACGAGAGCTCGTCCTTGTTGGCGAACGTCGGGATCTCGGTCTCGAAGCCGGTCGCCTTGTCGCCCTTGTACTTGACCTCCTTCTTGAACTCGCCCTGGACGGTGTCGCCCTTGGAGGAGATCTCCTTGACGTTGTTGTTGCGGACCTGCGAGAGGAAATTCGGGTTGTAGGGGACCCTGATGCGCTTCTCGGGGGCCGCGAAGACCGCGACGAACAGCCAGTTGAGCACGAACAGCCCGAGCAGGATCGCGATGAAGCGGCGACCGCTCCACGGGATCATCGGTGGCTTCTGGGGTGCGCGGTCGGTGCGCACGTCGCCGGGCTTGGGTCCGCGCGGCGGGCGCGGCGGGGGCGGGGCTGGAGGGCGGGCCTCGTCGGCCATTCGGCAATCGTAGTCGGCTCGGCCGCATATCCTCATGGAGCGTGCGCCAGCAACTTCGACCCCTATTCGACCAGGTGGTGATCAAGGAGCTCGAGCCCGACCGGGTGCGTCAGTCGGGACTGCTGCTGCCGCCCGGCGAGCACCAGACCCCGCCCCAGCACGGGATCGTGCTGGCGGTTGGGCCAGGGCTGGACTGGTGGAGCAGCGTGGGCGTGAAGATGCCGGTCGTGCCAGGCGACCATGTCGTCTTCCCGGCGGCCGCCGGAGTGTGGGTGGAAGTCGAGGAGGAGCGCCTGCTGGTCTGCCGCGTGGGCCAGTTGCTGGGCGTGCTGGAGGAGCTGGAGGAGAGCGGCGAGAGCTCGCTGCGCGCCTTGGACGAGGAGGACGGCTAGGCCGGGGTGGCGTTCCCGGCCCGGCGCAGCAGCTCGGCGCGCACGAACTTGTCGAGGTCGCCGTCGAGCACGCCCTGGGCGTTGCCGGCCTCCACGTTCGTGCGGTGGTCCTTGACCATCGTGTAGGGGTGCAGCACGTAGCTGCGGATCTGCGAGCCCCACCCCACGTCCTGGGCCTCGCCGCGCTCCTTCGCGATCGCCTCCTCGCGCTTGCGCTGCTCGGCCTCGATCAGCTTCGCCCGCAGCATCTTCATCGCGGTGTCCTTGTTCGCCGACTGCGAGCGCTCGTTCTGGCACTGCACCACGATGCCGGTCGGCCGGTGCGTGATGCGCACGGCCGAGTCGGTCTTGTTCACGTGCTGGCCGCCCGCCCCGCTGGCCCGATAGGTGTCGATCTGGATGTCGTCGGGGTCGATCTCCACGTCCACCGCGTCCTCGACGAACGGCGCGACCTCCACGCCGGCGAAGGCGGTGTGGCGGCGCGACTGGGCGTCGAAGGGCGAGATCCGCACCAGCCGGTGCACGCCCTTCTCCGCCGAGAACAGCCCGTAGGCGTTCTCGCCCCGCGCGATGAAGGTGGCGGACTTGATCCCGGCCTCCTCCCCGGCGGATGCCTCCTTCAGCTCCACCTTCATGCCGCGCCGCTCGGCCCAGCGCATCTCCATGCGCAGCAGCATCTCGGCCCAGTCCTGCGAGTCGGTCCCGCCGGCGCCGGCGTTGACCGTCACCACGGCGTCGCCGTGGTCGTACTCGCCGCTGAACAGGCGCGCCTCCTCCAGCTCGGCGAGCCGGCCCTCGATCGACTCGCGCTGCTCCTCGAGCTCGGCGGCGATCGACTCGTCCTCGGCCGCCATCTCCTCGAGCGCCTCGAGGTCGTCGACGTCGCGTTCGAGCGAGCGGTAGGACTCGAGCCGCCTCGCGACGCTCGAGTGCTCGGCCGAGACGGCAGTCGCGCGCTCCTGGTCGTCCCAGAAGCCGGGCTCCGACATCTGGCCCTCGAGGGAGCGGACGCGCTCCTCTAGCGCAGCTGGGTCAAAGGTAGTCCGCGAGCAGCGTCAGCTGGCCGCGGAGGCCACTGGCGTCGCTAGGCGCCATGGCACTTCTTGAACTTCTTGCCGGAGCCGCACCAGCATGGGTCGTTGCGGCCGATCTTCTCGTTCTCGTCCAGCCGGCGCGTCTCCACGACCGGCAGCGGACTGATCATCTGCTCGTCCTCGGGGTCCGCCTCGGCAACGCCCGCCGCGGCGCCGCCCGCGGCTGCCGCGATCGCGTCGCGGCCCTGGACCGAGTGGCCGCCCGCGTAGTTGAGGGCGCCGGTGGAGGTCGTGTTCTGGCCGCCGCCCCAGCGCGGCGCGGCCGGCTGCTCGGGCTCGACCGACACCTCGACGTTGAAGATGTAGCGCGCGAACTCGTCCCAGATGTTGTTCATGAGCTCCGTGAACATCTCGAAGCCCTCGTTCTTGTAGGCCACCAGCGGGTCGATCTGCGCGAACCCGCGCAGGTGGATGCCCTCGCGCAGGTAGTCCATGTCGTGCAGGTGCTCGCGCCAGCGGTTGTCGATGATCTGGAGCAGCATGAAGCGCTCGAGCGCCCGCATCAGCTCGTCGCCCAGCTCCTGCTCGCGCTCGTCGTAGGCGTCGACCACGTCGGCCCGCAGCCTCTCGACCACCGCCTCGCGGCCCTCGCCCTCGACGATGTCGTCGATGTCGTACGAGGTCGGGTAGATCTGCTCGAGCTGAGTGAACAGGGCCTCGAGATCCCAGTCGTCCTGGAAGTCGCCCTGCATGTACTCGCCGCAGAGCCGCTCGATCGCGTCGGCGATCTGCGTGTGCGCCACGTCCGACATGTCCTCGCCCTCGAGGATGCGGTCGCGGTACTCGTAGATGATCTCGCGCTGCTGGTTCATCACGTCGTCGTACTCGAGGACCCGCTTGCGCTGGAGGAAGTTCTGGTCCTCGACCTTCTTCTGGGCTCCCTCGATCTGCTTGGTGAGCATCTTGTGCTCGATCGGCATCTCGTTGCCGTCGTCGTCCTCCTGGGCGAGGAACTTGTTGTCGAGGATGCGGTAGATGCGGTCGCCGGCGAAGAGCCGCACCAGGTCGTCCTCGGCGGACAGGTAGAAGCGCGACTCGCCCGGATCGCCCTGGCGCCCGGAGCGGCCGCGCAGCTGGTTGTCGATCCGGCGCGACTCGTGGCGCTCGGTGCCGAGGATGAACAGGCCACCGGCCTCCATGACCTTCTCGCGGTCCGCGGCGACCTGCGCCTCCATCTTGGGGAACAGCTCGTCCCAGGCCTTGTCGAACTCGTCGGTGCCCGGCTGGAGGCCGCGCTTGGTCAGCTCCAGCTGGGTGATGTGCTCCTCGTTGCCGCCCAGCTTGATGTCGACGCCGCGGCCGGCCATGTTGGTCGCGATCGTGACCGCGCCCGGGGCACCCGCCTCGGCGATGATCTCGCCCTCGCGCTCCGCGTGCTCGGGCTTGGCGTTCAGCACGGTGTGCTTGATGCCGCGCTTGGTCAGCTCGCTCGACAGCAGCTCCGAGACCTCCACCGAGATCGTGCCGACCAGCACCGGCTGGCCGGTCTCGGTTCGGTGCTCGATCTCGCGCGCGACCGCCGCCCACTTGCCGTCCTTGGTCTTGTAGATCTGGTCGTTGTTGTCCTTGCGGACCATCGGCCGGTTGGTCGGGATCTCCACGACCTGGAGCTCGTAGATCTTCATGAACTCGGTGGCCTCGGTGATGGCCGTGCCGGTCATGCCCGCGAGCTTCTCGTACCGGCGGAAGTAGTTCTGGTAGGTGATCGTGGCGACCGTCTGGTTCTCCTCCTGGATCGCCACGCCCTCCTTGGCCTCGACGGCCTGGTGCAGGCCCTCCGACCAGCGGCGGCCCTCGAGGATGCGCCCGGTGAACTCGTCGATGATCTTGACCTGGCCGTCGATCACGGCGTAGTCGACGTCGCGCTTGTAGAGCGACTCGGCCTTGAGCGCCTGCTGCAGGTGGTTGACGAGGTGGCCGTTCTCGGCGTTGTAGAGGTTGTCGATGCCGAGGAACTTCTCGGCCTTGGCGACGCCCTTCTCGCTCACCGCCACCGTCTTGTGCTTCTCCTCGGGCTCGAAGTCGAACTCGGCCTCCCAGTCCTTCGACTTGGACTCGATGCCCTCGGGCTTCTTGCCCGGCTCCATCATCGGGGCCAGCTTGGCGAACTTGTAGTAGAGGTCGGCGGCCTGCTCCGGCTGCCCGGAGATGATCAGCGGGGTGCGCGCCTCGTCGATCAGGATGTTGTCCACCTCGTCGACGATCGCGTAGCCGTGCCCGCGCTGGGCCTTGTTCTCGATGGCGTCGGCCAGGTTGTCGCGCAGGTAGTCGAACCCGAACTCCGAGTTGGTGCCGTAGACGACGTCGCGCGAGTACGCCTCCTGCTTGTCGATCTCGTTCATGCCGGACTGGATGACCCCGACGGTCACGCCGAGCAGGTCGTAGATCGGCTTCATCCAGTTGGCGTCACGGCGGGCCAGGTAGTCGTTCACGGTCACCAGGTGGATGCCCTCGCCGCGCACCGCGTGACCGTTCTCATCGCGCGCGGCCAGGGCGTTGAGCACGATCGGCAGCGTCGCCGTGAGGGTCTTGCCCTCGCCGGTCTTCATCTCGGCGATCGAGCCGTCGTGCAGCACCATGCCGCCGATCAGCTGGACGTCGAAGTGGCGCTGCTCGAGCGCGCGCCGGCCGGCCTCACGCGTGAGCGCGAAGCTCTCGAAGAGGAGGTCTTCGAGAGAGGCGCCGTCGAGGTAGCGCTCGCGCAGCGCCTCGTAGCGGGCGCGCAGCTCGTCGTCGGACTCGAGCTCCAGCTCGGGCTCGTAGTCGTTGATGCGGGCGACGTTCTTCTCGAAGGCCTTGAACTTCTTGGACTCGCCTACCCGCAGGGCACGCTCGAGAATGGTCATCGAGGGCTACGGTAGCAACGCGGCCGGGGGGCCTTCAGCGGTCTACGCGGCCCGTTCCTGCGCCACCCGGTGCGCCTCCCGGCGGCCCCGCCGCTTGTCGCGGTGCTTCTTGACCTGGCGGGCCAGGTCGTCGGCCAGCAGGTTGATCGAGCGGCCCATGTCGGTGGAGCGCTCGGAGGCGCGCAGGGTGACTCCCTTCAGGTGCAGGGTCGCCTCTGCGACCTGCGAGTCGCGGATGGCCGGGTTGTGCTCCTCTCTCAGCTCGATCTCGAGCTCCGCGAGCACCGAGACCTGCCGCGCCACCTTGCCCAGCTTCTTCTCCACTCGGGAGCGAAGCTCGTCGTCGATGGTGACGCCGGAGCGGCCCTTGACCTGGATGCGCATCTGCCCTCCTTGGGGAGTCGCCGTACAGCGATGGTACAACCCGCCCCTCAGCGCCCGGCCGTGCGCGCGAACGCGATCGCCCGGATCCGCTCTGAGCCTGCCTCACGGAGCGCGCCGGCGCAGGCCGCGAGGGTGGCGCCGGTGGTCACGACGTCGTCGACGAGCAGCGCCGTAGGCGGCGGCCGGCCGGCGGCCTCGATCGCGCCGGGGCCTGTCAGACGGGCGGCACGGCCGCGGCCGACCTGCCTTCGATCGGGACCGGCGCGGCGCAGGCAGTCGGCCAGCGCCAGCCCGGTGCGCCCCGAGATGGCCGAGCCGATCAGGGCCGCCTGGTTGAAGGGCCGAGCGCGCCGCCGGGCCGGGTGGAGCGGCACCGGCACCAGGTCGCCGGCGAGCGATCGTGCCGGGCGCGTTGGCCACGATCAGAGCTGCCATGGCCCGCGCGATGCGGGTCGCGCCGTGGAACTTGAGGGCCCTGACGAGGTCGCCGGCGGGACCGTCGTAGGCGAGCGGCGCCCAGACCTCCAGGCCGCAGAGGACGACGGGCGCCGGCCCCAGGAAGCGCAGCGCGCGCCGGCAGGCGCGGCAGAGCGGACCGTCGCGGGCCGCGGGCGCGCCGCAGGACCAGCACAGCGGTGGGGCGAGCAGATCGAGGATCACGGCTCCAGCGTGGCGCGCCGCCGGTAACGGGTGGGCACCGCATTGCGACAATCCCGTGCGTGTCGAGTAACAACTCGGGCCATCCACACCTGCACTGGCTCGGCGATCCGCTGGTGCTCGTGCCGCTCACGCTGTTCGCCGGCATCTACGTCTGGCGATTCGCGCAGGCGCGCAAGCAGGTGGGCGCGTCCGCGAGCGCGCGCGGAGTGGGGCCGCTCCAGGCGCTCGCCTTCGGGGGCGGCATGCTGGCGCTGCTGGTGGCGCTCGTCTCGCCGCTGGACGGCCTCGGAGACGAGTACCTGTTCTCGGCCCACATGGTCCAGCACGTGCTGATCGGCGACGTGGCCCCGCTGCTGATCCTGCTCGGGCTGTCACGCGTGATCATGCGTCCCGCCACCCGGCGGCTGACCAGCGTCGAGCGCCGCCTCGGCCCGCTCGCGAGTCCGGCGACCGGGATCGCCCTGTGGCTGGTGTTCATGTACCTCTGGCACATCCCGGCCCTCTACGACGCGGCCGCCGAGCACCCGCTGCTGCACCTGCTCGAGCACGTCTCCTTCTTCGCCGCCGGCGTGGCGCTCTGGTGGCCGCTGATCCAGCCCGTCCCGATGCGGCGGAGGCTCACCGGCCTGCAGCCGATCGCGTACATCGGAACGGCGAAGGCCGGCCTCGCGGCGCTCGGCATCTTCCTGACCTGGAGCACGACCGCGATCTACCCCTACTACGAGCACACGCCCCGGATCTGGGGCCTCAGCCCGATCGAGGACCAGAACGTGGCCGGCGTGATCATGATGGTCGAGCAGTCCATGACGCTGGCGCTCGTGCTGGTCGCGCTGTTCATACGCATGCTGGCGCAGAGCGAGACCGAGCAGCTGCGCCGGGAGCGGCTGGAGGACCGGCAGGCCGAGGCGGCGCGCGGGGCCTGAGCGGGGGTTGGACGAGTTTCTTCCGGATAGCGGAAGAAAATCGTCCAGGCCACGCGCAAGGCGGGGGCTCAGCCCTCCAGCACCGCGCCGTCCGGGACCGTCAGCGGCCCGTCGAGCCGCACCTCCCCCTTTACCGCGACAGAGCGGCCGAAGGTGACGTCCCCGTCGACCTCCAAGCCGCCCGCACTCCCGCAGCGACGGGGCGCCGCCCGGGAACCGCGCGTCGAAGTCGCCGATCAGCTTGTAGTACTTCGAGTCGAGCACGACCACCGGGCCAGGATCGGTCGCCGGCTGAACCGTCCAGTCGTCCGCCAGCGCGTACGCGTCGGACCGCACCACCAGCAGCTGGTTGGTCGTCTTGACCGGCGCGAAGCGCGTGCGCGGCACCCGCAGCGCGGCCGCCCCCTCGAACACGCCGATCGCCGCACCCATCGCCGTCTCGAGCTGGAACACCTCCGGCGACGACGAGTCCGTCGGGTCGACCGTCTTGCGGTTGACGATCATCGGCAACCCCAGCACGCCGTCGCGGTCGGCGAGCGTCCGCTCCAGCGCCCGCAGGTCCACCCAGATGTTGTTGCAGTTGAAGAAGCGGTGGCGCTCGATGTCCTCGAAGGCGGCCATGTCCTCGTCGGTCGTCTGCGCCGTCTCGCGCAGCACGAGCCCGCCGTCCTCGCGGCGGCGCGCCAGGTGGCCGCCCTTGCGGTCGGACTCCGTGCGATCGGTCGACTCCGACACGAACGGCAGCCCCTCGGAGGCGAACCACGCGAGGATGCGCGGGTCGAGGACCGCGCCGAGGTTGTCCGAGTTCGACAGGAACAGGTAGCGGTAGCCGCGCTCCAGCAGCTCGCCGAGCATGCCGGAGGTGGCGAGCGACGTGTACACGTCGCCGTGCCCCGGTGGCGCCCACTCGAGCGCGGGGTCGGCGGGCCACTCGACCGGCTGGAGGTCGTCCGCCCGCAGCTTGGGCACCTTGCCCTGGACGAAGTCGAGCGGCAGGTCGCCGATCGCCAGCTCGGGGTAGGGCTCGAGCGCCGCGAGCGTGTCGTCGCGGGTCGCGAAGCTGTTCATCAGCAGCAGCGGGATGCTCGCGCCGTGGCGCTCGCGCAGGTGCAGCACCTGCCGCACGATCACGTCGAGGAAGGAGAGCCCCTCCTTGACCTCGATCAGCGACTTGGCGCGCGTCATCCCCATGCTGGTGCCGAGCCCGCCGTTGAGCTTCAGCACGACCACCTGGTCGAGCGGGGCGCTGACCGCCTCGGGCAGCTCGGCGGCGTCGGGCAGTTCCGTGAGCGGCTCGATCTCCGACTCGCGGATCACACCCTGGTCACCCTGCTCGAGGAGCTGCTCGTAGTGCGCGAAGGTCTCGACCGCGATCTCGGGCAGCCCCTCCGCGCGCATCTTCTCCGTCGCCGCGCTCACGGGCGCGATCCTATGCGCTGTAGCCTCAGCCGCGTGATCGAGCTGGTCACCGAAGCCGATCTGCCGGACCTGCTCCCCCTCATGCGCGGGTACTGCGAGTTCTACGAGGTCGACCCGAGCGACGAGGCGCTGCTGGCGATGTCGCGCGAGCTGATCGACGATCACGACAAGGAGGGCCTTCAGCTGATCGCGCGCGCAGAGGACGGCCGCGCGGTCGGCTTCGCGACCGTCTTCTGGACCTGGTCGACCCTGAGCGCCGCTCGGATCGGCGTGATGAACGACATCTTCGTGAGCCCCGACGCGCGCGGGTCGGGCGCCGCGGCGGGCCTCATCGAGGCCTGCGCCGAGCGCTGCCGCGAGCGCGGCGTGACCCAGCTCGACTGGACCACGGCGCACGACAACCTGCGCGCCCAGAAGCTCTACGACCGGGTGGGCGCGCAGCGCGACGAGCGCTGGCTCGACTACTCGCTCGCGGTCTCGCCGGGCGCCACCAGCCCCGACTCGTAGGCGAGCACGACCGCCTGCACGCGGTCGCGCACACCGAGCTTCATCAGCACCCGGGCCACGTGCGTCTTCACCGTCGTCTCCGACACGACCAGCTCGGCGGCCACCTCCGCGTTCGACATGCCGCGGGCGAGCAGGCGGAACACCTCGAGCTCGCGCGGCGTCAGCTCGTCGATGGCCGCCGGCGGCGCCTCGCGCCGGCCCGCGCCCGAGCGCGAGAACTCGACGATCAGGCGGCGGGTGACGGAGGGCGCGAGCAGGGCGTCCCCGCGTGCGACGAGGTGGATGCCGGCCACCAGCTGGTCGGCCGGCACGTCCTTGAGCAGAAAGCCGCTGGCGCCGGCGCGCAGGGCGTCGTAGACGTACTCGTCGAGGTCGAAGGTGGTGAGCATCAGGACGCGCACGGGCGAATCGCCGTCCGCCGCGATCCGCCGAGTGGCCTCGATGCCGTCCATCTCGGGCATCCGGATGTCCATCAGCACCACGTCGGGCTTGAGTCGCGCGACGCTGTCGATCGCCTGAGTGCCGTCGGCGCACTCGCCCACCACCTCGATGCCTTCCTCGGCCTCGAGGATCATGCGGAAGCCGGCGCGGATCAGCGCCTGGTCGTCGACGAGCAGCACGCGCACGCTCATGCCGGCACCAACGGGCGCGTGGGCAGCCGGGCGCGCACGGCGAAGCCACCGTCGTCGCGGGGACCGGCCTGGAGGACTCCGCCGTACATGGCCACGCGCTCGCGCATGCCGAGCAAGCCGTGGCCGCCGCTCTCATCCAGCGCGCCGGCGCCGGCGCCGCCGTCGTCCTCGACCGAGATCACGACCTCGTTCGGCTCGTAGCTGATCGCGACCGAGGCGTGGGCCCTGCCGGCGTGCTTGAGCGTGTTCGTGAGCGCCTCCTGGACGAGCCGGTACGCGGTCAGGTCGACCCCGGCGGGCAGGTCCACGGGCTCGCCCTCGACGCGCAGCCTCACCGACAGCCCGGCGGCCCGGGCACGACGGGCCAGCTCCTCGACGCGGGAGATCGAGGGAGGCCCCGAGAGCGCCTCGCCCTCGCCGCGGCGCACCGGGCCGAACAGGTGGCGCAGCTCGACCAGTGCCTCGCGGCCGGTCTGGCGGACCAGCTCGGCGGCCTGCGCGGCGCGCTGTGGGTCGCGGTCGACGATCCGGCGCGCGGCGCCCGACTGCACCACCATCACGCTCAGGCTGTGCGCGAGCACGTCATGCAGCTCGCGCGCGATGCGCGAGCGCTCGGCTGCGATCGCGCGCCGCTCCTCCTCGGCCCTGGCGTGCTCGGCCCGCTCGGCCTTCTCGGCCAGCTCGCGGGCAAGCAGCGTGTGGTTGCGCAGCGTCCGGCCCACGAGCCAGGGCGCGATGCAGAAGAAGGCGACCGGGAAGAAGACGTCGCTCGGGTCGTAGATCGCCGCGACGACCGTGACGGTCCCCGCCGCGAGCACGAGGCCGACCAGCCCGCGGCGCCCCTCCAGGTGCCGCCCGGCTCCGTACGACCCGGCGCCGAGCATCAGGATCGAGACGAACAGGTCGGGCGGCGGCGTGAGCACGAGCTGCGAGAGCCCCAGCCCGCCGAGCACGGCGCACAGCGACACGAGCGGGTACGAACGGCGCCACAGGAAGGCCAGCGACACGGCGCCCAGCAGCAGCCCGTTGAGCACCCGCGGGCCCTGGACCTTGTCGCTCGCGAACGCCGAGATCTCGCTGATCACCAACAGCAGCGCGACCCAGACGCGGTCGATCGTGCGCCAGTCGCGCGCGTTCAGACTGCTCAGGCGCCGCATCATCGCCAGCCCTCCCCGAGCGGCAGGCTGGCGCGCAGGGTGAAGCCCACGCCGTCCTCGCGGCCCACGTTCAGGTGGCCGCCGTAGAGCCCGACGCGGTCACGCAGGCCCGGGAAGCGCGCGGAGGCGCCGCCGCTGCGGTCGTCGCGGACCTCGAGTCGCAGCTCGCCGTCCCCGTAGCGCAGGACCACCGTCGCGCGCTCGGCGCGCTGGCGGGCGGCGGCCTGAAGCGCGTCCTCGAGCACTCGGTAGGCGGTCAGATCGACCCCGGTGGACAACGGCTGCTCGAGGCCCTCCACGCTCATCTCGACCTCGAGCCCGCGCTCGCGCTGGCGCTCCACCAGCGCCTCCAGGCGAGCGAGGCCGGGCTGAGGGGCGAGCGCGAGCCCCTCGTCCTCGCGCCGCAGCACTCCGAGCAGCCTGCGCATCTCGCCGAGCGCGTCGCGCCCGGTCTCCTCGACCGCCGCCAGCGCCAGCTCGGCGCTGGCGGTGTCGTCGGCCTCGAGGAGGCGCGGCACGGCCTCGGCCTGGATGACCATGGCGCTCACCCCGTTCGCGACGACCGCCTGGAGCTCGCTCGCGATGCGATCGCGCTCCTCCTCGATCGCCCTGCGGGCGAGGCTGGCTCGTTCGGCCTCGATGCGGTAGGCCTTCTCGCGCAGCTCGCGCTGGAGCAGCACCCTGCTGCGCAGCGCGCGCCCGGCGACCACCGGCAGGCCGAAGAGCAGGAAAAACCAGAGGAGGTCATCGGGCGAGAAGCTCTCGTTCGAGGTCAGCACGCCGACGAGCAGGGCCGCCCAGAGCACCCCGAGAGCGGGCCAGATCTGTCGATTCGAGCAGTGGCGGCCGGTCGAGTAGAGCATCAGCAGGACCGCCACGAAGGCGCCGGTCACGTGGTCGAACAGGAAGCTGTCCCCGATGACCCCCTGGGCGACCGTCGCCACGGCGAAAGCGACGGCAGCGAGGGCCGGCTGGGTTCGGCGAATGGCGATCGGCACCGCCAGCGTCACGCCCAGGACCAGGGAGACGGGCCGGCTGTCGTCGCCGTTGGCGGCCAGCGCCGTCTCGGTCACGATCGCCACCGCGAACAGCGCCGCCGTGACGGTGTCCACGCGGAGCGGGTCCATCGCGTTCACGCGCGCACGTAGCTGACGCAGCAGGTTCACCTGCACCACGGTATCCCGGCTGCGGGCGGTGGGCATCGTCCGCCCGCAGGACGGCGGGTCCTCCTCGAGGATGACGCGCGCGCCGCCCAAGATCATCCCCGCGGCGCGGCCAAATGGCCATTTGGGCCGACGACGCCACGGCCCGCCGCTGGGAGCCTGCTCGCATGGCCCAGTGGACGACACGCACACAGGCAAACGCGAGCCCCGAGCAGCTGCTCGAGGTGCTCACCGACCCGGACGCGATCAGGATTTGGTCCCCGATCGACTTCGAGGTCGAGGACCTGGTCGGTTCTCGCCTCACCGCCGGTGACGTGACCCGCGTGACGGGCCGCGTGGCCGGGATGCGCGTCGGCTTCGACGTCGAGATCCATGCCGCCGACGAGGACGGCATCGAGCTCAGCGCCGATGGGCCGATCGGGATCGACGTTCGCTACGACCTCGCCCCCGCCGACAGCGGGAGCGAGGTCACGGCGACGGTCGGCCTGCGCCGCGCCGGCGGCATCACGGGGCGCCTGATCTCTCAGGCGACCGCCGCGCTGCTGTCCGCCGGAGCCCTTGACGGAGCCGCACGCAGCATCGCGCGCGCGGCCGAGCAGACGCCGGCGCTTGCGCTGGCCTGACAAGGAGAAGCACTCGATGACAGTCACAGAGGCAACGTTCGGCCCTGCGGTGGCCGCGCACGAGGTCGTGCGCCGCTATGGCGAGGGCGACTACGCGGTCGACGCCATCCGCGGCGTCTCGCTCGAGGTTCCAAGCGGGCAGTTCACGGCGGTGATGGGCCCGAGCGGGTCCGGCAAGTCGACCCTCATGCACATCCTCGCCGGGCTCGATCAGCCGACCAGCGGCACGGTCGAGATCGGCGGACAGGACATCACGGCGATGGGCGACAAGGAGCTGACGCTGCTGCGTCGCCGGCAGATCGGCTTCGTGTTCCAGGCCTTCAACCTGGTGCCGACGCTGACGGCCGAGGAGAACATCGTGCTTCCGCTGGCCATCGCCGGGCGCAAGACCGACTCGAGCTGGGTCGAGGCCGTGATCGGCCGCGTCGGGCTCGACGACCGCCGCGACCACCGGCCGGCCGAGCTGTCCGGCGGCCAGCAGCAGCGTGTGGCCGTGGCTCGCGCGCTGGTGTCGGAGCCGACCGTGCTGTTCGCCGACGAGCCCACGGGCAACCTCGACTCGCACTCCGGCGCCGAGGTGCTGGAGCTGCTCGGCGAGGCCGCCAGCGAGTACGGCCAGACGATCGTCATGGTCACCCACGACGCGCGCGCGGCGGCAGCCGCCGATCGCGTGGTCCAGCTGGTCGACGGCCTGGTTGACAGCGATGTGGAGGTGGCGGCATGAAGCGCGTAGCTCTGCGGAGCATCTCCTCGCGCCGCCTGCGGACGGCGCTCACGGCCCTGGCAATCGTGCTCGGGGTCGCCATGGTGAGCGGCGCCTACACGCTCACCGACACGATGCGCGGCGCCGCCGACTCGCTGTCGAAGTCCTCCTACGACGGGACGGCGGCGGTGGTCTCGGCCAAGACCGCGTTCGACGTCGGCGACGACGACTTCGCCGCTCGTCCGACCGTGCCCGCGCGGGCGCTGGCGCAGGTGCGCGAGCACGCCGACCACGCGGTCGGCAGCATCACCGACGAGGCGCGGCTGCTCGACAAGAGCGGCGACGTGATCGGCAGCGGGCCGTACTTCGGCGCCGGGGTCGACCCGCACGCCGGCAAGCTGAGCCCCTTCCGGCTCGAGCACGGTCGCTTCGCGACCGCGTCCGGCGAGGTCGTGATCGACGCCGGGACCGCCAAGCGAGACGGCTACGCCGTAGGCGACCGCATCCGCGTGCAGGCGCGCGGCCCGGTCCGCACGGCCACGGTCACCGGCGTCGCGACGTTCGGCGACGTCGACTCGATCGGCACCGCGACGTTCGCGCTGTTCGACCTCCACACCGCACAGGCGCTGTTCGCCAAGCAGGGTCGCTACGACGAGATCCTCGTCGGCGGGCCGGACTCGATCCGGTCCCAGCTGGCCGCGGAGCTGCCCCAGTACAAGGTGCAGACCGCTGCGGAGCAGGACCGCTTCACGCTCGACGGCCTGAAGCAGTTCGTCGGCTTCATCCGCGTGTTCCTGCTCGTCTTCGGGGGCATCGCGGTGTTCGTCGGCGCCTTCACGATCCAGAACAGCCTGTCGATCACCGTCGCCCAGCGCTCACGCGAGCTGGCGCTGCTGCGGGCGCTCGGCGCCACCAGGCGCCAGGTGCTGCGCTCGGTCGTGGCCGAGGCGCTGGCGATGGGGCTGGCCGGCTCGATCGTCGGCATCGCCGCCGGGCTCGGTCTCGCGAAGCTGCTCACGAGCATCTTCGCGTCGATCGGCCTCGACCTCCCCCAGACCGGTACCTCGCTCGCCGCTCGCACGGTGATCGTGTCGCTCCTGGTGGGCGTGGTGGTGACGCTGGTGGCCGGATTGGGCCCGGCGCTGCGCGCCACGCGCGTGTCCCCGGTGACCGCGATGCGCGAGGGAGCCGAGCTGCCCCCGGGGCGCATCGGCCGTCACGCGACGAAGATCGCGGCCGCCGTCGGCGTCCTGGCGCTGGCGATCCTGGGCATCGCGCTGTTCGTGCCCGGCATCGACGTGGAGCCGAGGCTGGCGATGCTGGCTCCCGGCTCGCTGATGCTGTTCGTGGCAGTGGCGCTCGTGTCGCCGAGGCTGGTGCCGCCGCTCGCGTCCGTGCTGGGCCGCCCGGCCGCGCGCGTGGGCGGATCGGCCGGCGTGATGGCGCGACGCAACGCCATGCGCAATCCGGGCCGCACAGCCTCCACGGCCGCGGCGCTGATGATCGGGATCGCCCTGGTCGTGTTCTCCGCGGTGCTTGGCAACGGCATGCGCGAGTCGAGCACGGGCGGGATCGCCGACACCGTCAAGGCCGACCACGTGCTGGTCGGTCAGGACGGGTGGTCGGAGATCGACCCGGCCGCCACCAAGGCAGCCGCGGCGGTGCCGGGTGTCGAGGTCGCGACGGGGCTGGTGCAGGACCAGGCCAGGGCGTTCGGCGAGAAGCTGAGCGTCGACGGCGTGGAGCCGGCCGTGACCGACGTGCTCGACGACGACGCTTTGCGCGCCGTCGCGCCGGGCCGCGCGGTCGTCACCGACAAGTTCGCCGACAAGCACCACCTGGCCGAGGGCGACTCGCTCGCGCTCACCACGCCGGCGGACAAGCGGCTCCACGTGCAGGTGGCCGCCATCTCCCATCCCGACAAGTTCAACCCGCTCGAGATGGGCGAGGTGACGATCGCGCGGTCGGACTACGACGGCGCCTTCCTCAACGATCGACAGCGCTTCGCGTTCATCAACGCGGGGAGTGCGTCGGACCGGGCGCTCGAGCAGGCGCTGGCGCCGTTCGCCGATGTCAAGCTCGACACCAAGGCGCAGTTCCAAGCCGACCAGTCGGCCTGGGTGGACCAGATCCTCGCGATCTTCTACGTCCTCCTCGGGCTGGCGGTGATCGTCTCGCTGTTCGGCATCGTCAACACGCTGGCGCTCTCGGTGCTCGAGCGCACGCGCGAGCTGGGGATGCTGCGGGCGATCGGGATGAGCCGACGTCAGGTGCGGCGCATGGTCCGCCACGAGAGCGTGGTCACCGCCCTGATCGGGGCCACGCTCGGCATCGCCGTCGGGCTGTTCCTGGCCGCGCTCGCCACTACGGCGCTGAGCGGCGAGGGGCTGCGCTTCGCGGTGCCGATCGGGTCCCTGGCGGCGTTCACCGTCGTGGCCGCCGTCGCGGGGGTGCTCGCGGCGATCGGGCCGGCCCGCCGTGCGGCGCGGCTGGACCCATTGGCGGCGCTGCAGTACGAGTAGGCGCTCAGCGGGGGCCGGTGCGCGAGTCGCGCCGGCCCCCGTACGCGATTCCCGCCGTGGCGAGCAGGGCCAGGAAGAGACCTGGCCCGCGGCTCGCATCGGCGTGGTCGCCCTTCACGAGGTCGATGTCCGGGAGGGGCATGTCGATCGCCCGGAACAGCACCAGCAGAAAGCCGATCGCGCCGAGTAGGACGAGCAGCCGGTCGCCACGGAAGCGCTTGGGCGTGGCCGGGACGGCGATCGCGGCGACGGCCAGCAGGAACAGGAGCGCGGTGATCACCGGAAGCGCCTGCCAGGCCGTCCAGGTCTGGGTGATCACCGCACCGGCGATGTCGGTGTCCCGGCTGTACCACGGCAGGAAGAGCGCGACGAGGAGCAGCACGCCCCCGGCCGCGCCGATCAGCTCGCCGGCGCGCGGCCGCGTGCGCTCGGCGGCGTGGATGCGGGTGCGAGTGCTCGACTCGATGAAGGCGACTCTAGGTCGTCAGGCGGCGGCAACCGCGGTGCCGGAGGGCAGCTCGAACCCGGTCGCCACCTCAGCGAGGATCCCGAGCATCGCCTCTGTCGCCGGCGAGCGGTAGCGGCCGGCGAGCGTGGCCGCGCCGATCTTGCGCGCCGGGGCGCCTCTGCCCAGTGAGCGCACGACGATGTCCTCGCGCATGTTGGCCAGCGCGAGACTCGGGAGCAGGGACACGCCCATCCCGGACGCCACCAGGCCCTGGACGACGTTGTAGTCGTCCGATTGGAAGCCGACCTTCGGCTCGAAGCCCGCCGACCGGCAGGCGGCCTTCTGCAGGCGGCTGCACGCGTTGCGCGGGTCGCCCTCCTGGATCCAGGTCTCGCCGGCCACGTCTTGCGAGGCGGACACGCGGCTTGTGGGCGAGCGGGTGCCCGAGCGGGAGCGCGAGGTACATCGGGTCCTCGACGAGCGGATGCAGCTCGATCCCGCCGTAGAGCCGTTCGGTCTCCTGCTCGGTGAGGCCGTGGAACTGGAAGACGACAGCCACCTCCAGCTCCGCGGCGCGCAGCATCTGGAGTGCGTCCTCGGGCTCGGTGTCGGAGAAGTTGAGCTCGACGTCGGGATGGCGCTCGCTGAAGCGGGCGAGCGCCGGCGGGAGCAGCGAGGCGCTGGCGGTGGAGAACGACGCCAGGCGCACCCGTCCCCCGCGAACGCCGGCGATCGCCTCGAGCTCGGCCTCCGCGGCCGCCAGCCGCGCGAGCACCACCTGGGCGTGGTCGACGAGAGCGCGGCCCGCGTCGGTCAGGCGGACTCCCCGGCTGGTGCGGTCCACGAGCGTGGCGCCGGCGGTCTTCTCGAGAGCGGCGATCTGCTGGGAGATCGCAGGCTGGGTGTATGAGAGCGCCTCGGCGGCGGCAGAGAAGGAGCCGCACTCCGAGACGGCCTTGAGGACCCGTAGCTGCTTGACGTCCAACATAACCCCAGCTTATCGAAGCCAGCAGAAGTCCGAATTTGAACTTATGACCATTGCCGTCGATAATCGTTCGAGTTGCATCGAACTTACCGAGAGGGGAACCAATGACCGACAAGACGCTCACCATCCGCCCGGCTGATCCGACCGACCTGGCCGGACTGAACCGCCTAGCCGCGCTCGACAGCGCCTCCCCGCCGACTGGCGAAGTGCTCGTGGCCGAGGTCGGCGGCGAGCTGTGGGCCGCCGTCGAGCTCGACTCCGGCACCGCGATCGCCGACCCGTTCCGCCCGAGCGGCGAGCTGGTCGAGCTGCTGCGGGTGCACGCTCGCGGCGAGCGCCGCTCCGCGCGCCGCGCCCTCGGGCGCCTGCTGCCGCGCGCGGCGTAGACAGCGGCCACAACAGAGTTCCCTCCGCGACGGCGGCCCTCCGGGGCCGCCGTTTGCGTTCCGGGGGTTGGACGAGTTCCCGGCACCCGCGAGGGTTAAATCGTCCAGCCCCTCGCGTCATGGGGGTTGGACGAGTTTCTTCCGGATAGCGGAAGAAGATCGTCCAGCCCTGGTCGCGCGTGGGCTGCCTTCCGGGGCACGCGCCCCTTTCGCTGCAGTTGGCCGGGGCGGCTCCGGCGGGCGCTCAGCCGCCCCAGCTGCTCAGGTACTCCTGCTGGTCCGGGGTGAGCGAGTCGATCTCGACTCCCAGCGACTCCAGCTTCAGGCGAGCGATCTCCTCGTCCAGCTCCTTGGGAACGTCCAGGACGCGGTGCTCGAGCGTGTCGCCGTTGACGACCAGGTGCTCCACCGCCAGCGCCAGGTTCGCGAAGCTCATGTCCATCACCCCGGCCGGGTGGCCCTCGCCGGCCGCCAGGTTGACGACTCGGCCCTGGGCCAGCAGGTTCAGCCGCCGCCCGCCGACGTCGTACTGCTCGACCAGCGGGAGCACCTGGCGCACCGCTCCGCCGGCCAGCTCGCGCAGGTCGTTCAGGTCGATCTCCACGTCGAAGTGCCCGGCGTTGGCCAGCACGGCTCCGTCCTTCATCCGCTCGAGGTGCTCGCGCCGCAGCGCGCCGCGCGAGCCCGTCACGGTCACGAACACGTCGCCGCGCTCGGCCGCCTGGAGCGCCGGCATCACCTCGATCCCGTCCATGCGGGCCTCGAGCGCCCGCAGCGGGTCCACCTCGCAGACGATCACGTGCGCCCCGGCGCCGCGGGCGCGCTGGGCGATGCCCTTGCCGGTCGCCCCGTAGCCGAGCAGCACCAGCGTGCGGCCGGCCAGCAGCAGGTTGGTGGCGCGCAGGATGCCGTCGAGGGCCGACTGCCCCGTGCCGTAGCGGTCGTTGAAGGTGCGCTCGGTGCGCGACTCGTTCACCGCGATCACCGGGCAGGTGAGCTTCCCGTCCCGCTCGAGCCGCCGCAGGCGCAGCAGCCCCGTGCGGGTCTCCTCCGCGCCGCCCCTGACCGGGCGCTCCCAGCGGTGCAGCAGCATCAGCAGGTCGGCGCCGTCGTCGAGGGTGATGTCCGGCCCCCACTCCGCCAGCGCGCCCACGTGCTTGGCGTACATCTCCGCGTCCTCGCCGCGCGTGGCCTGCACCGGCACGCCCTGCTCGACCAGCGCCGCCGCCACCTCGTCCTGCACGGTGAGCGGGTTGGCCGAGCACAGCGCGGCGTCGGCCCCGCCCGCGACCAGCGCGTGCATGAGGCTGGCCGTCTCGGCCGTCACGTGCAGGCAGGCCGCGACCTTCGCCCCGGCGAGCGGGCGGTCGGCCGCGAAGCGCTCGCGGATCGAGCGCAGGACCGGCATCTGACCCTCGGCCCACTCGACCCGCGCCCGCCCGCCGGGGGCGAGCGCGGGGTCCAGGATCTCCGACTGCAGGGACTTAGTAGCGATAGTGGTCGCTCTTGAACGGCCCCTCGACCGGCACGCCGATGTAGGCCGCCTGCTCGGGGCTCAGCTCGGTGAGCCGCGCGCCGAGCGCGTCGAGGTGCAGGCGCGCGACCTTCTCGTCCAGGTGCTTGGGCAGCACGTAGACCTGCTTCTCGTACTCCTCGTTCTTCGTGAACAGCTCGACCTGGGCGATCGTCTGGTTCGTGAACGAGTTCGACATCACGAAGCTCGGGTGCCCGGTCGCGTTGCCGAGGTTGAGCAGCCGGCCCTCGGACAGGACCAGGATCGAGTGGCCGTCGCTGAAGCGCCACTCGTCCACCTGCGGCTTGATGTTGATCCGCTCGATGCCGTCCAGGCGGGCCAGGCCGGCCATGTCGATCTCGTTGTCGAAGTGGCCGATGTTGCCCACGATCGCCTGGTGCTTCATGCGACGCATGTGGTCGGCGGTGATGATGTCCTTGTTGCCGGTGGCGGTGATGAAGAGGTCCGCCGTCTCGACCACGTCCTCGAGCGTCACGACCTGGAAGCCCTCCATCGCCGCCTGGAGCGCGCAGATCGGGTCGATCTCGGTCACGAGCACGCGAGCGCCCTGGCCGCGCAGCGACTCCGCGCAGCCCTTGCCCACGTCGCCGTAGCCGCAGATCACCGTCGTCTTGCCGGCGATCATCACGTCGGTGCCGCGGTTGATGCCGTCGATCAGCGAGTGGCGGCAGCCGTAGAGGTTGTCGAACTTCGACTTGGTGACCGAGTCGTTGACGTTGATCGCCGGGAACAGCAGCGTGCCGGCCTCCTGCATCTCGTAGAGACGGTGCACGCCGGTGGTGGTCTCCTCGGTCACGCCCTGGACGCCCTCACCGAGGCGCGTCCACTTGGTCGGGTCCTCGGACAGCGTCCGGTTCAGCACCGTGAGGATGACCTTGAACTCCTCGTTGTCGGTCGAGTCGGGGTCCGGCGCCGCGCCGGCCTTCTCGAACTCGGTGCCCTTGTGCACCAGCAGCGTGGCGTCGCCGCCGTCGTCGAGGATCATGTTGGGGCCGTCCTGACCGGGCCAGGTGAGGGCCTGCTCGGTGCACCACCAGTACTCCTCGAGCGTCTCGCCCTTCCAGGCGAAGACCGGGACGCCGGCGGCGGCGATGGCCGCGGCCGCGTGGTCCTGGGTCGAGAAGATGTTGCAGGAGCACCAGCGGACGTCGGCGCCCAGAGCAGTCAGCGTCTCGATCAGCACGGCCGTCTGGATGGTCATGTGGAGCGAGCCGGTGACGCGCGCGCCCTTGAGCGGCTGCGCGGCCCCGTACTCCTCGCGCATGGCCATCAGGCCGGGCATCTCGTGCTCGGCCAGCGTGATCTCCTTGCGGCCGAAGTCGGCGAGCGAGAGGTCGGCGACCTTGAAGTCCTGCTTGGTGGTCTCGGTGACTGTCATGCGACGGCGTTCTCCGTTTTGTTCGAGGATGAGGACGGTTCCAGGGCGAGCAGGCGCTCGTGCTTGTCCTGCTCCCAGCCGAGCCAGTCGCCGGAGGCGACTCCCTCGGGAAGCTGCGGGCGCTCGGCGAACCAGCGGTCCACCTGTGCGCGCAGGTCCGAGTCGGCGCTCAGCCGACGGGCGAAGGCGACATCCGAGAGAGCGCAGTCGAACCGGGCGAGCAGCTCGCGCAGGGTGCGCAAGCGCTGCAGCTCGCCCGGTCCGAAGATGCGGTAGCCGGAGTCGGTCCGTGGGAGCTCGATCAGGCCGGCGTTCTCGATGTAACGCAGCATTCGCGGCGACCAGCCCGTGGTCGCCGCAGCCTCGTTGATGGTGAGCCCCTCCATGCGACGCCCAACCTTACCACGATCGTGTCAAGGTTGGTCGGAGAGCGCTGCCTTGAAGCGAACGAGCGTCTCGACGGGCGTCGGATCGACCCCGTCGAGGACGGCCAGGTAGACGCTGGTCAGGTCGCCGAGCAGGACCAGCGAAAGCACTCGCTCGAGCGGCGTGTCCCCCCGCGACGTGACCCGGATCGCGGGCGCGCCGGCGCGCTGGGCCTCGGCGGCGTTCAGCTCGATCCGGCGCCGCACGCGTGGGTGCTGATCGGGGTCCTCGAGGAAGACCCCGGCCATCGCCAGCCGGGCCGCGCCCCGCTCCCAACTGCAGATCTCGTTGTGGTTGGCCTCGGGCAGCTGCGCCCAGAAGGCGGCGGCCTTGGCGTTCTCGTTGAGCTGCGTCTTCCAGCGCCGAGCGGGCGCCACCGTCGGCCCGGCTCCGTGGACGATCGGCAGGGTGCCCTGGAGCTGGGTCGCGAGTGCCTTCGCCTCGGACTCCTCCGGTGCGTCCGGGCCCCACTCCTCGGCGAGCTCCCCGAGCAGCGCCGCGGCCGTGTCGATCTCCGAGTGCAGGGCCGGAGCCGCGCCGCACAGCGCGGCGCACTCGAGCACGCCGATGGTCATGTAGACCACGGCCGCCCGCGGCTGCATCCCGGCGGGCACGCCGATCACCGGCACGCCCTCGGCGCGGGCCAGCTCGGCCAGCTGGCCGCCGGTGGTGAGCGCCACGCGGCCCGCGCCGGCCGCGCCGGCGGCCTCGAAGCAGGCGAGCGTCTCCTCGGTGTCGCCCGAGTAGCTGGCGCACAGCACCAGGCTGTCCGGGCCGGTCCACGACTCCAGCGCGTAGCCCCGGACCGTGGTGATCGGCCGCGTCGCGCGATCCCCGAGCGCCGCGGCGGCAAGGTCCCCGCCGATCGCCGACCCGCCCATGCCGCACACCACCAGCCCACCCGGGCGGTCCTGCTTCGCGACGCCCGCGGATTGAGCCCGCCAGAGCGCGTCGCCGAGCTGCTGCGGCTGGGCCAGCACGTCGCCGAGCATGCCCTCGGGATCCCCGCTCTCGAGCGCGGCACGGTCGAGGGTCACGGCACCGGCTCCCCCGCCTCGACGCGGGCGCCGGCCTCCACCTCCACCCCCGGGTCGAGCCGGGCGCCGCTGCCGATCACCGCCTCCTCGCCGATCACAGCTCCGGCCCCGACGATCGCGCCCGGCTCCACGCGTGCCCGCGCGCCCAGGCGCACGCCCTCGGCGAGGACGCTCTCGACGACCGCGGCGTCGGCGCCCACCATGACCCGGTCGTGCAGGACCGAGCGCTCCACGCGCGAGTCGCTGCCGACGGAGCAGTGGCGGCCGAGCACGCTCTGCGGGCCCACGTGCGCACCGGACAGCAGGCAGCCCTCGTAGACCAGCGAGCCGGTCTCGTCGCGCGGCGGAAGCTTCGAGCTCACGCGGCCGGCGAGCAGGTCCCAGGTCGCCTCCAGGTAGCGCTCGGGCGTGCCGATGTCGATCCAGTAGCCCTCGGCGGCGTAGCCGTGCAGGCCGTTGCCCACGAGCGCCGGGAAGACCTCCCGCTCGAACGAGACGGCGCGGCCCGCCGGGATCGTTTCGACGACGTCGCGCTCGATCACGTAGGCGCCGGCGTTGATGCGGTTCGTGGGCGCCTCGCCCTCGACCTTCTCGATGAACTGGGTGACGCGACCCTCGTCGTCGGTCAGCACGACCCCGTAGCTGGCCGTGTCGTCGACCGGGTAGAGCGCCAGGGTCACGCTGGCGCCGGAGCTCTCGTGCTGGGCGAGCTCGGCGGTCAGGTCGACGTCGGTCAGCACGTCGCCGTTCAGCACGAGCAGGCGCTCCTCCAGCACCCCCTCGTCGAACGCGAGCCGAACCGGGCCGGCGGTGCCCAGCGGCTCCTCCTCGATCACGTAGCGCAGGCGCATGCCGTCGTAGATGTCCCCGAGCACCCGCTTGACGCCGTCGGACATGAAGCCGCAGGAGAGGATCACCTCGTCCACCCCGTGGTCGTGCAGCCAATCCAGCATGAAGGAGAGGAACGGGCGCCCGGCCAGCGGCATCACCGGCTTGGGGGTTGTGTAGGTGAGCGGCCGCAGCCGCGTGCCCTCGCCCCCGGCGAGCACCAGGGCCTGCATCAGCGCCCGATGCCCTCGTACGTGAAGCCGGCCTCTTTGAGCCGCTCGCGGTCAAGGAAGTTGCGCCCGTCCACGACCAGCGGCACGCGCATGCGCTCCTTGACCTCCCCGGTCCAGTCGAGCTCGCCGAACTCGGGCCACTCGGTCACGAGCACCACGGCGTCCGCGCCGTCGATCGCCTCCAGCGCCGAGTCGCAGATGCGCGCGCCGCCGAGCATCGAGTTGGCGGTGCGGGCGGCAACCGGGTCGTATACGCGCACGTTGGCGCCCTCGCCCTGGAGCCGGCCCGACAGCACGAGGCTGGTCGCCTCGCGGATGTCGTCGGTGTCCGGCTTGAAGGCCAGCCCGAGCAGGGCCACCTCCTTGCCCTCGAGCGAGCCCAAGTGCTTCTGCAGCTTGCCGACCGTGCGGCGCTTCTGGAGCTCGTTGACCTCGATGACCGAGGTCAGGAGCTGGAAGTGGTAGCCGGTATTGCCGGCCAGCTGCTTGAGCGCCTGAACGTCCTTGGGGAAGCAGGAGCCGCCGTACCCGATCCCGGCCTGAAGGAACTTGGGGCCGATCCGGTTGTCCAGGCCCATGCCATACGCCACCTCGAGCACGTCCGCCCCGAGCTCCTCGGAGACGTTGGCGATCTCGTTGATGAACGAGATCTTGGTGGCCAGGAAGGCGTTCGAGGCGAGCTTGATCATCTCGGCGCTCGCCACGTCGGTGTTGACGACGGGAGCCTCGAGCGGCGCGTACAGGGCCAGCACCCGCTCGGCGTACTCCTGCGACTCCTCGTCCGCGCCGACCACGACGCGGTCGGGTCTCATGAAGTCCCCGACCGCGTTGCCCTCCTTCAGGAACTCGGGATTGGAGACGTACCCGGTGCCGGGCCGGCGACGCTGGATCGAGCGGCCGGTGCCCACGGGCACGGTGCTCTTCATGACAAGGGCGTGCTCGCTCGAGTCGCCCAGCTCGTCGAGCACGCTCTCGACCCGCGAGAGATCGGCGTCGCCCGAGTAGGTGGGCGGCGTGTCGACGCACACGAACAGCAGCCGGGTGTTGTCGAGCACCGTGGCCATGTCCGTCGTGAAGTGGAGCCGTTCCGCGTTCTCCGCCACCAGCTCGGGCAGGCCGGGCTCGTGGATCGGCACCTCGCCGCGCTTCAGCGACTCGATCTTCTCGGGCACGATGTCGCGCGCCCAGACCTCGTGGCCCAGCTCGGCGAAGCAGGCGGCCGTGACGAGGCCGACCCAGCCCACGCCGATGACGCCGATCGGTTCGCGGTTTTCCATGCGGCGGAGCAGGCTACAGAGCCCGAACGGAGCGGGCGATGGCAAGCATCTGCTTCTCGTCCAGGGACAGCAGCAGCGTGTTGGAGATCCAGTAGACGGCCTTGGGCGTGCGCCAGGCCACCAGGCGCAGGCGGTCTCCGTCGTAGGCGAGCTCGTAGGTGCGCCGGCCGATCTTGCGCGTCTCGGTCACGCCCTCGAGGATCGGCGGGTTCTTCCAGGTGATGCCCTGCATGCCGTAGTACTCGCCCGCGTGCCCGGTCTGCAGCACCATCCGGTACGCGCCGTAGCGCTTGCCGTCGGTGCCGCGCAGCTTGTAGACACGCGGCGGGCCCGCGTATACGGAACCCTGCAGTCGCAGCGTCGGGTAGAGCGCGGGCAGCGTCTTGCCCGCCCCGGATTGGACGGCCTGCAGCGCCTGGTCCTTGCCGAACCCGCGTGGCGTCCTCGAGGCCGCCCGACCACGCGCAGCTTCCGCTTGGGCTTGGGCCGCTTGATCCTCTTGGTCGCCGCGCCACGCGGACCGGGCGTGTCCTCGACGTTGAGGAACTCGTGCGTCATCTCCCGCATCTGGGCGTCGGTGGTCTCGACGTAGCTCGGGCCCAGCGTTCCGCGGAAGTTGACCTCCTGGATCGGCTGGGTCGCCGAGAAGAGCGCGAGCTTGAGCAGTCGCAGGACCTCCTTCTTCGATCGCAGCGCCGAGTCTGTGCTCGTGTTGCGGCCGAAGATCGTCATCAGCCGGTCCTTGTTGTCGAACAGCGTCGAGGCGGTGATCTGCTGCTTGGTCTGGCGCAGGAAATCCTGCTGGCGAGCTGCCCGGACGATGTCCGTGTCCTCGTGGCGGAAGCGGACGTACTGGAGCGCCTTGGTCCCGCACAGCCGCTGGTAGCCCGGCTGGACGTTGATGTACGAGTACTCGGCCGAGTCGTTGTAGTAGCGCCGGTCGATGTCGGCGTACACGCAGCCGACCGCGTTGACCGCTCGCCAGAAGCCGTTGAAATGGACGTTGACGACGTGGTTGATCGGGAGCTTGGTCACGGCCTTGACCGTCTCCAGCGTGAGCGCCGGGCCGCCGAGCTCGTAGGCGGCGTTGATCTTGTCGGTGCCGTGACCGGGGATCTCGACCTTGAGGTCACGCGGGAGCGACAGGATCGCCGTGGCCTTCTTGCCCGGGTCGAGCCGGACCAGCATGATCGTGTCCGACCGCGAGCCCCCCAGCGCGCCCTCGGAGTTGTTCTTCGGACGCCGGTCGGAGCCGAGGATCATCAGCGTCTGCGGCTTGCCCGGGTCGGTCGTGGCCAGCTTGCCCTTGCCGAGCTTGAGCTCGGGGCCGAGCTCCAGCTTGTCGATGATCTTGTCCACCTCGTGGAACGCCGCGACCGCGGTCGCTCCGGCGGAGGCGAAAACCACCAGCGCCGCCCCCAGCAGGAGGCGCTTCCACAATCCGGGGCGGGGGATGTCCTCGAGCATCAAGCGATCCGCAGGGGGCGCTCGTCCTTGCCCAGCCGGGCCGGGAGCAGGTTGACGAACTCGACCAGCGCCCGTCGATATTCCCCGAGCGACCGGACCGACACCCACTCCTCCGGGCCGTGGTGGCCGCCGCCGGTCGGCCCGCACTCGACTGCCGGAACGCCCGCATCCAGGAAGGAGATCGCGTCCGAGGCGCCGTCGCGGCCGACGGAGATCTGATCGCCGACCGGCGGCGCCACCCGCGCGATCGCCTCGCCCAGCGCCTGCACGTAAGGGTTCTCGCGCTCGACGATCGCGGGGCGACGGTGGAAGATCTTGACCACGCGGGCATCCGGCAGCGCGTCGACCGCGGCGCGGATCTCGTCCGCGTCCTGCCCGGGCAGGTAGCGCACGTCCACGTCGATCGCGCACAGGTCGGGCACCTTGTTGAGCGCGTCGCCGCCGACGATCCGGCCCAGGTTGATCGAGGGCCTGTCGAACAGGTCGGAGGACTCGCGCGCAAAGGGCAGGATCTCGATCTGGCGGAAGACGTCGATCGCCTTCAGCACCGCGTTGTCGCCCATCCACGGAGTCGAGCCGTGGGCCGCCGTGCCGGTCACCTCGATGCGCATCGCGAGCACGCCCTTGGCCTGGATGCCGATGTGCATGTCGGTGGGCTCGCCCGTGATCGCGAAGGCGCCGGTATAGCCCTGCTCCACCAGGTAGTCCGACGCGCGCTGCTCGATCTCATCCGACTCCTCGTCCGCCACGCAGACGAAGTGCACGCGCACGCCCTCTTGGGTCGCGAGGTCGTGCACGGCGAGCATCATCGAGGCGAGGCCGCCCTTCATGTCGTAGGCGCCCCGGCCGAACAGCCGGTCGCCGTCGACGGTCGGCGAGAACTGCTCGGGCCGGGCCGGCACCACGTCGAGGTGACCGTGCAGGACGATGGTCGGCGCCGCGGCAGGACCGATCGTCGCGGCCAGCACGGGCCGGCCGTTGTGCATGGTGCCCGTCACCTCCACGTCGCGCGCCTCGAGCCAGCCCTTGACGAAGCCGGCGGCGCTCTGCATGCCCTCGAGGGTGGACGTGTCGTAGGTGATCAGGCGCTCTGCGAGCGCTCGTTCATCCATCCCCGCCGCAGGATAGTGGCGCGTCGCTGCCGCTCCACTTCAGCGCGCACCCAGCACCCGACCACATGGTCGTTGACGATGCCGCAGGCCTGCATCGCGGCGTACGCGGTCGTGGGACCGACGAATCGGAAGCCACGGCGCTTGAGCTCCTTGGACAGTGCGGTCGACTCAGGGGTGATCGCCGGCACGTCGCCCAGCTTCCGCGGTGCGCGCCGCCGCCCGCTCGGGGCGTGTGACCAGACCAGCTCGGCCAGCCCCACGTCGAGCGCGACAGCCGCTTTGGCGTTGGCGACCGCGGCCTCGATCTTGCCGCGGTGGCGCACGATCGCGGCGTCGCACAGCAAGCGAGCCACGTCGCGCTTGCCGAAGCGCGCGACGGTCTCGATGTCGAAGTCGGCGAATGCGGCCCGGAAGCCCTCGCGCTTGCGCAGGATCGTGAGCCACGACAGGCCGGACTGGAACCCCTCCAGCACGATCCGCTCGTAGATGCCCTGGTCGTCTGTCACCGGCCTGCCCCACTCCTCGTCGTGATAGGCGACGTATTCGGGCGCGGATTCTCCCCACGGGCAGCGGCGACGGCGCGGGGAGTCGGCGGCGCGGGGCACTCGTGTGTATGGAACCAGGGGGAGCTGCGTCGTGCCGCGCCCTTCCGGGCTACTCTGGCCCCGTGCGCGTGCCGGCCATTCCACGCCCTGATTCCGCGGCGCTCCGCCAACGCGTCGGCGACCTGAGACGCTCGGACACCGGCCGCGCGGCGGGCCTCGGCGCGGCCATGATCGTGGCCAACGTCCTGGCGCTCGGCTTCACCGTCGTCTTCGCGCGCGTGCTGGGAGCTTCCGGGTACGGCGACCTCGCCGTGCTGCTCTCGTCCTTCATCATCATGATGGTCCCCGGCTCGGCGCTGCAGATCGCCGCGGCCCGCGAGGTCAGCCACGACATCGCCGAGGGCAACCCGAACGCCGGGGCCGGGGTGCGCCGCTGGCTCGACCGCCTGGTCGTGGCGACGGTCGTGGTCGCTCTGATCGCTATCCCGGTGCGCTCGCTGATCGCGGCCCTGATCAACATCGACCAGGACTGGGCGGCGGCGGCGATCCCGGTGACGGCGATGCTGTGGGTCATCGTGTCGGTCCTGCGCGGGGTGTTGCAGGGCTTCCAGCAGTACCGCACCGTCGCGCTCAGCATCGTCGGAGAGGCGTCGTCGCGGATCGCCTTCGCCCTCATCCTGGTCGGGGTCGGCCTCGACGTGACCGGCGCGTTCCTCGGCAGCGCCTTCTCGCTGATCGCGGTCGCGCTCGTGCTGCTGATCCCGCTGCGGCGCCAGATGGAGGGCGTCAACCCGAAGGCCGCCCACGCCCTGCGCCTGCGCGAGCTGCTCGCCGGCGCGTGGGTGCCGGTGGTGGGGCTGACGCTGCTGCTGGCGCTCCAAGAGCTGCACGTGATCATCGTCAAGCACCAGGCCGCAAACGACGACGCCGCCGGCTCCTACGCCGTCGCGGCCGTGGCCGGCAAGGCGATCATGTGGATCGCCATCGGGCTGGGGCTGTACCTGCTGCCGGAGGCGTCGCGGCGAGCGAAGATCGGGGAGGACGCCCGGCCGATCCTTTTGCGCACGCTCGCGCTGATCGCTGCGATGGCGGTGCCCGCGATCCTGATCTACAGCGTGGCCGGGGAGCCGCTGCTGCGGATCGTGTTCGGCGCCGACCTCACCGAGGCGTCGGACGCCCTCCCCTTCCTCGGGCTGGCCATGTCGCTGCTGGCCTGCTCGTACCTGTCGGTGCAGTACCTGCTCGCAATGGGCAGAGCGCATTTCCTGCTCGTGCTGGCGGCCGGGGTCGTGGTGGAGGTTCCGGTGCTGCTCGTGATTGGAGACGACCTGACCGCGATCGCGATCGCGCTGCTGGGAATCCAGGCTGTCTGCGCGGCGACGATCCTGACCATGGCGATGCGGCAGAAGCGGCCTACCGGCGTGGTCTTCGCGGGTCTAACCGCCGACCCGGCGGCGGAGGACGAGGTAGTCCCCGAACCGCCGCTGCGGCAGGTAGGCGTGCGCTAGGTAGCGATCCAGCAGGTGCACGCCGCTGGAGCGGCCGGCACCGTTGTCCTCGGGCTGGTCGGCCACGGGACTGAGCCAGCGGATCACCAGCGCCGGCCGCGAGCGCTCGAGGTCTCCGATGATCTCGCGCTGCACCGGCGCCGTCGTGACCACGCCGGGCTGCATGACGTCGTAGCGCGTGGGGTTGGGGCGGCCGACCAGGACGTAGACGAGCGGATTGCCGACCCGGACCAGGTCGAAGCGCGGGTTGGCCACGAACACGGGCTGGCCGGGCGGGACCCGGGCGCGGACGTACCGGCTCAACTCGGTGAGCGCGTGGGCCTCGGCCGTCGGCGCCTTCACGCCGTCCGCCACGTCCACGTCGATCGTCGCGAGCGGCGGCGGATCGAACAGCTGGACGCGCTTGAGGTCGAGCCCCTGGAAGGCGATCAGGCCGAGCACGATCACCAGCGCCGCCGTCCAGGCCGGCCGCCGCTCGCTCGCCGCGGCGGTGGCGAGCAGAACCGGCAGCACCGCGGCCAGCGGCACGAGGTGGAACACGTCGGCCCGCGCCAGCAGGTAGACGACGCCGGCGCCGGCCAGCGGTGCGGCGGCCCAGAGGCGGGCCGGCAGCCGGCCGCGGATCGCCACCACCAGCCACAGCGCGACCCCCGCCAGCAGCACGTAGGGGTAGTAGTGCTCGAGGATCTTGTTCGGCTCGAACCCGCCGTGCCAGGCGCCCGGGAGCGGCAGGCGCTGGAGCCCCTGCTCGTCGAGCGCGAACCCGATCGTCTGATCCCAGAAGTCGCCCGGCGCGGCGATCACCACCGGCGCCATCAGCACACAGGCGACGGCCGCCCCGGTGAGCACGGCGCGCGGGGCGCCGCGTCGCCCCGCCAGCAGGGCCACGCCGGCGAGCGCCCCCACCCCGAGGTCGAGCCGGAAGACCGCCGCCAATCCGGCCAGCGCGCCGGCCAGCCCGGGGCGGCGCGGCGCCAGCAGCAGGCCGCCGAAGGCGAGCGCCAGCGCCGTGGGGTTGGGGTGCGGGATGCTGGGGAACGCCATCGCGGCCGCCACCGCCAGCCAGGCGCCCAGCGCGAGCGGCTCGGGCGCGTCGCGGCGCACCAGCGCGTAGGCGAGCACGGCCACGCCGGCGTCGAGCAGCACGCGCAGAATGCGCCAGGTGAGCAGCGACGGGCCGAACAGCCAGTCCAGCCCGCCGATCAGGAAGTACTGCCCCGGGCCGTAGTTGGCGTAGAAGTCGCGGTACGGGAGCTGGCCGTCGACGATGCGCTCGCCCGCCTGCAGCATGAGGCCCTCGTCGTGGGGGTTGATCCCCCACCTGATCGTCACCCCCGAGAGCAGCGCGCCGAGGACGAACAGAATCGCGTAACGGAGGCTCGGGCGCAGGGCTGGAAGCCTAATCGGGCATGATGCCCGCCGTGGGAGATGCGCAGGACGCCGGTCGGGCCTCGGTTCCGGCGCCGACCGAGCTGGGGCGCTGGCGCTTCGCGGTCGAGCGCCTTCGCCGTGGACTGACGCTGGCCGGGAAGCCGCGCTCGGATGGCGAGCCCAGCTCCGACCTCGAGCACCGCTTCATCGCGCGCTGCGCCGAGCTGCCCTCCCCGAGCGTGCTCGAGCTGGGGACGCTGCAATCCGTGCCGGGCCGCTCGACGCTCCACCGCGACTGGGTGCCGCACGCCGCCGAGTTCCTCGGCACCGACATCCAGGCCGGCCCCGACGTGGACATCGTCGCCGACCTCCACCGCCTCAGCGCGGTAGTCGGCATCGAGCGCTTCGACGTGATCCTCTCGGCGTCGACCTTCGAGCACCTCAAGTACCCGACCCTGGCCGCCCACGAGCTGATGAAGGCCCTCAAGGTCGGTGGCGTGCTGTACATCCAGACCCACCAGTCGTTCCCGCTGCACGGCTACCCGAACGACTACTTCCGCTTCTCCCAGGACGCCCTTGCGAGCCTGTTCGGCACGACCATGGGCTTCGAGGTCGTGGCGACCAACTACGACTTCCCGGTGCGGCTCTACTCGCGGCGGGTGATCGGCACCGAGCACATGCCGGCGTTCCTCAACACCACGCTCTGGGGCGAGAAGCGCGCGCCCACGCCGGACGAGTACCGCTACGAGCTCTAGGTCCGGTGGCGCAGCAGTCGCGCCACGTGGTGCGGCACGCGCCGCGCCGCGGCCCCGATGCCGCCGTGCTCGCGAGCGTCGGCCAGGATGTCCGGGTACTGGCCGTACGTCGCTCGCACCAGCGCCGATCGGGCCGGGCTGCGCGGGGGGCGCTTGTCCAGCTCTCGGCAGAACCGCACCAGCGGTCGTGCCACCTCGCTCCAGCGCAGCGTCGGCGCCAGCTCACGTACGCGGCGGGCGGCGCCCTCGTAGGCGTCCCGGTCGTCGAGCAGGTTGGCGCAGGCGAGGGCGAAGCCCTCGACGTCCCCGGGCGCGACCGCGTGGCCCAAGCCGCGCCGGTCGACGAGATCGCCGATCGAGTCGCCGCCGGACACCACCGACGGCAGCCCGGCCCAGAAGTGGTCGAGCACCCGCGTCCGAAACGAGAAGCGCGCCTCGAGGTGCTCGTGGTGGGCACAGACGCCGATGTCCGACTCGAGCAGATACGCCTCCCGCTCCTCGTACGGCACCCAGCCGCGGTTGAAGTGCACGCAGTCGCCCTCCAGCCCGCGCTCAGCCGCGTAGGCGATCGCGGCGTCCGCGCTGGTGGGCACGTCGGCGCCCGCCAATCGCGGCCGGCCCGTGCCCAGGAAGACCAGGTGCACTCGCCGGCCCCCCGCGCGCAGCCGCTCCACCGCGCCGATCGGGGTGATCGCGTCGAGCCAGCGCCAGACGCCGCCCGCCCAGAGCAGCACCCGGTCCTCCGGCTCGATGCCCGGCCAGACGCCCTTGAGCACGGGCTCGGAGCGCCGCGGCGGCCGGTCGGGCAGCCCGAACGGCACCACGTCGACGTAGTCGCGGAAGGTCGGGTCCGCGCGGTAGCGCTCCACGTCGATCAGCCCTGCGAGGCCCATGCCGCCGAGCCAGAGGTCGCGCTGCTTCTCGCTCGCGCAGATCACCAGGTCCGCGACGGCGCACTGGCCCAACATCGACCTCCAGGCGCGCCGGGGCGAGGTGCTCGGGCCGTCGCCGGCCGCCTCCAGCACCTCGATCATCTGCGGGTTGTAGAGGTCGGCCACGAAGCGCACCGGCAGGCGCGCGACGTAGCGCAGCAGCTGGGGCGGCAGCCGCTGGGCCACCACCACGTCGTGGGTCTTGACCGCCTCGAGCAGCTTGTCGAAGTCGGCCAGTTGCGCCTCGAGCAACCGGATCGGGGCGTCGCCGGCGTCGCTCGGGCCGGGCGCCGCCACGGTCACCTCGCAGTGCGCCGCGACCGCCCGCGCCAGCTCGAGCACGCGGATCGCCGGACCGGCCATCGACGGCCCGAGCGGCTCAGCGGAGATGAACAGGACCCGCGTCACCGGGCGGGCGCCCGGGCGCGCAGCCTGAAGAAGTACTGCGGCTTGGCCCGGCCCAGGCGGTCCAGGGCGCGGTAGAGCGGGCGCAGCGGCCGCGGCAGCACCAGGCCGGCGAGGTTGCGGTCGATCGGCGCCACCTGCTCCACCTCGCAGCTGCCGAACACCTCGTCGAGCAGCGCCGTCAGCGACGCCTCCGTGAAGAACTGGCGGTGGTCGACGTCCAGCATGTGGCTGAACTCGATCGGCACCCGGCCGAAGCTCTGGGTGCAGTTGGGCGTGGTGACCAGCACGCCGTCGCGGGCCACCCGGCGCGCCTCGGCCAGCAGGCGGGACGGATCCTCGAGGTGCTCGATCACCTCGAGCAGGATCGCCGTGTCCACGGTGCCGTCCGCCAGCGGCAGCCGCTCGCCGTCGTAGAGCTCGGCCGGCACGCCCAGCTCGCGGGCGCGCTCGACGTACTCGGGGACCACGTCGAAGGAGCGAACCTCGAAGCCGCGCTCGGCGAGCACCTTGCTGTACCCGCCGAGGCCGCAGCCCAGGTCGAGCACGCTGCGGCCCGCGTGCCGTTCGACGAAGTCGACGAGCGCGTAGTCGACCTGCTCCATCGGGTCGGCGTCGCGGTACCAGGCGCGCGTGTCGCGGGGACCGCGCGGAAGCGCATACGTGTCCACGCCGAGCAGGATACGATCGCGCGCTTGCTGCGGTGGCAAGAGCTCTTCCCCTCGCAGGCCGCGCTGGCACTGGCGGCCTTCGTCTGCGTCATCGCTCCAACGGTCCTCGTGGTACGCCAGATCGACGCGAACCCGAAGTTCTCGCCCATCGACGAGGGCGCCCATTTCGACTACGTGAACAGGGTCTCGAAGGGCGAACTGCCGCGGCTCGGGGAGCGGCTCACCCAAACCACGTTGCGCGAGATGGCCTGCCGGGGGACCGTGCTGACGGCGTACCGGCTGCCCCCGTGCGACGAACCCGTGCTGAGGTACGACCAGTTCACGTCGTCGCTGCAATACGAGACCCAACACCCGCCCACCTACTACGCGGCGACGGCGGCCATGCGCTGGGCTGTGGAAAAGCTGGGCGTCGACAATCGGCTGGACGCGACCCGCCTGCCGGGGATCGTCTGGCTGGTGGCGGGCCTGTTGCTGCTCTGGGCCGCCGGCCGGTTGATGGCGATCGACCCGCTGCCGCTGGGATCGGCTCTGCTGTTGCTGACCGTAGCGCCGGTGGTCGTCTACCACACGGCCACGGTCACCAACGACGTGACCGCTGTGCCTGCGGCGGGGCTCGTTGCGCTGGCCGCGGCGCTCTTCCACCATGGCAGGCTGCGCCACCCCACGATCGTGCTGTTCGCCGCCGGCTTCCTGGCGTCGGCCTGCAAGGCGACCAACTCTTTCGCGGCGGTCGCAGTGGCCGCCCTCTTGGCGGTGGGTGCGATCGCCGAGCGCCGCCCAGACGGCTGGCAAGTCGCGCTGCGGGGCTGGTTGCGCAACGGCGGGGCGCTGCTGGTGGGCGCACTGCTCCCGGTCGCGATCTGGGCCGTGATCCACCGCACGCGCGCCCTGATCGACCCCACCGACGAGCCCACGCTCGAGGTGCTGCGCCACACGCCGCGCACGCTCGGCCTGGTGATCCGCGAGGCCGCCGAACTGTTCCGCCCGCTGACCGGGCTGGCCGGCGGCTTCGTGCCGCTCTCGCCGGAGACGCTCGACTCGAACACCCAGGCCCCCTTCTACACGGTCCTCGGCTTCCTCGTCATCGGCGCCGGTCTCGGCGGGCTGTTCGTGACGCCGCGGCGCTGGAACCACGTCCTCGGACTGATCTCGGTGGCCGCGCTGTACCTCGGCGGCCTCGCCTTCGGGCTATCGCTGATGCTCACCTACGACATCGACCCGGGCCTCTCCGGCCGCTACGCGTTGTCGCTGGGCCCGCTACTGATCCTCGTCCTGGCGGCCTCGGTCGCGGGCCGCTGGAGCCAGCGCGCCCTCGCCGTGTTCGCCGGGGTCTACTTCGTCACGATGGTCGTCGAGATGTTCACCTGACGCGCCGCAGCCCCCCGACCAGCTCGCGGCTGGCCGGGCTGACCGCCCACAGCAGCCCGCCGTAGACCACTGCGCCGAGCGCCACCAGCACCGGCAACGGCGCGGCGTCGGCGAGCCACAGCAGCCCGCCCATCACCGCCGCGGCCAGCACCGCGGGCACCAGCGTGCGCGGCATCGGGAAGAAGCCGTAGTAGCGCCGCATCAGCCAGTAGGAGCCGACCAGGATGAGCAGCTCCGACGCGACGGTGACGATCGCCGCCACGACGATCCCGTAGCGCGGGATCAGCAGGAAGTTGAGGCCGACGTTGAAGGCGAGCGCGGACACGTTCAGCCACAGCGCGCTCGCCTGGCGATCGCGCGCGATCAGCGCGTAGCCGAAGACACCGTTGATCCAGGCCAGCGCGCCGGCCGCGAGCAGGATTCGCAGCGGCTCGGCGGCATCCTTGAAGTCGTCGCCACCGGCGAGCTCGATGATCTGCGGTGCGAGCACCAGCCCGCCCGCCACGAGCGGCGCACCCAGCACGACGCACACCTCGGTGGAGGCCTCGATCGTTCGGCGCGCGCGCGCCGGGTCGCGCGCGACCGCCTCCGACAACACGGGAAAGGTGCTGTTCAGGAAGACCGTGCCCACCACCAGCGCCAGCTCCAGCACGCGATAGGCGAGCGTGTAGAGGCCGACCTGGCTGTACGGCTCGTAGAGCGAGATGATCAGCGTGTCCGCGCGAAAGTAGAGCGCGTTGATGGCCAGCGCCAATCCGAGCGGGATCGCCGACTTGAGCAGCCCGCGCCACACCTCCGGCTGCACCCGCGGGCGGACCGGGGCGAACTGCCATGTCAGCCGCGAGGTGACGAGGAGCGTGGCGAGCGCGCCGCCGGCGGCCGCCCCCAGGACCGCGTAGAAGCCGAGGTCGAACCCGGCCACGGCCAGCACCAGGCCGAGCGAGACGGCGCGCCCGATCACGTCGCCGATCACCGCCCGGCCCATGCGCAGGCGCGCCTGCAGGACCGCCACGAAGCTCGTGGTGAGCATCCCGATCAGCAGCGGCGCGCCGGCCAGCAGGATCGCCACGCGCACCTGGTGGTCGTAGGGCAGCAGCAGGCTGACCGCAGCGGCGAGCGCGATCACCACGATCGAGAGCACCAGCCGCAGGGCGATCGTGTTGCCGACCAGCTCCTCCGTGCGCTCCGGGTCCTTGCTGATCTCGCGCACGACCGTCGTGAAGAGGCCGACGTCCGCGAGCACGCCGAACAGCTGCATGTACATCAAGGCGAGCGTGTACTTGCCGTAGTCCTCCGGGCCGAGGTAGCGCGTGAGCACCGCGATCGAGACGACGCCGAGCGCCAGGACCGCGCCCTTCCCGGCCAGTTGGACCGCCGTGTTGGAGGCCACTCGTCGCCGTGCTGAGGACGTCACACGCCCTAGTCTCCCCGCTCGTGCTGACGCTGGCCGTCACATACGCCGGCCTGCTGGGCGGCGCCGAGCGCACGCTGCTCGATTTCACACGCGGGCTCCCCGGCGGATTGGTGCTCGCCTGCCCGGAGGGCCCGCTGGCCGATCGCGCGCGTGGCGAGGGGGTCCAGGTGGCGCCCCTGCGCACGCGCGGGCTCGAGCTGCGCGGCAGCGTGACCGAGCGGCTGACGGCTGGGCGCGAGCTGGCCGGACACGGCCGCGACGTGCGGCGGCTCATGCGCGAGGTGCAGCCGGACCTGCTGCTGGCCTGGGGCATGCGCACCGCGATCGTGGCGCCCGCCGCGACGGTCGCGGTCGACCAGCGACCGGCTCTGCTGGTGCGCCACGTCGACTTCCTGCCCGGACCGTCGGTGGCCCGGCTGATGCGCGCGGCGGTGGCCCGCGCGGACCGCGTGTGCGTGAACTCCGCGGCGGTCGGCCGCGATCTCGATCCGGACGGCAGCCTCGGCGACCGTCTCGCCGTGATCAGCCCCGGCGTCCACCTGCCCGACTACGACGCCGAGTGGGCGATGGCCCCCGACCCCGAGGTGCTGCTGCTCGGCGCGCTCGTGCCCTGGAAGCGCCCCGACCTGGCGCTCGAGGCGGTCGCGCGCGCGACCGAGCGGGTGCCGCAGCTGCGCCTGACGGTCGCCGGCTCGCCGATGAACGCCGAGGGCGAGCGCCTGCTCGACGACCTGCGCCGGCGCGCGGAGCAGCCCGACCTGGAAGGTCGCGTGACCTTCGCGGGCGAGCTCGCGGACCCGCGCCAGGCGCTCGGTCGTGCCTGGTGCCTGCTGCACTGCGCCGACCGCGAGCCGTTCGGCAACGTCGTGCTCCAGGCCCTCGCCAGCGGGCGGCCCGTGGTGGCGCCGGCGGCCGGCGGGCCGGCCGAGATCGTGGACGAGACGTGTGGCCGGCTCTACCCCCCGGGCGACGCCGGGGCCGCGGCGGACGCGCTGGTCGAGGTGCTGTCCACGCCCGAGCTGGTCGACCGCCTGGGAGCGGGCGGGCGCGCACGCGCCGGCTGGTTCGAGGCCGACGAGTCGCACCAGCGGTTCGCCGACCTGGCGCTGAGCGCGGTGGCGGAGCGAGGAACTCGCGGCGAGGCGCGGCCGGCGACGGCAACCGGGCGCGGCCTGTCCGCCCACCACGGCGCCGGGATGGCGCTGGTGACCGTGACCCACAACTCGGCGTCGACGGTCGAGCGACTGCTGGGCTCGATCGACCTGCACCTGCCCGGAGCGCGCGTGATCGTCGTCGACTCGGGCTCCACCGACGGCAGCGCCACCGCCGCCCGCGCGGCCGCGCCGCGCGCCACGGTGATCGAGCTGGGCGAGAACGTCGGATTCGGCAGCGCCTCGAATGCGGGCGTGGCGGCGGTGGAGGAGCCGATCTGCGTGCTGATCAACCCCGACGCCGAGCTGGTGGACGCCTCGCTGGCGGACCTGGCCGCCGACCTGCTCGCGCCGGGCGTGCCGGAGCGGATCCTGGCGCCGGCGGTGCTGTCGCCGGATGGATCGCGCCAGCAGACCGGCCACCTCGACCCCGACTCCCGGCTGCTCTGGGTGAAGGCGCTGGTACCGCCGGCGGCCCTGCCGGCGCCGCTGCGCACGCTCGTCGATCCCTGGCGCTCCCAGCGCAGCCGCCGCGTCGGCTGGGCCGTGGGCGCGTGCCTGGTGGCGCCGACCGTGACCCTGCGCCGGCTGGGCCCGTTCGACGAGCGCATCTTCCTGTTCGGCGAGGACCTCGACCTCGGCCTGCGGGCCGCGGACGCCGGCGTCGAGACGGTGTTCCGGCCCGACGCGCGGGTGGTTCACCTCGACGCCCAGTCGACCGAGCCGGCCTTCGGCGGCGAGCCGTTCGAGCTGCTCGCGCGCCAGCGGCGGGCGGTGATCGGCGAACGGCGCGGCGCCGACGCGGCCGAGCGCGACGACCAGATCTCGCTGCTGACCTACCTCAACCGGATCGCGCTCAAGACGCTCACCCGCCGCCCGACGGCGCGGGAGCGACATCAGCTGGCGGCGCTTCGACAGGTCCGGGACGAGCCGGCGCGGCTCGAGGCGCCGTCGGAGAGCTGACCGCGGCGGCGCGAGCGTCCGCGATCGACCGCCAGCAGGCAACCATCAGCAGCACCAGGGCGCCCTCGGTGACCCAGTGGGCGTTGATCGTCTGCAGGCTGTACTCGAAGTTGTAGCCGCCGCGGTCGATCGGCGAGGCGATCAGGTACATCAGCGGCACGACCACGCCGAGCACGACGGCCGCCACCGCCGTCAGCAGGCGTGCGCTCACTCCGCGCCAGAGGATGAGGCTGAGCAGCGGGAAGATCACGACGGACGATCGCTTGGCGAACAGGAACGCCAGCGGCACGGTGAAAACGAGCGCGATCAAGGCGGCGCGCGGCAGCGGCAGCCGGGCGGGCGCGCGCTCGAGCGGCAGCGGGGGCGGAGCCTCCACCGGTCGCGGCGCGCGACGGCGCCGGCCCACGAGCAGGAACACGAGCAGCAGCAGGCACACGACCGCGGAGATCGCGTAGCCCACCCGCGCGGCGTTCTGCGGCGCGTAGCTGAAGCTCACGTCGCGGCAGTCGGCGGGAGCGCGCCAGCCGTTCGCGTATCCGTCGATCGGCCGCGGCTCGCCCAGGTCACGGCCGTCGCACTCGGCCCGCCAGCCCTTCGAGTAGCTCTGGCCGAGCACGAGCCACGACGGGCCGTTCAGCCTCACGCGCGCGCCCTTGACCGAGCTGTTGCCGATCTTGCCGGGGTCGACGACCGCACCGCCGCCCTTGGCGGCGGGCGGCGGGACGGGAGCCGGCGAGCGCAGCCGCAGCAGGTCGACGCTGAACTGGCCCGGCAGTGAGCGGACGTACTGGATGCCCTCCCCCATCTGCGCCGCCCCGTCGCAGCCGGTCGCGGACAGCGGCCGGCCGGAGTCGAGCTGCTCCACGGTGCCGCTCGGCCGCAGCGGCACGCGCCGCCCGCCGACGTCCACGCGCACGCTTCCGCAGGCCGTGTGCAGCGCTCCGGTCCTGGGGACGCTCACCGGCGCCAGGCCCGGCACGCTGAGCGAGGCGATGCCGACCGCCCGCGTGGCGCGCTGGCGCGCGTTGGCGCCTGGCGGGAAGCCGGTGTCGAGCACGGTCAGGCGAAAGGCGCGCGCCCGCACCGGCTGCGGCAGGACGACCTCGCCGGACTCGCTCACGTCCAGCGGCGGCGTGCTGCCTCCCGGCCAGCTCAGCCGGACCTTCGTGGGCTGCCTGATCGGCTGGTCGGGCGGCTCGAGCCGCAGCCGCGACACGCTCGCCGTACGCCGGGCCGTCCAGGAGATCCACGGGTAGGGCGCAGCCGGGTGCGCCCAGATGCCGAGCCAGGCGGTCTGCGGATCGGCGTCGAAGGCGCTCGAGGCGCGGTAGCGCGGCAGATCGTGGAAGCGGCCCGACGAGTCGAACGCGGCGCGGGCCGCGCAGACCGGCCAGCCGGTCGAGCGACGAGTCGCTGGCGTCGACCGCGGGATGCACCCAGGCGCTCAGCTCGTACGCGCGCGCTGCCGGAGCGAACACCACGCGGTCGATCTCATCCTCGGGGTCGACGCGGTTCTTGGCGAGCTCGAGCGCCGGGCTGCCGGTCTGGCGGTCGCGCCTGAACGGGTCGTCGGCGGTCGTGCGCTCGAACAGGTAGGTGAGCCCGAGGTGGCTCAGGTCGCGCCCTCCGAGCGCCTGCGCGCTCAGCACCGGCGGGCGCAGCGACTGGCGCACCCTCACGCCGGGGATGCGGATCTCGCGCATGCCGCCGTTCCCCCGCAGGTCCGTGTCCTGTGGCTGTCTGACGCCGACCAGCGTGATCCGCACCGAGGCCACGTCCTTCAGGTCGACCGGGATGCGGTTCCAGCCCAGGTGCACCTTCGCGCGCTTGCCGTTGATGTCCACCTCGGTCACCTGGCCGCTCTCGTCGCGCAGCGGCAGCAGCTCCACGTAGGGCACGTCGCGACGGTGCTCGAAGCCGATCTCGATCCAGCGGCTGCGCGGGTGGTAGTAGCGGTCGGCGGTCCAGACGGTCGACGGGTCGCCGTCGAAGGCCTTGATCGCGTCCCGCTCGGGGAACTCCAGCAATCCCCCGGCATTGGGCGCGCGCACGTAGGTGGCGCCCTTCAGCACCGCCACCGTCTGGGCGTCCGTGCCGCGATCCGGGAACGGCTCGATGATCGCCTGGTTGGGGTCGAGCGGCTCCTTCTCGGGCAGGGTGGCGCCCAGGTTCTGGCGGCCGAACTCCGGCACGAAGCGCCGGCGGCGGTTCGAGTCGCTCACCACCAGCTCGGCGCCGTCGGCGGCCTGCGCGCGCAGCTGCGCGGGCGAGAGGTCGCCGGCGTAGAGGATCGGCCTGCTCCCCGGCAGCGCGCCGAAGGCGGCCAGGCCGGCGAGGCCCTCCGCGCCCCCGTCGACGACGGTGGCCGGCCCCGAGGAGTCCACGTGCACGATCCCGCGCACGCCGCTCACGTCGTAGCGGCGCACCTCGGGCAGCCGGCGCGCCGGGCCCAGCTCGCCGCTCGGCGGCTCGACCGCCTTGGTCGGGCCGTAGCTGCGGGTCGGGCGGTCCAGCCCCTGGCGATCCAGCTCGGCGGCGGCCGCCGCGGCGTTGACCGCGCCGCTGCGGGAGGGGTCGTCGTCGCTGCCGGTGACGATCGCACCGGCCCCGATCAGGCGCACCAGCGGCAGCAGCTGGCCGGGCAGCAGCCGCCCCTGTTCGACCAGCCTGTCGACGGTCCAGAGCAGGTCGGTCCCGTGCGGGTCGCCGTAGGGGGTCTCGTAGCGCACCGCCACCGGGCGGTCGGTCACGCGCGGCAGGATCGCGTCGGTGGTCCCGCCCCAGGTGTAGTTGGCGAAGATCTGGCCGGGCAGAACCAGGGCGCGGGAGTTGTGCGGCCCGCCGCGGTCGAGGTCCCTGCCGACGTCGGTCCAGGCGCTCGGGATGCGCTTCCAGGTGAGCTGCTTCTCGATCGCGGTGCCGCGCACGAGCGGAAGGGCGGCGAGCGCGATCAGCGTCGCCAGGCCAACCGGGGCGGCGACCAGCGCCACGCGCCGCACCCGCGGGCGCGGCAGGGCGAGCAGGCGCGCCCAGGCCAGCTGCGCCCCCAGGCCGAGCAGGCCGGCCGTGCCGATCGCCACCAGCGGGGCCGCCTTCTGCGTGGTGCGCATGAAGCGCACCAGCGGCACGTGGCGGTAGACCCACTCCATCGTCTCGCGGCTGGGCGTGCCCGGTGGGAACGCGGCCAGCTCGATCGCCACTCCGACCAGCAGCACGAGCAGCAGCAACGGCGCGTAGCGCCAGCGGCGCGTCCAGATGAAGCCGCCGAGCGCGAGGGCGGGCAGGAGCAACGAGGCGCCCACGGCCAGCGGGTTGAACAGCAGCGTGCCCGCCTCGCTGAACAGCGGCCGGTTGACGCCGAAGAAGCCCACGCCGATGTAGGACGTCCAGTAGGCCATCAGCCGCAGCGCCTCGGGCGCGCTGTTCGTGCCCCAGATCGAGCGCGGCTGCTCGGTGAACTGCAGGAAGTCGATCCCGTAGCTGGCCGACAGGGCCAGCGGCACGATCCACCAGAGCGAGGCGAGCAGGCCCAGCACCCCGATCCGCACCAGGAAGCCGCCCGAGTCGCGCCAGCGCACGGTGCCGATCAGCGGCTCGTAGATCAGCAGCACCAGCGGCCCGACCAGCATCCAGCCGACCACCGCCCCGTTGATGCCGCCGCCGATCGAGGTGAGGATCAGCGCGAAGGCCGCCGCCCACCACCAGCCGGCGAGGCCGCGCGGCTCGCGCACGCCGCGGTAGACGATCAACAGCAGCCAGGGCAGCGCCGCGTACCCGAGCAGGGCGATGCTGGTGCGGCCCGTGAAGATCACGGTGTACGGGTTGAGCACGTAGAAGGCGGCCGCGACCAGGTGGGCGACCCCCCGCGGGCGCCCCACGAAGGCGTCCAGCAGCCTCAGCATCCCCCAGGCCGAGATCGCGAAGATCAGGCCGAGCCAGATGCGCTGCGAGACCCACGCGCTCAGCCCGATTCCGTGCAGCAGCGCGAAGATCGGCCCCATCGGCCAGAGGTAGCCGCCGTACTGGGCTCCGTGGACCGCCCCGAGGTCGATCGAGTGGGTCCAGACCGAGGCCACCTGGCCCAGGAAGGCGCCCGGATCGACGTGCAGGTCGATCTTCGTGTCGCTCGTCGCCCAGCCCGGTCTCTGCGCGAACGCGAGGGCAAACGAGGCGATGATGAACCCGGCCGCCATGGTGCCGTCGCGGGTGGGTCTGCGCATGGGCGGTGCAGGGTACAGTTGCGCGCTCGTGACCACGGCAGGTGCGCAGCGACCGTCCTCCGCCGCGCCCGCGCGGCCCGGACCGTGGCCCGGCTTCTGGCCCGCGCTGCTGGCGATCGTCGCCGCGGGGGTGGCGATTCGGGTCGTCTACACCCTCGCCGAGGCCCCCTGGCCGCCCCCCGGGCTGGACGACGAGTTCTACTTCAGCGCGCTGCCGAAGCTGCTCGCGGACGGCCACGGGTTCATCGCGCCGTTCAAGTTCGTGTTCGACCACGTGTCGGTGGCCACCGCCGAGCACCCGCCGCTCTACTCGGTCCTGCTGGCCGGGCCCGCGCTGCTCGGGCTGGACTCGCCCGATTCCCAGCGCCTGGCCGGGTCGGTGTTCGGCGCGGTGACGATCGTGGCGCTGGGGCTGCTCGGCCGCCGGCTGGCCGGAGACCGCGCCGGGCTGCTGGCCGCCGGCATCGGCGCTGTCTACCCGAGCCTGATCGCGGCGGACGGCGCGCTGATGAGCGAGACGCTCTACGGCGCGCTGATCGCGCTGTCGCTGCTGGCCGCGTACCGGCTGCTGGATGCCCCGAGCGCCGGCCGCGCCGTGGTGCTCGGCGCGGTGAGCGCGCTGGCGGCGCTCACGCGCGGCGAGGCGCTGCTGCTGCTGCCGCTGGTGCTGATCCCCGTTGTGTGGGGGCGGCACGGGGGCGCGTGGCGCCCGGCGGTGGTCGCCCTGGTCGCCTTCGCGGTGGTGCTCGCGCCCTGGACCGTGCGCAATTGGATCGTCTTCGACCAGCCGGTCGCGATCGCCACGAACTCGGGCACGGCGGTGGCCGGAGCCAACTGCGCCGAGACCTACGCCAGCGGGGATCGGCTGGGCGGCTGGTTCCCGCCCTGCATCAAGGAGCACCCGGGCAAGAACGAGGCGGAGCACCACGCGGCGGCGCTGCGCGACGGCGTGAGCTACGCGCGCCATCACGCCGGGCGGCTGCCGGTCGTGCTGGCCGCGCGCTTCGGGCGCGTGTGGAGCTTCTACAAGCCGTTCGCGATCCCCGAGGGCCGCTCGGTGCGCGTGCAGAAGCTGGGCGTGCTGATGTTCTTCGTGCTGCTGCCACTGGCCGCCGCGGGGGTGTTCCTGCTGCGGCGCCGCGGGGAAGTGACGTGGATCCTGGCGGTCCCCTTCATCATCGTGGCGGTGACGGCCCTGACCACGTACGGCAACCTGCGCTTCCGCGAGCCGGCGGAGATCTGCACGGTGGTGCTGGCCGCGGTGGCGCTCGACGAGGTCCTGCGGAGGTGGCGGACGGCGTGAGCGAGATCGCCGACGTGGTCATCCTCTGCGGCGGCCGCGGAACGCGGCTGCAGGAGCACACGCAGTCGATCCCCAAGCCGCTGGTGGAGATCGGCGGCGTGCCGATCGTGTGGCACGTGATCCAGATCTACGCCGCCCAGGGGCTGCGCCGGTTCGTGCTCTGCACCGGCTACAAGGGCGACCTGATCGAGGAGTACGTGGCCTCACAGGAGTGGCCCCCGGGCGTGGAGGTGCGCTGCGTGGACACCGGCGAGGACACCCCCACCGGCGGCCGCATCCGCCAGGCCGGCGAGCTGCTCGGCGAGCGGCCCTTCTGCGCGACGTACGCGGACGGCGTGGCCGACATCGACCTCGCCCGGCTGATCGACTCGCACCGGTCCCACGGCGACCTGGCGACCGTCACCGTCGTCCGGCCCGAGCTGCAGTTCGGCATCGCCGACCTCGACGGAGACGGCCGGATCAGGGGCTTCCACGAGAAGCCGCGCAGCGAGCATTGGGTCAACGGCGGCTTCTTCTGCTTCGAGCACGGCGCGCTCGGCTACATGGCCGAGGACTCGGTGCTCGAGCGTGAGCCGCTCGAGCACCTGGCCACGGCGGGCCAGCTCCACGCCTACCGCCACGACGGCTTCTGGGAGTGCATGGACACCTACAAGGACGCCGTCCTGTTGAACGACATCTGGGCGGCGGGCGGGGCTCCCTGGAAGGTCTGGGACTGACTAAGAAGTTCGGCCTCTGGCTCGCCTCGATAGTGGCGATCGGCGTCGGCCTGCGAGCGCTCCAGACGTTGCTCGTGGCCCCCTGGCCGCCCGGGATCTTCAACGACGAGGCCTACTACTCGACGCTCGCCCAGCTGGTCGCCGACGGCCAGGGCTTCGTGCGGCCGGCGGAGTTCTACCGCGACCACTTGATGCTGCCCACGGCGGAGCGCGCGCCGCTGTTCACCATCCTCGTGGCTGGGCTCTACAAGCTCGGGCTGAGCGGTGGCGACGGCCGGCTCGTCGGCCTGCTCACCGGCGGCGGCACGATCGCGGCGCTGGGCCTGCTCGGACGGCGGCTGGCCGGCGCCCGGGCCGGGCTGCTGGCCGCCGGGGTGGCCGCGCTCTACCCGATCCTCATCGCTGCCGACGGCGCGATGATGACCGAGTCGACCTACGGCGTGTTCGCCGCGTTCTCGATGCTGGCCGCCTATCGGCTGCTCGACGCTCCCAGCCTCGGGCGAGCCGTGGTGCTGGGGGTCCTGCTCGGCGTGGCCGCCCTCGCCCGCGCCGAGGCGCTGCTGATGCTCCCGCTGTTGCTGGTGCCCGTATTGCGCCGGCCGGGTGGCCTGAAGGCCGCCGCTGCCGTGTGCGCCGCGTTCGCGGTCGTGCTGGTGCCCTGGACGGTGCGCAACTGGTCGGCCTTCGACCGGCCCGTGCTGATCGCGACCGAGGGCGGGGAGACGCTGGCCGGCGCCAACTGCGACGTGACCTACTACGGCGAGCGGATCGGCACCTGGCAGTACTCCTGCGCGACCTTCGACGGCAGCGGCAACGAGGCCAAGGAGCTGAACGAGGCGGGCCACCGCGGAACGCGCTACGCGCGCCACCACCTCGGTCGCCTGCCCCTGGTGCTGGCTGCCCGCTTCGCGCGCACCTGGGGGCTCTGGCAGCCGTTCGCCGTGCCCGAGGGCCGGCGGGCCTGGGTCCAGAAGCTCGGCGCCGCGATCTACTTCGTCCTGATCCCGTTCGGGGTCTACGGGCTCGTGCTGCTGCGCCGCCGGCGCGTGCCGATCCTGATCCTGATCGCGCCGTTCATCACGGTGACGGTCACCACGCTGCTGGCCTACGGCCAGATCCGCTTCAGGCACTCGGCGGAGCTGTCGCTGGTGGTGCTGGCGGCCGTGGCCCTGGACGGGCTGCTCCCCGTCCCCCGACCGCCGCCTGAACCTCCACGTTGGCGCGACCGGCGCCTTATGCTGCCCGCGCTTGCTCTCCGCCGTCTCAATGCCGGCATGGCTTCCGGGACGGGCGCGCTTGCGCACCGCCACCGCCCGCGATCTGGTCGCGATCGGCGCGCTGGCGTTGGTGCTACGCGCGGCTTGGACGCTCATCTACGGGCGCGTCGAGGCGGGCCCGCACGACGCGCTCTTCTACGAGGTCACCGCGCGCCACCTGGCGGAGGGGTACGGCTACACCCAGCTGTTCGGCACAGCCACCGCCCACTCGCCGCCCGGCTTTCCGTTCCTCGTCTCGATCGCGTACAGGGCGTTCGGCACGCACGTGAAGCTCGGGCTGGCGCTGAACGTCGTGCTCGGGACGGCCACGGCGCTGCTGCTGTACCTGATCGCGAGGGAGGCCATGGGCCGTGCCGCCGGGCGCGTGGCCGGATTCGGCGTTCGCCATCCTGCCCGTGCCCATCTTCTTCACCGGCCTGTTCCTCTCCGAGACGACCTTCATCTTCATGCTGGTCGGCTTCCTCGCGCTCGCCGTCTTCCTCCCCGACCGGCCCTGGACGCCGGTGGCGCTCGGCGCGGCGGCCGGCTTGGCCGCCCTCACCAAGGGCGAGGGCGCCCTGCTGCCGGTGATCCCGCTGGCGATGTGGTGGGCGGGCCGCGTCCGCGGGGCGTGGCTGCGTCGGGCGGCGCCGCTGCTGGTGGCGATGGCGCTGACGATCCTGCCCTGGACGATCCGCAACGCGATCGAGATGGACGCGTTCGTCCCGGTCGCCACCAACGCCAGCACCACGCTCTGGTCGGCGCACAACAGTGAGGCCAACGGTGGCCCGATGGACCTCCCGCCGTCGCTGTTGGCCCGCATCCCCAAGGGGCTCGGTCACACCGAGCGTGAGGTCGAGCAGGCCCGCCTGCTGCGGCGCGACGCCGCCCACTGGGCGATCCGCAACCCGCAGAAGGAGCTGGGGCTGATCCCGCGCAGGGTGATCGCGCTCGGGGAGCCCAGCTCCGGCGTGTTCGACATCTGGTTCGACGCGCCGGCCGCCTACCAGGTCGGCTCGTCGAGCAAGGTCGTGTTCGGCGTGCTCGCCGACGCCTTCGACTACCTCCTGATGCTCCTGACGCTGGCTGCCCTCGCGCTGCTCGGCGTGCGCCGCCTGTGGCGCCTCCATCCCGTGCTGCGGGGCGCGCTGGCCTACCTCGCTACGAGCCTGCTGCTCTACGGCATCGTCTACTACGGCCAGTTCCGCTACCGGCTGGTGATGGAGCCGATGATGATCCTCGTGTCCGCCCCTCTGATCGTCGCCGTCTGGCAGGCGCGCGGCGCACTGCAGGAGGTACGGTGAGGCTGGACGCCGGGCGCACGCGGGACCTGGTGGTGCTCGGCGCGAGCGGGTTGGTGCTACGGGTTGGGTGGGTGGCCGTATACGGGCGGGTGAACCCGCCCGACGGCTCGGTCAACGACACCAACTTCTACGAGTTCACCGCCGCAAGCCTCGCCAACGGCCACGGATACACGGGGCTCTCGGGCGATCCGACGGCGGGCTGGCCGCCGGTCTTCCCGTTCCTCGTCTCGCTGCTCTATCGCGTGTTCGGCGAACGGCTAAGCCTGGCCCTGGCGCTGAACGTCGTCCTCTCCACGGCGACGGTGATCCTGATCTACCTGGTCGTCGACCGTATGCTCGGCCGGCGCGAGGCGCGCGTGGCCGCGGCCCTGTTCGCGATCCTGCCCGGCCCGCTCTTAATGACCGGCCTGTTCTTGTCGGAGACCACCTTCATCTTCGTGCTGGTCGCGTTCCTGGCGCTGGTGGTCTTCCTGCCCGATCGGGTCTGGAAGCCGGTCGTGGTGGGCGTGGCGCTCGGCCTGGCCGCGCTCACCCGGGGCGAGGGCTTCCTGATGCTGGTGATCCCACTCGCGATGTGGTGGGGGCACGTGGACAGGCGGACCTGGTTGCGCCGCTCGGCGCTGGTGGTTGTGGTCATGGGGCTGACGATCGCGCCGTGGACCATCCGCAACGCGATACAGCTTGACGCCTTCGTCCCGGTGTCCAACAACGCGAACTGGACGCTCGCGTCAGCTCACAGCCCGAACGCCAACGGGACCGAGGTGCACACGCCTAGCTCCTGGACCCCGGACCCGACGCGCGCAGAGAGCGACAGCGCGCAGGAGTTGCGGCGGCGCGCGGTCGACTGGGCGTTGTCCCATCCGCTCAAGGAGCTGGGGCTGATCCCGCGCAAGCTGATCGCGCTCAATCAGGGCTCGGGCGGCTCGATCGGCGGCTGGCTCAACGCCGGGCAGCGCTATCAATGGCAGCTGGGCGAGTCGAGCATCCTGGTCTTCAGCGTGCTCGCCGACGCCTTCGGGTACTTCCTCCTGTTCGCGGCGCTCGCCTCGCTGGTGCTGCTCGGCCCGCGCCGGCTGTGGCGCCTGCACCCGGGCATGCAGGGCGTGCTCGCCTACCTCGTGCTCTGCCTGTTCAACTACGGGGTCGTGTACTACGGGCCGTGGCGCTACCGGATCCCGATGGAGCCGTTCATGATCCTCGTGGCGGCCCCCTTGCTGGTGCGGCTGGCCGAGCGGCGCGCGGCCCTCGGCGACGCGCTCGCGCGCCTCGGCCCGGACGCCCGGCTGGCCGGCGATTGACCTGGCTGCGCCGGCATCCCGCCGCCGCGGCGGCGCTGGTCTACGCCGCGCTGTCGGTGCTCCTGTACGCCCCGGCCCTGCTCCCGGGCCACACGCTGTCGGCCGCCGACTACCTCTGGACCGCGGCGCCGTGGGCGTCCGAGCGTCCGAGCGACGTGCGGGTGTTCGGCTCCAACTACGAGCTGGTCGACTCGGCCGTGCAGTTCCAGCCCTGGCTCGAGTACACCCGCGAGCGGCTGCCGGACGTACCGCTCTGGAACCCCCAGATCGGCTCGGGCCGGCCGTTCCTCGCGAACGCCCAGTCGGCGATCCTGTCGCCGTTCAGCTGGCCGGCCTTCGTGCTTCCGTTCTGGTGGTCGCTCGGCGTGATCGGGGTGCTCAAGGCATTCGCCGCGGCGTTCGGGACCTTCCTGCTCGGCCGCGCGCTGGGCATGCGCTTCGGCGGCGCGCTGCTGGCTGGGCTCGTGTACGCCTTCTGCCTCTACCTGCTCGTGTGGGAGTCCTGGCCGCAGACCAACGTCTGGGCGCTGGCCCCGTGGCTGTGGCTCGTGACCGAGCGAGCCATCCAGCGCCCGCGCGCGCTGCCGGTCGCCGCGCTGGCGGTGGTGGTGGCGCTGCAGTTCTTCGGCGGACACCCGGAGTCGAACTTCCACCTGCTCGCGGCGACGGTCGTGTTCTTCTGCATCCGATTGGCGGCGCTCCGGCGCGAGGGACGCCTGCCGGGGCTGCGCGCGCCGATCGTGGGGTTCGCCGCGGGGGTGGTCGGCGGAGCCGCGCTGGCCGCGGTGACCCTGGTGCCGTTTCTGGAGCTGCTGCTGCGCTCGAGCGACGTGGACGTACGCCAGGGCTTCTCCGCGATCGCCCTGCCCAAGCAGTACCTGCTCGGCTTCGCGCTGTACGACTACTGGGGCCGGGCGACGCACACCGCCGTGGAGGCCTTCGCCCAGGAGCGCGCCCTCTACGCCGGCGCCCTCACGCTCGTGCTGGCCGGGGCCGCGCTGATCGTGCGGCCGACGTTCCAGCGGATCTGCTTCGCGCTGTTCTGCGCCTTCCTGCTCGCGGTGGTGCTCGGCGTGCAGCCCGTGCCGGAGATCGCCTCGCACCTGCCGGTCATCAAGGCCGGCAACCACCTGCGCGTGGTGTTCGTCCTGATGCTGTGCTTGGCGCTGCTCGCCGGCTGGGGCCTCGACGAGCTGAGCGAGCGGATCCCGCCGCGACGCGACGCGGTGCTCGCCCTCGGGCTGGGCCTGCTCGTGCTGCCGGTGGTGATCCTGTTGGCCCGCGACGACCTGACGCGCTGGGCGGTGGACGACGCGCTGAAGGTCTTCGTCAACCGGTCCTGGCCCGCGCCGCCGCCGGACGAGCACGCGCTCCACACGATCCGGATGGCCTCCCTGATCGCCTGGATCGTCTTCATGGGCCTCGGCGTGCTGCTGCTGGCCGGGCGCCTGCGCTGGCGCATCGGCGCCACGGCGTTCGTCGTGCTCGCGTGCGCGCTCGTCACGGCCGATCTCTTCAAGGCGGGGATGGGCGCTACGCCGGCGATCGCGACCTCGGACGCGAAGCAGCCCTCCACGCCGGGCATCGAGTACCTGCACTCGCGCGGCCTCAACCGCTTCGTCGGGCTGGAGCGGGCGCTGGGGCCGTCGCCGCTCGTGCCGGACATGTCGATGCGCTGGGACCTCTACGACGCGCGCAGCTACGACCTGCCGGTAGAGCGCCGCTATGACCGACTCTGGCGCCGAGCAGTCCACGGCGGCGGGCCGGGTGACACGCCCACCACCAGCGCCAGGCTGACCGCGCGCTCGGTGCCGGCGCTGCGCCTGTTCAGCGTGACGGAAGTGGCCCAGGACCCGGACGATCCGCCGATCCGCAAGCCCGCGCTGGCGTTGGCCTACGACCGTCCCGACCTGCGCGTCTACTCGCTGCCGGGCGCGCTGCCCCGCGCCGGCGTGGTCAGCTCCCAGCGAGTGGCGCCCAGCGAGGCCGAGCAGATGGATGCCGTGCTGGATCCCTCGTTCGACGGTCGCCGCACGGTTGTCACGCCCACCCCATTGCCGGGGCTGCCGAAAGCGACCGGAGGTGCGAGCCTCGGGGCGGGAACCGCGCGGATCACGACCTACGAACCGGAGCGAGTCGTCGTGGAGGCGACCGCGAGCCGGCCATCGGAGCTCGTCTTGACCGACCTGAGCTTTCCCGGGTGGAAAGTGACGCTCGACGGCAAGGACGCCGACATCCACCGCGTCGACTACCTGATGCGCGGCACCAGCCTCCCCCCCGGCCGCCACCGGGTCGAGTTCCGCTACGAGCCGCTCTCGTTCCGCCTCGGGGCGCTCGTGAGCCTGATCGCCCTGCTGGGGCTGATCGCCACGGTCGCGATCGGTTTGCGGCGCGGCCGGCCCTAGCTACTCCGTATCCTGCGCGCGCGTGCTCTCCGTCCTGATGCCGGTCTACAACGAGGTCGCCACCGTCCGACAGGCGATCGACGAGGTGCTGTCCGCTGACATCGGCATGGATGTCGAGCTGGTCATCGTCGACGACGGGTCCACCGACGGCACCCGCGAGCTGCTCGAGCAGACCGACTGGCCGGCCAACGTGCGGGTTTTGAAGCACGACGGCAACCGCGGCAAGGGCGCGGCCGTGCGCACCGCCCTCGAGGTCGCCCGGGGCGAGTTCAGCGCGATCTTCGACGCCGATCTCGAGTACGACCCCAACGACCTCGCCAACCTGCTGCCGCCGCTGGTCAGCGGCAACACCAACGCCGTCTTCGGCGTTCGTGCGTTCGACGGGTACACGAGCCACTCGTTCCTGTTCGTGCTCGGAAACAAGGGTGTGACGCTGGTCGCGAACGTGCTCTTCAACGTCTACCTGCGCGACCTGATGACCTGCCACAAGGCGATCCGCACGGACGTCTTCAAGGCCCTTCCGCTGCAGGCCGCCGGGTTCGCAATCGAGCCGGAGATCGCAGCCAGGCTGCTACAGCGCGGCGAGCGCATCTTCGAGGTCCCCGTCCACTACAAGGCCCGCGCCAGCGACGAGGGCAAGAAGCTCACGGCGATGGACGGGCTGCGGGTGGTCGGCACGCTCGTCCGCTGCCGGCTCACGCGTGGCTGACCCAGTGCGGCGTCCGATCGACCGGCGCCTACTGATCTGCTTCGGGCTGCTGGCCGCGATCCCCACGCTGGTGGCGATGGTCTACGCGCTCACCGACGATTGGTTCCCGCTCGGTGACAACGGCTACATCGGCATCCCGTGACACTCACGCTGCGGCGGTCGCTCTGACCCGCTCCTCGCGCTCGGTGAGCGTGCTCCAGGCCGGCTCGGGCGCCGGCGGCTCGGGTGCCTCGGCGGCGGCGAGCAACCCCCCGGCGAGCACCACGGCGGGCAGCGTGACCGCCGGGAGCTGCCAGTCCCAGTCGATCGTGGCGTGCAGCAGCCAGGCGGTGCAAACGGCGCAGGCCCCCGGGGCGAGCGCCGCGCGCGTGCGCAGGGCGCGCGCCGCGCCCGAGATCACGCCGCCGACGAACATCGCGAACAGGAGCACTCCGACGACCCCCAGCTCGACGGCCATCTCCAGCGGCAGCGAGTGGACCTCGCTGACGGCGTGCGGCACGCGCCGCTCGAGCCGCCAGACCACCCTGAAACCACCTGCCCCGGTGCCCTTCAGCGGGTCGTCCCAGAAGGCGTTGATGCCCACGTGCCAGTACTCGTAGCGGACCGACTTGACCGAGGCGAGGCGCGTCGGGCTGGTGGCGGCCGTCTCCCCGCGATCGGCATTCTCGGCGAGGCCGCCTGCCACCAGGCCGATCACGCATAGCGCCGCCGCGGCAGCCGCCATCGCGGGGAGCTTCCGCGCATGCGGCAGCACGCCGACCCGCACGCTCTCGCGGCCCTCGGACTTGATGCAGCGGGCCGCCAGCAGCGCGGCCCCGGTCATCGCGGCCGCGAGCACCAAGATCATGATCGCTCCGTCGCGCTCCTGCTGCGCGAGGGTCCCGCTCAGCTTCGCCACGCCAGGGAACGCCGACGCGCAGGCCGCCGCCAGGGACCCGAAGCCAAGGCCGATGCCTATGGCGCGCAGCTGCTGCCACGTGGGCGCCGTCGCGAGCAGGACGATCAGCCCGAGGCCCGTGACCGCCAGCGCCCCGCGCGAGTAGGAGAGGAACACGCCCATGCCGAGCGGCGCGCATCCCGCCGCCGCGGCGACGCGCATCGCGACGGCGCGCGTGTTGTCACCCGCGATGCGCACGCACAGCAGCAGCCCCATCGCGGCCAGCAGCCCCTCGGCGTTCCAGTAGGTGATCGGCTGCTCCAAGCGACCGGCGGCGCCGTAGGACCGGTCCGAGATCAGATCGATGACGCCCGGCAGCAGGCGGCCGGACAGCCCGTAGCCGATCACCACCAGCGCCCCGAGCGCCAGCACCGGCTCGGCCGCGCGGGCCGCCAGCGGCTGGCGCAGCAGCGCGACGGCGGCGAGCAGCGCGCCGGTGTAGAGGAGCAGGCGCTGCACGCTGTCGACGGCCGGACCGACCAGCGGAGCCCAGGCCAGGGAGACCGCGCTCCACACGGCCAGCCCGGCCAGGCCGGCGAGCGCTACCCGGCCCGCACGGCTGGCCGGAAACGGCATCGGACCCGCGATCGCCAGCACGAAAACGATCGCCCAGGTCGCCGCGGCAGCACCCGCCCGGGGGCCGTCGAAGTAGCCGCCGGCGAAGAACGCGAGCACCGTTGGTCCGGTCAACAGCACAGCTGTGACGGGGACCATTGTGCGGCGCATCGGGCGGGAGGCTACCGGGGTGCGAGGAAGCAGCCGGACAATATGCTCAGCGAGGTGGCAGCCGTCGTGCACCACGCGCTACTGGCCCTGGCGGTGTTGGCTATCGGGCACGCCATGCTGCGTGTCGCTTCGCGCGTGGCCCCGTCCGGTTTGGACCGGCTCATCGTGGCCGTCGTATTCGGCGCGGCGACGATCGTGTTCGAGGCGATCGTGCTCGGCCTCGTCCACCTGGGCGGGGACACGGCGGCGCTCTCGATCGCCGCCGGGCTGACCTGGGCGGTCGCGCTCGTTGCGCTGCCGGCGCCCGAGGTGTCGGCCGCCGGCGAGCTGGTGCGGTGGTGGAACGGGCTAGGCCGCTTCGGGCAGATCGTCACGGCGGGGCTCACGGGCGCATTCGCGGTCTGGGTGGCCTGGCTGCTCCGTCACCCCTCGGTCGGCTTCGACGCATCGCTCTACCACTACCCGGAGGTGGCCGGCTGGATAGCCAACGGCCAGCCCGGCTCGATCCTGGCGGTCAGCTACGACATCCCGCACGGCAACTACCCGCTCACGGACGAGGTGGCGCTGACCTGGGGCGCCGGGATCGCGCGCAGCTGGATCCCGCTCTACCTGTGGAACCCGGCGCTGCTGGTCGTGCTCGGCCTCGCGGCGTGGTCCACGTTTCGCCACCTGGACGTGCCGGCGCGCGCAGCGCGGCTGGCTACCGCCGGCGTCGTCGCCTGGCCGATGGCGATCCACCAGCTGAGCGAGCCGCAGAACGACATGCCGATGCTGACTTGGATGGCGTGCACCACCGCGCTCGCCGCGGGCTCGCGCGAGCGCCCGATCCTGCTGGCGCCGGCCCTGGTCGCCGCCGGGCTGGCGCTCGGCACCAAGACGACCAGCCTGCTCGTGGTCGTGGCCGCCATCGCCGTCGCCCTCTACGTCAACCGCGCGCAGCTTCGCCGGCTGGCCCCGTGGCTCGCGCTCGGGACCGCCGGCTTCTTCGCGGTGGGCGGGCTCTGGTACGTGCGCAACCTGTTCCAGCACGGCTCGCCCTTCTGGCCGTTCTCGCGCGGGCCCTGGGGGGATCCCGGGCCGCGCATTCTCGAGCTCGTCAACACGAGCTTCCTGCAACGGCCGATCGACACCCTTGACGGCCGGCTGGACGTCTACTCCGAGCGGGTCGCCGGCGGCTGGCTCGTGCTGCTGGGCGCGCTGTTCGTCTTCCTGGGCGCCCTCGTTGCGCGGCGCCTGCGCCGCGAGTCTGCGCATCCAGCTGGCCCTGGCCGGCGGGTTCGCCGTCCTGTGCGTGGTGGCGTGGGCGACCGTGCCCGGCACCGGCCTGCCGACCACGCCGGGGCTGTTCCAGCCCGAGGGTTGGCCGATCTCCACGCTGCGCTACATCCAGCCGGCCGTTTTCGCGGCAACGATCGCCGTGGCGCTCGCCGCGAAAGCGGGCCGGGGCGCCGAGGCCGCGGCGAGCACGGTGCTGGCCGGCTCGCTGCTGTGGACCCTGATCGAGGACGACCGCATGGGCTTTCCGTTCGTACCGTCCACGGGCACGCTGTTGCTCGGCGCGGCCGGCGGCGTGCTCGCCCTCTTCTTCCTCGCGTGGGTCCTGCGGCTGGTCCGCCCATGGCCGCTGCTGGCCGCGGCGCGCGTGCCGCTGGTCCTGGCGGGCGCCCTCGTGGCCGCCATCGTGCTCGCCCAGGTGAGCGACGGTTTCATCAGCCGTCACGCCCACGTGGAGGGGACCACGGCGCTCGGGCCGGACCTCGTGGCCTGGTTCACGACCCGCCCCGGCTTCGAGAACGGCAGCTGGCCGGTGGGGTTCATCGGCCGCTCGCTTCAGGGCCCGCTGGCCGGCGACCACTTCACGCACGACCTCAACCTCCTGGCCCCCCACGAGCCCTGCAAGCGGGTCTTCGCGGCCGCTCGGCGCGGGCCCGTCGTGGTCACCGACCCGGCGTTCCTCTACAAGTTCATCGGGGTCCGCCATTACGACGCGCAGCGCTGCCTGGCCAACCGCACGCCCGCCTACCAAGACGTCGCCTTCAGGGTCTACTTGCCGTAGGGTCGTCCGCCGTGTCGGAGCGAACCGGAAACCGGGTGGTGGTCGTCATGCCCGCGCGCAACGCGGCGCGCACGCTGGCGGACACCGTGGCGGCGATCCCCACCGACTGGGTCGACGAGGTCATCCTGGTCGACGACAAGTCGACCGACGAGACCGTGGCGCTGGCGCGCGACCTGCCCGTACATCTGGTCTGGCATCCGCACAACGTCGGCTACGGCGGCAACCAGAAGACCTGTTACCTGCAGGCGCTCCAGCGCGATGCCGACATCGTCGTGATGCTGCACCCCGACGGGCAGTACGAGCCCAGCCTGATACCTGAGATGCTCGGTCCGATCCTGCGCGGCGAGGCGGACTTCGTGCTCGGCTCCCGCTTCGCCGAGCCCGGCATGGCGCGGGGAGGCGGGATGCCGCTCTGGAAGTACGTGGCGAACCGCTCGCTCACGACGATCGAGAACGCGGTCCTCGGAACCCACCTCACCGAGATGCACACGGGCTACCGCGCCTACTCGCGCAAGCTGCTGCTCGAGGTGCCGTTCCTGCGCAACGCCCTCGACTTCTCGTTCGACTCCGAGATGATCATGCAGTCCGTGCACTTCGGCTTTCGCCTCACCGAGGTGCCGGCGCGCTCGCGCTACTTCGACGACGCGTCCTCGATCTCGCTGCGGCCCTCGATCGTGTACGGGCTGAAGACGCTCTGGGCGGCCGTCCGGCTCGTGCTCCACCGCCGCGGGATCTGGCAGTCGCGCAAGTACAAGCCGTGACGGCGGCCTCGCGGTGCGTCTGGTGCGGGGCGCCGCTGGACGAACGCGCCCGCCGCCTGCCCGGGCGCTGCGAGTGCGCGGTGTGCGGCGCAGCGACCACCGACCCGTGGCCGGACGACGCCACGCTCGACCGCGCCTACGCGGGCTGGTACCGACCCTCGTCGGGCCGCTTCTCCGGCCCGGGCGACCTGCTGCTGCAGCGCACCCGCGCGCAGCTCAGCCGACGGCTCGACGCGCTGGCGCCGCCGGGGCCGGTCCTCGACGTCGGCGCGGGAGACGGCTCGCTGCTCGACGCCCTGCACCTGCGCGGCCGGGAAGCTCTCGGGCTGGAGCGCGAGTCCAGCCGGCCCGACGTCCGGGCGGCCGAGATCGGCGAGGTCGAGGAGCGCTTCGCGGCGATCGTGTTCTGGCACTCGCTCGAGCACCTGCGCGCGCCCGGCGCCGCGCTGGCGCGCGCCGCCGAGCTGCTCCAGCCCAGCGGCGTCGTGGTGCTTGCCCTCCCCAACGCGGGCAGCCTTCAGGCGCGCCTGTTCGGGGACTCGTGGCTGGCGCTCGATCTGCCCCGCCACCTCGTCCACATCCCGGCGCCGGCGCTCCTGGCGCGGCTGGGCGAGCTGGGGCTCGCGGTCGAGCGGGTCAGCTACTGGCGCGGCGGCCAGGTGGTGTTCGGGTGGCTGCACGGCCTGACCGGACTGCTGCCCGGCCATCCGAACCTCTACGACGCCGTCCGCCGCCCCGAGGCCCGCAGCGGTGGGCTGCGCGGATCCGGGCGGGTGGCGACGCTGCTCGCGGGAGCCCTGTTGCTGCCCGTGGCCGCGGCGCTCGCGGGCCTCGAGGTGGCGCTGCGCCGCGGCGGCACCGTCTATGCGGAGGCCAGGAAACCGGCTGGGGATACCTTCGCGGCGGCGGAGGAGCGAGTCTAGACTCGGGTTTGTGCTCAGGGCTCGCCACTTCTTCCGGCTGTCCGGGGACCTGCTGGCGTACGCCGCAGTCAACCGTGCCTGGTGGGTGCCCGCTCTGACCCTGGTGCTGGCGCTGGCGGCTCTGCTGATCACGATCGGCCAGGCGGCGGCGCCGGTCACGCTCTACCCGCTCTTCTGAGCTCGTGTCGACCGTCGTTTCAGAGAACACCCGGCTGGCTGAGCGTGAGCGGCCGCCGGATTGGTCGCCGGTGCCGCCGCGCGGCGGCGGCCGGGGGGCGCGGCTGCGGGCGATCGTGCTGCGCGCGGCCGGAGCGGTCGCGATCGCCGCGTTTCTGTGGTGGCGCGACCACGAGCGCGCCGCGGTTGTGCTGCTCGCACTCGCCGCCACGCTGACCGTCGCCGCTTCGCTGTCTCCCGCGCTCGCCGCCGCCGCCGAGCGAGTCGAGGCCGTCATCCGCCGCTACGCCGGCAGATTCCTGTCGCTGGTCTTCCTCACCGCCGTCTACCTGCTCGTCTTCCTGCCGCTCTCGCTGCTGCTGCGCCTGTTCGCCGTCAACCCACTCCAAATGGGCCGCAGCGCCGACGACCAAAGCGCCTGGCGACCCGCCCAAAAACACCCCCGCCGCCCTCTCTACAAACGCCCCTTCGCCTACGACCGCATCCCCCACACCGCCGCCAGCCGCGGCCTGCGCCTACGCGCCGCACTCGGCCTGATCATCATCATCATCGCCCTCGACCTCGCCCTCGGCGCCGCGCTCGACGCTTTCGACGGAAGCGACGCGCCCTCGGCCCAGAACAGCGAGGTCAACCTGGTGTCGGCACCCGACACCCCTGCCGGCGCCACGGAGCCGTGGCGCGCCCAGCTGGGCCAGGAGATCGGCCAGGCGTGGGTGCACAAGCGCTACGACCCGTTCCTCAGCTGGAGGATGGTCGACTACCGCGGCCGCTACGTGAACCTGAGCGACGGCGTGCGGCGCTCCTACGAGGCGCCCGGCGCCGGCGGTCCGGACGCGGTCACCGTGTACTTCATGGGCGGCTCCACGATGTTCGGCTCGTTCCAGCGCGACGGGCACACGATCCCCTCCGAGTTCGCGCGCCTGGCCGAGGCGGACGGCATCCCGGTGCGGGTCGTCAACTACGGACAGCTCGCGTACGTCAACTGGCAGGAGGTGCTCCTGCTGCAGCAGCTGGCGAGCGGGTCGAGCCGGCCGGACCTGGCCGTCTTCTACGACGGCTACAACGACCTGCTCAGCCAGTTCGCCCTCGGCCACCACCGCGAGCCGACGACGCTCGACGCGCAGGAGATCGAGAAGCGGCTGGCGCTCGGTACCGCGCCCGACGACCCGTCGGTGTGGCAGGCGGCGTACGACGCCTGGAAGGACAAGAGCGCCGTCTACAGGCTCGGCCGCGAGCTGGGCCTCGTCGGCGGGTCCGCGGGGCAGGCGTTGCAGACCCCCTGGACCACCGAGCAGGGCGACCGCCCGGCCCAGCGCGGCACGGACGCGGTGGAGGTGCAGCGGCGCGGGGTCGACGTGGCGCGCGGTCTGGGCGACACGCTCGGCTTCAAGACGGCGTTCTTCTGGCAGCCGTCGATCTACAGCAAGCGCGTCGTGACCGGCGAGGAGGGGGCCCTGAACTGGCTCGGCGCGGATCCCAAGGCGTGGCAAACCGCCACGCGCGCTGCCCGCGCACGGCTGGCGGCTCCCGTGGTAGACCTGAGCACGGCGCTCGACGGCGAGCGCGGTCCGGTCATGTACGACTCCGCCCACACGAACGAGGCAGGCGCCAAGGCGGTGGCCACCGCCATCTACGAGCGGGTGCGCCCGCAACTCGAGGAGCTGGCGCAGCGATGAACATCCTCGGCATCAGCGCCTTCTACCACGACTCCGCGGCGGCGCTCGTGCGCGACGGCGAGGTGGTCGCGGCCGCCCAGGAGGAGCGCTTCACGCGCGTCAAGCACGACGAGCGCTTCCCGATCAACGCGATCCGGCACTGCGTGCGCGCCGCCGACGTCGGGTCGGGCGAGATCGACGCGGTCGTCTACTACGACAAGCCGGTGACGACCTTCGTGCGCCTGCTGCGGACCTATCTGCGCGCAGGGCCAAGCGGAGTGCGCTCCTTCCACCAGGCGATGCCGCTGTGGTTGCGCCAGAAGCTCTGGATCCCGTACCTGATCGAGCGTGGCCTGCGCGACCTCGGCTACCAGATGCCGTCCGACCTCTACTTCTCCGAGCACCACGAGAGCCACGCCGCCAGCGCCTTCTTCCCGTCACCGTTCGAGCGGGCCGCGGTTCTGACCTTCGACGGCGTGGGCGAGTGGGCCACGAGCAGCATCGGCGTCGGCGAGGGCAACCGCATCACCCTGCACAGTCAGCTCTTCTTCCCCGACTCCCTGGGGCTGCTCTACTCGGCCTTCACGCAGTACTGCGGCTTTCGGGTCAACTCGGGCGAGTACAAGCTGATGGGCCTCGCCCCGTACGGCGAGCCGCGCTACGTCGACAAGATCCTCGACAACCTGATCGACGTCCGCGACGACGGGTCGTTCCGGCTGAACATCCGCTACTTCGGGTTCGTCGGCGGCCTCGAGATGACCAACAGCCGCTTCGAGGAGCTGTTCGGCGGGCCGGCGCGCGCGCCGGAGAGCGAGCTGACCCGGCGCGAGATGGACCTGGCGCGCTCGATCCAGTTCGTGACGGAGGACATCGTCCTGCGCATGGCTCGCCACGCCGCATCGGTCACCGGCGAGCGCGACGCGTGCCTCGCCGGCGGCGTGGCGCTCAACTGCGTCGCGAACGGCCGGCTGCTGCGAGACGGGCCCTTCGAGCGGATCTGGTGCCAGCCGGCGGCCGGCGACGCGGGCGGGGCGATCGGAGCGGCCCTGTTCGGCGCACACCAGATCGCCGGCGAGCCCCGCACGGTCGACGGCTCGAGCGACGGGATGAGCGGCGCATACCTGGGGCCCGACTTCTCCGACGAGGAGATCGAGCGCTACCTGCGGTACCACGGCTACCCGTTCGAGCGCGTGGACGAGCGCGACCGCTGGGCCAAGCTGATCGCCGGGCGGGTGGCGGACGAAAAGGTCGTCGGCCTGTTCGTGGGCCGGATGGAGTTCGGGCCGAGAGCGCTCGGCCACCGCTCGATCATCGGCGACGCCCGCTCCCCCACGATGCAGTCGACGATGAACCTGAAGATCAAGTACCGCGAGTCGTTCCGTCCGTTCGCGCCGGCGGTGCTGGCCGAGCGCGCGTCGGAGTACTTCGACATCGACGTCGAGTCGCCGTACATGATGCTGGTCGCCGACGTCGCCGAGCGGCACTGGACGACCGCGAACGGCAAGACGCAGGCGGACGACCTGCGCACGTGGGTCAACGAGGCGCGCTCGACGATCCCGGCCGTGACCCACGTGGACCACTCGGCGCGCTTGCAGACGGTCGCCGCCGAACAGAGCCCCGAGTTCCACGCGATCCTCAGGGCGTTCGACGAGCTGACGGGCTGCCCGGTGATGATCAACACGTCCTTCAACGTCCGCGGGGAGCCGATCGTCTGCACGCCCGAGGATGCCTATCGCTGCTTCATGCGCACCGAGATGGACACCCTCGTGCTCGGCAGCCACGTACTCGAGAAGCAGGACCAGCCGCCCTGGACGGAGGACGAGCGCTGGCAGGAGGACTTCATCCTCGACTGACGCGGTGCCGGTGGGCCGAGGGCCATGAAACACTGACGCGATGGCGCGCGTGGCCATTGCGGTCGTCTCCTTCGTACTCTTGGCGTGGTTCGCCGTGCTGGTGCGCGACGACCAGGTGGCGAGCCAGGCAGCCCAGAGCGTTCACGAGAACCCGGAGATGGGCGCGGCCGAGTGGTCGCGCTCGATGGACCGGATGCGCCACGCGGAGTTCCTCAACCCCGGGACCGAGTGGCGCGTGATCCGCGCCAACTACCTGCTGCTGCGCGACAAGCCCGCTGCGCTGAAGGTCGCCGAGTCGATCGTCCGCGGCGAGCCCGAGAACCTCGACGCCTGGCTCGTCATCCTCAAGTCGGCTCCGGACCCCGCTCGACGGGCGGCGGCGCAGGAGCAGATTCGCCGCCTGAATCCCGACCCCGCGCGCGCCCGATGACCAGCGCGAGTGCAAGTGCGGCGAGTGAGATCAGCGAGACGATCCAGCCGAGCCGCCAACTCAACGGCTGATAGCGAAACACGACGGTGTGCTCACCCGGCCCCAAACGCACACCCCGAAACAGATAGTCGACCCGCTCAACCGGCACATCCCGACCATCCACCGACGCCTTCCAACCCGGAAACCAGTTATCCGACAACACCAACAACCCCGACCCCCGCGCCCTCACCACCACCCGCTCAGGCCGATACGAAACCACCCGAGCAGCACCCCCACCCACCACACCAGACCCCTCCACCGGCACCCCACCAACCCGACCCTCAGTCACAGCCACCCGACGCCCATCAAAGCCCGGATCAGTCACCGCAGCCAACGCCGCATCACCACCCGACACCACCCGCTGCGCCGGCACCACAAACGCCCGCGGCAACGCCCCCACCACCCGATACACACGCGCATCAGACCCGTCATACACAAGCCGCAAACCGCGGGCGTGCAGCGGCGGGAACGGCGCCAGCCGGTCCAGCGGCGGGGACGGCGGGAGCACCATCTTCGCGTGCAGGATGTGCGTCACCCCGAGCAGCCGCATGACCCGTAGCGCGCTTGGCGTGGGCGCCGGGAAGCGCAGCGGGATGTCGACCAGGCCGGACGCGACGCTGCCGCCGGTGGGCGTCACCTCGCTGCGCCAGAGGCGGTCGAAGCGGCGCATGATCGGCAGGTCGTAGCCGCGCGCCTCGTACAGGCCGAAGCGCATCGGGATGACGTTGATCGGGATCTCCTCGGTGCTGACGAAGCGAGCGGGGTTCTGGCGCTCCAGGTAGCGGATCGCGCCGGTCGCCGGCTGGGTCGCGTAGTCGCGATCGATCGCCGGGTTGTAGCCCATGCCGGCGTGGAACAGGTCGACGCAGACGAGCGCCACCGCCAGCCCGACGAACCAGGTCGTCGCCAGCCGGCCGCTCAGCCGTAGCCACAGCAGCAGCAGGCCCGCGCCCGCGAGCGTGAGCCAGACGATCAGCGACGCCAGCCGGATCACGCCCTCGCCCTGCGGGTCGAGGAAGCCGCCGGGCGGGTCGCCGAACAGCCAGGCGACCTTCAGCGCACCGCCCAGGTCGCTCAGCCCGGCGCGGCGGCCGAGCACCACGTAGAGCAACGGGATCGCCAGCAGGACGCCGCCGAGGCCGAGCACCAGCCGGCGGCTCGGCCGCGGTGGCCCGGCGCGTGGTGAGGTCGTCGAGGCCCCAGCCGGCCAGCAACGCGACGGCGAACATCGCGAAGATGATCAGGCGCGTGTTGTGCCCGGACGAGAAAACGGGCAGCCGCGTGACGATCTGGACGAACGGCGGGATCCCGATCACGACCGCGAAGCTCACGCCGCCGAGCACGGCGACGCCAGATGCGCTCGGCGCTGCGGCGCGCGATCAGGGCGACCGCCGCCAGCATCAGCGGCAGGGCGCCCGACGTAGAGCGCGCGCTCGAGCAGCAGCGGGCGGAACGACGTCTGCGTGGGCCGGCCCCAGTAGTCGGGCATGAAGACGCCGATCACCTCCTTCAGCTCGAGGTGGACGTCGATCGATTGGCCCGACCGGTCGTGCAGGTCGGCCGACAGCCAGAGCAGCTCGCCGAGGGGGATCAGGCTCACGGCCGCCAGCGCGAGACCACCCGCGACCGCCGCGCAGAACCCGAGCACCGGCCGAGCAGGTCGCGCGCCGGGCGCCCGCCCGGCGCGCCTGCCACAGCCGCAGCAGGACAGAACAGGACGGCGGCCAGCATCGCGTGGAAGCTCGACTCGGCGTGCCCGGTGAGGAACTCGAGCGCGACCAGCGCCGCCAGCCCGCCGCCGGCCAGCAGGTCGGGGCGCCGCACGAACCGATCGGTCAGCAGCAGCAACCAGGGGATCAGCGCCCAGACCCCATGGTCGGGTAGATGATCCAGGTGACCATCTTCAGGTTGAGGGCGAAGATCACCCCTGCCAGCAGCGCGCCGCCGAAGCGCATCCCGAGCGCCCGGGCGAACAGGAACATGCCGAACGCCGCGACCCAGAGCTTGAGCACGGCGATCCAGCTCAGCGCGGTCCAGAACGGCAGCACGTAGGCCGGCAGGCTGAAGGGCGAGAAGGCGCCGACTGGTTGTTGGCGGCGAAGGGGCGCCCGCCGACGATGTAGGGGTTCCAGAGCGGGATGTCGCGGGAACTGCTCCGCCGTGCCGCGCAGGAACAGCTGAAGGTTGCGCGAGGCGTCGGCGAGGTCGGGGTTGCTCGGCTTGGTGAGCTGCGGCCGGCTTGGAGCTGACCCAGGGCGGGTCGAACCAGAGCGTGTCCGAGTCCGAGAGCGTCTTGCCCGGCAGCAGCGCCGGGCTGACGAAGGCGATCACCAGAACGGCGTAGATCAGGGCGGCGGCGAGGGACGGCCGGGCCCGCAGCCCCGCTCTCATGCGGGTGCGGTGGTCCTGCGGCGGCCGCGCGCGCCGACGCACCAGCGCGAGTGCGAGTGCGGCGAGTGAGATCAGCGAGACGATCCAGCCGAGCCGCCAACTCAACGGCTGATAGCGAAACACGACGGTGTGCTCACCCGGCCCCAACCGCACACCCCGAAACAGATAGTCGACCCGCTCAACCGGCACATCCCGACCATCCACCGACGCCTTCCAACCCGGAAACCAGTTATCCGACAACACCAACAACCCCGACCCCCGCGCCCTCACCACCACCCGCTCAGGCCGATACGAAACGATCCGCGCAGCCCCCCCACCGGCCACCCCAGACCCCTCCACCGGCACCCCACCAACCCGACCCTCAGTCACAGCCACCCGACGCCCATCAAAGCCCGGATCAGTCACCGCAGCCAACGCCGCATCACCACCCGACACCACCCGCTGCGCCGGCACCACAAACGCCCGCGGCAACGCCCCCACCACCCGATACACACGCGCATCAGACCCGTCATACACAAGCCGCAAACCGGCCACGTGGAGTGGCGGCTGGGTCGGGGGCTGCATCAGGTGAGTCACGCTCGAGCAGCCGCAGCGCGCGGAGCCGTCTGCGGCGTGACGTTGCGCAGGGAGAGCGCGACGTCGATCAGGCCCGCGGCCGAGCGAAGGCGACTCGGGTGAGAGCTCGCGCCGCCAGTAGGTGGTCGAAGCGGCGGATGATCGGGAAGTCGTAGCCGCGCGCCTCATCGAGCCCGAACTTGAGCGGTATCACGTTCTGCGGGACCGGCTCCATGCTGACGAAGCGCGAGGAGCTGTTGCGCTCGAGCAGCCGGACCGCCGGCGTGGCGGGCTGGTCCGCGTAGTCGCGATCGATCGCCGGGTTGTAGCCCACGCCGGCGTGGAACAGGTCGACGCAGACGAGCAGCACGGCCAGGCCGACGAACGCGGCCGGGCCGATCCGCGCCGAAGCGCAGCCAGAGCAGCAGCGAACCCGGCACCGGCCAGCGGTCAGCCAGACGATCAGCGACGCCAGCCGGATGACGTTGCCCGGCTCGATGCAAGGCTCGACGCAGGCCCGCCCGCCGTTGGGGTTGAGGTAGACGCCGGGCGGGTCCACGAAGCCCCAGGCGACCTCGATGGCGTCCCCGATCGCGCTGAACGACGTGCGCCTGGCGGCGACGATGAACAGGGCGGGCAGCAGCACCGCGGCGCCGGCGAGCGCCAGCACGAGGCGCCGGCCGCGCTCGCGCCAGGCCCCTCCGACCAGGTCGTCGAGACCCCAGCCCGCCAGCAGCGCCAGCGCCAGCACGTAGAGCACGATCAGACGGCTGTTGTGGCCGGACGAGAACACGGGCAGGCGCGTCACGATCTGGAGGAACGGCGGCACCCCGAAGAGCACCGCCAGCCAGAGCCCGCCGAACAGCGCCACGCAGACCGCTCGAAGCGCGGCCGCAGCACCAGCGCCGCGGCCGCCAGCATGAGCGGGAGCGCGCCCACGTAGACCGCCCGGTTGAGCAGGAACGGCTTGATCGGGGTCGCGGTCGGGCGGCCCCAGTAGTCGGGCAGCGACGATGCCGAGGGCGAACTCGCGCGAGAGGTGCTGGTCGACCGAGGTGCCGCCGGCGGGCGTGGAGGTCGGCCGAGTGCCAGAGCAGCTCGCCGAAGGGGATCAGCACCGCGGCCGACAGCGCCGCCGCCGCCCAGCGAGCGCGCCGCCGAACGCCAGCACCGTGGCGCAACGTCCTCCGCTCCCCCGGCGGCGCGGCGCGGGACGCCTGCCACAGCCGCATCGACGAAGAAGGCGCACGGTCGTGAGCAGCGCGTGGAAGCTCGATTCCGGGTGCCCGCCGAGGAACTGCACGCCGACCACCGCCGCCAGGCCGGCCGCCCGACAGCAGGTCGGGCCTGCGCATCGAACCGGTCGGTGAGCAGGAGCATCCACGGGATCCACGTCCACACGCTCATGTGCGGGTACGAGATCCAGGTGACCATCCAGAGGCTGAACGCGTAGACGATCCCGGCCAGCAGCGCCCCTCCGAAGCGCATGCCGAGCGCCCGGCCGAGCAGGAACATCCCGAAGGCCGCCACCCACAGCTTGAGCACCGCGATCACGCCGAGCGCGGTCCAGAACGGCAGCACGTAGGCGGGCAAGCTGTAGGGCGAGAAGATCGCCGACTGGGCGTTCGCGAGGAACGGGCCGCCCGGCGGCCGATGTGCGGGTTCCAGAGCGGGATGTGCGGGCATCCGCTTGGCCGCGTAGCGCAGGAACGGCTGCAAGCTGCCCGGGCGCGTCGCCCAGCTCGCTGTTGCTCGGCAGCTTCAGCTGCCGCCGGCCGCACGCCGCTCCAGGGCGGCTCGAAGCGCAGGAAGTCGGAGTTCGAGAGCGTCTTGCCCGGCATCAGCGCCGGGGCCGACCATCAGCGACCGCCAGGACGGCGTAGATCAGCGCGGCGGCCAGCACGGGCCGCGCCGCGTCACGCGCGCAGACTCGACTCACCGGCGTCGCGGTCCGCCGACGGCGCCAGCCGAGCGAACAGCGCAGGCCGGCCACCACCGCGATGGCCGAGCAGCGCTGACGATCCAGCCCGCGCGCCAGCTCGCCGGCTCGTAGCGGAACTCCACCGTGTGCGTCCCGGCCGGCACCGCGCACGCCGCGCAGCAGGTAGTCGACGCGCTCGACGGCGCGTCACGGCCCGTCGACGGACGCCTTCCAGCCCGGGTAGTGGACGTCGGTGAGCACGAGCAGGCTCGCGCCGCGGCGCGCTTGCGCGAGCCACGACCCGCTCGCGCCCGTAGCTCACGAGTCGGGCGCTGCCGGCGGCCGGCCGCGCCGGCTGCCTCGTCCTGCGGCAGGCCCGCCAGGGCGCGCTCGGTGACCGCCACGCGGCGGGCGTCGAAGCGCCGGGCTCGTGACGGCCGCCAGGGCCGCGTCGTCGCCGCGCGACCGTGCGCTGGCGGTCGACGAGGAACACGCGCGGCAGCGCGTTCGCGTTGCGGTACACGCGCGCGTCCGGCCCGCGAGTAGGCGATCAGCCGCAGGCCGGGCAGCCGCAGCGGATCGCCGGCCGGGCCTGGAGCACGTCGGAGACGCTCAGCAGGCTGAGCGTGCGCAGCGACTCCGCGCGTCGGCTGCGCCACGCGTGGTCGGCGGGATCAGGTCGCTCGTCGGGCCCGGCCGTGCCGCGCCAGAGGTGGTCGAAGCGGCGCTCGACCGGGTAGTCGTAGCCGCGCGCGTCGTAGAGGCCGTAGCGCATCGCCAGGTCGGGACCGAACGGCTGGATCGAGCCCGGGCTCGCCCGATCCCGGCGAAGCGGTTCGGCCGCGCGACTGCAGGTAGCGGATCGCGCCCGGTCGTGGGCTGCGTGGCGTGCGTCGATCGGGATCGCCGGGTTGAAGCCCATGTTGGCCCGGAACAGGTCCACCGCCAGCACCAGGACCGCCAGCGCCGACGAACGCCGCCGCCGGGAGCCGCCGGCGACGCCGCGGCACAGCGCCGAGCCGCAGCGCGATCAGCGCCAGGCCCGCGCCCGCCAGCGGGAGCCACTGGAGCAGCGCGCTCAGGCGGACGATCGCCGCGGTCGGCGCTGCCCGCGCAGCGCTGAGCCCTCGGGGCGGCCGCGGCGGGTCCTCGAACGCCCCAGGCCACCTTGAGCGCCGGGCTTGCAGCTGGCTCGAGGTCGATCGTGCCGGCGACCAGCATCCAGACGATCGGGAACGCAGAAGATCGCCGCCGCCACGCCGAGCGCGATCCGGCGCCGGCGCAGCGGACGGCAGCTCGCGGCCGGTCAGCTCGTCGAGCCCCCAGCCGGCCAGCAGCGCCAGCGCCAGCAGCACGAAGATCACCAGGCGCCCGTTGTGGGCGGTGCGGAAGCCGGGCAGCGTGAGCGACCGGTCGGCCGATCGGGGTCAAGTCCGAGCGACGATGTCCAGCGACGAACACGCCGAACGACGCGATGCGCGACGCGCGTCGCGGTTCGGCCGCAGCACCAGCGCCACGGCGGCGAGCATCAGCGTGATCCCGCCGGCGTAGTAGCCGCGGTTGCTCACGAAGGCGGCGATCGTGGTCTGCGTCGGCCGGCCCCAGTAGTCGCTCAGGAAGAAGCGCGCCGATGTACTCGCGCGTCGCGAGCGACGGCGGCGCTCGAGCCGGCGCTGGTAGTCGCCGGAGTGGAAGAGGAACTCGATCAGCGGCAGGAGCGTCAGCGCGGCCATCGCGGTGCCGAGCACCAGCGCGCCGCCGAAGGCGACGGCCGGGCGCAGCAGCGCGCCCGCGTCCGCTCCGCCGCTCGCCAGCGCCAGCAGCGCCGGAACACGAAGAACCAGAGGACGGTCACGAACATCACGTGGAAGCTCGTCTCGGGGTGCCCGCCGAGGAACTGGAGCGCCACCAGCGCCGCCAGCCCCGCGACCGGCAGCGGCTCCGGGCCGCCGCACCACGCAGCTCGGTGAGCAGCAGGATCCAGGGGATCAGCGGGAAGATGTTCGTCAGCGGCCAGGCCAGCCAGACGACGAAGAACGTCCCGAAGGCGAACACCACGCCCGGCCAGCAGCGCGCCGCCGAAGCGCATCCCCAGCGCCCGGGCGAACAGGAACGTGCCGAACGCGCGCCACGAACAGCTTGAGCGCCGCCATCACGGCCAGCGACTTCCAGAACGGCAGCACGAGACGCGGGCACGCGTGAACGGCGAGAAGACCGCCGACTGGGCGTCGGCCAGGTACGGGCCGGCCGGCCATGATGTGCGGGTTCCAGAGCGGCACGTCGGGCAGCACGGCGCGCGTGAACTGGAAGAACGGCTGGAAGACCGCCACCGCGTCGGCGAGCTCGAAGTTGGCGCCGAGCGGCGCGGACGTCGGACGGCTTCGAGGTCGCTCCAGGGCGCCATCGACCAGAGCCCGTCGGAGCTCGACAGCGTGCGGCCCGGCAGCAGCCCCTGGCCGACCATGACGAGCGACAGCACCGCGTAGACGAGCGCCGCGCACAGCGCCGGACGGGCCGTCAGCCAACTCGTCCAGCAGTGCGCCAGGCGTCCGTCCGTGCCCCGCGCCGCCACGGGCGCGGATGGAGAGTGCGTGGACGGGGGCACCTGCAGCCGAGAATACCAAGGGAACCTGCGGCCCGGTCGCGGTTGCGGCGTTACTCTGGAGTCGCCGATGGAGGACTGGACCTACCAGGAGCACTACGACATGGAGGACCGCCACTGGTGGTTCCGGTCGCGTCGGCGCGTCATCTGGGCGCTCGATCCACCGCGCCCAGCCGGCGGCCTCGCCGCGCATCCTCGACGCCGGCTGCGGCACCGGCCGCAACCTGATGGACTTCCGCACGCTCGGGCCGGCCGAGGGCGTGGATCTCTCGCAGCGAGGCGATCGAGTTCTGCCAGCGCCGCGGCCTGCACGGCGTGCGCGAGGCGCCGATCGAGGAGCTGCCCTACGAGGACGGCCGCTTCGACCTGCTGTTCGCCACCGACGTGATCGAGCACCTGCCCGACGACGGCCCCGCGCTGACCGAGCTGCGGCGGGTGGCCGCGCCCGGGCGCCTCGCTGATCATCACGGTGCCGGCCTACTCGTGGCTGTGGAGCCAGCACGACACCTCGTGGCACCACTACCGCCGCTACACGCGCCCGCGGCTGCGCGAGCGCGTGATCGCGCCACGGCTGGGAGCCGACCGTGGCGAGCTACTTCTACAGCACGATGCTGCCGCCGGTGGCCGCTGGTGCGCACGCTTCAGCGCTTCCGCTCCAACGGCAACGGCAAGTCCGACCTCCACCTCTCGCCCGGGCGCGCTCGACCGCTGGCTGGAGCTGCCGGTGCGCGGCGAGGCGAAGCTGATCGAACGCGGGGCGTCGCTGCCCGCGGGCGTGTCGCTCGGGATGGTATGCCGCTCGCTCTCGGTAGTCGTCCCGGTCTTCAACGAGGAAGAGGTCGCTGCCGGAGCTGCACGAGCGGCTCACGACGTCGCTGGCCGACGTCGAGGGCGGCTACGAGGTGGTCTACGTGGACGACGGCTCGACCGACGGCTCGGCGGCGCTCGTCGAGGGCTGGGCGCGCGCCGAGGACAACGTGGTGCTGATGCAGCTGTCGCGCAACTTCGGCATGGAGATCGCCATGTCCGCCGGGCCTCGACCACGTGCGCGGCGCCTACACGGTCCTGATGCACGCCGACCTGCAGGACCCGCCGGAGCTGATCCCGGACATGCTGCGCAGCGCGCGCGCGAGGAGCAGGCGGACGTGGTCTTCGCGCGCCGGATCGGCCGCGACGAGAGCCGCATCAAGCGCCTGCTGGCCACCGGCTTCTACGCGATGATGCGCTCCCTCGCGCGAGTGCCCTACCAGGGGCAGGCCGGCGACTTCCGGCTGATGTCGAGGCGGGTCACCGACACGCTGCGGACGATGCCGGAGCGGCGCCGCTTCCTGCGCGGGATGGTCGCCTGGGTCGGCTTCAAGCAGGTGCCGATCGAGTACCGCCGCGCCGGCCGCAAGGCCGGCGGCGGGGCCTCGTACACGGCGCTGTTCCGGCTGTCGCTGGAGGCGCTCACCTCGTTCTCGGACGTGCCGCTCAGCATCGCCACCTACGTCGGCGCGATCAGCGCGACCGTGAGCGGCCTGGCCGGCTTCGTCGTGCTGGTCCTGACGCTGACGGGCACGCTGACGGCCTCCACGACCATCTGGATCCTGGTCGCGGTGCTGTTCCTGGGCGGCATCCAGCTGATGAGCATCGGCGTGCTGGGGCGCTACCTCGCCCACGTGCACGACCAGGTGCTGGAGCGGCCGCTCTACCTGGTCTCGCGTGTCGTGGCCGGCGCAGGGTCGCGCCACTAACTGGGCCTCCGAGGAGCCGTCGGCCGGGTCCGAGGTCGAGACCGGCCGCTGACCCGCGGCGTGCAGCTGCGCGCGCACGTTGCGGCGCGCGTCGAGCAGCTCGCGCACGGCCGGCAGCAGGACCTGGGTGATCGACAGCTTCGAGCCGCGCCGGTCGGCCCACTCCACGCCCGACCTCGGTCACGCGGAAGCCGAGCCCGCGGGCCAGCGCCAGCACCTCGGCGTCGAAGACCCATCCGGTCAGCCGCTGGCGCGAGAAGACCGCCTCGGCGGCGTTGGCGCGCCAGAGCTTGAAGCCGCAGTAGACGTCCTTGGTCGGCTCGCGCAGGAGCACGCGCGTCAGCGCGATGAAGGGCCAGCCCGACGAGCCGGCGGCGCAGCGGCTGCTGCTGGTCGACCTGAGCGCCCGGCCGCCGAGCGCGAGCCGGCGACCACGTCGGCGTGCTCCATGGCAGTCAGCATCTCCGGCAGCGAGGCGAGCGACGGACCGCAATCGGCGTCGCAGAGCAGCCGCAGCTCGCCGCCGCGCGTCGAGCATTCCGCGCCGCACCGAGAAGCCCTTGCCGCGGTTGACCTCGTTGCGCAGCAGGCGCACGCTGCTCGCCGTCCGCCAGGCGCCTCCACCACCTCGACCGTGCGGTCCTGGCTGCCGTTGTCGACGACGATGATCTCGTAGGGGCGCTCGAGCGCGTCCAGCCGCGACCGCAGGGTCTCGATGACCCGTGCGATGCCTGCCTCCTCGTTGTAGGCCGGCACGACGACCGACATCCACGGCGCGCTCACGCCTCGAACATACCGGTGGTCGCCCCGCGGTGCCTCGGTTCCGCGCGCCGGCGCCGCCAGCCGATCGCGGCCGCCGCCCCGACCGCCACCAGGGCGAGCAGGCTCACGATCCAGCCCGCTCGCCAGCTCGCCGGGTCGTAGCGGAACTCCACGCGATGTGCGCCCGCCGGCACCGTCACCCCCCGGATCAGGTAGTCGACCCGCTCCACCGGGGCATCGTGGCCGTCGACCTTCGCCTTCCAGCCGGGGTACCAGTTGTCGGTCAGCACCAGCAGCGAGCGGCGGTTCGAGCGGGTGTCGACCGCCACCCGCTCGGCCGTGTAGTCGGCGATCTTGGCTGCCCCCGGCGAGGACGTGGGCGTGCCCTCCGGTATCCCGGCGATGCGCTGCTCGGTCACCGCCACCGACCGGGCCGGGAAGCCGGCCGCTGTGACCGTATCGCGGGCCGCCTTGGCGCCGTCGACGACCTGCTGGCGATCCACCAGGAACGCCCGCGGGAGCGCGGCCGGGTTGCGATAGATGCGGGCGTCGGCCCCCTCGTAGGCCGGCCGCTGCCCGGCCAGCGGCGGATCCCGGGGGTGCTGGAGCAGGTTGCCGACGCCCAGCAGGGCAAGCGCGCGGTAGTGAGCGGTCGTCCGCCGGCGGAGCCTGGGTGCAGAAGAGGTAGTAGCAGCCGTCCTTGCGGTGGATCACGTCGCGCCAGAGGTCGAAGTAGCGCTCTTCGGTCGGGATCACGTAGCCGCGAACGTCCTGGACCTGGTAGCGCATCGCCGTGTTCGGCACGAACGGATAGACGAGCGACAGCGCGCTCGTCACCTGGAGGGCGGAGAAGCGCTGCGGCGAGCGGTCCTGGAGGTAGCGCACCGCCGGCGTCGCCGGCTGCACCGCGTGACTCTGCGGGATCGCCGGGTTGTAGCCCATCCCCGCCTTGAACAGGTCGAAGGTCGTCAGTGCCAGCGCCAGGACGACGAAGGCGCCGACCCCGAGCCGGCCGCGAACCCGCAGCGCGAGCAGCACGAGCGCGGCCGCCGCGACCACGAGCCAGTCCAGCAGCGCTGCCAGCTTGATCACCGAGGCGGCTCCCGCGTCGGCGTCGGCGAAGCCCCACGCCACTCGCAGCGCGTCGCCGAGGGCGTCGCGGCCGAACTCGCGGTCTGCGATCGCGATCACCGCGGGCAGCACGAACAGGACCGCGGCGGACCCGAGCACGACGCGCGCGCGCCGCGATCCGTCGGCCGTCAGCTCGTCGAGCCCCCAGCCCGCCAGCACGGCGAGGCAGAGCACCGCGATCACCGCGAAGCGGCCGTTGTTGGCGGCGTCGAAGCCCGGCAGCTTGACGACGAGGTCATAGACCGGTGGCACCCCGGTCGCCACCGCCAACGTGACCGCGCCCACCGCAGCGACCGCGATCCGGACCGCCGAGGGGCGGATTGCGAGCGCCGCGGCGCCCAGCATCAGCGGCAGCGCGGCGACGTAGTAGGCGCGCTCCTCGAGCCCACCGCCCAGCTGCAGCGCCGTGCGGCCGTGCCCCCAGTAGTCGGGTAGGAACAGCGCCAGCAGCGAGCGGGTCGGTTGCTTGAGCAGGGTCGAGGCGTCGGCTCGGGCGGTCGCGTCACTGGAGTGCCCGAGCAGCTCGACAAACGGGACCAGCGCCACGGCGGCGAGCGCGGCGCCGACGACGACACCGGCGGCGAGCGTCAGAAGGCGCGGCGCCGCGCGCGGCCGGAGCTCCGGTGAGGCCAGCACGCGCCCGATCCAGAACAGCACCACGACGAACAGCACCTGCAGGCTCGACGCGGGGTGGCCGCCGAGGAACTGGAGCCCGACCACGCCCGCCAACCCGGCGAACTCCAACGGCCCGGGACGGCGAACGGTCAGCTCACACAGCAGGCAGAGCCACGGCAGGAAGGCCCAGACGCTGTCGTGCGGCCACGACACCCAGCTGACCGTCCAGAGGCTGAAGCCGAACACGAGCCCGGACATGAGCGCACCGGCGGGGCGCATTCCGAGCGCGCGGGCGAGCAGGAAGGCGCCCAGCGCCGCGACGAACAGCTTGAGCATCGCCGCGACGGCCAGCGACTTCCAGAACGGGAGCACGTACGACGGCACGCTGAACGGCGAGAAGACAGCGGACTGCGGATCCCCGAGGAACGGCCGGCCGCCGAGCGTGTAGGGATCCCAGTGCGGGATATGGGGGAGCGCCGCGCGCGTGGCCTGCAGGGCGGGCAGGAACTGGACGGCCGCGTCCTGGAGGTCGAGGTTCGAGCCGAGCGGCGGCACGTCGGCCGGGCGCGACGCCTCCCACGGAACGGCGCTCCAGAGGACGTCGGAGGCCGACAGCGTGCGCCCCGGGGCCAGGCCGGGCGCGAACATCGCGAACGCCAGCACCGCGTAGAGCAAGGCGGCCGCGGCGGTCGGGTGCCGGAGCAGTCGCTCACGCATGACGTCTCCAGCCGACCAGCGCCGCCGTCAGGATCACGATCAGCGCGAGCAGGCTCAGGATCCAGCCGGCGCGCCAGCTGGCCGGCTGGTAGCGGAACTCCACGCGGTGCGCGCCCGCCGGCACCGCCACGCCGCGGATCAGGTAGTCGACCCGCTCGATCGGCACGTCGTGGCCGTCGACGTTCGCCTTCCAGCCGGGGAACCAGCTGTCCGTGAGCACCAGCAGCGAGCGGCGAGCCGCTTGGGTCTCGACGTCGACCCGCTCGTCCCCGTAGTGGACGATCTCGGCTCGACCGGGCGATGACGCCGCCGTCCCCTCCGGGATCCCGTCGATGCGCTGCTCGGTCACGGCCACCGACCGGGCCGGGAAGTCGGCCGCGGTGACCGTGTCGCGGGCCGCGTCGGCGCCGTCGACGACCTGCTGGCGATCCACCAGGAACGCCCGCGGCAGCGCCGCCGGGTTGCGGTACACGCGCGCGTCCGGGCCGGCGTAGCCGACCCGGAACCCGCTCAGCGGCGGGTCGCGCCGATTCTGGAGCAGGTCGGTCACGCCGAGCAGCCCGAGCGCCTGCAGGGCGCGCGGCGAGCGCCCGGCCGACTCGGGGCAGAACGCGTAGTTGCAGGCCGGCGACTGGGCGATGACTCGCCGCCACAGCTCGCCGTAGCGCTCCTCTACGGGGAAGTCGTAGCCGCGCGCGTCGTAGAGCCCGTAGCGCATGGCCACGTCGGGGGGGATCGGCACCGCCAGCGTGATCGGCGCTTCGGGGTGCAGGCCAGCGAAGCGAGCCGGGCGCTGGCTCTGGAGGTAGCTGATCGCGGGGGTGACCGGCTGGACCGCCTGGCTGTCCTCGATCGCCGGGTTGTAGCCCATGCCCGCCTTGAACAGGTCGAGCACCACCAGGCCGACCGCCAGGGCCACGAACGCGGTGGCGCCCAGCCGGCCGCGCAGCCTCAGCCACAGCAGCACCAGCGCCGCGGCGCCCAGCACCAGCCACTCGAGCAGCGAGCCCAGCCTGATCGCCGCACCCGCGTCCGGCGCGGGCGTCGCGAACCCCCAGGACACGCGCAGGGCGTCCCCGAAGGCGTCCAGGGAGATGCGCCGCGCCGCCGCCACGAACGGCACGGCGAAGAGGACGGCGCAGGCGATCAGCGCGGCACGCCGGCGCCGCTCGACCGGCCGGTCACCTCGTCCAGCCCCCACCCCGCCAGCACCGCGACGCACAGCACCGCGATCACGGCCAGTCGTCCGTTGCGCGCGGCGTCGAACCCCGGCAGCGCCTTGACCACGGTGAAGAACGGCGGGATGCCGGCCGCCACGGCCAGCGCGATCAGCCCCGTGGCGGCGACCACGATCCGCTCGCGACTAGGTCGAAGCACGAGCGCGCAGACCGCGAGCATGAGCGGCAGCGCGGCGACGTACCAGGCGTGCTCCTCGAGCGACGAGGCGAACTCCAGCGGCACGCGCGATCCGCGCCCCCACCAGTCGTGCAGGAAGATCCCGAGCAGGTAGCGGGCCGGCTCGTGAGCGTCCGAGGCGGCGGCCGTGCGCGCCTTCAGGTCGATCGAGTGGGACAGCAGCTCGACGAACGGGATCAGCGTGATCGCCGCCAGCGCCGTGCCGGTGACCAGCGCCGCGCCGAGCGTGAACAGGCGCAGCGGCAGGTCGCGCTCGCGCAGCGGCCGCGAGACGAACGCGCGCACGACCCAGAACGCGGTCACCGAGACCATCACCTGGAAGCTCGTCGACGGGTGCCCACCGAGGAACTGGAAGCCGGTGACCGCCGCCAGCCCGGCGAACGGCAGCGGCCCGGGCCGGCGCACGCAGAGCTCCGCCAGCAGGCACAGCCAGGGCAGCAGGGCCCAGATGCTCATCGTGGTCCACGACACCCAGCTGACCGACCAGAGGCTGAAGCCGAAGACGAGCCCGCACATCAGCGCGCCGGCGAAGCGCATGCCGAACGTCCGGGCCAGCAGGAAGGCGCCGAACGCCGCCACGAACAGCTTCAGCGCCGCCATCACGGCCAGCGAATCCCAGAACGGCAGCACGTAGGCGGGCACGCTGAAGGGCGACAGGACGGCCGCCTGGGAGTTGGCCTGGAACGGCCGCCCGCCCATCGTGTACGGGTTCCAGAGCGGGATGTCGGGGAGCGCGGCGCGCGTGTGCTGCAGGAACGGCTGGAACATGAAGACGGAGTCCGTCTGCTCGCGGTTCGAGCCGAGCACGGGCACGTCGGCCGGCCGGCTCGAGTCCCAGGGCGTGGCCGTCCAGAGGTAGTCGGACACCGACAGCGTGTGTCCCGGCGCCATCCCGGGGGCGAACATCGCGACCGACAGGAGGAGGTAGACGAGGGCGGCCGTCAGCGCGGGCCGCCGGGCGGCCCGGCTAGTAAGGCCAGGCATCCTCGTCGGGCTGGCCGAGCAGTCGGGCGACCGGGCGCAGACGTGCGACGAGCGCGAGCTTGATCAGGCCGTTGCGGATGAAGTAGGGCAGGTGAACGGCCTGGCGCACGGCGTTCGCGGCCCGCGGCCCGGCCGACAGGTTCTCGCGACGGTACTGCGCGAGCGAACGCGTGCGGCCCACGTAGCGCCACCGGCCCGAGAAGAACAGCAGCCGCAGCTGGGCGAGCATCACGCCGATCGCGTTGTAGGCGTCGTGCACGAGCAGCGTCCCGCCCAGCGGCACGCGCGCGCCCCAGGCGGCGATGTCGTCACGCGCGGGGCCATAGCGGTGCGCGCCGTCGACGTAGAGCAGGTCGATCGACCCGTCCACGTCGGCGTGGGCCTCGTCCGACATGCGCCGCACGTGCCGCACGCTCCCGTTGACCCCGGCCCGCTGCAGGTTGGCCAGGAAGATCTCGTTGTCGGACTGTCCGCGCTCGGCCTCGGGGGCGATCTCCTGAGGCCCGCGATCGCCGCCGGCGTGCGGGTCGATCGCGACGATCTGGATCCCCGCGGCGGCCGCCCGGCCCAGCACGATCGTCGACCGTCCGCGAAAGGAGCCGATCTCGACGATCTGGGCGGGCGCGCTGAGGGTCCGGGCGGCGTGCCAGAGCCGGCGCGCCTGCCCTTCGCTCAGCCAGCCCTCCACGTCGCCGATCGCGCGGAGAGCGGCCTCGAGATCAGGTTCGTCAGCGATTCTCGGCCGCCGTGCTTCGGGGCTCATCGACGTGCCCCGGACCGCGCCCGTTCGTGCTGACAGGCGCCTGCTCGGCGGCGGAAGGCATGCCGGCCGTGCGCCGCAGCACTTCCAAGAACGCGCTCGCCGAGCGGTCCCACGTGAACGTGGCGGCGCGCCGCTCGGCGGCCTCGCCGAAGGACTCGCGCAGGTCGGGGCGGTCGACCAGCTCGCGCACGCGCTCGGCCAGCTTGCCGGCGTCGTCGGCCAGGAAACCCGTCTCGCCGTCGACGATCGACTCCGCCAGCCCGCCCACCGCGAGCGCGGCGCTGGGCGTCCGGCACAGCGCGGCCTCCATCACCGTCAGCGACCAGCCCTCCGACTGGGAGGCCGTCAAGTTGACCCACGCGCGGCCGTACAGCTCCGCCTTCGTCTCCTCGTCGACGTACCCGTGCATGCGCACGCGGTCGCCGAGCCCGCGGCGTTCGATCTCGGCCTCGAGGTCGGGCCGGTGGTCGCCCTCCCCCACCACGTCCAGAATCGCGCCCGGCACCGTCTCGAGCACGTCGAACAGCGCCTCGACGTTCTTGTACGCCTTCAGCCGGCCCACGAAGATCAGGTGCGGCTCGGGCGCGCGGGTCCCGGGCCTGAACTTGCCGGGGTCGACGCCCAGGTACTCGACCGTCACGTTCGCCGGCGGGATGCCCTCGCGGGCGAGGTCGTCGCGCGCCGAGCGGGAGATCGTCAGGAACGGCGTGCGCTGGTAGAGCAGGCGCAGCGGCAGCCGCTCGAGCACCCAGAACAGCAGCGGGCCGGTGCGAGGGAACTCCTCCAGGTACAGCTCGCGGTGCACGTGGTGCACGATCGCCACCCGAGGCTTGCGCAGCCACAGCGGGGTGAGGAAGGTGATCCCGTTGATCACCTCGAGCACCACGTCGGCGTCGCGGCCGATCCCGCGCAGCACCGCCAGGATCGCTCGCGGGAAGACGGTTGAGCGCGTGCCCATCCGATGAACGATCAGGCGCGGGCCGAAGCGCTCGACCCGCTGCGCGCCGGGGTAGTCGCCGGCCACCACGGTGACCTCGTTGCCCCAGTCGACCCAGCGGCTGATCTGGGCGTACAGGTTGGCGCCGTTTCCCCCCGTGTCGTGGTGCGTCCAATCCCGGTCGGCCAGGACCAGGATCTTCAGCGGTGCTGCGTCCGGAGGAGCCGCCATGGGTCGCAAGACGCTAGCGGACGTCCCCGCGGCTTTGCGCTACTGGTGGCGTCCTCGCCGCGTCACCCCTATCTTCTTCGTGGATGCACCCGCGCGTGTGGCTCTTCTTCCCGACCTACAACGAGGCCGAGAACCTGGAGGCGATCGTCCGGGCTACCACCGGGCAGCTCGAGGCGACGGTGCCCGGCGACTGGGGCCTGCTCGTGGTCGACGACGCGTCCCCGGACGGCACGGGAGAGCTCGCGGACCGGCTGGCGGGTGAGATCCCCGGGGTCGAGGTGCTCCACCGCAGCGGCAAGGAGGGCCTCGGTCCTGCCTACCTCGCGGGCTTCGAGTACGCGCTCGCGCACGGCGCCGAGTACGTGATCGTCATGGACGCGGACTTCTCGCACGACCCGAAGCACCTGCCCGCCATGATCGACGCCGCCCAGCGCAGCGACCTCGTGCTCGGCTCGCGCTACGTAGCCGGCGGGGAGATCACCAACTGGCCGCGGCTGCGCCGCGTGCTCAGCCGCAGCGGCTCGCTCTACGCGCGGCTGATGCTGGGCGTCAAGGTACGCGACCTCACCACCGGCTTCCGGTGCGTGCGGAGGCGAGTGCTCGAGAGCGTCGAGCCCTCGACGCTGCGCTCGCAGGGTTACGTCTTCAACATCGAGCTGACCTACAGGGCGCTGCTGGCCGGCTTCGCCGTCGAGGAGATCCCGATCTGCTTTCGCGATCGCGAGGAGGGCGAGAGCAAGATGTCGCTCCCGATCGCGGTCGAGGCGCTCCGGCTCGTGCCGAAGCTGCGCGGGCTGCGCACCGAGGTCGTCGAGCAGCGCTCGAACGGCGCAGTACGGAGCCGACGCGTGCGTTGGCGCTCACCGCGCTGGCCGCGCCGCCGCGAGGGCATCCTGGGGGCGCCGGGCGCCGACTCCGCCGGGGAGCCCGACCAGGAGCCCGAGCAGCAGGCCGCCGTCAACGGCGCTGAAGTGCGTACCCGAACCAGGGGTTGAGCTGGAGCAGCCGGGCCTTGGCGTGCGGCCTTGGCCTGTGACTTCGGGTCGGCCAGCACCCAGGTGAGGAACCAGGCCTGCAGGTTGTCGGGCTCGGCGTCGGTCGCGCGCTTGGCCACGGCCTTCGCCTCGTCGGTCCGCCCGACGGAGGTCAGCAGCTCGCCCTGGTGGATCAACGGGCTCTGATCGGGGCTGAGCCGGCCGGCCTTCGCCAGGTCGTCGAGCGCCTCGTTGACCTGGGCCGGGGGAACCGGGCCGGTGCGGGCGCGGGCGACGACCGCACGCCCGTCGTTTTCCAGAGCGACCGCGCGTACGCCGAGGGCCAGCCAGGCCCCCACCAACACCGCCATAACAACCAGCGCAGAACGGATCGCGAAGCTGTTCACTGGATGCGAGTTTAAGTTGCCTGGTCTACTGTCGCTCCAGATGCGGAGATGGGTGCTCGCGGCCGGCGCCTCGGTGGTGCTCGCCCTGCCGACGGTGCTGGCGTTCTTCTCGGGGGGCTTCTTCGACAAGCCGAGGCTTGCCGGAGCCCTCGCCGCATGGGCGCTCGTGGTGCTCGTCGCGCTGTTCGCGCCCGAGCCCCTGCCGGCGTCCCGCCCGGGCAAGCTCGCGCTGCTCGGGCTGTTCCTGCTGTGCGCCTGGGTGGCGCTCTCCTTCGCCTGGGCGCCGCTGGGCGGGCGTGCGCTGGACGACGAGCAGCGGCTGCTGCTCTACCTCGCCTTCCTGATCGCGGCGATCGCGCTGGTGCGCGGGCCGCTGGTGCGCCGCCTGCTCGAGCCCGTGCTGGTGCTCAGCGCGTTCGTGGTCATCGCCTACGGACTGTCCGAGCGCATGCTCCCGAAGGTGATCGACCTGGCCAGCAGCGGCACGGCCGTCGGCCGCCTCGAGCAGCCGCTCACGTACTGGAACGCGGAGGGCATCCTCGCGGCCGTCGGGCTGGTGCTGGCCGTGCACATCGCCGGCGACCCCGTGCGCGAACGCGCCATTCGCGCGGCAGCCGCGGCGGCCGCCGTCACGCTCGGGCTGGGCGTATACCTCACGTACGCCCGCGGGGCACTCGCGGCCGCGGCGCGTCGGACTGGTCGTGCTGCTCGCGCTCGCGCCGGCGGTGCGCCCTCAGCTGCGCGCGATCGTCACGGTCGTCGTCGCATCGGCGCTGGCGGCGCTGGTTGCCAACGGGCTGTCGACCGTGAAGTCGCTGTCGGCGCGCGACCCCGGCGAGGGGCTCCTGATGCTGGCCGCGCTGGTCGTGTTGATGGTGGCGGCGGCGGTGATCGCGCCGATGACGCCGCGGCGCCCGATCCAGCTGCCCTCGCTGCCGGTCTCGCGCCCCGCCACCGTCCTCGGCGCGAGCGTGATCGTGGCGGTCCTGGGCGGCCTGGTGCTGGCGGCGCTCGAGGGCAAGCCGCAGGGCACCTCTCCGGTCCCGGGCGCCACGCCGGCCCGGCTCGCGACCGTGGACAGCAACCGCTACCGCTACTGGGAGGAGGCCGGCAGCACGTTCGCCGAGCATCCGCTGATCGGGATCGGATCGGGCGGCTTCGCGGTCGAGTGGCTCAAGATCGAGCAGCGCTTCGACGCCTCCGGGGACGCCCACTCGCTCTATCTGGAGACCGCCGCGGAGCTGGGCGTGGTGGGGGTCGTCTTCCTGTTGATGTTCGTCGGGGGGGTCGGCGCCGCGGTCCTGCGGCTCTACCGGATCGACCCGCGCGCAGGCGCCGGGATCGCCGCCGGCCTGGCCGCGTGGGCCTTCCACGCGGGGCTGGACTGGGACTGGGAGATGCCCGCGGTGACCATGCCGGCGCTGCTGCTCGCGGCGGCGGCAATCGCCTGGGGCGACCGGCGCGATGGACCCCCCGCGCACGCGCCCGCGAGGGAGGTCGAAGCTGCTCGTGCTCCGGTGACTATCTGCTAGGAATGGGGTCGATGCGGATGACCAACCGAGTGCTATTCCTGCTGCTGGTGCTGGCTCTTGCCGTGCCGGCGGCGGCCGCTCCCGTCACCGCGCTCGCGCAGAGCGCCGGGGACAACCAGTACGTGGATCCCTTCCAGGGGAGCGACGATTCGGGTGGCGGCAACAACGGCAACTCGGGCAACCAGGGCGGCAGCGACACGCCCGCCCAGCAGCAGACGACGCAGGTGCCGACGGACACGGGCGCCACAGCCGGGGCGACCGCGACCGACAGCGCCCAGGGCGAGACGCTGCCCCGCACCGGGCGGTCTGAGGGTTGGCTCGTGCTGATCGGCGTCCTGCTCGTCCTGGGCGGCGGGTTCACGCTCAGGCGAGTGTGGCCGCGCCCGCACTAGGCCTGACCCGCGGAAACGGGAACGGGTCCGTGGCTCGGCGGGAGGCCCCCGTGATCATCGACGCGCGGGCGGCGGCCCGGCGCGAGATCGGCGGCGTGGAGCGGGTCACGATGGAGATGGCCGCCCGCCTGCCGCAGTTGCGGCCCGACCGCTACGCGGTGATGAGGCCGCCCGGAGCCCTCGCCTACCGCGCCGGGCACCTGTGGGAGCAGGCCCTGCTGCCGGCCGTGACCCGCCAGGCGCGGGTGCTGTACTGCCCGGCCAACCTCGCGCCGGCCGTGTCGACCCGCACGGTCGTGGTGATCCACGACGCCGCCGCCCTGCGCCACCCGGGCTGGTACTCGCCCGTGTACGCCTCCTACCAGCAGCAGCTCCTGCCCCTGCTGGCCCGCCGCGCCCGGCTCGTGATCGCTCCCTCGGAGTTCTCGCGCAACGAGCTGGTCGAGGGCCTCGGGCTCGACCCCGAGCGCATCGCCGTGGTCCCCAACGGCGTGGACGACCGCTTCTCCCCCTCCACCGACCCGGAGCCGGTGCGGCGCGCCTACGGGCTCGATCGGCCCTACGTGCTCGTGGTCGGCACGCGCATCGCGCGCAAGAACCTCGCCTCGCTGGCGACCGCCCGCGCACGGCTGCGCGAGCACGGCGTGGAGCTGGTCTCGGCGGGGTCCGGGCGCGCGTACATGCGCCCCGGCGACTCGCCGCCGATGCGGGCGCTCGGGTACGTGGACGACCGCGACCTGCCCGGCCTCTACGCGGGCGCGCTCGCGCTTGCGATGCCGTCGCTCTACGAGGGCTTCGGGCTCCCGGTGCTGGAGGCGATGGCCAGCGGCGTGCCGGTCGTGGCCGCCGACCGCACGGCGCTGCCGGAGACGTGCGGCGACGCCGCGCTGCTGGTCGACCCCGACGACGGCGACGCGATGACCGACGCCCTCGTGGAGGCCACCGGCGACCCGGCCGTCGCGCGAGCGCCTGATCAGCCGCGGCCTCGAGCGCTCTGCGCTGTTCAGCTGGGACCGCAGCGCCCACCTCACCGACGCCGCCATCGCCCAGGTGCTCGAGCAGGACGAGCCGATCGTGCCGCGGCTGCGGCCGGTGACGACCAACTCCCACCCGCCGGGGACCAGGGTCGCGGTGTCGACGATCATCGTCAACCACGAGCGCCGCGACCTGCTGCAGATCTGTCTCGAGTCGCTGGAGCGGGCGCTGGGGGCGGTGGACGAGGACACCGAGCTGATCGTCGTCGACAACGGCTCGCGCGACGGCTCGGCGGAGCTGGTTCGCGAGCGCTTCCCCGCCGTGAAGGTGGTCGCCCTCGAACGCAACGAAGGGCTTCGCCGGGGGCGTCTCGCGCGGGATCGACGCGGCGCGCGGCGAGTGGATCGCCGTGTTCAACAACGACACGACCGTCGAGCCCGACGCCGTGGCCCTGATGCTCGACGCGGGCCGGCTGCACCCGCGCGTGGGCTCCGTGGCCGCCCAGATGCGCTTCGCCGACCGGCGCGACGTGCTCAACTCGGCCGGCCTGGAGCTCGACCGCCTCGGCATCGCGGCCGACCGGCTGGTCGGCAAGCGCGTGGACAACCACGGCCCGCGCACCCCCTACGAGGTGTTCGGCGCCACCGGCGGCGCCGCGATCTTCCGTCGGGCGATGCTCGACCAGGTGGGCGGCTTCGACGAGAGCTTCTTCGCCTTCTTCGAGGACGCGGACCTCGCCTGGCGCGCGCACTCGCACGGCTGGCGCGCGCTCTACGCGCCCGAGGCGGTCGTCTACCACCACCACTCCGCCACGGCGCAGCACGGCTCCCCGGCGAAGCTCTACCTGGTCGGCCGCAACCGGGTGCGCACGCTGGCCAAGAACGCGACCGCCGGGATGCTGCTCGTCAACGGGCCGTGGATGCTCGCCTACGACGCGGCGTACGTCGCGTTCGCCTCGGTGACCGGCAGGACGCTCGCGCCGCTGCGCGGCCGCGTCGACGGGCTGCGCGAGTGGCGCGACTATCGGCGCAGCGGCGCGCCGCATCGCCGCCCGCTGACGCTGCGCCGCCCGCTCGGATTCCGGCGCGCGCTGCAGCGCCACAAGCGCTACACGGAGCACCAGCCGATCGGCGCGGAGGAGGGTTGAGCACCTCGGCCCGCACGGCCGGCGAGCCGGCGGGATCGAGCGCTCCCGCGCAGCCGCTTGGCATGCGCACGGCCCTCGTGCATGACTGGTTCCAGGGCTTCCACGGATCGGAGCGCACCGTGGCCGCGATGTTCGACGTCTTCGCCCGCGACCCGGACGTGTTCACGTTCCAGGCCGCGCACGAGCTGCTGCCGGAGCGGCTCGCCGCGGCGATCGTCCAGGAGTCGCGCCTGAGCCGGCTGCCGGGCTTCCGCCAGCGCGGCCACGACCCGGGGCGCTGGCGCTGGCTGCTGCCCTACATGCCCCACTACTTCGACCATCTCGACCTCGACGGCTACGAGCTGGTGCTGAGCTCCTCGCACGCCTGCGCGGCCGGTGTGCGCACGGCGCCCGAGACCATCCACGCCTGCTACTGCCACACGCCGATGCGCTACGTCTGGATGCCCGAGCAGGAGCGCAACCGGGTCAGCGGCGTCAAGGGAGCCGCCCTGCGGGCGCTGCGCGGGCGGCTGCGCAGGCTCGACCGGCGCGCCTCGGAGCGTCCCGACGTCTACGTCGCCAACTCCACCGAGGTGGCGGACCGCATCAAGCGGTTCTACGGGCGCGAGGCCGTGGTCGTCCCACCGCCGGTGGCCGTCGACGACTTCCCGCGCGACGTCCCGCGCGACCCGACCCGCTTCCTCTGGGTCCACCGTCTGGTCGCCTACAAGCGCCCGCTCGAGGTGGCCGAGGCGTTCCGCGAGCTGCCCGACCTGCGCCTGACCATGGTCGGGCTGGGGCCGCTGGAGGCCGAGCTGCGCGCGCGGCTGCCCTCGAACGTCGAGCTGCTCGGATGGGTCTCCAGGGAGCGCCTGGCGGAGCTGTTCGCCGGCGCGGCGGGCTTCATCCACGTGGGCGAGGAGGACTTCGGCATCTCGATGGTCGAGGCGCTGGCCGCAGGCGCGCCGGTGCTCGGCGCCGACGCCGGCGGCGCGCGCGACATCGTGCGCCCCGAGCGCGACGGGTTGCTGATCGCCGACCCGACCGACCCGCTGCAGATCCGCACCGGCGTGCGCGAGCTGGCCGAGCGCAGCTGGGATGCCGAGGAGCTGCGGCGCAGCGCCCAGCGCTTCTCGGAGGCGCGCTTCCACGAGCGCCTGGCCGAGGTGCTGCGCGCCCAGGGTGCGAGCTAGATGAAGCGGGGCGCCGGGATCCTCGCCTTACTCGCGCTGGCGGCGCGCGGGGTGCGCCTCGAGCGACGAGGACCTGCACCGCGAGCTGCTCGCGGAGCGCCTCGAGACGATGGCGATCGTCACCCGCGCCGAGCTCAACCGCGAGCCGCCGGGCTCGCCCGCGCGGGCGGTCCTGAGGCTGTGGCGCTCGGTCCAGTTCCGCAACCCCGAAGACGCGCTCGCCCATGTGTCGCCCCAGCCGACCCGAAAGGAGCTGAGGGGCTTCGAGGACTTCATCGTCGCCGCCGGCGCCGACGCCGCGTCCACGATCCAAGCCGCAGATCCTCGAGCGTGAAGCAGTCCGCGGGCCGAGCCCGGGTGCGCGTGGAGTTCATCCGGCACAGGAAGGTCGGAGATCAGGTCCGGTCGCTCGCCACCGGGCAGCTGACCGTGGAGCTGGTGCGCGGCCGGACGGGCTGGCTCGTGCTGTGGCGCAAGGCAGCCGACCAGCTTCCCGCGGCGATCACATGAGGACCTTTCGCGCCATCGTCGTGCTCGCCGTGCTGGCCGCTCGCCGGCTGTGGGCCCGAGGGCGACCTGGTCCAGCGCCGCCCGGCGATTCCCGATCAACCGGCGAGCGAGGAGCTGGGCAGCTCGCCCGAGCTCACCGCGATCGCCTGGTGGGACGCGCTTCGGGCTCGCGACAGCGAGGCGCTGCTGGCGCGGCTCACGCCCGCGGCCAGGGAGACGGTCAACCTCGACCACCTCGGCCAGGCCCTGGACGGCGACCTCGGCCGCTGGGCCGAGGGGACCGACCCGAACGTGCTCTACACGGAGCGGCGCCCCGGTCACGCCACGGTCTACATGCGCATCGACGCCGGCGGGCTGGTCGGCTCGCGCATGGTCGAGGGCGGCGCGCTGATGCTCGCGCTGCCGTTCGAGTCTCGTGACGGGGTCTGGCTGATCGACAACGCAGCCTGGCTGCGCGGTCGCTCCGATTCGTACGTGGCGGTCCAGAAGCTGCGCGCCAGGATGAAGCGCGAGGCCCTGCGCAACCTGAGACTGGAACAGGAAGGCAAGTGAGCAGCTCCGTCCGCCAGGGCGGAGTGTTCCTCGGGAGCCGGGCCGTCAACGGCGTCCTGGCCGTCCTGCAGATCCTGCTCGTCACGCGCGCGGTCGGGCCCTCCGAGGCCGGGCGCTTCTTCCTGCTCTGGACCGCCGCGTGGCTGCTCAGCGTGGTGGTCAAGTTCGGCGCGGACGGAATCCTCCCGCGGGCGGTGGCGGAGGCCGGGGTGGCCGGCGAGACGCACGTGTCGATCCGCCGTGCGATCGCGGCGGGGCTCGGCTGCGGCGTGGTGCTGATGCCGGGAGTGATGGCCGTGCTCGGTATCCCGCTGGCGCCGCTGGAGTTCGGGCTGGTCGTGGGGCTGTCGCTCTCGTGGGCGGCCAACGGGGTGATCGCGGCGCTGCTCAAGGCGCACGGCCGGGCGGACCTGTCCGGGATCGTCGGAAGCGTCGTCTGGCCGCTGGCGCCCGCAGGGGCGCCGCTGATCGTGATCGTCGCCGGCGGCGATTGGCAGACGATCGCCGAGCTGACCCTGCTCGCCTCGGTCCTCTCGCTCACGGCGGCCGTGGCCGTGGCCGTGCGCGGGATCGGCGCCGGCCCGGTGCGCGACCTGCTCGGCGCCCGCGGCGGGATCCCGTTGCGCGAGGACGAGATCGGCGCGGCGCTGCTCACCACCCTCTACGAGGTCGTGATCTGGCTGCCCGTGCTGCTCGGCGGGCTGCTCGGCCTCTCCGATGCCGAGGCCGCCGGGCTGTTCTCCGCCACCCGCCTGGCCGGCCTGTTCAGCTGGGGCTACCAGGCGGTGCTGACCGTGCAGGTCGCGCCGATCGCGGCGGCGCTCGCCGCCCGCGACGCGCGCGCCACCGCTCGAGCGCTGCGGCGCGGCTCGCTGGCGGGCATGGCCGTCACCTGGCCGCTCTGCCTCGTTGGGGCGCTGCTGGCCGGGCCGATGCTGTCTGTCTTCGACTCGAGCTACGAGCAGTGGTCCACGGTGCTGGTGCTGCTCATCGTCGCGCGCGCCATCGACGCCGCCACCGGCCCGCAGGGGGAGGCGCTGCTGGTGGGCCGGCGCACCTGGGTGGACGTGGGGTTCGTCCTCGGCGGCGTCGCCCTGGCCACGATCCTCACCTTCGCGCTCGAGGGCTCGCTGGGCGACGACGCGATCGGCGTCGGCGCCGCCGTCGGCTTCAGTGCGACGAACGTGGCCCGGTTCGCGTACGTTCGCTGGATGCTCCGGCACCTGGACGGCGGCGAGCGACGTGCCTGGCGTGAACGGGCGTCTGCTCGCGGGCGGCACGCTGGCGGTCAGCCTCGCCGTCGAGCTCTACTGCCTGGCCTGGCCGCCCGGCGGCGCCGGCGGAGTGGTGCTCGCAGCGACGGCCGCGCTGGCGGCCGCCGTCTCGCTCGCCGGCGTCGGGATGGTCCGCTACGGCTGGCGCGCCGCGCTCACCTCGCCGATCGTGGTGGTGTCCCTCGTCGTGATCGGCGTGTTCGCGATGCGGCCCGGCTCCCTGCTGGCCGATCCGCGCACGGCCGGCCGCGGTCTGGTCGGGCTCGGCTGGGACTGGTCCGACCTGACCAGCACCGTCGCCCTGGCGACGCTCGGCTTCGTCGCGTTCGGGCTGGCCTTCATGCTCGCCTGGCGCCGACCCGCGCCGGCCGCGGACTCCACCGCGGAGGCTCCCCCGGAGCGCACCATCATCCGCGGCGCGATCGTGGCGCTCGCTGTCGGCACGGCGCTCTGGGGTGCGCTGTTCCTGAGCAACGGCGGCTTCAATGCCCTCTTCAACGACCCGGCGCAGCTCCACCTGGAGCAGTTCGGCGGCGGCTACGGCGTGATCGGGTACATGATCTGCCTGGCCACGGCGCTGCTCCTGCTGGCGGCCTGGCTGCGGGCCCCCACGCGCCGGCTCGCCCTGACCCTGATCGGCGCCACCGCCGTCTGCCTGCTGGCGGCCTTCGCGCTCCAGACGCGCGGCCCGCTCGTCTCGACGATCGTCGCCGCGATCGTGATCGTCGTGCTCGAGCGGCAGGTGTCCGGGCGCCGGCTGGCGGCGCTGGGGCTCGCGACCGTCGTGCTGGTGTTCGGCTTCGGCTACATGCGCATCGTTCGCGAGTACGCGCAGTCGCTGTCCGTCGGCGACGCGATCTCGGCGGGCGTGCGCACCGACCCGCTCACCGTCGTCGGGGGTGACTTCTCCGAGGTCGAGAACTTCGTCGCCCTCAAGCAGCTCGTGCCGGACTCGCTGCCTCGCCTGGACGGCCGCTCGATCTGGCAGGTCCCCGGCGCCTTCCTGCCCCACCAGATCTACGGCGACAAGCCCAAGCCGGTGGACTTCGCACTGTCGGAGGCGCTCTACGGGGGAGGCACCAAGGCCGGCACGCCGTTCACCCTCGCCGGCGAGCTGTTCTGGAACTACGGGATCGCCGGGGTGTTCATCGGAATGGCGCTGCTCGGCGCGCTCGCCGGGGTGATCTGGGGCGTGCTGCGCAGGAACGCCACCGGCGCCGGCCTGGTGGGGTGCGCCATGGCCGTTGGCTACTCGTATCTGGTGTTGACGCGGCCGCTCGGGCCGATGTTGCTGACCCTCGCGATGGCGCTGGTGGGACTGATCGTGGCGGCCGCCCTGGTCGGGCTCGTGAGCGTTCCCGCTCCATTCCGCCGGCGACTGCGCCTGGGCGCTCGCTAGCAGGCTGCGGTACCCCCTGGCGGGCTCGGCAGTTCGGAGCTATGGTGGTCCGCCCGAGGTGCAGCCCGTAGGTACCACAACCCACGGGAGCGCGTCCTCAGCGCCCACTCGCACGCCCGAAGCCCCGCTTCGGCGGATGCGTACGCGCAAAGACGCGCTCCGTCGAAGGCTGCTGTTTACAGCGGACCTGCTCTGCGATCCTGATCGGGGTGGGCGCGATGACCCTCGTCGAGGGCACGACCGACCCCCTCTGGGTCTTGCCGACGCTGCCCCTCTGGGTCTTCGTGGCCAAGATGGAGGGCCTCTACGACGCCGACCACCCGCGCATCTGGCACCTGACCACGGACGAGGCGCCGGCGATCTTCCACTGGATCACCTTGTCGGTGGCGGGCAGCCTGTTCTTCATCCGGGCGCTGCCCGACGAGACGATCCGACTGGACAGCGCGGTCACGCTCTACGTCGTGACGATGGGCGCGGCCTTCGTGCTGCGCTCGATCGCCCGCGCGATCTGGCGGCGCCGCGTCCCGCCCGAGCGGGCGCTCGTGCTCGGGCAGGGCAAGCTCGCCGACGCGGTGTCGCGCAAGCTGGCGCTGGAGCCCGGCCATCACCTGTCCGTGCTCGAGTACTCGTCCGGCGACGACTACAACGGCTTCAACGGCTCCAACGGCGGCGGGCACTCGGAGTTGAAGATCGAGGAGCTCAGCAAGGAGGACCTGGACTTCCTGCTCGCCGAGGCCGGCGTGGAGCGGGTCGTGCTGGCGCTGCCCGAGCTGGACGAGGCGACGCTCGCGCGCGTCGTGACCTCGTGCCGGGCGACGGGCGTGAAGCTGAGCGTGATGCCGCCGATGCGGGCGATGCTGGGCACCGCCGTGCAGCTCAACCACATCGCGGAGATGCCGGTGATCGAGTACGGCACCTGGGGCACATCGCCCTCGACGATGGCCATCAAGCGCGCCGCGGACGTGGTCCTGTCCGCCGTCGGGATCGTGATCCTGGCCCCGCTGATGCTGGTCATCGCCCTGGCCGTGCGGCTCACCTCCCGCGGGCCCGCGCTGTTCAGGCAGATCCGCGCGGGTCGCGACGGCAAGCCGTTCAAGATCCTCAAGTTCCGCACGATGTGCCGTGACGCCGAGGAGCGCATCTCCGAGGTGATCTCGCCCGACGAGCTCGCCGAGCCGATGTTCAAGCTGCGCAAGGACCCGCGCGTGACCAAGGTCGGGCCGCACCCTGAGGCGCACCAGTCTCGACGAGCTGCCGCAGCTGTTCAACGTGCTGCGCGGGGACATGAGCCTGGTGGGCCCGCGCCCCGAGGAGCTGTGGCTGGTCGAGCGCTACGGCGAGACGCAGCGCTTCCGGCTCCAGATGCGACCCGGCCTGACCGGGCCGATGCAGGTGCACGGGCGCGGCGAGCTGAACTTCCAGGAGCGCCTGGCAGTGGAGCGCGAGTACGTCGAGAACTACAGCATCCGCAAGGACCTGAAGATCCTGCTGCGGACGGTCTCGATCATCTGGCGCGGCCCGGGCGCCTACTAGCCCTCGGCCAGGAAGCCACGCATCCGCGCCCGGCGTGGGCACGAACGCGCGCCACGGCGTGTCCGAGACCGACTTGTAGGCGATCAGCATCGCCACGAAGACCGTCGCGTACGACACCGTCGAGACGATCGCGGCGGCGGTGATCCCGCCGCTGCGCAGGAACGACGAACAGGCCGACGATGGTCACCGCCATCCCGAGCAGCTGAGCGAAGCGTGGCCGTGAAGGGTCGACCGGCCGCGTAGACGCCCGGCCGCGAGGATCGAGGAGCCGGCGAACAGCACGACCCCGGGCAGCAGCAGCAGCAGCGGCTCGGCGGCGTCACGGAAGGAGTCGCCGTAGACGAGGCCGATCAGGGGCCGGGCGAACAGCGCCAGGACGACCGCGAGCAGCGCCGGCCACCAGCAGCGAGGCCCACAGCGATCCGACCACCTTGATCCGGCCGCGCTCCGGGTCGCTGGCCGCGGCCGGCAGCACCAGCCCCGCGAACGTGTTGGAGAGCTGGTGGACGATCAGCGACATGTTGGCCGCCACCGAGTAGAGGCCGACGTTGGCGGTGGTCACGAACGCCGGCAGCATCGCCACGTCCAGGCGCGCGGTCACGTTGGTCGCGACCGTCGACCCCTGGCCGCGAACCCCGTACCAGAGCGACGTCGAGCCCCAGCCGGGCGTCGAGGGGCCCGACCCCGACGCGAACGACGCTGCGCGCCAGGCCGGCGACCATCGCGACGGCGGAGCCGACGATCGCCGCGATCAGGGCGCTCTCGACGGTCAGCTCGTCGAGCGATCCAGAGCACGACGAACGTCGCGCGCGGTCAGCGGCCGGCTGCACGAAGCGCAGGACGTTGTAGACGAGGAAGTCGTGATGGCCCAGCAGCAGCCCGTAGTTCAGCTCGAGGCCGACGACGAGGACGATCGAGAACATGAACCAGCGGCCGATGTCGATCGCCTGCTGGCCGTCGTTGGAGAAGATCGTCGGCAGCAGCAGCTCGCTGATCGCGATCGCCACCGCGGTGAGCGGCACCAGCATCAGCGTCCAGGTCGTCAGCAGCGCGGGCCGTCCTCGGGCCGGCGCGCGATGTAGTAGCTGAGGCTCTGGGCCACACCCATCGCGAACAGGAAGCCCGACAGCTGGCTGACGGTGGTCAGCGCCACGAACACGCCGCGACCGCTGGGGCCGAGCGCCCGCGCGCTGACCACGACCCGTCACGAGGTTCGCCAGCAGCGTGAGCGCCGAGAAGGCGTAGGTCACGATCCCCGCGCGCACGAGCCCGCGGGCCAGCAGCCGCCGCAGCATCGTCACACCGTATGCCAGCCCGTCAACGGAAGCTGACGAGGACGAGGTCGCCGGCCAGGTCGAGCCGCAGCCGGCGCGCCTGGGAGCGGCTGCAGCACCGGCGTGGTGGAGACGCTCGGCCGCCACACCGTCACGTCGCGCGCCGGCCGCCGCACGTGCAGCTCGACGGGCACGCTGCCCGGGTCGACCGGCGTGCCGCTCGGCGGCGTCCCAGACCGACACCGGCCGCCAGAGCGCGATCACGCGCGACCCGTCGCGCCGCAGCAGCGTGAGGTGCTCGACGTCCTCGTCGCCGGTCACGTCGAGCGTCCAGATCAGGTCGCCGGGGCCCTCGCCCGGCGAGGACCGCAGCGCCGCGATCAGCGTCTTGATCGCGGTGAACGCGGGCTTCGGCGAGAGGTCGTTGCGCAGCAGGCCGAAGTGCTGCTCGGGATCGCGCAACCCCGGGCTCGGGCTTCTCGTCGACCAGCTCGTAGATGAAGGTGCGCCGCACGCCCGCACCGAAGGCCGCCACCAGCGCCCGCGGCAGGTAGATCGCCGCCGCCTCCTCGGAGACGGGCGGCTGCCCGGTCGTGGCGGCGGAGGCGTTGTGGTAGCCGAACTCGGTGAAGTAGGCGCCGGCGCGCAGCTGATCCGGCCGGGCCTCGCGCACGGCCTCGCCGAGCGCGGGCTCGGGCGGCTGCCCCAGCGGGTAGGGATGGGCGTTGAACAGCCCGGGCAGGTCCCCGGGCAGCTCGAGCCGGCTGGAGCTGTTGACGAGGCTCGGGCCGATCAGCCGGGCGCCCGGGGCGTGCTCGCGCACGGCCGCGCTCAGGGCCGGCATGTAGGCGGTCAGCTTCGCGACCCAGCCGGGGTCGCCGGCGTTGTCGAGCTCGTTGGGGCCCTCGAAGGCCGCGATGTAGCGGCCGAGCACGCGCACCGACTGCTCGACGTCGGGTGCCGGATCGCGTGTGACGTCGGTGATCAACGTCATCCGCATCCCCTGGCGGCGCCGCCTCCGGCTGCACGGTCTCCACCGGCTGGCCGGCGAGGGGCTGCCCGTCGCGCAGGTGGTGGATGCCGAGCTCGCGCAGTCGAGCGATCAGCTCCACCTGGCGGACGTACGCGGTATCGAGGTAGTTGAAGTGGACGTTGACGCCGATCGAATCCACGAGCCCGTCGGCGGACAGGTCGTTCAAACGCTGCACCGGCGGGTCCGAGTTTCGGTCTCCGCCGAAGGCGAGCACGACCGCGGCGGCAGCCACCACGAGCGCCGCGGCGGCCAGCGCGAGGATCGTGCGGCGCGTCACTGGTCGCAATCTTGCATCCTGAACGGGGCCCACGCCGCAGTCCGGAGCGATGGACAGATGTTGGAGGGCCTCCTCACCCGGCAGTGGCCACACTCGTTCGATCGCATTGAGACAACTAGCCGCCCGTTCAATCTCAACGATCCTCGCTGTCTTGCTGGTGGCGTCCGTGCTGGGCGCCGCGGCCCCGGCCCCCGCGGACTCGCAGGCCGCGCAGCCGTTCGTGGCCGCCCAGTCCGCCCGCGCCTTCGGCGACTCCGTCGGGGTGAACGCCTTCCTCTCGTGGAACGACACCGCCTACGGCGACTACTCGACACGTCGAGTCACGCCTGCGCGAGCTGGGCGTGCGCTACGTGCGGCGACGGCCTCTGCCCGACCTGCGCCGTAGCCACGTCGGCCGCGCTCAACCGGCTCGCCGCGGACGGGATCAAGGCCGACATCATCGTCGGCACGCTCGCCGGCGGCGACGCCCAGATGAACGCGACGCTCGCCGGCGATCCGCACCAAGATCCCCAACGCGGTGATCTCGGTGGAGGCGCCCAACGAGCCCAACCTGTCCGGCGACCCGCAGTGGGTCCAGCACGCCCGGGCGTACCAGCAGAAGCTGTACGCCGCCGTCAAGGGCGACCCCGCCCTGGCGCGCCTGCCGGTGCTCGGGCCCGCTGTCGGCTGGCCCGCGGCTCGGGAGCCAGCTGGGCGACATCTCGGCCTGGGTCGACCGCGGCAACTTCCACCCCTATCCCGGCGGCACGACCGCCCTACCACAACATCGACGCCGAACGCGCGCAGGCCGCCATGGCAGCCGGGCCAAGCCGCTGGTCGCCACCGAGTCCGGCTACCACACCGACCTCGCCACCACGGGCGGCAACCTGCCGGTCTCCGAGCGGGCGAAGGCCATCTACACGCCGCGGCTGTCGCTCGAGGGATTCCGCGGGGGGATCGAGCGCACCTACTTCTTCCAGCTGGCCGACCCCTGGTCCGACGCGTCCAGCCGAGCATGCCGCTGGCCGAGAACCGCTTCGGGCTGCTGCGCTCGGACCTGTCCCGCAAGCCGGCCTTCGTCGCGCTGCGCAACCTGCTCGACGCAGACCGACGGCGACTCGGCGCCGGTGGCGTCGCCCGGGCGGGCTGCACCTCGGGCTGGACGGCGCGGGGCCGGACGTGCGTCAGCTGCTGCTTCGCTCGGCGGACGGCTCCTACGCGCTCGTGCTCTGGCGGGGCGTGAGCGTCTGGGACCCGGCGAACCGCGTGGACCAGTACCCGGCCGCCGACCACATCGACGTCGTGCTCGGCGACCGGATCGCGCTCGCGCGGCGCTTCGACCCGGTCGCCTCCGACGCCGAGCAGCAGCGCTGGGACGACCCGAGCCGCATCCCGGTCGACGTGGGCGGCTCCCCGATCGTGCTGCGGCTCAACCCGCCGGGCGGTCGGCGTGGGCGGCGGCGGCGGCGGCGGACCGCAAGGCGGCGCGGTCGCCGCGCAGCTGTGCCTCTGCATTGTCGACACGCAAGCGCTCCCGGTGCTGCCGCGCCGCTCGCCACAAGGCGCGCGCTCATCACCGCGCCAAGCGCCGGCGCGCGCACTCCCACCGGCGGGCCCACCACCGGCGCGCCAAGGCGTCGTGGGCCGGCGGCTGCGTCAGCTCGAAGCGCGGCTAGCCGCGCATCGACTCGACGATCTCGCGCAGGCGCACCCGGAACGCCTCGGGCCGGAACCGCTGCGCGTGCGCCCGGATCTCGTGCGGGTCGAAGCGCGTCAGGTCGCTGCGCAGCGCCCGCGTCAGCGCCCCGGGTCGCCGTCGGGCACGAGCAGCCCGGTCCGGTCCGGCCAGCACGGTCTCGCGGGCGCCGCCCGCGTCGATCGCCACCACCGGCCGGCCGGCGGCCTGGGCCTCGACGGCGGCGATGCCGAACTCCTCGACGTTCGGCACCACCAGCGCGGCGGCCTCGGCGTAGAGGCGCGCCAGCTGCTCGTCGTCCACCCGCCCGAGGAACTCGGCCTGGCCGCCGTAGCGCTCCCGCAGGCGGCCCAGCTCCGGCCCCATGCCGACGACCTTGATGCGGCGGCCGGCCGCGACCGCGGCCTCGATCGCCACCTCCGGGCCGCTTGTGGCGCACCAGCTCGGCGACGAACAGCACGTGGTCGCCCGGCTCGCCGATCGAGAAGCGCTCGACATCCACGGGCGGGTGCAGCACGGGGGCGTCGCGCCCCCAGAAGCGGCGGATGCGCTCGCGAGCTGATCTCGCCGGTGGCGAGGAAGCGGTCCACCGTGCGCAGCGCACGGCGGTCGAACGCGCGGTGGCGGCGCAGCACGAGGCGGCAGCGGGGGCCGCAGCGGCGGGGACACCTCGGACAGGGCGCGCGCCTGCTCGTGCCAGGCATACCGAAACGGCGAGTAGCAGTAGCAGAGGTGCTTGGCGCCGGCGGGTGGGCGGACGCCGTGGGCGAACGCGCTGCTGCTCGACACGACGACGTCGAAGCCGCTCAGGTCGAGCCGGCGCACGGCCGTGGGGTACAGCGGGAGCATGCGCGCGGAAGGTCTCCTGGCGGGCGCCCAGGCGCTGTAGCGGCGACGTGGTCACGGCGCGCCCGGCGAAGCGCCCCTCGCGTGCCGGCCTCGTCGTAGAGCAGAGTGAAGATCGGCGCGTCCGGCCACACGTCGGTCATCGCGGCGAAGGTGCGCTCCGCGCCGCGGAGGACGAGCAGGTAGTCGTGGACGAGGGCGACGCGAGGCATCGCGCCGGATCGTACGTACGTCCAGCGCTGGAGCCGTACGTTCGTCCGGAGCTGCATGACGGCGCCCAAGCCCCGGAACCCCCAGTCCGATGTCCATACACATGCGTGCAGTTCTCAGGGGACTGCTCGCGGTAGGGGCCTGCTCGCTGGCGGTTGCTCCCGTCGCGAGCGCCGACGTCGTCAAGCCGAGGAGCGCGGCCGCGTTCCGCGACTCGGTTGGCGTGGTCACCCACGTCGTCTACTACGACACCGCCTACGGCAACTGGCCGCGCGTGGTCGCGCGGCTGGACGACCTCGGCGTCCGGCACCTGCGCGACGGGCTCTACGGCAACCCCTCGCCCGCCTGGCACGACTGGAACGAGCGCTACTTCAAGGCCGTCGACCTCGCCGCCGCGCACGGCATGCGCTTCGACTTCATCGTCGGCAAGCCCGGCTACGACGGCGGGACGCTCGATCAGCTCCTGAACGTGGCCGGGGGCCGGCTGCGCAAGTCGGCCGAGGCGCTCGAGGAGCCGAACGAGTTCGACCACTTCAACGGCGGGCCCGGCTGGGCGTCGCGGCTCACCCGCTACAGCCGCGAGCTGTACCGCAAGGTCAAGCGCAACCCCTCGCTGCGGACGCTGCCGGTGGTCGGCCCCGCGTTCGGCACGCTGCAGGGAGCCAGCCGGGTCGGCGACCAGCGCGCCTACCTCGACGTCGGCAACATCCACCCCTACACGGGCGGCCTCTCGCCCGACGCGAAGCACGTGCGCACGGAGATCGCGCGCGGCAGCGCGGTCTCGGGCCGCAAGCCGGTGTGGGCGACCGAGGCCGGGCTTCCACAACGCCATGCGCGGGCCGGCGCAGGAGCAGCCGGGCGTGTCCGAGCAGGCCGCCGCGGTCTACCTCACGCGCACGTTCCTCCAGCACTTCCAGTCGGGCGTCGCCCGCACCTACGCGTACGAGCTGCTCGACGAGAAGCCGGATCGCCGCGGGCGCGACCCGCAGCAGCACTTCGGCCTGCTGCGCCACGACTTCTCCCCCAAGCCGGCCTACAGGGCCCTGAGGAACCTGCTCGGGCTGATGGGCCGCACAGGCGCGCGCTCGCATCCGCGCCCGCTGCGCCTCGACGTGCACGGGCCGTCCGACCTGCACCGCCTCGTCCTGCAGAAGGCCGACGGCACCTACCTGGTCGCGCTCTGGCGCACCGCCAGCGTCTGGGACCGCGACCGCGGGCGGACGCTGCGGGTCGCACCGCGGGCGGTGTCGGTGGCGCTGCCAGGGGCGAAGCGCGTCTCGAGCGCCGATCCGGTGCGCTCGGCGCACCTGCGCCGGCTGGCGCTGCGCCGCGGCCACGTGCGGCTGCGAGTCGCGGGCCGGCCGCTGCTGCTCGAGGTCACCCCGCGCCGCTGAGCTCCCGCGGCGCTAGTGTCGCGCTGCCTTGAGCTCGGACCTGACCGACTACTACCGGGGCTCCGCCGAGTACCGCGCGATGCTCGCCGAGCAGGACGAGGCGACCTTCGCGCAGTACCTGTCCTACTTCCGCCGCTGGGCGCGGCCGGGTGACCGGGTGCTCGACGTGGGCTGCGGCGTCGGGACGAGCACGCACATGCTGCGCGAGGCGGGGTTCGACGCGCTCGGCACCGACACGTCGGCGCGCTTCCTCCCCGAGGGCGAGGGCTTCTTCGTCGCCGACTTCGCGCGTGGCACCGACCTGCCGGGCGGCTCCTTCGCGGCGGCCGGCGCGCTCAACGTGATCGAGCACGTGGCCGATCCGCGCGCGTTCCTGGACGAGCTGGTGAGGGTGGTCCGCCCCGGAGGGCTGGTGGTGATCTGCTCGCCCAACCTCACCTCGCCGCTCGTCGGGGCGAGGATCCTGGTCGACCTGGCCCGCCGGCGCACTCCCTACCTCGGCATCGGCCGGCCTGGGGCGGCGCTGGCGCTGCTGGCCCGCAACCTCGGCCGCTCGGCCGCCGCCGCGCGGGGACGCGACGCGTTCGCCCCCCGCGCCGACACGCTCGCCTCGGGCGTGATCGGCTACGACGCCGACGCGATCTACTGGAGCAACGCGGCCGAGGTGCGCCGCCACCTGGAGCGACACGGCTGCGCGATGGTGAGCTACCAGGGCGAGGGCCGCACCCTCGCCGCACGCGCTGATCGCCCGCGTGGCCGCCGTCGTTTGCGGGGCAGCTGGCGGTCGTCGCCCGAGTGGGGGGCTCCGGGTCCGACCGGATGTAAGGTGGACTGTCCGCCTCAGGGCGGGTTCGATGAGGATCCTGTTCGCCAACCACACCAGCGCCTGGAGCGGCGGCGAGGTGTCGCTGATGCGCCTGCTCGCAAGGGCTGCGCGCAGATCACGACGTCTGCGTCGCCTGCCCGCCCGCGGGCGCGCTGGCGGACGCCGTGGACCGCGCGGGTGTCGACCGGCTGCCCCTGCCGACCGTGGACGCGAGCCTGCGGCTGCACCCGATCCAGACCCCGGTCGGCCTGGCCCAGCTGGGCTCCGGCGGCCTGGCGCTCGCTCGGGTCGCCCGCCGCTTCCGCGCCGATGTGATCCACGCGAACAGCACGCGCGTGGGGATCATGGGCGTCGATCGCGCGCGGCGCCCGCCTACGTGGTCCGCGCGCACGAGCACCTGCCGCTCACGCCGCGTGGGCACGCCGTCCGCGAGCTGCATCGTGCGCACCGCGGGTGGCGTCGCGGCGGTCTCCGACTACACAGCCGCGAAGTTCAACGAGGGACTCGCCCAGCCGGTGGCCACGCGCGTCTACAACAGCATCGACCACGCGCGCTTCAACGGCTCGCGTGTGCGCCGGCGCCGCTGCGCGAGCAGCTCGGGCTGGGGCCGGAGGCTGCGCTGCTCGGGCAGGTGGCCCAGATCACCCCGTGGAAAGGGCAGGATGTGGCGATCCGAACCTTGGCGGGAGTGCGCGCAGGCCGGCGTGGACGCGCACCTGGTGCTGGCCGGCGAGGTCATCTTCGGCGGCAAGGGGGTGCGCTACGACAACCACGCCTTCCAGCGCTCGCTCGAGGCGCTCGTCGGCGAGCTGCGGCGTGCGCGAGGCGGTTCACTTCCTCGGCCAGCGCGACGACGTGCCCGAGGTCCTGCGCGCGCTCGACCTGTCGCTGCTGCCTTCCTGGGAGGAGCCGTTCGGGCTCGTCACAGTGGAGAGCATGGCCGTGGGCACGCCGCCGCTGGTGAGCCCGGTCGGCGCCGGCCCCGAGCTGGTCGAGGACCGCGTACCGGGCGCACGTTGCCACCGAAGGATCCGGCGGCCTGGGTGCGCGCGGCCGTGGACCTGCTGCGCGATCGCGAGACCTGGGCCGCATGAGCGAGGCCGGCCCGGCCGCCGCCGCCCGCTTCACGTGATGACGTCCACGCCGCGAGATGCTCGCCGTCTACGAGGGCGGCGCTGCGCGCCCCCGGTGCCCGCGGCCGAGCGCAGCGACGGACAGCGAGGCGGAGGCACCGTGGCCGGGCTGATCTGGCGGCTGCGGTCAGGCGGCAGCGCGCCGCGCCTGGGGCTCTTCCGCGGGGATCTCGGGTTCATCCTGGTCGCGGGCGGCGCCGCCGCGCTCTGTCGCTGGCCGCGACGTTGATGGTCTCGGTGCAGGTCGCCACAGCGTTCACCCTCGTCGCGCTGGTGATCGCCCTCCACCAGTACAACCGCCAGTGGGGGATCATCGCGGTCTTCGCCTTCTGGTTCATCGCGCCCGGGCTGCGCCGCGTGCTCGGCCTGATGACCGGCTACCTGGAGAGCGACCCGCTGTCGCTCGCGCCCTTCCTCGCGACGAGCGCGGTGGCGGGCCTGGAGCTGCTTCGCTTCCACGTGCCCACCGTGATCCGGCGTGTCCTGCTGGTGGCCGCCGCCGGCTTCGCGATCGGCCTGCCGGTGGGACTCGTCCACGGCCCCAGCTCGGGGATGTACGCGTTCGTCGCCTACCTCGCGGCGGTGTCGGCCGCCGTGCTCGGCGTGGGAGAGCGCACGTCGACGCAGGAGAGCACGCTGCGGCAAGGTCCTGCTCTACGGCGTGCCGCCGATCGCCGTGCTACGCGATCTACCAGCACATCTTCGGGCTGCCCGTCGTGGGACAAGGAGTGGCTGGAGGCGACGCAGTTCGGGAGCATCGGCATCGCGGAGGGCGAGCCGGTGCGCGTGTTCGGCACCCTGAACAGCCCGGGGACGCTCGGCGGCCTGCTCGGGCTCTCGCTGCTGATGTTCCTGACGGTGCACCGGGTGCGCTGGTTCACGGCCCTCGCGCTCGTGCTCGTCTGCGTCGCGATCTCCCTCACGTTCGTGCGCTCGGCCTGGCTTGCCCTGATCGTGGCCGGGCGTCGCCCACGTGATCGCCTCGCGCGGCGCGAGCGCCCGCGTGATCTTCGGTACGGCGGCCCTGATCATGCTGACCGCGGTGGCGCTCTCCCCGGTCAGCCCGACGGCGCACAGCGTCGTCGACGCGCTTCAAGACGGTCAAGAACCTCGGTCAGGACACCTCGGCCACGGAGCGGCAGGCCACGTTCAGCGAGACGCTGCCGGTGGCCGCACGGGCGCCGATCGGCCACGGGCTGGGGAGCGCGGGCGAGGCGACGAAGCTCAAGGGCGAGTCGCTCCTGCGCGCCCCCGACAACGGCTACCTGGCGCTCATGTACCAGGTCGGGGCGGTGGGCTTCCTGCTCGTGGTCGCCGCGCTCGGGTACGTGCTCGCGGCCGCCTGGAACGGTGCGCGCGCGCCCGGACAGGGCCAGGACCTGCGCCTGGTCCTGTTCGCGCTGTTCGTCTACCTACTGGTGACGCTCGCCGCCGGCGACGAGTTCTACGGCAGTCACGGCGTCGTCTTGTGGTTCATCGCCGGCCAGGTGATGGCCTACGACTTCCGCCGGCGCGCTCAGGCGGCCCAGCGCGTCGCCTCCTGCGCGATAGCCTCGGCGTAGAGCTGCTCCAGGCGGTCGCCGACGCGCGACCAGGCGAAGCGTCTCCTCGACGACCTCGCGGTTGCGCGCGCCCATCGCCCGCCGCAGCTCAGGATCGCCGAGGACCTCCGCCAGCGCGCCGGCCAGGGCGGCCGGGTCGCCTGGCGGGACCTTGCGGCCGCCGTCGTCCGGGACCAGGTGCTGGAGGCCCGCCGGCGGCCGTCGCGACGACCGGGCGGGCGCAGGCCATCGCCTCGAGCGCCGTCATCCCGAACGGCTCCCCGTACGAGGGCAGGCAGTAGACGTCGCAGGCCTGCATGAGCGCCAGGACGCGCTTCGCGATCGACGCGGCCGAGCAGCTCGACGCGGCCGAGCGCGGGCGATTCGCGAACGCGGCGCTCCACGGCGTCCCGCTCGGGCCCGTCGCCGGCGATCCTGCAGGCGCGCGTCGGGCAGACGCGCGGCGAGCGCCTCGAAGGCGTCCAGCAGCACGTGGATGCCCTTGCGCACCTCGAGGTTGGCGAGGAACAGGACGGTCTGGCCTGCCGGCGCCTGCGGGCGCCGGGTGCCAGAGCCTGGTCGTCGATGCCGTGCGGCAGCTCGTGCACGCTGCGCCTGCGGAACGCCGCGGCGCCAGCTGCGAGACGGCGGCCGGCGTCGAGAGGAGCAGCGGTGCGGCCCGGCGCTGCTGCGCGCGCCGGATCGACGCGCTTGACGCGCAGCGCGAGCCGGACCGACGCGTCGCGTCCGCGCCCGGCCCCGACGGCGCCCAGTCGGGCGATGTAGGGCCCGAGCACGAGCGGCGTCTGGTCGCCCGCCAGCGCGAGGCTCACGCCCACGTCGACCGGGTTCAGCTGGTGGACGAGGTCGAAGCGCCGCTCGCGGGCCAGACGCGCCGTAGAGCGCGCCGCAGCGCCCACATGAAGCGCAGCGCCGGCCCGCCGTGGCAGGCGGTGCAAATGCACATTTGGCGGCAGCTCGCGCTCGAGGGCGACCGGCCCCGCCGCCACGTGCAGCTCGTGCCCCCTCCGCGCGAGCTCGCGGACGAAGCCGTACGCCGACCAGGCCGTCTCCGTGCGGGAGGTGGTCTGTGAAGCAGCGCCGAAGGGGCAATGATGAAGAGCCGGAGCGCCACAGCTACATCATGGACGGTTCCCCGTGGTCCGATCCGCAGACCTCAGGTAGCCTGATTCTTCTTGGCTTCACCAGAGAACTCGACCCAGTACGGCCTCGAACCGGCAACCCGCGAGCACGTTTCGCTGCTCGGCGTGCTGCGGCGCCGGCGCGTGGATCATCATCCTCGTGACGCTGCTGGCGGGCGGTGCAGCCGCGGCTTTTGCGTACGCCACGCGCAACACGTACGACTCGACGGCCAAGCTGCTGTTCCGCCAGTCGATCGGCGCCGAGCTGAACGCGCTGGGGCTGCTGCCCGGCACCTACGACGCGGACAACCTGGCGCTCGACAACGTCGAGGTGGTGGGGTCCCGGCAGGTCGCCGATGCGACGGCCATGCGGCTGCAGGCGCTCGGCGACGACTGAGCGGCAAGGACGTCGCCGACGACGTGACGGTCAAGCTGGCCAAGAACACCGACGTCGTCGACGTGACCGCCAAGGACGACCGACCGCGACGACGCCGCGCGCCTGGCGACGATCTACGCGGAGGAAGCCAGCCGGATCGCCAACGACGCCGAGCGCGACGCAGGCGGAGCGCGTGCTCGACAACCTCGAGAACCAGTACAACGCGCTGCCCGCCCGACCAGCAGGACGCGCCGCGCGGGCGCAAGCTCCAGGAGCACATCCAGCGCCTGACGCACCGTCGCGGACGTCGGCGTCGGCAGCCCGCGCATCATCCAGACCGGCGTCCTGCCGACCTCGCAGGCCGGCAACCCGATCGAGACGATCCTGCTGGGCGTGCTGTTCGGCGTGCTGCTCGGCGGCGGCTTGGCGCTCGTTCGCGAGCAGTCCGACCGCAAGCTGCGCCGCACCGAGCAGGTCACCGCCGCGTTCGACGCTCCGGTGCTGACCACCGTGCCGCGCAGCCGGGCGCTGAAGCGCCACAAGCCGTTCGCGGATCTGCCGCCGGAGGTGGCCGAGGCGTTCCGAATGCTTCAGATGAACCTGCGCTTCGCTCGCGACGAGCCGGTGCGCAGCGTGCTGGTCACGTCGGCGCGCAGCCGCGAGGGCAAGACGACCGTTTCCTGGAACCTCGCAGCGGCCGCCGCGTCGGGCGGGCTGTCGGTGGCGCTGGTCGAGGCCGACCTGCGCCGGCCCAGCCTGGCAGAGCGCTACGACCTCGAGCAGGCGCCCGGGCTGGCCGAGGCGCTACAGGGCGAGGTGTCGATCTCCGCGGCGATGCAGACGATCCTGCCTGTTCAGGGCAGCGCCAACCCGGTCGGCCACCCCCGACCGCTGCACGTGATCGTCGCCGGGCAGGCCGCACCCAATCCGTGGGCGCTGATGCAGTCGTCGGTGATGGCGCGCGTCCTGGACGTGCTGCGCAAGGACCACGACCTGGTCGTGGTGGACACGCCGCCGCTCCCGCACGTCGCAGACGCGATCTCGCTGCTCCGCCACGTGGATGGCGTGCTGGTCACGGCGTCGGTCAACAGCACCCGCGGCCCGGAGGCCAGCCGCCTGCGCGACCAGCTCCAAGCCCTCGACGCCAACGTCTTGGGCGTCGTCGCCAACGGCGGCTCGGCGATGAGCGGATACGCGGCATATGCCCGCGCCACACGCCGCGACGGCCGCGCGGCAACGGTGACGGCCACGCCGGCACGCCGATCGCGGTGCGCGAGTCGGGCGAGCCGCCGCGCCCCGCTGTAATAGCATCGCCCCATGGGGGAGCAGCCGAGGCAGCCGCTCGCGGCGGACCTCGGTTGGCTGCTGGCCCAGGCGAGCCACGTGCTCAAGACCGAGCTGACCGCCGCGCTCGAGGGCCTCGGCGTCTCCCCGCGCGCGCACCACGTGCTCACGACGGCGCGTGCAGGGCGAGTACACGCAGACCGAGCTGGCGCGCATCGTCGGACTCGACAAGACGACGATGGTCGTCACGCTCGACGAGCTCGAGGCGGCGGGCCTGGCCGAGCGCCGTCCGCTCGGCCGACGATCGCCGCGCCCGGATCGTCGCGGTCACGAAGGCCGGCGCCGCCAAGGTGCGCCAGGCCGAGGCGATCGCCGAGCAGATCCACGCGGACGTGCTCGCGGCGCTGCCCGCGCGGCGAGCGCCGGGCGCTGCTCGACGGGCTCGCCCGGCTTGCGCCGGACGCGCCCTAGCCGCTCGGTCGCTCGGTCGCGCTAGAGTACTCGGGGCTGCGCCGGCTGAGCACGTACGGGATCGTCCTGGCCAGCATCTTCGCGTCGAGCCAGAGCGACCAGTTGGCGCAGTAGAGGTAGTCGATCGTGAGCATGTCGCCCATCGGCACGCGGCTCGAGCCGAGGATCTGCCAGGGCCCGGTGACTCCCGGCGCGACGTGGTAGCGGCGCCGCTGCCAGCCGGAGAAGAGGCGGTCCTCCTCGGTGACGAGCGGCCGCGGGCCGACCAGGCTCATGTCGCCGCGCAGGACGTTGACGAGCTGCGGCAGCTCGTCGAGCGACCTGCGCCGCAGGAAGCGGCCGACGCGCGTCATGCGCGGATCGTCGGCGATCTTGAACATCGGGGCCGCCTCGTTGAGGTCGAGCAGCTCGTGCTTGCGCTCGTCGGCGTCCGTGAACCATCGTCCGGAACTTGAGCATCTCGAACTCGCGGCCGTGACGGCCCACGCGCGTCTGGCGGAACAGGATCGGCCCGCGCGAGCTGAGCTTGATCGCCAGCGCGATCGCGAGCAGGAGCGGGAGCAGCAGCACGAGCACGAGGCCGCCCGACCACGAGGTCGAAGGCGCGCTTGAGCACACGCGACGACGGGCGACAGGCCGAAGCCGCGCACGCCCAGCAGCACCTGGCCGCCGAGGTCGTCGAAGTCGACCGACGTTCCGATCACCTCGAGCAGGCGCGGGAGCACCGCCACTCGCACCCCGCAGGCCGTGGCCAGCCGGATGACGTCGGCGACGTCGTCGCCGCCCTCCTGCGAGGGCGCCACGATCACCCGCTCGATCCCGTGCCGCTCGAGCACGGCCGGCAGCTCGTCGAGCGTGCCGAGCAGCTTGTCGGCGCGCGCCCTCTCGCTCGTCCCGGTCCCCTACCCGCCCGATCACGGTGGCGTTCAGGGAGGGGTTGGCAGCCAGCTTGCGCCTGACCTGTGCGGTGGTGGTCGCGTCGCCGAGGACGAGCACGCGCTCGGCTGGCGGTCGTCCGCACGGTCAGGAAGCGCGCCAGCCCTCGCATGAGGATCAGCAGGGTGGTGAGGATCGCCCACATCGGGAGCGGGTGCGAGCCGCCGGTGTACACGACCGCCTGCACGCCCTCGATCGTCAGCGCGTAGATCGCCGCGACCGCCGACGATCTTGGGGGCCTCGTCGAGCGTCGTCTTGTGCAGGACGAACTGGTCGCGGTCGTAGAGCCCCGCCGCCTTCGCGAGCAGGGCGAAGAACGGGACGTAGGCCACGACCCACCAGGTGAACAGCAGCTCCGAGAACGGCAGCACCGAGACGATCAACCACGCGACGACGACGGTCACGGCGTCCGCCGTCGGCCAGCAGGAGCCGGCCGACCGTGTCCCGGCGCCGCGCGCGCTGCGGCAGCTCGAGCGTCTCGACGCGGCAGATCGGCCGCGCCGATCGCCGCGAGCGTCCGCTCGGTCAGGCTCGTCTCATGCATGCCGCTCCATTGTGTACCTGCTATCGCAGGCGCGCGCCAGTCCGTTCTAGCGACAGCGCCGGGCGTTCGCGCTCTTGCGGCAGCCCTCGTACTTCCCGGCGAGGCTCGTGTAGGTCCTCAGGATCGGCATCGGCGAGAACACGTTCCCGCGCCGCCGGGTCAGCCCGGCGAAGCGGTAGGACGACGTCCGAGCAGGTTCGACTTGCGCGTCGTATTGCGTCGCCCACGAGAACCAGTACGCCTGCGTGATGCGCAGCTGGCGCCGTTACGACCGCCAGCTCGCGATAGGCCGCCTTGAGGCGCGCGACCTGTCCGCTAGGGCGTCGTCTCGAGGCCCAGCAGCCTCGACTTCGGCATCTTGCCGACGGCGGCCGGCCAGGTCAGCTCGGTCAGGATGATCGGCTTGCGGCCGTCGCCGTGCTTGCGCATCTGCGCGCGCACGCGCCGGACGATCTCGATCATCTGGTCGATGCTGTACGTCACCGAGTTGGCGCACGTTCGTGAACGGGTGCACGGCGATCTCGTCGAAGTAGCGCTTCGCTCCCGCGCGATAGAGGTCGCTCACGCCGCGCCACTGGGTGTAGCCGGCGACGGCAACGAACGATCCCGCAACCACGGTGGCCCCGTGGTCGGCCTTGTGGATGGCCTTGTAGGCCGCCTTCAGCACGCTTCGTGTAGCTCTTGCCCCACGGTCGCGTGACCAGAACCAGGGCGCCATCTGCTCGTTCCAGATCTGCCACTGGCGGATCGGGCACCTTGGGCACCGAGGGGTTCTGCGCCCAGAAGGTTCCGCGCGGGCCCGTAGCGCATGACGAGCTGCCGGCATGAACCCGGCGTACACAGCCCCGCTCTTGGGCGGGGTGCCGGTCGAGTACCTGGGCACCTTGCGCCCCTGCGCCCACGCCGGAGCGTCGAGCACGTTCGCGAGCAGCGCGAGCCTGTGGTTGGCCGCCGTGCCGACCAGCCGGTCGAGGCGCTCGCCAGTTGTAGACGCCCTGCGAGGGCTCGACGTCCGACCACGGGATGATCGCGCGCACGGACTCCACGCCGGAGCGCGCCATCAGCGCCATCTGCCGCGTCGAGCGCCGCGTCCGAGACCGAAGCGGTGTCCGGTTGCAGGACCGTGCCGAAGAAGCCGAACGGCACCTTGCGCTTCGCGGCTTGGGCCGGCGTCGCGGCGACGGTGGCTGCCACGAGGGCGGCCAGGGCGAACAGCAGCGAGAAGCGACGGAGGGCGAATCATCGACGAGGCACCGTAGCAGGGTTGATTTCATCGTCTCGCCGGTTCAAACGCGGCATTCGCGCGCCAGGTTACGCAGGGTTGCGTAAAGCTGTGAATCGTGGTTCACTTCTTTGTGCATGCCCTATCGGCCGACCGAGCGAACCGAGGCCCGCCGAGCCGCCACGCGCGAGCGAATCGTCGCCGCCGCGCTCGATCAGGTGGCCGCCGGCGGCTACGCGTCCGCGGGCGTCCAGGCGGTTGCCGCGCGAGCGGGCGTAGCCGTGGGAACCCTGTACCGCCACTTCCCCTCGAAGGGCGACCTGTTCGCCGAGGCCTTCCGGCGCGCCTCGCAGCGCGAGCTGGACGTGGTGGTCGCGGTGGCGCGCCGACGACGGGCGCTCGGCCCGCGAGCGCGTGGCGGCCGCCGTCGAGGCGTTCGCCCGGCGTGCGCTCGCGGGGCCGGTGCTCGCCTACGCGCTGCTCGCGGAGCCGGTCGACCCGGCCGTCGAGGCCGAGCGGCTGCGGTTCCGCATCGGCTATCGCGACGCCTTCGCGCGCGTGCTCGACGACGGCGTGCGCGAAGGCGAGCTGCGCCCCCACGACACGCGCACGGTCGCCGCGGCGCTGGTCGGGGCGCTCGGCGAGGCGCTGGTCGGACCCCTGTCAGCGGCGAGCCCCGGCTCAAGGAGGGGCTGATCGTCACCCTTGTCCAATTCTGTGAGGAGGCACTTCCCCGTGCTCAAGAGCGCGTCCACGCATGACGTAACCAACCAGGCGCCGCCGATCGCCCCGTACAACGTCTTCGAGGCCGACCTGCCGCTGGGCGAGGCGCTCGAGCGCGAGGGCGGCGGCTGGGGCGTCGACCGGCTGCGCGACACCGGCGAGCTGGCCGGCAGCCCGGAGGCGATCGAGCACGCCGACCGGGCCGAGCGCAACGAGCCGATCCTGCGCACCCACGACCGCTACGGCAACCGCATCGACGAGGTCGAGCTCGACCCCTCCTGGCACTGGAGCCTGCGCCAGGCGATCGAGCGCGAGATCCACTGCCTGCCGTGGCGCGATCCGCAGCCCGGCGCCCACACGGTGCGCGCGGCGCTGTTCGTGGTCTGGAGCCAGGTCGGCTCCGGGGTCATGTGCCCCGTCTCGATGACCTACGCCGCGATCCCGGCGCTGCGCGAGAACCCGGAGCTGGCCGCCGAGTGGGAGCCGCGCCTGACCCGAGCCGAGCTACGACGACGGCGCCCTCGCCGGCATGGCGATGACCGAGAAGCAGGGCGGCTCGGACGTGCGCGCCAACACCACCCGCGCCGAGCCGCAGGGCGACGGGACCTACGAGCTGACCGGCCACAAGTGGTTCTGCTCCTATCCCCCGTGCGACGTCTTCCTGACGCTCGCCCAGGCGCCCGCCGGGCTGTCCTGCTTCCTGTTCGAGGGGCGCGACCCGGGCTTCCGCATCCAGCGGCTCAAGGACAAGCTGGGCACGCGCTCGCTGCCGTCGAGCGAGGTCGAGTTCCACGGCGTGCGCGGCCGGCTGATCGGCGAGGAGGGCCGCGGCGTGGCGACGATCATCCGCATGGTCAACCACACGCGGCTGGACTGCCTGCTCGGCTCGACCGCCTCGATGCGCTGGGGTCTGGCGCAGGCCGTCCACCACGCCCGCCACCGCAGCGCCTTCGGCAAGCTGCTGGCAGAGCAGCCGGCGATGCAGAACGTGCTCGCCGACCTGGCCGTCGAGTCGGAGGCGGCGACCGCCACCGCGATGCGGATCGCCCGCTCCTACGACGAGGACGACGCGCCGTTCCGCCGCTTCGCGACCGCGGTCTCCAAGTACTGGGTCTGCAAGCGCGCGGCGCCGCACGCGGCCGAGGCGCTCGAGTGCCTGGGCGGCAACGGCTACGTGGAGGAGTCGGGCATGCCGCGCCTGCTGCGCGACGCGCCGCTCAACTCGATCTGGGAGGGCTCCGGCAACGTGGCCGCGCTCGACGTCCTGCGCGCGATGGTCAAGGAGCCGGAGGGGCTGCCGGCGTTCATGGCCGAGTGCGAGCTCGGCCGCGGCGGCAACGCGCTGCTCGACGCCCACCTCGATCGGCTTCGCGACCGCCCCGCCGCCGACGGAGCCCGAGTTCGAGGCGCGCCGGATCGTCGAGGACCTCGCGCTCGCGCTCCAGGCCAGCCTGCTCGTGCGCAACGCACCGCCCGAGGTGGCGGACGCGTTCTGCGCCGGCCGGCTCGGCGAGGGCGGTCGCGCGTTCGGCACGCTGCCGGCGGGCGTGAACGCGCCGGCGATCGTCGAGCGCGCGCTGGCGACCTAGCCCACGCGGTAGACCAACACGCCGCCGGTCTTCACGGGCTTCAGCCCGAGGCCGCCGAGCACGAACGGCCACCCGCCCGCGTGCTTGACGTCGACGATGACGGCATCGACCTGGCGCCGCGCCAGGAAGTCGCGCATCCCCTCCACGTCCTCCCCGGCCACCTCCTTGCTGAACAGCCTGCCGAAGAACGGATCGGCGCGGTAGCCGGGCGGGAACTGCGGCGACACGTAGCCCTCGACCATCTTGAAGTACATGCCCGTGCGCGCCTGCCAGAGCATGCTGCTGCCGGATTGCCCGTAGGGCAGGGCGAGCACCGTCTCCCCCTTGCTCAGGTGCCGCTTGTACGCGTCGGTCCGAAAGAAGGCCGGGTCGGTCGGCCGCGCGTCCCAGAAATCCGACGAGAGGTTCGGGATCAGCAGCAGCACGCCCACGGCCGCGATCCCCCACTTCACGCCCCGCCGCGGGGACGGCTCGGCCAGCCACAGCGCCACGACGATCGCGATCGCGAGCAGGGCGAACGCCCAGAAGCGCGTTGAGATCACGTGGTCGAGCACGGGCAGCGGGTGCAGCAGCGACCACGGCATCCAGACGCCCGTGTCGTCGCCGCCGACATGCAGCTGGGTGCCGAGCGAGAGCACGTAGCAGACGAGGATCACCGGGACGAGCACCCGCGCGGCGGGCCGGCGCCAGCGCGTGACCGCGAAGACCGCCACGATCGCCAGCAGCACCGGGCCGACGTAGGCGCCCGCCTCCGAGGGCGTGAAGTTCGTGAACTTGGAGGTGGTGTCCTCGAACCACGAGTGGCCGATCCAGGTGACGACGGTCGGCAGCAGCGGGTTGAGCGCGTCGCCCGGGTACAGGTCGGTGAACGCCTTCCAGGCGTCCGAGTCGGCGTCGCCGAGGCCGTGGAGGGTCCAGTACAGGTAGGGGCTCGCCACGATCATCGCGATCACCCCCGCCACGAGCGTCGCGGGAACCACGCGCGCGATGCGGCCGCGCCGCTCGGCGTCCGAGACCGCGTAGCCGAGCAGCAGCGCCAGCGCCCCGACCGCGAGCCCCAGCAGCAGGATCTCGGCGGACAGCAGCACCTGCAAAGCCAGCACCACCGCCATCAGGACGACGAAGCGACGCTGCGAGATCACGTCGTCCAGGCGCTGCAGCACGAGCAGGACGGCGGCCGGCGCCAGGAAGATCGAGGTCAGGTTGAGGTGGCCGAGCAGGTGGGCGGACATGTAGGTGCCGAAGCCGAACACGAGGCCGCCCACGAAGGCCGGGCCGAACGAGCCGGTGAGGTACCGGCACAGCCGGAAGGCCAACCACGCGGCCAGCACCGGCATCAGCACGGACGCCACGTTGTAGGCGACGAACGGGCCGGCCACCAGCGTTACCGGCGCGAGCACGATCGCGGCCGCCGGGATCGCGAAGCCGCCCTGGGTGATGTTCGCGCCCTCAGGCGACCAGATGATGTCCGGCGTGAACGGGTTGAGGCCGTGGGAGATCGCATGCGGCCACCACTCGAACATCCACATGAACGAGGTCGGATCGCCGTCGCCCGAGCACGCGCAAACCGAGTCTGGGTGGGCGATCGCCCCGTGCCCGTAGAGAAGCGATCGAAAGAGCTAAGTAAAGAACGAACGCCGTGCGCGCGACCCTAACGTAGATGGTGGAACGGCACGCTGAACGAGACGATCTCGCGTGCGCTCACCTTGCGCGACGGGCGCTCCGACCACGCGCTCTGGTCCTTGAGGACCACGAACAGCAGCGCCCGGTGCATCGGCAGGCGCCGGCAGGCCACGCGATCGAGCTCGAGCAGAGCGCTCTCGGCGCGCGGGCCGAACAGCCGCGCGGTCACCGGCGCGATCGCGTTGTTGACCCGTGCGAGGCGGTTCCAGGCGCGGTGGCGGTCGGCCGGCTCGCGCAGCTCCCTCGGCGACCCCTCGACGAGGCCCGCGGCGGCGGCCGTCAGCGGGCTCACGATCGGGCGCGCGACCACGCTCAGGCGGTCGCCGCGCTCGAGGAAGTCGAGGCTGTCGAGGCCGAAGCTGTTGATGTGCGCGTGCGGCTCGCCCGAGCTGCGGTTCTCCTCCACGCGGTCGTGCGACTCGTGCGGCACCGTGATCACAACGGCCGTGCGCGCCACCCGCAGGAGCTCCGACAGGGCAGAGCGGAAGTCCGACACGTGCTCGAGCGTCTCGCTGCAGAGCGCCACGTCGAACTCGCCGTCCTCGAAGGGCAGGTCGTGCAGGTCCCCCGAGCGAGCGGTGAGACCGAAGATCTCGCGCGCCCGCTGGCAGGCGTTCTCCGAGAGGTCGGTGGCCACCACGTCGCGCCCCGAACAGCCTGCGTGCCAGCTCCGCCTTGTAGCCCTCGGCCGCCCCGGCGTCGAGGCAGGAGCCGAAGCGCAGCTGGGCGAGCGCTCGCATGATCTCGAGGGTGCGCACGTAGCGCGGCAGCAGCGACGGCTCGCAGTGCCCGGCGTCGAAGCCGTAGATGGGTTGGTGGGCGAGGTAGACGCCGTCGGGCGAGGTCTCCTCGAAGCGCCGGTCGAGCCAGGCGCGGGTCTCCTCGGTATAGGTGTCCATCGGCGTCACGCGGGCGGGCACTCTACTCGGGGTAGGTTGCCCGGGTGGCCGATCGAATCGAGGTACGCGACGAGCTGGTGCTCGAGAAGGAGGTTGGCTGAATGGAGACGCTCGACTACGAGGTGGACGGCCGCGTCGCGCGCATCACCCTGAACCGGCCCGAGCGGGGCAACGGCATCACGCTCGCGATGCCGCGCGAGCTGGCGGAGTGCGTCGAGCGGGCCAACCTCGACCCGGCCGTCCACGTGATCGCGCTGACCGGCGCCGGGCAAGGGCTTCTGCGGCGGCTACGACCTCGTCGAGTTCGCCGAGCAGGAGATGCCCAACCACGACCCGTCGCAGCCCTGGGATCCCGTGGTCGACTGGCAGATGATGAGCCGCAACCTGCGCGGCTTCATGAGCCTGTTCGAGTCGGACAAGCCGGTGATCTGCAAGGTGCACGGCTTCTGCGTGGCCGGCGGGACCGACATGGCGCTCTGCTCCGACCTGCTCGTGATCGCCGAGGATGCCCGCATCGGCTACCCGCCGGCCCGCGTCTGGGGCGTGCCCACCTCGGCGCTGTGGGCCTTTCGGATCGGCGATCAGCGGGCCAAGCGCCTGCTGTTCACCGGCGACCTGATCGACGGGCGCACGGCGCTCGACTGGGGCCTGGCGATCGAGGCAGCGCCCGCCGCCGAGCTGGACGAGCGCTTCGAGCAGCTGGTGCAGCGGATCGCGCTCACGCCCGTCAACCAGCTGGTGATGATGAAGCTGCTGGTCAACCAGGCGCTCTACTCGCAGGGGCTGGCCGGGACGCAGTCGCTGGGCGTCTTCTTCGACGGGATCGCCCGGCACACGCCGGAGGGCTACGCGTTCGCGCAGCGCGCCGTCGAGGGCGGCTTCAAGGAGGCCGTCCGGGAGCGCGACGAGCCCTACGACCGCTGATCGCTCGTGGGCGCCCCCGCCACTCGGTCCTGGAAGCGCCGGTAGCGGAGGGCGTGACGCTCCGCCCGGGTGGTCGCGCGGGCGAGCTTGGCGCTCCCGGGCGGGTAGCGCCGCCGTCCCCAAGGCGAGTCGGGCTTGGCCAGCCGGATCGCCCCGATCAGCGACAGGGGCACCAGCAGCATGCCCGCGACGCCGAGCACGACCTTTCCCTTCAGCACCGCGACCGTCGAGATGGCCAGGGCGAGCAGGGTCCAGCCGACTATGGCTGGGGCGCCGTCGCTGGTCGAGAAGGGCAGGAAGCCCATCAGGACCAGCCCGCCGACGAGCGCGGCGACCACCACGGCGTCCACCGAGCGGCGCCCCTCCTCCGCCCAGTAGACGTCCTCCAGGTGCAGCCAGAGGGCGAACTCGTCCAACGTCAGGCCGGCGCCGATGCCGAAGCCCGCGGCGACGATCTCGAGCCAGGGGCTGCCGGGCTGCAGCGCCAGGACGAACCCGCCGATCAGCATCAGGACGATCCCGAACACGAGGTGGTGAACGTGCAGCCCGCCCTCGGTGGTGACGCTGCCCGGCCACCAGGGCACGCGCGGGCTGCGCATCAGACGCGCGCTGGTCCGGATGAACAGGAACGACAGCAGCATCGCGGCCAGCAGGATCAGCCCCGACCGCGCCGCCTCCCCGCCGAGGAAGTCCTCGTTGCTGAACTCAAGGACGAACTCCGCCGCCGGCACGGTCCGACCCTACCGGCGCCGTCCCTAGTCGTCGAACCGGCCCGAGAAGAGCGCGAACACGGCGCCCTGCGGGTCCTGTGCGACGAGGATGCGCCCGCCCGGGATGGGCGTCGGCGGCACGATCACCTGACCGCCGAGCTCGCCGATGCGCGCGGCGTCGTCGTCCACGCTGTCGCTGCCGAAGTAGACGAGCCAGTGCGACGGCACGCCGCCTTCGGCCGCCAGGGGCATCATGCCCCCGTTGACGCGGTCGCCGTTGTAGATGCCCCAGTAGGGCATGTCGCTGCCCTCGACGGCCTCGAAGCGCCACCCGAACACGCCCGCGTAGAACCCCTGGGCGCGATCGGGATCGCTCGTGTCGAGCTGGTTGTGCGTCAGCGCCCCCGTCTCGTTCACGCGCTGCGCGCCGATGCTCGCCCGCGGCTCCCACACGGCGAGGAAAGCGCCCGTCGGATCCTGGACGACCGCCATGCGCCCTACGTCCATGACGTCGAAAGCCTCCATCGCCAGCGTGCCGCCGTGCTCTTGCGCGGCCGCCGCGCTCGCGTCCGCGCTCTCGACGGTCACGTAGGAGTTCCAGGCGGACGGCTGGCCCTCCCGAGCGCCGGACAGCGCCGCCACGTTCTTGCCCCCCTTGGACAGCATCGTGTACACACCGCCCTCGGGGATCGGGTTGTCCTCCGTGTCCCATCCGAACAGGCCCGTGTAGAAGGCCTTGGCGCCGTCCGTGTCGGTCGTCGACAGGTCGACCCAGCTGAAGGTTCCCGGTGCGTGACTCGTGCGTTCGGCCATGGTCGGCGACACTACCGATCCATGAGCCCATCGCGTGAACGTCGTGAGGCCGTCGTGCGCGAGCACATGGAGTCGGAGAACGACCACGACTTCGACACCACCCTCGGCACGTTCGGCCACCCGCGCTACGAGATCATCCCCACCGGCGACGTGCACGACGGCGCCGAGGCGGTGATGGCGTACTTCAAGGAGTCGCGCACCGCCTTCCCCGACCAGCGCAACGAGCTGATCGCGATGCACCACGCCGACGACGCCGTGATCGTCGAGTTCACGCTCCGGGGCACCCACCTCGGCCCGCTGCGCGGCATGGAGCCGACCGGCCGCGAGTTCAGCTGCCGCATGATCGCCGTCTTCGAGTTCGAGGGCGAGGGGATCGTGTGCGAGCGCGTCTACTTCGACGCCGCGACGATCCTCGGGCAGCTGGCCGGTTGAGCGTCGGCGCGCACGTCGCTCCCGAGGCGCCCCTGGAGGCGGCCCGCGCGGTCGGCGCCGACTGCGTCCAGATCTTCCTCTCCGATCCCCAGGGATGGCAGAAGCCGGACCCGCGCGAGGACGCGGCCGAGCTGCGCGAGTCGGCGGTCCCGGTGTACGTGCACGCTCCCTACCTGATCAACGTCTGCTCGCCGCGCAACAACGTCCGCCACGGCTCCCGCAAGATCCTGCAGCAGACGTGCGAGGCCGCCGCTGACGTGGGCGCCGCCGCGGTGATCGTCCACGCCGGGCACGCCGAGGACGGCGTGGAAGAGGGAGTCGGCCGCTGGGTGCGGTCGCTCGAGCTGCTCGAGTCGGACGTCCCGGTGCTGATCGAGAACACCGCCGGCGGCGAAAACGCCGTCGGCCGGCGCTTCGACGCCCTCGCTCGCCTCTGGGACGCGATCGGCGAGCTCGACACGGGCTTCGAGCTCGGGTTCTGCTTCGACACCTGCCACGCCCACGCGGCGGGCGAGGAGCTGTCGGACGCCGTGGAGCGCGTGCTCGCGATCGTCGGGGGAATCGACCTTCTGCACGCGAACGACTCGCGCGACCCGCCCGGCACGGGCGCGGATCGCCACGCCAACCTCGGCAAGGGCGAGATCGGAGTGGAGCCGCTGAGGGCGATGATCTCCGCGGCGGGGCCGCCGGTGATCGTCGAGACCCCCGGCGACCTCGACGACATGCGCGCCGACGTCGAGTTCGTCCGCGCGGCGCTCGGCTAGCGCCCGAAGCGCCCGACCCAATCGCCGCGAGCGATCGCGTGGTGGGCGATCGCGTCGCGCACCTCGTCCGCCGACGCGTCCTCGCCGAGGCCGAGTCGCGCATCGAGCGCGAAGAGGGCGAACACGTAGCGGTGCGGCTTGTCGCCCTCCGGCGGGCAGGGAGCGCCCCATCCGCGGTCGCCGAAGCCGTTCTCCGTCTGCACCGTTCCGCGCGGCGCCTTGCCGGTCTCGAAGCCGGGAGTGTCGGGCGGGATGCCCAGCACCGTCCAGTGCAGGAAGCGATCCGCGTCGGGGTCCTCCACCACGAGCGCCATCTGGCGCGTCGCGGCGGGCGGGTCGAAGAACGTCAGCGGAGGCGAGACGCCCGCCCCGGAGCAGGTGAAGCGCTTCGGGATGGTGGCGCCGTTGTTGAACGCCCCGCTGGCGATCCCCACGGCCGGGGCCGCCTGCGGCAGCGGCTTCGAGGGCTTGTCGCCGCCGCCCGCCGCCGCAGCCGGCGGCAACCGCGGCCACGACGAGCAGGACCGCGACCTTCACAGCCCTCCCCTCCGCCGATGCACCACCACCCACGTCGCCACCGCCGCGGCGCCCAGCGCGATCGCGATCCCCACGCCCAGCCGGGCGACCAGCTCCGCCGCCGCCTCCCCGCCGTAGTAGCCGAGCAACCCGAAGAAGAGCGCCCAGCAGATGCCGCCCAGGGCGTTCCAGAGCAGGAAGCTGCGCCAGCGCATCGAGGCCATCCCCGCCAGCCACGCCGCCCAGATTCGCAGAAGCGCGATCCAGCGTCCGATGAAGACGGCCTTCGGCCCATGGCGTTCGAACAGCTGCTCCCCCTGCTTCAGGGCCACCAGCCGCCTCTCCTGGGTGCGCCCGGGCCGTTCGAGCAAGCGTCGCCCGAAGCGCGCGCCCAGCATGTACCCGAAGTTGTCGCCCACGATCGCCGCAACCGCGGCGACCGCTATCACGAGCTCGATCGAGAGGTGCCCCTGCGAGGCCAGCACGGCGCTCGCGATGAGAGCGGTCTCGCCTGGGACCGGCACACCGGCGGCCTCGATGGCGACGAACCCTGCCAACGCCGCGTAACCGACGTTCTCGGGGATGTCGATCAGCATCGAGTTCCTGCGCCCTGCGGTCGGGGGCTAACGCCCGAAGGTGCCGGTCAGCGTCCCGCGCGCCAGCGCGTGACCGTCGATCGCGCCGCGGACATCGTCGGGCGATGCGTCCGCCCCGAGGTCCGTCGTGTCGTCCAGCGAGTAGACCGTGAACTGGTAGCGGTGCGGGTCGTCCCCCTTGGGCGGGCAGGGGCCGGTCCACTCGGGCTTGCCGGCGCTGTTCTTCGCCTGCACCGCGCCGGCCGGAACCTTGTCGACGCCGAACGACGCGGTCTCCTCCGAAATGCCCACCACGGACCAGTGCACGTATCCGTCCGCGTCCGGGTCGTCGACGAGCAGCGCCAGCTCGTCGGTGCCCTCGGGGACCTGGCGGATCTCGAGCGGCGGCGAGACGTTCGCTCCCGAGCACGTGAAGCGCGTCGGGATCGCGCCGCCGTCGTCGAACGCACTGCTCGTCAGCCGCACCGAGGCGGGTGGCTTGGGGAGATCACCCGACTGCGTGTCGTCCCCGCAACCGGCAAGCGCCGGCAACAACGAGAGCGCCAAGCACAAACGAGAGCGGATGTGCCGGACCGTACCAGTCCCCGCTACGAGCCGCCGGCCGCCAGGAAGGCCTCGTACCGCTTGATCTCGCGCTCGGCCCGGGCCCGCTCCTCGGAGCCCTCGTCGGCGCGCTCGACCGCGGCGCGCGCCTCCTTGAGGCGCTCCTCGAACGCGGAGCGGTCGATGTCGTCGGGCGCGATCGCCTCCTCCACCAGCACCAGGGCGGAGTTGTCGACCACCTGGAGATAGCCCTCGCCCTGGGCGAAGCGCACGACGTCGGTGTCCGACTTGTAGAGACGCAGCTCGGTCGGCTCGAGGATCGCCATCAGCGGCGCGTGGTTGGCGAGCACGCCGATCGAGCCGGTGGTGGTGCGGGTGGAGACCATCTGCACCTCGTCCTCGAAGACCTTGCCCTCGGGCGTCAGGACCTCGACCGGGAAGCTATTCCTCGCCATCGTCGCCCTCGGACCCGGCGTCGGCGTCCTCGGCGGAGGCCTCCTCGGCGGGCGCCTCCTCCTCCTCGGCGGCAGCCCCCGGCCGCGCGTCGCGCGAGCCCTTCGCGGCCTCGACGACGTCGTCGATCGTGCCCTTCAGCAGGAACGCGCGCTCGGGGATGTCGTCGTGCTTGCCCTCGATGATCTCCTTGAACGAGCGCACCGTCTCCTCGACCGGCACGTACGCGCCGGGGGTGCCGGTGAACTGCTCGGCGACGAAGAACGGCTGCGAGAGGAAGCGCTCCACCTTGCGCGCGCGCTGCACGGTCAGGCGGTCCTCGTCCGACAGCTCCTCGATACCGAGGATGGCGATGATGTCCTGCAGCTCGCGGTAGCGCTGCAGGATCTCGACGACGCGGTTGGCCACGTCGAAGTGCTCCTCGCCGACGATGTCGGCCTTGAGGATCGTCGAGGTGGAGTCGAGCGGATCGACGGCCGGGTAGATGCCCTTCTCGGAGATCGCGCGCGACAGCGTCGTCGTGGCGTTCAGGTGGGCGAACACCGAGGCCGGCGCGGGGTCGGTCAGGTCGTCGGCCGGCACGTAGATCGCCTGCACCGAGGTGACCGAGCCCTGCCTGGTCGAGGTGATGCGCTCCTGCAGCTGCCCCATCTCGGTCTCGAGCGTGGGCTGGTAGCCCACCTGCGACGGCATGCGCCCGAGCAGCGCCGACACCTCGGAGCCCGCCTGCACGAAGCGGAAGATGTTGTCGATGAAGAGCAGCACGTCCTGGCCGCCCTGCTCGCGGAAGTACTCCGCCATCGTCAGGCCGGACAGGGCCACGCGCATGCGGGCGCCGGGCGGCTCGTTCATCTGGCCGAACACGAGCATGGTCTTGTCGATCACGCCCGACTCGGTCATCTCCAGCCAGAGGTCGTTGCCCTCACGGGAGCGCTCGCCGACGCCGCAGAACGCGGACAGGCCGCCGTGGGCCGTGGCGAGGTTGTGGATCAGCTCCTGGATCAGGACCGTCTTGCCCACTCCGGCGCCGCCGAACAGGCCGACCTTGCCGCCCTTGGCGTAGGGCGCGAGCAGGTCCACGACCTTGATGCCGGTCTCGAAGATCTCGCGCGTGGGTGTCAGGTCCTCCACGTTCGGCGCGGGACGGTGAATCGGCCAGCGCTCCTCGAACTTGACCTCGCCCTTCTCGTCGATCGGCTCGCCGAGCAGGTTGAAGATGCGCCCGAGCGTGCCCTCGCCCACCGGCACGGTGATCGGGCCGCCGGTGTCGCGTACCTCGACCCCGCGCGCGAGGCCGTCGGTGGTGTCCATGGCCACGGCCCGGATCCGGTCGTCGCCGAGCTGCTGCTGCACCTCCAGGACGAGCGTGGTCTGCTCACCGTCGCGATCCATCTCGATCTCGAGCGCGTTGTAGATCTCGGGCAGGTGATCGGCGGGGAAGGCGACCTCCACGACGACACCCTGGACCTCCTCCACGGTCCCGGCGTACTCGCCCGCGCCGTTCGTGCGGCTCTGGTCCTGGGTGGTCTGGGTTCCGGCTTCCACGAAATCAGTCTCCTTGGTAACTATCTAAGGCCCTCTGCGCCGGCCACGACTTCCATGATCTCCTGCGTGATCTCCGCCTGGCGTTGGCGGTTGGCCTCCAGCGTCAGGTCGTCGATCAGCTCACCGGCGTTGTCAGAGGCGTTGCGCATGGCGCTCATGCGTGCGCCGTGCTCGGATGCGGTTGATTCCAGCAGCGCCCGGTAGATCGAGATCTCCACGTAGTCGGGTACCAGCCGGGCGAGGATCTCCTCGGGGTCCGGCTCGTAGATCCAGAGCGCGCGCGAGTGCGGATCGTCGTCATCCTCCTCGTCGTCGCCGAGCACGTCCGCCTGCTGCAGCGGCAGCAGCGTCTCGTGGCGGACCTCCTGGTTCACGGCGGAGATGTAGCCGTTGTAGAACACCTCGACGCGGTCCACCTTGCCGTCGACGTAGGCGGCGGCCAGCCCGTCGGCGATCGCGCGGGCGTCGGCGAAGGACGGCCGGTCGGTGAACCCGGCCCAGCTGGCGCCGATCTCCAGCTCGCGGAACGTGAGCGAGGAGATGCCGCGCCGGCCGGAGGCATACCAGAGCACGTCGGCGCCCTCGGGGCGCAGCTCGTTCGCGCGCCGGGTGCCCGCTCGGATGATCTGCGAGTTGAACGCGCCGGCCAGGCCGCGGTCTCCGGTCACGAGCAGGATCCCGACCCTCGACACCTGCTCGCGCTCCTGCAGGATCGGCAGGTTGGGGATGTTGTCGGCCGCCTGCGAGGCGCGCGAGGTCATCCGCCGCAGAGCATCCGCGTACGGGCGCAGGTGCTCGATGCGCTGCTCGGCACGCCGCAGCCTCGCGGCGGCGATCATCTCCATCGCGCGCGTGATCTTGCGGATGTTCTTGACCGACCCGATGCGGCCGCGGATGTCCTTCAGCGACGCCATCTACGTCGTCGCGGCCTCCTCCTCGCGCTCCTCCGCCGAGGCGTCGTCGCCGGAGCCGGAGCCGTTGCCGTCGGCGCCGTCGCCGGACTCGGGGTGGCGTCCCGCGCGCTGACGCTCGTCCTCGGAGCGGATGCGGTCGGACTCGCCCTCCTCGAGCGGGTTGCCCTCGACGTCGAAGTCGGGGCCGAAGTCGTCGATCGCCTCGGCGATCTCGCTGCCGAGCTCGGACTCGATCTCGTCGGACCATTCGCCCTCGCCGATCTTGCCCATCAGCTCCTGCTTCTCGGAGTGCAGCCGTGCCAGCAGGAAGCTCAGGAACTCCTGGACGCGCTCGACCTTGATGCGGTCGAGGAAGCCGCCCGTGCCCGGAGTAGATCCCGGCCACCTGGTCCTCGATCGCCCAGGGCTCGCGCTCGCCCTGCTTGAGCACCTCCACGAGCCGGGCGCCGCGGTTGAGCGTGGCCTGAGTGTCGGCATCGAGGTCCGAGCCGAACTGGGCGAACGCCTCGAGCTCGCGGTACTGCGACAGCTCGAGCCGCAGCCGGCCGGCGACCTTGCGCATCGGCTGGGTCTGGGCCGAGCCGCCCACCCGCGACACCGAGATGCCGACGTTGATGGCTGGGCGCACGCCCGACCGGAACAGGTCCGCCTCGAGGAAGATCTGACCGTCGGTGATCGAGATGACGTTGGTCGGGATGTAGGCCGACACGTCGCCCGCCTGCGTCTCGATGATCGGCAGCGCGGTGAACGAGCCGGCGCCGAACTCGTCGGAGAGCTTCGCCGCACGCTCCAGCAGACGCGAGTGCAGGTAGAAGACGTCGCCCGGGTACGCCTCACGGCCCGGCGGGCGGCGCAGCAGCAGCGACATCTGTCGATAGGCGAACGCGTGCTTGGTGAGGTCGTCGTAGATCGCCAGCGCGTGCCCGCCGTTGTACAGGAGGTGCTCGGCGATCGCCGCGCCCGCGTACGGGGCCAGGAACTTGATCGGCGCGGCCTCGTCGGCCGGCGCCGCCACGATGACCGTGTGGTCGAGGGCGCCGTGGTCGTCGAGCTGCTGCGCCACGTCCACCACCGTGGACATGCGCTGCCCGATGGCGACGTAGACGCACTTCACGTCCTTGCCCTTCTGGTTGATGATCGTGTCGATGCAGATCGACGTCTTGCCGGTCTGGCGGTCGCCGATGATCAGCTCGCGCTGACCGCGCCCGATGTTCGTCATCGCGTCGATCGGCTTGATGCCGGTCATCATCGGTTCCTTGACCGGCTGGCGGGCGACCACGCCAGGGGCCTTGAACTCGGCCGGGCGGGTCTCGGAGGTGTTGATGTCGCCCTTGCCGTCGAGCGGTCGGCCGAGGGGGTCGACGATGCGGCCGAACAGCTCGTCACCCACCGGCACCTCGAGCAGGCGCCCGGTGCGCTTGACCTGGTCGCCCTCCTCGATCTTGTCCCACTCGCCGAACAGCACGACGCCGACGTTGTCGGACTCGAGGTTGAGCGCGAGCCCGGTCACGTCGTGCGGCAGCTCGAGCAGCTCCGACGACATGACGTTGTCGAGGCCATGGACGCGGGAGATGCCGTCGGCGACCGACAGGACCGTGCCCACCTCGGAGAGGTCCGCGCCGCCGTCCTCGAGCCCCTGGATGCGCTCCTTGAGGATGCTCGTGATCTCGTCTGGGTTGATCTGCACTGGGAGAAGCTCCTTATGCCGCCTTGGCGACTTGCTTTCGAAGTTGTTCGAGTCGGTTGCGCACGGTCGCGTCGAGGACCATGTTCCCCACGCGCACCATCAGGCCGCCGAGCACATCGGGGTCGACGTTGGAGGACAGCTCCACCCGCCGCCCGGTCTGCTCCTCGATGCGCTTGCCGATGTCATCGACAAGGCCGGTGTCGAGCTCGGTGGCGCTGGTCACCGTGACCGGCAGCAGCTTGTTCTCGTCGGCCCAGAGGTCCTGGAAGATGCGCCTGATCCGGAACAGGGCGGGCATGCGATGGCGCTCGGCGAGCAGCTCGAGGAAGTTGAGGAGGCGCTCGTCGGCGTCGCTCACGATCCGCCGGATGCCGTCCTTCTTCTCCTCGCTCGAGAAATAGGGCGAGAACAGGAACACCTGCAGGTTGCGGTCCTCGTCGAGGGCGTCCGCGAACTGCCCCAGCTCGTCGTGCACGCGGTCGAGGACGCCGTCGTCCTTGGCCGCCTCGAACAGCGCGCGCGCGTAGACCTCGGCGATCTCCTCCATGGCTAGTTGCGGCTCTCCTTGGCCAGCGTGGAGAAGTCGACCTCGCCCAGCGCCTCCTCGATCAGGCGCCGGTGGTCCTCCGGCGTCAGCGACTTGCGCGTGACCTTCTCGGTGGCGATCAGCGTGAGGTCGGCCACCTCCTTGCGGATCTCCTCGAGCGCGCGGCGAGTCTCGGCCTCGATGTCGCGTCGCGTAGCCGCCATCAGCTCCTCGCGCTGCTTGGTGGCCGCCGCCTTGGCCTCGTCGCCGAGCCCCTCCGCGGCCTTGCGCGCGCGAACGACGATGTCATCCGCCTGCTCGCGCGCCTCACGCAGCCGTGCGCGGTACTCCTCGAGCAGCTCGTCGGCCTCGCGCTTGGCCTGGTTGGCGGACTCGATCGAGTCCTCGATCGCCTTGCGGCGCTTGTCGAGCGCCTCGGCGATGCGCGGGAAGGCCACCTTGTTCAGCACGAAGAGGGTGATGCCGAACGCGAGCAGCGTCCAGATCATCAGCCCGACGTTGGGGCTGACGAGGAAGTTGCCGCCGCTGTCCTCAGCGGCCAGCGGCAGGATGTCCGCCAGGCCGCCCACCTAGAGGAAGAACGCGATCAGGCCGAAGATGAACGCGTAGAAGACGATCGCCTCTGTCAGGGCGAAGCCGAGCCACTGGATGCTCGTGATCTCCTCGCGCATCTCGGGCTGACGGGTGACCGACTCGATCACCTTGCCGAAGATGTACCCGACGCCGATGCCGGGCCCGATGGTGCCCAGGCCAGCACCCACGCCGAGGGCGATCGCCTTCAGGCCGTCGGTTGGGTCGGCGGCTTGGGCGAATGTGGTCAGAACTGCCAGATCCATGGATCCTCCTTGGGGGAAACCATCAATGCCCTCCGGCGGTTGCCTCGCCGAAGTAGATGGACGTGAGCGTGGCGAAGATGAATGCCTGCAGGGTCGCGATCAGGCCGACCTCGAGGATGAAGAACGCGATTGCGACGGGGAGCGTGATCACGCCGAGCGCCGCGATCCCGAGCAGGACGGCGAGGCCGCCGCCCATGAAGAGGATCAGCAGGTGGCCGGCGAGGATGTTCGCGAAGAGCCGGACGGAGAGCGAGATGATCCGCATGAACTGCGAGATCACCTCGATGAAGAAAATCGGGACCGCTGCGGGTCCCGATACGCCGGCCGGCAGCCAGCCCTTGAGGTACTTGATCAGCCCGTGCTTGCGAATGCCCTCGAGCTGGTAGAGCGTGAACACCGTCAGCGTCAGCACCAGCGGGATCGACAGGTTGGCCGTCGCCGCATAGAGGCTGAACGCCGGGATGGCCAGGCCGAAGACGTCGATCGTCTCCTCGCTGTTCACCGGCAGCGGGATGTAGCCGAGCATGTTCGAGAACCAGATGAAGAAGAACAGCGTGGCCACGAGCGGGAACCACTTGGCCGCGGCCTCCGAGGACATGTTGTTGCGGGCGATCTGGTTGTAGGTGAGGTCGTAGGCGCCCTCGACGATCGTCTGGACGCGATTCGGCTTGTCCTGCATGCGGCGCGCGACGTAGACCATCGCCCCGATCGTCAGCGTGCAGGTGATCAGCAGGTAAAGGACCGCCTTGTTGAACGAGAGGTCGAGGCCGCCGATCTTCAGCTCGATCCAGGGCTCCAGCTTGAACTCGTTCTGGGGCTTGAAGTCGTTGTTCTTGCCCTCCGAGCCGAAGATCAGGTAGACCGCGATCGCCACGGCGAGATAGCCGCCGATGAACAGCAGGATCTTGGTGCGCCGGCTCACTTGCGCTCCGGCTCGAACGGCCGGCCGATCAGCTGGCCGGTGAAGTAGAACGTGAACAGCGTGATGGAGAGGACGGCGGCGGCGAGGCCGGCCTCGCGCTCCGAGAGCCCGACGACGAAGATCGAGCCGGCCACGATCCAGGCGCGCGCGATCATCGAGCCGGTGAGCAACCCGGCGACGGTGCGGGGGTCGTCCGAGGCTCTCGCGCGCTTCTCGATCAGGGCCTGTACCCCGCGCTGGACGAGCCAACCACCGGCGGCGCCCACGTAGCCGAGCAGCGGCAGCCCGGCCGCGATGAAGATCGGCAACGCCAACGCGAGCACCGCGAGGTCGAGGTACCGCAGCATGCGCAGCGGCATGGGGTCAGATGCTTTCAGAGCGTGCGTCGTCAAGGGGTGTCGCAGGGAGGGCGACGGTCCGGCGGCGTCTCGATCCTCCCCCGCGGGTGACGAGAAACTACATCAAGAACAGACTTTGTGACTACTTTGTGACAGTTGGCTCGGACCGCGATAGGCTGGCCGCCCATGCCCATTCGCCTTCTCTGCGTCCTCGCCGTGCTCGGCCTCGGCGCCCTCCCCGCCGCCTCGTCCGCCGACCCCTATACCGCCCCCGGCAACAAGGTTCTGTGGGGCGGTCAGGGCGGCTACACGGCGGGCGCATCGGCGCCTTCGACGCAGCAGTCGGGCAAGCATCCGGCCGTCTTCAACTACTTCATCGACTGGCGCCAGCGAGGCGACTTCAACTGGCTCGGCCTCCGGCTCCAGGACGCGGAGCGCGCGCAACTCGCACGCGATGCTGTCGGTGTGGCACCGAGCAGACCGGCCTCTCGCTGCGCGACCTCGCCACGCGGCGGCGGCGACGGCTTCCTGGTCGGCCTCAACCGGCTGATCGCCGAGCAGCGGTCAGGTCGTCTACCTGCGCCCGCTGTCGGAGATGAACAACGCCAACAACCCGTACTCGGCCTACGACCAGTCCGGCCGTCCGCGCGGGCCCGCCTACACGACCGCGTGGTTCAAGAAGGCCTGGCGGCGGATGGCGCTGGTCGAGCGCGGCGGCGACGGTCGCGCACGATCAACGCCAAGCTGCGCCGCCTCGGGCTGCCGCCCGTGCGCACCGGCGCCGAGCGAGCTGCCGCGCGCCGCGGATCGCGCTGATGTGGGTGCCGCTCTCGTTCGGCAACCCCGAGATCCCCAAGAACCACCCGATGCACTTCTGGCCCGGCAAGCGCCTACGTCGACTGGGTCGGCACCACCTGGTACTCGCCCTACCGCAACAGCTCGGCCTTCCACCGCTTCTACAGCAACCGCAAGTGGCACAGCGAAGCCGTTCGCCTTCGCGGAGTGGGGCGTTTGGGGCCGCGACGAACCCGGCTTCGTCGGCCAGTTCTTCGGCTTCCTCAAGTCGCACCCCCGGGTGCGCATGGCCGTCTACTACCAGTCGGCCTCGCTCAAGCCCGAGTTCGCGCTCTCCAACCACCCCGCCAGCCGCGCCGCGCTGCGGCGCGCCGTCAACTGGCCTCGGCTGACGGGCGTGGCGCCCTGAACCGCTTCGCCGGTTCGCAGCACCAGTACCTCGCCCGGGGCGTTCTCGAGCAGCCAGGCCACGTCCGCCGGCTCGAAGCCATCGCTCGTGCTCGTCCTCGCGGGGACCACGAGCGTGTCGTAGCGCTCGTGCTCCATCGAGCGAGGCCAGCGCGTGCCGGTGCGTGCGCCCGCGCTCGATGCGCGAGTCGACCGGCACGCCCGCGCGGCTGGCGCGCTGGTCGATCAGCTCGAGCACCGGCAGCGCGGCCTCGCACTCGCGCACGGGCGCCGGAGACTCCAGCGACAGATGCTGCGGCACGATCACCAGGTAGGCGGGCACGAGCGTGGCGTCCTGGGAGCGGGCGAGCCGCAGCGTCGCGTCGAGCGTCGCCTGCGACACCGTCGACCCGATGAACGGGAAGAGGATGCGCCGGCCGGAGCCGGCCGAGGCCTGGCCCGGCGCTGCTGCGCAGCCTCATGCGCCCGGCTCCAGGCGGCGCGACCGATCGGCCACGACGCGCACGTCCACGCCGGGCAGCTTGCGCAGCAGCCGGTCGGGCAGCGACTCCCTGAGCCGGCGCAGCCCCGTGTGCGGCTGCGGCTGGCCGATCAGCACGTAGGTGGTGCCGCGCTCGGCCGCCACGCGCGCCGCCGCGTCCACGAGATCGTCGCCCTCCTCGACCAGGAGGTGGGCGCCGAGGACGGACGCGAGCCCGCGCAGCGCCTCGAGCTGCTCGCGCTCCTCGCCGCGCGGCGGCGAGCCCGGCCGCGACACGTAGAGCAGGTCGAGCTCGGCGCCGAGCCGCTGCGACGACCGCCAGGCGCGCCGCACCAGCCGCTGCGAGCGGGCGCGCGGTGTGACCAGCGCCAGCACGCGCTCGGCCACCGCCTGCGGGGCCTCGTCGGCCAGCAGCTCCTCGCGCGTGCCCAGGAGCTCGCCCGCGGGCACGGACCGCTTCGACTCGACCTCCTCGGCCGTCTGCCGCAGCACCACCTCACGCAGCGCGGAGAGGTTCTCGACCCGGAAGAAGTTGTTCAGGGCCGCGGGCACGCGCTCGGCCGGGTAGACCTTGCCGGCCCGCAGCCGGGCGATCAGCGCCTCGGGCGTGAGGTCGACGAGCACGACCTCGTCGGCGGACCCGAGCACCTGGTCGGGGAAGGTCTCGCGCACGCGCACGCCGGTCAGCTCGGCCACCCGGTCGTTGAGGGACTCGAGGTGCTGCACGTTGACGGTGGAGAACACGTCGATGCCCGCGTCGAGCACGTCCTCGATGTCCTCGTAGCGCTTGGCGTGCTCGAGACCGGGCGGGTTGCTGTGCGCCAGCTCGTCGATCAGGCAGAGGTCGGGTGCGCGCTGGAAGATCGCGGGCAGGTCCATCTCCTCGACGGTGGAGCCGCGGTACTCGACCGGGTCGGCGCGGCAGTCGCTCGAGCCCCACGGCCTGCGCCTCGGTCTCGGGGCGTTCGTGCGGCTCGAGGTAGCCGATCACCACGTCGCGGCCCGCCGCTCTGCTCGGCCCTGCCCTCCTGGAGCATGCGGTAGGTCTTGCCGACCCCGGCGGCCATGCCCAGGAAGATCTTGTAGTGGCCGCGGCCCTCGCTAGCATGCCGTAAGTCTGGCGGCGCACGTCGCGCCCGCGCTACGCCCCGAGCAGGTTGTGGACCAGGAGGTCGATCAGCTTGATGCCGATGAACGGCGCGATCAGGCCGCCGAGGCCGTAGATCAGCAGGTTGCGCCGCAGCAGCGCGGTCGCGCCGATCGGCCGGTAGCGCACGCCGCGCAGCGCCAGCGGCACGAGCAGCGGGATGATCAGCGCGTTGAAGACGATCGCCGAGATGATCGCCGACTCGGGGGTGCCCAGGTTCATGATGTTCAGCTTGTCGAGCGGGCCGCTGGATTCGTTCGCGGCCGCGTAGGTGGCCGCGAACATCGCGGGCAGGATCGCGAAGTACTTGGCCACGTCGTTGGCGACCGAGAACGTGGTCAGCGCGCCGCGCGTGATCAGCAGCTGCTTGCCGATCTCGACGATCTCGATCAGCTTCGTCGGATTGGAGTCGAGGTCGACCATGTTGCCCGCCTCGCGCGCGGCCTGGGTGCCGGTGTTCATCGCCACGCCCACGTCGGCCTGGGCCAGCGCCGGCGCGTCGTTGGTGCCGTCGCCGGTCATCGCGACCAGCCGGCCCTCGCGCTGCTCCTCGCGGATCAGCTCGAGCTTGCGCTCCGGGCGTGGCCTCGGCGAGGAAGTCGTCCACGCCGGACTCGTCGGCGATCTTCGCGGCGGTCAGCGGGTTGTCGCCCGGTCACCATCACGGTGCGGATGCCCATCGCGCGCAGCTGGTCGAAGCGGTGGCGCATGCCCTCCTTGACCACGTCCTTGAGGTAGACGACGCCCAGCACCTGTGAGTCGCGCGCCACGGCCAGCGGCGTGCCGCCCTCGCTCGCGATCCGGTCGACCGCGCGCTTCAGCTCCGGCGGCGCCTGGCCGCCCTCGGCGGCGACGAAGTTGATGATCGCGTCGCCCGCTCCCTTGCGCAGGCGGTAGCCGTCGAGGTCGACGCCGCTCATGCGCGTCTCCGCCGAGAAGGGCACGAAGTTCGCCGACGCGTCGAAGTGGTGCTCGCGGATCCCGTACTGCTTGGCGAGCACGACGATCGAGCGACCCTCGGGCGTCTCGTCGGCGAGCGAGGCGATCTGGGCCGCCTCGGCCAGCGCCGCCTCCTCCACACCCGGCATCGGCACGAACTCGGTGGCCTCGCGGTTGCCGAGCGTGATCGTGCCGGTCTTGTCGAGCAGCAGGACGTCGACGTCGCCCGAGGCCTCGACGCTGCGCCCGGACAGCGCGAGCACGTTGCGCCGCACGAGCCGGTCCATGCCGGCGATGCCGATCGCCGACAGCAGGGCGCCGATCGTGGTCGGGATCAGCGCCACGAGCAGCGCGATCAGCGTGGCGATCGACACGCTCGTGGTCGCGAACTCGCTGAACGGCCGCAGCGTGACGACGACCACCAGGAAGATCAGCGTGAGGCCGGCGAGCAGGATCCCGAGCGCGATCTCGTTGGGCGTCTTGCGCCGCGACGCGCCCTCGACGAGCGCGATCATGCGGTCGAGGAAGCTCTCGCCGGGCAGCTGGGTGATCTCGACGACGATGCGGTCGGAGAGCACCTTGGTGCCGCCGGTGACCGCGCTGCGGTCGCCGCCGGACTCGCGGATCACCGGGGCGGACTCGCCGGTGACCGCCGACTCGTCGACCGAGGCGATGCCCTCGATCACCGTGCCGTCACCCGGGATGAACTCGCCCGCCTCGACGACCACGACGTCGCCGCGCGTGAGCTCGGAGGCGGACTTCTCGGTCCCGTCGCGCAGGCGCGCGACCGTCTCCGTGCGCATCGCGCGCAGCGCGGCGGCCTGGGCCTTGCCGCGACCCTCCGCCAGCGCCTCGGCGAGGTTGGCGAAGACCACCGTCAGCCACAGCCAGATCGCCACCGTGAAGGTGAACCAGGCCGGCTCGTTGCCGCCACCGAGCGGCTGAGCCGCCGAAGACCTGGATCAGCCAGCCGCCCGTGGTGATCACGGCGCCGATCTCGACCACGAACATGACCGGGTTGCGCACCTGGACGCGCGGGTCGAGCTTGACCAGGCTCGCCCAGGAGCGCGTCGCGCAGCACCGCGCCGCCGAAGAGACCCTCGGCCTGGCCGCGTCATCGCGCACCTCCCTCAGCGTCGAGCGCGAGGTTCAGCTCGAGCACGTTCACGCCCGGCTCGCCGAGTACGCCGAGCCCGCGGTCGTCTGTGTTCTCGTCGACCAGCTGTCGAGCACGCGGTTCAAGCGAGCCCGCGCACCTCGGCGACGCGGCGGGCCTGGATCTCGGCGTTGTCCTTCGAGATGTGCGGGTCGACGCCGGACGCCGTGGTCTGCACCGCGTCCGGCGGCACGTCGCCCTTCGAGAGACCGGGGTTGTACGGGCGCTCGCGCTTCAGGTACGCGGCGAGGTTCTTCTCGAACAGCGCCTCGAGGTCCTTCGAGTTCGGCCCGAGGTTGTTGAAGAAGGTGCCGGCCGGGTTGTAGTCCGGTGACGGAGGGCCGCGACTGGAAGTAGCGCGGGCCGTTGCCGCTTGAAGTCCTGGCCGATCAGGCGCGAGCCGACGACCTTGCCGTCGCGCTCGATCTGGCTGCCGTCGGCCTTGTTGGGCCACAGCACCTGCGCCACGCCGGTCGTGGCCAGCGGGTAGGCGAGCCCGAGCAGGACGGTGAAGACGAGGATTGCCAGTGCGGAGTTGATCAGGTCGCGTCGCATCAGAAGAGTTGGGTCGGTGAGTCCTTGGACGATCGGGCCGAGCAGGAAGGCGGGGAAGAAGGTGAGCGCCGCGACGATCACGATCGTCGCGATCAGGAGGACCACGAACGTGACCGTGTCGGTGCGGAACGTGCCGGGACCGAGCGGCGCCACCCGCTTGGGCGCGACGGCGCCGGCAACGGCGAGCGCCGCGACCAGCGGCACGAAGCGGCCGAACAGCATCGCGAAGCCGCCCAGCAGGTCGGCGAAGGTGATGCCGAAGGCGCCGACGTTGGTGCCGTTCGGCTGGACGTAGCCGGTGTAGCCGGCGAAGGCGGAGCCGTTGTTGTTCGGCTGGGAGACGTAGGCGTAGAGCGTCTCGGAGAAGCCCTGCGGGCCCGGGTTGTAGATCGACGGCGCGCCCCACTTGGTGGAGATCGCGAGCCGCCGTGGCGATCAGCACCGCGAGCGGCACGAACAGCGTCCCGATCATCACGAGCTTGACCTCGCGCGCCTCGATCTTCTTGCCGAGGTACTCCGGGCGTGCGGCCGACCATCAGGCCCGCGATGAAGACCGCGAGCACGACGAACAGCAGCATCCCGTAGAGGCCCGAGCCGACGCCGCCGAAGACGACCTCGCCGGTCGACATGTTGAACATCGGCACCGAGGCCGCCGATGCCGGTCAGCGAGTCGAACGCGGCGTTGACGGCCCCGCACGAGGCGACGGTCGTGATGGCCGTCCAGAGCGCGGAGTTGGGGATGCCGAAGCGGACCTCCTTGCCCTCGAGGTTGCCGGGTCGCCGGCGACGCCGGCGAGGTGCTGGGCCGGGTGTCGCATGGGTCTCGGCGAGGTAGACCACCGCCACCGCAGCCGACGAACATCGTGCAGCATCGCGCGCGTAGAGCGCCCAGCCCTGGCGGCGGTTGCCGACCCAGCGGCCGAACGTCGACGTCAGCCCCGCCGGGATCACCAGGATCAGCAGCATCTCGAAGAAGTTCGAGATCCCGCTCGGGTTCTCGAACGGCATCGCGCTGTTGACGTTGAAGAAGCCGCCGCCGTTCGTGCCGAGCTCCTTGATGACCTCCTGGGAGGCCACCGGGCCGAGCGCGAGCGTCTGCTCGCCACCCGCGAGCGTCGCCGAACGTGTCGTACGGGCGAGAGGTTCTGGATCACGCCCTGCGAGACGAGGAAGAGCGCGCCGACGACCGAGATCGGCAGCAGCACGTAGAGCAGCGCGCGCGTCAGGTCCTGCCAGAAGTTGCCCGAGCGCCGAGCCGGAGCGCGAGGCGAAGCCGCGGATGACCGCGATCGCGACGGCGATGCCGACGCCCGCCGAGACGAAGTTCTGCACGGCGAGGCCGGCCATCTGCGAGAAGTACGTCATCGTCGTCTCGCCGCCGTAGTACTGCCAGTTCGTGTTCGTGATGAACGACGACGTGGTGTTGAACGTCACGTCCCAGGTGCCCGAGTGGAAGCCCTCGGGGTTGAACGGGTGGATGCCCTGGGTGCGCAGGATCAGGTAGAGCGCGCCCCAGAAGAGCGCGCTGAAGACGAGCGTCGTGCGGGCGTAGGCCTTCCAGTCCTGCTCGACGCTCGGATCGACGCGGATCAGCCGGTAGGTGAGCCGCTCGAGCGGCCCGAGCACGGGCGTGAGGAAGACGCGCTCGCCGCGGAAGACGCGCGCCATGTAGCCGCCGATCACCGGCGTCAGCGCGGTCAGGACGACGACGTAGATCGCGATCTGCAGCCAGCCCTGCGCGGTCACAGCTTCTCACCGCGCAGCAGCGCGTAGAGCAGGTAGGCGAACACGGACCAGGCGAGACGAGGAGCCCGAACAGCTCCGCGGCGCTCATACCCGGTCGAGCCCCTCGAGGCAGCGCGCAGAGCGCCACGAAGGACGACGAGGGCGAGGACGATCGAGAGCACGTCGGCCATGGTCAGCGCAAGGTGGAGCGCCGCGCGCGCGTGGATCAGCGGCGCGTGCAGCGCGCCATCGGGGCTCGGCGCGTAGACCGGCGAGGTCCCGTCGGTGAGCAGGTCGCTCGACGAGCGCGATGCCGCGCGGGCTCAGCTCGTCGTCGCTCGCAGGTCGTCGGCCATGCTCGAGCCAGGAAGCCGCGCTCGCGCAGGATCTCCCGGCGCTGGACCGGCGACGGCAGCGCTGTAGGAGCGCTGCGGGCTCTTCAGCCGCGTCGATCACGTTGCGGATGCCGGCGGCGAGGCCGGTACGGCAGCGGCGGGAGGTGAGCTGACGCGCCCGGCGGCTGAGCTCGGGGCTCGTGCGACGGGTCGGCGCCGAGGGCGATCCGGCGATCGAGGGCTCCCCGCGCAGCCAGACCCGGGCCGGCTCGAAGATTCGGTGCGGAGTTCATGGGACCGAGTGTCGGCCCACGCCCCGGCAAGGCACCGTCAAGAATACGCGCTCGGGTGATCAAGAAGACGTCAAGCCGCGAAGCGGTAGCCCGATGCCCGGATCGGTGCGGATGTAGCGCGGCGCCTGGGGGTCCGGCTCGATCTTGCGGCGCAGGTTCGCGATGTGCACGCGCAGCGTGTGCGTGTCCTCCTCGTAGGCGTGGCCCCAGACCTCGCCGAGCAGCGCGCGATGGGTCATCAGCCGGCCGCGGTTGCGGGCCAGCACGCGCAGCAGGTCGAACTCCTTGGGCGTCAGGTGGATCTCCTCGCCGTCGCGCAGGACGCGATGGCCGGCCAGGTCGATCTCGAGGCCGTCGACCGACAGCGACGGCTCCTCGGGGCGTGCCGGCGCGCCGCAGCGCCGCGTTCAGCCGGGCGATCAGCTCGCCGGGCCGAACGGCTTGGTCACGTAGTCGTCGGCGCCGGCGTCGAGCGCGCGCACCTTCTCCTGCTCCTCGCCGACCGCCGACAGCACCAGGATCGGCATCTGCGACCACTCGCGGATCGAGCGGCAGATGTCGATGCCGTTGCCGTCGGGCAGGATCAGGTCGAGGATGGCGGCGTCGGGCGCGCGCAGCGCGGCGGCGTCGAGCGCCTCCTCGGCCGTCTGGGCGGTGATCGACCTCGAAGCCGGCGTCGCGCAGGATCACCCGCAGCGCGCGCAGGATCTGGGGCTCGTCGTCGCAGACGAGGACGCGGCTCATTCCGCCGCCTGGGCTGGCCCGCGGGCTGCTCGGCCGGCACCGGCAGGCTGAGCACGATCGTGGTGCCCTGACCGGGCAGCGACTCGGCGCGGATGCGCCCGCCGTTGGCCTCGAGGAAGCCGCGCGCGATCGCGAGGCCGAGCCCGGTGCCCGGACCCGTCGCCCGGCGAGTGGAAGGGCTCGAAGATGCGCTCGAGCTCCTCCCGCGCGATGCCCGGCCCGCGGTCGCCGATGCGCAGCAGCAGCTGGTTGGAGGCGGCCCGGGCGCGGACGGTGACCGGCTCGTCGCCCGCGATAGCGGGCGGCGTTGTCCAGCACGTTGGCGATCGCCCGCTCGAGCTGCGCGGCGTCGGCCTGGAGCAGCGGCAGGTCGTGCGTCGATCTGCACGTCGAAGCCGCCCGGCGGCTCGGGCACGCCTCGATCGCCGCTCGCACCAGCTCCTCGACCGAGCACCAGTCCGCGTGCGGCTCGACCGCGCCCGCCTGGAGCCTCGACAGGTCGAGCAGGTTGTCGACCAGCCGCGACGAGCGCGGCGCTCTCGAGCGCGATCACCGAGGTGAGCTCGGCGCGGGCCTCGGCGAGAGCGTCGTCCGAGCCGAGCCCGGCCGCCGCGGTGGTGATCGCCGTCAGCGGCGAGCGCAGGTCGTGCGAGACCGAGCGCAGCACGGCCGTCTTGACCACGTTCGAGCGGCGCAGCGCCTTCGTCTCGATCACCTGCGTCTCGAGCTCGTCGCGCTTGCGCGCCGCGGCGACGAGCGTCTCGAGCGCCGGGAGCACCCGGTCCTGCAGGGCCTCCAGCACGTTCGGCTCGATGTCGCGCGGGACCATCACGGTGCCCACCCGCGAGCCGTCGACGAGCAGCGGCAGCGCGCGCTGGCGCTCGTCCGAGTCCGCCCAGGACAGCTCGATCGACACCGACGGGAGGTCGAAGGTGGTCGCGACCTGCCGGCCGGCCGAGCGCAGCGACTCGTCGAGATCGGCCCCGCCGAGCAGGAGCCGCGCCATCTCGGCGGTCAGATCCGCCTCGCGCCGGCGCGTCTCCGCCTCCTCGGCGCGCGCCCGGGCCGCGTCGGCGAGCGCGCTGATCGCGACCGCCGCGATGAAGAACACCGCCAGCGCCACCCAGTTCTCGCCGTCGCGAGATGGTGAAGCCGCCGGTGGGCGGGATGTGGAAGAAGTTCCAGGCCGCCGCGCTCATCACCGCGGTCAGCAGGCCCAGCCAGAGGCCCCAGTAGCTCGACACGAGCAGCACGGCGAGCGTGTAGACGATCGCCCGTCGAGACGACCGGCACGACCTCGCGCAGGGGGTAGATCAGCAGCGTGACGAGCAGCCACCGACACGAAGGGCGGCGAGCAGGCCAGTCAGCGGCGAGCGCTTGCGCAGCACGCCCCATGGTGCCGCAAGCGCGGGCGGTTTGGCTAGGAAGCCTGCGGCAGGGCGTGCGCGCCCACGCCGGCGATCTGGCGTAGGAAGACCTCGACGACGGCGCCGTCGAACTGGGTCCCGGCAGCCGCTCTGCAGCTCGGAGATGGCGACCTCCTCTCCGAGCGCGGACCGGAAGGACCGCTCGGAGGTCATCGCCTCGTACGCGTCGGCGATCGCCAGGATGCGCGCCTCGAGCGGGATGTCCGCGCCGGCGAGCCCGTAGGGGTAGCCCTTGCCGTCGGGGCGCTCGTGGTGCGCCAGCACCCACTCGCGCAGGTCCTCGAACTCGGGATGGGCGAGCAGTCGCGCCCCGATCTCCGGGTGGGTCCGGATCGAGTGCCATTCGTCGGCCTCGAGCGGCCCCGCCTTGCTGATCAGCCGATCGGACACGCCGGTCTTGCCGATGTCGTGCACCAGACCCGGCGAGGCGAATGCGCTCCACGTGGTCGGGCGCGAGCCCGAGCTCACGCGCCATCAGCTCGGCGTAGCGGGCGACGGTGTGGCAGTGGCCGGTGGTGCCGGTGTCCCGCACGTCGAGCTCCTCCGCGAGGCCGATGATGCTCGACATCCGCGGTTCGTTGCTCCCCGGCGCGGGCAGCTCGGCGAGCATGCGGGCGACGTCGGCGCAGTAGACCACCGAGCGATCGCGTCCAAGCTCGATCGCCGCGTCGACAGCGCGTCCCGCCGCGCCCATCAGCACGCCGAACTCCTCGCCGTGCTCGGGGAAGCTCGCGACGCCGAAGGAGATCGTCAGGGGCATGGCTTCCTGGCCGAAGCTGCGGCGTGAAGCGCGGCGCAGCCGCTCGGCCACCAGGAACGCCCCGTGCTCGTCGGTCTCGGGGAGCAGTACGCCGAACTTCTCCCCGCCGATGCGCCCGGCCGAGTCGATCCGGCGCTTCCACTTCGACATGTGCTGGCCGACCTGCCTGAGCGCCACATCCCCGGCGTTGTGCCCCCGCTCGGCGTTGAGCCGCCCCATCCCGTCGATCTCGCCGACGATGACCGACACGGGGCGGCCGGTGCGCCGCGAGCGGTCGAGCTCGAAGTTGAGCATCTCCTCGAAGGCGCGCCGGTTGAGCAGCCCGGTCAGGGTGTCGACCCGGTTGGCCTCGGACAGCCGTGCCGTCGAGCGCGGCGAGCGTCCGCCGTTGATGGAGGACGACCACGACCAGGCCAAGCGCCACGGCGGCGACGACGACGGTGAAGGCCATTTCACAGTTGTTATCGGCCGCTACGAGCCCTTTTCTTTAGCTTTCCGCGCTCGTCGATGTGGATCCAGACTGAGATCACGCTGCGCTCGCGCCCGCGCGGCTTCCACCTCGTCACCGACGAGGTTCTCGAGGGCGTGCCGGAGCTGAGCTCGCTGCGGGTCGGGATCGCGCTCGTCTTCATGCGCCACACGTCGGCTTCGCTCACGCTCAACGAGAACGCCTCACCGGACGTGCGGCGCGACTTCGCGGCCTGGTTCGACCGCGCCGTGCCCGACGGCGCGGACTACTTCACGCACACGCTCGAGGGCGACGACGACATGCCGGCGCACATCAAGTCGTCGCTGACCGACGCCTCACTGATGCTCCCGGTGCGCGACGGCCGGCTGGCGCTGGGCACCTGGCAGGGCATCTACCTGTGCGAGCACCGCGACAACGGCGGGCCGCGCAAGCTGATCGTGACGGCGTTCGGGGAGTCGTGACCGCCTGAGCCCGTCCTCCCGGATGTGCGAACATGTGTTCGTGCGCTGGGACAACCTGAAAGTCGAGAGCGAGGCGAGTCCACACGCTGCCCGGCTACCGCGAGCCGGCGGCGATCCGCACGTTCGACGCACCCGAGGCCCTGGACGTCCGCTTCTACGAGGTCCAGGCCAAGTCGATCCTGAACCGGGTGCCGAAGGCGTCGCGGATGCCGTTCCGGTGGACGATCAACCCGTTCAGAGGATGCACTCATGCCTGCACCTATTGCGCGGCGGGCGACACGCCGGTCCTCATGGCCGACGGGCGCCACAAGCAGCTCTCCGATCTGCGGGTCGGCGATGCGATCTATGGAACGGAACGGCGTGGTGTCTATCGGCGGTACGTGCACACCGAGGTGCTCGCACACTGGTCGACCGATCAAGCCCGCTTACAGGGTGGCGCTCGAGGACGGAACGGAGCTCGTGGCGAGCGGCGACCATCGCTTCCTCAGCGATCGCGGCTGGAAGCACGTCACGGGCGCTGAGCAGGGAGCGGACCGCCGGCCGCATCTCACTCTCAGCAACAAGCTCATGGGGGTGGGCCAGTTCGCGCCCGCGCCCGCGGACACCCCGGACTACCGACGCGGCTACCTGTGCGGATTGATCCGCGGCGACGGCCATCTCGGGTCGTACTCGTACGACCGGCCGGGGAGGAGCCACGGCGACGTTCATCGCTTCCGGCTCGCGCTCGCAGACTTTGAGGCGCTTCGCCGGGCCGCGCGATCTGCTCGCCGCCGAGTCGCTGGCCACCGACGAGTTCGTGTTTCAGCGGGCCACGGCGAACCAGCGAGGGATAACCGCGATCCGCACCTCCGCCCGCGACAAGGTGATGGCGATCAGGGACCTGGTCCAGTGGCCTCGGACTCCTCACCTCGACTGGTGCAAGGGCTTCCTCGCGGGGATATTCGATGCCGAGGGCAGCAACGGCGGCGTCATCCGGATCGCGAACACGGACCCAGAGATCATCGGATGGACTGAGTACTGCCTCCGGCGGCTCGGGTTCTCGTCGGTCCTGGAGCAGCAACGCGATCGAACGTGAGGAACGTGCGCGTGCTCGGCGGGCTCCGCCGAGAGGATGCGCTTCTTCCTGACGACCGATCCCGCGATCACGCGCAAGCGCTCGATCGCCGGGACCGCGATCAAGTGTGGCGCCAAGCTCGGCGTGGTGGCCGTCGAGCCGCTCGGCGCCGACCTCCCGCTGTACGACATCACCACCGGCACCGGGGACTTCATCGCCAACGGCGTCGTCAGCCACAACTGCTTCGCTCGCCCCACCCACACCTACCTCGACTTCGACGCGGGCCGGGACTTCGAGCGCGAGATCGTCGTCAAGGTCAACACGCCGGAGGTCGCGCGGGCGGAGTTGATGCGACCGACCTGGAAGCGCGAGCACGTGGCGCTCGGCACCAACACCGATCCCTACCAGTGGGTCGAGAAGAAGTACGAGCTGCTGCCGGGTGTCTGGGAGGCCATGCGCGATTCGAGGACGCCCAGCTCGGTGCTCACCAAGTCGCCGCTGCTGCTGCGCGACATCGAGCTGTTCAAGCAGATCCCCAGCTTCGCGGCCAACCTCTCGATCCCGACGCTCGACGAGAAGGCCTGGCGGGCCAGCGAGCCGCACACCCCGCACCCGCGCAAGCGCATCGAGGCGGTCGCGGAGCTCAACCGGGCCGGCATCCCCACGGGCGTCCTGATCGCGCCGCTGATGCCGGGCATCAACGACTCGCCGGCGCAGGTCGAGAAGATCCTCGAGCTGTGCGCAGAGGCCGGAGCGGTCTCGATCGGCGGCATCTGCCTGCACCTGCGCGGTGAGGTGCGCGAGGTCTTCATGGACTGGCTGCGCTCGTACCGGCCCGACCTCGTGCCCCGCTACGAGTCGCTCTACGCGCGCGGCGCCTACGCGCCGCAGGCGGAGCGCGAGCGCCTGTCGGGTTTGGTGCGGGCGGGGCGACGGGTCGTACCCGGGCTGCGCCGCGACCCGGCGGGCAGCCCCGAGGACGTCGAGCCGCAGATGGCCGCCCCTCCGCCGGAGCAGCCGTCGCTGTTCTGAGCGTCGCACTGCTTATTGCCGGCGTTCTGCAGCGCCGAGCCCCGCCAGCACGGCCTGACCCCGCGGCGACAAGCGATAGCCGACCAGCAGGCTCTCCGTCAGGCCGAGCTCCTTCAGCTTGCGCACGTCGCGCTTGAAGGGGAGCTTCTCGCGGCCGACGACCGCGGCCAGGTCCTCGGCGCGCAGCTCCGGGTGGTCGCGGATCAGCTCGAGCGTCTGCCGCGTCCACGGCCCGTGCCGGCCCGCCTGGTCGAAGCGCTCCAGGCGCTCGCGCAGCCGCTCCAGCTCGGCCTCGTCGAGGTCTGCCTGCTCGCGCAGCGCGCGGCGAGGGTCCTCGCCCGCCCAGTGCAGCTCGATCCGCCAGATCTGGGCGTGCCCGCGGGCGTCGAGCTCCGCGAACAGCTCGTCGAGCGAGGCGTGGCCCGCGCGGGCCGCGTCCGCGGTCGTGATCTCGGCGCGGTCGACCGGCTCGACCGAGTCGATCGCCAGCTCCCCCACGAGGGTGCGCTGGCGCCCGCCGGCGCGGGCGCGAGCGCGGTCCCAGCGGCGGAAGGCGAGCGTGATCTCCCCCGCTCTGATGCCGTCGAGGGAGCGGCGGCGAAACAGCACCTCAGGTGACGGCCTCGAACTCGTCCGTCTCAGGCGGGCGCACCGCGCGGAACTCCCCGGTCTCCACCTCGCGTCCGATCTCGCCCTCGATCTCGGACTCGCTCAGAGCGGCGATCTCGCCGGTCTCCACCTGACGGCGCAGCTCGCGCTCCCTGAACCGCCTGAACTTGAGGATCTCCAGCACGATCACGAGGTAGACGCTCGCCGCCACGGCGATCAGCGCGAACGCGACGATCACGAGCGTCCAGCCGACGTGCAGCGTGCCGTCGTCGTCCGAGTAGGGCACGAAGCGCATCGCCAGCGCCAGCGCGGCCAGCGACAGCGTCCAGCCGTACAGGTAGAGCACCGTGCGCCGCTGCGAGAAGCCGATGTTCGCGAAGCGGTGGTGGAAGTGCCATCGGTCCGCCGAGTAGACCGGCCGCCCGTACTTGATCCGCTTGGCGACCACGAAGGTCGCGTCCAAGGCCGGCACGGCGAGGATCAGCAGCGGGAAGAACAGCGCCACGACCGCCGCGGTTTTCAGCACGCCCTGAATCGCCACGCAGGCGAGCAGGAGCCCGAGCAGGTTGGAGCCGGCGTCGCCCATGAAGATCGAGGCCGGGTGGAAGTTGTGCCAGAGGAAGCCGATCGACGCGCCGGCGGTGAGGGCCGCCAGGACACCCGGCCGCGTCGCGGTCGAGCGACAGGGCGATCAGCGCGAACGTCGCGGCGGCGATCGTGCACACGCCGGCCGCCAGCCCGTCGGCGCCGTCGGTGAAGTTCACGACGTTCATGACCGCGACGATCCCGACCAGCGTCAGCGGATAGCTCCAGTTGCCCAGGGTGATCGGGTCGATGAACGGCAGCGTCACGTTCTCCACGCGCACGTCGCACCAAACCGGGATGGCGGCGGCGGCGAACTGGCCGGCCAGCTTGACGAGCGGGTGCAGCCCACCGGGCCGGGCGTCGTCGACGGCGCCCACCAGGGCGATCGCGATCGCGCCGCAGACGATGCCCCGCGTCTCGCGGTTGGCGGGGAGGAAGATCAGCGCCGCGACGACCACCGCGGCCAGGATCGCCAGCCCGCCCAGGCCCGGAACGGGCCGGTCGTGCAGGTCCCGATCGCGCGGGTAGTGCACCACGCCGAGCCGGCGGGCGAAGCGGGCGGTGAGCGGCGTTGCCGCGAAGGCGATCGCGGCCGCGACGAGGAACGCCCAGAGGGCATCGAGCTCGTCCATCCGGCTCAGAGTACCCCGCGGGTCCCGGGAATCTGGTGGCTAGACGGTTGCCGCCAGCCACCGGCTAGGGCGCGAAAACCGAAGCTGCCAAGGAAGCAGGGGCGAATGCGTGCTGGGCACGCAGAGCCCCGATGACGCCGGCAGCCGAAGGTTTGCAGCGTCCTAGACGGCGGCTGGGACGAGCTGGGGGTACAGCGGGTAGCGCTCGGCGAGGGCCCGTGTGCGCTGCGACAGCTCGGACCGCTTGTCCTCCGAGAAGTCGCCGGTCAGCGCCTCGCCGATCACCCTGCCGACCTCGCGGAAGTCGTCGGCCTGGAAGCCGCGCGTGGCGAGCGCGGGCGTGCCGATGCGCAGGCCGGACGACACCGCCGGCGGCCGCGGGTCGAACGGCACGGCGTTGCGGTTGACGGTGATCCCGACCTCGTGCAGGCGGTCCTCGGCCTGCTGGCCGTCCAGGTCCGAGTCGCGCAGGTCGGCGAGCACCAGGTGAACGTCGGTGCCGCCGGTGAGCACGTTGACCCCCGAGGCCAACATCTCCTCGGCGAGGATCGCGGCGCCCTCGCGCGTGCGCACCTGACGCTCGCGGAACAGATCGGACTGCGCGATCTTCATCGCCACCGCCTTGCCGGCGATCGCATGCATCAAGGGCCCGCCCTGATGTCCCGGGAACACACGCGAGTTGATCTTCTTCGCGAACTCCTCGCGACAGAGGATCATCCCGCCGCGCGCGCCGCCGAGCGTCTTGTGCGTCGTCGTGGTGACGACGTCGCAGTAGGGCACCGGGCTCGGGTGCTGCTCCGCGGCCACGAGGCCGGCGAAGTGGGCCATGTCGGCCATCAGCAGCGCCCCGACCGAGTCGGCGATCTCGCGGAAGCGCTGGAAGTCGAGCTGACGCGGGTAGGCCGACCAGCCCGCGAGGATCAGCTTCGGGCGCGAGTCCTCGGCGATCTGCTGGAGCTCGTCCATGTCGAGGCGAGAGTCCTCCTCGCGCACGCCGTAGGACACGATGTCGAAGTAGAGCCCGGAGAAGTTGATCTTCATCCCGTGCGTGAGGTGACCGCCGTGGTCGAGCTTCATGCCGAGGATGCGGTCGCCGGGCTCCAGCAGCGCCATGTAGACGGCCGAGTTGGCCTGGGCGCCGGAGTGCGGCTGGACGTTCACGTGATCCGCGCCGAACACCTCCTTGGCACGGTCGATGGCGAGCTGCTCGGCGACGTCCACGAACTCGCAGCCGCCGTAGTAGCGCTTGCCGGGATAGCCCTCGGCGTACTTGTTGGTGAGGACCGAGCCGCCGGTGTCGAGGATCGCCTGGGGCACGAAGTTCTCGGAGGCGATCATCTCGAGCGTCGTCTCCTGGCGGACGGCCTCGTTGCGGAGCACCTCGGCGATGTCCGGATCGACCTCGGCAAGGGGCTTTGTGAAGTAGTCGGGGCTCAACTCGCTCATCGAGAGGACCGTAGCATCGCCTCCACCCGGCTCCGCGGCACGGCGCCCTCGCGCAGAACGTCGAATGAGCCGTCCTCGTGATAGCCGGTCAGGTCGACCACCGTGGAGGGCGTGCCGGGCAGCTCGCCGCCGTCGAGGATCACGTCCACGCCGGCGCGCACGGCCTCGTCCACGTCGTCCACGCGCCGCGCCTCGTCCCCGCCCGAGACGTTCGCGCTCGACTGCAGGACGGGCCAGCTCACCGCGCGCAGCGCAGCCAGCCGGCCCTCCAGCCGCGGCACGCGCAAGCCGAGCACCTCGGGCGTATCGGCGCAGGCGAGCGGGAAGCGGCGCTCGGGGTTCGGCAGCAGCAGCGTCACGCCGCCGGGCAGCAGCCGCTCGAGCGCGGCCCGGGTGGCCGCCGGGAGCTCGGGCAGCGCCGCGAGCGCGAGCTCGAGTTCGAAGAACATGACGGCGGCGGGCCGATCTGCCCGGCGCCCCTTGAGCGCATACAGCCGCGCCACCCCCTCCGCGGAGTCGGGCTCGGTGGCGAGCCCGTAGACGGTGTCGGCGGGAAACAGCGCAACGCCGCCAACGGCGACGCAACGCTCGAAGGTCTCGACCTCCTCGGGCGAGTCATGCGCCTACGGCGTCAGGCCGGAGTCGCCGACCGTCACGCGCGGCAGCCCGGCCAGGTCGGAATGAACGCGCGGCGAGCGCAACAGCTCCCTTATCGCTTCCGTTTGCGCGGGTGCGTGCTCCAGCGCCAGCCGCACACCAGCCGGGGCTTGGGCAACGAGCGAGCGAATCGCGTCCAACCCGTCGACCCCGCTCACCAGCGCCTCGCGCGGCTCCCACAGGCGGATCTCGGGCGCCAACCCCTCCCACTCGTCCTCCCGCACATAGGGGAGGTTCGCCACGACCATGTCGTACTCGCCCGCCGGCAGGCCGCGGTGAACGACGGCATCGAGGCCGTTCGCCCGAGCCACCTCGACGGCCGAGGCAGACGCATCGGAAGCGCTCACCACCAGGTCCGGGCGCTCGTCGATCAAAGCCAGCGCCACCGCGCCCGACCCGGTCCCGACGTCGTGGACGCGCGAGCCGGCGGGCAGCTCCAGCGCCACCTCGACCAGCAGCTCGGTCTCCGGCCGCGGGATCAGCACCCGCCCGTCGACCTGCAGCATCAGCCGCCGGAACCCCTTCACCCCCAGGATGTAGGCCACCGGCTCGCGCGCCACCCGCCGCCGTACCCGCTCGCCGATCAGGCGCGCCGCGCGGCCCGAGACCGGCAGCTCCGGATCCATCGCCAGGTCCGCCCGTGACACCCCGAGCGCGTCGGCGATCAGCAGCTCCGCGTCGAGCCGCGGCGTCTCGCAGCCCGCCGCCGTGAGGGCGTCGAGGGCGGCGCCGAGCGCGTCGCGCGCCGTCACACCGCCGAGACTTCGAGCTTCCGTCGCTTGTCCTCTGCCTCGAGCGCCGCGGTGAACTCGTCGAGCTCGCCGGCCAGCACCCCCGGCAGGTTGCCCTTGGTCAGCCCGACGCGATGGTCGGTCACCCGGTCCTGGGGGAAGTTGTAGGTGCGGATCTTCTCCGCGCGCGCGCCCGAGCCGACCTGGGCGAGCCGCTGCGCCGCCTCCTCGGCCTGCTGGGCCGCCTGCTCGCGCTCGAGCAGCCGCGCGCGCAGCACGCGCATGGCCCGGTCGCGGTTCTGCAGCTGCGACTTCTCGTCCTGCATCGAGACCACCAGACCCGGTGGGCTTGTGGGTGATCCGCACCGCCGAGTCGGTCGTGTTGACGGACTGGCCGCCGGGCCCGGAGGAGCGGTAGACGTCGATCTGGAGGTCGCCCGGGTCGATCTGCACCTCCACCTCCTCGGCCTCCGGCAGCACGGCGATCGTGGCGGTGGACGTGTGGATGCGGCCCTGCGACTCGGTCTCGGGCACCCGCTGCACGCGGTGCGTGCCGCCCTCGTACTTGAACACGCTGTACGCGCCCCGGCCCTTGACGGCGAAGGTGTAGTGGCCGTCGCCGATCTCGAGCGGCTCCTGCTTGAAGCCGCGCCGGTCGGCGTAGCGGGACAGCATCCGGTACAGGTCGGCGGCGAACAGCCCGGCCTCCTCCCCGCCGGTGCCCGGCCTGATCTCGACGATCACGTCCTTGTCGTCGTTGGGGTCGGGCTCGACCATCGAGAGCCGGATCTCCTCCTCGAGCTCGGCGAGCCGCTCCTCGGAGCCGCGCAGCATCTCGCGCAGCTCCGGGTCGTCGCCGTCCTCCGCGAGCAGCTCCCTCGCGCCGGCGGCGTCGTCGGTCGCCCGGCGCCATTCCTGGGCGAGCCCGTGGGCAGGCTCCAGCGCCCGGTAGGCGCGGCCGACCTCGGCGTAGCGCCGCTGGTCGCCGATCACGTCCGGGTCCGACATCTGCTGGGAGAGCTCGTCGAAGCGGCTCTCGATCTGCTCCACGAGCCTCTCGATCACGCAGACAAGGGTACGACCCCCGCCGCCGGCGGCCGCGCGACCGGCCTGCGCCCCCAGCGGGCGTGCTCGGCGAAGTCGAGCAGGCGGTCGAAGTACCCCTCCACCGGCGGGGCCGGCGGGTGGCGGCGATCGGCGAAGCGCACGCGCATGGAGAAGTAGGGGAAGTAGACCTCCATGCGCCGCAGCGCCTCGCGGCGCGCGCGGCCCATGCGCTGCAGCATCAGCGGGTGCACGAGCCGGCGGTACAGGCGCGGGGGGAACACGGGCGGCGCCGGTCGGTCGAAGTGCCGTCCGGCGAGCTCCATCAGCCGCCCCACCGTCGTGGCGTTGCGGCCGGCGACAAGGTGGAAGGTGCCGTCCGGCCCCTCGCGAGAGAGGCGGTCGACCGAGTCCGCCACGTAGTCGACCGGCACCACGTCGACCGGCGACCGGCGCCGAGCGGGCAGGGCGGGGATCGCCCCGCGGGCGAAGGCGCGCAGCGGCGGATAGAGGACGTTGAACGAGGAGGTCCAGCCGGTCCGGCTGTCGCCGACCACGATGCTCGGGCGCAGCACCTGCAGCGGGAGGCCGGACGCGCGCTCGTGCAGCAGCATCTCGGCCTCGAACTTCGAGCGCTCGTACGGGTTGCGGAAGCTCTGGCCCACGTCCAGGCAGTCCTCGCCGAATGCGCCGCGGTGCGCCCCCGCGACGTACGCGGTCGACACGTAGGAGAAGCGCTCCAGCCCGTCGCCGCGCTCGGCGCAGCGCTCGGCCAACTCCGCCATGCGGGCTGTGCCCGCCACGTTCACGCGCCGCGAGTCCTCGAGGCCCAGCGAGAACGACACCGAGGCCGCGCAGTGGATGACCGTCGAGACGCGCTCGGCTCAGCGCGTCGGTGCGCGCGGCGTCGAGGCCCAGTCCAGGGCGCTCGATGTCGGCGGCCCAGACGCTCAGGCGCTCGTGCTCGGGCAGCCGAGCCGCGGCCGCGGCGTCGTCATCCGCGCGCACGAGCGCGTGAACGTCACGATCGCCACGATCGAGCAGGCGTCCCAGCAGTTCCTGCCCAACGAAGCCGGTCGCGCCGGTTAGCAGCAGATCCCCCATCCAAGAGTGGTCCCGAGGAAAGCGAGACCTAAACGTCGGCTAGGCCACTACCTCGATCCCGACCAGGTCCTCCTCGCTGGCGGCGCGTGGGTTCTCCACGGCCAGCACGGCGTCGAGCGCGGCGATCGCCACGGCCAGCTGCGGGAGGTCGGGCTCGCGCGTGGTCAGGCGCTGCAGCTGCATGCCGGGCCACATCAGCGCCCGCGCCCAGCGCTTGGTGCGGTTGCGGCCGAACCACTTGATCAGCTCGAAGGCCAGCCCGGCGACCACCGGGATACCGAGCACGCGCGACACGAACAGCCACGGCCAGTCGAGCTTGCCGAGCGGCGCGAACACCACGATCGCCACGATCATCACCAGCAGCAGGAAGCTGGTCCCGCAGCGCGGGTGGAAGCGCGAGTAGCGCTGCGCGTTCTCCGGCGTGAGCGGCTCGCCCGCCTCGTAGCAGGAGATCGTCTTGTGCTCCGCGCCGTGGTATTCGAACACGCGCTGAAGGTCGGGCATGCGCGAGATCAGCCACAGGTAGATCAGGAAGATCGAGATGCGCACGAGCTTCTCGATCACCACGAAGACGAGCCCGTTGGGGATCGAGTCGGAGAAGAGGTTGGTCAGCCCGGCCGGGAGGAGGAAGAACAACCCGACCGCGAACAGCAGCGCGAAGACGATCGTGCCGACCCAGGCGCCGCCGCCGATCTCCTTCTGCTCCCCGGCCTCGTCGGGCGGCACCTGCGCGTTGGCGGAGATGCCGAGCGCGCTGAAGCCGATCTTGAGCGACTCCGCGAGCGCGACCACGCCGCGCACGACTGGGACGCGCAGCAGCCGGTGGCGCTTGGTCCACGAGACGAGCGGCTCCGAGACCACCTCGATCTCGCCCTTGGCCCCCTCCTTGGAGTCGGGGCCGCCTGCGGCGAGCTGCTCGGCGGACGGCTTGCGCACCGCGACCGCCCAGGTCGAGATGCCGCGCATCATCACGCCCTCGAGCACGGCCTGACCGCCGACCGGGGCGTCCTTGGTGGCCTCCCTCAGGTGGTCGGGAGCCTGGCCGTTGGTCGACGGGGAGGCGCTCACGTCTCCGATGGTATCGGCGCCCCGGGGGGTGCCCTTAGCCAGAGGGGAGCTTCGCGCAGGCGATCTCGTGGGCGTTGTCGGCCTCGGACGACTCCACGATCACGCCGTCGGGGTCCGCCTCGGCCTTCACCGAACGGGTGCAGGCCGGGCCCTTGATCGTGAGCACGCGACGCTCGGCCGGCACCAGCGCGGGGACCGTCACGGTGTCGATCACGGCGCCGTCGACGGTCAGGCGGACCGGCACCCCGGTCGCGGTGGCGATGCCCTCGTTGGTCACCAGCACGCGGTACCGCACCACGCCTTCCTGGACCAGCGTCTTTGCGCCGACCGGTGTGGCCGTGAGGTCGGGCAGCACGTCGAACTGACGGCAGGCCGGCGAGCGCCGGCGCGCCGTCTCGATCACGGCGCCGCCGGCGTCGTACCAGCGGAAGTCCACCTCGGAGCGGTACAGCGAGCCCGACTCCAGGCCGCGCACGGCCTGGCGGTAGGCGAACACCCCCACCCCCGGCTTGGACTTGCGCCAGCGCCCCAGCCCGGGCGCCTTGAGCGGGTGGAAGCCGCCGGAGCCCCGCTCGAGCAGCCTGAAGCGCAGCCACATGTGGTCACTTCCGGTGACCTGGCGCATGCGCGCCACGAACACCGCGGAGGCGTCCTCGATCGAGCACTGCTTCAGCTTCACGCTGGCCGTCGGGTCGCCCGCGGAAGCGGTCGTCGCGCCGCCGGCCAGAGCGGCCACGAGGACAGGCGCTATCAGGAGCCTCCGAAGCATGCTCGGAGAGAACAGGTCGGAGGCCCCTGAGTTGCGCAGTTCGGTTGCTGGGCCTAGTGGCCTGCGCGCGCGGCGCGGCGGCGGAAGCGCTCCACCCGGCCACCGGTGTCGACCAGCTTCTGGCGACCCGTGTAGAAGGGGTGGCAGTTGGAGCAGATCTCGACGTGCAGCTCGGGCTTGGTGGAGCGAGTCCAGAACTCGTTGCCGCAGGTGCAGCGCACGTGGGCCGGCACGTATTCGGGATGAATCTCGGTCTTCATTGCCCTTTCGATTCTAGCGGCGTCGCAGCCATGCCTTCAGGCGCGCCCACCAAGTGGATGGGCGCGAGAAGCGCGCGGGCGGCGGCTGCTTGGCGCGCACCAGCGCGATCCACTCGTCGAGCGGCATCGAGCCCTCGATCAGGCGTGCCAGCGCGGACACCACCGGCGCCTCCAGCCGTTCGCGCTCGATCGCGCGAGCGAGCAGGCGGACGGTCTCGAGCGCCTCGACCGCCTGCCCGATGCGCCCCGCGATCTCGTCGGCCGGCACGCCCTCGGCCAGCAGCTCACCGGCGCTGCGGTTGCGCGAGGTCGGGGCGAGCGCCGTGGCCACGAGGTCGCCCGTGCCCGCGCGGCCGACGAACGTGCGCGCGTGGCCGCCGCTGGCGGCGGCGAGTGCGAGCACCTCGAGGAAGATGTCCGCGGCCGCCATGCCCGCGGCGTTGAGCCCCTGGGCCTGAGTGGCGCCGACCGCGACGGCGGCGGCGTTCTTGGCCACGCCGGCCAGCTCCACGCCGACCGGGTCGTCCGAGACCTCGCAGACCACGCCGGCGCGCTGGAAGGCCTCGGCCACCCCGTGGGCGAGCGCCTCCGAACGCGACGCGCAGACAAGCCCGGCCCCGGACTCGACCATCTCGCGCGCGTGCGAGGGACCGCCCACGCAGGCCACCCGCTGGGAGCCGTACACGGTCTCGAGGGCCACGGTCGCCGAGAGCCCGTCGGGCGGCACCAGCCCCTTGGCGAGCGACACGATGCCGGCGCGCTCCGAAACGCCCATCCCGGCCAACTCGGCGAGCGCGTCCGGCAGCATCTTCGACGGCACGGCCAGGAAGACGAGGTCCGAGCGGGCGAGCTGGTCGTGGGCGGCCGCGAGCGGGCGCACCCTCAGCTCGCGCGGCAGCTCCACGCCGGGCAGGTAGCGCTCGTTGAGGCGGCTGCGGCCGAGCTCATCCGCCTGCTCGGCGGTCCGGCACAGCAGCGTGGTGCGCAGGCCCGCTCGCACGAGCAGCACCGCGACCGCCGTGCCGAAGGAGCCCGCGCCGACTACGGTGGCCCGACGTGGATGCTGGCCCGGATAGCGAATGGCGGCAGGCTACGGGAAGCTTTGCCAGAGTTGCGCGCTTGCGATACCTCGCCCTGTTGGCGGTCGCGGTCGTGCTCGCCGCTCTGACGGCGAGCTGCGACTCCGACTCGGCCGACGCAAAGCAGCGCTTCACCCCCGGCTTGGTCGCGAGCGCCAACCACCGGCTGTCCTCCGCTGCCGCCGGGAAGCTGGGCGCCCGCGTCGTGCGCGTGGAGTTCGACATCTCGACGCCGGCGAAGTCGATGCGCGGCGCCATCGCCGCGCTCGTCCGCAGCGGCGCGCGGCCGCTGCTGCTGGCGGGCTTCCACGGCCGCATGCCGAGCGAGGCCGAGGCGCGCAACCTCGGCAGCTGGGCGGCCGCTTTCGGCACGGGCGGGAGCTTCTGGGCCAAGCACCGGCGCCACCGGCTGCCGGTGCGGCTGATCGAGTTCGGCAACGAGACCTCGTACGGGCATCAGTACGGAGACGCGTACTCCGACCAGTCCTACCACGACCGAGCCGAGCTCTACGCGACCCGCTTCGCCCAGGCGCACTCGGCCATCGCGCGCCGGCACCGCCACGTCGGGCTGCTCGCCCAGGCGGACGACGGCGGGACGGCGTCGCCGGTGTGGGTCACGCACATGTTCGGAGCCGTGCCGAAGCTCGGGACGATGGTCGCCGGATGGACGGTCCACCCCTACGGGCCGCGCGAGCGCTGGGAGCCGAAGCTGCACCGGCTGATCGCGCAGACGGCGGCGATGGGCGCTCGAGCGAGCATCCCGATCGACGTGACCGAGTACGGGATCAGCTCGGACGACGGCGCCGGGCTCACGGACAACTACGGCTGGCCGACCGACCTGACCTACGCCCAGGCCGCGGAGGACCTCCGCTCCACCGTGGCCGAGATGCGCGCCGACGGCAAGATAGGCAAACGCCTGCGGCTGTTCATGGTCTACTCGGCACACGACCTGCGGCCGCCGGGCGTAACGGACGACCGCGAGGCGTACTTCGGCGCCCTGGGCCACGACCTGTCCGCCAAGGGCGCGTACACGGCCGAGGTGCGGCGGCTGCTCCGCTAGATGTCCTCGCGCACCTCGAGCCGGCCGGCCCTGACCTCTTCCATCAGCGACTCGTAGTCGCGCTCGTTCTGGTCCGCGTAGGTCTCCGCGAAGTCGGCGACCGCGTCGTCGAATGCCGTGCCCCCGCCGAGGTAGGCCGCGATCGCCACGCGGTCGCCCGAGCGGGCATGGGCCCGGGCGAGCGTCCAGCCACACACCTCCCCGTACCGCGCCAGCGCTGCCGGCCCCATCGCTTCGACCTCCAACGATGCCTTGCCGTCCCAGAGCTGGCGCACGTAGTAGTCGCGCTGGCGGCCGTCGAGGCCCTCCCCGCGCATCCAGCCGAGGAAGATGTCGCTGGCCGCCTGCATCAGCAGCTGCCCCTCGACCACCCGCCGCCCCTGGTGCGCGAATGCGCTCTTGCCCGCGTACGGCTCCAACACCGAGTGCTGAGCCTCTTTGGCCTGGAGGAACAGCGGATCGTTCGAGTCGCGCCCCAGGAACAGGACGATCCACGCCCGGGCCCCGACGCTTCCGACGCCGACGACCTTGTGGGCGGCGTGGGTGTAGCGGTAGCGGGACGCGAGCTCGCGTCGATCGGGAGCGAGGCTCCGGTGGTAGCTCGCCATGAGCTGGCGCACCACCGGTTCGAACTCGCCGCCGCCGACCTCCTCGATCGGCACGATCAGGGGCGGATCATCGATGATGCGGCGCTCGCCGTCGACCTGATGGCTGAGTCTGGACAGAGCCCGCAGGCTGTCCTTGTTCCGGGCTTTCGCCATTTCCTTCTGAAAGCCCTTCATCCGCTTCTTGCCGGCGCCCGACTGTTCCACGTAGCTCTCGACGTCGAAGCGCGAGTACCACACGTCGATGTCGCGCATGCCGGCGAAGGCGCGCATCGCCTCCCTGTACGCGCGCACCGCGGCGAGCGTCGCGAACCTGCGCTCCGAATCGCTGCACGCGCGCTCCCGCCCCGCCACGGCGAAGCTCGCGGCCAGCCGCTTGACGTCCCACTCGAACGGGCCGGGCAGGGTCTCGTCGAAGTCGTTGACGTCGAAGACGAGCCTGCGATCCGGAGCCCCGAACACGCCGAAGTTGGACAGGTGGGCGTCGCCGCAGAGCTGCGTCTCCAACCCGGAGTTGGGCACTGGGCAGAGATCGGCGGCCATGATCGCCGCCCCGCCCCGGAAGAAGGAGAAGGGCGAGGCGAGCATGCGCCCGTAGCGAATCGGGACCAGCTCCGGCACGCGCAACTCGTCCTGGTCGGCGAGCACGTCGCGCGGTGGGCGACGATCGGCCGCCGGCTCCCAGTCTCGATGGCTCGACCGGCTGACCCGCTTGCGGGCCTCTTTGCCCAGTGCGGCTCGATCCGCCCTCACGACCACCCTCCGAGAGTCCCACTCGCAGGGGCCGGGCGCAAGCCGCGGCCGCTCAGGTGGCCTGGTAGTTCGGGCCGTCGCCGCCTTCTGGCGGTGTCAGACGGCCGCCCTTGGCGGTGATCGCCCCGCACTGCACGCAGTTCGAGGGCGTGATCTGGAGCTTGACCTCGTGCTTGCCGTCGAGCTTGCCGTTGCCGTCGGCCGAGGCGGCCTCCAGCTCCTCCTCCGGCACCTCGTACACCTGCGCCGGGCACATGTTCTGCCACATCAGCGCCACCTCGAGCGGCACCTTCTCCTGGATGCGGATGTGGTTGGGCGCGTCGTCGCGCGTGGCGTTTCCGCTGGCGAAGACCGAGGACAGCTTGTCGAACGTCTTCTTCCCGTCCGGCTTGGGGTAGTTGCGCTCCTTGCCGACGAAGACGTCCACCGTGGCGTCGTCGTGCGTCGCCCAGCGTCCGCCCGGGAAGCGCCCGCCCGAGATCTCCATCATGTTCGCGATCGCGCCGCCCACGAGGAAGCCCTTCGCGAACGGCTGGCGCATGTTGCGCGAGCGGTGGGTGTCCTCCTGGATCTCCGAGCTCTCGACCTTGGCCGCGTAGTTGGAGAGGTCCTCGCAGGAGCCGCCCGCCTTGAGCCGCTCGTAGATCGCCTCGGCGGCGAACATGCCCGAGTGCATCGCGTAGTGCACGCCCTTCAGCGTCGGCACGTTGACCATCCCGGCGCCATCGCCGCAAATCGCCATCCCGGGCACCCACAGCTGGCGCGGCCGCGCCCAGTAGCCGCCCGAGGGAAGCGTCTTGGCGCCCCAGGCGACCCGCTTGCCGCCCTCGATCAGCCCGGCCACCAGCGGGTGGCCCTTCAGCTGCTGGAGCGCGTCGTGCACGGAGAAGCGCGCGTCGCGGTAGTCGAGCCCGACCACCAGGCCCATCGAGATCTTGTCCTCGCCCATCGGGTAGATGAACGAGCCGCCGAACTCGCGGTACTTGGCCGCGAAGTGCAGCGGCCACCCCATCGTGTGGATGATCCGGTCGAGCGGCTTCTCGACCTCCCAGACCTCCTTGACGCCGAGCTCCCACTGCTGCGGGTCCTCCGAGCCGATGTCGAAGTGGCGGATCGCGGCCCCGGTCAGGTGCCCCTGGGTGCCCTCGCAGAGGACGGTCGCCTTCGCGATCAGGTCGGAGCCCGGCTCGAAGTTCGACAGCTCCTGGCCGTCGCGCCCGCGGCCCTTGTCGCCCGAGCGCACACCGACCACGTGCCCGTCCTCCACCAGCAGCTTCGCGCCGGCGGTCTCGCCCAGGATGTACACGCCGGCGTCCTCGGCCTGCTGCGCAAGCCAGCGGCCCAGCTGCGCCACGGACGTGACGTGGTTGCCGTGGTTGCGAAACGGCGGCGGCGTGGGCTTGAGCGGGATCGCCCGCTTGCGGTTGGGCAGCAGGTAGAGCGTGTCCTTCGCGACCGGACCGTACGTGGGCCAGTCCTCCTCGGGCAGGTCCGGGAACAGCTTCTGCATCGCCGAGGGCTTCATCATCGCCCCCGACAGCAGGTGGGATCCCGGCCCCTTGCCCTTCTCCACCAGCGCCACCGGCACCTCGCCGAGCGACTCGAGCAGGGACTCGTCCTCCGCCAGCAGCTGGGTCAGCCGGATCGCGCAGGCGAGCCCGGCCGGGCCGCCGCCCACGATCGCCACGCCGACCTCGATCCGCTCGTCCTCCGGATCCGTGGGCGGCCCGACGAACTCCTTGCCGGAGTCGACGGGCGGCGGGAACTCGATCGGGGCCGTCGACACGCGGCTAGCCCTTCTTCGCCTTCACGGCCTCGGTCAGCTTGGGCAGGATCTTGTTCAGGTCGCCGACGATGCCGAGGTCGGAGAACTCGAAGATCGGCGCGTTCGGGTCCTTGTTGATCGCGACGATGTTCTCCGAGTTCTGCATGCCCACCTTGTGCTGGATGGCGCCGGAGATCCCGGCCGCCAGGTACAGCTTGGGCGCGACCGTCTTGCCGGTCTGGCCGATCTGGGCCGCGTACGGGTACCAGCCGGCGTCCACCACCGCGCGGGTGGCGGCGACGGCGCCGCCGAGCGCCTCGGCCAGCGCCTCGGCCAGCTCGAAGCCCTCGGGCTTGCCGAGCCCGCGACCGCCGGCCACGAGGATGTCGGCGTCCTCGATGTTCACGTCGGCGCCGCGCTGCTCGCCGCGCTGGACCATCACGGCCTTGGTCGAGTGGTCCTCGAGCTGGACGTCCACGTCGACCACCTCGGCCGAGTCGGAGCCGGGCTCGGCGATGTCGAAGGCGTTGAGGCGGCCGATGATGATGCCCGGCTCGCCCACGTAGCCCACGTCGACGATCGCGGAGTCCTGGAGGATCGGCCGCTCGGCGACGAGCTTGCCGTCCTGGACCTTGACGGCGGTGACCTCCATGGTCACGCCGGCGCCCAGGCGCGCCGTGAGCCCGGCGCCGATCTCGAACCCGAGCAGGCCGCCGCCGAACAGGGCGTACTTGAAGCCGTTGTCCTGGATGACCTTGGCCATCGCGTCCACGACCGGCTGCGCGAGGCCCTCGGGGCCCTTCGCGCGGTAGACCTTGGTCGCCCCGTACTGGCCGAGCGTGGCGCACAGCTCGTCGGTGAGGTCGTCGCCACCGACGACCACGACGGCGGCCTCGCCGCCCAGCTCCTTGGCGAGCTTCGCGCCCTCGGACACGGCGCCGAGCGAGTTCTTGTTGAACTCGCCCTGGTAGTGAAGTGCGTAGACGAGGATGCTCATGCGAGCAGCTTCCTTTCATCGAGCCAGGCGACGATCTTCTCGACCGTCTCGTTGGTGTCCTCGTCCTCGATGATCTCGCCGCCGGCCTTCTCGGGCGGGGGGTTGATGGAGAGAACCTGGGTCTGCGAGCCCTGCTCGCCGACGCGGTCGGCCTCTATGCCGACGTCGCCGGTGGCCTTCGTGTCGAGCGGCTTCTTCTTGGCGCCCATGATCGCCTTCAGCGACGGGTAGCGCGGCTCGTTGATGGCGTCGCCGACGGAGATGACCGCGGGCAGCTCGACGTCGACGGTGTCGTAGCCGTACTCGGCCTGGCGCTCGCAACGGAGCTTGCCGCCCTCGACGTCGATCTTGATCACCTGCGTGAGCGAGGGCATCTTGAGGTGGTCCGCCACGACGGCGCCGATCGTGTAGCACTCGCCGTCGTCCGACTGCTGGCCGAGCAGCACGATGTCGGGCGACTCCGACTCCAGCACCTTGGCGAGGGCGTAGCCGGTGGCACAGACGTCCGAGCCCGCGAGGGCGTCGTCGGTCAGGTGGACGGAGCGGTCGGCGCCCAGCGAGACCGCCTTGTGCAGAGCGCGGAAGGCCGACTCCGGCCCCATCGTCACGGCGACGATCTCGTCGACGTCGACCGCGCCACCCTCGCGGATCTGCATGGCGGCTTCGATCGCGTGGGTGTCGAAGGGGTTCAAGTTCTTCTCGCCGGAGCGGTCGAGGCGCTTGGAACCTGAGTCCATTCGCTTCTCGACCGCTGCGTCGGGCACCTCTTTTACGAGGACGCAGATCTTCACGGGAAAGCTTCTCCTTCTTGTGATCCTGAGCGGCGGAACGGCGGCTTCCGGCCCGCCGGCGGAGGCAATGTTACCCCATTGACTGACGAGTCAATCGCCTCCGGGGGCAGAGGCGAGCCGGGACGCTATCGGCTGAGAACGCAAAGGGCCGGCCCCGGGGGAGGGCCGGCCCTCGTGCTGCGGGAGTGTGCGCGGGTGCCGTTACGCCGAGACCGGCTCCGGCACCGCCTCTCCCAAGTGGGACAGCTCGGTCTCGATCGCCTCGCTGCGCTCGATGTCGCCCTCGCGCACCAGCCAGAGCGCGGCCACTGCGCCGGCCAGGGCGAAGATCCCGCCGAACATGAGGATCTCGTTCATCCCGGCGAGGAAGCCCTCGCGGGCCGCGTTCGCGACGCCGGCGCGGGAGCCCGCGGGCACGTTGGCCACGGCGCTGTCGAGGTTCCCCGAGGAGACCGCCTCGACCAGCTGGCGCGGACGGTCGCCGGTCGCTCCCGGCGTGCCGGCCAGCAGCTGGCTCACCTTGTCGGCGCCGCGCCCGAGGAAGATCGCTCCCCAGGCGGCGATGCCGATCGCGATGCCGACCTGCCGGAACGTGTCGTTGATCCCGGAGGCCATGCCGCTCTGCTCCTTCGGCACCACGGAGACCGCCACGTCGGCGATCACCGGGTTGACCAGCCCGATGCCGAGGCCCGCCAGGAGGAAGCCGGGCAGGAGGGTCGTCCATTCGTCGCCGGTCCCGATGCCGCCCATCAGCAGCAGCGCGATCCCGACCAGCCCGAGTCCGCCCGAGAGCAGGTAGCGCGCCTGGAACTTCGTGATCAGCACGGCCCCGGTCGCGGCCGAGACGAAGAACGTCGTCACGGTCAGCGGCAGGTAGCGCAGCCCGGCCTCGAGCGGCGAATCGCCGAGGAAGCCCTGCAGGTAGAACGTCAGGTAGAGGAACAGCGCGAACATCGACGCCGAGACGCCTGCGGCGGCAAATTGCACGCCGGTGAAGGCCGGCTTGCGGAACAGCCCCAGCGGGAGCATCGGCTCCTTGATGCGCGTCTCGATCGCCAGGAACGCCGCCATCAGGACGCCGGCGCCGACGAACAGCGACACGATCAGGGTCGAGCCCCAGCCCTCGTCGTTGCCGCGCAGCAGGCCGAGCACGAGCAGGAACAGGGCTGTCGAGAACGTCACGAGGCCGCCCCAGTCGATCCGGGAGGCGTTGGGGTCGCGCGTCTCGCGCAGCTTGGCGTAGGTGATGGCGATCGCCGCCACGCCGATCGGCACGTTCAGGAAGAAGATCGACTCCCAGCCGAGCGAATCGGTCAGCGCTCCACCGACGAGCGGGCCGGTGGCAACCGCGACGCCGATCGTCGCGCCGTAGACGCCCATCGCCGCGCCGCGCTCACGGCCGGGCTCGAACTCCTGGGCGATCAGAGCCAGCGAAACGGCGAACATGATGGCGCCGCCGATGCCCTGGATGGCACGGGTGATGTTGAGGAAGGTCGGGTCAGGGGCCAGCCCCGCGAACAGGGAGGCCACGGTGAAGATCGCCAGCCCCGCGGCGAAGACGCGCCGGCGGCCAAGCCGGTCGGCGAGCACGCCGGCGGTTAGCACGAGCGCTGCAAGCGAGAGCGTGTAGGCGTCGATCACCCACTGGAGGTCGGTGAAGCTCGCGCCCAGGTCGTCGTGGATCGACGGCAGCGCGGTGTTCACGACCGTGATGTCGAGCAGCAGCATGAAGGTCGCGACGCTGACTGCGAGCAGCGTCCACCACTTGCGGTGCATGTTTGTGTCTCCTACGGATTCCGAATGCATTGCGGGCTACAATTTCGTCAGGTAGCCTTGTCAGGGTGTTTTATAAGGTATCCTGACGAAGAAGTCAAGCTTCCTTACGAAATGTCCGTAGATCCGATCAGCCCCCCACCCCGGCCGTTGCCGGCGCTCCTCACCGGCGTCAAGCTCGCCGCGATCGACAAGCTGCGCGATCGGATCGCGGATGCCGGGCATCCGGATATCCGCGAGGGGCACGGCTGCGTGTTCGGCTTCATCGACATCGAGAAGGGCTCACGGCTGACCGACCTGGCCGCCGACGCGGGGTTCACCAAGCAGGCGGTCGGCGAGGCCGTCACGGAACTCGAGCGGCTCGGCTACGTGACGCGTGTGCCGGACCCGCAGGACGGGCGGGCGAAGATCATCAAGCTCACCGACCGCGGAATGGACGCCGTGATCAAGGGGCGCCGCATCTTCGCGGAGATCGAGCGCGATTGGGCCGAGCAGATCGGGCCCGAGCTGATGGCGAGCTTCCGCGAGGCCGCCACCCGGATCGCCGCGCTCGAGGGTACGCCGACCGAGGCCGGCGGCCGCCGCGCCGCCTGCCTAGCCGCTCGGCCGTGCAGGGAGCATCCGGGACCGACTGCTTGATGTAGTCGATGATCCCCTGCACGGGGGCGCCGGGCGTGAACACCTCGGACACGCCCAGCTGCTTCAGCTCGGGGATGTCGTCGTTGGGGATCGTCCCGCCCACCACCAGCACCACGTCTTCGGCGCCCTCGCTCGCGAGCAGCTTCGCGATACGCGGCACGAGGGTCATGTGGGCGCCGGACAGGATCGAGAGGCCGACGGCGTCGGCGTCCTCCTGGAGCACGGTCTCGACGATCTGCTCGGGCGTCTGGTGCAGACCCGTGTAGATCACCTCCATGCCGGCGTCGCGCAGGGCGCGGGCGATGATCTTCGCGCCTCTGTCGTGCCCGTCGAGGCCGGGCTTGGCCACGACGACGCGGATCTTCCTGGCGCTCACCTGCGCCAGATTAGCCCGTGCTCGGGCTCACCAGCCGATTCGCCCAGCCGGACGGGCCGGCTCGGGCGCGGTGCGGCGCCGCAGGTAGGCACCCAGCGCGAGCGTCATCAGGCCCAGCAGCGCCAGGCCGCCCACGTCCATGCCGGTCGACGGCAGCGCCGGGCCGCTGTCGGCCTGCGAGTCCGTGGATGTGGTGCCGGACGAGGTGTCGCCCCCGCCGCTCGTGTCGCCGCTGTTGCCCGAGGCCGCGGCCTGCACGACCACGGTGCCCTTCATGAACGGATGCGGCGTGCAGATGTAGCTGAACGAGCCGGCCTGGCTGAACGTGTGCGAGCCGCTCGACCCCTTCTGGAGGATGCCGGTGTCGAAGCTGCCGTCGTTGGCCGTGGCCGAGTGCCCGGTGGGGCCGTTGTTCGACCAGGTGACGGTGTCCCCCACGTTCACGGTCACGGTGCCGGGCGAGAACTGGAAGTCGCTGATCGTGACTCCAGTGGAAGCCGCGGCGATGGCCAGCGGCTTGTCCTTCTCGGAGGGCACGGGCGCGTCGTCGCGCAGCACCTGCGGCTCGGCCGCGGGGGCCGCCGGGGCGGCGGGCGCCGGTGCGGGCGCGGCGGGCGCCGCGGGCTGCGGAGCAGCGGGTGCCTCGGCCGGCGGCGCGGGCGCGGGGGCGGGCTCCGGAGCCGGGGCCGGCGCAGCGGCCGCCGGAGCCGGCGCGGCGGCCGGGTCCTCGGGCGACGTGCCGGGCTGCGAGGCGGACAGGGGCGCCGCGATCGCGAGCGCGGCGACGACGGCGTAGAGCAGGGTGATGCCTCCGAGGCGCCTCATGCGGCCATCAGCCTATCTATACGCAGCCGGACTGCAGAAGGTTCTCTAAAAGACGGGCGTTTCGGTGTAGCTGCCGAACACGCGCTGCAGCGATTGGACGATCTCGCCCTCGGTCGCGTGGGCGCGGGCGGCGTCGAGCAGGGGCTCCATCAGGTTGCGGTCGGCCGCGGCGGACTCGCGCAGCTCGCTCAGCGCGGCCTCGACCGCTTCGCCGTCGCGGCGCGCGCGGACGGCCTGCACTCGACCGATCTGCTTGCGCTCCAGCTCCGGCGGGATACGCAGGATCTCCAGCTGCGAGTCGTCGGGCTGCTGGTAGCGGTTCACGCCCACCACGATCCGCTGCTCGCGCTCGATCTCCTCCTGGAGCGTGAACGAGGCGTCGGCGATCTCACGCTGCGGGTAGTTCTGCTTGACCGCCTCGACCATCCCGCCGAGCTCGTCGATCTTGCCGAAGTACTCGTAGGCGGCCGTCTCCATGCGATCGGTCAGCGCCTCGACGAAGTAGGACCCGCCGAGCGGGTCGATCGTGTTCGTGACCCCCGTCTCGTGGGCGATGATCTGCTGCGTGCGCAGCGCCAGACGCACGGCGTCCTCGGTCGGCAGCGCGAGCGCCTCGTCGAAGCTGTTGGTGTGCAGCGACTGGGTGCCGCCGAGCACCGCCGACAGCGCCTCGGTCGCCGTGCGCACGATGTTGTTGAGCGGCTGCTGCGCGGTCAGCGACACCCCCGCCGTCTGACTGTGGAAACGCATCAGCAGGGAACGCTCGTCGCGGGCGCCGTAGGTGTCGCGCAGCTCGCGCGCCCAGATCCGGCGCGCGGCGCGGTACTTCGCGATCTCCTCGAAGAAGTCGATGTGCGCGTTGAAGAAGAAGCTCAGCCGGGGCGCGAACTCGTCCACGTGCAAGCCGCGCTCGACCGCGTGCTCCACGTACGTGAACCCGTCCTTCAACGTGAACGCCAGCTCCTGCGCGGCCGTCGAACCCGCCTCGCGGATGTGGTAGCCGCTGATCGAGATCGGATGCCAGCGCGGCATCCGGCGCGCGCAGTACTCGACCATGTCCGTGACCAGCCGCATGGCCGGGTCGATCGGGAAGCACCACTCCTTCTGGGCGATGTACTCCTTCAGGATGTCGGTCTGGATCGTGCCCGCCAGCCGCTCCGGGCCCACGCCCTGGTGCTCGGCGGCGACGACGTAGAAGGCCAGCATCACCGCCGCCGGCGCGTTGATCGTCATCGACGTGGACACCGCGCCCATGTCGATCCCGCCGAACAGAGTCTCCATGTCGTCGAGCGAGTCGAGCGCCACCCCCTCGCGACCGACCTCGCCCTCCGCCCGCGGATGGTCGGAGTCGTGCCCCATCAACGAGGGCATGTCGAACGCGGTGCTCAACCCCGTCTGACCGTGACCGAGCAGATAGCGGAAGCGCTCGTTGGTCTCCTCGGCCGTGCCGAACCCGGCGAACTGGCGCATCGTCCACAGCCGGCCGCGATACATCGACGGGTAGACGCCGCGGGTGAACGGGAACTCGCCCGGGAAGCCGATCTGCTCGAGCTCCGGAAGGTCGGCCTCGGTGTAGAGCGGCTCGACCGACTCGCCGCTCAGCGTGGTGAACAGAGCGTTGCGCTCAGGCGTGCTCGCGTAGCGGTCGCGAAACCAGCGCTCGGCATCCGTGATGGGTCGCGCGGGGGCAGCCATGGGGTTTCAGTGTAAGTGCGCCTACCGGCGCAAGCGGCGGCGCAGCCCGCGCTCGGGGCGCAGCCGCGCGGCCGCGTAGCCGCCGCCCCCGCCCACCAGCGCGACCGCGAGCGTGGCGACGCCGAACTTCAGCATCGGGGCGAGCCGGTCGAAGCGCATGATGCGCCAGCCCTCGGCGCGGGCGACCTTCTCGAGCGCCGAGTCCGGGTTGACGGCGACCGGGTGGCCGACGGCGCGCAGCATCGGCAGGTCGGACTCGGAGTCCGAGTAGGCGTACGACTCGGACAGGTCGATCCCCTCGCGCCCGGCCAGATCGCGGATCGCCTCGGCCTTGCCCTCGCGGTAGGTGAACGGGCCGGCCGGCCGGCCGGTGTAGACCCCGTCGCGAACCTCGGAGCGCATGCCGACCCCGCCGTCGAGCACCAGCACGTGCGCCAGCACCTCGGCCAGCTCCTGCGACGCGGCGGTGACGATGTACGCGGGCCGCCCCGCGTCCTGGTGTGCGTACGCCTCGGCGAGCACCTCGCGGTAGAGCAGCGGCAGGATGCCGGCGAGCACGTCGGGGCCGAGCCGCTGCAGGTCGACCACGCGCTGCCCGGCGAGCGCGTCGAGGATGCGCTGGCGCAGCGCGTCGGTGTCGGCGTCGTTGCTGCCCTGCAGGCGGAACTTGATGTTCGCCCAGGCGTCGCGCGCCAGCTGGCGGCGGGACATCAGGCCCTGCTTGTACGCGGCACGCCCGAAGTGGAGGGCGCTGGAGCCCTCCATGAGCGTCTTGTCCAGGTCGAAGAAAGCGGCGCCGGGCATGGCGCTGAGACTAGGCAACCAGGGCAACCGCGGCTGGACAACTCGTCACTCGCCGCGGGGCGGGTGGCCTGCCTTGGGCCGCAGCACCGGGGCAACCGAGCCCACGGCGGCTCGGGCGAGCTGGGTGTGGCGGGTTGTCACCGGCATCACGCGAAAACTGGCGCCACCCCCGCGGCCGAGCGGGGTGTGGCGACTTGTGCAGCCACCCTGCCCTGGTTGCTGCTGTTTCGCCGTTAGGCGCCGTTCACCTCGACGATCACCGCGTCGCCCTGGCCGCCGCCGGAGCAGATCGCCGCCACGCCGAGGCCGCCGCCGCGCCGCTTCAGCTCGTTCACGAGCGTCATCAGGATGCGGGCGCCGCTCGCCCCGATCGGGTGACCGAGGGCGATCGCGCCGCCGTTCACGTTGACCTTCGACTCGTCCACGTCGAGCATGCGCATCGAGTTGAGCGCCACCGAGGCGAACGCCTCGTTGATCTCGAACAGATCGATGTCGTCGACCGACAGCCCGGCCTTCTCGAGCGCGGCCTTGGTCGCGTTCGCCGGCGTGCGCGCCAGGTAGGGGAAGTCGTCCGCCACGGCCGCCTGGGCGACGATCGTCGCCAGGGCCGGTCGCCCGTTCTGCTTCGCCCACTCGTCGCTGGCCAGCACGAGCGCGCCGGCGCCGTCGTTGACCCCGGGTGCGTTGCCGGCGGTGTGCGAGCCGTCCTTGTGGAAGGCGCCCCGCAGCCCGGCGAGCGACTCCAGCGTCGAGTCGCGCCGCGGCGCCTCGTCGACCTCCACGGTCGTGTCGCCCTTCTTCGACGAGATCGTCACCGGCACGATCTCCTCGGGCAGCCGACCCTCGTCGGTGGCCTGGATCGCCAGCTCGTGGGAGCGCAGCGCGAACTTGTCCATGTCGGCGCGCGTGATCTCCAGCTCGTCGCCGACCTCGTCGGCCTCCTCGCCCATGTGCTTGCCGCTGAACGGGTTGCGCAGGCCGTCGTTGACCATCGCGTCGAGCGCCACGCCGTCGCCCATCCGGAGCCCGAAGCGCGCCTGCTTGAGCAGGTAGGGCGCGCCGGACATCGACTCCATGCCGCCGGCCACGGCCACGTCGAGGTCGCCGCTGCGCACGGCCTGGTCCACGATCCCCGCCGAGCGGATGCCCGAGGCGCAGACCTTGTTGACCGTCTCGGAGGGCACCTCCTTGGGGATCCCGCCCTTGATCTGGGCCTGGCGGCTGGGAATCTGGCCCTGCCCGGCCTGGAGCACCTGCCCGAACACGACCTGCTGCACCTGCTCGGGCGCTACCTCGGCTCGTTCCAGCGAAGCGGCGATCGCCGTGCCACCGAGGTCGGTCGCGTCGAGTGAGGCGAGTGCGCCTCCCATCTTTCCGAACGGCGTCCGGGCGGCGCCGAGAATCACTGTCTTGGGCATCGAGTTCGGTCTCCTTCGTGCACGCCTTGGGTCGGCAACGTTACCTACGGGCGCCCGTTTGGCGCTCCGGGCACACCCCGCCGAGCCGGGTTCTTCAGGCTAGGATGCCCGCCTCGTGACCTTGATTACTGTGACTACTCGCAGCGGCCCCGCGGAAGACACGGCGGCGGACACGCGAGTAATCGGGTTGTTCGAGGGGGAGCGGCTGGCCGACGAGCGCCTGCAGCGGCTGGTCGAGCTGGGCGAGGCGAAGGCGGGGCTCAAGAAGGTCGCGGTCGCCCACGAGGACGCGCCGGGCGGCGGCCAGCGTCGCGTGCTGATCGCCGGTCTCGGCAAGCGCGAGGAGTTCGACGCCGAGCGCGCCCGGGTCGCGGGCGCCGCCGCCGCCGGCCGCGCCAAGGAGCTGGGCGCCGTGTCGCTCTCGTGGGCGGCGCCCGAGGGCGACGGCGTCGCCGCCGGGCTCGTCGAGGGGACGCTGCTGAAGCTCTACTCGTTCGACCGCTTCAAGTCCGCCAGGGCCGACGACGGCGGCGGCGATCGAGTCGCTCGAGGTGACCGGCGCGGAGGAGTCCGAGGTCGAGCGGGCCCGCGTCGGCGCCGGCGCCGCGAACGCCGCGCGCGACCTGCAGAACCTGCCCTCCAACTTCGCCACGCCGGCGTTCCTCGCCGAGCGCGCCGCGGAGATCGCCGACCAGTACGACACGCTCGAGGTCGAGGTGCTCGACGGGGACGCGATCGTCGCCCACGGGATGGGCGCGCTCGCCGCCGTGGCGCAGGGCAGCGTCACCGACCCGCGCCTGATCGTGCTGCGCTACCGCCCGCCCGGGGCGGCGGGCCCGCATTTGGCCTTCGTCGGCAAGGCCGTGACGTTCGACACCGGCGGCATCTCGATCAAGCCCGCGGCCAAGATGCACGAGATGAAGTTCGACATGTCGGGCGGGGCGGCGGTGATCGAGGCCACGGAGGCGATCGCCAGGCTCGAGCTGCCGGTCAACCTCACCGCGGTCGTGCCCTCCACCGAGAACATGCCGAGCGGCAGCGCCATCAAGCCCGGCGACATCGTGACCGCGCTGAACGGCAAGACGATCGAGGTGAACAACACCGACGCCGAGGGCCGCCTCATCCTCGCCGACGCGCTCGCCTACGCGGTGGAGCAGGGCGCCGAGCGGATCGTGGACCTGGCCACGCTCACCGGGGCTGTGCTGTTCGCGCTCGGCCACACCTACGCGGGGCTGTGGTCGAACGACGACGGCTGGTTCGACGAGGTCCAGGGCGCCTGCGACGCGACCGGCGAGCTGGGCTGGCGGATGCCGCTGCACCCGGAGTACCTCGAGCTGACCAAGGGCGCGTTCGCCGACCTTCAGAACTCCGCCGAGGCACGCGTGGCGCAGTCCAATTACGCAGCCGAGTTCCTGCGCCAGTTCGTCGACGATCGCCCCTGGGTGCACGTCGACATCGCCGGAACCGCCTGGGGGATGACGAGGAACTACGTCGGCAAGGGAGCCAGCGGATTCGGCACCCGGATGCTGATCGAGCTCGCTTCCAGAGCGGCTTCCTGACGGTTTCACGGGGTTTCCCGTGCTGTTTCACGCTGTGTGACATGGGTCACACAATGGTTTCCTAACCCTTAGCGGTGGCTACGGTGACCGCGTAAGCCGGAAACCCGGCCCAGTTCGCGCGGCAGGGGGAGATAGCGCGCGAGCTCGGCAAGCCCTGGCGGCGTTTCGACGCCCTGCCGGGCATTTCTATCCGGAGGTGAGCTTCTCTGTCTCGACGGAGAGCGATCGTCGCGTGCGCATGCGCGGCGGGGGCGGCTATGGCTGCTCCCGGCGCGGAAGGGCGTCCAAGTCAGCAGCTGTTCGTAGGTGAGACCGACGCATTCGTGTCGGCCTCGCAGCTGCCGGATTCCGCCCTTCAGCGCACGTATCTGAAGCTGTACGAGAAAACCAAGCGCCGGGGTGGCCACCCCGGCAGGAACATCCTGCTCAACGGCGTCACGACCCATCGCGGTCGCGTGCGGGCGGCCACCCGCAACGAGCTGCGCCGCTCACTACGCATCCTGAGGCGGTCGTCCGCCGGATCGGCGGTGAGCCCGCAGCTCGAGGCGATCGCCCAGTGCGAGTCGGGCGGCGATCCGACCGCGGTCGGCGGCGGGGGCCTCTACCGGGGCAAGTACCAGTTCTCGGTGGGCACCTGGCAGTCGGTGGGCGGCAGCGGCGACCCCGCGGCGGCCCCCGAGGCCGAGCAGGACCGGCGCGCGGCTGCGCTGCTGGCGCGAGACGGGACCGGCCAATGGCCGGTGTGCGGGGCGTGAGGCGCATGCGTCTCATAGCTCTGCTCACGGCCTGCGTGGCCGCGCTCGCGCTGGCGCTGCCAGCCGGCGCCGCCGTGGCGAGCGGGGGCGGCCAGCCGGCCGCTCCGGCCGTCGCCAAGCCGGCGCCGCCGAAGTTCCGGGCGGCCTACCGGCAGTGGCGCGGGCGTCTGCGACACCACGGCTTGTACGTGGGCCGCGACCTGCTCGCGGACGGCAACGCCCGGGCGGCCGACGAGCAGTCGGCCGCCGCCAGCAAGCGCGCGCTGCGCCATTCGATCCACCGGATGCAGCGGCGCTGGGGTAATTGGCTGCGTCACGACCCGCGGGGCCGCACGGTCGCCTTCAAGCTGAAGGTGCGCCGGTCGGTGCCTGCCTGGGGCAAGAGCCAGCTACGCAGCATCGCCTGGTGCGAGTCCAAGAACGACCCGCACGCGATCGGCGGCGGCGGTGCCTACCGAGGGATGTACCAGTTCTCGGTCAGCACCTGGGCGGTCGTCGGAGGCAGTGGCGACCCGGCCGCGGCGTCCCGCTGGGAGCAGACCTGGCGGGCGTGGCTGCTGCTGAGCAGCCACGGCAGCGGGCACTGGCCGATCTGCGGCTAGACGCGTGGTGCGGGGGTCCGCCGTCTCGGCGGACCCCCGCCGCGCATCGCTAGGCCTCGCGGCCGTGCGAGGTGATCCCGCCCGGATCCCGGCCGTCCTGGTCGCGCTCGTCGCGCTCCAGCGCCTCGCGCTCCTCCACGTCCGGGTCGATGCGGTCCGCCTCGGTGTGGCGCTCCTGCGCCTCACGCTGCCGCGTGTCGGCCAGCGCCACCTGCTCGCGCGCGGCGGCCTCCTCGCGGCGCGCTCGCGCCGCGCGCTCATCGGCCTCAGCTCTGGTCTGATCCGCCTGCGCGCTGCCGACCTCGGCCTCGCGGCGAATCTGGTGAGCCTCATCACGGCGCGCGTCCAGGCGACGCTCGCGGGCACGGCGGTTCAGGACAAACAGCAGGGCGATCACTATCACCACTGCGATGACGATCGCGACAATCGCTCCCGTCGACATATCGCTCCTCTCCTCGGGTTTGTCCCCGGCTACCCGCATTTCCACTTGCGTAAGCGCTCGATCGCCTCGTCCAGAACCTCTTCGCGCTTGCAGAACGCAAAGCGCACAATCGACCGCAAAGCGCCTTCGGGCCGCTCGCTGAACGCCGACAGCGGGATGGCCGCCACGCCGGCCTCGTGCGGCAGCGCCTGGCACAGGCGCGCCGCGTCCTGGTCGCCCAGCGTCGCGTTCAGGAAGTAGGTCCCGGCCGACGGCAGCACGTCGAAGCCCGCCGTACGCAAGCCGGCGGCGAGCCGGTCGCGCTTGGCTCGCAGCGCCGCCGCCAGCGGGGCCGGATCGAGCGCCATCCCGACCGCCGCCGCGTACTGCAGCGGCGTGCCGCCCGCGAAGGTGAGGAACTGCTTCACGGCGCGCACGCGCCCGACCAGCTCCGCCGGTCCGGTGACCCAGCCGACCTTCCAGCCGGTGAGCGAGTGCGTCTTGCCGAGCGAGGAGACCGTGAGCGTGCGCTCCCACATCCCCGGGAGCGTGGCCAGCGGCACGTGGCGGCCGTCGTATACGAGGTGCTCGTAGACCTCGTCGGTCAGGGCGATCAGGTCGTTCTCCTGGCAGAGCCGCGCCAGCAGCCCGAGCTCCTCCTCGTCGAGCACGCGGCCGGTCGGGTTGTGAGGCGAGTTGAGCAGCAGCACCCGCGCGCCCGGCCCGGCCTCGACACCCTCCACGCGCCAGTCCGGCGGCTCGAGCGCGATCGGTCGCACCCGGCCCCCGGCCAGCTCGACGATCGCGCCGTAGGAGTCGTAGGCGGGGTCGAGCGTCAGCACCTCGTCGCCGTCGCCGACCAGCGCGAGCAGCGCCGCGGCCAGTCCCTCGGTGGCGCCGAAGGTCACCTGGACCTCGGAGTCGGGGTCCACCTCCAGCCCGTAGTGGCGGCGCTGGTGCTCGGCCACCGCCACGCGCAGGTCGGGCACGCCGGGCAGCGGGGCGTACTGGTTGTGGCCGGCCCGCATCGCCTCGACCGCGGCGTCCACGATCGCGACGGGCCCGTCCTCGTCCGGGAAGCCCTGACCGAGGTTGATGGCCCCGGTGCGCTGGGCCAGCTCGGTTATCTCGGTGAAGATTGTGGTGCGGACGCCCCGCGCTCCTCCACGTCCAGCTCCTTCAGCTCGCGCTTGAGCACCTTGCCGGTTGCGTTGCGCGGCAGCTCGTCCAGGAAGACGATCTCGCGCGGCACCTTGTAGCGCGCGAGGTTCTTCTTGACGTAGTTCTTCAGATCGTCCTCGGTCGTCTCGCGGCCGCGCTCCACCACCACGAACGCGCGCAGGCGCTGGCCGAAGTCCTTGTCCTCCACGCCCAGCGCGGCCGCCTCGGCCACCGCCTCGTGGCGGGCGAGCAGGTCCTCGACCTCCTTCGGGAAGACGTTCTCTCCCCCCGACACGATCATCTCGTCGTCGCGGCCCTCCACGAACAGGCGGCCGCCCTCGTCGAACCGGCCGACGTCGCCGGTGGCCATCAGGGTGCCGATCACGTCCTTGCTGCCGCCCCCGGTGTAGCCCTCGAACAGCATCTCGTTGCCGACGAAGATGCGCCCGGTGGCACCGGTCGGCACCTCCACGCCGTGCTCGTCGTACAGCTTCACGACCGTCCCGCGCGGCGGCTTTCCAGCCGTTCCGGGCGCGGCCCGCATGTCGGCCGGCGTGGCGATCGACGCCCACGCGACCTCGGTCGAGCCGTAGAGGTTGTAGAGCGTGTCGCCGAACGCGTCCATCCAGTCGTTGGCGAGGTCGCCGGGCAGGGCGGAGCCGCTTGCGGCGACCACCTTCAGCGACGACGTGTCGTACTTCGAGCGCACCTCTTCCGGCAGCTCCATGATGCGCTGCATCATCACCGGCACGACCACGAGCGAGTCGCAGCGGTAGCGGGCGATGTCGGCGAGGCACTGCTCGGGGTCGAACTTGCGGCGCAGCACGTAGGTCGAGCCGAGGATCAGCCCCAGCGTGAAGTGCGCGAACCCCCAGGAGTGGAACAGCGGCGCCGCGATGTAGGCGGTCTGGCGCGACTTGAGCGGGATCGTCGCGAGCAGCGACACCGCCGGGTCGAGCGACTGCGGGTTGGACCGCGAGGCGCCCTTGGGCGAGCCGGTCGTGCCGCTGGTGAGGATCACGGCGCGCCCCTCCTGGGACGGCGGCACCACGTCCCCCGGGTCGCCCTGCGCGATCAGCTCGTCGATCGTCGGGTCGGCGGTGCTCTCGGATTCGTGCCAGGCGACCACGCGCTTGCGGCGCTTGCCCGCCTCGGACAGCAGCCCGGCGAACTCCTCGTCGTAGATGATCGCCTTCGGGCCCTCGCGGTCGACCACCTCGGCCAGCTGCGGGCCGGCGAAGGCGGTGTTGAGGTAGAGCGAGTTGGCGCCCAGCTTCGACACGGCGAACGTCGACTCGATGAAGCCGCGGTGGTTGCGGCACATGATCCCCACGCCGTCGCCCTCGACCACGCCGAGGTCCGAGAGCGAGTGGGCCAGGGCGTTGCTGCGCCGGTGGATGTCGGAGAACGTGAGCGCGCCGAGCTCGTCCGCGACCATCGTCTCGTTCGGGTAGCGGTTCGACAGGGCGATCGCTCCGGCCGCGGGGCTGCGCCCCCAGCGCATCAGCGTCTGCACGAACTTCAGCAGGCGGTCGGGACGCATCGGGCGCACCACGCCCGCGTCCATCAACACCTTCACGCTGCCGAGCTGGTACGCCACCCGACCGGGAATGCTCATGCCCTCGCTCACCTCGTCTTGTCCTCCTTCGATCTCGCCCTTGAGATTCTGAAGGGTCTGCTCAAGATTGCCCGCCACCATGGGTTTCGAGACCTGCTCCGAGATCGCTCCGAGCACCCCGCCGGGGGCGTCGTAGGCAAGCCTCAGTGTCACGCGCGTGCGCGAGTCGTCGGTCTCGCGCAGCCGCCAGCGCAGGCGCTGGTCGATGCCGGTGACGCTCGTCCAGGCGAGGTCGGCCGGCTCGTCGAACTCGACGATCTCGACCAGGCCGCCCACGTCGGCCGAGCCCACGTGGAGGTGGATCGAGTAGCGCGCGCCAACGCCCTGCTCCGGCCCGTCGGCCTTGCGCGAGAGCCCGGTCACCCCGTGCATGAAGCGCGGATAGCCGCACGGGTCCGCGATCAGCTCCCAGAGCTCCTCGCGCGAGGCGTCGATCACGATTGTCTTCTCGACCCTCATCCGAGCACCGGCAGGCGGCGGTCGGCCTGAAGCGCGGTGAGCGCCCGCTGCATGCGCTCGAGGATCGTGTCGTAGGCCTCCTCGACCTCCAGCTCGCCGAGGTCGATCGGCGGGAGCACCTGCACGGTGATCTTCGCGGGCAGAGGGATGTGGCCGAACATGTCCCCGACGTTGATCACCCAGGGCAGGGAGATCGAGATCGGGAGGACCTTGAGGCGGAACATCCGGTCGATGCGCAGCAGCTTGGCCAGGCCCTCGCCGCGCGTGAGGAAGAAGGCCGTCTCCTGGCCGCCCACGGACACGACCGGCACGATCGGGACGCCCTTCTGCTTGGCGAGTCGGATGAAGCCCTTGCGCCCGCCGAAGTCGACCGTGCCGGACTCCCAGGACGGGCGGTGGACCTCGTAGTCGCCGCCCGGGTAGACGAGCAGCGCGGCGCCCTTGTCGAGCGCGCGCTCGGCGTTCTGCGGCGTGGCGGCGACCGTGCCGTACCTGCGCAGCCAGCCGAGGCCGGGCATCGAGAGGACCAGGTTGTGGGCGAGCTGATGGAAGCGGCGCTCGACGCCGAAGTAGGTGCTGAACGCGAGCGTGAAGACCCCGGTGTCGGGCGTGAGGTTTCCGCCCGAGTGGTTGCCGACCATCAGGACCGGGCCCTCCTCGGGGATGTTCTCGAGACCGCGCACCTCGGCGCGGAAGTAGAGGCTGGCGAGCATCCACAGCCGCGGGAGCGTCTCGCGGATGTAGTCGGGGTCGCGCTCGTCGAGGTCGGCGGCGGGCACTCGCCTCTGTGCCTGGTCGGCGACGGCGGCGATCGCGCGGCCGGTGAGGCCCGCGCCGGGGATGCTCACGCGGCCTTCGCCCGCTCCCCGAACGGAGCCGGCCGCAGCTCGGGCCAGCTCGACGGCGGCCCCGCCGGCCGGCGGATCTTGTGCGGCTCGCCGGGCGGCAGGCCGCTGAGCAGCTCCTTGACGTAGGGGTTTTGGAGCTGCTCCCGGACCGTGCGCGTGGCGGTGTCGATCACCTGCTGGCGACGGCCGGCGCTCATCAGGTTGTGGCCCATCGCGGCGTGGTCCGCGGGCGTGGGCTCGATCAGCAGCACCTCGCTGCCGAAGCGGCGCACCTTGCCGGCCTCGTAGGCGAGCCGCCGCCCGTTCGCCTGGCGGCTGAGCGCGCCCAGCCAATCGCGCGGGTCCAGCGGGCCGAGCCAGCCGAGCGGCCCGCTCGTGCCCTCGGTCGTCACCTCCGTGCCGGACGACAGCGGGTTGAGGCAGATGACCAGGTCGAGGCCGCGACCGGCGACCAGGTCCATGTTCGAGGCGGAGCAGACCCCGCCGTCCACGTAGCGGCGGTTGTCGACCTTGACCGGGCGGTAGAAGCCCGGGATCGCGCACGAGGCCGCCACCGCCTCCGCGATCTCGACGTTCGGCGCGTCCAGCCGGCCGAACGCTGTGCGGCGCCCGCTGCCGTAGTCGCAGGCGACGCCCCAGAAGTTGGGATGCTCGACCCAGCGCCCCGGGATCGCGCGCCTGACGATGTCCTGGAGGGAGTCGGTGGACACGAGCCCGGTCGGCAGCCAGCCGGCCATCATCTGCAGCGGCGTGTGGCCGAGCGGGTTGCGCAGCGCGGTGAGCGCCATGCGCAGCGAGCCCGGGCCGAGCGGGGGCAGGCCGCGGTGCAGGCGGAAGACCGCGCCGGCCGCGCGGTCGGCCTCGGCGGCCGGGCTGCCGTCGGCGGCATTCACGCCGGTGAAGGACTCGCCGGCCGAGTGGGCGACCATGAACCAGGGCGGCACGCCGGCCGCGCTGAGGGCGCCGATCATGGCGCCCGCCGAGGTGCCGACGATGAACTCCGCGCTGCCCGGATCCCAGTCGGTCTCCTCGGCGAGGGCGTGCAGGCCGCCGGTCAGCCAAGCGCCGCCGAGCACACCGCCGGCGCCGAGCACCAGACCGACTCTCATGACCGATCCCCGTGACCCATGGGAAGCGGCTTACCCGCCATTAGAGGGGCAAAAGCGCACTCCATCGGCTTGCCAGCCTAAACGGGCGGGCGGCGCGGCGGGCGCGGAACGGGGAAATCCCGCGCCGACGCGGCGGCGAGCCCTCCGGCGAACGCGCCCGGCCACCCACGCGAGCGCCACCGCGAGGCCCGGCAGGCCGAGCAGGTCGCGGGCGACGAAGCCGAGGCCGGCTCCCGCGGCCACCACGCTCCACCCGACGGTGGCGAGCCGCTGCACCCGGCCCATCATCCGAAGAGGAACGACAGCGGGTCCATGCACTGATTGACCATGTCGATCACGTCGCCCAGCGGCATCGCCTGGCGCGGCGTGAGCGGGTGCTCGTAGTCGTAGCGCAGGCGGTGGTACCCGAGGCAGAGGAGCCAGGTTCCCTTCAGGGCGTGGCCGGCACCGCCCGCCTGCAGGCGGCCGGCCAGGCGCGGCGGCACGCCACGGCCGATCGGCACGGCGAGCGCGCGGGGCCTGCCGAGCGCGCGGGGCGGCCCCGGCGCCGCGTGCAATCGCGGCCCCGCGGTCGCGCGGCCCGCCCCGCACGACCCCCGCACCGCGCAGGTGATCCGCTCCGCCACCGCCTCCCCCAGCCCGTCCGCGGACTCTCCCTTCGCCGCCTCCCGCCCGCCGGCCAGCAGCGCCCCGAAGGCAACCGCCAGCGCGAGCAGCAGCCCCACCCACTCCACCGTTGCCTGTCCGCGCTGTGCGCCTGGTCCGCCCATGGCCAGGCGAAGCTACGAACCGCCCGGTGACGTGTGGGGCACGCAGCGCAACAACTCCGCACCCGAAGGCGAACAACCGCGGAGTTTGGCCTTAACACGCACTTAATCCAAGCTCAACGCCCTCCTATTCCTCCGAGCCTTGACAGAACCGTTGCCGGGCTGAGAGGGTCCGCGCGATGGCGACGGGCTCTCGCTCTGGCTCCCTGAGCTCCCTCCGTGAGTTCAACCGTCTGCGCCTCGTCGACTTCCTGCGGACCAATGGCACTGCCAGCCGCGCGGAGCTCGCCCGGCGCACCGGTCTCTCGCGTTCGACGGTCTCCACGCTCGTCGCGGACCTGCAGCGCCGCGGCCTGGTAGTGGAGCGCGCCGGTCAGTTCGCCGGCGAGGGTCAGCCCGGCCGCCCGGCGGCGCTGCTCGAGCTCGATCCCTCCGCCGCCGCCGCCGTGGGCGTCGACTTCGACCACGACAAGGTGCGAGTCGCCGTCTCCGACCTGTCGCGCAGCGTGCTCGCCGAGGCCTCGGCCCCCCACGACGTCGACCACGACGCCCAGGGCGCGCTCGACCTCGCTGCGGAGCTGGTCGAGCGGGTCCTGGACGAAACCCACGTGCAGAGGGACCGCCTGCTCGGCGTGGGCATCGCGCTCGCCGGCCCGATCGACCACGACAACGGCGCCCTTCACCCGTCGGACGTGCTGCCCGGCTGGGTCGGGGTCGACGTGGCGGACGAGCTCGAGGGCCGCCTCAAGACGCCGGCCTACGTCGACAACGACGCCAACCTGGGCGCGCTGGCCGAGGTGACGCTGGGCGCAGGTCGCAACGCGAGCTTCGCCGCCTACGTCTCGATCTCGTCCGGCATCGGGGCGGGCATCATCGTCGAGGGTCGGCCCTACCGCGGGCACCGCGGCACGGCCGGGGAGATCGGGCATTTCGTCGTCGACCCGCAGGGCCCGATCTGCCGCTGCGGCAACCGCGGCTGCCTCGAGACGCTGGCCTCCGGACCGGCGCTCTTGAGGCTGGTCCACGCGAGCCGCGACGACGAGCTGACCGTCCGGGAGATGATCGAGCTGGCGCGCGACGGCGACGCCGGCTGCAAGAGGGCGATCGCGGACGCCGGACAGGTGGTAGGAGGAGTAGTGGCTGGGCTGGTCAACCTGTTCAGCCCCGAGATGGTCGTGATCGGGGGCGACCTCGGGGAGGCAGGTGACCTCTTGCTGGACCCGCTGCGGGAGGCGGTGCGCAGGGACGCGCTACCGGCGGCCGCGGCGGACCTGAAAGTCGTGGCAGGCGAGCTCGGAGAGCGAGCGAACCTGCTCGGAGCGCTCGCGCTCGTGCTGATGCAGTCGGAGCACGAGGTGGCCGCTCGCGTCGCGGGGAGCGCGGCGGCATGAGACGGAGAAATCGCAAAGGAACCCCCATACAGGAGGAGAGGGACGTGCAAAGACGCAAAACGTTCTGGGCGCTGGCAGTAGCCGGCACCCTCGCTATGAGCGGCATGGCCGCTTGTGGCGGCGATGACAACAACGACAGCGGATCGTCGGGCGGCGGCGGAGGCAGCAAGCCCAAGGTCGCCGTGCTGCTGCCCGACTCGAAGTCGTCGGTCCGCTGGGAGACGGTCGACCGGCCGCTCCTGCAGAAGGCGCTCGAGACCGGCGGCATCGAAGCCAACATCACCAACGCCGAGGGCGACAAGTCGACGCAGCAGCAGCAGGCCGAGCAGGCGATCACCAACGGGGCGAAGGTCATCCTGCTGGTGAACCTCGACTCGGGCTCCGGTGCCGCGATCGCGTCGAACGCCAAGTCGCAGGGCGTCAAGGTGATCGACTACGACCGCCTCACGCTCGACACGGACGCGCAACGACTACTACGTGTCGTTCGACAACGAGAAGGTCGGCAAGCTCCAGGGCGAGGGCCTCGTCAAGTGCCTGGGCAACAAGCCGGGTGCTCGTATCGCCGAGCTGAACGGCTCGCCGACGGACAACAACGCGACGCTGTTCAAGAACGGGTACGACTCGGTGCTGAAGCCGAAGTACGCGTCGGGCGACTTCGTGAAGGTCGACGATCAGTCGGTGCCGGACTGGGACAACCAGAAGGCGCTGACGATCTTCGAGCAGATGCTGCAGAAGTCGAGCAACAAGATCGACGGCGTGCTCGCGGCCAATGACGGCCTCGGCAACGCGGCGATCTCGGCGCTCAAGCAGCGCAAGCTCCCGCAGATCCCGGTGACGGGTCAGGACGCGACGCTCGAAGGCATCCAGAACATCGTCAACGGCGATCAGTGCATGACCGTCTACAAGGCGATCGAGAAGGAGGCCGACGCGGCAGCCGGACTGGCCATCTCGCTTGGCGAAGGGCGAGACGCCCAGCGTCGACACGGTGCCGATCGACAACGGGACCCACAAGGTGCCGAGCGTGCTCGAGACGCCGGTCTCCGTGACCAAGGACAACATCGACCAGTACTTCGGGAACCCCGACTACCCGACGAAGGAGGACATTTGCGCCGGGAAGGTCGCAGCCAACTGCGACAAGCTCGGGCTGTAGTCCGAAGTTGAACGTGGCAGGCCCCGGGGCGTCGCTGGCGCCCCGGGGCCGCGCCGCATAAAGTGCAGCCGCAATTCGGGAGAGAGGGACTTCATGACCGACACACCGCTCCTCGAGCTGCGAGGGGTGAGCAAGCACTTCGGCGCCGTCATCGCCCTCCACGAGGTCGACTTCAAGGTGTACTCCGGGTGCGTCACGGCGCTCGTCGGGGACAACGGCGCCGGCAAGTCCACGCTGATCAAGTCCGTCGCCGGGATCTACCGCATCGACAACGGGGAGATCATCTACGAGGGCAAGCCCGTGAACATCCACGGGCCGCGCGACACCGCCGCCCTCGGCATCGAGGTCGTCTACCAGGACCTGGCGCTCGCCGACAACCTCGACGTCGTCCAGAACATGTTCCTCGGGCGCGAGGAGCTGGAGGCGCTGCACACGCTCGACGAGATCAAGATGGAGGCTCGCGCGCGCGACACGCTGCAGAGCCTGTCCGTGACCACGATCCGCAGCGTGCGGCAGACCGTCGCCGGGCTGTCCGGCGGGCAGCGCCAGTCGGTGGCGGTGGCCAAGGCCGTGATGTGGAACTCGCGCCTGGTGATCCTCGACGAGCCGACCGCCGCGCTGGGCGTGGCCCAGACGCGCCAGGTGCTCGACCTCGTCAAGCGCCTCGCCGAGCAGGGTCTCGGCGTGGTGATCGTCTCGCACAACCTGCACGACGTCTTCGAGGTGGCGGACAACATCACCGTGCTGCGGCTCGGGCAGAACGTGGCCGAGTTCAAGCGCACCGAGGTGACCCAGGAGCAGGTCGTGAGCGCAATCACCTCCGGGGAGCTGACCAAGGTGCCCGGCCTGATCGACACGGAGGTGACCGCGTGACGACCGCCAACGCCACCGCGGATGCCGAGACGCCCACCGTCGCCGAGGCCTTCCGCGAGTGGTGGACCAACGTCCGCTCCGGCCAGCTGGGATCGCTGCCGATCGTCATCGGCCTGATCATCATCGCGATCGTCTTCCAGTCCCAGAACGACCGCTTCCTCACCGCCAGCAACTTCGTCAACCTGATCGTCCAGTCGGCCGCCTTCGCGACGATCGCGATGGGCATCGTGTTCGTGCTGCTGCTGGGCGAGATCGACCTGTCGGTCGGCTACGTCTCGGGCGTGGCGGGCGTGATCGCCGCCGTGCTGCTGATCCCGGACGGCAACGAGGTGTCGGCGCCGATCGCGATCGCGCTCGCCCTCGGCTCGGGGATCGCGATCGGCACGTTCCACGGCCTGCTCATCACCAAGATCGGGATCCCGTCGTTCGTGGTCACGCTCGCGGGGCTGATCGCCTGGAACGGGGTCGTGCTGCTCTTGATCGGCAGCCGCGGCACGGTCGTGCTCCAGAACAGCTTCCTGATCGGCCTGGCCAACGACTTCCTTCCCGACTCGACCTCATGGCTGCTCTGGGTGCTCGCGGTGGTGATCTTCGCCGGGATCGAGCTCAACGAGGTGCGCGTGCGCCGCAAGGCGGACCTCGGGCATGACCCGTTCGCCCTGATCGGCCTGCGCATCGCGGCGCTGGCGATCGCTCTCGGCGCGGTCGTCTACGTGGCCAACCAGGATCGCGGGATCCCCTACCTGTTCCTGCTGGTCGGGTTCTTCTTCCTGCTCTGGAGCTTCGTGCTCGGGCGCACCCGCTTCGGCCGCTACGTCTACGCGGTCGGCGGCAACACGGAGGCGGCGCGCAGGGCCGGCGTCAACGTCGACCGCATCAAGATCGCGGTGTTCGCGATCTGCTCGTTCATGGCGGCGGTCGGCGGCCTCGTGCTGGCCTCGCGGCTGCGCTCGGTGGACACCAACGCCGGCGGCGGCTCGATCCTGCTCTACTCGATCGCGGCCGCGGTGATCGGCGGCACGTCGCTGTTCGGCGGCGTCGGCCACATCAAGAGCGCGATCCTGGGAGCGCTGGTGATCGCCTCGATCGACAACGGGCTCGGCCTGCTCGGGCTTGGCTCGGGCGAGAAGTTCGTGATCACCGGCGGCGTGCTGCTGCTGGCCGTCTCCGTCGACTCGCTGTCGCGCAGGGCCCAGGCCGCCTCCGGAAGAACGTGACGGACAGAGTCGCCTTCATCACCGGCGCCAGCCGTGGCGTGGGTGCCGCTGTCGCGCGCGCGTTCAACGCCGACGGGATGCGGGTGGCGCTGGCGTCGCGCAGCGGGGACGACCTCGGGCTGGGGCTCGGCCTGGAATGCGACGTGCGCGATCCCGGTGCCGTGGAGGCGGCCGTGGCCGCCACGATCGACGAGCTCGGCCGGCTCGACGTGGTGGTCGCGAACGCGGGCGTGGGCTCCTACGGGCCCTTCCTCGAGCTGGACCCCGACGACGTCGAGGCCATGATCGACGTCAACCTCAAGGGCACGCTGTACACGGCCCGCTTCACGCTCCCGCACCTGATCGAGAGCAAGGGCGACTTCGTCTCGCTCGCGTCGGTGGCGGGGCTGCGCGCGTTTCCGGGCGAGGCGGTCTACAACGCGTCGAAGTTCGGGATGCTCGGGTTCACGCGCGCGTTGGATCACGAGCTGCGCGAGCTGGGCGTGAGGGTGACCAACATCGCGCCGGGCGGGGTCGCTACCGATTTCGCGATGGGCTCGGGGCGGACGCCCGAGTCGGTCGAGGGGATGATGAGCGCCGAGGACGTGGCGGACGTGGTCCTGTTCGCGGTCAACCAGCCGCGCAACCTGCGGATGATGACCGTGTCCTTCCGACCGATGAACGAGGGGTCGTGGGGCTGAAGCTCGGACTGCTCTCCACCGCTCACATCAACGAGAAGCTCGTGGCTGGGGCGCGGCTGGTGGACGAGGTGGACGTGGTGGCGGTGGCGTCACGGTCGGTGGAGCGGGCGGCGGCGCAGGCCGAGGCCCTGGGCGTTCCTCGCGCCTTGGGCTCGTACGAGGAGCTGCTGTCCGACCCGGACGTGGACGCCGTCTACATCTCGCTGCCCAACTCGATGCACGTGGAGTGGTCCGTGCGGGCGCTGGAGGCGGGCAAGCACGTGCTCTGCGAGAAGCCGCTGGCGCGCTCGGTCGAGCCGGTCGAGCGGGCGTTCGACGCCGCGGAGGCGGCCGGCCGGGTGCTGGCCGAGGCGTTCATGTGGCGCCACCATCCGCAGGCGGACCGGCTGGTCGAGCTGCTGCCGCGGGTGGGCGAGCTGCGGGTGGTGCGGGCGCAGTTCTCGTTCGCGCTCGGCCCGGACGTGCTCGAGTCGGCGGGCGACATCCGGCTGTCGGGCGAGCTCGAGGGCGGGGCGCTGATGGACGTCGGCTGCTACTGCGTGAGCGCCGCGCGGCTGGTGGCGGGTGAGCCGGTGGCGGTCACCGGGCAACAGGTCGGCGACGAGGTGGATCGGCGCTTCACGGGGACGCTCCGATTCGACGGCGACGTGCTCGCCCACTTCGACTGCGGCGTGGACACCCCCGACCGCGCCGAGCTGGAGGTCGTCGGCTCGGAGGGCGCGCTGCTGCTGCGCGACCCCTTCCACTCGCGCGAGCCGGTGATCGAGGTACGGGCGGCGGACGGCTCGGTCGAGCGGGTGGAGGTCGAGCGCGACGACCCGTACGCCTGCGAGCTGCGCGACTTCGCGGCCGCCGCGGCCGGCGAGCGGGAGCCACGGCTGGGGCGCGCCGATGCGGTCGGCCAGGCGCGGGCGATCGCCGCTTTGTACGAGAGCGCGGCCAGCGGCGCGCGCGTTGGGCTTTAGTACCCATTTGTTCGCTGACCGGGCCGAGTGGGCATAGGCTGAGCGAACGGGCATGGGGGTCACGAGCGCTGAAACTGCCGAGCCGCCGGCGGGGATCGCCTCGCTGGCGGGTCGCTACGACCCGGACGTGATCGACGTCCCGGGCGGCCGCGCGGTGGTGCGTCTGCGGGTCGGCGGCGACGAGCAGTGGGACGCCCGCATCAACGGCCGCCGGCTGCGGCTGATCCCCGCGCGCGACAACGGCGAGCCGGACGCGACGATCGCGGCGGACCCGGCCACCTGGCAGCGAGTGGCCCAGGACGTGCGAGGCGGGATGGCGGCGTTCCAGCAGGGCCGGCTGCGGATGCGCGGCAGCCTGCACCTGGGCGTGGGGCTGCTGGCAGCGACCAGCGGGGCCGACGACCCCGGCCGGCTCTCGTTCGAGACCCTGCGAACGCGGTCGGGGCGGATCTCGGTGCTGTCGGCGGGGGTCGGCCCGGAGACCGTGCTCTGCCTGCACGGGCTGGGCGGCACCAAGGCGTCGTTCCTGCCGACGGTGGCGGCGCTGGCGAGCCGCTACCGGGTGGTGGCGATGGACCTGCCCGGCTTCGGCGAGTCGGACAAGCCGATCGGGGCGCCCTACAACGCGGAGTGGTTCGCGCGGACGGCGTTCGACACCCTCGACGCGCTGGACGTGCGCCAGGCGCACCTCGTCGGCAACAGCATGGGCGGGCGCGTGGCGATCGAGGCCGGGCTGATGCAGCGCGACCGGGTGCGCGGCCTGGTGCTGCTGAGCCCCGCGCTCGCGTGGCTGCGCGACCGGCGCTGGGCGCCCGTGGTTCGCCTGCTGCGCCCGGAGCTGGGGCTGCTGCAGGTGACGCCGCGCCCGGTGGTCGAGCGACTCGTGCGCCGGCTGATCCCGGGCGGCGGCAAGGGCTGGGCCGCGGCGGGCGTGGACGAGTTCCTGCGCGCCTACCTGACCCCGCGCGGCCGGGCCGCCTTCTACGCGGCGGCGCGCAACATCTACCTGGACGAGCCGAACGGCGAGGACGGATTCTGGAAGCGGCTGAGCGGGCTCTCGACGGACGCGATGTTCGTGTGGGGCCGGCGCGACACGCTGGTGCCGATCGCCTTCATGAAGCACGTGGAGCGAGCGCTGCCGTCAGCCCGCCACGTGGAGCTGGACTGCGGCCACGTGCCGCAGCTGGAGCGGCCGCGGGAGACGCACGCGGCGATAGCGGACTTCCTCCGGACGAAGTAGGACGGGCGCCCGCGGGCCGCCCTGGTTGCCGCTGTCAGCGCTAGAAGTCCCCGCCGCCGCCGCCGAAATCGCCGCCGCCCCCGCCGAAGTCCCCGCCGCCGCCGAAATCGCCGCCGCCGAAGTCGCCGAAGTCGCCCGCGTCCGGGGCCGCCCCCTCGTCCCCGCCGAACAGCCCGCCCCCGCCGTCCAGGATCGAGCCGAGGAACAGCCCGGGCACCAGGCCGCCGCCGAAGAAGCCGCCCGCGAACGGGCCGTAGGCGGGGCCGGCCTGCCAGTAGGGCACCTCGCGGCCGTTGACCGTCAGGTGGCGCGTGTGCGGGTCCTCTCCGTCGCGGATCCGCACGGCGTCGGCCGCGCAGGCGGGCACCGTGCGCGGCTCGCCGCCGGGAGGCGCCCACTCCACGTCTTCCACCGAGGGGCCGTGGCGGGGGTCGAAGAAGCAGGGCGGCCGGCGCTCGGGTACCGGCCGGCCTTCCATTCCCGCGCGAGCCGCCTCCATCGCCCAGCGCCCCTCCTCGAGCTGCTCGGAGACCGGCTGGAGGTCCTCCGGCCGCCGTGCCCCCTCGAGCGCCTGGTCGGCCTGCTGGTAGCTCTCCACCGCGCGGGCGTAGTGCTGCTTGGCCTCCGGGTCGACGTCGGGCATCTCCACGTCGAGGTCCAGCGCGCGGATCTCGTCGCCCAGCGCGATCACGTCGTCGCGCGCGACCGCCCGCACCTGCGCGAACGCCGCGGCCTCCTCGCGGCGCCGGCGGCGCCGTCCCAGGCCCGACAGGCCGATCAGCGCGACCGGGATGGCGAGCACGATGAGCCAGATCCAGCCCTTGCCGCCACCGTTGTCCGAGCCACCGGCGCCGCCCTGGGGGCCGACGCCGGTCGAGCTGCCCTCCTCGCCGCGCGCCCGGCCGACGCGGCGCACGAAGTCCTCGAGCACGGCCGCCGTGCCGTCGGTGCTGTGCGCCTGGAACGCCTGGCTCGCGAGCTCGCCGGCCCGGCCCTGCGGGAGGATGCCCCCGGTGGCACCGGCCCGGAAGGAGTTGCCGATCACCGCGGCGTACACGCCCGGCTCGTCGAGGTCCTGAGCGAGCTGGCGGAGGGCCGCGTCGGTGCTGCCGCCGGCCTCTTGGTTCGCCGAGTCGGGCAGCACGGCGATGTAGAGCGGACCGGCCTCCTCGTCGGAGATCAGCGAGCGCAGATCGTCGGCCTCGGCGTCCGAGATGCCGCGCTCGGCGTCCGGCGCCACGTAGACGGGATCGAGCTTGAGCGTCTCCGCGGCGTGCTCGAGGACCCCCTGCGCCTGGGCCGGACTCGCCACCAGGAGCAGCGACGCGATGGCAATGAGGAGGATGCGCACGATCTTTCGCTACCCGCCGGGACACGGTACAACCTCTCCTGTGAGCCTCCCCCCTGGTCCCAGGCTCCCCCGTCTGGCGCAAGCCGGGATGGTCACCGCGGCGCCCTACGCGTGGATGATCAAGCGGCGCGAGCACTACGGCGACGTGTTCAGCTCGCACTTCCCCTTCTTCGGGCGCATTGTGTACGTGGCCGACCCGGCGCTCGTGAAGGAGGTCTTCACGGGCGACCCGAGCGTCTTCCACGCCGGCGAGGCGAACGCGACCGTCCTGGGCGACGCGCTCGGCGAGAACTCCCTGCTCACGCTCGACGAGGGCCGGCACATGTCGCAGCGCAAGCTGCTGCTGCCGCCCTTCCACGGGGCGGCGGTGCGCCGCTACGTCGACGTGATGGCGGAGGCCACGGCGCGCGAGGTGGAGCGCTGGCCGGTCGGGAGCGCCTTCGCGCTGCGGCCCCAGATGCAGGCGATCACGCTCGAGGTGATCCTGCGCGCGGTGTTCGGCGTGCGCGACGGCGAGCGCATGGACCGCTTCCGGGAGCGCATCCCGCGGCTCGGGAACCTGTCGAGCGTGCTCGACTGGCTGCCGTTCATGCAGCGCGACCTGGGCGGCATCACGCCGGCGGCGCGGTTCCGCAAGGCGGTCGCCGCGGTGGACGAGCTGATCTACGCCGAGATCGCGGAGCGGCGCTCGCGTGACGAGCCCGACCGCGACGACGTGCTGACGCTGCTGCTCGGGGCCCGCCACGAGGACGGCTCGCCGATGTCCGACGTCGAGCTGCGCGACGAGCTGATGACCCTGCTCACCGCCGGTCACGAGACGACGGCCACCGGCCTGTCCTGGGCCTTCGAGCGGCTGCTGCGCACGCCGCGGGCGATGGAGCGGACGCTCGACTCGCTCGAGGACGACGACTACCTCGACGCGGTCGTCAAGGAGACGCTGCGCGTCCGACCGGTGATCATGGACGTGGCCAGGAAGCTGACCCGCGACACGGAGGTCGGCGGCTGGCTGCTGCCGGCCGGCACGATGGTGCTGCCAGCGATCGCGGCCCTGCACATGCGCCCGGACCTCTACGACGAGCCCGAGCAGTTCCGCCCGGAGCGCTTCCTCTCCGAGGGCGCCGAGTCGTACTCGTGGATCCCGTTCGGCGGCGGGGTGCGGAGGTGCATCGGGGCGTCGTTCGCGCAGGTGGAGATGCGGGTCGTGCTGCGCGAGGTGCTGCGCCGGGTGCGGCTGGCCGCGCCCTCGCAGCGGCCGGAGCGACCGCAGGTGCGACACGTGACGGTCACGCCGGCGCGCGGCTGCCGGGTGGTGGTCGAGGAACGCCTGCGCGATCCGGTGGCGCCGGCGCCGCTGGTTACCGTCGCCTGAGCCGGGCGATCACGGGGCGGCCGTGCCCCGAGCCGGCCGGCGCGAGTCGATCCGGTAGGTGATCGGGCCGCTGCCGCGCCGCAGGGTGATCACGTAGGGAGTGGAGAGCGACCAGCCGCCGTCGAAGCCGCCGAAGACGTCGTTGGCGCCGGCGGTGTAGCCGGCGGCAAAGGCACGGCGCGTGGCACGGCGCGCGCCCGGCGCGGCGGACTCGCTCGCCTGGAGGGCCCGCCCCTCGCTCAGGCCGGCGGCCCTGCCCTCGCGCAGGCCGGCGGCCCGGGCCGCGGCCGCGCTGGCCGCGCTGCCGGCGCCGCCCGAATCGTCGTCATCGGCGCTCAGCCGGCCGAGCGCGAACAGGGCACCCGCCACGACGACGCAGGCCAGCCCGACCGCGATCTTGCCCCACATACCCCCAGCAGGCTAAGCCACGGACGGCGAGCCTCTCGGTCGGCCGGGTTGGGCCGACTCAGGCGATCCCGGCGAGCGCGAGCAGATCGCCCGCCGGCCGGTCGAGCTCGTCCAGGGCACCCGCCAGCTCCGCGCCGCCAAGGCGCTCGACCTTGGCGCGCAGCGCCGCGGCGTCCATCGGCTGCTGCGGCGACCCGAGCGCGGCGGTCACGCGGACGAGCTCCGCGCCGCCGCCGCTGAGCACGAACTCCGACTCGAGCAGCGAGGCGTCCGCGTCGACCTCGATCGACTTGGCCCGCTCCGCCACCGCGGCGTCGACCCCGGCGAAGCTCTCCACCGTCGGCGGACCGTGCCTCAGGGTGTAGGCGGTGAGGTACGGGATCGAGAACTTCGCCTGCAGGCCGTCGGCGGGCTCGGGACCGTAGCCCGCCGCCTGAAGCGAGACCGGGTGGGCGGTCACGCGCAGGTCGTCCGGAGCGTCGCCGTCGAGCCGATCGGCGGCCTCGATGGCGCCGTGCGTCTGCAGGCAGCAGGGCCACGCCTTGATCCAGTTGTCGGCGATGGCCAGCGGCGCCCCGGGGTCGCCCGCGCGGCCGCCCGGCTCGGCGTAGCGCCCGCCGGTCGCCTGCTGGAAGCCGGCGGCAGCCTCGTCGAGCGACACGCGCGCGCCCGCGCGCGCAAGCCGCGCGGCCGCCACGCCCGACGCCGCCGCCAACCCGACCTGGAGCGACTTGCCGTCCGAGCCGAACGCCGCCTGCAGCCCGCCGGCCCGCAGCAGCGCGATCGCCACGGCGTCGTCCCGGGGCGCGTCGAGCAGCACGGCGGCCGCCACGGCAGCCCCGACCCCGCCGCAGACCGCGGTCGGATGCCAGCCGTTGTCGTAGAGCGCGGGATGGCTGGCCCGCGCCACGGCGGCCATGGCCTCGAAGCCCTCGGCGAACGCCTCGAGCGCGTCCCCGGCGGTCAGGCCGAGCTCGGCCGCCACCACCAGCGCGGCCGGCGCCGTGGGCGCGCTCAGGTGCGCGATGCCAGGCAGATAGGTGTCGTCGAAATCCAGCACATGGCCGGAGGTGCCCGCGAGCACCACGGGGTCGCCGAGCTGACGCGCGGCCCGCGCCGCGGGCTCGTCGCGACCGCCCGCGGCGCAGGCGAGCCAGTCGAGCAGGGCAACCGAGTAGCGCGGATCACGCATGGTCAAGTCGGTCGCGGAACTGTTTCGCCCCCACGACCTCGACCCCATGCGCGCGCACCCGCTCAGCCAGCTCGCGATCCGACGTCACCACCCGCAGCTCGCCCGGGTCGGCCGCGCCGGCGACCAGGTCGGCGATGTCGTCGTCGGCCGCGTTGCGACCGGAGCGCGAGGCGAACCGCACGTCGATGTCCCCCGCGTCCTGGACGGCAAACGGGCGGCCGTCGAAGACGACGGTCACCGGCTCCTCCAGCGCCAGCAGCTCATGGACCAGCTGCTGCATCGCGCCGGGCCGGTCGTGCCACCAGCCCGTCGGGCGCGACCCGATCACGTTCATGCCGTCGACGATCCAGCGCGTCAAGAGACCCCGGTCAACCGCTCGCTCTCCTCCCACAGCCGCCTGCGCGCCTCGGGGTCGTCGGCCTGCGGGTCGGGTCGCCAATCGCGCTTGCCGTTGAAGAACCCTCCGGTCACGCCATCGAGCGAGGGGTCGACGATCAGGCGCAGGGTCGCCTCCACCCCCTCCTCCACCGAGCTCTGCGGTGTCCCGCCCGGCCCGAGCACCATGTTGGTGTCCATCAGCGTGGCCGGGTGAAGCGCGTTGACGGTCACGTCGCGGTCGCCCACCCGCTCGGCCAGCTCGCGCGTGAACAGGATCTGGGCGAGCTTGCTCTTCGCGTAGGCGTAGTAGCCGTTGAAGTCGCGCTCGTACTGGAGGTCGTCGAAGTCGAGCGCGTACTGGCCGATCGAGGAGACGTTCACGATCCGCGCCGGCTCGCGCAGCTTGGGCAGCAGCAGCGAGGTCAGGAGGAAGTGGGACAGGTAGTTGACGGCGAGGGTGAGCTCGTAGCCGTCGGCGCTCTCCCGGCGCTCGGGGATCACGATGCCGGCGTTGTTGACGAGCGTGTCGAGCTGGTCGACCTCGCCGGCCAGGCGGCGCACGTCGTCCAGCCGCGACAGATCGGCGGTCAGGCCCCGCGCCGCGCCGATCTCGTCGGTCACACGCGCGACCTTGTCGGGATCGCGCCCGTGCACGAGCACGCTCGCCCCGTCCTTGACGAGCTCCTCGGCAACACGCCGGCCGTGGCCGTCGGTCGAGCCGGTGATCAGGATGGTCTGGTCGGCGAGCGGTCTCATCGGCGAGTCCTCCGAAGGTAGGCGACGATCAGGGCGACGAGGATCAGGCCGGCGACGGTCTGGAGGCCGATCCGAACGCCGGCGCTCTCGTCGTCCGTCACATTGGCGATCGCGCCGAACATCACGGTGGCGCCGAAGAAGACGACGATCGTCCAGAGCACGCGTGTTGCGATCCACGGCGGGTGACGATACCCGCGGGCTACGCTCCCGCGGTGAGCGAGCGACCGGAACTGGCGGGGCTGCTGGGCGCGCTGGTGATCGCGTTCTCGGCGATCCTGGTGCGGCTGGCCGAGGTGACGCCGGCGACTGCCGCCTTCTTCCGCTGCGCCTACGCGGTGCCGCTGCTCGGCGTGCTGGCATGGCGCGAGCGGGTCCGATACGGCCCGCGCGAGCGGCGCGACCGGCAGCTCGCTCTGGCCGCCGGGGCGATCTTCGCGGCCGACCTGATCTTCTGGAACTACTCGATCAAGGCCGTCGGCGCGGGGCTCGCGACCGTGCTCGGCAACGTGCAGGTGGTGCTGGTGGCGCTGATCGCGTGGGCGGCGCTGGGCGAGCGGCCGACGTCGCGAACGCTGATCTCGATCCCGATCGCGCTGACCGGGGTGGTGCTGATCTCGGGGGTGGTCGGGTCGGGCGCGTACGGAGACGACCCGCTGCTGGGTGTGATCTTCGGGCTGCTCACGGCGATCTCGTACGCGTTCTTCCTGCTGATCCTGCGGCAGGCCGGGAGCAGCGATCGGCCGCCGGCGGGGCCGCTGTTCGACGCCACGCTGTCCGGGGCCGTGTTCTGCGCGATCGCGGGAGTGGCGATCGGGGACATCGACTGGACGCCCGGCGCGGAGTCGCAGGCGTGGCTGATCGTGCTCGCCCTGTCGTCGCAGGTATTGGGGTGGATGCTGATTTCGACTTCGCTGCCGCGGCTGCCGGCGGCGCTGACGTCGATCCTGCTGATGCTGCAGCCGGTCACGTCGGTGATGCTGGGGGCGGTGCTGCTGGACGAGTCGCCCTCGGCTATCCAGCTCAGCGGCGTGGCGATCGTGCTGGCGGCCGTGGGGTTCGCGACGCTGGGTGCGCGCTCGCGCGAGCCAGTGCCAGAATCCGCGTGATGGCGCACTACCAGAAAGCGGGCTGGTTCACGAAGAACGTCTTCAACCGCGTGGTGGCGGCGCTGACCCGGATGGGCGTGAGCGTGGTGGGCTCGCGCGTGCTGGAGGTGCCGGGGCGCAAGAGCGGCGAGCCGCGCCGCACGCCGGTGAACCTGATGACGTTCGAGGGCGAGCGCTACCTGGTGGCGCCGCGCGGGCACACGCAGTGGGTGCGCAATTTGCGGGTTTCGCGGTCCGGACGGCTGCTGGTGGGGCGCCGCGCGGAGGAGTTCTCGGCCGTGGAGCTGCCCGACGAGGAGAAGGTCCCCCTGCTCCGCGCTTATCTGAAGAAGTGGAGCTGGGAGACCGGGCAGTTCTTCGGAGGGGTCGGAGCGGACGCGCCGGAGGCGGACCTACAGCGCATCGCGCCCGACCACCCGGTCTTCAAGATCAGCTAGCGCAACTCTCGGCCGCCGGGCGGTTTCTGGTCGCCGACGCGCCATGATCACCGCCCTCCTGATCTGCGCAGCCTGCGGGACCCACGCGGTCCCGGCCGCCACGACGGACGCGGCCATCACCGGCGACCGGCTCAGCCAGCCGAGCCGCGTCTGGGCGCCGCCGCCGGGCCAGCGACGCCACCAGCTGCTGGTGCACTTCCCGGGCTCGGACGGCGGGACGAACGGATCCGGCTTCCTCGCCCAGCAGATGGCGAGCGACGGCTTCCACGTGATCAACCTGGCCTACGACCCGGCCGGCCTGCCGGTGCGAGCGGTGTGCAGGGCGGTGCAGGTCACGAGCTACCCCGACTGCGCGCTCGACTTCCGGGGCGAGCGCTTCTACGGGGCGGGCGCACGGTACGACCACCCGAGCATCGCGATCGACAGGCCGCACTCGGTGATGAACCGGCTGATCAAGCTGCTCGGGTACCTGAAGCGAACGTACCCGGGCGAGGGCTGGGGCTCCTATGTGTCGCGGGTGCGCAGCCGGGCGTACGGAGGGTTCAAGCCGCGCTTCGACCGGATCCTGACCTCGGGCCACTCGCAGGGAGCCGGGATGGCGCTGTTCACGGCGCGCGAGCGGCGGGTGCTGCGGGTGGGGATGTTCGGCGGCGCGAACGACTACGCGCCGGTGGGTGGTGGATCGATCGCGGTCGCCAACTGGATCCGCGGGCCGTTCGCGACACCGAAGTCACGGATATTCGGGTTCAGCCACACGCTGGAGATGGGGCACGCGGGGCAGCTGGCGGTGTGGGCGGCTTTGAAGCTGCCGGGCGCACCGGTCTCGGTGGACGGAGCGGCCGCGCCGTTCGGCAGGTCGCACCGGCTGGTGACCTCGCGGGAGCCGCGCTGCGCGCCGGACGGCGTGTGCAGCCCAGGGGAGTACCACTCGTCGACGGTGATCGACAGCGTGACGCCGCGCAGCTCGCCGGGAGTGCCGGCCTACGGGCCGGTGTGGCGATACATGCTGACGCCGCGGGTCAAGTGACCTCGCGCAGCCGGCCGGTCTCGACCTCGTAGACGAAGCCGCGCACGTTGTCGGTGCGCGGGACGAAGGGGCTGCTCCTGATCAGGTCGATCGACTCGCGGACGTTCTGCTCGAGGTCGTCGAAGGCGTGGGCGTGCCAGTCCGGGCGTTGGCCCGTCTCGTCCTCGAGCTTGGCGGCGAACTCGTCGTCGGTGAAGGTGAGCATGCCGCAGTCGGTGTGGTGGATGAGGATGATTTCCTCGGTGCCCAGGAGGTTCTGGGAGATGGCGAGGCTGCGGAGGGCGTCGTCGCTCACGACGCCGCCGGCGTTGCGGATCACGTGGGCGTCGCCCTCGTCGAGGCCGAGGACCTTGGCGGGGTCGAGCCTCGCATCCATGCAGGCCAGGACCGCGAGCTTGCGGGCGGGCGGAAGCGGGAGATCGCCTTGGTCGAAGGCCGACACGTAGGCGGCATTGTTATCGAGCAGGTTGTCGGTGGCTGTCGTCACTTGTGGTGCCTCCGTTATGCGGCCGCTTCGAGCGGCGTCTCGGCGGGACGGGGATGGCGCAGCAGGGCGCCGTCGTCGGCTACTTGGTAGGTGCCGACCCTTTGGAGGGGCGGCGAGTAGGCGTGCAGGGTGGTGGCGGGCATTTGGCCCGCATGTCTCACGCGGTGGATGGCCTCGCGGGCGATGGTGACGGTGTCGCCTGTCGTCAGCGTTCGCTCGACTGGCCCGCTTGCGAGCGAGAGGCGCTCCTCGGTGATCTCTCCGTCGAGCACGGCGATCGCGGCGGCGCTGTCGTCGTGGTCGTGGAAGCCGGTGTCGTGACCGGGCATCCAGCAGACGAGGTAGATCTCGACGTGGTCGTCGCGGTGGAGGAGCTCGTAGGTGCGCTCGTGTGCGTCGTGGCGGATTCGAGGGGCTGCCAGGCGCTTGGGCGTGTTGACCCAGGTCTGGAGGTGCGCTTCGAGATCGGGGAGAGGGAGCTCGGTCACGCCGAGACCTCTCTGGCCGCGGGCACCCAGGTGTAGCCGAGGGCGCGGGCGGGGGCGGTGGTCTTGACGAGCTGGGCGAAGCCGGTGCCGAAGGCCTGCTCGACGGGGTCCTCGGTTTGGCTGTGGACCGGGTAGTCGGTGCCGTGGACGAGCTGGCCGATGCCGACGGCGGTGGCCATGGCTCTTACGGCCCTCGGCCCGTAGGAGCAGGTGTCGTAGAAGGTGAGGGGGTCGGCGAGGGCGCTGTCCGCGTCCGGTCCGCCCTTCGTCGTGGTGCGCTCGGCCTGGAGAGGGGCGAGGCCGGCGAGGGCGGCGAAGATGGCCCTCAGGGTCGGTAGCTGAGGGCGGATCGTGTGGTGGAAGGAGTGCCAGGCGGCGTGCTGCTGGGCGACGTAGCGGGTGGCGGGAGACCACCAGGCGGGGTCTGTCTGGCTGCCGCCTTGTGCCGGGCCGGGATGGATGAAGACGGGGGCGCCTGCGTCGGCGACGGCGTTGAGCAGGGTGAGGGTTTGTTCCGCTTCGCTTGGTGTCGCGAGCCGGTTGGCGGGAAGGCAGAGGCCGGCGGCGCCATCGGCGATGGCCTCGGTGGCGAGCTCGGCCTCGCCGTCGCCTTGCAGGGCCGCCGGGGTCGCCGCCCACCAGCCGAGCTCGTCGGGCAGCTGCTTGGCTGCTTCTTGCCAGGCGGCGATGGCGGCGAGGGCGTCGCGGGCGGGGAGGGCCTCGAGGCCGACGGGGCTCGAGAGTGCGACGAGCGCCCGGTCGACGGTGAGCTCGCGGGCGCGCTCGTCGGGGTCGTGATCGCGCGGGTGGACGTCGAAGCTGGGCTCGCCTTCGAGGTCGACGCGCCAGCGATCGTCGGCCCAGCGTGGCCTTGGGCGGAGCGCTACGCCGCTCTAGAACGCGAAAAACGGCCTCGGGCCAGAGGTGCTGATGGACGTCGACGGAGCGCACGGGCGGTCACTGTAGCGCATTGTCCATAAAGTTGGTCGAGAATCTTCCCTTTAAGGGTTTGTGGGCGCTGTCCGGCTCGCCTGGCACGGCGGCCTCGTGTCTCGGCCGGTTGCGCTTTACGCGCATAAGAAGCGGGTGGGAAGCGAAGAGTTCCGCGTAGGGGCCCTAGCTGTCCCCGCCCATGCCGCCGTGCATGGTCAGGACCTGCCGATGTGACTCCTCGAACGACGGCGGTACGACAACTGGGGGCGGTCCGCAAGCCACCGGGGCCGGCGGATTGACCCGCGACCTTCGGGTTATGAGCCCGAGGGCCGGAGTGGCAGCTTGGGAGAGGCACTCGCGCTAGGAGCAACTATTCGCCACGGAGCTGAGGGCTCACCTGTCAGCGCCAGCGTCCACCGCTCGGTGAATGCCGCAGCATGGTCCTTCGACCCGCTCACCACCGCCGCCGTATCCCGATCCTCCACGTACCGCCGCCCGCCCACCTCCACCTCGATCGTCATCGTCGCCGGCTCGCGCTTCACGTCCACCGCCACGATCCTGATCTGCCGCACCCGCGGCCCCCGCACCACCACCCGCGTCTTCCGCGACTCGTCGCCCCCGTACAGCAGCTCCAACACCGCCTCGGGCGAAGCGACCGCCTCCAACGCCGCGTCGTCCCCGTCCACCGCCTCCGCCCACGCCGCCACCGCCCTCCGCGCCGCCGCCTCCAGCACGTCTGGGGCGAAGCGGGCGTCCGCCAACGACAGGTCGAGCGCCTGCTCGCGCGCCGTTCCGTCGAACGACACCACCGCCAGGTCCGCCGTGACAAACCCCGGCGGTAGCCCGTCCTCCACCGCAAGCTCGACGAGCGACTCGTCGGCAAGCCGGGTCGTGTCCGACCACGGTGAGGCCACGATCTCCTCGTCCAGGTGGTGGTCGCCCTCCGCCCGCTGCTCGATCGACACCACCTTCCACGCGGCGTCGCCGGAGCGCGCCAGCGTCCAGTACTCGCACAGCGTCACCTTCTCCGTCTTCGACCCGGTCCGCATCATCCGGTGCCCGTTGCCGTCCTCCACGAAGGCGCGCAAGGAGGCCGTGATCCGAACCACCGCCCGGTCCTCCGTGTCGTCCTCTCGGTTCACCAGCCCCACGTACTCGATCTGCGGCGGCGCCAGCACCGACACTCGGTTGTGCCATCCCTTCGCCTCGAAGTCGTCCAGGCGCCGCTTCCACTCCACCAGCAGGTCGTCGCCGACCAGCGTCGACAGCCGCTCCACATCGCGCCCGTCCCACGCCTCCTGGCACGCCACGAACAGCCCTCGCGCGTGCCCCTCCACCTCGGAAGCCTCGAAGTACGCGTCATCCGCAGCCGCTTCCGCGGATGCCGTACGCACGCGCTGAATCTCGCTCCCGCACCTTCGCCCGATATCGCCAGCTGTGGATCGCGAGGTAGACCAGGAACACCCCGAAGAACCCGAAGAAGATCAGCACCACGATCGGGTTGCCCGAACCGGACCCGGACCCCGAGCCCCCGCCTCCCGAGAACCCGCCGCCTCCTCCCCCGCCGCCTCCGAACCCCGAGCTTCCCGACCCCGCCTGCGCCCACGCGGACCCCGCCCACACGCATGCGAACAGCAGCCAGGAACCGACAAGACCGACCAAGCGGGTCACCAGGCGCCTCATGCTACGCGGCGCCCACGGCACCCAGATACCCGCAAATTCCGCACGAACCGAATCGCGTAAACAGCACGACCGGTGTTAGGTTCGGAGCTTGTGAACGGTCGGTCAGTCAGAAGCACCCTCGAGGCTGCCGCGGTCATCGGGATCCTCACGGCAGTCGTGTTTCCCGCGCCGGCCGAGGCCAAGGTCGTCGAGCCCGTCTGGGTGACGAAGAGCGTCGCGGCGAGCCCCGGCCAACCGAAGTCCATCACCCTCAAGTGCCCCGCTCGCGGCGTCGCTCTCAACGGCGCCGCCCCCAACGCGTCCAGCTCAATCGCCGTGCCCGACGCTCGTCGCTGGTCCTTCCGCTTCACCCGCTCCGGCTCGGCGACGCTGAGATGCGTCCGGCTGAGGCTTCCTCACAACGTGGACGGCGTCAACCTCGCGGTCGGCACCACCTACGAACCCGTCTTCGAGGTCCCGCCCGGCTTCACCCAGCAGATCGACCTGAAGTGCCCGACCGGCCAGCTGCCCGTCGGCTGGGGCCTCGAGCGCCGCTCCGACGACAACGGGCTCGCCATCGTCGGCGCCATGCCCGTGGGCAGGGGCTGGTCCTTCGCCGTCAAGAACACCGCCGCCATCGGTGCGGCGGGCAGCCTCAGCGCGAGGTGCCTGGACAAGAAGCAGCGCGCCTCCACCGGCCAGCGCCACGCCTTCTCGACGCGCGTGGCCTCGTTCACCGATCAATTCGACGGCGGCACCACCAGCCACTCCTGCCGGGCCAACGAGTACAGCGTCGCCACGGGCGTCTCCCTGCCCGCGACGGCCGACGTCCTCTTCACCGGCACCGACCTCACCGGCGAGCGCGGCGCTCGGTGGAGGTTCGCCAACGCCGGCGGCTCCACCCCGGTCCAGACCAGCCTCATCTGCCTGGCCCGCACCACCGGCTTCCACCGCTAGCTCAGCGGCGACCTCAGCTCGGGCTGGCGCAGCGTCGCCTCCCAGTCGACCGTGACGTCGCCCTCGGTCGAGAGCAGCACGTCGATCGGCGTGCCCACCCGCGACTCGTTCCCCGGCCGCAGCCGCGCCAGCGCCAGCATCGGCACCCGGTCGACGATCTCGACGGTGCTCCCGTTCCCCAGCTGGAGCGCGATCTGCCACTCGTCGCGCTGGTCGACCCGCGACCGCAGGGGCGTGAGAGACACCAGCCCCGCCGACGCCAGGGTCCAGCGCTCCCCGCCGCTCGTCCAGCTCCTCCCGGTGCCCGTTCGCGTCGTGTACCTCGATCGAGCCGACCTCCGGCCACTCCTCGCGCGGCGGCCAGTCGTACTGCTCGTGCGCGGTCGGGAACGTCAGCTTCGACCCGATCCACTCGCCGGTCGCCGTCCAGTCGATCGCCGCCACGCTGCGGTCGTGCTCGTGGGCCAGCACCATCACGCCCGCTCCGGGCGCCACCAGCCCCCGGACCTCCGGCGGGATGTGCTGGCGGACGCAGCACTCCGCGTCGCCCTCCGGCCGGCGCACCGTCATCCGCAGCAGCGCCACCTCCAGCACCCGCCCGTTGACCTCCAGGGCGGGCAGGTCGGCCAGCCCGTCGATCACCGCCGCGCACGAGATCCGGCACATGCGCAAGCGCTCGCTGACCTCCGGGTCGACCTCGAACTCCACGGTGTCCTGCGCCTCGGGCTCGACGAGCGGGCCAGCCTCGACCCGCCATTCGAACTCCTCCTTCGGCTCAGGCGGAGGGGAAGGCTTGGTCGCCTGCGGGTCCTCGACGAAGGCGCGCAGCAGCCCGCGTCGCCGGACGCGCTTGGCCACCTCACTCCAGTCTCGTCTTCGCTCCGCCACGGCAACCTCCCCAATCGAGCGTAGCCCACGTGGGTAGGATCCGCCCCCGCTTATGAACCTCGATCTGAGCGACGAGCAGCGGGATATCCAGCGCCTGGTGCGGGATTTCGCTCAGGGTGAGGTAAAGCCGGTCGCGGAGGAGCTGGACCGCACCAAGAGCTTCCCGTACGAAATCGTGCAGAAGCTGGGGAAATTGGGCCTGATGGGCATCCCCCACCCCCAGGAGTACGGCGGCGGGGGAGCCGGCAATCTGGCCTACACGCTCGCCATCGAGGAGCTCGCGCGCGTGGACTCCAGCGTGGGCATCACGGTGGCCGCGCACACGTCGCTCGGCACCTGGCCGATCGTGGCGTTCGGCAGCGAAGCCCAGAAGCAGGAGTGGCTGCCGCGCCTGACCAGCGGCGAGCAGCTGGCCGCCTTCGGCCTGACCGAGCCCGAGGCCGGCTCGGACGCCGGCAACACCCGCACGCGCGCCGTCTCCGACAACGGCGACTGGGTCATCAACGGCGCCAAGCAGTTCATCACCAACGCCGGCACGGACATCACCGGCCTCGTCACGATCACCGCGCGCACCGGCGACGACGAGATTTCCAACCTGCTCGTGCCCAACGGCACCCCGGGCTACGAGATCGGCGAGGGCTACCGCAAGATGGGCTGGAACGCCTCGGACACCCGGCCGCTCAGCTTCGAGGACTGCCGCGTGCCGGAGGAGAACCTGCTCGGCGCTCGCGGCCAGGGCTTCAGGCAGTTCATGCAGACGCTCGACGGCGGGCGCATCGGCGTCGCCGCCATGGGCCTGGGGCTCGCCCAGGGAGCCTTGGACGAGGCCCTCAGCTACGCCAAGGAGCGGATCGCCTTCGGGCAGCCGATCTCGAAGTTCCAGGCGATCCAGGGCAAGCTGGCCGACATGTCGACCGAGATCGAGGCCGCCCGGCTGCTCACCTACAAGGCGGCGCTGGAGAAGGACGCCGGCAAGCCGTTCGGCCTCACCGCCGCCCAGGCCAAGCTCAAGACCGGCCGGCTCGCCGTGCGCGCCGCCGAGGAGGCCGTGCAGATCCACGGCGGCTACGGCTACATCGAGGAATACCCCGTCTGCCGCTTCTACCGCGACGCCAAGATCCTCACCATCGGCGAGGGCACCGACGAGGTGCAGCAGATGGTGATCGCGCGGGCGCTGGGCTGCTAGCTAGGCCGCTCGTGTGACGAGAGCCGGAGCGAGCTCCGCACGGGTCGCTTCGAGACGTCCAGCGGACGTGGTGATCACAACCGAGTCGTTCTGCTCCAAGGTCCAGCGAGCGTTGAGAATCGTGATACCGACCAGGCGATCGAGCTCGTCGTACCGCAGCGCGTGTCCCTCCGACGACGCGTCGAACTCGACCGCGTCCGCGGGATCACCGACATGCAGGTAGAGCACGTCGACTTCGGCGTCATAGGAAACGCCATCGAACTCCGTTTTTCCGATCTTCAGGCTCATGGCATGCGTCTCCGAGCGAACGCCGTGACGATCCAGCCCCGCTCGCGTTCGTAGGCTACAACCACCTGGAGCCACCGGCTCGGGCCTTCCTTCTCGAGGAGGTACCAGAACTCATTGGCGCGCTGCCCCGGCAGGCGCGCGTACGGATCCTGGATGGCTGCCATCACCTCGGCCCGGTAAGGCGTGAGCTCGGGATGCTCGACGACGATGTGTCCCCAGCGCTCGAAGGTCAGCTCGACGATCCTCCCGTCCGGGTCCTGGACGCGCGCGAGAATGTCCACGCCCCGGTAAGCCCGGCCCGCGCGACCCTCGCCCCACCCAAGGACCCGCGCCGCCCAGCCCGAATCCATACGGATGGCCGATCGCTTCGAGTCGGGCCGCATCGAGGCATTCAGCGACGCCGTCTTCAGCATCGCCGCGACGCTGCTGGTGCTCGAGATCGCCATCCCTGAGTCGGGCTTCGACGACCTCTGGGGCAGCATCGCCGACGAGTGGCCCTCGTACCTCGCCTACGTCACCAGCTTCCTGACGATCGGCGCCCTCTGGCTCGCCCACCACTCGCTCTTCCGCCGCATGCTCCACGCCGACCCGATCGTCGTCCGCATCAACCTCCTGCTGCTCATGGTCGTCGCCTTCCTGCCGTTCCCGACCAGTCTCGTCGCCGACGCGATCGACACCACCCACGCAGAGCGGGCGGCGGTCGCCTTCTACGGCGCGACGCTGTTCCTCGTCAGCGCCCTGTTCGCGTTGCTGGGGCGCTACGTCATCTCCAGCGACAACCTGCTGCACGAGGGCGCCGAGGACGACGTCCGGAGGCTGGTGCGCCGCCTGACGCCCAGCCTCGGCTTCTACCTGGTCGTGCTGTTGCTCGCCAGGGTGGCGCCCGCGGCGGCCGCCGTGGGCTTCCTCGCGGTCGCCATCAACGGCGTCGTCCGGGCTTGATCCGGCCCCGCCACAGGCGTAGCGTCGCGCGTGGACTTGCAACCCCCCGACGGAGGAGGACTCCATGGCGGATGCTGGCTTGTTCATTGGCTGGGGACAGGTGGTTCGCGGGCGTGAGGGCCCGGCGGTCGACGGCTTCAACGAGACCGTCGAGTTCTTCGGTCAGCTGCAGGGCGACGGACGGATCGAGAGCTTCGAGATCTGCTTCCTCGATCCGCACGGCGGCGACCTCGACGGCTTCATGCTGCTGCGCGGCAGCACCGAGCAGATGGATGCCGTTCGCTCGGACGAGGAGTTCCAGCGCCACATGACCCGCGCGAGCCTGCACGTCGAGAACCTCGGGCTCGTCGCCGCGTCGCTCGACGAGGGCATCGCCCGCCAGATGGCGATCTACACCGAGGAGATCGGCGCGCTCACCTAGCCCGCAAGGCGTGGGCGGGGCAGAGCCCTAGTCTGCCCCGCCATGCGCCGCGCTCTCGCCCTGTGGCTGCTGCTGTTCGGCGTCTACGCGGCCACGATCGGGTTCGACGACTACACCGGCGACGAGCCGCACTACCTGCTCGCGGCCAGGTCGCTCTCCCACGATGCCGACGTCGACGTGGCCAACCAGTACGTCGAGCGCGGGGTCAAGCCCCACGGGAAGCTGAGCAAGGGCCGCCTGAACGAGCCCTACGGGATCGGCTTCCCGCTGCTGATCCTCCCCGCCTATGCGATCGGCGGCGCGAAGGCGGTCGAGCTGTTCCTCGCCGCGCTCGCCGCGCTCGGCCTCGCGCTCGCCTACCGCCTCGCGCTCAGGGCGGCTCCCGATCCCTGGGCGCTCGGCGCCGCCGCGGCGGCCGGCCTCAGCCCGCCCCTGCTCGCCTACAGCACGGCCGTCTCTCCCGAGCTGGCCGCCGGCGCGCTGCTCGCCGGCGCCGCCCTGCTCGCGGTCAAGCTCGACGAGCGCCCAGGCTGGCGCCACGCCTTCGGCTGCTTCTTGGCGCTCGGCGTCCTCCCCTGGCTCGGCGTGCGCTTCCTCCCCGCCGCCACTGTCATCGGCGTGGTCGCCGCCCGCGCGCTCTGGCGCTCGCGCCGGCGCACCCTCACGATCGGCGCCGTCGAGGTGTCGCTGTTCAGCCTCGCCCTCCTGGTCGGGATCAACGAGGCGCTCTACGACGGGCCCACCCCCTACTCGGCCGCCGACTCCGCCACCGGCGCCTCGAACGTCGCCGACTACCTCGGCCGCCTGCCGCGCCTGGGCACCCTGTTCGTCGACCCCGGCTTCGGGCTGCTGCGCTGGGCGCCCCTGTTCGCGCTCGCCTTCGCCGGTCTCTGGTGGCTGTGGCGCTCGCGCCGCGACCACCTCGCCCGCGCCGTCTCGCAGCTGCACACCATGGAGCTGACCGCCGGCCTCTGCGCGGCCGTGCTCGGCGTTCAGCTCGCCATGGCCGTGCTGCTGGCCCCCACGGCCGACACGGTCCCGTTCGCGGCCCGCCACCTGATCCCGGCGCTGCCGCTGGCCGTCCCGCTCGTGGCGCTCGGCCTGCGCCGCCTGCCACGCGTGGGCGTGGCCCTCGCGGTCATAACGCTCGGAATCTCGGCCTGGCTCTACGCCGACGTGCGCTGGGGGGACACCGCGCTCCGCGAGGCCTCCCACCAGCCCTCGAGCCGGTCGACGAACACGCTCGGCTTGTCGGCGTACAGCCGCGCCCCGTAGTCGAACGCCTCCTCCTGGAGCTCGCGGCGCCGGCTCTCCAGGATCACGTCGAAGCCGCGCAGGACCGGGTCAGCCCCGTCGAGCGTGCTGGCGTGCCGGTGCGCCCAGTCGAGCAGCACCGCGAGGTCGTGATCGTCGCCGAGGCGCTCGGACAGGTCGTGTGCCTCGTCGGACAGCGCGCTCATCACCGGCTTCCAGATCGTCCTCGAGCAGCAGCACGTGGTACCAGTGGTCCTTCACCCGCTTGCGCCACTCGTGCATGTGCTCGGCGTTCGGCAGGCTTCTGGGCGGCGCGGTAGGCCCGGCGGCCCTGGCGGTACATCCGCCCCAGACCGTCCTCGAACGCCTCGAAGCCGTCCGTCTCGAGCGGCCAGTCCTCCACGCGATCGCGCGCCTCGGCGAGGGTCTCGACGGCGGCCATGGACGCCGGCTTGAGCGAGCCCGCGGCCGCGCGGAAGCGGTGCGCCACCAGCGCCGGACGCAGCCGGGCCCCGGCGCCCGGCAGCTCGCCGTAGCGCTGCTCGAGATCGCCGAGCGTCGCCAGCATCACGTCCGCGTCGCGCACCCCGGCGAGCTCGGCGGCGGTGTCGCGGAAGCAGGTGTTCTCGGCGCGGTAGACGCGGTCGCCCAGCTCGCCGCGCACCAGCCGCACCAGTGCGCGCAGCTTCTTCATGTCCTTGCGCGCCTCGTGGACCGCCTCCTCACGCGTGCTGTCGGCCCTGCCGCGCAGCTCGTCGAGCGCGTGGTCGATGCGCCCGCGCGCGACGCGCCGGACCTCGTCGGGCACGGGCTCCGCCGGGTCGAGGCGGAAGGAGCGCTCGGACATGCTTCGAGCCTACCCCTGCGGGGGCTATAGCTCGCGTTCCAGCAACTTTGCTGCCGCGCTGGCCGGATCGAGCCGTCGTGCCACGACCTCGTCCAGGAGCTCCTGCACCGACTCGTCCTCGCGCACCTGGTCCTCGAGCCGGCGCCGCAGCCGCGCTGCCGCCAGTGCCAGCACCTCGTTCATCAGGTTGCGCCGGCGGCGCTCCGCGAGCGTGCCCTGCTCCTCGATGAACGCGTGGTGCTCGCGGATCTTCTCGGCCAGCTCCTCGATCCCCTCGGAGCGGCTGGCCTCCGTCTTCACGATCGGCACGCGCCAGCCCTCCTGGGGCGCCAGCGAGAGCGTGCCGCGGATCTCGCGGACCATCGTGTCGGTGAGCGGGTGGTCGGACTTGTTGACGACGATCACGTCCGGGATCTCCATCACGCCGGCCTTGAGCGCCTGGACCGAGTCACCCGAGCCGGGCATCAGCACCAGCACCACGGTGTCCGCGTGGTCGATGATGTCCACCTCGGCCTGGCCGACGCCCACGGTCTCGATGAACACGTCGTCCTTCCCGCTCGCGTCCATCAGCAGGGCCGCCTGGAGCGTGGCCTCGGACAGGCCGCCGAGCGATCCGCGGCTGGCCATCGAGCGGATGAACACGCCTGGGTCGAGGAAGTGGTCGGACAGGCGGATCCGATCGCCCAGCAGGGCGCCCTGGGTGAACGGGGAGCTGGGGTCGATCGACAGCACGGCCACCTCGCGGTCGCGGTCGCGCGCGTTCTCGATCAGGCGGCCGATCAGGGTCGACTTGCCGACGCCCGGCGGGCCCGTGAACCCGACCACGCCCGCGTTGCCCGTCTTCGGGTAGACCTCGCGGACGAGCGCCCAGCCCTCGGGATCGTCGTTCTCCACCAGCGAGATCGCGCGCGCGAGCGCCCGCTTGTCACCGGCCAGCAGGCGCTCGGCGAGGTCGGCCGCGGTGTTGCCGGGGGCAGCCACGACCGCGAATCCTAGGCTCAGCCGGAGTCGCGGTCCCGTTCGTAGGTGAGGATCGTGATGCCGTCGCCGACGGTCTTCGAGTCGGCGAGCCGCAGGCGGAGCTTGTCGCTGCCGTCGCCGAACAGGCGCTTGCCGGCTCCGAGCACGACCGGGAAGACCATCAGCCGGATCTCGTCGACCAGGTCGTTCTCGATCAAAGTCTGCGCCAGCTGGGCGCTGCCGCCGACGAGGATCACGCCGTCGACCTCCTGCTTGAGCTTCGCGACCGACTCGGCCGGGTCGCCCTCGAGCACGGTCGAGTTGTTCCACTCGGGGTTCTCCAGCGTCGACGAGACGACGTACTTGGGCATCCCGTTCATCTTGTCCGCGAAGCCGACCGGATCCTCCATCCCCGGCCAGGCCGCCGCGAAGCCCTCGTAGGTCACGCGGCCGAGCAGCAGGGCCTCCGCCTCGAGCGTCTCGTCGAGCTTGAACTGGTTGCCCTCGTCGCCGCCGTCGAACTCGAAGGTCCAGCCTCCGTGCTTGTAGTCCTCGGCTCCGCCGGGGTCCTCCATGACGCCGTCGAGGGACACGAACTCCGTGATCACGATTTTTCCCATGGACTGGATGCTACGTTGGCGACTGGTGCAGGTACCAGATCCAGTCCCGTGGCCGTAGACGAGACCAGTCAGCCGATCGACCTGCTGGTCTCGGTGGCCCGCGACGCCCCCGGAACGCTCGGCTCGCAGATCGAGGACCAGTTCAGGCGCGCGATCCGCGAGGGCGCCCTGCGACCCGGCGCGCGCTTGCCGTCCACGCGCGATCTGGCGCGTCAGCTGGGCGTGTCGCGGCGCATCGCCGTCGACGCCTACTCGCAGCTGGCGGCGGAGGGCTACCTGGCGCTGCGCCAGGGCGCTCGCCCACGTGTCTCGGAGACCGCGGCCGAGGCGGGCGGGGCGGTGACGCTGACCCCGGCTCCACCCCCGCGCTACGACTTCCGGCCGAGCGTGCCGGACGTGTCCACCTTCCCGCGCACGGCCTGGCTGCGCTCGCTGCGCGAGGCGGTCACGACGATCACGGACGCCGACCTCGGCTACGGCGACATGCGCGGCGTCGAGGCGCTGCGCATGGCCCTGGCCGACTACCTCGGGCGCGTGCGCGGCGTGGTCGCCAGCCCGGGGAACATCGTCGTCACCTGCGGCTACTCGCAGGGGCTGGGGCTCGTCTGCCAGGCGCTCGCGGCCGCCGGCGCGAAGCGGGCTGCCTTCGAGGATCCGACCTGGCCGGACCAGGTGCAGACCGCGGTTCGGGCTGGGCTCGAGCCGATCGCCGGTGCCGGTCGACGAGGCGGGGATCCGCGTCGACGAGCTCGAGCGGACCGATGCCGACGTGGTGATCCTCACCCCCGCCCACCAGCACCCGATGGGCGTGGTGCTCGCCGGCGAGCGCCGGTCGCAGCTGCTCGCCTGGCTGCGCGAGCGGGACGCGATCGCGATCGAGGACGACTACGACGCCGAGTACCGCTACGACCGCGCGGCCGTCGGAGCGCTGCAGGGCCTGGAGCCCGACCGGGTCGTGTACGCGGGCTCGGTCAGCAAGACGCTCGCGCCGGCGCTGCGGATCGGCTGGCTGGTCGTGCCGCCCGCGCTCCTGGACGCCGTCGCCGAGGAGAAGATCCGCGCCGACCGGGGAACCGGTCGCATCGACCAGCACGCGTTCGCGGACTTCCTCACGCGCGGAGAGCTCGACCGTCACCTGCGCCGCATGCGCACCCGCTACCGGGCGCGGCGCGACGCACTGATCGAGGCGATCGCCGAAGAGCTGCCGGAGGCGACCGTGCAGGGCATCGCCGCCGGGCTGCACGCGCTCGTCGAGCTCCCCGAGAGCGACGACGAGCAGGCGATCGTCGAGGAGGTGCGCGACCGCCGCATCCACCTGGAGACCATGCGCGACTACTGGCCGCCCGACAGCTCCGGGCCCCCGACGCTCATGCTCGGCTACGCGAAGATGTCCGAGCCCACGATTCGAGCCGGCGTGCACGAGATCGCCGAGGCGGTGCGGGCGGCGAGGAGCCGGGGCTAGCCCGGCGCGTCGCGCACGTCGAAGACCCACACCCGCCGCACCGGGTGGAGCCGCTTGCCGGGCGAGTGGGCCCAGGAGAGGTGCAGGTGGGGCGGGCAGCCGCGGCTGACCCGGCAGTGCTGGGGATCGCCGTGGTTGGCGTCGCCGTTCCAGCCCACCCAGCGGAAGGGCGGGCGGGTGTGGTTCTGGCGCGGCTCGGCCCACTTGGCCAGGCGGGCGACCTGGCGCCAGCTGCCGCCCGGGCCCGGGTAGAGGTCCACCGCCAGGCCGAGCGGGTGCTCGCCGAACCGCTCGTGACCGGTGGTCGCGAACCCGTCCCCGACCTGCACGTTGTAGCGGCGGATCAGGTAGAGCACGTCGGGCAGGATGCGCCGGTCCACGCGCGCCCAGGCCTCGCCCGGGATCCGGACGAAGCGCCCGCCGCCCGTGATCGAGCGCAGGCGCCCGACGCTGCCGGGCGGGCCGTAGTCGACCCGCTCGCAGGCGAAGTCGAGCTGGTCGAGCACCTCGGCTCGCACGGTGTCCCGGCCCGGCCCGCAGGTCGCGGTGTCCGCCACGAGGTCGCGCAGGACGATCGAGTCGTTGCCACCGCCGCCGTCCGCGGTGTCGCCCCCGGTGCCGCCGTCGAGCAGATCGTCGCCCTCACCTCCGGCGAGCGTGTCGAAGCCCGGGCCGCCGCTGAGGACGTCGGCGCCGCCGGCCGCGGTGAGGGTGTCGTCGCCCTCGTCGCCCTCGAGCGTGGCGACTGCAGCGGACACGGCAAGCGTGTCGTTGCCCTCGCCGCCGCTCACGTGGGCGGGCAGCGGCGCCGAGAGCGTGAAGGCGTCGTCGCCGTCGCCCAGGTCGGCCTCGACGCGGGTGGCGCCGGTGCAGATCGCGCCGATGCCCTGAGGCACGCAGCCGGGACCCGCCGTGAGCGGAGCGCCGGCGTCGGTTACCGCGAGCGCCGTGGCGCTCGGCGCGACCGTGATCGCGTTGTACTCGCCGGGGGCGGCCGTGATGCGGAGCGCTCCGGTGCTCACCTCCGCCGTGGCCGCGTGCGCGGCCGGGGCCAGCAGGAGCGACGAGAGGATCGCGGCGGCTAGGCGCATCCCGCTCCCCTTCGGCTCATTTGTTGCGTTTCCCCACCTATAGGCACGGAAACGCAACAAAAGTCCGCGGGTCCTACTCGTATGCGAGCGCCCTCAGCACGTCGAGCTTGGCCGCGCGGCGTGCCGGCCAGATCGCCGCCAGGACTCCGGCCAGCGCGGCCAGCACCAGCAGGACGAACAGCGTGCCGATCGGGTAGGAGAGCTCGAAGCCCTCGTCGGCCAGCGGGCGCGACACCAGAGTGGCGAAGATGACGCCCAGGATCGTCCCGAGGACGGCTCCGATCAGCGCCGTGATCACGGCCTCGTAGCGGACCAGGCGGCGCACCTGCTTGCGCGACATCCCCACCGCGCGCAGCATGCCCAGCTCGCGCGTGCGCTCGTGGATCGACAGCGCCAGCGTGGTCACGATGCCCAGCAGGGAGATCACGATCGCCAGCGCCAGCAGCACGTAGAAGAACGAGACCAGCTGCTGGATCTGCTGCTCCTGGTTGTCCTTCAGCTCCTTCTGGTTCAACGCCTCGACGGTGGCGAACTTCGCCTTCACCCGGTTCGAGATCTCGTCCTGCACCCGCGCCGCGTTGGCACCGGGGGCGAGCTTGATGAACGTCATGCTCGGCTCGCGGGCGCCGAATGCGCGGCGCAGCAGCTGGTCCGTGACGACCAGGTTGCCGAGCAGGTCCGCGTTGTCCTTCACGGTGCCCTCGACGGTCAGCGTCTGCGGGCGCTCCAGCGCGGTGCGCACCGTCAGCCGGTCGCCGACGTCGATGTCGTTCTTCTTCGCCCAGGCGTCGTCCAGCACCGCGCCGTCGCCGGACAGCGAGGAGAGCGTGCTCGGCGAGCCCTTCTTCCAGTCGAGCGACAGCACGTCCGACACCGTCTTGGGATCGACCGCCGACACGCGGATGTCGTTGTGCTTGTAGACGGCCCCGGTGAAGCTCAGCGACGACACCGTCTTCACTCCCGGCACCTGCTTCGCCTCGCGCCCGGCTCCCGAGCTGATCGGGGAGAAGCCGTCGGTGTTCTGGAGGACGATGTCGCCCTGGAAGTTGCGGTCGATCGCGTTGCCCACGGACGCGCTGATCCCGGCGGCGAAGACCGTCACGAACACGACGACTGCCAGCCCGATCATCAGCGCCCCGGCCGTGACCGCCGTGCGGCCCGGCTTGCGCACCGCGTTCTCGCGTGCCAGGCGCCCGGTCAGGCCGCGCAGCCGCTCCAGCGGCCAGCCGATCACCGACGCCAACGGGCGCACCAGCCGCGGGCTGAACATCGACACGCCGAACAGCGTCGCCACGGCGCCGCCGCCGACGAGGCCGGCCGCCGTGTTCGAGTCGCTGATCGAGCCGAGCAGGCCGTAGGCGGCGATGCCGAGGCCGCCCAGCGTGAGCAGCGCCGCCACCGCCGCGAAGATCTTGCCGCGGCCGCGGCCCTCGGGCAGCTCGGCCTCGAGCAGCGCCGCCATCGGCGACACGCGTGTGGCCCGCAGCGCCGGCGTGAGCGCGGCGGCGAGCGTCACGAACATGCCGACCACGACCGAGACGATGATCGTGCGCGTCTCGATCACCATGCCGGTGTTGGGCAGGTCGATCCCGAAGCTCTTGAAGATCGCGTTCAGACCCGCCGCGAAGCCGATTCCGGCGAACACGCCGAGCACCGCCCCGAGCGCCCCGATGATCGTCGCCTCGGTGATCATCCCGCGCAGGATCTGCCCGCGCGTGGCGCCCAGCGTGCGCAGCATCCCGAGCTCGCGGATGCGCTGGGCGACCGTGATCGAGAACGTGTTGAAGATCAGGAAGCTGCCCACCAGCAGGGCCACGCCGCCGAACACGAGCAGGATCACGCGGAAGAAACTGAGCTGGTCCTTGATGTCCTGCGACTGGCGCGCGGCGGCCTGCTGCCCCGTCTCGACCAGCAGGCGCGGCGGCAGCACGCGGTCGATGCGCCGAGCCAGCTCCTTGGGCGCGACGCCGGGCGCGGCCTTGACGGAGATCCCGTCGAGCTCGCCCTCCTTCTGGGTCAGGCGCTGGGCCTCGGGCAGCGTCAGCTGGGCCGTGCTCGAACCGCCCGACGAGGTGTCGCCGAGCCGCTGGATGCCGACGATCGTGTAGGACTTCACGCCCGCCTCGGCCGCGATCCGCAGCGTGTCGCCGATGCCCAGGTGCTCGCGGTCGGACGTCGACTGGTCGAGCGAGGTCTCGCCGGCCGTGCGCGGCGGGTGACCCTCGACGTAGGTGAGGGTGTCGAAGGGCTTCTGGGCGGTGGACGAGATGAACTCGGGAGCGAAGCTCGAGCTGAGCTGGTCGCCCTTCGCGTCCACGAAGCGGCCGATCGAGAAGATGCCGCCCTCGGCCTTCTCCACCCCGTCCACCTGGCGCACCTTGTCGAGGTAGCGCGCCGGGAAGGGCGGCGGCGAGGCGTTGTCGCCCTGGCCGGTGGTGCTGGACGAGACGGCGACGTCCGTGCCGGCGTAGGCGACGTCGAAGATCTCGTCGAACGACTTGTTGATCGTGTCCGTGAGGACGTAGCTGCCGGCGATGAACGCCACGCCCAGCAGCACGGCGAGCACCGTGACCGACGTGCGCAGCTTGCGCGACCGGAGCCCGCGGAGCGAGACCTTCCTCACAGGTGCGCCCTTCCTCGATCTCGATCGCGTTCGGCGGCTGCGAACCATCGCCTCGCCGCTCCCACGGTGCTCGCCAATGCGCTGCATTGGCTGCGCCCGTGTGAGCCGCGATGCTCGGTTCTCGCTCGCCGAGCCGCGACCGACCTCTCGGTCGGCCGCACTACGCAACCGCCTTCATCAGCTCGATCACGTCGTCGGCCGTGCCGGCGCTGCCGTCGTGCACGACCTGCCCGTCGCGCAGCACGATCAGGCGGTCGGCGTGCGAGGCCGCCTCGGGGTCGTGGGTGACCATCACGACGGTCTGGCCGAGGTCGTCCACGGACTGGCGCAGCAGGCACAGCACCTCGTCGCTCGACTTGGAGTCGAGGTTGCCCGTGGGCTCGTCCGCGAACACGACGGCCGGCCTCGAGACCAGCGCGCGCGCCACCGCCACGCGCTGCTGCTGGCCGCCCGACAGCTCGGCCGGGCGGTGGGTGAGCCGGTCGCCCAGGCCGACGGTGTCGACCAGGCGCCGCAGCCACTCGTCGTCGACCGAGCGGCCGGCGATCGAGAGCGGCAGCACGATGTTCTCCTCGGCGGTGAGGACCGGGATCAGGTTGAAGAACTGGAAGATGAAGCCGAGCTTGTCGCGGCGCAGCTTGGTCAGGTCGCCGTCGTCGAGGTCCGAGATCTCGACGCCGTCGAGCACCACGGAGCCCGACGTGGGTCGATCGAGCCCGGCGAGGATGTGCATCAGCGTCGACTTGCCGGACCCGGACGGGCCCATGATCGCGCTGAAACGGCCGCGCTCGAAGGAGACACTCACCCCGGCGAGCGCGTCGACTGCGGCATCTCCCTCGCCGTAGCGGCGGCGTACGTCGGTGGCGGTGACGATCGGATCCATGCGGCGCAGGGTTGCAGGTAGGTCGCTGCGGTGTGGTACGGATAACCCGCATGAACGACATGTGGGGAACAGGGGACTACAAGGCCGTCGCCGACAAGATCGCCTCGGCCGGCGAGGTCGTGGTGGAGAAGGCCGGCATCGAGCCGGGCATGGACGTGCTCGACGTGGCCTGCGGCACCGGCAACGCCACCGTGCCGGCCGCGAAGCTGGCCGCGCGCGTGACCGGACTCGACTTCTCGCCGGGCCTGCTCGCGATCGCCCGCGAGTACGGGGCCGACTCGATGGTCGAGGTGGACTGGATCGAGGGCGACGCCCAGGCGCTGCCGTTCGAGGACGACAGCTTCGACCGGGTGATCTCGTGCTTCGGAAACATGTTCGCCCCAGACCACAAGCGCACCGCGGACGAGATGCGCCGGGTCTGCCGGCCGGACGGTCGAATCGCGATCGCGTGCTGGACGCCCGAAGGCAAGCTCGGGGAGATGTTCCGGCGCATCGGCGCGATCTCGCCTCCGCCCCCGGAAGGCTTCCAGCCGCCGACGCTGTGGGGAACCGAGGAGCACGTGCGCGCGCTGCTCGGGGAGGACACGCGCTTCGAGCGTCACTTCGTCGAGTGGAGCTACCCGTCGACCGAGGGCTATGCCGAGTTCATGGAGAACAGCTTCGGGCCGCTGATCGCCGCGCGAGAGCAGCTCGGGGACATCGTGCACGAGACCTACCTGGAGTACCTGCACGAGGTCAACGAGGCCGACGACGGCACGATGCGCTTTCGCGGCGAGTACCTGCTGTCGATCGCCTAGAGCGCGGCTCGCTCGAGCACGTCGATCTCCTCGAGCGCGTGGCCCGCGCCGAGCACTACGCAGGTGAGCGGGTCGTCGGCGAGCGCCACCGGCACGTGCGTCTCGTGCTGGAGGCGCTCCGCGAAGCCGCGCAGCAGCGCGCCGCCGCCCGCGAGCAGGATGCCGCGCCGGGTCAGGTCGGCCGCCAGCTCGGGAGGCGTGTTCTCCAGCGCGTCCTTGACCGCGTCGATGATCTCGCTCACGAGCGGCTCCAGCGCCTCGCGCGTCTCCGCGCTCGTGACCTTGGCCTCGCGCGGCAGCCCGGTCGCGGGGTCGCGGCCGCGCACCTCGGTCTGGGCGTCGCTCTCGTCCGGCGCGCAGCCGCCCACCTCGAGCTTGACCGCCTCTGAGGTGGTCTCGCCGATCGCCAGTCGGTGGTGGCGGCGGACGTAGGTGGCCAGCGCCTCGTCGAAGTCGTAGCCCCCCACCCGCAGCGAGCGCGACACGACGATCCCGCCGAGCGAGATCACGGCCACCTCGCTGGTGCCGCCGCCGATGTCGACGACCACGTTGGCGAGCGGCTCGCCGATCGGGAGGCCGGCGCCGATCGCGGCCGCCATCGGCTCCTCGATCAGCTGCACCGAGCGTGCGCCGGCGGCCAGGCACGCCTCTTCCAGGGCGCGCCGCTCGACGTCGGTGATCCCCGACGGCGCGCACATCACGAGGCGCGGGTGGGCGAAGCGGCTCTTGTGCACCCGGCCGATGAAGTGGCGCAGCATCGCCTCGGTCGTCTCGAAATCCGTGATCACCCCGTGGCGCAGCGGCCGCACGGCCGAGATCGAGGCGGGCGTGCGGCCGATCATGCGCTGGGCGTCCTCCCCGACCGCGTGCACGTCGCCGGTACGGGTGTCGATCGCGACCACGGAGGGCTCGGACACGCGAATGCCCTCGCCCCTCAGGTAGGCGAGCGTGTTGGCCGTTCCCAGGTCGATGGCGATGTCCCGCCCACCAAGGCGGGCTCGATGGCGTCGGCGTCGGCGCAAAAGTCCTGCAAGCCTACGGGTTCCGGCCGGTGCGCCTCAGGCGCGCAAGAAAGTCAGCACGGCCAGCACCCGGCGGTGGTCCTGCGGCGCGGGCGGCAGGCCGAGCTTGCCGAAGATCGAGGTCACGTGCTTCTCGACCGCCCGCTCGGTGACCACCATCTGCGCCGCGATCGCCGTGTTGGAGCGGCCCTCGGCCATCAGCTCGAGCACCTCGCGCTCGCGCGGGGTGAGCCGATCGAGCGGGTCCTCGCGCCGCGCGCGGCCGACCAGCTGCGACACCACCTCGGGGTCCAGCGCCGACCCGCCCTCCGCCACCCGCTTGACGGCGTCGATGAAGCGCTCGACGTCCGCCACGCGGTCCTTGAGCAGGTAGCCGACCCCTCCCGCCGCGTCGCCGACGAGCTCCAGCGCGTAGCCCTCCTCCACGTATTGCGAGAGGACGAGCACGCTCGTGTCGGGGTGCTCGGCGCGGATCCGCAGCGCCGCCCGCAGGCCGTCGTCGGTGTTGGTCGGCGGCATCCGGATGTCGACCACGGCCACGTCCGGCTTGTGCGCGTTGACCTTGCGCAGCAGATCCTCGGCGTCGCCGGCCTGGCCGACGACGTCGAATCCCCACTCCTCGAGCAGCCGCACGACTCCCTCGCGCAGCAGCACCGAGTCGTCGGCGACCACTACGCGCACGGGATCTTGGCCGTGATGGTGGTTCCCCTGCCGGGTTCGGAGTCGATTTCCAGGCGTCCTTCGATGACGGCGAGCCTATCGGCCAGGCCACGCAGACCCGTGCCGACCTCGGGATCGGCGCCGCCGACGCCGTCGTCGGCCACGCGCACGACGAGCCGGCCGTTCATGCGCTCCACGTCGACGCTCGCGTGCGTCGCCGAGGCGTACTTGGCCACGTTGGTGAGGGCCTCGGCCACCACGAAGTAGGCGGCCAGCTCGACGGCCTCGGCAGCCGCTCCGCCGGGAGGTGGCCCAGCTCGACGGGCACCGGGGCCCGCCGCGCGAGCGTCTCAAGGGCCATGTCGAGGCCGCGGTCGCTGAGCACCGCAGGGTGGATCCCGCGCGCCAGCTCGCGCAGCTCGTCGAGCGCGGACTCCAGCTCGTCGCCGGCCCCGTCGAGCAGCTCCTCGGCGCCGCGCGGGTCGTCGCGCAGGCGGTCGCGCGCGAGGCGCATGTTCAGGGCCATCGAGACGAGCCGCTGCTGGGCGCCGTCGTGGAGGTCGCGCTCCAGGCGGCGGCGCTCCTCCAGCCCGATGCTGAGCATCCGCTGGCGCGAGGCCCGCAGCTCCTCGACCTTGGAGCGCAGCTCGGCGTCGAGCCGCTCGTTCTCGAGCGCCAGCGAGGCAGCCGCCCCGATGGCGTCCACGTAGCCGCCCTGTTGATCGTGCACGAGCTCGTCGTGCACGATCGCCGCGACGAAGTCGCCCTCGCGCTCCACCTTCGTCACCGCCCGTCCCGAGCCCGGCCCCGGCAGCTTCGCGACGTGACCGCGCGCGTCCACGAAGCGCTCGTCGTCCGGCAGCCAGTAGATCAGCTCGAGCGAGGGATCGCCGAGGGCGCGCGCCAGCGCGTCGCGCAGCTCGCCGCGCTGAGGCGTCTCCCCCAGCCGCGCCATCAGCTCGCCGACAGCGCCGCTCTGGATCATGCGGGCGCGCACGAGCGTGGCGAGGAACAGGAAGGGCACCAGGGCGAAGGGCACCATCGAGATCACCCAGAGCACGTCGAGCGCGTTGCTGTGCAGGCCGCCGGCCTGGCAGCACGACCAGCACGACCAGCAGCAGCAGGACCGCCATGCCGGCCGAGTACACCGGCACGAGGAAGCGCCGCTGGGCCTCGGTGGCGCGCCGCCAGCGTTTGACGAGGACCACCAGCGCCGCCGTCACCAGCAGCGCGCCGACGATGTTGAGGATCGCGCTCAGCGTGGTGACGAGCGACTCGTTCGCGTGCACGAGCACCACGTTGTCCGGGCACTCGTCGCAGTCGAGCTGCTTGGGGTCGGCGAACAGCCACAGCGTCGCCAACGCCGACGCTGGTCAGCAGGTAGGTGGCCCAGACGATCCGCCGCTCGGCCACGCTCTGCAGCCGCCCGCTCGGGAAGGCGAGCAGCAGGTGAAGCACGACGGCGAAGAAGAACGCGCCGAACAGCTGCCCGATCGTGAACAGGAGCGGCAGGTCGGAGAATCCGACGGCGGCCAGCAGCCAGGCGAACCCGGTCGCCGCCATCAGCATCCCCACGCGGTTGTCGGGCCGGCGCCCCCAGGCGAACAGCCCGACGCCGATGAAGCCCCAGCCGGTCAGCAGGGTGCCGGCCGCCCAGACGCCGCGGGTGTTCAGCATGTCGCTGCTGAGCACCACGGCCAGCACCGCCAGGCCCAGCAGCACGCCGGCCACCGCCAGCGCCCAGAGGGCGCGGCGCAGGCCCGTCATCCGACGAGGGCCTCCAGCGCGGATCCGGAGAGCTCTGACTTGGGGATGAAGCCGCGCACCCCATCGCGCCCGGCCAGGAACCCGAGGTCGTCGATGTCGCGGCTCGACGTCAGCACGATGGCCGGCGAGGTGCCGTTCTCGGTCAGGCGCGCGGCCACCTCGAACCCGTTGATGTCGGGCAGCTGCACGTCGAGCAGCACCACGTCCGGGTGAAGGCGCGCGACGGCCTCGAGGCCGCTGAGGCCGTCCGCCGCCTCGCCGATCACCTCGAAGCCCTCGCACTCGAGCAGCATCCGGGCGCTGGCCCGGAAGCTCGGGTGATCGTCGACGATGAGGACGGACGTGGCCATGTATCGGGGATTCTTGCGGGACACGACCGTTTCGCCAATACGGATACCCACACCAGGCCCGAACGTATGATCCGTTCGCCGATGGAGAGCTCCACCGAGCCGATCGCCGCGCCGCCCTCGGACCTGCCGCCCGAGCTGCGCGGCCCACCTCCGCCGCTGCACGGCGGGCTGCCGACGCTGCTGCGCTTCATGCGCCGCAACCGCATGCTCAACTTCAAGTACGGGCTGCTGCTGGTGCGCCTCGCGGCCTGGAAGCTGCGCCTGCGCGGGCGGCTGAAGCTCGACGGGATCGCCTTCATCGGGCCGGGCTGCCGGCTCGAGGTGGGACCGAACGCGGTGATCGAGCTGGGCCGCTGGTCGTGGCTCGGGCACGGCTGCAAGGTCCGTTGCCACGAGGGCCGGGTGGCGGTCGGGGCCAAGAGCGTGATGGGCCAGGAGTGCACGATCTCGGCCTACCAGAACGTCTCGATCGGGCGCGAGTGCGTGGTCGCCGACCGCGTGATGCTGATCGACTTCGACCACGGGACGGTGGAGGTGGACCGGCCGATCCGCCTCCAGGGGATCTACAAGCGCGACGTGCTGGTGGGGCACAACGTCTGGATCGGCTACGGGGCGTGCATCCTCCGCGGGGTCAGCGTCGGCGACAACGCGATCGTCGGGACCAACGCGGTCGTGACGAAGGACGTGCCGGAGAACGCGGTCGTGGGCGGCGTCCCGGCGCGCGTGCTCCGCATGCGCGAGAGCCCACATATGATGCGCTTCGAGTGAGCGCGGGAGGACTCACACGCCTGGCCCTGGCGGTGACGGCTCTGACCGTCACCGGCTGCACGCTCAACCGGCCCGAGGACCCGGTCGTCCTCACCGGCGCCCAGGTGCCCGCGCTGGCGAGCGTCGGCGCTGGCGACGTGGTCGCCTTCAGGTGGGTCGACGCCTGGGACCAGGTGCCGGTGCAGGTCGACGAGCGCAAGGCGGTCGACCTGGGCGCGGTCTACAACGGCGGCCCGCTCGGGTTCGTGACGACGGTCTACGCCGACCCGGGCACGTTCACGGGCGCCGACGCCAACCCCAACGTCGACTCCGACGACGAGGTGGCCTTCATGGCGAAGGACGTCGGCTCGCAGGCCCCGTCCGACGCGACCAACCCCGCGGGCGTGGTCGCCGGCAGCGGCGTGAGGGTGAAGGTGCACAGCTCGCTCGGCGACGGCGCCGACGGCTGGATCTACCTGTTCAAGCGCAGCGGCAGCCTCAGCCCAGGGGCCGGCGAGAGCTACGTGGACTACGACTTCCAGCTGCTGTCGGGCGCGTACAAGACGACCTACAAGCTCCAGGACGGGCCCAACCCCGAGGACACCACGATCGCCACGCCGTATTACCTGGACCACTTCTCCGACCGCTGGCTCAACGACCAGCTGCGGATCAGGGCGGGCAACGCCTCCGAGGTCGACATCCTCGACCGCGCCAAGGCGCTGCTCGGCCCCGGCAACTGCGGGCGCTCCGAGGACACCTTCGACGACGCCGAGGGCGCGTTCATCGCCAACAAGGTCGGACCGGTGCGGGCGATCCGCTCCTACATCGGCGCCAACAGCGGCCCGCTCAGCCAGCGCGACCACATCTTCTACGCGCAGCGCGAGGACATCCGAACGTTCCTGCGGGTGCACGCGATCCCGGGCCCGTGGGACTTCTTCGACTACTCCTCCGCGGCGATCGGGATGACCTACCGCAACAACCGCAACACCGATGCCGTGACGATCGACGGCAACCCCGACACGCCCACCGCCGGCGCGCTCACCTGGGAGTCGGTCGACGGACCACAGGGCGGCCTGTCGATCGCGCACTCGCTGGTGACCAACATCCCGTCGTTGACGAGCACCTCGCACTACCTGGACGACAGCACGCCGGGCGGCGGCGCCGAGACGCAGTGCACCGGCGACGCCCAGGCGATCGGCCAGAGCGGGCCGTGGGTCAGCTCCAACCTGCCGAACACCGACCCGCGCACCGCCGGGTTCAGCTCGCTCAGCTCCACCCGCACGATCTACTTCGAGGCGCCCGGCAAGGCGAACGGCGCCGCCCGAGCGGCCCAGGCCGCGAGCCCGTTCCAGTTCACCGTGTCGAGCTTTCCCTAGGCCGCACGCGGGCTCGGCCGCAAGCGGCCGGCTGGCCGCGCGCGGGTTCCTAGAGCCCGACGATCCCCTTCAGCACGTCGTCCAGCTGGCGCGGGTCCACGCCGTGCGCGCGCTCGTAGTCGCGCCGCGACTTGTCGTCGAAGAGCGCCAGCACCAGCTCCTCGCGCGAGGAGCCGAAGCGGCAGGCGGCCCGGTCCAGGCCGCGCAGCGCGATGCCCTCCACCACCCCCTCGATCCCGCCGACCGAGCGGCGCTCGCGCGGCTGGCACGGGTCGCCGATCTGGACGGGCTCGGGCTTGAGGCTGGACTCGGCGATCGCGTAGCCGGCCGGCACCACCAGCGCCAGCGCCACCGCCACCCCGATCAGCGCCGCGGGCGGCGGCCCGCGCGCCGGGCGCGGGTCGCCCTGGAGGCGGAACAGGAGCAGCAGCGCCGCCAGCAGCGCCATCGCGCCGGTCACCGCGAACGCCGGGCTGAAGGCCGCGTCGACGGCGGCCAGGACCACGTCGTCGAGATCGCCGCCGAGCCGGTCGATCACTGCTCCCAGCTGCCGCGGGCTGGAGTCGCCCGCGGCCTTCTGCTTCAGGTCGTTGAGCATCCCCTCGGCGCGGTCGGTTCCGAGCAGGCGATCGAGCCCGCGGGCCGCCTCGTCGAGCGTGCTGCCGTATTGGTCGTCGAGCTGCTCGAGGCGGTCGAGCAGCGCGCCGCCGCCGCCGAGCTGGTGGTCGAGCCGGCGCAGGCGGCTGAGCAGATCGCGATCGCCCGACGTGATCCGCAGGCGCTCCTGCGCCAGCGAGCTCTTCAGCGCGGCGCGCGGGTTCTCGGTCTCGAGGTTGGCGAACAGCCGCGGCGCCAGGTCGATCTTGTCGCTCGGCGGCAGGGCGGCGTCCAGCACCAGCGCGGTGCCGCGCTCACGCGCCAGCTGCACCTGGTCGTCGAGCTCGGCGGCCACGATCGGCGCCAGCACCACCAGCGCCAGCGTGATGCCGATGTGGCGCAGCGACAGCAGCGCAGCCGACTGCGCGCGCGTGCGCTCGTGGAGCAGCTCGCCGGCCAACGCGGGGAAGGCCATCCCGATCCCGAAGCCGGCGAGCAGCTGTGGCAGCAGCGTCCAGAAGACGGAGGCCTCGGGCAGGAACGCCAGGCCCGCGATCCCGCCGGCCACCAGCACGCAGCCGGCCAGCGCCCGGGCGGCCGGCGCCCCGGGCACGAACGAGCCGCCCACGGCCGCCAGCGGCAGCATGGTCACGGCCGCGGCGGCGGCGAGCGGCTCCACGCTCCAGCCGCTGATCAAGAGCAGCACCAGCAGGAACACGACCGCCGTCATCGCGCCGGACAGCAGCGCCAGCGCCGCGCCGGCGAGCACGTCCCGCGGCGGGCGCGGCAGCGCCTCGCGCACGGCGGCGATCGGGCTCGCCGCCAGCGCCGGGGCCGCCGCCAGCGCGATCGGCGCCTGGGCGACGAAGATCGCGCGCCAGTCGAACAGCTCGGTCAGCGCGCCGCCGAGCGCCGGGCCCGCCGCGGTGCCCACCACGGCCGCCCCCACCCAGAGGCGCCGCCCGGCGCCGCCGCCGTCGAGCGCGTCGAAGGCGGCCGCCAGCAGCGCCGAGGCGCCCAGCGCCTGCAACGCCCGCATGACGAGCAGCAGCTCGAGCGAGTTCGAGCTGGCGCAGCCGATCGAGGCGGCCGCGAACAGCACCGCACCGGCGCTGCCGGTGGCCCGGCTGTGCAGGGCGGCCGACAGCGGGAGGGCCAGCGCCAGCACCGCGGTGTACACGCCGATCACCGCGGCCACGCCCTCCACGGTCGTGTCCAGCTCGAGCAGCAGCGGCGGCAGCGCCAGGATCACCACCGCGGCGTCCGCAAGCGCGAGGCCGGCGGCGATCGCGATCAGCGCGCGTCTCACAGCGCCCTTTGTAGCTCACGCGGCCTCCGGGGCGGTGCGGGTATCCGCACTCGCCCCGGGGTGGAGGCCGCATTGGAACGGCCCCGGCCCGGGCGCAGACTCACGGTCATGGCCCTGCAGAACAACACCAAAGCCACTGACAACCTCGCTGCGCGCGCCGGTCGATGGAGCGCTCAGCACAGAAAGAAGGCGATCTTTGGATGGCTCGCCTTCGTGATCGTGGCCGTCTTCATCGGCGGCTCGGTAGGCACGAGGACGCTGACCGACGACGAGTACGGCATCGGCGAATCCGGCCGCGCCGACAAGGCGGTGTCGGCGCACTTCCCCGACAAGGACAGCGAGAGCGTTCTCATCCAGAGCCAGAACGGGGCCAAGAACCGCAGTCCCGAGTACCGGCAGGTCGTGCAGTCCGTCGTGACCAGCCTCGAGGGCACGAAGCACGTGCGCAACGTCCAGAGCCCGTACGCCGAGGGCAACCAGGGCACGCTGTCCGAGGACGGCAAGTCCGCGCTCGTGACCTTCGACATCCCCGGTGAGGACAACGAGGACAGGGTCGACTCGGCGCTCAACACGGTCTCCAAGCTCGACAAGCAACAGACCGGCTTCCGGATCGAGGAGTTCGGCGACGCCAGCGCGGACAAGGCGCTGAGCCAGGCGTTCGAGGACGACTTCCGCAAGGCGGAGGTCACCTCGCTCCCGATCACGCTGATCATCCTGATCGTCGCTTTTGGTGCGCTGCTGGCGGCCTTCGTGCCACTGCTGCTCGCCATCACGGCGGTGGCCGCCGCGATCAGCCTGATCGGCCCGATCAGCCAGATCTGGCCGGTGGACGAGGCGATCAGCTCGGTCGTCCTGCTGATCGGCCTGGCCGTCGGCGTGGACTACTCGATGTTCTACCTGCGCCGTGAGCGCGAGGAGCGCGCAGCCGGGCGCTCGGAGGAAGCCGCCCTCGAAGCGGCGGCAGCGACCTCCGGCCGTGCGGTGCTCGTGTCCGGTATCACGGTGATCGCGGCGATGGCCGGCATGTACTTCGGCGGCGCCGCGACGTTCATCTCGTTCGCCACCGGCACGATCATGGTGGTCGCGATCGCGGTGATCGGCTCGCTGACCGTGCTTCCGGCCGTGCTGTCCAAGCTCGGCGACCGGGTCAACAAGGGCCGCGTGCCCTTCCTCAAGCCCGAGAAGCGCACCGGCGAGCCGCGCGCCTGGTCGTGGGTGCTCGACCGCGTGCTCAAGCGCCCGCTGGTCTCGGCGATCGCCGCGGTCAGCGTGCTCGTGGTGCTCGCGATCCCGGTGTTCCACATCCACACCGCCGACACCGGCGTGGACGGGCTGCCGCGCTCGATCGGGATCATGAAGACGTACGACCGCATGCAGGCGGCGTTCCCGGGCGAGCAGTTCTCGGCCGACGTGGTGATCCAGGGCGACCACCTCGACAAGGCCCAGATCCAGGGCGCGGCACAGCAGCTGCGTCAGATCGCACGGGACTCGGATCAGTTCAACGAGCCGATCACGATCGACGCGAGCCCGGACCGCAAGGTCGCCGTGATCGAGGTGCCGCTGGCGGGCAGCGGCAGCGACGACACCTCACTGAACGCGGTGAAGTCGCTGCGCAACGACGTCCTGCCGAAGGTGCTGCCTCAGGTCAACGGAGGCGAGCTCGTGGGCGTGTCCGGCTTCAGCGCCGGGTCGCTCGACTTCAACGAGGTGATGGCGTCGCACATCTGGCTGGTGTTCGCCTTCGTCTTCTCGATGGCGTTCCTGCTGCTGCTGGTCACGTTCCGCTCGATCGTCATCCCGATCAAGGCGATCCTGCTGAACGTCCTGTCGGTGGCCGCGGCGATGGGCATCGTGACCTACGTGTTCCAGGACGGCCACTTCGAGGGCTTCCTGAACTTCGACTCCACCGGGGCGGTCTCGTCCTGGTTCCCGCTGATGCTGTTCGTGATCCTGTTCGGCCTCTCGATGGACTACCACGTGTTCATCCTGAGCCGGATCAAGGAGGCGGTGGATCGCGGCGAGTCGACCGAGGACGCGGTCAGCCACGGGGTCAAGTCGACCGCCGGCGTCGTGACCGCGGCGGCGATCGTGATGGTCGGAGTGTTCGGGATCTTCGCGACGCTCCAGTTCATCGACATGAAGCAGTTCGGCGTGGGCCTGGCGACAGCGGTCCTGATCGACGCCACGCTGGTGCGCGGCGTGCTGTTGCCGGCCACGATGAAGCTGCTCGGCAAGTGGAACTGGTACCTGCCGAGCTGGCTCGAGTGGATTCCGAAGGGCCCCGCGCTCGAGGGATCGCCGGAGCCGCCCGAGGCGGAGCACCGCCGCCCGGTCCGGCCCGACCCGGTGCCGGCCGAGGGGTAGCCACGGCCACACCTGACTCCGATCGGAGCCCGCCCTGGTGGCGGGCTCCGGTCGTTCAGGCGTGCGGCACGGCCAGCGGCAGCTCTTGCGGGACCGGCCGCGGTCCGATCACACGCGGCAGCAGCCGGTCGTTGCCGCCGAAGCCGATCGTGGCCTGCAGCCGCGCCGGGGCGCCGCGCGGCACCGAGGCGGCGACGTCGTAACGGCAGGTTCGGGTGAGCTTCGTCTGGCGCGCGTGGAGGGTGCGGTTGGCTCCGAGCACGCGCAGCGTGATCAGCCCCGCGGCAATCACTGCGCCGCCCCGTGGCCAGGCGGCCGGTGACCTCGACCTCCGCGCCGTGGCGGGTCAGCTTGGCCGTCAGGCGCTTGACCGGGCGCTGCCCGAGCGCTCCGGCGGCCATCAGCGGGTCGTCGGTGATCAGGGCGTCGACGCCGGCGCGGGCGGCGGCCTTGACGGCGGGACGGTCGTTGAGGGTGTAGGGGACGACGAGCTTCTTGGCGCGGTGGGCGGCCCGAACGAAGTCAGCCGCAAAGGGCCATTGAGGCGAGAGCCAGGTGTAGCCGTTGTCGCGGGCGAGGGCGATCTCGGTGGGGCCGGCGCCCAGCGTCAGCAGGCTGGTGCGCACGCGCGGCATGCGCCGCTTGGCCACGTCGAGGTTCGCCGGGATGAAGCTCTGGATCAGCAGTCGCGACCGCGGACAGGCCGGACGCGAGCACCACGTTCATCACGCGGTTGGCGTAGGCGGGGGTGGGGTCGTAGTCCGGGTCGGTGGGGAGGTTCTTGATCTCGAGGTTCACGCTCGAGCCGGTCAGCCGGGCCAGCTCGAGCACCTCGGCGATCGTGGCGATCGAGCCGCGCGGCGTGACCATCCGGGTCTTGAGGCCGCCGCCCGGGCTGCCGAGCACGTCCGGCCGGCAGGCGCGCAGGGCGTTGCGGGTGAACGAGCGCACCTGGCCCGTGCAGGTGGTGGTGCGGTCGAGCGTGGCGTCGTGGATGGCGACCGGCACCCCGTCCCTGGTCAGCTTGGCGTCGACCTCGAAGACGAAGCCGTTCGTGGCCGCGCTGCGGTAGGCGTCGAGGCTCTCCTCGGAGAAGGTGGGCTTGCCGTTGACGACGGTGCCGCCGCGGTGGGCGTGGATTTGGGGTGGCGCGGCCGTGGCGGTTGCGGTCGCGCTGGCCGCGATAACGGCGGCAATGAAGGCGGCTCGAGCGATCGTTGGCACCCGGCGCACCCTAGTGCGCGAGCGCTCCAACGGGGGGCTGGACGAGTTTCTTCCGGATAGCGGAAGAAAATCGTCCAACCCCCTGTGCCCCTAGGATGCGCGGATGCCCGAGTCGGATCTCGCTCGCAGCGCCCTCGACCATCTCTGGCTGCACTTCACGGACATGGGCGGGTATTCGGATCCCGCCGACCTCCAGGTGATCGTCAAGGGCGACGGCTGCCACCTCGAGGACGCCAACGGCCGGCGCTACCTCGACGCGCTCGCCGGCCTCTTCTGCGTGAACATCGGCTACGGCTACGGCGAGGAGATGGGCGAGGCCGCCGCGGCTCAGATGCGCGAGCTGCCCTTCGCCATCAACTGGACCTTCGCCCACCCGCGCGCGATCGAGCTCGCGGCCGAGCTCGCCAGCCTCGCTCCGGGGGACCTCAACCGAGCCTTCTTCGTCTCGGGTGGCTCCGAGGCCGTCGAGGCCGCCTGGAAGCTCGCCCGGCAGTACCACTCCGCCCGGGGCGAGCGCCGCTGGAAGGCCATCGCCCGCCGCGTGGCCTACCACGGCACCACGATGGGCGCGCTCTCGATCACGGGCTGCACCGACCTGCGGACGCCCTTCGAGCCGCTGGTCCCGGACGTGGTCCACGTGGCCAACACCAACCGCTACCACCGCCCGCCGGAGGAGACGGAAGCCGAGTTCACCCGCTTCCTGCTCGACGACCTCGCGGCCGCGATCGAGCAGGCCGGCCCCGACACCGTCGCCATGGTGATCATGGAGCCGGTTCAGAACTCCGGCGGCTCGTTCATGCCGCCAGCCGGCTACTTCGAGGGCGTGCGCGCGATCTGCGACGAGCACGGCATCCTGCTCTGCGCCGACGAGGTCATCACGGGGTTCGGGCGCACCGGGCACTGGTTCGCCTCGGAGCGCTTCGACATCCGCCCCGACCTGATCACCAGCGCCAAGGGCCTCTCCTCCGCCTACGCCTCGATCGGTGCCGTGATCGCGAGTGAGCGCGTGATGGAGCCGTTCGCCAAGCCGGGCTCGATGTACATGCACGGCATGACGTTCGGCGGGCACCCCGTGCAGGCGGCCGTCGCGCTCAAGAACATCGAGATCATGCGGCGCGAGGGCATCGTGGAGCGCGTGCGTGAGAACGAGCCCGTCTTCCGCGAGCGGCTCGAGCGGCTGCTCGAGCTGCCGATCGTCGGCGACGTGCGCGGCTGCGGCTACCTCTACGCGCTCGAGCTGGTGAAGGACAAGCACGCACGCACGAGCTTCGACGAGGCGGAGTGCGACGAGCTGCTGCGCGGCTTCGTCTCGCCCGAGCTGTTCAAGCGCGGCCTGCTCTGCCGCGCCGACGACCGCGGCGACCCGGTCGTCCAGATCTCCCCGCCGCTGGTGGCGGGCCCCGAGGAGTTCGAGTTCATCGCGTCGACGCTCGCCGCCGTCCTGGAGGAGGCCGGCGAGCGGATGCAGGTTGCCACCAGCGCCTAAGGCGGTCACACCGACCGCGATCCTGCTGGGTCTGCTGATCGCGCCCTCCGCGCTCGGGGTCTCCACCACCGCCGTCGCCCTGCCGACGATCTCGGCCGACATCGGCCTGTCCCACCCCGAGGCCGCCTGGGTGCTGGCCGGCTACGTGCTCGCGCAGGCGATCTCGGTCGCCCTCTTCGGACGTCTCGCGGACATGCGCGGCACTCGCCTGATCCTGCTGATCGGCGGGGCGCTGATCGCCGCCGGAACGGTGCTGACCGTGGCGAGCGGCTCGTTCGCCCCGATGCTGGCCGGGCGCCTGTTGCAGGGCGCGGGCGTGGCCGCCTCGCCCGTCGCCGCCTTCTCGATCGCCGCCGCGCTCTTCGACGGCGCCGACCGCGGCAAGGCGGTCGGCGTGATCAGCGCCGTGCTGGCGATCCTGTCCGGCTCCGGCTCCCTGATCGGCGGACTGCTCACCGACGGGCTGTCCTGGCGCGCCGTCGTCGCCGTCCCCGCGTTGACCCTGCCGGCGACCGCGGGCGCCCTGCACCTGGCGTCGCGCAGCGGCGCCGGCGTGGGCCGGCTGGACGCCGTCGGCGCCGGGCTCGTGGTGGTGCTGGCGTCGAGCGTCGTGCTGCTGCTCGAGACCCCCAGCATCGACTTCCCCGCCTGGGTGCTGATCGCGCTCGCCGCGCTGGCGGTCGGCGCGGCGACCCTGCTGGCGCGCCGCGTGAGCCGGGTGCCGGACGGCTTCATACCGGCGGCAGTGATCCGCTCGCGGCGCTACGTGCTCGCGGCTCTGGCCGCGCTGACCCTGTTCGGCGCCTACCTCGCCATGCTGTTCGCGGCGCCGCTGCTGCTGCTCCAGGACCACGACTGGACACCCACGCAGCTCGGGCTGGTGCTGCTGCCGGCCGCGGTGATGGGCGCGCTGACCGCGCGCGGCGTGGGACAGCTGATCGTCAAGCGCGACCCGTTCCGCCTGACGGCGGCGCTCGCCCTGGTCAGTGCGGCAGGGCTGTTGCTGGCGGGCGCCGCCGACGGCGCGCCGGCCGCCACCACGCTCGCCCTCGGGATGTCGCTGGTCGGGTTCATGTCGGCGCAGGTGGCGCTGGTCGACCGCGTGCCGCTCGTGCTGGAGCCCGACGTGCGCAGCATCGCGACCGGCGTGTTCATCCTCGTCTTCCTGATCGGAGGCGCGATGGGCACCGCCGCGGTGGCCGGCCTGACGGACCCGCTCGGGCTGGCCGGCGCGGTGGCGTGCGTGGCGGCGCTGCCGGCAGCGGGCGCGGTGCTCTGCCTCGCGGCCGGGGCGAGCGATCGATCCTCCGGCGCCCCCCGGCCGTATAACCCACCATGAAGCTCACCCTCACCGGCCTCGCCCTCATCGCCGCAGTCGCGCTGGCGGCCTGCGGCGGGTCGAGCAACGATGGAAACGCCTCGGCGAGCAGCGGGTCCACCACCGTCTCGCTCGACGGGAGCCAACTCGTGGACTCCCACGGCGCCCCCCTCTACAGCAACGAGCAGGATAAGGGCGGCACGATCGCCTGCACCGGTGGCTGCACGACCATCTGGCCGCCCCTGGCCGCGCCCGGATCCGGGCAGCCGACGGCCGGCGACGGCGTCTCCGGCAAGCTCGGCACGATCAAGCGTCCGGACGGCGCGCGCCAGGTGACGCTCGACGGCCGTCCGCTCTACCGCTTCGCCCAGGACGGCTCGTCCGGCAAGGCCACCGGCGACGGCGTGACCGACAGCTTCGGCGGCCGCCAGTTCAAGTGGCACGCCGAGACCGACTCCGGCACGTCGAACTCGAGCGGCGGCGGCGGCAACAACTACAGCTACTAGCGCACGCGGAACGTCGTGCGGGCCAGCAGCGAGTAGCCGTCGTCGAGGAACAGCCCGGCGACGTAGCGCCCGGGCTTCAGCTTCGTGTACAGGTCGCCGGGCGCGAAGCTGACGCTGCCGTGCGGCATCGCGCCGAGGTAGCTGAACCCGAGGTAGTCGTAGACGTCGAGCGGGCCGGCGCGGTAGATGCCGATCCAGTCGAGCTTGTTGCCGGGCGCGTTGCGCCAGCGCAGCCGGATCGGCTCGCCCGCCGCGAAGCTGCCCCGCGCCGCCGCGATGCGCGGTCGGGCGCTCTGGGGCAGCACCCAGAACGGCGAGCTCGCCTGGACCTTCCCGTGCCCGTCCAGCAGGGCGGCGCGGTAGGAGCCCGCGCCGAGCGAGCGGGTGCCGAAGTAAGCCGCCAGGTGATCGCTGGCGTCGAGGATCGGGAGCGTCACGATCGGGCGGCTGCCGTGGGCCGGCAGCACGCCGATGCTCCGCCCGCGCCCGGCCGTGGTCGTGTACCGGATCGTGACCGTCTGGCCGAGGCGCGCCACGCGCGGCGACGCGCTGACCAGGTGCGGCGCGCGACCCGGAATCGCCTCGAACGTGGAGGCCACCGAGCGGTGGTCCGAGCCCCACGGATCCACGCCGATGTCGACGTCCGGACCGCCCGTCTCGCCCACGAGCCGGCTCGAGAGCGTCGTCGACGGCCCGGTCGCCATGACCCAGTCGATGCGGTCGAGCGTCTCGGTCGGCCTGATCCGCCCCGGAGGCGTGCCGGGCGTCCAGGTCAACCCCGGTCGCGCCACCGGGTCGGGATGGACGTCGCGGTAGGAGTCGCGGAAGCCTGCGTCGGCCAGCGCCTTCGAGACGGGCCAGACCAGCGGATAGCGGACCTGCGGCCGCACCGCGGCGACCGCGGGCGTCCAGTCCAGGTACGAGGGCGAGTTCATGTCTCCGGTGAGGAAGACCGGCACACCGCGACGAGCGAGCCCGCTCAGTGGCCGCAGGTAAGGCTTGATGTCGGGCAGGCGCGTCTCGCGCTCGAGCTTGAGCACGGCGGCCGCCGAGCGGCCGTCGCGAACCCATTCCGGGCCATACGGGGTGGCGGTGAGGTGGACGTTCGCGATCGCCACCACGTGATTCAGGTCAGTCGCGGCGTAGCCGATGCGCACGCCGCCGACGTTCGCTGCGAACAGCGGGTAGCGCGAGATCACGTGCAAGGTGGGGTCGTAGTACGGCAGTCCCGCGGACCGGGCGATCCGGCGCAGCCCGCCCTCGGGCTCTTGGATGCCGACGATGTCGGCGTCGGCGGCTCTGATCGCGCGGCCGATCGAGGCGAAGTCGACCTGCACCCCGCCGTACCAGATGTTGAAGGTCATCACGGTGACCGGCTCGGCCTGAGCCCGGCCCGCCGTGGCGAGCGCCCCCAGGAGGACGGCTAGCGCGGCGGCGGCGAATGCTCTGCGTGCCATCCGGTCAGCCCGCATCCACTCCGAGCTCTCGAGCAACCACGGCCCAGACCTCCTCGCGGGCACGCTCGGTCGGGAGGTCTCCGAGCAAGGCGCGCACGCCGTAACCGTCGCACAGGGCCAGCACGCGGTCGGCGACGCGCTCCGGGTCCGCGCTCGGGTGGAACTCGCCCGCCTCCCTCCCCGCGACGATCGCCTCAGCGAACCAGGTGCGCATCCGCGCGTACAGCCCCGCCGCGGTCGGGCGCAGCTCCTCGTGGCGCACCGCCCGCAGCCACAGCTCCACCCAGAGGATCCAGTCGCGCTCGAGCTGTCCCGGATAGGGCAGGCACTGGTCGATCATCCCCGCCAGCTTGCGGGTATGGCTCGGGGCGGCACCCTCCTCGTCGCCGATGCGACCGTCCCCGGCCAGCTCGAAGGAGTACTCGAGCGCCTGCTCGAGCAGGGCCTCGCGGGTCTCGAAGTGGTAGTGGACGAGCGAGCTCGAGACGCCGGCGTCCATCGCGATCCGGGCGATGCGCACGTCGTCGATGCCGTCGCTGGCGATCCGCTCGACGGCAGCGGCGAGGATGCGCTCGCGGGCGCCCTCGGCGACGACGGTCTCTGTCACGCCTCGTCGCCCAGGTCGGCGCGGATCTTGTCCGCGAACCAGCCCACGGCCGCCTCGGCTCCGGCGAGCGGACCCGGCTCCCAGCCGCGGCTCTCGAGCCCGGCCTGCAGGTTCTCCACGAGATCCGCGTCCTCGGCTCCGACCAGCTCGTTCACCTTGCGGTTGAAGAACTGGGCGAGCCGCGTGCGCACCGACGCATCCGGGTGCCGGTAGAGCATCGCGGTGTCGCGCGTGCGCAGCGGACCGTCCGAGTCGAGCTTCCAGACCCACACCTGATCGGGGTAGAGGTCGATCGCGGTGTTGGGATAGATGTAGATGTAGCGCCAGATGCGCCGGTATTCCTCGGGCAGGCCCGGCATCGGCGAGACGAGGCGCTGGTAGGCGCGCTCCATCAGGTTGCCCGACGGCTTGTCGCGCAGCGGCGCGTCGAACCAGGCATAGCCGTCGTGCAGCTCGACCTCGTAGTTCTTGTAGTCGTAGAGGCGCATCAGCCCGGGATGCGCGATCGGCACGTGGTAGCCCTCGAGGTAGTTGTCGGCGACGATCTTCCAGTTCGCCGGCTGGTGGCCGTCCAGGGGCCGGTGCGGCTCCAGGCCCTCGATGCCGTACTCGGCCAGCCGCTCGGGTAGGCCCGGCACCTGGTCGGCGAGCGACTGGGCGTGGATGTCGAGGTTCACGAAGACGAGGCCGGCCAGGGTCTCCACGCGCACCGGGAAGAGGCCGAGGGTCGACTTGTCGAGATCCGGGATGGAGCGGGCCTCGGGCACGCCGATCAGGTCGCCGTCGAGCCGGTAGGTCCAGCCGTGGTAGCGACAGCGGATCGCCTTGCCGCACTCACCCGATCCGGCCAGCAGCCGCGAGCCGCGATGACGGCAGACGTTGCGGAACGCGCGCAGCTCGCCGTCCTGGTCGCGCAGCACCAGGACGGGCTGCCGGCCGGCGTTCGCCGTGATGTAGCTGCCCGGGTTCGGCAGGGCGGAGACATGCGCCGCGAACTGCCAGGTGCGCTCGAAGATGCGGCGGTGCTCCAGCTCCACGATGGCGGGGTCGCGGTAGAGCCGCGCGGGGAGCGCGGCTGGGCGGGAAGCGGCTTCAGTCGTCGCCAAATCGGGCTCCTGACTTTGTGATCAGTCGCATGATACCATGGCCCCCGTGGGCCCCGCCCGCACACGCTACGCATGGCTTTCCATCACTCCCGAACCCGAACGCGAGCTGCCGGAGGCGATCGCCACGCTGCGCGCTGGCGGGGCGCCGACCGACTCCGCGATCGAGCTGGAGCGGCGGCGAGTGGAGCGGCTGGTCACCCGTGCCAGCAGGCGTGCGTGGACGGCCTACCTGGCGGATGCGGCGGCGCTCGCTCGCTCCGCCGCCGGTGAGGGCGAGGTCGCGGAGGCCCGCGCGCTCGTGCTCGATGTCATCGACAACCACGACAACTTGAGACTTGGACTTCCAGGAGGACTCGCATGACGATCACCCCCGCGCCGCCCGTCACAGCCACAGACTTCACGCCCGAGCAGCTCGACCTGCAGGACCGCGCGCGGCGCTTCACCGAGGACATCCTGATCCCCAACGAGGAGCTGGCCGAGCGCAGCGGCGGCAAGATCCCCGACGAGCTCAAGCAGCGGATCAAGAGCGAGGCCATCGAGGCGGGCCTGTCGGGCGGGCTCCACGCTCGCGAGCACGGCGGCCAGGGCTGGACCAAGACCGAGTGGTTCCTGGTCGAGGAGCAGCTCGGGCGCTCCACCAACGCGCTCTCCTGGCACATGCCCGGCGCCTACAACGTGCTGGCCAACGGCTCGCCCGAGCAGATCGAGCGCTACCTCAAGCCCGCGCTGCGCGGCGAGCTGCACGACGCCTATGCGGTGACCGAGGCCGAGGCGGGCTCGGATCCGTCGGGCATCGAGACGACGGCGCGCAAGACCGACGCCGGCTGGGTGATCGACGGCGAGAAGTGGTTCGTGACCTACGGCGACATCGCCGCGGTCTACATCGTCATGGCCAACGCGCTGGTCGACGGCGAGAAGCTGCCGACGCTGTTCCTGGTCGATCGCGGGCTCGACGGCATCGAGGTGGTCGACGACCCGCCCTTCTCCCACACCTACCCGCACGGCCACCCGACGATCCGGTTCACCGGGGTCGAGGTGGGCGACGACGCCGTCGTGGGCGGCCTCGGCGGCGGCGACGACCTGCAGCGCGCCTGGTTCACCGAGGAGCGGATCGGGATCGCGGCGCGCGGCGTGGGCTCGATGTGGCGGCTGATCGAGGACACCACGGCCTGGGCGCTCGAGCGCGAGCAGGGCGGCAGCCGCATCATGGACTACCAGGGCGTGTCGTTCCCGCTGGCCGACTCCGCCGCGGACGCCGCCGCCGGGCGCCTGCTGGCGCTGGAGGTCGCGCGCCTGGTCGACGCCGGCGCGGACCCCAAGGTCGTGCACTCCAAGGCCTCGATGGCCAAGCTGTTCGTGAGCGAGGCGGCGTGCCGCTGCGCCGACCGCTGCCTGCAGATCTTCGGCGGCCGCGGGTACATGCGCACCAACGTGGCCGAGCGCTTCTACCGCGAGCTGCGCGTGGACCGGATCTGGGAGGGCACCAGCGAGATCCAGCGGCTGATCATCGCGCGCGCGCTCGAGCGCCGCGGGGTGGAGCGGACGCTGCACTAACTCCGTGGACCTGTCGCGCCTGCTCCATCCGCGCACGATCGCGGTCGTCGGCGCGACGGACCGCGAGGGCTCGTACGCCGGGGAGACCCTGCTCAACCTGAAGCTGCTCGGGTACGAGGGCACGGTCTGGGGAGTCAACCCGGGCCGGGCCGAGGCGCACGGCGTCCCCTGCTTCCCGACGCTGAGCGATCTCCCCGGGCCGGCCGACGCGGTCGTCGTCGCGATCCCCGCCGCGGGCGTGCCGGCGGCCGTGACCGAGGCCGGCGAGACGGGCTGCGGCGGGGCCGTGGTCTACGGCGCAGGCTTCGGCGAGATCGCGCAGGGCGAGCGCCTCGAGCACGAGCTGGCCGAGGTGGCGGCCCACCACGGGCTGCCCGTGTGCGGCCCCAACGGCAACGGCATCGTCGCGCTGCACGAGCGCGCCGCGCTGTGGGGCGACGCCCTGCGCCCGCTCGAGCCGGGGCGCGTGGGGCTGGTGTCCCAGAGCGGCAACGTCGCCGTCAACACGCTCGCCACGCGGCGCGGGCTGCGCCTGCACACCGTCGTCTCGTGCGGGAACTCGGTCGGGCTCGACCCGGCGGAGTGGGTGTCCGCGCTCGCCGAGGAGGAGGAGATCGGGTCGATCGCCCTCTACCTCGAGGCCGACGGCGACGGCGAGCGACTCTGCGAGGCCCTCGCCCGCTGCGTCGAGCGCGGCGTGGGGGTGGCCGTGCTGAAGGTGGGCGCCTCGGCCGCCGGCGCCGTGGCGGCCGCCGCGCACACCGGCGCGGTGGCCGGCGATCAGCGCGTCTTCCGCGCCCTGGTGGAGGAGGCCGGCGCGGCGTGGGCGGCCGACGTTCACGAGCTGCTCGAGCTGGCCAAGGTGCTCGCCGTCCCGGGTGCGCGCCCCGCGGGCGCCCGCGGGCTGGCCGTGCTGACCTGCTCCGGCGGCGACTCGGCGCTGGCCGCGGACGAATGCGAGCGGATGGGGCTGCCGCTCCCGCCGCTCGCCCCCGCCACCGCGCAGCGCCTGCGCGAGCTGCTCCCGGACGCGGCGACGGTGGGCAACCCGCTCGACTACACCGCGCTGATCTGGGGCGAGGTGGAGACGCTGCGCGACATAGTCGTGGCGACCGGCAGCGACCCAGCCGTCGATCAGCTGCTCGTGCTCTACGACCAACCGGTCGGAATCGAGGGGGCGCCGGACGAGAGCTGGGCCGCGGTGCGCGAGGGCATCCTCGCCGGCGCGGCCGGCAGTCCCGTGCCGGTCGCGCTCGCCTCCACCCTGCCCGAGCTGCTCGACGACGCCGCCGCGGTGCGCTTCGCCGCCGCCGGGATCCCGCCGGTGGCCGGATTGCGCACCGGCCTCGTCTGCGCCGCGGCGCTCAGGCAACAGGCCGGCGATCCCGCCCGCCTGCGCGCGATCGGCGCGGCCGCCGTGGGGCGCGCCGGCGGCCTCGCACGACGGCTGGCTGGCTGAGCACGAGGCCAAGCAGCTGCTGCGCACCGCCCGCCTGCCGGTGGTCGAGGGCCGCCTCGTCTCGGACGAGGACGACGCCGTCGCCGCGCTGGGCGAGCTGGGCGGGCCGGTCGCGGTGAAGCTGTCGTCGCCGTCGCTTCGCCACAAGAGCGAGGCCGGCGCGCTCGTGCTGGACGTTCGCGACGAGCAGGAGCTGCGGGCCGCTCACCGCAGGCTCGTGCAGATCGTGCTGGCGGAGGCCGGCGTGCTGGTCGAGCGGATGGCGCCGCCCGGCGCCGAGCTGCTCGTGGCGGCGCGGCTGGACGGCGTGGTCCCGCACCTCGTGATCGCCGCGGGCGGGCTCTGGACCGAGGTGCTCGCCGACGCCGTCGTCGTGCCGCTGCCGGCGGCGCCCGAGCGGGTGGAGCGCGCCATTCGGTCTCTGCGGGCCGCTCCGCTGTTCACCGGCGGGCGCGGACGCGCCCCGCTCGACGTGGCGGCGGCGGCCGAGCTGGCGGCCGCGGCGGGCAAGCTGCTCATGGGGGCCGACCTCGCCCTGATCGAGCTCAACCCGGTGTTGGTGCACGAGCAGGGAGTGACCGTGGTCGACGCGCTGGCGCTGCGCAGCGCATGAGGGTCGCCGTCGTCGGCGCCGGCCTCGCCGGCCTCGCGGCCGCCGCCGAGCTCCGCCGGGGCGGCGCGGAGGTCGTGGTGCTCGAGGCCCGCGATCGGGTGGGCGGCCGGGTCTGGTCGCGCCGGCTCGACAACGGCGCGGTGGTCGAGATGGGCGCGGAGTTCATCCTGCCCGGCAACACGGTGGTCCGCGAGCTGGCGCAGAGCCTCGGCCTGGAACTCTGGGACAAGGGCATGCGCTACGGGCAGCGCGAGCCGCGCGGCGGCACGGCGGTCACCGACGAGCAGCTGGCTCAGGCCGTGGACGCGGCCGGGCGCGCGCTCGCCGACGGCCCTCCGGACATGACGGCGCGGCGCTTCCTCGAGGGCCTGGACGTGGCGCCGGGCGCGCGCGAGGCGCTGCTCGCCCGGACGGAGATCTCGAGCGCGAACAGCGCCGACACGGTGGCCGCGCGCGACCTCGGCGGGATCGCCCACGTGGACGACGACCCGGCGCCCAGCATCGCCAACGGCAACCAGAGCCTGCCGCTGGCCCTGGCAGAGGGGCTCGACGTGCGCTTGAGCGCGCCGGTGCAGCGGATCGCCTGGAGCGCCGACGGGGTCCGCATCAACGGTGAGCTCGCGGCCGACGCCTGTGTGGTGGCCGTGCCGGCGACCGTGCTGCACCGCATCGCCTTCGAGCCGGCACTCCCGCAACAGCTGGTGGATGCGCTGGGAGGCGTGCTCTACGGCGAGGCGGCCAAGCTGTTCGTGCCGCTGCGCCACCCGCCGTCGCCGAGCGCGGTGATGTCCGTGCCCGAGCGCTACTGGACCTGGACCGCCACCGGCGCGGGCGACGAGCCGCAGCCGGTGGTGAGCGCCTTCGCCGGGTCGCCGGCGGCGCTCGCCGGACTCGAGGTGTCCGCCGGGCCGGCGCGCTGGCTCGCCTCGCTCGAGCGGCTGCGCCCCGACCTCGAGCTGGACAGCGACGGGGCGCTGCTGTCCACCTGGTCGGACGACCCCTGGGCGGGCGCCGCCTACTCCACCTCGCCGCCCGCGGAGCTGGCCGAGCTGAGCGAGCGCCCGGTCGGCCCGCTGGCGTTCGCCGGCGAGCACCTGGGCGGCGCCTTCGCCGCCCTGATGGAGGGCGCGATCCGCAGCGGACGCGCGGCGGCGCAGGCGCTCCTGCGCGCTCCATCCGGCCCGGTGGCTTAGCTCCCCCGCGTGGACCAGCGCGACCTCGGCCGCATCGCCGCATTCACCGACGGCGTGATGGCCGTGGCCATCACACTGCTCGTGCTGAACATCGAGGTGCCGCAGCTCGAGGACGGCCAGAGCCTCGGCGACGCCCTCGTCGACCTGCTCCCGAGCCTCGGCGCCTACCTGCTGGCGTTCGCGCTGGTCGGTCGATTCTGGGTGATCCACCACAACCTGTTCGAGAGGCTGCGCGGCTTCGATCGCACCCTGATGGCGCTCAACCTCAGCTTCCTCGCGCTGATCGTGCTCGTGCCGTTCTCGGCGGAGCTGTACGACACGTACACGAAGGACGCGCTCGCGGCCGCCGTCCTGGGCGCCACGCTCGGGCTCGCCGCGATGGCGCACTGGGCGATGACGGCCCACGTACAGCGCCACGGCTTCGTGCACGACGACCACCGCGGGGAGAACGCGCCCTACGCCAGCCCGGCTGGCCTCAGCTTCGCCGCGGTGTTCCTGCTGTCGGTCCCGGCGGCGTTCCTGAGCGTGCACATCGCCGAGGCGCTCTGGGTCTCGACGCTCGTGCTGCGCTACCCGCTGCGCAGGCTGGGCGGCCGGACCAGCTCGCGGTAGACGGCGCCCACCTGGCGCGCCACGTCGGCCCAGTCGAACGTGAGCACGTGCTCGCTGGCCTCGGCCACGAGCCGGTCGCGCAGCCGGGTGTCGGTGAGCAGCCGCTCGGCCATCGTCGAGAGCGAGCCCGGGTCGCGGGAGCGGAAGCGCAGCCCCACGTCCTCGTTGGGCACGACCTCGCGCAGCCCGCCGGTGTCGGCGACCAGGCAGGGGCAGCCCGACGCCATCGCCTCGAGGGCGACGAGGCCGAACGGCTCGTAGATCGAGGGGACGACCGTCAGGTCGGCGATCCGATAGAGCGAGTGCAGCACGTCGTCGCCGATCCAGCCGAGGAACGTGCCGTGGTCGTCCAGGCCGAGCTGGCTGGCCTGCTCGCGCAGCTCGTGCTCGGCGGTGCCGGAGCCGGCGACGATGAAGCGCACGTCGCCGACCCGCTCGATCAGCCCGGGCAGGGCCTCGAGCGCGAGCTGGAAGCCCTTCTCGTAGACCAGCCGCCCCACCAGCAGGACGAGCTTCTCGTGCGGCTGCGCGAAGCGGCCGCGCAGGGTGTCGAGGTCGTCGACCGGCACCAGCTCGGACGGGTCGATCCCGTTCGGGATGACCGCCACGCGCGACTCCTCGAGCCCGTAGATGTCCGCCACGTGCTCGCGCATGTACGCCGAGCAGGTGATCACCCGCTCGGCGCGGTTGGCCATCCAGCGCTCCACCCCGTGGATGTACGACTGCGGGTGCTTGTCGATCCAGCCCTGGTGGCGCCCGTACTCGGTGGCGTGGATCGTGACCGCGAACGGCGCGCGGAAGCGGTTGGCCAGGTGGTGGCCGGCGGACGCCACCAGCCAGTCGTGGCCGTGGACGACGTCGAAGTCGTAGCGGTCGCCGACCTCCACCCCGGTGGCGAGCATGTCCGAGTTCATGTGCTCGATCCAGGCGACGAACTCGCCCAGGTCGCGCGGGCGCTCGGGCTCGCGCACGCGGTGGATGACGACGCCGCCCACCTCGTCCTCGGCGGGGTCCTGCTCGCGGCCGCGGGCCAGCACGTGCACGTCCACGTCCTGGGCGGCGAGGTTCTCGGCCAGCTTGCGCACGTGGCGGGCGAGGCCGCCCTCGATCAGGGGCGGGTACTCCCAGGACAGGATCAGGGCCCGCATCAGGGTGACGTGAGCGCAGCCAGGTCGAGGTCGGGCGCCAGGTTGCGTACGGACGGGTCCGGCACGGCGGCGGAGTCTGTCAAAGCACCGAGTGCGGCGTCCAGATTCTGGTCGTGCGCCTGCAGGCGCTCGCCGGGATAGTCGCCCGCCAGCTCGCGGGTGGCCATGAACGCCCAGTCGCTCGCCTGCACGGCCAGCAGCTCGCGGGCGGCGCGCTCGAGCGCCGCGCGCGGGGTTGCGTGCCCCGCGGTGGCGGCGACGGTGCGCAGCTCGGAGCGACGGGCCGCGACAGCCATGTGGCCCACCCGCGGCGAGTCCCAGGTGGACATGTCCTTGTCGGTGCCCCAGGTCGACGCCGCCAGGTCGACGCGCTGTGCCTCGACGCGCTCGATGCCCTCGCTCACGGTCAGCAGCTCGAGCCCCTGGCGCGGCGCCTCCTCCAGCACGGCCGCCAGCCACGCCGGCCCCTCGTACCACCAGTGCCCGAGCAGCTCGGTGTCGAGCGCGCAGCAGAGCAGCCCGCCGTCCGCGACGCCGGCAACCGCCCGCTCCACGAAGTCGCGAGCGTGATCGCGGGCGAGTGCCATCGCGGCCTCGCGGTCGTACGGGTCGCCGGCGTTGCTCCACGGCTTGAGGTCGTGAACGGTGCGACGGTGGTAGTCGCGGTAGGTGCCGTGCGTCGGGTAGCCGTCGCGGTCGTTCCAGACAAGGTCCACGGTGGGCCAGTGAATTGGAACGGCCACCGGACCGGCCTCCGTCGCGACGGGCCGTAGGTGGTCGAAGCCCGGCACCGTGGTCTGATCGACGCAGAAGGCCCGCACACCATGGTCGGCGAGATCGCGCTCCAGGCCAGGGACGTAGGCGCACTCCGGCAGCCAGAAGCCCCCGCCCCACTCGCCGAAGCGACGCATGATGAGAGGCCGTGCCGGTGGCCAGCTGCAGCCGCAGGCCGGCGTCCGTGGCGAGCATCGGCAGGAGGGCGTGCGTGGCGCTGGAGGTCCACAGCTCAACCCGGTCGAGCCCGGCGAAGGCGCCGAGCAGGTCTCGGCCGCGGTGCTCGAACGCCTGCTCGGCCAGCTCGTAGTCGCCCGCCGCGCGGCGCACCTCCGCCGCCAGGTCGAACTCGTCGCCGTGCTCCAGGCCGGCGGCGTCCTCGGCGTGGATGGCGGCGCGGATCTCGCGCAGGAAGGACAGGAAGCGGTCCCCGGGCTCCGCGCGCATCGCCTCGAGCTGGTCGCACAGCACCGGCGTCAGGCCGATCGTGATCCGCGCGCCGTCGAGCAGCTCGAGCAGCGGCAGGTACACGCAGGCGACCGCCTCCCACAGCCACTCCTCCCCGAACGGCCAGGTGCCGAAGCCCTCGACGTAGGGCATGTGCGAGTGGAGCACCAGCGCCAGCGCCCCCGGTCGGTCGGAGCTCACCTCAGCACCGCGACGAAATCCAGCGCGCGATCCAGCGGGCCCTCCCGCAGCGCGAAGTCGCGCGCCGAGATGGCCGGGGTGAAGCGGTCGTAGAACGGCTTGGTGATGCCGAGCGTGGAGTGCACGCCGTCCCAGCCGGCGCGCAGGGCCAGCTCGTGCAGCCTGAGCTTGCGGGCGTGGAAGAGCCCGTACAGCTCGACCCGGTCGAAGGTGCGCTCGCAGAGCGCGCGGAACTCGCGCGCCCGGTACTCGCGCAGGTGCCACGGGTTGTCCGACTTGTCGGCGCCGGGTGGCGCGAGCGTGAGCACGTTCGGGGTCGAGACGTAGACCACGTCGGCCATCTGCTTGAAGTGGGCGAGCACCTTCTCCGGCTGCTTGACGTGCTCGATCGTCTGGAGGAACACCACGGCGTCGCACGGCTCGATGTAGGTCTCGATCAGGTCGCGCACGAAGCGCACGCCGGCCTGGGTGTACTTCGCGCTTGCGTGCTCGAACGCGTCCGGGTTGGCGTCCACGCCGGTCACGCGGCGGGCGTGGCGGGCCAGCACCCCGGTGCCGTAGCCCTCGCCGCAGGCCATGTCCACCACGTCCAGGCCGGCGCAGCGCGCGGCGATCCACTCGTACACGGCCAGGTGGCGGCGGAACCAGTAGTTCTCGACCGGCACGTCCGGGAGCGTGCGCTCACCGGTCAGCTCGAGCGGCGGCACCCCGTGGGGCTGGTGCTGCTGGACGGTCTCCGGCATCGGCGTGCCAGTCTAGGTACTACCCTGCCCCAGCCATGCCGGCCCCCGCCGACACCATCCGCGAGGCGAACGTGCGCTACCACGACCTCGCGGCCGAGCACTACGACTCGAAGTGGGGGATCGGCTACGACGCGGTCGGCCAGGCGCAGGTGTCCGGCAAGCTGCGCAAGGCGCTCGGGCCCGGCGGGCTGCCCGCCGGCGGCTTCGCGCGAGCGCTCGAGATCGGGGCGGGGACCGGCTACTTCACGCTCAACCTGATGCGGGCCGGGGTGATTCGCTCCGGAGTGGCCTCCGACATCTCGCCGGGGATGTTGCGGGCGCTGTCGGCTTCGGCCGACGACCTGGGGCTGTCGGTGGAGACCGTCGCGTGCGAGGCGGCTTCGCTGCCCTTCGAGGACGGGTCGTTCGACCTCGTCTTCGGCCACGCCGTGCTGCATCACCTGCCCGACCTGGCCGGCGCCTTCCGCGAGTTCCGGCGGGTGCTGCGCCCGGGCGGGGCGGTCGCCTTCTGCGGCGAGCCGTCGCGCTACGGCGATCGCATCTCGTCGGTGCCGAAGCGCGGCGCGCTGGCGGTGGCGCCGCTGTGGCGCGCGCTGCTCGGGGCCAGCTCACGCAACGGCAACGGCGGGGCGCCCGCCGAGGAGGACCGGCTGGAGCAGGTGGTGGACGTGCACGCGTTCACGCCGGGGGAGCTGTCGGGCTTCGCCGGCGCGGCGGGCTTCCTGGACGTGCGCGTGGGAGGCGAGGAGCTGGCGGCGTCGCTGTTCGGCTGGGCCAACCGGACGCTCGAGGCCACGGCGGAGCCGACCGAGGTGCCCTGGGCGTGGCGGGTCTACGCGTACCGCGGCTATCTGATGCTGCAGCGGCTCGACCGGTCGTTGCTGGAGCCACGCCTGCCGGCGGCGCTGTTCTACAACCTGCTGGTGTCGGCTAGAGCGCCAGCGCTGGGAGAACGGCCGCGATGAACAGGGCGGCGTCCACCCATCGCAGCCGCAGCAGCTGAGGTCGCCGCGGCGTCGCGCGCGGCGCGGCGCTCGATTCCCTGACGACCCAGCCCAGGACCGCGTCCACGAACGGCACCGCCCGCTTGGGCACGCCCCGTAGCCGCCGTTCGAGCGACCGGGCCGCCGCGGCCAGCCGACCCTCCGAGGCGATCTGATCGAGCACGAGGGCGGCCTCGGGCGCGGCCGGGAGGCGGCGCAGCCGACCCAGCACCCGCCGCGACACCTCCCGCAGGCCATCGGCGCCGGCGGCGCCCCGCAGCCAGGTGGCTGTCAGGACGAGCAGCCCCGCCCGGGCGGCGCGCCGGGCCGCGACGTCGAGGCCGAGCCCGCCGCCGAGGGCGAAGACGAAGGCGCCGCCGGCCAGGAGGGCGGCGAACAGGAGACCGGCGGGCAGCGGCTGCTTGTCCGGCCGCGCCGCGAGCCAGGCCAGCGCCAGCCAGAGCGCCACCGCCGCCAGCAAGGGCCATTCCGTGCTGGCGAGCAGGAGCCCGAAGGCAACGGCAGCGGCCAGGGCGATCGCGCGCGGGTCGAAGCGGCGCTCCCGAGCAACCGCCGCTTCACGAGTCTGACTTTTGCCCCCTGTTACGTCGTCAAAGTCAGAGTCGTGGGCGGCGAGCTCGTCCCAGTGGGCCAGGCCGCGCCGGTAGACGACCACCTGGACGGTGCTCGCGAAGGCGGCCCAGACCAGCAGGCTCACGGCCGTGAGGACCAGGGCGTCGGCGCTGCCGATCTCCAGGCCGAGCCTCCGGCCGATCGCGTCGTAGGTGCCCGCGTAGGCGTCCAGGCCGCCCGTGATCACCCAGATGAAGAACGCCGTGGTGGCCGTGTTGTGGACCAGCCGGATCGCCGCGCAGGCCAGGATCTGTGGGAGCGGCCGCCACCCGCGGGCCTCCAAGCGACCCAGCATCGGCGCGGTGGCCGCCTGGGTGAGCGGGATGCCGATGCGGGCCGGGCCGATGATCGCGACCGTCTCGAGCATCGCCGCCACGCTCGCGCCGAAGCCGATCCGCGCCCCGCGCCGCTCCGCCACCCGGGCGAGCGCCACGCCGCCAGCGAGGGCGATCCAGAAGCCGCCGGCGGGCGCGGCCCGAGCGGCCAGGAAGGAGACGACGGCCACGTGAGCCGGCCCGGAGGGAACCGCGGGCGGCGCCGTGGCCATCGGGCGACGGTATCGGGCTCTCCGCGGCACGCTGGTCAGACCCGGTAACGCTCGATTGCCTGGCGCCGCGCTTGCGCGTGGTCCACGATCGGCTCCGGGTAGTCCTCGCCGATCAGGCACCCGGCCTGGCGCTGCACCTCGACCGGCATCGTCCACGGCTCGCTCAGGTACTCGTCCGGCACCTCGCGCAGCTCGGCCACGTGCCTGCGCACGTAGTCGCCGTCCGGGTCATAGCGCTCCATGTGCCGGGTCGGGTTGTAGAGGCGGCGGAAGAACGGCGCCGGATCCACGCCCACGGAGGCGATCCACTGCCAGTTGCCGTTGTTGTTCGCCTCGTCGCCGTCGATCAGCAGCCGCATGAACCAGCGCTCGCCCCAGCGCCAGTCGATTCCGAGGTCCTTCGTCAGGAAGGACCCGACCACCAGCCGCGCCCGGTTGTGCATCCATCCCTCGTGGCGCAGCTGGCGCATCCCGGCGTCGACGAGCGGGTAGCCGGTGCGTCCCTCGCACCACGCCTCGAAGCGCCGTTCGGCGCGGCTCCACCCGATCGCCCCGCGGTAGCGCGCCTGGAACTCCGAGCGCGCGTTGCGCGGGAAGTGGAGCAGCACGTGGTGGTAGAAGTCGCGCCAGCAGAGCTGCCGCCGGAAGGCCTCCGCACCCGCGCCGCGCGGGAGCCGCGACTCCACCTCGCGCGGCGAGAGGCAGCCGAAATGGAGGTATGGGGACAGCCTCGACGTGGAGTCGCGCGCCATCGCGTCGTGGCCGTCTTGCGTAGGAGCGCACGCCGGACGCCAGAAAGCGGGCAAGGCGCTTGCGCCCCTCCCCCTCGCCGCCCTTCATCGGCTCGGACACCTCCTGCGCCAGGCCGAGCGACCCAAGCGACGGCAGCCGCCCCACCCGAACCCCCGCCGGCAGCGACCCAACCTCCCGTGGCCGCCCGATCACGGCCCGGCGCGGCGCTCCGAGCCACGAGCGGTGGAACGGGCTGAACACCGTGTACGGCTTGCCGGCCTGGGTCCGCACCGCACCGAGATCGTCCACCGCGTGCAGCCCCGGGTGCGCGAAGGACTCGACGCCGACCGCGCCGGTCACCCGCTCGATCCGCCGGCGCGCGAACGGGCCCGAGTCGGAGCTGAAGTGAAGCTCCGCCGCCCCCACCGAGCGGGCCAGCGCGGGCAGCTCACGCTCGGGCGGCCCGCGCCGGACCACCAGGGCACCGTTCAGCCGCTCGCGCAGATCGGCGAGGCACTCGAGCATGAACTGGGTCCGGGGGCCGGAGGCGTGACGGCCGTGGAGCAAGCGGTCGTCGAGGCAGAAGACGGGCACCACCCGCCGGGACGAGTCGAGCGCCGCTCGCAGCGCCGGGTGATCGTGCACGCGCAGATCGCGTGTGAACCAAACGAGGGCGGTCACCGTGCGGACTAGGCTAGGTCACGATGGCCGAGACGATCGAGCGCTTCCCGCTGTTCCCGCTCGGCCTCGTGCTGATCCCGCACGAGCTCGTCCCGCTGCACATCTTCGAGGAGCGCTACAAGCTCATGATCGGCGAATGCCTCGACGACGAGAGCCGAGTTCGGGATCGTCTGGCTCTCCGACGACGGGCTCAAGGAAATCGGCTGCTCGGCCCGCGTCAGCAAGGTGCTCGAGCGCTTCGAGGACGGGCGCCTCGACGTGCTCGTCGAGGGCACCACCCCGTTCCGCCTCGTGCGTCGCATCGACGACCTCCCCTACCCCGCCGGCGACGTCCAGCCACTCGAGGACGACATCGAGGCCCCCGACGACGCTGAGGCGATCGCCGCCGCCCGCAAGCGCTACGCCGACCTCGTGGCCGAGGTCACCGACGAGCGGCCCGAGCCCGCCGACCTCGCCGAGCTCGACGCCTACGGCATGGCCGCCACCCTCGACGTCGCCCTCGAGGCCAAGCAGATGCTGCTCGAGCTGCGCTCCGAGCGCGACCGCCTCGAACAGCTCGAGGCCCTCTTCTCCGAGGCGCTCGGCCGCATCCGCCACGCCGAGCGCGCCGCCGAGCGCGCGCAGGGCAACGGCAGCCTCAAGGGCTAGCTCGAGCAACCTCGGCGAACCCTCCACGCCGGGGGTCCCCGCCGCCGCTCAGCTCGCCGGTGTCGGGGTTGCGCGCCACGGCCTGGACGCCGCCGAAGAAGAGGTTCTGCTCGGCCCAGCGACGCACCGTCCAGCCGCCCTGCTCGAGCTGCGCCAGCGCGGCCTCGTCCACTCCCGGCTCGGCCTCCACCTCCGGCCCCTCGACGTGGATGCGCGAGCGCGCCACCGCCGCCTCGGCCGGCAGGCCCGTGATCCACGACGGCCAGGATCGTCTGCAGGATCGCCGAGCGGATCCGGTTCGAGCCCGCGGAGCCGAGCGCCACCTCGGGCCGCCCGTCGCGCAGCACCACCGTCGGCGCCATCATGCTCGGCACCCGCGCGCCCGGCTCGTGGCGGTGGTAGCCGAGCGGGTTGAGGTCCTGCTCGCCGAGCATGTTGTTGAGGTGCATCCCCGTGCCGGGCACGACCACGCCCGAGCAGGAGCCGTTCGAGCAGGTGACGCTCGCGCAGCCGCCCTCGGCGTCGAGCACGGAGATGTGCGTCGTGTTGCCCAGCCGCGAGCGCACCTCGCGTCGCCACGTGGTCGAGCGCGTCCTTGCGCAGGAAGCGCTCCAGGTAGCCCTCCTGGCCGAGCCCGGCGAGGAACTCCTCGTCGCGCGCCCGGTTGGTCGACGCGATCACCTCCGCGATCACGTCGGGCCCGTGCGGCCGCGCCAGCCGCTCCAGGATGCCGAGCGCGTCCGCGATCAGGATGCCGCCGGACGAGGGCGGCGGGTTGGTGAGCACCTGCCGGCCCTGGTAGCTCACCCCGGCCGGCTCGCGCTCGACCACCTCGTACGCGGCCAGGTCCTCGACGCGTGAGCAGCCCGCCGCGCTCCAGCACCCAGTCGCAGCAGGCTCGCGCCACGTCGCCCGTGTAGAGGAAGTCGGGTCCCTCGGCGCCCAGCCGGTCGAGCAGGTCGCCGAGCTCGGCGAAGCGGAAGGTGTCGCCCTCGCGCAGCAGCTCGCCGCCTGGGGCGTAGAGCTCGGAGCACTCCGGGCTCGAGCGGAAGATCGGCGCGAGGATCTCGAAGAGGAACGCCTGCATCGGCACCACGTCGACCCCCTCGCGCGCCGCCGCGGCGGGTCCGGCGGTCAGCTGGCTCAGCCCCACGCTGCCGAAGCGCTCGAGCACCTGCGTCAGGCCGAGCGGGTTGCCGTACGCCCCGCAGGAGGACGGGCCGACGTTGAAGCGCTGCACGGCGTCCTCGGAGAAGTGGATGTCGATCGGCGTGAGCGCGGCCGGCTCGCGCTTCCCGAGGCCGCGCCCGGGCGCCGCGACGAAGAAGTCGAGCAGGTGGTCCTCCCCGCCCGACGTGTGCACGAGCATGAAGCCGCCCGCGCCCGGCCCGGTGAGCGGCGACTCCGCCACCCACGACATCAGGACGCACGCCACCGCGGCGTCGACTGCGTTCCCGCCGGCGCGCAGCACGTCGGCCCCCGCTCGCGCGGTGATCGGGTGGCCGGCGGCCACGACCCCTCTCATGAGGGGACCGTACCTAGCCCACCTAGCGCGGGATGAATTCCGGGACGTCGATGTCGTCGAGCACTTCGGCCGAGCGACCGCGCCGCACGCGCGGCTCGGCGTCCGCCGGGATGCGGGCCTCGCGCCCGTCGCCGCGCGGTGTGGCGCGGTGCTGCGGGCGATCCCCGTAGCCGGTCGCCACGACCGTCACCCAGACCTGGTCGTCGACCTTCTCGTCGACCATCGCGCCGAAGATGATGTTCGCTTCCGGGTGGGCGGCCTCGGCCACCGCCTTGGCGGCCTCGTTGACCTCCCACAGCGAGAGGTCGCGCCCGCCGGTGACCGACAGCAGGATCGAGCGGGCGCCCTCGAGCGAGGTCTCGAGCAGCGGCGACTCGATCGCGTGCTCGACCGCGTCCATCGCGCGGTGCTCGCCGGTGCCCATGCCGATGCCGAGCAGCGCCTGCCCGGCCTCGGACATGATCGTGCGAACGTCGGCGAAGTCGAGGTTGATCAACCCCGGCAGCGTGATCAGGTCGGAGATGCCCTGCACGCCCTGGCGCAGCACGTCGTCGGCCACTCGGAAGGCGTCGACCATCGAGGTCGACTTGTCGAGCACCGTCAGCAGGCGGGCGTTCGGGATCACGATCAGCGTGTCGACCTCACGCGCGAGGTCCTCAACGCCCTCGTCGGCCTGCTCGCCGCGGCGCGCTCCCTCGAAGGAGAACGGCTTGGTGACGATGCCGACCGTGAGCGCACCCACCTCGCGCGCGATCCGCGCGACGATCGGGGCGGCGCCCGTGCCGGTGCCGCCGCCGGCGCCGGCCGTGATGAACACCATGTCCGAGCCCTTGAGCAGGCCCTTCAGCTCGTCGTAGTCCTCCATCGCCGCGGCGCGACCGAGCTCCGGGTTCGACCCGGAGCCGAGCCCGCGCGTGATGTCGCTGCCGATGTGCAGCCGGTTGGTGGCCGCGGACTGCTCGAGCGACTGCGTGTCGGTGTTGACGGCGAGGAACTGGACGCCCTCGACCTCGGCCTCGATCATCCGGTTGACGGCGTTCACGCCGGCTCCGCCGACTCCGACCACGCGCAGCACGGGCTCGGTCACCTTGGTGCCCGACGGCATCGCGTAGGGCGAGCGCTCGGGCTCGGGATCGCGGCGCACCGGCGGCGCCGGCTTCGAGTCGCGGTCGAGGATGTTCTCCGGGATGTCGGGCGAGAAGACCGAGCGCAGGCGCTCCTCCGGCGACGGCACGCCGTCGTAGCGGCTGAGCCCGCGGTCGCGGTCCGGCTCCTGCTCGCGCCGGCGCGCGCGCTCCTCGGCGCGCCGCGCGGCCTCGGTGGCGCGCTGCTCGAAGTTGCCTTCCTCCGCGCGCTGCTCCTGGGCCTGCGGCTCGGGCACCTGGCGCGTGGCCTGGGGCGTCGGCCCGCCCTCGGGCAGGGGGCGACCGGTGCGCGGCTCGCGCGGCGGCTTGCCCTCCTCCTCGCGGCCAGGCTGCGCCGACTTGGGCTCGTCCTCCTCCGTCTTGCGGAAGAGCTGGGCCAGGGGCCCCTCGCGCATGCTCGCCCGCTTACCGCTTGCCATTCGCCAGGACCTCCTCCGCCAGTTGCCGGTAGGCGTAAGCCGCCTTGCCGTCGGGGTCGTACTTGAGCACGGACATTCCCTTCACGGGTGCCTCGGCGAAGCGCACCGTCTTGTTGATGCGCGAGGCGAACACGCGATCCCCGAAGTTCTCCTCGAGGATCTCGATCGCCTCCTTTGCGTGCACGGTGCGGTTGTCCACGAGCGTCGGCAAGATGCCCTCTATCTCGATCTCCGGGTTGAGCTCTTCGCGAACCATGGACAGCGTGTTCTGGAGCTGAATCAGCCCACGCATCGAGAGATATTCGCACTGCACGGGGACGATTACCTTCTGGGAGGCCGTCAGGGCGTTGATCGTGAGCAGTCCGAGGCTCGGCGGAGTGTCGATGAACATGTAGTCGTAGTCGTCGAGAATCGGCACCAGCGCCTTCTTCAGCGCCCGTTCGCGGCCGATCATCGTCGACATCGCGATCTCGGCTCCGGCCAGGTCGATCGAGGCGCAGGCAATGTCCACCTCGCGCTTGCGGATCACCTCGCGGATCGAGACGCCGTGCACCAGGACGTCGTACATCGAGAGCTCGAGCGTGTCGGGGTCGATCCCCTGGCTCATCGTCAGGTTGCCCTGCGGGTCGAGATCGATGCAGAGAACGCGGTGATCCTTCTCGGCAAAGGCCGCGGCCAGGTTGAGCGTCGTGGTCGTCTTCGCCACGCCGCCCTTCTGATTCGTGAACGCGATGACCTTCGCCTTGGCAGTCACGAGAGCCGTATTCGCAGGGGCGAAGGGGATTCCTTCCGACGGGCGCGCTATGGGCCCCCTGTAGCCCAGAGCGCGTCGTCGGCCCAGGGGCCCGCGATCACCGTGTCGGGGTCGTGTCCGCCCGCCTCGGCGCGGGCCAGCGCCAGCAGCTGCAGCCGCGCTGTCAGCGGGATCTGAGCTATCAGCTCGTCGCCGGGCGCCGCCTGATCGAGCTCGCTGACCGCCAGTGCCCGCGCCGCGGGCGGCGTCCGCGAGCTGGGCCAGGAAGCCGTCCGAGTCGCGGCCGAGGACGATCAGCGCGTCGTCGGCGGTCAGCGGCACCGCGTTGCCGTGCAGGAGGTACTCGGCGTCGTAGCCCTCGGCTGGGCAGGCGCGCAGCCTCGCGCAGCTTGAGCGCCCCCTCGCGGGCGGTCACCGCGGTGGGGCCCAGTCCGGCGAGCACCGTCAGCCGGGCCGGCTCCGGGAAGTCGCTCGGCGCCTCGAGGGCGACCGCGGTGGCGTCCGCGGCTGCCACCAGCGCCTCAGGCCCGAGCCCCTCCGCGCCCAGCTCGCCGGCGATCAGGGCCAGCACGGCGAGCGCCGACGTGTAGCTGCGCGTGTAGGTCTCGGAGCGCTCGCGCTCGCCCGTCTCGATCGCCTCTGGCCAGCCGACGCCGGTGGCGGTGATCGAGACGGTCGGGGAGCCGAGGTCGAGCGCGCGCTGCCGCGCAGCCCGCGCGTAGGCGGTCTCGCCCGTATGGGAGATGACGATCACGCCGTCGCCGGCGCGCAGCGGCGCGCCGCGGGCGAACTCGCTGGAGGTGGCGAAGCGGGCGTCGACGCCCGCTCGGGCGAACATGGCCGCGCCCAGCTCGGCGGCGTGCCAGCTCGTGCCCGTGCCGACCAGCCACAGCCGCTCGCCGGCCGCGAGCCGCTTGGCCGCACTCGGCAGCTCGAGTCCGGCGAGGCGGCGCAGCTCGTCCGGCTGGGCTCGGATGGCGACTTCGAGCTCGGTCAAGGGGTGTCACGCTAGCGTCCGCCCGATGCCCGCGCTTCTAGACAGGCGGCTCGTGGTCGTGACCGGCAAGGGCGGGGTCGGCAAGACCACGGTCGCCGCCGCCCTCGGGCTGCTCGCGGCCCGGCGCGGTCGGCGCACCGTCGTGTGCGAGGTGGCCCAGCAGGAACGGCTCGCCGGGCTTTTCGGCGTGCACGACGTCGGCCACACCGAGGTGGAGCTGGCGCCCGGGCTGTTCTCGGTGTCGGTGCAGCCCGAGCGCGCGATGCACGAGTGGCTGCGCCACCAGCTCAAGTCGGGCGCGCTCGCCGGCCTGCTCGGGCACAGCCGCCTGTTCGGATATCTGACGGCGGCCGCGCCGGGCGTGACCGAGCTGGTCACCGTCGGCAAGGTCTGGGACCTGGCGCAGACCAAGCGCCGCACGGGCGGATCCACGTTCGACACCGTGATCATGGACGCCCCCGCGACCGGGCACGCGTTGGCGCTGCTGCGCGCCCCGCGCACCTACGCCAACATCGCGCAGGGTCGGCCCGATCGCACGGCACGCGGCGCAGATCGACGGCTTCCTGCGCGATCCGGACGCGACCGGCGTGATCTGCGTGGCGCTGCCCGAGGAGATGCCCGTGAACGAGACCGTCGACCTCGAGCAGCGACTCGGCGAGGACCTGGGGCTCGATATCGGCCAGGTGGTGGCGAACGGCGTGCTGCCCGAGCGGTTCGACGCGGGCGAGGCGCGCCGCCTGGGCCAGCTCGAGGGACAGGGAACGAAGGCGGCCCAGGCCGCGGTCGCGGCGGCGCTGGTGGAGCACCGGCGAGCCGAGGGGCAGCGCGAGCAGCTAGAGCGCCTGCGGGCGGAGGTTCGCGCGCCCGTGGCGACGCTGCCGTACCTGTTCGAGCCAGAGCCGCGCCGACGCGAGCTGGAGCTGCTCTCCGATCGGCTGGAGGAGACGCTGTGATCGAGGACTGGCTCGAGCGCAAGCAGGTCTGCATCTGCGCGGGCTCGGGCGGCGTGGGCAAGACCACGGCGTCGGCGGCGATCGCGCTCGGAATGGCGGCGCGCGGGAAGAAGGTCGCGGTGCTGACGATCGACCCGGCCCGCCGGCTGGCAAACGCCCTCGGGCTGCGCGAGCTGGGCAACGAGGAGCGGCGCGTGGACGCCGGCGTGGACGGCGAGCTGTGGGCGATGATGCTCGACGCCAAGCGCACCTTCGACGAGCTGATCGAGTGGCACGCGCCGGACGAGCGCACGCGCGACGCCGTGCTCTCGAACCGCATCTACCAGGAGCTGTCCAACGCGCTCGCCGGCTCGCAGGAGTACATGGCGATGGAGAAGCTCTACGAGCTGAGCCAGGAGGGTCACTACGACCTGCTGGTGCTGGACACGCCCCCAACCCGCAACGCGCTCGACTTCCTGGACGCGCCGCGCAAGCTGTCGGAGTTCATCGACTCGCGCTCGCTGCAGCTGCTGATGGCGCCGGGACTGTTCGGGCTGAAGGTGCTCGGCCGCGGCACGAACGTGGCGTTCTCGGTGATGAAGCGGGCGACCGGGATCGACCTGCTCCAGGACCTGGGCGAGTTCTTCCGCTCCTTCGGGGACATGACCGAGGGGTTCCGGGAGCGCGCCGGCCGCGTGAACGAGCTGCTCGGGGCCCGCTCGTCGGCCTTCGTGCTGGTCACGTCGCCGCGACGCGAGGCGATCGACGAGGGCGTCTACTTCCACCGCCGCCTCAAGGACGCGGGGCTGCCGTTCGCCGGCGTGATCGCAAATCGGGTGCAGCAGGCGGGCGGGGCCACGACGCGCGCGACGCTGGTGGATCTGTGCGGCGAGGAGCTGGGGACGAAGGTCTACGACAGCTACGAGGGCACCCGCCGGCTGGCCGAGCGCGACCAGGACAACCTCGACCTGCTGCGCCGCCGCCTCGGCCGAACCCCGCTGATCGAGGTGCCGCACCTGCCGGACGACGTGCACGACCTCGAGGGCCTGCGGCGGATGGACGCGTACCTGTTCGGCTAGCGGGGGGTGGGACGAGATGCCGTCACCCGGAGGGGATAAATCGTCCAGCCCCTGCCGTTGGGGTCGCGGAGCCCCTAGACCGGGGCCGAGAAGTCCGCGGGGTCGTCGAAGCCCCAGTCGGCCGACTGCGTGACGCCCTCGAGCTCGCGCTGAACGGGCACGGGCTCCGCGGCCACCGCCTCCATCTCGGCGGTGTCCTCATTGCTGTCTTTGGGCTCGGGCGCCGGAGGCGGCGGCGCTGCCGCCTTGGGCACCCGCAAATCGCGCGCCTCGATCTCCACGAACGGCTCCGGGTTGGTCTCGAGCAGGATGTCGTCGGCCACGCCCTTGAGGTCGCTGTCGAGGTAGCCGCAGAGCACGTCGCGCAGCATCGCGCGCAGGTGTCCCTCCACCTCGGCGACCAGCCCGGCCGGGGAGTCTCCCTCCGGCCAGGTGCGCGGTCCGCCGCCCATCACGAAGCGCTCCAGAGCGATCGCCGCCTCCACGCGGCGCTGCACCAGGCGGCGCCGGCCCTCCTCGGCGCAGAGCGCCGCCACGCGCAGCGCCAGGCTCGCCTCGCCGGCGTCGCTGGTCGCGTCGAGCAGCGCCCGCAGGCCGAGCAGGTAGTCGGACAGGGCGTCGGCGTCCGAGCCGCGCTCGCAGCCCATCTCGAACCGCGCCCGCGCCCACGCGACGTGCTGCGGTGGGTCCGCCCGCTCGATCGCCGTGCACGAACTCGCGCAGGCCGGCCTCCTCACCGCTCGGCAGGAACCAGTCGCCCGCCGGCCCGCCCGCGCCGCCACCGAACGGCAGCGGCTGCCAGGGTCCGTCGTCGGTGCTGCGCCAGCCGGGCGCTCCCAGTCCGATCCGGCCCGGCGCCCAGAGGCGCAGGGCGCTGACCAGGCGCGTGAAGCGATCCTCGGCCTCGCTCGCCGTGATGCCGTCGTCGGCCGTCACGTCGCGTTCGAGCACGCACAGCACGGCCGGCTCGCCGTCGCCGTTCTCCGGGTAGACCGCCTCGGGCGGCGCGCCGGCGGCCTCGCCGCGCACCAATGCCAGCCCGTCGCCGAGGTCGATCCGCAAGGCCTCGATCGCCACGCCGCGCAGCGGCGCCACGACCCGCGCCGCCAGCGCGTCGCGGTAGAGGGTGGCCTCGACCTCGAGGTAGACGCGCTCGAAGCGCTCCTCGGGGAAGCCGAAGCTGGTGGCGTCCGCGTACAGGCGCTCGAGCATCGCCCGCAGCGCCGGCTCGGCCTGCTCGCCGCTGACGCCGGCGCCGCCGCCGTTCACCCGCAGCCACAGCGAGGCGCCGCTGCCGAGCTCCTCCGCGGCGCGGACGCAGGTGTCCAGCTCGCGCAGGCGCGACCAGCGCTCGGCCAGGAACGCCTCGGTGCGCGGCTTGTACTGGTACAGGGCGGGGCCACGGCGCCCGGCCTGATCGATCACGTCGAACTCGACCTCGGCGCCTTCGCGCAGGTCGTCGGTGAGCAGCGCCGCGGTCTCGAGCGCGAAGTCCCGCAGCGCGCCGTAGAGAGCACGGTTGCGCATAAGGCGCGAATTCGCCCCGCCGATGCGCGATCCTCCCGGTATGCACGCGGCCTACGAGCATTGCCGCCGCCTCCACCGGCGCCATGACCCGACGTACTACTGGGCAACGCGGCGCCTACCGGCTGACGTGCGGCTGGCGGTGCACGCGCTCTACGCCTTCGTGCGCGAGGCCGACGAGATCGTCGACGGCCCGGGCCGCGCCGCCGATCCGGCCCTGCGCCGCGCCGAGCTCGACCGCTACGAGCAGGGCCTGCGCGACGCACTCGCAGGCGAGCCCTCCCGCGACCCCGCGATCACCGCGCTCGTCGACGCCGGCCGCCGCCACGACCTCCCGCTCGAGCAGCTCGACTCCTACTTCGACTCGATGCGGATCGACTGCGCCCCCGTGCGCATGGCCACCTGGGAGGAGCTGGAGAGCTACATGCAGGGCAGCGCCGGGGCGGTAGGGCGCATCCTCGCGGTGCTGCTCGGGGCCCCTCCCGAGCGCCAGGACTCCTTCGCCACGCTCGCGCTCGCCTTCCAGCTGACCAACTTCATCCGCGACGTGCGCGAGGACTGGGAGCTCGACCGCGTCTACCTGCCGGGCGTGTCGGCTGAGCAGATCGCCCGGCGCCAGCCGAGCGACGGCTTCCGGCGGCTGCTCGCCGTCGAGGTCGGGCGCGCGCGGGAGCTGTTCCGCGAGGGGGCGAGCGCCGGCGACGTCGTGGCCCCGCGCGTCCGGCGCGGAATGAGCATGGCGCGCAGCGTCTACCTGACCGTGCTCGACCGCACCGAGCGGCTGGACTTCGACGTGCTGCGACGCCGGGTCAGCCTGCCGCCCTGGGAGCTGGCGGGAGCCGTCGCGCACGGCCTGCGGGCCGCGGTATGACCCGGCGGGCCACGCTGCGCGGCGCCGAGCGCGACCCGCTCACCGACACCTCGGCGGACGTGCTCGTGTGCGGCGCGAGCTTCGCCGGGCTGGCCGTGGCACGTGAGCTGGCCGGCAGCGGTGCGGACGTGCTGCTGATCGACCGCTACGAGATCGGCGAGCGCGCCACCTCGGCCTGCGCGGCGCCGCTGCCCGTGGCTCGAGGCGATGGGCCTGACCGGCGCGATCCGCCAGGAGCTGCCGTGCATGGGCTTCCACACCCCGCACGGCTCGGTGCGCTACCGCCTGCCCTGGAGCTGGGCCGCCTTCGACTACGCCGAGCTGTGCCGCCTGCTGTTCGAGCAATGCGACGCCCGCTTCGAGATCGCGAAGGTGACCGGGCGCCGCGGCCAGGCCGTGGCCACCGACCGCGGCGAGCTGAGCGCGCCGCTGGTGGTGGACGCGCTGGGCTGGCGGCGAGTGCTGGCAGGCGAGGCAAGCCGCGGATCCGCCTACCAGCCGCCCGACGCCCCGCTGTCGCGCGGGCTCGAGGTGCACCCCCACGGCGCCGGCGCCGACCTCGACGTGTGGATCGAGCGCTCCCTGGTCCGCCACGGCTACGGCTGGAGCGTGCCGGCGGGCGAGGAGCAGCGCGTCGGCGTGGGCTCGTACGAGCCGCGCGACCACGTGCGCGAGCCGACAGTCGACCTCGCGCGCCGCCTCGATCGGCCGGCGGTCCGCTACCAGGGCAACTGGTTCCCCCACCGCCTGCGCCCCGCGGCGCAGGACGGCGTGTTCTTCGTCGGCGACTCGGCGGGCCACTGCTTCCCGCTGTCGGGCGAGGGCATCCGCACGGCGTTCTACTTCGGGATCGCCTGCGGCCGCGAGCTGCACTCGGTGCTGCGCGGCGAGCGCTCGCGTGACGCAGGCGCTCGAGCGCTACTCGGCCTTCAGCGCGTCACACGCGCGCGCCTACGGGCTGGCCCTGCGCCTGCAGTGGCTGATCCCGCGGCTGCCGCCGCGACTGCTGACGGCCGGGCTGCGGGCGTTCGGCCGCGGCCGGTGGGTCGAGCGTGCCTTCGGGTGGTACCTGGAGCAGGCCGCGCCGAGCTACGCGGCGGCGCCGACCGGCCCGGCCGTGGCGGCCTCGGCCGGGACGCACTCGCGCACGCCCAGCCACTCGCTGCCGTAGCGACGCATGTCGTCGATCAGCGGGACGAGGGCCTCGCCCTTCGAGGTGAGCGAGTACTCGACCCGGGGCGGCACCTCGGGGTAGGTCTCGCGCGCGACGATTCCCTGCTCCTCGAGCGCCCGCAGCCGCAGCGACAGCGTGCGCGGGCTGATGCCGGCGAGCGACCGCTCGAGCTCGCAGAAACGGCTACGCCCCTCTGCGAGATCGCGGATCACCAGGATCGTCCACTTGCCACAGATGATGTCCGCGGTGGCACAGACGGGGCATGTGGGATCGGACATGCTGCCGATTTTATAGCAAGACTTCAGAATATGAAGTAAGCGTCTAGCCGCCGAGGTTCCCCAGCAGGCCCCCGGCTCCGCCACCGCCGCCGGACTGCGCCGCCTGAACGCGCCCCTCACTCGGCTGCACCAGCAGCCAGCCCTGGCCGTTGAACGCCATCTGGACCGACTCGCCCGAGCCGCGCCCGATGAAGTTCTTCAGCTTGATGTCGGTCTTGACGCTGGTCTGGAGGCTCGACGACCAAGTGATCGCCGCCTGCGGATCGGCGAACGTCGCGGCGTCGCCGGTGTTGAGCAGCACGGGCGGCCCGTCGGAGACGATCGCCACCCAGCCCGTCCCCTGCAGCGCGGTGTTGAAGAGCCCGCCGCCCATCATCCCGCTGACGCCCTCGACCCGCTTGATGTCCCAGTCGATCCCGGCGTCGAAGGCGAGCAGGTTGGAACCGTTGACCGTGATCGCGTCGTTCTCGAGGTAGATCAGGTGGATGTCCTGCGCCGTGTCGGCGAGGAAGACCTCCCCGGTGCCGGTCATCTTCATCAGGGTCGTGCCCTCGCCCGACATGGCCTTCTTGAGCATGCGGCTCATGCCGCCCGAACCCGCATGCTCGAACGAGACGTCGCCCTGGTAGGCGACCATCGCACCGGCCTTGGCCTGAATCGTGATCTGGTTGAGGCTGACCTTCAGCAGCTTCGAGTTCTGGAGCGCGAACGGCTGCTCCGACTTCGTCTCCTGGAACTCGCCAAGGGTGCTCTGCAAAGCGACTCCTTCGTCTCGTGGTGAGGTCCGTGAACTGTACGGAGTCCCCCGGGTCCAGCTACGCTCCGCGACCTTGCGCCGGTGCGCCCTCCTGACCCTGACGGCCGTGCTCGGCCTCGCCGGCCCGGCGCGGGCAGCCGATCCGATCATGCCGCTGGCGGAGGTCCGGCCCGGGATGGCCTGCACAGCGCTCTCGGTGGTGCACGGCACCGAGATCTCCTCGTTCAACGCTGAGGTGCTCGACGTGATCGCGGACGACCCGGCCGCCGGCGGCGCCCGGCTGCTCGTGCGCGTGTCGGGTCCCGCGATCGACGCGACCGGCGTGGGCCCCGGGTTCTCGGGCTCGCCGATCATCTGCGACGGCCGCTACGCCGGCGCCATCTCCGAGGGCATCGGCGACTACGGCAACAAGGTCGTGCTCGCCACGCCGATCGAGGCGATCCTCGGCGCCCGGCCGAGCGCCGCGGCCGGCGCTCGCAAAGCCCCGGCGCTGCTGCGCGCGGCCCGGCCGCTGACCGGCCCGCTCGTGGTGTCCGGGCTCTCGGCGCACGCGCGCAGCCTGCTGACTCGTGCCGCGGCGCGCGTCGACCGCACGGTGCTGGCCGCCCCGCCCGGGCCGCTGGGCGGCTACCCGCCCCAGGCGCTGGTGCCCGGCGCGGCGGTGGCGGCGTCGATCTCCACGGGGGACATCTCCCTGGGCGGCGTGGGCACGGTCGCCTACCGCGACGGCGACCAGGTCTTCGCCTTCGGGCACGCGCTCGACGGCCTGGGGCGCCGGTCGCTGTTCATGCAGGACGCCTACGTGTTCGGCGTGATCGGCAACCCGGTCGCGATTCCCGACCTGGGCGCCATGACCTACAAGCTCACCTCGTCCGGCGGGCACGTGCTCGGCTCGGTCACCAACGACACCTTCTCCGCGATCGCGGGCAACCTCGGCGCCGGCCCGCCGGCGATCCCGCTGCGGGTGACCGCCCGGCTGCACGGATCCGGAAAGCAGGAGACGCTCGACTCGAGCCTGGCCGACGAGCGAGACCTCGAGCTGGGCGCCGGGCTGAGCCTGGTCGCCCCGCTGGCGGCGTCGACGGCGCTCGACCGGCTGCTGGGCTCGACCGAGCCCGCCGCCCTGAGGGTCTGCACCCGCTTCCGCGTGCGCGAGCTGCGCAGGCCGATCGGGTTCTGCAATCCGTACTTCGACAGCTTCAGCCCGCTCAACGACATCGCCGAGGCCGCGACGCTCGTGGACGGCTTCGACCTGGCTCCGCTGCACATCCGCGGCTCGGCCGTCTCGATGGACGTCACGCGCGGCTTCGCCGACGACGTGGTCGTGGGGGCCCAGCCCCCGCAGCACGTGCGCGCCGGGACGACCGTGCCCGTACGGGTGGCGCTACGCCGCCGCGGCGGCGGCAGCCGCTCGCTCACCGTGAAGGTGCCGATCCCGGCGGGAGTGCGCCCCGGCTCGCGCACCCTGATCGTGGAGGGCAACGGCTTCCCCGCCGAGGAGGACGACGTCCTGCTCGAGCTGGTCGAGGGCCTGAGCGGCGGGGGCGGCGCCCACGCCGCCGCCGCCGAGCCGCGCAGCGCCAAGCAGCTGGCCGCCGCGGTGGCGGACCTGCACCGGCCGCTCGGCATCGCGGCGCATCTCCGGCACCGGGATCCGCGCGTGGTGCTGCGGTCCGATCGGGTGCGCTTCGACGGGCGCGCTCGGGTCAGGCTGCAGGTGGACCCGGCGCGCCGCTGACCGCGGGTGCGTCCTCCTCGCGGAAGACGGAGTCGACCGACGTGTGGCGCTGCCCGTCCGAGCTGACCAGCAGCTTGAAGTCGTGCGGGTGCGTCGCGGCCTTGAGCGCCTGGTCCATCGCGACCCGCCCGGCCTGCACGTGCGCGAGCAGGGCCTGGTCGAAGGTCTGCATGCCGTAGTAGGCGCCTTCGCCGATCACCTCGTGCAGCCGGCCGGTCTCATCCGGGTTCACGATCATGTCGCGGACCCGGCCGGTCATGCGCAGGATCTCGCAGCTGGCGATCCGGCCCAGGCTGTCGGCGGTCGGCACGAGCCGCTGCGACACCACCGCCTTGAGCGTCCCGGCCAGCATGGCGCGGGCCTGGCGCTGCTCTGTCTGGGGGAAGAAGTCGATGATCCGGTTGACCGACTCCGAGGCGTCGACGGTGTGGATCGTCGAGAGCACGAGGTGGCCGGTCTCGGCCGCCGACAGCGCGGTCCGCACCGTCTCCTCGTCGCGCATCTCGCCGACGAGGATCACGTCGGGGTCCTGGCGCAGCACGCGCCGCAGGGCGCGCGCGAAGGACGCCGTGTCCTCGCCGACCTCGCGCTGGTTGATGATCGAGAGCTTGTCGCGATGGAGGAACTCGACCGGATCCTCGATCGTCACGATGTGCTTCGCGTACTCCGTGTTGATGTGATCGATCATCGCCGCGAGCGTGGTGGACTTACCCGAGCCGGTGGTCCCGGTCATGAGGATCAGCCCGCGCTCTTCGTTGGCGATCTCGGTGATCACCGACGGGAGCAGCAGCTCCTCGGCGGTCTTGATCTGGAAGGGGATGGCACGGCAGACGAGCGAGACGGAGCCGCGCTGGACGAAGGCGTTAACGCGGAAGCGCGCGACTCCCGGGATCGAGTAGGAGAAGTCCACTTCCCGCTCGACCCGAAAGGACTCGAGCTTGGACTCGTCGGTGAGCATGTGGAAGAGCGTCCGCTCGGTGTCCTCCGGGCGCAGTCCGTCCGTGTCCGGGATCGGCAGCAGCTTGCCGTGGCGGCGGATGACCGGGCGCGAGGGCACCTTGAGATGGAGGTCGGAGCCATCCACCTCGATGACTTTCATCAGGGCGGCATCGATGTCGAACATGCCCCTGGCATCGGCAGCCCGGCGGCCGGGCTGAAGCCCTTATTGCCCGCGTTGGACCGAGTTTTGCTGCGTTTCCCCCACTATGGGCACGGAAACGCAGCAAAACGCTGCGAGGAGCTCTAGGCGACGTCGCGCAGCTTCTGCGCTTCGGCCAGCGACTGCAGCTTCTTGAGCGACTGGTTCTCGATCTGGCGGATGCGCTCGCGCGTCACGTTGAACGTGCGGCCCACCTCGTCGAGCGTGCGGGGGTGCTCCCCGCCGAGGCCGTAGCGCAGCTCGAGCACGCGCCGCTCCCGGTAGGAGAGGTTCTCGAGCGCCTCGCGCAGCGCCTCCTTGGTGAGGATCTCCGCCGCGCGCTCGTAGGGCGACTCGGCCCGCTCGTCGGCGATGAACTGGCCGAACTCGGACTCCTCCTCGTCGCCAACCGGCTTCTCGAGCGACACCGGCGCCTGGGCCGAGCGCTTGATCGACTCGACCTCCTCAGGGTCGATCCCGGTGTGCTCCGCGATCTCGTCCGGGGTGGGCTCGCGGCCCAGCTCGGTGACCAGCTTGCGCTCGGCGCGGCCGATCTTGTTGAGCTTCTCGACCACGTGCACGGGGATGCGGATCGTGCGCGCCTTGTCGGCGAGGGCGCGGGCGATCGCCTGGCGGATCCACCAGGTGGCGTAGGTCGAGAACTTGAAGCCCTTGCGGTAGTCGAACTTCTCGGCGGCGCGAACCAGGCCGAGCGTGCCCTCCTGGATCAGGTCGAGGAAGGGCAGGCCCTGGTTGCGGTAGTTCTTGGCGATCGAGACGACCAGGCGCAGGTTCGACTCGACCATCTTCTGCTTGGCGTCGAGATCGCCGCGCTCGATGCGCTTGGCGAGGTCGACCTCCTCCTGGGCGGTGAGCAGCCTGACCTTGCCGATGTCCTTCAGGAACAGCTGAAGGGAGTCGGTGGTCATGTCCGGCTTCAGGTCGATCGACGCCTTCTTGCGCCGGCTGCGCCGGTCCACCGCGCGCTCCACCTGGGGCTCGCTGGCGGTCGGGTCGTCCTCGACCAGCTCGATCTCGCTCTTCTCGAGGAAGCCGTGCAGCTCTTCGACATCTCCGTCGTCGAGCTCGACCTCGGCAAGCGCGACGGCTACCTCGGCGTAGGTGAGTACTCCGGTCTGGCGGCCCTTCGCGACGAGCAGCCTGACCTCTTCGAGCTCTTGCAGTTCAGCTACAGACATTCCGTTCCTTGGGATAAAGCAGGACCCGACAGGCCCGCGTCGGGCCAAGTAAATCCGACCGAGTAACCACACTAACGCTACAGATAGTGAAGTCAAGCGGCGGAAAGCCGAATTTGCGCCGACTAGCCAGTCAACCAACAAGTCATCTACTCCAAAGTCTCCAGGGGGATACGCACGCGTTCGCGGTTCTGGGCGCTTGTCCCCGTTGCGGGTACGTGATCAAACATTCGACCAGCCACTCTGGCGGCTGTACCCGGAGCCTCCAGGACTAGACTCCTTCCCGATGACGGACGACGGAGGCGTCCTCGGCAACCTGCCTAACTCACGGCCCGGCCGGCGCAGCGATAAGCGGCCTGCAGAGCCGCGCGCGGCGGCTCCACCACCGCCGGCGACCGACGAGCCGCGCGACCAGGCCGATCCGGTCGGCGAGGCGATCCGCACGGCGACGGGCATCGCCGCGGCCGGCGCGCGGGTCGCCAACGGCGTCGCGCGCGAGCTCGTACGCCGCCTGCCCCGGCCCTAGCGGCAGTATGCTCTCCTGTTCATGTCAGCAGGCGCCACTCCGCCGCGCTACCTAATCGTCGATGACCATCCGGTCGTCAGGGCAGGGGTTCGGGCCGTTCTCGAGCAGGCGTTCGGCAACTCCAAGATCAGCGACGCGGCCTCGCTCGAGGAGGCCGGCGCGGCGATGAACGGCGACAAGCCGGACGTGGTGATCGTGGATCCCTGGCGCGTCGGCGTCGACGTCGGCGACGTGGTCGCCAAGCTGCGCGGCGAGCTCAAGGCGCCCATCGTCGTGTTCACCTCCGACGGCGGCGCGCGGCTGCTGAGCGAGGCGCTCAAGGCGGGCGTGAAGGGCTACGTGCGCAAGGACTCGCCCTCCGAGGACCTGATCCGCGCGATCGAGGCCGCCCGCATCGGCGAGTTCTACGTCGACCCGGGGCTGTCGTCGACGATCGTCCTGGACGAGGGCGACCGCACGCTCAGCGCCCGGCAGCGCGAGATCCTTCAGATGCTGGCCGACGGCATGCAGACCGACGCCGTGGCACAGAAGCTCGGCCTCTCAACCGAGACCGTACGCACGCACACCAAGCGGATACTGGCGAAGCTGGACGCGTCCACGCGGACGCAAGCCGTGGCCATCGGCATCCGCCACGGCCTCATCGAATAGCGATGACAGCCGGGGCTCGCGCCCCCGGACCCCCGCTGAGATTGGCTTCGCGCGTAGGGCGCCTACGAGTTGGCCGCTATGGCGACCCGTTGGTCGACTCTTCGGCGACCTCTTCGGCTGCCGCCGGCTCCCCGAGCGCCACGTTCTCTCCCGCTGCCTTGGCCCGGTACATCGCTCGGTCGGCCGCGTCGATCAGCGCCTCCGCGTCCTGCCCGTGCTCGGGGCACGACACCACCCCGATCGACAGGCCCACGGGCGGGTCGGCCCCGATCGAGACCTCGTCGACCACCGCGCTCGCGAGCCGCTCGCCCAGCAGCGTCGCGGCGGCGGACTCCTGCTCGGGCGCCAGCACGCAGAACTCGTCGCCGCCCAGCCGCGCCGCAATGTCGACCGTGCGGATCGACCGGCGCAGCGCCATCGCCACCTGCATCAGCACGCGGTCGCCGGCCTGGTGGCCCTGTGAGTCGTTCACGCGCTTGAGACCGTCGATGTCCATCAGCAGCACTCCGAACGGGTGGCCGTAGCGCTTCTGCATCTCCAGCATCTGCGCCAGCTCGGTCTGCAGGTTGCGCAGGTTGCCGAGCCCGGTCAGCGGATCGGTGTTGGCCTGTGACTCGAGCTCGCGCGAGCGACTGCGCACCAGCTCCTCGACCGCGGCGGCCTGGATAGCGCCGGTTGCGTCTGCCAGCCGCTCGACGGCGTCGGCGAAGCGCTCGGGCTCCTTCTCGCTCAGCTCGTCGCGCAGGGCGCGCACCAGCACGGCCTGCAGCGCGGAGATGTCGCGCGCCACGTCGGCGGCGCTCGTCTCGCGACCGCTGCGCAGCCCCGCCAGCGCCGCGGCGCGCTGCTTCTGCTTCTCGCTCAGCTCGTAGGGGTCGCCGTTGGTCTTCGCGACCTGCTCCACGATGTCGCTGATCAGGTCGGGCAGGTCCCGCGCGATCTGGTCGGTCGGGAGCTCGCTGATCTCCTCGAGCGAGGCGCGTTCGATCAGCCGGACGAGCCAAGCCTTGGCGAGCTCGTCCCGCGAGCGGTCGAGGCGCGCGAGTGGGCCCCGGACAGGTGTCATGCGTTTGCGGTCACTGGATGGACCGGATCTCGCCGGGCTTTTACGATCCTACTCCCGGAAACGGCGGAGTAGACCCGCATTCACCATTGGACGCGCCCGCTGGCAAGATGCGGCCGGATGGCGGATCTGATCGCGATAGCGGAGGCCCGGGGCCGAGTGCTGGAGGCAGCGCGGCCGCTGTCCGCCGAGCCGGTCGGGATCGCCGACGCGCTGGGGCGGGTGCTCGCCGAGCCGGTGGAGAGCGGCATCTCGGTGCCTCCCTTCGACAGCTCTGCCATGGATGGCTACGCCGTGATCGCCGGTGATGCCGGTCAGCTCGAGCTGGTCGACGAGGCGCGCGCCGGGCACCCCGCCACGACCGCGGTGAGGCGCGGCACCGCGATCGCCATCTCCACGGGTGCCGCGGTGCCCGACGGCGCCACGGCCGTGGTGCAGGTCGAGCGGACCGAGCGCGCCGGCGAGACCGTCACGGTGCCCGCCACCGAGGCCGGCGCCAACATCCGCCGCGCCGGCGAGGACATCGCCGCCGGCGAGGTGGTGCTGCGGCCGGGCGAGACCCTGGGCCCGGCGGCAATCGGGGTAGTCGCGTCGGTCGGCCGGGCCTCCGTGTCGTGCGCGCGCCGCCCGCGCGTGGCGCTGCTGGTGACCGGCGACGAGCTGACCGAGCCGGGGCAGCCGCTCGCGCCGGGCGGTATCTACAGCTCCAACGGATACGCGTTGGCGGGGCAGGTGGAGCGCGCGGGCGCGACGGTCGTCATGCACGAGCACGTGCCCGACCACGCGGGCACGACCCTGGCGGCGCTGGGCGCGGCGCTCGACGAGGCAGACGTGGTGTTGGTCTCCGGAGGCGTGTCGGTCGGCCCGCACGACCACGTCAAGGACGCGTTCGCGCATCAGGGCACCGAGGAGCGCTTCTGGGGCGTGAGCCTGCGTCCGGGCAAGCCGACCTGGTTCGGGACGAAGGGCGAGACACTCGCCTTCGGCCTGCCCGGCAACCCGGTGTCGGCCATGGTCACCTTCCAGCTGTTCGTCCGGCCGGCGCTGGCGGCGCTCCAGGGCGCCGACCCCGGGATCACCCGCACGACGGCCCGGCTGGCGCGGCCGGTCGAGCGCAACCGGCAGCGCGAGCAGGCGGTCCGCGTGCGGCTGGCGGCAGGCGACGACGGCTGGCAGGCCTCACCGACGAAGGACGCCCAGGGCTCGCATGTGCTCACGTCGATGCTGGGAGCCGACGGGCTGGCGCTGATCGCCCCCGGCGACGGCGACGCACCCGTGGGCGAGCTGGTCGAGGTCGAGCTGCTGTGAGGCCGCGCGACCCCCAGCGGCTGCTCGCGCGCCGGCGCCGGGCACGGGCGCGCGTGACTGTGCTGCGCCAGCATGAATCGGGCGAGGCGCGTGAGGAGAGCGTCGGCTCCAAGCAGGTCGCCGAGGTCACGCTGCCGCGCGCCGAGCTCGAGCGGATCTGGTCGGCCGAGTACCTCGAGCGCCTGGCGCGCACCTACTGGCGGTTCCTGTCGCGCGTGTCGCTCGGCCTGCTGCGAGTGCTCTACACCGACTCCAGCCGCGAGGTGGTCCTGCTCACGCGCCCGTTCGTGCTGTTGCGCTTCAAGGCGCCCGAGTACGACTTCGACGCCGACGGCGGCACCGTCACCTGGCCGATCGACCGCGGGCTGCTGGTCGCCTCGCGCGGACGCGGCCGCGGCTACCTGCGCCTATCCGTGCGGCGGCCGTTGGCCGACGACGGGGGCAGCGAGGTGACGCTCACCATCACGTCCGAGGTCATCAACTTCTATCCCCGGATCGCCGCGCGCACCGGGCGCTTCTTCTACAACCAGACCCAGCTGCGCATCCACGTGATCGTCACCAACGCGTTCCTGCGCTCGCTCGCCAACCTGGACCTCGAGCCATCCCAGGTCGGATCGCTCATCCCAGGCGCTCGCCCACGATCTCCCGCAGCTTCGCCCGGTCGTGACGAGCGCTGATCGTGCGCACCGTCCCCGAGCGGGCACGCATCGAGATCGACTCGGTGGTCGCACCCTGCGGCCCGATGAAGTGAACGCCGTCGAGCATCTCGCCGTCGGTCACCCCCGTGGCGGCGAAGAAGACGTCGTCGCCTGACACGAGCCGGTCGCGGTCGAGCACCTCCTCCAGGTCGTAGCCGGCCTCGAGGGCGGCGCTGCGCTCCTCGTCGGAGCGCGGCCAGAGCCGCCCCAGCAGCTGCCCGCCGGTGCACTTGATCGCAGCCGCCGCCAGCACCCCCTCGGGGGTGCCGCCGATGCCGTAGAGCAGGTCCACGGGCGACCCCTCGGTCACGGCCACCAGCGCGGCCGACACGTCGCCGTGCGGGATCAGCCTGATCCGCGCGCCGACCTCGCGGATCTCGGCCATGGCGTCCTCGTGGCGCGGGCGGTCGAGCATGATCACCACGAGGTCGCCGACCGGCACGCCCTTCTCCTTGGCCATCAGCCGCAGCGTCTCCCCCAGCGGGCGGTCGAGGTCGAGCAGGTGCGCGAGGTCGCGCGACGTGGCCATCTTCATCATGTAGACGCAGGGACCCGGGTCGAACATCGTGCCGCGCTCCGACAGCGCGATCGTCGCGATCGCGTTCGGCAGGCCCTTGGCGCACAGCTCCGTGCCCTCGAGCGGATCGACCGCGATGTCCACCTGGGGCCGCGAGCCGTCACCGATGTGCTCGCCGTTGTAGAGCATCGGCGCCTCGTCCTTCTCCCCCTCGCCGATCACCACGACGCCGTCCATCGCGACGGTGTCCAGCAGGATGCGCATGGCGTCGACCGCCGCGCCGTCCGCGCCCTCCTTGTCCCCGCGCCCGATCCAGCGCGAGCAGGCGAGCGCGGCGTACTCGGTCGTGCGCACCAGCTCCATGGCGAGGTTGCGGTCGGGGCCGCTGCCGCTGGTGCCCTGGGGCGGCGGCCCGACCTCGGGTTGGGCCACGCCTAGATCACTCCCGGCGGCTTGCGTGCGTCGCTGTAGTAGGCCTGACGCAGATAGCCCGCCACGAGCATCCCGGCCGATGCCAGCAGCCCCACGATGTATCCGATGCCGAGGCCGATGTCCACGGTGTCACCGGGCCGGCCCAGGATGATCCCGTTGCAGAGGATCAGCCCCAGGGCCGCGATCCCAACGATCATCGTCACCTCGCCCGGCTTCCAGGTGAGCTTGTGGCCGCGGGCGATGATCCAGGACAGGACGAAGGGCGCAGTAGCGGCCAGGACCAGGAGGATGTCGAGCGTGCTGAACACGTGCCAGGCGTTTACGCCGTCGCCGCCGCTGGCGCCGCCCAGCCGGGAGTGGACGTTGTCCGCGCTGGTGGTGAACCAGGGCAGCCAGAGCGAGAGCAGCAGGACCAGTCCGGCCGCCATGCCCATGTACTCGCCAGGGGACAACTTCGAGGTGTCGAGGTAGCCGCCCCCCTCAGCGCGCGAGGCCTCCATCCGCCGCAACGGTACAGGCCTCGGTAGCCTCCATACAACCCCCGACCGAAGGAGCACTGCGTGGCGGTTACGAAGATCATCGAGGTGGTTGGCAGCTCACCGGACAGCTCCGACGGTGCGGTGAAGGCCGCGCTCGAGGACGCCCGGCAATCGCTTCGCAACATCAAGGCCGTCGACGTGGTCTCGACCGGGCTGCGCGGAGAGAACCTCGACGAGTGGCGTGCGCTGGTGCGCATCTCCTTCCTCGTCGAGCGCGTGTCCGAGTAGCCCTCATGGACATCCCCAAGACAGCGCCCCACGGAGGGGTCGAGTCGCTGCTCGACGAGGCTCGCCGGCGCACGATCGCCCTCGTCGAGCCCGTGTCCGAGGCCAACCTCGACCGCCAGCACGACCCCCTCATGAGCCCGCTGGTCTGGGACCTCGGCCACATCGCCGCGTTCGAGGACCTGTGGGTGTGCCGCGAGGCCGGGCTGGAGCCGCTGCGCGCCGACCTCGCGGAGGTCTACGACGCCACCGAGACCCCGCGGCCCAAGCGCGCCAACCTGCCCTATCTGCGCCGCGACGAGGCGATCGACTACATGGAGGCCGTGCGCGAGCGCGCGCTGGCCAGCCTCGACGACGTGCCGCCCTTCATCTGGGAGATGCTGCTCCAGCACGAGCACCAGCACAACGAGACGATGCTGCAGACGCTGCAGCTCGCCGAGCCGGGGGTGTACGCGCCCGAGCGAACGCCGCGGAGCGGACCGGCGGCCTCGGGGAGCATCCTGGTCGCGCCTCGGCCGGTGGAGATCGGCTTCGAGGGCGACGGCTTCGCCTACGACAACGAGCGGCCGCGCCATCGAGTGGAGCTGGGCGCGTACCGGATCGACCGGGCGCCGGTCACCAACGCGCAGTTCCGCGAGTTCGTGGACGACGGCGGCTACGCGCGCCGCGAGCTGTGGTCGCCGGAGGGCTGGACCGTGCGCGAGCGCGAGGGCTGGGAGCGCCCGCTCTACTGGACCGCCGAGGGGACCGAGCGGCGCTTCGATTCGTTCGAGCCGCTGGCCGGCGCGCTGCCCGTGATGCACGTGTCGTGGTTCGAGGCCGATGCGTTCGCGCGCTGGCGCGGCGCCCGGCTGCCGACCGAGGCCGAGTGGGAGCACGCGGCCACGCTGTTCGAGCCCGAGCGCGGCGCGCTCGACCAGCTCGACTTCGGGCCCGGCCCGGCCGGCGCGTTCGTCGGCGACTGCTGGGAGTGGACCGCCAGCGAGTTCGGCGGCTACCCGGGCTTCGAGGCCTACCCCTACGAGGAGTACTCCGCGATCTTCTTCGGCGAGGGCTACCGCGTGCTGCGCGGCGGCTCCTGGGCCACGCGCCCGAGCGTGGCGCGCCCGACCTTCCGCAACTGGGACCACCCTGAGCGCCGGCAGATCTTCGCCGGCTTCCGCTGTGTGCAGGAGCCGTCCGCGTGACGGTCGTGATCGACCGGCGGGAGGTGCTCGACACGCTCGTCGAGGACGTGCGGCACGGCCTGACGCGATCCTTCAAGGAGCTGCCGCCCAAGTACTTCTACGACGAGCGCGGCTCGGAGCTGTTCGACCGCATCACGACGCTGCCCGAGTACTACCCGACGCGCTGCGAGCGCCAGATCCTCAACCGCCACGCGCCGCGGATCGTCAGGGCCACCGACGCCGAGGAGCTCGTGGAGCTGGGCTCCGGGACTGCCTCGAAGACGCGCGCGCTGCTCTACGCGATGGCAGGCCACGGCTCGCTGCGGCGCTACGTGCCGTTCGACTTCGACCCGACCGTGGTCGAGGCCTGCGCGCTGGAGCTGACTGAGCTCTACCCGGGGCTCGACGTGCACGGCGTGGTCGGCGACTTCGGCCGCGACCTGGACCGCATCCCGGACGGCAACCGGCGTCTGTTCGCGTTCCTGGGCGGCACGATCGGCAACCTCGCGCCAGACGAGCGGGCGGAGTTCCTGAGCGGCCTGCGCGAGCAGATGGGGCCCGAGGACCGGCTCGTCATCGGCACGGATCTCGTCAAGGACCGCTACGTGCTGGAGGCCGCCTACAACGACAGCGCGGGCGTGACGGCGGAGTTCAACCGCAACGTCCTGCGGGTGATCAACGAGGGGCTCGACGCGGACTTCAACCCCGAGGCGTTCGAGCACGTCGCGTTCTTCGACGAGGCCAACTCGTGGATCGAGATGCGACTGAGGGCCAACGGGGCGCAGCGGGTGCGCATCGACGGCGCCGACCTCGAGGTGACCTTCGCCGACGGCGAGGAGATCCGCACGGAGATCAGCGCCAAGTTCACGCGCGAGGCGGTCGACCGCGAGCTGCGCGCCGCGGGGCTGCGGCTGGACGAGTTCTTCACCGACGGCTCGAAGCTGTTCGGACTGGCGTTCGCGCGGCCGCGCTAGGCAGGGTTCCGCTTCAGTCCAACAGCGCTCCCGCGCAGATAGACCCGCGCGGCCTCGCGGGCGAAGGCGCGTGCGACGGCGCCGCCGATCGAGCCGCCGCCGCCGTAGACGATGGCGATCTTCTCAGGGAGCAACATGGCGACGCGGCACCGGCGAGGACTGCACGATCGAGGTGGTCGTCTGGCCGTAGATCGCGAACTGGTCGATCAGCTCCTCGAGGTGCTCGACGTCGCGCACGTGCGCCTTCATGAAGTAGCAGTCCTCCCCGGTGATCCGGTGGCACTCGACGATCTCGGACGTCCGCTGGGCCAGCTCCGCGACCTTGCCCAGCTCCCGCGGCGCCGGGCGGATGCGGATGACCACTCCGAGCGTGAGCCCGAGCGCCCGCGGGTCGACCTCGGCCCGGTAGCCCTGGATCACGCCGAGCTCCTCGAGCCGCGCGAGGCGCTCCGCCACGGCCGGCGACGAGAGGCCCACGCGGCGACCCAGCTCGGCGAACGAGAGCCGGGCATCCTGCTGCAGCTCGTCCAGAAGGCGCAGATTGGCGTCGTCGAGCCCGTTTTCCTTTCGATTCGTAGGCACATCGGGCAGGATAGCTTCGAGTGGCCGTAGAGTCGAGGCCTTCTGGCAGGGAAGCTGTTGGTGTGAGCGATCGGGTTCCACCACACGCCTACTTCCTCGTCAGCGCGGTCTTCCACTACCTCGGCCCGGCGTTCGCCGTGCTGCTGTTCGCGCGAGTCGACGTGCTCGGCGTGGCCTGGCTGCGCATCGCCGCCGCGGCGGCCGTCTTCGCCCTCTGGCGGAAGCCCTGGCGCACGCTTGCCCGAGTCGGACGGGCGCCGCCTGCTGCTCGCCTGGGGCGCCGTGCTCGCGGTGATGAACTGCTCGTTCTACCTCGCGATCGACCGCCTGCCGCTGGCGACCGTGGCAGCGATCGAGTTCCTGCCGGTCGTGGCACTGGCCGCGTTCGGCGCGCGCACGCCGCGCAACCTCGCTGCGCTGTTGCTGGCGGTGCCGGGCGTGTACCTGCTCACCGGAGTGCAGCTCGAGGGCGAGGCGCTCGGCGTGGCGCTCGCCTTCGTCAACGCCGGGCTGTTCGCGCTCTACATCGTGCTCGCCCACCGCGTGGCCCAGCTCGAGACGTTCAGCGGGGTCGACGGCCTGGCCGCCTCGATGCTGGTGGCGCTGGTGGTCGTGACGCCGCTGGCGGGCTGGGCCGCCGTGCCGGCGATCACCGACCCGATCGCCCTGCTGGCCGGCGTGGGAGTGGGCATCTCGTCCTCGGTCATCCCGTACGTCTCGGACCAGCTGGCGATGCGCCGCCTGGCCCGCGCGACCTACGCGCTGATGGTCTCGCTGCTGCCGGCGACCGCGACCGTGATCGGCATCGTGGTGCTGGCGCAGATCCCGTCGTGGAACGAGGCGCTGGGGGTGGCTCTCGTGATCGCGGGCGTGGCGGTGCACCGCGAGGCCTCAGTAGGCTCCGCCGCGCCATGCAGCTCGACGGAATCGGAGCACTCGTCGCCGGCGGCGCCTCCGGGCTCGGGGAGGCGACCGCACGCGAGCTTGCCGCTCGTGGAGCGCGAGTCACCGTCGCCGACCTAAACGAGGAGCGCGGCGCCCCGCTGGCGGACGAGCTGGGCGGCTCGTTCGTCGCGACCGACGTGACCGACGAGGCGCAGGTGGAAGCCGCCGTCGCCACCGTGGACGGCCTGCGATTGGCGGTCTCGTGCGCCGGCATCGGGTGGGCCGAGCGGACCGTGGGCAGGGACGGGGCGGCGTCTCTGCAGCCGTTCGAGACGGTCATCCGCGTCAACCTGATCGGCACCTTCAACGTGCTGCGCCTGAGCGCCGCGGCGATGTCCCGCGGCGAGCCCGACGCCGAGGGCGAGCGCGGAGCGGTGGTGATGACCGCGTCGGTGGCTGCCTTCGACGGCCAGATCGGGCAGGCCGCCTACTCGGCCTCGAAGGGCGGCGTGGTCGGCCTGACGCTGCCGGCGGCGCGGGACCTGGCCCGCCAGGGGATCCGGGTCTGCACGATCGCGCCGGGGCTGTTCGACACCCCGCTGCTGGCCGGGCTGCCGGAGGAGGCGCGCCAGGCGCTGGGGGCCCAGGTTCCCTTCCCGCCGCGGCTGGGCCGGCCGGCCGAGTACGCGCAGCTGGCCTGCCAGATCGCCGAGAACATGATGCTCAACGGCGAGGTGATCAGGCTGGACGGCGCGATCAGGATGGCGCCGAAGTAACGCTGATCTGCGCCTCCGGGGAGCGAGCGCGCAGGTTCTCGATCAGCTCCTGAACAGCGGCATCCAGGGCCTGGTGGGGCGGTATGCGGTCGAACACGAAGAACGCCCGCGTTGTCGTGTGCGTGAGCTGCGTGCGCGGCTCTTGACGCCAGTTCCAGCGCCGGCAGGTGACACCTTCGTCGTCGCGCCAGACGACCTCGCCGTCCTCGGCGCGCACCAGGCGCAGATCGCCTTCGAGCCGATCGAGATCCTCGCCCCCGACCGGGATCACATGCCGCACGCTGACCGCGTTGTAGGTGTCCACCAGCGCGTTGATGCGCGGCAGCTCGCCGCCCTTGAGCACGCGGGCGAGCAGGGACTCGGCCGAGGACGGGTAGCGGCTCGGCTTGGAGCCGAACTCGGAGAAGACGGCACGCCAGGCGGCGATGCGGGGGTCGTCGGCGGCGCGCTCGAGACCCGACTCGCGTGCCGCGCGCTCGGCGCTCGCCAGGAGCCGCTCGGAGGCCTCGTCGCTGGGGCCGTTGGTCACACCCTCGGCGATCACGACCGCCGCTTCGTAGGCGGGCCAGGCGGCGACCACCTCCGGCGAAACGTGTACTGCGACGTTCATGGATGAGTAGCCTTACCGATCCCTCCCTCAAGCCACCAGGAGCTCGAACCCGAAATGCCTGAAGCAGTCATCGTCGACGCCGTCCGCACCCCGATCGGCCGCGCCTTCAAGGGCTCGCTCGCCCAGCTGCGCCCCGACGAGATGGGCGCCTTCGTGCTGGATGCCCTCCTCGAGCGCAATCCCGAGGTCGATCCCGAGCTGATCGAGGAGGTCTATTGCGGCGTCGGCCTCCCGCAGGGCCTGCAGGGCTTCAACATCGCCCGGATCATGGTGCTGCTCTCCGAGAAGCTGCCGATGGGCGTGAACGGCGCCGTTGTGTCGCGCTACTGCGCTTCGAGCCTCGAGACGATCCGCCAGGCGGCCAACGCCGTCGAAGCCGGGCAGGGCGACGCCTACATCGCCGCCGGCGTGGAGTGGGTGTCGCGCTACAACGAGGCCGTCGAGGGGGCGCGCCCCCAGGACCAGAACGAGCAGCTGCAGGGCCGCAACGGACAGCCCGACGCCTACATCTCGATGGGCATGACGGCGGAGAACGTGGCCGATCGCTACGAGGTCAGCCGCGCCGACATGGACAAGTACGCCCAGCGCTCGCAGGAGCTGGCCGTGCAGTCCCAGGAGAACGGCTACTTCGACCGCGAGATCGTGCCGATCACGCTCCCCGACGGCACGACGATCGCCAAGGACGACGGCCCGCGCGCCAGCTCGACGCTCGAGAAGCTGTCCCAGCTGGACCCCGCCTTCAGGGACGGCGGCAAGGTCACCGCCGGCAACTCGTGTCCGCTCAACGACGGCGCGGCCGCCGTGCTCGTGATGTCGGCCGACAAGGCCGCCGAGCTGGGGC
>CAVRKM010000007.1:0-186154 GCA_963722245.1 uncultured Thermoleophilaceae bacterium
GCGCCGACCGGAATCGAACCGGTGTAAACGGCTTTGCAGGCCGCTGCGTAACCACTCCGCCACGGCGCCGGAGGGTGACCTAGCGTAGCCGGGGTCCGGTCGGAACATGTAGGTTCGCACCGGTCGTCTCGGCACCTCGTCCACTGGCCCATGACGGAGGCGAAGACAGTCCAGTTCTCGATGCCCGGTGGAACGGGTGCCGCGAGCATCGCGCGTCGCTCCGTGATCTCGATCGAGGCCGGCCTGCCGCTCGGCGTGCGCCACCGCGTGGCGCTCATGCTCAGCGAGCTCGTCGCGAACGCCGTGCAGCATGGCGGCGCCGGGCCGGACGAGGTCGTGGAGGTGAGAGTCCGGTCGAGTCGTCAGCGCGTGCGCGTCGAGGTCCTCGATCCTGGCTGGGGCGGCACGCACCCGCCCGAGCGGATCCAGCATCCCGACGGCGGCTACGGCCTGCTGCTGATCGAGCACCTAGCGGACTGCTGGGGTCGCGAGGCCACCGCCGACGGCGGCAGCCTCGCGTGGTTCGAGCTCGACCTCGACGGCCTCGCCGAGACCTAGCGCCCCCGCCGCCCGTGCGGGTGCTGGAACTCGAGCACCTGCTGGAAGGTCGGGCGGTTCGTGGTCCTCATCGTGTTCGGGATCAGGCCCGGCTGGAACCCGGTGCGGCTCGCCGTCGCCCAGCCAGGTGGTCGGATCCGGGTTGCCGAACTTCGTTGCCAGCGAGTCCGCGGTCGCGTGGAGCGTGAACCACAGCGAGGCGCGGCACACCCTGAGCGAGCCCTCGCCGCAGTAGCGCAGGTTGAAGGCCCCGTCGACGTGATCGCCGAGCAGGGTGCGCAGGTCCTTGTCGACGTACGACTCGCCCGCCAGCCCGCCGAGCCCGCGGACGCTGTCGACGTCCGGGAGCAGCTTGCCGAGCACCCGGCCCATCACGGCGCGTGGCGAGCGGCGGCCAGAGCGCGTCCATGATCGCCGGGCTGGCCTCGTCGTAGAGGCCGTCTGTTGTCGGCGTCGAGCCGCGGGGCGTCGCGGCGGACCCAGTCGTCGAGCAGGTCCACCACCTTCTGGTCGCGCGCGCTCGGAGCCGGCCCGCTGTGCAGCACCCGGCTCACCACCGGCCACACGGGCGAGCGCACGTCCTCGGTGGCCGCCCGGTTCATCACGCCGACGTCGTCGGTGAGCTTCACGCGCGCCGGGAACTTGTCGAACAGCTCGACGCGGTGCACCGACCCGAACGCCTCGTCGTCCCCGTGCATGAAGCCCGGCGCCGACTTGTTGTTCCAGTTCAGCAGCAGGCCGCCCGGCCCCGCCACGTCGTGCGGGTGCTCGAGCTCTGCTCAGGAAGCCCTGCCACTCGTAGTTGCCGGTGCCGAGCGTCGGCAGCCGCCGGTCGAGCCCCTTCGCGCGCCGCGGCAGGTAGCCCGAGCGTGAAGTACGCCGTGGCCTTGCGCGACACGTAGGCCCAGTTGAACGTGAAGCCGAACTGGTTGGCCGCGCTGTAGAACCGGTCCGGCGTCGTGGCCTTGCCCTCGGTCAGGTCCTTCAGCGCGCCCAGGTTGAGCACGTCGCGCCCGAACGTCGAGCGCTTGCGCGCGAGCGCGTAGGGCTTGCCGCCGACCGTGGCGGTGCCGATCACCGGGCCGTGCACGGAGATCCGGTAGCGCAGCGGCGTGCCGTTGAGCAGGCCGGCGTTGAAGTCCTCGAACGCCCGGCACTGGCCCTTGAACAGGTAGTGCGTGGAGGCGCGGGTGGGCGCCGACCCGTCCGGGTTGCAGAGCTTCTCCGCGAACACGTCGCGCACGTCGTGGTTCGCCGAGGTCAGACTCCACGCGTAGTTCTGCGTGCGGCCGATCAGGATGTACATCGCCAGGCCGGGCACGGCCACGCCCTGCGCCTTGATGCCCGGGCCGTGCAGGTCGATCTGCTGGACGATCTCCGGGTAGAAGTAGCCGAGCTGCGGCCCCATCGTGGCGAGCGAGTTGTGGGTCGCCGACCGCGACGGCGAGACGACCTGGAAGTTCGACGCCTGCCTGCCCGGGGGTGCCGCGGCGGAGTCGACGACGGCGGGATCTGGAGCGGCCGCGGCCGTGCCGCGCGCCGGCTCAGCGGCTGGCGCGGGTCGACCGACTGGATCGAGCCCGGGTCGATGATCACGCGAGCCGGTCACCGCGCCCGCCGGTGAACACCGGGTAGGGGAAGCGGTGCTTGATCGTGGTCGGCGCCTCGGGGTCGTCGGCCAGCATCACGTCGTCCCAGACGCGGTAGCCGCGCACCGGCCCGAGGCCCTGCTCGAGCTTGGCGAGCAGCTCGGAGTTGCGTGGCCTCGCCGCCGCCGCCGGCGCCGAAGATCGAGCCGATGAAGGCTGTCACGGCGATCACGTCGTTGACGGTGGCGGTCGGCTGGGTCGAGCCGATCGACTTCAGGTAAGCGTTGACGCCGTCGGCGTAGGCCTGGGCGTCGCGCAGGATCTGACGGCCCTTGTCGCCGTAGGTCTTGACGAGCAGGTCCTTCTGCGCGGTCACGAGCGCCTCGGCTGCGGGACTCGGCACGAAGTTCTGGCCGCTGGTCACGAGGCCGAACGCGTTGATGCCGGGCACGTCCGCCACGGCCACGCGCGCCGGCCCGCGGCCGAGCTGGATCAGCAGGCCGCGGTCGCGAGCGGTGGTCCAGCCGGCGCCGAAGGCCATGTCCGCGCGCGTCTTGCCGTAGACGTGCGGGATGCCGTAGCGAGTCGTAGACCAGCTTGAGGCCGGGCCGGCCGGTGTTCTCCACGTGGGTCGCGCCGATCGGAGCGAAGTTCTCGGGCAGGTAGAAGCTGTTGATGCGCCGCCGTCGGTGATGTTGTCGCGCAGGGGCGTGAGGGCGTCGTACAGCGGCAGCTGGTCGAGCGAGTTGGCGGTGGTGGGCAGCCCGCCGAAGTTGCCGGGCGGAAGGATGTAGCGGGCGGTGTCCGCCGCGACAGCCGCGACCGGCACGGCGAGCAGGACGACAACGACGACCAGGACGGCTTGGACCGAACGACGCACGGGGCGGGCTCCTCTCTCCTCCATACGGCCCTACCGGCCGCGCTGGGACTCTTTCACATCCGCCCATCCCGCCGACGCAGATTGGCGCGGGAGCCCGCGCTATCCTGCGGCGAGCGCGCGGCTGTAGCTCAGTTGGCTAGAGCGTCTGCTTGCCATGCAGAAGGTCGTGGGTTCGAATCCCATCAGCCGCTTCCACCGATCCCCCTGCAAAGCAGGGTCTTCCAACGACAGAGGGCGCCCGTAGGCGCCCTTGCTCGTGGCCCGATAGTGGCCTAAACGACTCAGGCGTCCGCGTCCATCGCGTGGAGCGCAGCGCGCGCAGCGACGTCGAAGCCGCGCCACGCGGCGATGAGCGCGGCGCTGCTCCGAGCGTTGGGGCCGTGGCCCGACGCTCCGACCCTGGACAAGTGATGATGTCGTCGACTTTCACCGGGGAGCCGGCCGCCAGGCGGCTCGCACCGTGCGGCTGTCCATCGTCAGCTGCGAAACGCCGGATCAACGGAACGGAGACCTTCGTGCTCGTCCCACTCGCCGCGTCAACCACCGGGGCCGTACTGCTGGCTGCGATCTACGTCGTGCTGCTAGTGACCCTCGGGGTCATCTCGATCCGCAAGGGCCACTGGGTGATGTTCATCATCGGCATCTTCATCCCGCTCTTCTGGATCATCGGCGCCCTCATGCCGCCCAAGCAGGGCTGAGGCTCGGATGAGCCGTAGCCGTCCTTCGCACACGATCCTCGGGGCCTGAGCGGCGCGGGTCAGGCGGCCGCGACCTGCTCCGTGGTGGCGGCATCGCCGTTCCCGGCCAGGGAACTCTCGCTTCGTTTGGTGGCGCAGCGCCACGAGGCCGATGGCGATCAGCGCGCCGAGCAGCAGGATGCCCCACCAGGTGCGCAGCGCGTGCGTGCCGCCCCACAGGACGAGTAGGAGGAAGACGGCGGCGACGGCGGCCCATGCGATGACCGGGCGCTCGTTGAGCACCGGCGCGACCCGCCCGCGAACGCTGGTCGCGGCCCTGGTCGGACCGGCGAAGATCGTGGCCGCGACGACGATGGCGCCGTAGAGGACCTCCGCCCAGCCGAGCTGACTGAGCAGCTCGCTGGCGATCAGCCACGCCTGGCGCCCCCCAGCCTCCCCCTGCGGGGAGGTGAGCGCGTCGATCACTTCGTTGCCGGTCACGCGGCGCACGACGAGGACGATCAGACCGATGAGCACCAGCGCAAATCCGATGTTCCGAAGCGTCTCCCGGCGCTCGCCGCGCGCCAGGTAGATCGCCAGCGCGTACAGCGCGAGCACGAGCACCAGCAGAACGACGCTCAGCACATGCGCGCTCTTCACGGCCGTTTGGGCAGCGGACAGCCGGTCCGAACTCATGATTGTGATCGTCCCGGTGTCCGAGGGGACCTTGGCCAGCGCCGAGTCCGACACCCCGAGCTGGGTCCCGATCTCGGTCACCAGCTCGCCCAGGTCCAGCGTGACGACCCCGTTGCCGGTCGATATGCCGTGGCCGGTCTTGTCTTCGAGCACGTTGACGGCCTTCTGATGGGCCTCCGTGCTGGCGTTGATGAAGAGCTGCTGCACGCGCGGCGCCTCGAGCAGCCGCTGGACAGCGTCCGTGGCGGGCTTGCGCGCCCCGGCGGCGACCGGTGCCGCCAGCCGCTTGAAGTCGGGGGGCAGCCTCTGCTCGAGCGCGGCAGCGACATCGACGTTGTCGTAGAGCTCGTTGACCAGGAAAACCGAGAGCGCGCTCTGGACCTCCGGGTCCTCGATCAGCTCGGCGCTCGCGTCCTCCCACGACTGGTTGTCGAGCAGCTGTCGGTCGACCCACGAATTGAGAGTCGCTCCCAGCGTGATCAGCGAGGCGACGACAACCAAGATCCAGACGAACGCGCGATGACTGCCGCGCGTCCGCCCGGCGTCGGACGAGGCTGCGGTCTGGGCCATGGCCGGCATCATCTTCCCGAACGCGCCACCCCGACATCACCCCAACGGGGTGAAATTGGCGGCGACACGCCCGTAGGTTTACGGCCCAACGTCGCCGTGGCCCTGACACAGCGCCCTTAGGACGCCCCGTGCGCCGATCCAAGGGTCACTTGCTGCGACACCAGTTCTCCCACATCCGCTGGCGCACCTCCGGATACTCGTCCAGATAGGCCCGGTCCAACTCCTCGAACCCCGCCTCTGCCTGGTCGGGTGGATACCAGCCCGGCGGACACGGCGGGAACGTCTCCCGCCCAGACTTGGGGTGCGAACGAGCAAGCCGCTCCAGCTCGTCGAACGTGACCGGGTCGATCTCGCCGTTAGCGGTCATCGGGGCCGTCTCCTGCATCGTTTTCTTCAAGCCGCGTTTACCCGGCGGTCTTTGGTAGCTAGAGACAGCGCCGTCGACCCTCCCCTACCCGTAGCGATGCTTCCAAGGTAGGTCCCCATCGGACCCAAAGCGCTTGACCGTAGGATCAAGCGCGATGAGCGCCGATCACCCGAGCTCGGTCGCGCCAATTCTTCGACAGAACCGCGACCTTCTGGCGGACTTCGGCGAGCTCATGACGGCCGTCCAAGCCTTCGAGTTCGCGCTACTGGCCGTAGTGGAGACGCAGGCGTACCAACCTTCCAAGATCCGTGGAGAAAACGCATGAGTGATGTGGGCATCGGCACCGGCAAAGTGGTCGTGAACAGGGCGATGTCGCTGGACGGCTTCATCGCCGGTCCTGGCCATGCGATGGACTGGATCGCCGAGTACCTGCCTGCGGACGCGGTCCCGGAGGTCATGGCGGCCACGGGTGCCATGCTCATCGGGCGGGGCACGTACGAGGTCGCCAAGCGTATGGCCGACCAGGACACCGCCTACGACGGGGGAGCACAGTTCGTCCTCACCCACAAGCCTCCCGACGAGCCGGACCCTACCGTCACATTCCTCACCTGTGGACTTGAGGAAGCCGTTGCCACGGCACGTGGCGCCGCGGGCGGCAAGAACCTGGAGATCCTCGGTGCCGACGTGGCCGCCCAGTGCCTGCAGCGCGGGCTCGTCGACGAGATCCTGGTGTATGTCCTACCGGTGCTACTCGGCGACGGCGTCCGCTTCTCGCCCCCAAGCCTCGACAGGATCGACCTGGAACCTTTCAGCAACACCCAGTCGGGCGCCATCACGATGCTCCGCTTCCGCGTGCGAAAGTAGGCGCTGCCCTCCAACAGCTAGTGCGCTGTCCCTGAACGTTCGCCGGTGTGTCAGGCGGCTTGGGTTCGGGCGACCCCAGCGTTGCTGGCGCTCACTGCGAGCCTGGCGATCGCGCCGGACGCCGGAACAGACGAGCGTGGCGCGTGAGTCCTCTCGTCGCTCACGCTTCCTAAATATCGGCGGATCGAGGAAAGCGCACGCAGGCGACCTAGTGCGGCAGGGGGGCTTCGCGGGCGAGCTCGCGGGCGATGCGGGCCACCGCGTCGTTGAGTCGCGGGTCCTCGTCGGGGCTCCAGTCGGCGACGAGTGCCTGCAGGGACTTCCGCCCCGTGTCGATCAGGCGCTCCGCGACGGCTTCGCCGCGGTCGGTGAGGTGGTGGTCGTCGAGGAGCCCGCGTTCGTTGAGCACTTCGACCTGCTCGGTCACCCAGGCGGCGTCAATCGGGCGGTTCTTGATGATCGCCTCGGCGTCGCCCAGGTCGATGCCCTCGTGGGCCTGGACGAGCAGCCAGGCTGGGCCGGGCGGCAGGCCCACACCGGATGCTTCGACCGTGCGCTCGATGTGCGCCTGAGCGCGCTGGCGGCCGAGCAGGCGGGCGAGCTCGCGGGTCAGCTCGCGCAGCGAGTCGCCGCTCGACGGGGTGGCGAAGGCCTCACCTACGCCAGCCGTGTCGACGCTCTGGCGTAGCGGACGTTCTTCGATCAGCCACGAGAGCGCGAAGGCGAACGCGAGGATCGCTGCGGCGACGAAAAAGACGGTGGAGAGCGAGTCGCTGAACGCGCCGGTGTAGGTGTCGCGGATCGCTGCGGGGAGGCGCTGAATCGCCGCGGGGTTCGCGGCGCCCCCGCTTACGCGCGCGGCAGGAGTGCCGCCTAGCTCGGCGGTCAGGCGAGCGGTGAAGACCGCGCCGAGTGCTGCGGTGCCGAGCGAGCCGCCCATCGAGCGGAACAGGCTGGCGCTGGAGGTAGCAACCCCGAGGTCCGAGTAGTCGACGGCGTTCTGCACCGCGAGCACGAGCACCTGCATGACAAGCCCGAGCCCGAGGCCCAGCACGAACATCGCGGCGTACGTGTACAGCGCCGAGGTCTCTGCATCGAGCTGGGTCAGCAGGAGCATCCCGATTACCGCGGTCGCCGTGCCGACGATCGGGAAGACCCGGTAGCGCCCGGTCGCCGTGATCGTCTGGCCCGAGCCGATCGAGCCGATCAGGACGCCCGCCATCACCGGGATCAGCTGAAGGCCGGACTCTGTCGGCGAGGCGCCGCGAACGACCTGCTGGAAGAGCGGCAGGTAGGTGAGTGCCCCGAACAGCGCGAAGCCGATCACGAACCCGACCGCGCTCGTAACCGCCACGACGCGGCTGCGGAACAGGTGCAGCGGCAGGATCGGCTCCGCCGCACGCGACTCCGCCCGCAGGAAGGCGAGCAGACCGGCGGTCGCGATCGCCCCGAGCCCGACGATCTGCGCCGACGCCCAGTCGTACTGATTTCCGCCCCACGACGCCGCCAGCACGAGTGCGCTCAGACCCACGGCGAGCAGCGCCGCGCCCGCGTAGTCGATCTTGTGCTGCACGCGCTCTGTCACCGTCGGCAGCGCGACGGCGAGCGCGCCCAGGGCGATCAGCCCCAGCGGGAGGTTGATGTAGAAGATCCAGCGCCAGGTCAGGTGCGTGGTGAAGAAGCCGCCGATCAGCGGCCCGGCGACCGACGAGACGCCGAAGACGGCGCCGAACAGCCCGTTGTAGCGCCCACGCTGGCGCGGCGACACGACGTCTCCGACCGCTGCCTGCGCGCTTACCATCAGCCCGCCGCCGCCGAGCCCCTGGATCGCGCGAAACGCGATCAGTTCCGTCATCCCCTGAGCGAGCCCGCACAGCGCCGAGCCGATGAGGAAGATCACCAGCGCTGCCTGGAGCACGCGCTTGCGCCCGTAGAGGTCGCCGAGTTTGCCGTACAGCGGCGTGACGATCGTCACCGCGAGCAGATACGAGGTGACCACCCAGCTGATGTGGTCGAGGCCGCCGAGCTCGCCGACGATCGTCGGCAGCGCGGTCGAGACGATCGTCTGATCCAGCGACGCCAGCAGCATCACCACCAGCAGGGCCCCGATCACGAGCCCCACGCGCGGGCTGTCGTGCTGCTTACTCACGACCAGATCGTGCCGCTGACACGGCCGCCGACCTCGCCGACGAGTGCGTAGATCCCGGCGCCGAGGACATCCCCGACGAGGACGAGAAGCACGTTCCGGGATATCGCCCGCTTCAGGGAGCCGGCCATGGCGGCAGCCTAGGATGGCACGGTGCCCACGCGAAAGCGGCTCGGCAGGAAAGCGATGGCGCGAAAGGTCTTGCTCGCCTCCGGCATTCTCTCGTCGCTGCTCTACGTCGCCGCGAATGTGGTCGGAGCCGTACGGTGGAGGGGTTACAGCTCCAGGTCTCAGACCGTGAGCGAGCTGTCCGCCATCGAGGCTCCGTCGAGGCCACTGGTGATCCCGCTTCTCACCGCGCACAGCGTGCTGGTGATCTCGTTTGGGTTGGGCGTGTGTGAGTGCGCTCGTCGTGAGCGCCAACTGCGGGTCACCGGTGGTCTGCTCGTGGGACTCGGGGCCAGCGACCTGGCCGCGCCGTTCTTCCCCATGCATCAGCGCGAGGCGCTGGTGAGGGGCGAGAAGTCGCGCACCGACACGATGCACATCACGGTCACGAGCGTGAACAGCCTCCTCATTCTGCTCGCGATCGGGTTCGGGTCCGCGGCGTTCGGGCAGCGTTTTCGCCGCTACTCGATCGGAACCATCCTGCTGCTCGTGGCGGCCGGCGGCTTGACGGCTACCCAGGCGTCGCGGCTCGAGGCGGACCTGCCGACGCCGTGGGCCGGCGTCAGCGAGCGCGTCAGCATCGGCGGCTACCTGCTGTGGCAGGCGGTGTTGGCGGCCGCGCTCCTCACGCGCGCAGATCGCGGTGCCGGAAGCCCAGCGTCGCGATCACCATCAACGCCGCCGTGGCTGCGCCGAGGACAGCGAGATCAGCCACGTCGATCCCGTTGCCGAGCGGGTCGTGGCCCGCGTAGTAGTAGAACGGCGAGGCGTATTTCAGCCAGCTGACGCCCTCAATGAGGACCACGGCGCCAGCGACCGTCGCGGATCCCAAGGCGACGAACACCCCGATAGCGATCGCTTTGTCAGCTTGGTCGAGCCCAGCTTCGGCGATCGACGCGGCCGCGGCAAGGGTGAGCGCCAGGTTCTTCGGGTTCGCCCCGGAGAGGGATCGGACTGAGGGCGACTGCGAACGCCGAGGGAAGCAGGTCGCCGATGTCGTCGTTCAACAAGGCGGCGTCGAGTCTTCCACCCAAGCCGGAACGCCCCGCACAGAGCGGGGCCTTCGCTTTCTCACGGTCGCCCGTGGTCTGGGTAGCCCCTGGGGTCTCTGCGGGCGATACTGGGCGGGCGATGTCCCAGGAGAACGTGGAGGCGGTACGGAGGTGCCTGGACGGCTGGAATCGCGGTGACTTCGAAGCCTGGGGGCGTGACGCCCACCCGGAGGTTGAGTGGTACTCCGCCGTGTCGAGGGCGGTGGAGGGCGCCGAGGGCGCCCGACAGGGACTGGCGGAGATGCGCGCGTTCTGGGACGAGTGGCACTCGGTCTGGGACCTTCACATCGAGATCGCAGAAACCCGCGACCTCGGCGACATCGTGGTGGCCCTGGGGACGATGCGGACCCGCGGCGAGGCGAGCGGGATCGGCCTCGAGTCGCCCGTCGGCTACGTGTTCGAGTTCGAAGGGGGTCTCGCCCGGATAGTGCGTGCCTACCGCGCCCCAGCTGAAGCCCTGGCAGCCGTGGGGCTGTCGGAGTAGAGCGCTGCCCCGGCCGCGCCGGGTACCGGACCTACTCAACCCGCGACGCTTGCCATGCAGAAGGTCGTGGGTTCGAATCCCATCAGCCGCTTCGGGAAGTGCCTGCAAATCCCATCGGAACATCGAAGCCTGCAGCACCGTTGACCGTCTGCTCGGCGATCGTCGGCGCCGGCAAGCCCTTACCGCGGGTCGTCAGCAGTGAGCCCAGGCGGCGGTCGCGAGCCGCCCCGTAGCGGGTGGGCGCTCTACCGTCGTGTGGGATTGAGCACAGAGGCGGCCATTGCCGGGCGCCGGACGCTTAGGGTTGCGCCCCGCCCCCGGTTCAGGAGGACTCGTATGGCTCGTTTCAGAGCTCAAGTTCAGTCGCCCGCAGTATGGATCGCGCTGGTTGCCCTGTTCGTCGCCCTCGGCGGCACTGGCTACGCCGCGCTGAACATCGCCAACAACAGCATCGGCAGCAAGCAGCTGAAGCGCGGCGCCGTCAAGAACCCGGACCTTGCCGCGAACTCGGTGACCGGCGCCAAGGTCAAGCGCAGGTCGCTCGACCGCAGCGACTTCAAGGCCAACTCGCTCGCGCGGGGACCACAGGGCGAGCAGGGCTCGGTGGGGCCGCCCGGAGCCACCGGCAGCCCAGCGTTCGGCGCCGTGCTCGGGCGTGGTGAGGCCGTGCCCGCGGGAACCTCGTTCCTGGCCCCGTCCGGCCAGCTCGCCGCCAGTGCGACCGAGAACGGCGTCTCCTCGTTCACGCCGAACGCGACGCTCACCGCCAGCGACCTGGCGATCTCGCTCTTCGTCGCCCCCGACCCGGGGACCTCGCGGACGTTCACGCTGCGCGTGGGCCAGGCGGACACCGCGCTGAGCTGCACGGTGCCGGCGGGCGTCACCCTCTGCAACAGCACGGGAAGCGTCACGATCCCGCCCATGTCGCTGATCTCGATCGGCTCGACGACCACTGGAACGCCGACGGCGACCTTCGCGAGGTTCGGCTGGCGCGCGACGTCCGGCTGAGCAGACGCTAGCCGCGGAGCGGTCGCATGCGGGACCTCCCACATGCGGCCGCTCAGCGTGCGTCGCGTTTCAGGAAACCTCGAGATCCGACGGGATCGACCGACGTCGACGAGGCTGAGACCCGAGCCGGTTCATGCGGTGATGGGCCTCTTCCGGTTCTCCGGCGCATGTGGGCGACAGAAGGTCGTGGGTTCGACTCCCATCAGCCGCTTCGTGCGTCGGCGTGACTAGCGTCGAGCAGATCGTTGGGGAGATACTGGGCGGGCGATGTCGCAGGAGAACGTGGAATCGGTTGTCGTCGCTATTGAACGATGGAACTCCGGCGACGAGAGCGGTGCGCTCGAATCCTTGGCGCCGGACGTGGAGGTGCACCACAACGTCGGACTCGGCACCCCGCTGGAGGGCATCTACCAAGGCCACGCCGAAGTGCGGAAGCTGTGGGCAGACATCCGCGAGTCCTTCGGAGAAGCCCGGTTCGACATAGAGCGAGCAACCGAGCACGATGGCGTCGTGCTCGTCCTCGGCACCCTCCGGTTGCGGGGCTCCGGCAGCGGCGCGACGGCAGACACTCCCTTCGGCCTTGTGGCGGAGGTCGAGCAGGGCGTCTCAAGACGCCAGTTCGTCTGGACCGGCGACCGGTCGAAGGCGCTCGACGCCGTCGGGCTGTCGGAGTAGCCGATGTCGCAGGACAACATTGAGGTCGTGCGGCGCATGAACGCCGCCTTCAACCGGGGGGACCTCGACGAGGCGTACGGCTTCTATGAGCCGACGGCGGTCTGGCACTCGCGCGCCGATGAGCCCGACACTGGCGACTATCACGGCCTCGACGCGATCCGCGAGATGGCGATGATGTGGGTGGGCATGTTCGACGAGTTCCGGTTTGATCTCGAGGACTACGTCGACGGTGGCGACTACGTGGTCACGTCCGGCTGGCTCTGTGGACGCGGTCGGGAGAGCGGCGCTGAAGTCCGAGAGCGTTATGCCTGGGTTGTCCGTTTGCGCGGGGGCAAGCTCGCCGAAATCTGGGAGTACCGCGACCGCGCCCAGGCCCTCGAAGCCGTTGGGCTGTCGGAGTAGAGCGCTGCCCTCTGGAGGCCGAGGGGAATCGCCTGTGACCACGGCCGCCGACGCCAATGGTGGAGAGACTGGCTCGAAAACGCGTTCGTGGAGCCTTGCGTTGCTTCTTCCCGCCGAGCCGGGGCGGAGGAATCGCCGGACGATCGACGGCGTTCTGGTCGTGGCCGCGGCCGCTCTGGCCGGTCTCGAGGCGGTGGTCGCTCGGTCGGCTCCCCAGACCGACGAAGAGATTGGACGGGCGGCCCGGTCGTCGGGCGGGTGCGCTTCCGTCGAGCCGCTTCAGCCGGTAGGTACGCTCGTCTGGTGGTAGACCCCCCCGATAGCCCGATGCTGTCCGCCTCGCAGCTTGCAACGCTGGGTGAGCTCGGCAACGAGCAGACGGCCGACGTCGGCGATGTGCTGTATCGCGTCGGCGATCAGCGGTATCCGTTCATCGCGATCCTCGAGGGCGAGGTCGCGATTCTCGACGCGGCCGGCGACGAGATCATCCGCCACGGCCCGCCGAGGTTCCTCGGCGAGCTGAACCTGCTCTCCGGACAGTCGGTCTTCGTCACGGCGGTGGTCGCGGAACCGCTGCGCTATATCGCCGTCGACCGCGACGCGATGCGCGAGCTGTTGTTCGAGGACGGGCCGCTCAGCGACCTCGTCCTGTCCACGTTCATCGCCAGGCGAGAAGCGCTGCAGACGGTCGAGGGGCTCGGCCTTCAGATCGTCGGCCCGCACTCGTCCGAGGCGACGATGCGGATGCTCGATTTCGTGCGCAGCAACCGCCTGCCATTTGTGTGGCACGACGAGGTGCCTGCCGAGGGGGACGCACCGCTCCTGCGCCTGCCGGGTAACGCGGAGCTGCACGCACCCTCGAGTGGTCAGCTGTTGCGCGCGCTCGGCATTGGCCGCGAGCTCGCCCCTCGCGAAGAGGTCGACCTGCTGGTGATCGGGGGCGGGCCTGCGGGCCTCGGCGCAGCCGTATACGGCGCCTCCGAGGGGCTCGACACGCTCGTAGTCGAGAGCACCGCGCTCGGCGGCCAGGCGGGCTCGTCGCGCAGGATCGAGAACTACCTGGGCTTCCCGGCCGGTATCACCGGAACCGAGCTCGCCAGCCGCGCCGTCGCCCAGGTGCGAAAGTTCGGCGCGCGGCCGGCGACGCCATATCGAGCGCTGTCGCTCGAGCCTGGGAACGGTCGCCACGTCGTGCGCGTGGAGGAGGACCACGAGATCGCGGCGCGCGCCGTGTTGCTCGCGACCGGCGCGGACTACCGGCGCCTGCCGGTCGACGGTCTCGCCGAGTACGAGGGACTGAGCGTCTTCTACGCCGCGGGCCCTCCCGAGGCGCGGCTGTGCGCCGCCGCGCGCGTGGGCGTCGTCGGCGGCGGCAACTCGGCGGGCCAGGCCGCAGTCTGGCTGGCGCGCGGCGGAGCGCTGGTCACGCTGCTGCATCGTCGCTCGGACCTGCGCGAGACGATGTCGGACTACCTCGTGCGCGAGCTCGAGCGCTACGGGGTCGCCGTCCGCGACCGCAGCGAGATCGAGGCGCTCCACGGCGAGGAGGGGCACCTGGACGCGGTCACGCTCACGAGCGGCGAACGCGTCCCCTTCTCGTTCCTGTTCCTCTTCCTCGGTGCCCGGCCGTGCACCGAATGGCTCGGGGACACGGTCCTCCGCGACGACAACGGGTTCATCCGCACGGGTGCGGACGCGCACGCCGAGCACCTGCTCGAGACCAGCGTCCCGGGCATCTTCGCGGCCGGCGACGTCCGCTCCGGCTCCACCAAGCGCTGTGCCACGGCCGTGGGCGAGGGCGCGATGGCCGTTCAGTTCGTACACGCGCACCTCGGCCGCGTGCTGTCGCGACCGAGCGCGTCCGTGTAGCCGCGCTGCTGGCGCATGCGGCCAGCGTCGGTTCAAGGCGCGATCACCAAGCGGCTGATCAGATCCCCGGCCAGGGTGAAGTCCCAGCGCAGATGGGCCGTGCCTCCAGGAAAGTTCCCGGTGAGACGACCGGTCACGAGGTAGCGATCCGCGCCGAGTGCTGCTCCGCTGACGACGTCGGTCTCGTACTCGTACTTCGAGGCAGCACCCAGCTGCCAAGCGCGGATCTCGGCTTTGCCCCGGCGCGCTTCGCCCTCGTCCACGACGGTCGCGTCGCCAGAGAAGAGAGCGACGATCGCCTCCACGTCGCGCTGAGCGTCGCGCTCGAAGTAGCGGGAAACCACGTCGGGCGGCTCGTTCATCCGAGGGGCGTCATTCGCCACGGCAAGAAGGTCATCACAATGGGAACCCCCGAACCTGTGAGGTCGCGATGACCCTTGGCGAAAACGCCGCCAACAGCGCAGTCGGTGCACTCGAGTCGGTCGAGGCGGTCGACCCAGCCGCGCTCAAGCTTGCCGGGGCGGTGACCAATGCCATCCCCGTCGGTGCGGCGCGGGACGCGCTATCCGGCACGTGGCTCGGCCACGCGCTCCATCCGGCGCTGACGGATGTGGTCATCGGATCGTTCTTCAGCGCGACGCTGCTCGACCTGCTCGGCGGCGACGACACTGGCCGCGCGAGCGAGCGCCTCATCGAGATCGGTCTCGTGACCTCCGCGCCGACGGTCGCCAGCGGCCTGAGCGATTGGGCCTTGACCGTCTACGGAGACCGCCGCGCCCGCCCGGTTGGGCTGGCGCACGCGAGCGCGAACCTGACCGCGGCCACGCTGTATGCGGCGTCGCTCGCCGCGCGGCGCCGGGGCGCCCCGGGCCGGGGCAAGCTGCTCGGCCTCGCGGGCAGCGCGGTGCTCTCGGCCGGTGCCTTCCTCGGCGGTCACCTCTCGTTCACGCGCGGAGTCGGTGTCAACGAGACGACGTTCGACGAGGGACCCCGCGACTGGACGACGGTCGAGGCGGGCGAGCTCGAGGATGGCCAGCCGACCAGCGCGATGGCGGGCGACACGCCCGTTCTGCTGCTGAGACACAACGGTCACCTGCACGCGCTGCACGATCGCTGCTCGCATCGCGGCTGCCTGCTCAGCAGCGGTGAGGTCGAGGGCGAGTCCATCACCTGCCCGTGCCACGGCTCGCGCTTCGCCCTTCGCGACGGTTCGATCGAGCGCGGCCCGGCGACGGCGCCGCAACCCGTATTCGAGACCCGCGACCGCGAGGGCGCGATCGAGGTGAGGCTACCCGCGCCCGCTTGACTCGCCCGGGCGAGTGTGGGCACTGCGGGTATCGCTATGCGGAACTGAGGGGGCCCACACTCACTGGCGCCCGCTCTTCGTTGCTGCAGTTAGGCGCGGTCGTGCCTGCGCCGACGCTCCTGGATCTGCGACCGCAGCGTCTCCCAGCGCGACCGCGCCTGGGTGGTGACCTCGCCCCATTGGCGCCGGACCTCGTCCTCGGCGGGCCGCTCGCCGCGGCGGATGCGGTCGAGCTCGTCGTGGACCTCGCGGCCGGCCGCCGATGAGGCGACGATGACGACCATGACGCAGAACAGCGTCGAGATGATGGCGAAGACGGCGCCGATCACGCCGTAGCGGGTGGTGTACGTGCTGAACAGGTGCGGGACGTATACGGCCGCGCCGATCGAGTACAGCGCGAGCAACGCGGATCCGACGACGGCGAACGGGAGGAGCGCCTGGCGCGCGATCCGCTTGGCGCTGAGCACCCAGCCGGTCCAGACCAGGAAGACCGCTGACAGTGGCGTGACGAGCAGCGTCGCTGTGAGTTCGAGGCGGCTGTTCCCGAGCGCGGCGTGGACAACGCCGCTGAGGGCGATGTACAGCACAGAGCCCGCCGATCCAGAGCAGCCCGTTGAACGTGTTGCGGACGCTCAGCGGGTCGAGCTCCCAGGTCTGCTCGATCAGCCGCTGCATGGCGCGGGAGAAGCTCAGCACCGCGACCATCAGGAAGAGGAACCCGATGATGCCAATGCTCGTGCTCGTGCCCGAGGGCGGCGAGAAGATGTCCCTGACCGCCTGGGCGCCGCCTCCGGTCAGGTCGTAACGGTCGATGATGCGACCGGCTGTGTCTTTGCCCCCGAGTTGAGAGGACAAGGCGCTCGCGATGATCGCCAACGGGATCACGGCCGTTAACGCCCCGGAGGCGAGGGCGATCGAGCGGTCGAAGCCGACCACCTTCTGAAAGCGGCTGACGACGCGAAGCAGGAACTCGGGCCGCAGCCAGAACGTGAGGGTCCGCAGGACGCGCTCGCGATCCAGGCGCCTCCGCTTGCGCTCGTGGGGTTCGTCGCTCGCCATCGATCAGATTCTGGCCGGCTTCGCGGTCAGGTCGACGCCGAACACAGTTGGAACTTCGCTCTCAACCGAAGCGGGAACCTACGGGTCGGTGTATACATGCGCTGGATTCGCTGGCTACCGAGGGAGCCCCACTAGATGTTCGTTGCATCCGACTACCCGCTGCTGGACGTCTTCTGGACGATCCTGATCTTCTTCAGCTGGGTGATCTGGTTCTGGATCGTGATCACCGTCTTCGCTGACCTGTTCCGCCGCCACGACATCAGCGGCTGGGGCAAGGCGGCCTGGGTCGTGTTCGTGATCGTCGTGCCGTTCCTAGGCGTGCTGATCTACCTGATCGCCCAGCACGACGGGATGCGCGAGCGCAGCACGAAGGACGCCCAGGCTCAGCAGCAGGCGTTCGACCAGTACGTGCGCGACACGGCGGGTGGATCTGCCGCCGAGATCGCGCAGGCCAAGGAACTGCTCGACTCGGGCGCGATCACTCAGGCGGAGTTCGACGCGATCAAGGCGAAGGCGCTCGCGTAGCGCTCGCTCCTCGGCGTCGTGGGGGCGATCCTGGCCGTGTTCAGTCGCGGGTGGTCAGCGAGTCGATGGCGACGGTGATGGCGAGGATGAGCGGGGCGTCCTCGCCTGGTGCGATGTCGACGCCGTACGAATCGCGCACGCGAAACCATTTCTTGGAGATCTTCGCGACGGTGTCGCCGTCGCGCTCGATCTCGTACTCGTGGTCGACGACGTTCCCGTGCGCCTTCATGTCGGCGCCGTGCTCGACGTCGATGGCGAAGCGAGCGCGGATCCCGACCAGCGCCTTGTGGACGGTCGCGACGGTGTTGCCATAGCGCTCGACGGCGATCTTGTCGCGGATGCTGAGCTTGCGCTCCTTGATCCGCGCCACCTCGTCTCCCGAGCTGTTCTCGAGAACGAAGGTCTCTCGTAGCCGAACCGCCTTGCCGTCGACCTTGTATGCCCGCTCGCCGCGGTCGTTCTCGATCCAGAAGTCATCCCCGATCGCCAGCAGCTTCTCGCGCATCAGAAACCGCTCGCCCTCGGGCTCATTGCTGTGACGTCGCAAGAGACCCATCGCGCAACCATACGCTTGCCTGGACGGCCGGCACATCCCCCAAAGCGGGTGAAACGGCTTGACAGGGCCTCCCCCGGTCGGTCTACTCGAACGCCACGGAGGCGCCTCGCCGGGGCGCTCCAGGTGGCGTCTACCAAAGGGAGCGCGCGTGGCATCCAAGGGAACGTCCCATCTCGTGATCATGTTCACCGTCGGGCCTGACGACGTGGCCGAGGGAGATCGCCTCTTCGCGAGCCACGGCGAGTTCATGGAGGGACACCCCCGCGACGCCGACCTGGCGCTGCTCGACTACAGCGTCTCCAAGGGGCCCGAGCTATCGAACCCGATGGATCCGAGCTCGGAGCCGACCGGCAACACGACCTTCGTCATCGATGAGCGTTACGCGTCACCTGCCGGCATCGCGAACCATTGGCAGGAAACGGCCAACTGGCCGGAGATGACCTCCGCGGCGCCGGCATGGTTCGAGAAAGCCACGATTGTGACGCTGCACAACGGCACGGCTGTCGAGGCGCTCTAAGGGCGCCGACGCAAGGCGCAGCAGATCGCCGACGACCCGCGCCGCCAGAAGCATTCGACCTCGGCGAACCCGGCGCGGCGCATCGCGGCAAGTTCTTCGTCCAGCGGGAAATAGCGGTCCTCATCCGCCCACGCGGCGAAGTGGCCGCGGGCCTCGGCGTCCGTCATTCCATGCTCGGCCATGCGGGCGGCCCAGCGGTCGAAAGTCAGCGCGTTGAGGTGCGCGCCCTCGGTGATCGCCGCGTCGAGGTTGAGCAGCACACCTCCTGGGGCCAGCGCATCATGAATCGAGCGGTACAGGTCGACCTTGGCACTCAGGTCGTGGACGTGGTGGAGCGCCAGCGAGGCGACCACGGCGTCGGCGTCGGGTAGCGGCTCGAGGAAGCTGGCCTCGCGAAAGTCGACGCGCTCGGCGAACGGCGCGAGCCGCCGCCGCGCCTGATCGAGCATCGCGGTGTCGACGTCGAGGAGCGTGACGCGGGCCCCCGGCAGACCCGCCAGGATCGCCGCCGACAGCGCGCCGGTCCCGGCCCCGAGGTCGAGCACGTGAGCCCGAGGCGGCGCGAGCGCCGCAAGCAGCTCGACGCCGGTGGCCAACATGTCGTCGTAGTACGGAATGAAGCGCCGAATTTCGACGTCGTACTCGCCGGCGTCGACCTCGAGATGGCGCTTGACCGAATGGGCGATGGAGCGAGCCTAGCCTGCGATACGCGGTGGTCCGAGCGGCGGCCCCGGGATGGGCCGCCGCTCCCAGCGAGCGCTGGGTTAGCCGCCCAGCGTGTAGAACAGGTCGGTGTGGTCGTTGGTGCCGAGCACCGCTAGCGAGCCTGGGCCCTTGCCCCACACCGGGACGACCGCGCCGGTGTGCTGCTGACTTGGGATCTCGGCCACCGGAGCCGCGCCCGGACCGCCGAAGCCCGCCGTGCCGTACGTGAGCGACAGGGTCTGGCCGTCCTTGGTCAGCAGGTTGGTCGAGTAGCCGGTCGGTAGGCCGTCGCCCTCGGCGTCCTCGGACACGATCTGGCTCGTGTGCGCGTGGTCGGCGGTCACCACGACGAGCGTGTCGGGGTGGCTGTGCTGGTAATCCAGAGCGACACCGATCGCGTTGTCGAACGCAACGGTCTCGCCGAGCTGGCCGCATGCGTTGGCGGCGTGATCTTGCTTGTCGATCGATGCGCCTTCGACCTGCAGGAAGAAGCCCTTGCGGCTCTCCAGCAGCTCGATCGCCTTGGCCGTCATGTCGGCGAGGCTCGGCTCATTCGCCGGCCGCTGATCCTCAGTGCAGGCCACCGGGTCGTTGCCCTTGCCGGTGCTAGCGGCCGGGCCGGTCCACTCCAGCGACATGTTCCCCGGGGTGAAGAGCCCGAGGACCGGCTTGCGCGAGCGCTCGATCCCGGCCAGGCCGTCCGCGTCGGTCAGGTAGCGATAGCCCTTGCCCTGAGCCGACTCGACGACCGTCTGGCCGGCGTCGTCGCCTCCGGTGATTGTCTGCTCGAAGCGGTTGCGGCCACCTCCGAGCAGCACGTCGACCTTGTGGTCGACCTCCTGCTCGGCGATCGCGCCGAGGCCGCCCGCGTCCTTCTTCTCCGACGCGCAGTCGTCCATGTTCTCGGGACCCTGGCAGTCGCGCAGAGAGATGTGCGACGCCAAAACGGCGGGGGTGGCGTCGGTGATCTCTGCCGTGGAGACGTCGCCGACCTTCTTGCCGGCGCGCTGGGCCTGCTCGAGCACCGTCTTGTAGTTGCGACCGGGCACGTCGATCGCGCTGCTCGGACCCTGCGAGATGCGCTCGTCGATCGTCTTGCGCCCAGTTGCCCAGGACGTGCCGGTCGAGGCGGAATCGGGATCGTAGTCGGGCAGGAAGGGGGCGCTCGCGGCCGGCTTCACCGACCAGGTCGTGTCGAACCCCGTGAGCGGCATCCGGTCGACGTTCAGCGACGAATGAACGCCTTGGTAATACCGGGCGGCAGTGATCTCCTGCGTGCCCATGCCATCTCCGAGCAGGAAGATGACGTTCTTGGGGTGATGGTCGTCGAGAGCGGCTCTCACGGCGCGCTCGGTGTAGTCCGAGCGGGAGAAAACGCCGGTGGCGGCAGCGGTGCCGCCGCCGACCACCGCGACTGCCGCGGTAGCGGCAAGGGCGACGGTAAGACGTCGGGACTTCATCGGGCCTCCTAGGGATAGCTAAGCGGCGGCGACCCTACGGACCCTACGGACGCACCATGTGCCCGTTTCGTGAAAAGAACTGCTTGAGTTCCCCTGTGGACCTCGCGGCCTTCATCGATCGCTATGACCAGGCTTGGAACGACCAGGACGTGGAGGCGATCATGTCGATGCACACTCCCGACATGGTCTTCGAGAACCACACCCGCGGCGTGCGGGTCGAGGGAGAGGCGGTCCGGGAACTGCTCGAGTCGACGTTCGCCGATCAGCCCGACTTACGGTTCCGAGGTCGCCGCCGCTATGTCGCCGATGACCTCGTGGTCAGCGAATGGACCGCGACGGCTACGGACGCTGAGGGCCGCGCCATCGAGTGGGATGGCATAGACGTCTTCCCCTTCCGTGACGGCCTGATCGCGCGCAAGGACGTCTACTCGGGTTCCCACGCCCCACGTCTGCTCTAGGTCTAACGCGCCAGACCCTCGGCGCTGATTCGCCGCACGTGGGAGACTGCCGCAGTCCGGCGACCATCGCCCCGCTGCCGTGGCGGCGCGTGCGCGCGCCGTCCCGGCAGCGGATTTCGACTACCCCAGGCAGAAGGAGCCTCCATGTCCGTCGATCCGAAGCGCACCGCGGTCGTCCTGATCGAGTTTCAGAACGACTTCACCTCGGAGGGCGGCGTCCTCCACGATGCGGTCAACCCCGTGATGGAGCAGACCGGGATGCTCGACAACACCCGCGCGCTGGTCGAGGCGGCACGCGAGGCCGGCGCGACGATCGTGCATGCACCGATCACGTTCGCGCCCGGCTACGGCGAGCTCTCCGACCACCCCTACGGGATCCTCAAGGGCGTCGTCGACTCGACCGCGTTCGTCAAGGGCGAGTGGGGCGCCGAGATCGTCGATTCCCTGGCGCCGCAGGAGGGCGACGTGGTCGTCGAGGGCAAGCGCGGGCTCGACACGTTCGCGACGACGAACCTCGACTTCATCCTGCGCGCGCGCGGCATCACCACGATCGCGCTCGGCGGCTTCCTCACGAACTGCTGCGTCGAGTCGACCATGCGCACGGGCTACGAGAAGGGCTACCAGGTGATCACCCTGTCGGACTGCGTGGCGGCCACCTCGCCGGAGGAGCACGACAACGCGATCCGCTTCGACTACCCGATGTTCTCCGACGTGATGTCCTCGGAGGCGCTGACCGAGGAGCTGCGCGGAGCGCCCGGTGGCCGCCGAGCGATAGCGAGCTCCCGGCGTAATCACCGCGCTGATGCCGCTCGTCGACCGTGCCGACACCGTCCTGGTCGCCGTGGACGTCCAGGAGGGCTTCTTCGGCGACGGCCTTCCTCCGCAGGAGCGCGAGCCGGCTCGGGACGCGCTCGCCCGCATGACCTGGCTGGCGAGGCTCGCTCGCCTGCTCGAGCTGCCGGCCGTCCTCACCGAGGAGGATCCCGTCCGCAACGGCCCGGCCTTTGCCCCGATCGCGAGCCTGTTCGGCGACTCCCCGGCCCAGGTCAAGCCGACCTTCGGACTGGCCGGCACGCCCGAAATCGTCGCTCGCGTCGAGGCGACCGGGCGCGGGACCGCAGTGCTGATCGGCTTCGAGACGGACGTCTGCGTGGCCCAGTCCGCGATCGGCCTCAAGGAGCGCGGCATGCGCGTGGTCGTCGTGGAGGATGCCGTCTTCTCGCCGGGTCAGATGCACGCCCGCGGACTCGCCCGAATGGCCGCCGAGGGCGTCGAGCTCAACCACTGCAAGGGACTCGCGTACGAGTGGACCCGTACGCTCGAGGAGTCGCGCCGCGTGCTCGGGTCGCCCGAGCTCGGCGAGGCGCCGTTCCGGCTCTAGCGTTTGTCAGTCGCCTGGGACCAAGATGTCGGCCAAGCCGAAGGCGCCGGCGCGTCGGGCCGGCAAGGTCGGCATCCAGTTGGGGTCGACCGACCGGAAGGACTCCGGATCGGCGTCGATGATGCCCACCAGTACCTCACCGACGATCCGGCCGCCGACCGGACCCAATCGCTCGCCGTCGTGCAGGATCTCGGCCTCCTTGAGGATGTAGAACCACAGCGGGGTCTCTCCCGCCCACCCGCGCTCGGCAAGACCCACCTGCTCGGCGCTCAGGGCCGGCACCCCGAGGCGGTGCGCGATGGCCTCACCTGAGGCAAGGCCGACGGCTTGGCCTCGCTGTAGATCGCGGTTCGCTAGCGACGCATAGTCGGTGCCCGGCTCCGATCCGGAGATCTGGGTGGGCAGTGCGATCAGCGGGGCAGGTAGCCGCGCGTCGATGCGCTTGGCGCGCTGCGCCGGCGCGCGGCCTTCGACGTCGATCTGAAGGGCCCAGTCGACGGTGTGCTCGGGCGGAACCGGGTCCGAAGCCCATGAGATCGGGAAACACCGGGCAAGGGCCGAAGTGCTCGTTGACCTGATAGCGGTCGCGGATCTGGGCGTGGCCATACCGGTAGGCGGCGTCGGCGAACTCGAAGGGGATGTAGGAGCCCCGCTCGACGCCATACAGCTGCGGGCCGCTGTCGAGCAGCTCGGCGGTCAACTGCGCGCCGATGAGACCGGGCAGGAACTCGCGAAGGATCACGTGCTGGTAGTGCCAGCTGGCAGCCCCTCGCGCCTGCTCGAAGATGTCCTGCTCGGCGACCAGGTCGTGGCGAAGGCGATCAACCAGCCCGTTGTGCAGCTTGATGAAGGCGACCGCCATCTGGCTGGTGAACAGGTGCACGTCGTTGCGCGGATCTCCGATGAGGGCGATGCCCTCGTGGTTGCGCGGGACGTCGGTTCCGCTGGCGGAAAGCAGGAGCTTGGCGGGGTCGTCCTTGCTGTACAGGTAAGGCGAGCCCACCGGGCCCGCGCCGTAGACGCCCTCCAGGTTGGCCTTGGGCACGCGAAAGTTGCGGACCTGGGCGGGGTCGGCGCGATGTCCCAGCGGTGAGCGATCAGCGGTGATGTCGTGCGCGATGAACTGCCCGAAGAATGGCCACACCGCCGAGACATGGGAATCGGCGTCATCGACGAAGTCGACGCCAAGGTCGCACAGGCCACCCGGACGACCGAGCTCATGCAGCGCTTCCTCGTCAACCTGGAGCGGGGGCAGATCTTCGAACAGCGAGCCGTAACGCCCGCCGTCGACGGGTGCGTCGAGCCGCTCGGCCGCCAGGCAATGATCTCGGGCGATATGCGCGACGTGCTGACTCATCGACCTAGAATGATCCCGCCTCCTCAGCCGACCGCAGGTTCGTGGTCGGCTTACGGAGGTGCGCGCATCCCGGCCGACTCCAGCGTCTCGCAGCCCGACGCGACCGCCCAGCTGATTCTCGAGGCCGCGGCGGTTACCGTGCCCGCCTGAATGCCTGAGCCCGTGGACATCGGAGGTGCGCCGGCCGGCGCGCCTCCGATCGTTCCGCGGCTGCCGATCATCCGCGCGCTCGCCGAAGGTGAACAGCGCGCGACCTTCTTCGAGCTGTTCTTCGACCTCGTCTACGTCTTCGCGGTCACCCAGCTGTCGCACCACCTGCTCGCGGACCTCACCTGGTCGGGCGCGGCCGAGACCGCTTTCATGCTCGTCGCGGTGTACTGGGCGTGGAACTACACCACCTGGATGACCAACTGGTTCGACCCGGACACCGTGCCGGTTCGGCTCGTGCTGGTGTTCGTGATGCTGGCAAGCCTGCTGATGGCGATCGCGATCCCGAAGGGGTTCGGCGATGACGCGCTGCTGTTCGCGTGCGCGTACTCGGGTTTGCAGATCGGACGAAATGGCTTCGTCGTCGCGGTCACGCCGCGCGGAGTGTTCAACCAGAACTTTCGCCAGATCCTGGCCTGGAGTCTCCTCTCAGCGCCGCTCTGGGTCGCGGGCGGCATCGTCGATGCCGAGGCATTGCGCTGGGTGCTGTGGCTGGGCGCTCTCGGTCTCGATCTGGCTGCGCCCCTGCTGACCTATTGGCTGCCGGGGGCTGGACGTACGCCCATGAGCCAGTGGCAGATCGAGGGAGCCCATTTCGGCGAGCGCTTCCAGCTCTTCGTGATCATCGCGCTCGGGGAGAGCGTCGTGCTGGCGGGCGCCACCGCCTCGGACACGGGGTTGAGCGTCGGCGTCGTCGCCGCGCTCCTGCTCGCCTTCCTCTCATCGACGGCGCTCTGGTGGCTGTACTTCGGCCAGGCGGCCGGCACGGTCCTGGAGCGGATCCGCGCGGCCACGGCTGAAGAGCGGGGCCAGATCGGCCGCGACATCTACACCTACCTGCACCTCCCGATCATCGCCGGGATCGTCCTTGTCGCGGTAGGCGACGAGCTTGTTATCGCGCATCCGACGGATGACCTGAGCAATGCTGGTGCGCTCGCCGCGCTCGGCGGCCCCGCGGTCTTCCTGGGCGGCCTGATGGCCTGCGCCGCGAGGCTCGGAGAGGTGCAGAGCCGCCCGCGCGCCGTCGCCCTGGTCGCACTGCTCGCCGCCGTGCCCCTCGTCGCCGGCCTCGACGGGCTGGTCGTATCGGCGCTGCTCACCGCGCTCCTGGCGGTGCTCGTGGTCGCCGAGCAGTCGCCCGGCGCCCACTGAGCGGCGTGGCCTGGCCAGCGGTGCAAGCGACTAGCGACTAACGCTGGCGCCTTGGCCGATGCGAGAGCGCCCCCGCCGCGAGACCCTCCCTGCATGAACGACGGCATCAACGAACGTCCCTCTGGCCAGTGCAAGTCCAGCGATCTCAGCTTCTCGACGAGCACCCACGCCACCAGCGCCTGCGTCACCCACCAGTGGTCGGCGGGGATCACGTACCACGGTGCCCAAGGGGTGGACGTTGCGGTCAGCGCGTCCTCGAATGCGCCGATGTAGTCGTCGACGCGCGCCCGCTCCGCGACGTCGGCCGCGTTGAACTTCCACTCCTTTCCAGGCCTGTCCAGCCGTGCGAGAAATCGCTCCTTCTGCACCTCCTTCGAGACGTGCAGGAAGAACTTCACGACCTTCGTCCCGTTGCGATCGAGGTGGCGCTCGAAGGCGTTGATGTCCTCGTAACGCTCCTGCCAGAACCGCTCGCCGCGATCCCCGGCCGGGAGGCGCTGGGACTCGAGCCACTCGGGGTGCACCTTCAGCGCGACGACGTCCTCGTAATGCGACCGGTTGAAGATGCCGATACGGCCACGCTCGGGGAGCGCTTTCGCGATGCGCCAGAGGAAGTCGTGGTCGAGCTCCCGGGCGAGGTCCGCGAACTCCGAGTCGCCGGTCGAAGCGGGGTCCCGTTCGGCGATCCGAGCCGCTTCACCAGGTGTGACGAGGACCTGGGCGAGCAGTCGCTCCCGAGCGTTCATCTGGCTCCCGCGCGGCCTCGCGCGTGAGGATCACCGCGCATCACCCCCCGCGGGTGATCTCGTATCGGAGATGATCGTGCCGTCTTGACGGCACTGCGCTGGGAATGGCGAACATTCGGTGAACGGTTCGGCGGCGCCGACGAGCGGCTCGGCTCGATCGAGCCCCAGCGCGTCGCGCAGAGCGACGAGACCTACCTACTCTCGGCGGAGGGCGTCGACGCGGTGAAGGTCCGCGACGGCCTCATGGACGTCAAGCATCTCGAACAGGTCGACGGCGACGGCCTTGAGTTGTGGAAGCCGGTCATGAAGTCGCCGCTGCCGATCTCGGCGGCCGACGCCCGGGCGGTGCTCGCTGCGCTGCGCATCTCCGCGTCGCGCGACAGCGACACATACGACCTCGCCGACCTGGCGAGGACCGCGGGCGGGGCGCTCCGCGTCGTCCCGGTCCACAAGACGCGACGGCATTTCACGATCGCCGGCTGCATGGCCGAGCTCACGGACGTCCGCACCGGCGACCGGTCGACGCGCACGATCGCGATCGAGTCCGTGGACCCCGCACATGTGATCGCGGCGGTGCGCGATCTGGGGCTGGGCTCGCGGCCTAACGTGAGCGTCCCGCGGGCGCTCAGGGCGCTCTTCGAAGCATGACTAACGATCGGACGCGTCGCCGTCTAGCCCGCGTGTTGCCGGTGGTGGGGTGGCTGCCTGACTATCGCCGAGAGTGGCTGCGTGGCGACCTAGCGGCGGGAATCGCTGTCACGGCCCTGGTGGTACCGAAGAACCTCGGGTACGCGGACATCGCGGGAGTGCCCCTGCAAAACGGGCTGTATGCGGCCGCGGCCGGGGGAATTATCTACGCGCTCTTCTGCACGTCCCGGCACATCTCGACAGGGCCGAGCTCGTCGCTTGCGGCCGTGGCGGGAGGCGCGGTTGCGGTAAGCAGCGTCGCTGGAGAGCAGGCCGCGGACCTCGTCGCGGCGATCGGGCTGGCCACCGGCCTGTTGTTCCTCCTGCTTGCGATCCTGCGGATGGGGTGGATCGCCAGCTTCCTTTCGAAGGCTGTGGTCACGGGGTTCCTCGCGGGAGCGGCCATCGACGTCGTCATCGGGGAGCTGCCAAAGCTCACCGGGACGTCCGCCGAGGGTGACAACGCGTGGCGCGAGCTTGGGTCGTGGCTCGGATCGCTCGGTGACACGGACGCGACGACCTTGCTCGTTGGCGTCACGGCGCTCGCGGTGATCCTCGGCCTGCGTCGGCTGGCGCCCGCAATTCCGGGCGCGCTGGTGCTCGTGGCAGGGGGACTGCTGGCCTCGTGGCTGTTCGATCTCGGTGCGCACGGGGTGGCGCTTGTCGGCGACGTGCCGCGTGGGCTTCCCACCCCGGAGATGCCCGACCTCGGCCTCGTCCGGGACCACTACGCAACCGTCGCCATCGCGGCCGTGGCACTGCTGTTGATCGGCTTCTCCCAGACAGCGGGCGATGCGAGGGCGTTCGCCGCGCGACATAGGTACCGCATCGACGTGGATCAGGAGTCGGTGGCTCAGGGGATGGCGAACGTGGGCGCGGGCCTGTTCCAGGGGATGCCCGTGTCGACCAGCCTCTCGGCCAGCTCCCTGAATGAGTCCGCGGGCGCCCGCACGCAGGTGGCATCTCTGGTGACCGGCGGCCTGGTGCTCGCGACCCTGCTCGTCCTCGCGCCGCTGTTCTCGGACCTTCCCAAGGCCGTGCTCGGGGCCGTGATCATCGACGCCGTCGTGTTCGGCATGATCGACGTCGCTGAGCTGCGCCGCCTCTACCGGGTCACGCGATTCGACTTCTGGGTCGCCGGGGCGGCGATCATCGGCGTGCTCTCGGTGGGGGTGCTGGCGGGGGTAGTTGTCGGGGTCGCGCTGTCGCTCGGCTGGCTGGTCTATGTCGCGACCCGGCCGCCGATGGCGTTGCTCGGCCGACAAGCTGGGACCCAGGTGTTCCGGGACCTCGACGAAAACCCTGCCGACGAGACCTTTACCGGGATCGCCGTGCTGCGCATGGACGGCGGCCTGTTCTTCGCAACCGCCGAGGCCCTCGAGGAGCGGGTCCGCGAGCTCGCCGAAGAGGACCACGACCGCCGGGCGCTCGTACTCGACCTCGAGGGCGTCAACTTCATCGACTCCCAGGGCGCGGAGAAGCTAACTGAGCTTCACGAACTGATGGAAGGCGACGGCGTCGCGCTGCGTCTGGCGCGGGTCAAGCCGCAGGTTCTCGCGGTCCTGGAAGCCGACGGGATCATCGACCGCATCGGGGCCGACCACATCCACGGCAACGTCCATCTGGCGGTCGAGGCCCAACTGGCGGGCGCAGATCGCTAAGGCGGCTAGCCAGGCTGAAACGGCTGCTTCTCGAGGACGCCTCCGTGGCGGACAATCACCGCCGTGGCTTCGGGAATCTCGTGCCAAACGCCGGGCAGGTCGGAGAACGGCTCCGAGACGATCAGCCGGTCGTCCTCGGTGAGGCGCTGGAAGCGCGGGTTGTCGGGATAGAGGTGCCTGATCGCGTCCGCGTCCGCTGAGGCGAAGAGCGAGCGAGCGTCACCGCCGCTGGCATAGCGAACCGCCCACAGGCTCTCGCCGTCCGACACGCCAAAGCTCGCCTGGACGGCGTCCGTGACGCCGTGCCGACGCGCCGTCTCTTCGATCAGACCAACGGTTCGTTCGAGCGCGCCGATCGGATCCTCTTCGAGCCCGAAGGTCAGCGCGAGGTGGAAGACGACCTCGGTGTCGGTCGAACCCTGCACGTCGGCGAACAGCTCGGGGTCGATCGCGAGCATCAGGTCACGTCGAAGCAGGTGAAAGTCGGCGATGAAGCCGTTGTGCACGAACAGCCAGTTGCCGCGGCGGAACGGGTGGCAGTTGGTCTCCTGGACGGGCGAGCCGATCGCGGCCCGTACGTGTGTCATGAACAGCGGCGACTCGACATGCGCGGCCAGCTCGTGAAGGTTGGGGTCGCCCCAGGCGGGCGAGACGCTGCGATAGACGCCCGGTCCCTCTCCGGTCCCGTACCAGCCGAGCCCGAACCCGTCGCCGTTGGTGGGCTCCGCCCCCATGCGCGCATGCAGGCTCTGATCCACGATCCCGTGCGGGCTCTTGAAGAGCAGCTCCTCGATCAGCACCGGTTGGCCGAGCCACGCCATCCAACGACACATCGGCAACCTCCTTCGGGGTCTCGGAGAGTCTCCCGCACCAGGAGGACCGGCGCCATACTTGCGCTAACGTCGCCTCGATGGTCCTCCTCAGCCAGCTGATCCGCAGGGCGGCCATCACGGGACGTACCGACAACGTCGCCGAGTGGTTCGCTGGGCGTCAAGGCGGGCGCTGGGCCGACCAGATGGTCCGGTCCGCCATGCCGTCAGCAGCCGCACCCCGCCCTGGGCCCTCGCGGCAGGCGCCGGTGCCTTCGCCCAGCGGTCGGGACTCCGCCGAGACGCTCCGGGAACTGACGGAACTGCACCAGCGCGGCGTCCTCACCGACGCCGAGTTCGAGGGGCTTCGCGCCCGCCTGCGCGTCTGACTCAACGACCGACGGTGATGGTGCCGGATTGAACCTTGCCGTGGATCGTGCAGAAGTACGTGAGCTTGCCGCGGGAGCCGGGCTTCAACGCGTAAACGCCCCTGGGCTGCAGGGTCCCCGAATCGAACTTGACGGTGCTGTCGTCGTCGGAGGTGACGGTGTGGGCGACGGCCCCGTCGTTGCGCCACTTGACTGACTGGCCGACCTTGATCGTGACGTCCTTGGGCTTGTAGAAGTTGTCCCCGATCGACACGCTCACGACGGCGGGCACGGCCTCCGCCTGAGTTGTCGTCTTCTCCTGCTGAGTTGCTGTCTGCGTGCTTGAGCTCGTGCCCTCGTCGTCGCCTCCGCAGCCCGCGACCGGCAGCGCCGCGAATGCAAGACACGCCCCGATCGTGATGGATCGCCTCATTCGCATTCCTCTCAGCTGTCGTCGCGGATGACGAGCACCGGCCGGTCGCAATGCTCGACCACCTTCCGCGAAACGCTTCCGAGCAGGCGCGGGCGCAGCCCTGAGATGCCATGCGAGCCCACCACGACGACGGCCGCGCCGCGCTCCCGCGCGATGCCGAGCAGCGTCTCCGCCACGTTGCCCTCGTCCGGCACGGCGTGCGGCTCGACGACCAGCCCGAGAGAGCGAGCGAACTCAGCTCCGTCGTCGGCCACAGTCGAGGCGTGCTCACGCCCGGCGCGATCGACCGCCTCGACGGTCGCCGGATCCGGGGGCAGGTTACCCACCCCGATGCGTGTCGGATACGCCCATCGATACCGCCGCAAGCCCTGGCTCCCAGACGGTCGCGAGCACAGCCGGACGCCCGGCAAAGAGCTCGGCGGCGTGCCGAACGGCGGCCCGGGCAACCTCCGAACCGTCGTAGCCGATCAGGACCGGTGCCGCGGGGTCCGCCATGCCCTGACGAGCCTACAGTGATTCAAGCGGCGGGCGACTCCGCGCCACCCGGCGCCGGCAGGCGCTGCGCCGCCTCGGCCGCGAGGATCAGCCGCAACGCCCGCTCGTAGGGCGGGCGAGATCCGCTCGTCCCCGATCCGGGATGGCTCAGCCGATCCTCGAGATCCGACACCTTGACCATGCGCGCGAGCACGCCAGCCGGGCCGCCCGCGCGCGCGATCATCCTGATGTGCGCCAGGTAGCCCGATTCGGAGCTCCCGCCCAGGGTCCGAGTGAGGAGTCGCAGCGCCCGCAGCTCGTCGTCGGAGGCGCCGTAGGAGAGCAGCTTCTCCTCGGAGACGGAGGTCCACTCGAAGACCTCATGCAACCACGCCACGGAGCGGGCGGGCTCGGGTGTCGCCGCGACAACTCGCCTCACGTGCGCGATCAGCGGCTCGCCCGACGGCTGCAGCTGACCACTGTGCGCCCGCGTCGCGAGCAGCTGCGCCCGAGCGAGGTTCACCGACGCTCGTGTCCTTCGAAACACGCAAATTGCGACTTCATGGTCCGCATAGCATCTCCGCTCGACAGCGTCCTGGCAAGTCGGGATCGTCAGGTCAGGAACTCGTCGCTTTGGGTCAGCAGTCCGAACAGGACGAGGAAGTCGATCGCCAGCACGGCGAGCGCCCAGAGCGGGAAGACGAACATGACGATGACGGTCAACATCGCGCTCAGGCCCGCGAAGCCCACGCCGAGCCAGAGCCCCCATGGGTTGCGCCGGAAGATCAACACGCCGGTGAGGATCTGCGCGAGCCCGACGAACAGCCAGAACCAGCCCCAGGCGGTCAGGTCGATCCCATAGAGCACGTCCTTGGCCTGCGAGGCGAGCGTGTCGTCGTCGGACAGGGCCGCGATCCCGCTCAAGGCGTTGTAGCCGCCCGCGAGCACCGCCATCACCCCAGCGAACGTGACCCAGCCAGAACGCTGTGCAACGTTGTCTGCCACTTGAGTCTCCCTCCCTCTGCGTCCGTGTTGGCAGCGCGACTGTACGGACGTCGCGTAGGAAAAGCTCGTCCTGCAAAGGGCGTTGCGCGACCTACCGCGGCCGCCGCCGCAAGCGGGAAAGAGACCCTTCGCGGGTGCCGTGCTTTGCCGCCTGCGCCGCGGCTCGTTGCGCCTTCTGGTCGGCAACCTTGCCCTTCGCGTCGGTGTAGGACGTCTCGACGAGCTCCCTCCCACCGGCCCAGCCGAACGCCCAGACCACGAGCGCAACCGCGAAGGCGATGTTCCACGCGGTAACGGCAAGCTGCTGGCCGAGCGAGTAGGCGGTGGCGGTGGCCGCGTCGGTCACGCCGCCGAGGGCGGCCACGTTGGTGGCCTGGTTGACGCCGACGCCGCCGGGCGTGACCGAGACCACGTTGGCGATCGAGTTGCCGCCCATGACCGACATGATCGTGTGGAAGCTGACCGTGATCCCGTAGCCGGCCAGGAACACGGCGATCACACCGAGCTTGGCCAGCCATGCGCCGAACGACGGCAGGACGACACGCACGAGGTACTCGCGCGGGCGCGCGAGGATCGCGCCGCCCTGCTTGGCCCTCTCGATCAAGGCGGGCAGCTTGCGCCGGAAGATGCGCACGAGCGCGGCTATCAGCAGCACGGCGCCGGCGCCGATCACGAGCGACAGACCGGGGTGGTCGTGGGGCAGCTCGAACTGACGGTCGAGCGTGCCCGGCACGGACGCGAACAGGTACACGTAGACGAAGGCGCCGGCGAACGTGAAGAAGATCTTCTGCACGAGCATCCCGCCCAAGACCCCCGGGAGGTTCGCGCCGGGGATGATCGCGATGAACATCAGCAACATCACGAACGTGCCGATGTTCGCCGGCAGGAAGCCGTTCAGCGCGACCCCGGTCGCGTAGGCCGCGAGCACCTGCCGATATGGGGCCGCCGTGGCGGGATACCCGGCGCGCAGGATGAAGTACCAGCCAAGCGCCGTGAGCATGGTCTGCAGCGTCTGCAGCGACCAGCCGGCTGCGAGGTACCCCAACCCGATGCCCGTGAGGGCATCCCACAGACTCTCGAACCAGCCGACCACGTCGACACCGAACAGGCCGATGACAGCGACCACCGCCGCGGTCCCTGCCAACCACGCCAGCACCTTGACAAGGCGACGCCCGCGCGACGGATCCCCGAACGGCAACCACCGCAGGCGACCCGGGCGCGGCGTAGCCGGCGGCTCGGCGATCACGTTCTCAGGCACTCGGGGCCAGCATGGCCCCCCGGGCGGACCGCTGGCGCCGGGCGATCAGCAGCAGGGCGACCCCCGCGACCGTCCACACCGCCAGAACCGCGATGTGGCGGCCAGCCGCCGCGCCGTCGAAGAACCCGGTGCTGCGCAGCAAGTTCGCCCCCGCCCCCGGCGGCATGAGCTGGCCGATCCCGCCGACCGGTTGTGGCAGCAGCTCGGGAGCGGAGCTCACCCCGGAGAACGGATTGCCCACTAGCACCATGACGAGCGCAACCAGCACCGCGCCTCTCTCACCGAGGAGCGCGTAGCCGCCGGCCACTGCCGCGGCGATCGCCAGGACGGTCAGGCTGAGAGCGGCCGCGTTGGCCGCCCAGTTTCCGTTGACCACGTCGAGCCAGCTCTGGACGATCGCGGTCGCTGCCAGGCCTGCCAGGACCGAGCCGACCAGAACGAGCGCGGCACGCCGGGCGCCGCTCGCGCCGAGCACTACCGCGAGGACCCCAGTCAGGATCCCCGCCAAGACGAGCGGCAGCACCGAGGATCCGAGGGCGACACCCCGCGGTGCCGGCACGACGTCCTCGACCACCGCTGCGCGGGGCTTGGCCGCCTCGCTGGCCGCTTGGCTGAGCAGCTGCGCGACCGCCGGGCTGGCGGCGGACGCCGACAGCACCTTCAGACCCCCGGGCGTGGCTACGAAGGCGCCGTAGACGTCTCGATCTTCGATCGCCTGGCGAGCAGCAGCCTCGTCCGCGTAGGTATGCACCTCGAAAGCGCCCTCCCTCGCCGCGAGCCTCTGCTCGATCGCTCCCGCCGCCGGCGGTGCACCGGCCACGCCAACGGGCAGATCGCGCGGCTCCAGCCGCGCGCTCGGCCAGGCGAACAGGGTCAGCACCAGAGCGGTGACGAACGGCACCGCGAGGATTGCCACGCCGCGAGGCCTTGGGCCAGGGTGACTCATGGGATATCGCTTCGGGCTGCCTCGATGAACGTTTCCAGCTCGCGCCGGATGTCGGGACCAGCGGGCTGATAGACGATCTCGGTGACGCCCCGCTCGGCGAGGTCGCCCACCCTTGCACGGATCTTGTCCGCGGTTCCGCTGAAGCTCAGAGCCTCGAGCATCGTGTGCGCGCCGGCGTCCCAGGCCGCCTGATCGGCCGCGTTGAGTCCGACGACGTGCTGGTCGTGCACCGCGAGGTGGCGGTCACTCTCCGGCGTCTGCTCGATCACCGCCTGCCACTCGCTTCCGCCGGGGAGATCGGTCAGATTGGCCGCCGGGATCAGGCCTTCGTAGATCCCGTGGTACGCCGTGAGCAGCCCCGGACCGCCGGCGGCGCGGACCCGGTCGGACGCCGGCTCCTCGCCGTCGTCGAGCACCGTGCCGAAGCACAGGTACGGCACCCAGGAGAACTGCTTGGCGAACTCGGGCACCAACCCGACGGTGAACATGCCGTCGCCGAGCCGCTCGGCTACCTCGAGTCCCTTGGGACCCTGGGCCGCGATGAGGATCGGGACGTCGACCGGCCGCGGAGCGGCGTGTCCTTCGGGATGAAGCATGCGCATCCGCGCGCCCTCCCACTCCACCGTCTCGCCGCTCAGCAGGCCCTTGTAGGCGTCGATGTAGGCGGCCATGTACGCCCACTTGATCGGGCGGGGAACGCCCATGGCCCGGCGGCCGGTGAACCCGGTGCCGAAGGAGACGGCCACCCTGCCCGGTGCGAGCGCAGCCAGCGCTGCCGTCCCGGCCGCGTTCACCATCGGGTGCCGAAGCGACGGAACGAGCACACCCGGCCCCAAACCGATACGGCTGGTCCGCTCGGCCGCGAGCGCCAGCATCATCCAGACGTCCGGACTCTGCTGCGGCGTGTCGTAGAACCAGGCTCGCTCGTAACCGAGCTCCTCCGCGAGTGCGACATCCTCCGGGGACGCCAACGTGGTTGGTGTGGCGAAGGAGATGTGCATGCCGGACTTCTATCGCAGCGTGAGCAGCCGGCTTGGGTTCCTCCGGCCATATTTGTTTGAGGATGTCAATGATTTGTGATACCAATTATCTTCATGGCCACTAGGACGAACACCCACCCGCCTGCGCTGCAGGCTGCCGACAGCCACGACCTGATCCGCGTGCACGGCGCGCGCGTGAACAACCTCAAGGACGTCAGCATCGAGATCCCGAAGCGCCGGCTCACGGCGTTCACCGGGGTCTCCGGCTCGGGCAAGAGCTCGCTGGTGTTCGGCACGATCGCCGCGGAGTCGCAGCGGCTGATCAACGAGACCTACAGCGCCTTCGTGCAGGGCTTCATGCCCACGCTGGCGCGGCCCGAGGTTGACGTGCTCGACGGGCTGACGACCGCGATCAGCGTCGACCAGGAGCGGATGGGCGCCGACCCGCGCTCGACGGTCGGCACCGTCACCGACACCGACGCGATGCTGCGCATCCTCTTCAGCCGGCTCGCGAAGCCGCAGATCGGCTCGGCTGGCGCGTACTCCTTCAACGTCGCCTCCGTCCACGGGAGCGGCGGGATCACGGTCGAGCGCGGAGACAAGACCAGGACCGAGAAGGCGACCTTCAGCCGCGTCGGCGGCATGTGCCCGCGCTGCGAGGGCCGCGGCTCGGTCAACGACTTCGACCTGTCCGCTCTCTACGACGACAGCAAGTCGCTCAACGAGGGGGCGCTCACGATCCCCGGCTACAGCATGGACGGCTGGTACGGCCGGATCTTCCGCAGCTGTGGCTTCTTCGATCCGGACAAGCCGATCAAGAAGTTCAACAAGCGGGAGCTCCACGATCTGCTCTACAAGGAGCCGACCAAGATCAAGGCCGAGGGCGTCAACCTGACCTATTCCGGCCTCATCCCGACGATCCAGAAGTCGATGCTCTCCAAGGACGTCGACGCCATGCAACCGCACATCCGCGCGTTCGTGGAGCGGGCGGTGGTCTTCACCACCTGCCCCGACTGCGGTGGCACCCGGCTCAGCGAGGCGGCCCGGTCGTCCAAGATCGACGGCGTCAGCATCGCCGACGTCTCCGCGATGCAGATCACCGACGTCGCGGATTGGGTGTCGGGCCTGGAGGAGCCGTCCGTCGCGCCGCTGCTCGAGGCGCTGCGCGAGACCCTCGACTCGTTCGTGGACATCGGGCTCGGCTATCTCTCGCTCAACCGGCCGTCGGGAACGCTCTCGGGCGGCGAGTCGCAGCGCACCAAGATGATCCGCCACCTCGGGTCGTCGCTCACCGACGTCACCTACGTCTTCGACGAGCCGACGATCGGACTGCACCCCCACGACATCCAGCGGATGAACGATCTGCTGCTGCAGCTGCGCGACAAGGGGAACACCGTGCTGGTCGTGGAGCACAAGCCGGAGACGATCGCGATCGCCGACCACGTCGTCGACCTCGGCCCGCGCGCCGGCACCGAGGGCGGCGAGGTGGTGTTCGAAGGCGCGGTCGAGGGGCTGCGGGCCAGTGACACGATCACCGGGCGGCACCTGGACGACCGGGCCTCCTTGAAGCCGTCGGTGCGCACGCCATCGGGCGAGCTGGAGGTGCGCGGGGCCGACCTCCACAACCTGAAGGACGTCGACGTCGACATCCCGCTCGGCGTGCTGGTGGTGGTGACCGGCGTGGCCGGCTCGGGAAAGAGCTCCCTGATCAACGGCTCGGTCTCGGGCCGGGACGGAGTGGTGTCGGTCGACCAGGCGGCGATCAGGGGCTCGCGGCGCAGCAACCCGGCGACGTACACCGGGCTGCTCGACCCGATCCGCAAGGCGTTCGCGAAGGCCAACGGCGTGAAGCCGGCGCTGTTCAGCGCCAACTCCGAGGGCGCCTGCCCGAACTGCAACGGCGCCGGCGTCATCTACACCGACCTGGCGATGATGGCCGGCGTCGCCACCACCTGCGAGGAGTGCGAGGGGAAGCGGTTCCAGGCCGAGGTGCTCGAGTACAAGCTCGGCGGCAAGGACATCAGCGAGGTGCTCGCGATGCCGGTGACCGAGGCCGAGGCGTTCTTCGGCGACGGCGAGGCGCCCACGCCGGCCGCGCACAAGATCCTCGTCCGGCTCGCCGACGTCGGCCTCGGCTACCTCACCCTCGGCCAGCCGCTCCCCACGCTGTCCGGCGGCGAGCGGCAGCGGCTCAAGCTGGCCACCCATCTGGCCGAGAAGGGCGGCGTCTATGTCCTCGACGAGCCGACCACCGGCCTCCACCTCGCCGACGTCGAGCAGCTGCTCGGCCTGCTCGACCGGCTCGTCGACTCCGGCAAGTCGGTGATCGTCATCGCGCACCACCAGGCGGTCATGGCGCACGCCGACTGGATCATCGACCTCGGCCCCGGAGCCGGCCACGACGGCGGCCGGATCGTCTTCGAGGGCACCCCCGCCGACCTCGTCGCCGCCCGCTCCACCCTCACCGGCGAGCACCTCGCGGCCTACGTCGGCACCTCGGCCGCTCGCAGCGCGTCGGCGGGATCCCGATAGAGGGTGGCTCGCCAGAGCTTCTCGTCCTTGAACTCCCACACGTTCGCGACTCGCTCTGCGAATGGGAGCCCGCTCTCCCTGCCGCGCATGTGCGTGGACATGACGATCGCGACGCGCCCGTCCGGCGCGGCCACCAGCCGCTCGACCTCGACTCGCCATTCCTCCCAAGTGGCGTCGATTTCCGTGAAGTACCGGCGAATACCCGCGAAGCCGCGGTAGGGACTCGCCTCGAGCTGCGCCATCAGGGAGAAGAACTCGATCTCGGGGTGGCAGAGCTCGAGGGCCGCCCCGAGGTCGCGCTCGGTGATCGCGTCGGCAAACGCTTGGACGGCGCTGATGCGCTCATCCCACATCGCGAACGGCCGATCCGTTCCAACCGTCGACGGTGTCATTGCCTGTGTGGGAGCGGAAGGACATCGCGCTGCGAGGATGCCATGGTGACCGAGCGGACGCTCACCCGCGCCCGGGCCGGCGACGAGGACGCGTTCCGGGAGCTCACCGACCCCTACCGGCGCGAGCTCCAGCTCCACTGCTATCGAATCCTCGGCTCCCTGCAGGACGCCGAAGATCTGCTTCAAGAGACGCTGGTCGCCGCCTGGCGCGGGCTCGACGGCTTCGAGGGACGAAGCTCGGTGCGCGCCTGGCTGTACCGCATCGCGACGAACCGCTGCCTGAACATGCTGCGCGACCGCGGGCGCCGCCCGCAGGAGTCACCGCTGATGGCTGAGCTTCCCGAGCCGACCCGCCGCACCGACCCGATCTGGCTGGAGCCGTATCCCGACGTGCTGCTCGACGGAGTCGCGGACAGCTCACCGGAGCCGCAGGCGCGCTACGAGATGCGCGAGGCGGTCGGGCTCGCGTTCGTAGCGGCACTCCAGCATCTCCCCCCGCGCCAGCGGGCCGTGCTCGTGCTCCGGGACGTGCTCGGCTTTCACGGTGCCGAGGTGGCGGACATGCTCAAGAGCAGCGAGGCATCGGTCAAGGGCGCGCTGCAGCGCGCGCGGGCGACGCTCGACGCCCGCCGTGCGGCAGGCGGCCGCGAGGAGGCACCGCTGCCGAGCTCCGCGCGCGAGCGCGAGCTCGTCGGGCGCTTCGTCGAGGCGGTCGAGCGCGGCGACACCGACGGGGTCGTCGCCCTGCTCACCGCGGACGCCTGGCTCACGATGCCGCCCCAGCCCTACGAGTACCAAGGCCCCATGGCCATCGGCGAGTTCCTACACGACCGAGCGCGCGTGCGCGGCGCTCCCCTCCGGCTCGTCGCGACGCGGGCCAACGGTCAGCCCGCCTTCGGCTGCTACCTGCCGGACCCGCAGGCGGCGATCGCCCACGCCTACGGACTACTGGTGCTCACGCTGAAGGCCGATCGCATCTCGGCGATCACCTGGTTCTTCGACCGTGGCCTGTTCCCGAACTTCGGGCTCCCCCGGACGCTTCAGGAGCCCGACCGCCTGAGGGAGTAGCGCCAGACGACCTCGCCGTCCTCGGAGGCCTCCCCGTCAAAGGTCAGGCCGGCCTTCTCCAGCACTCGGTTCGAGGCGTTGCGCTCGGGGAGGGTGTGCGCGATCACCGTGGTCACGCGAGCGTCGGCAAGCGCCTCGGCCACCATGGCGTTTGTCGCCGCGGTGGCAAGACCACGGCCCTGTCGAGCCTCCGCGATCTCATAGCCCACCTCCACCACGCCATCATTGGGAGGGCCCTTGAACCCGCCCCAGCCGACCAGCTCCGGCGGGTCGCCGCTAACGAAGAAACGAGTCCCCCAGGCATGTCCGGCCGGCTGCTCGACCAGGGCATCCCGCGCCGCCGGCAGCGCCTCCGCGAACGTCGCCCACCCCGGGACGACATCGTGTCCAAGCGCCCGGGCGAGCGCGTCGTCGCCCGCCAACGCGGCGTCCATCAGAGCCAAGCTGGCGCGAACGAGCCGGATGGCGCCAGGCTAGCTCCTTCGCCTACGCTCGCAGCGTGAGCTACACCAAGGACGCTCGCGTCGATGCCTACATCGACCCCCTGCCGGAGTGGCAGCAGCAAATCTGTCACCGAGTGCGCGACCTGGTCCACGCCGCGGATCCGGCGGTCGAGGAGACCATCAAGCGGACGGTGCAGCCCTACTTCGTGCTCGAGGGAAACATCTGCGCGCTGCTCGCAGCCAAGGACCACGTCAACGTGTTCCTCTATGACGGCGCCATCGTGCCCGATCCCGAGGGCATCATCACCGCCGGCCACGACAACCAGACCGCGCGAACGGTCGCGTTTCGCGAGGGGGAGCCGATCAACGAGCCGGCCCTCACAGCGATGTTCCGGCAGATCATCGCCAACAATCGAGCCGGTGGATGGCGCAAGCTCAAGGCCGCTCGCGAGCGAGGCTAACCGCGCACCTCGGGCGGGCCGGGTACGAGTGCACGGCGTGATCTCGATTGACGACCCGCTCGCCGACGATGTGCGCGAGCTGCTGAAGCGCCACCTCGCCTACGCCCATGCGAACACCGCGCCCGAGGACGTGCACGCGCTCCAGGTGGAGGCGCTGCTCGATCCCGCGGTGACGTTCTTCAGCTTCCGCGTTGACGGCGAGCTGCTCGGGGTCGCCGCGTTGAAGCGCCTCGACGGCGAGCACGGCGAGATCAAGTCCATGCACACCGCCGAGGCCGCGCGAGGCCAGGGCATCGGCCGGGCGATGGTCGATCACCTGATCGGGGTCGCGCGCGGGGCCGGCTATCGCAGGATCAGCCTCGAGACGGGCGCCGGGCCGCCCTTCGCTGCGGCCCGGCGCCTCTACGCGAGCGCGGGCTTCACGCCCTGCGGGCCCTTCGGCGCCTATGAACCGAGCACCAAGAGCGCGTACATGACCTTGTCCCTCGAGGGGCCGGTCACCCACCCGGGACCGGCGTGAGGTAGAGCCGTGCGATCGCCGGGACATCGCGAGCCACGTCGGCCCGCAGACGGGCCAGCGCCTCGCTCACGTCGGCGCCGGCGAGGCCGTCGGCCATCTGCACGTCGGCCGCGACCAGCACCTCCCCCGGTCCGAGGTAGACGGCCTCGAGCCGCATCACGGCGTCGATCTCCGGCTGGCTCTCGAGCCGGTCGCGCATGCGCTCCACGTAGCGCTCGGGCACCGACTGGTTGGTGAGCAGCTCGCGGTTGCGTCGGGTGAGCCGCGTCGCCAGATAGCAGAGCAGGCCGCCGATCACTATCGAGGCGAGCGCATCGGGTACGGCCGACCCGGTCACCTGGTGCAGGACGAGCGCCACCAGCGCCAACACCGCGCCGAGCACGTCGACCGTGTCCTCGAAGTAGACGGTGACGACGGTCGGGTCGGGGCTCTCGCGCAGCAGCTCGCGGAGCGATACCTCGCGCCGCGCAGCCTGGACTCGCAGCTGCCGCAGAGCAACGACGCGGCTGATCCCGTCCAGGACGAGCGCGATCACGAGCACGACGACCCCAACCCAGAACGCCTCCAGCTCGGGCGGGTTCAAGAGAGCCCGGATGCCGTCCCAGATCGATACCGCCCCGCCGACGATGAAGATGCCGATCGCGGCGAGCAGCGCCCAGAAGTAGCGCTCCGGGCCGTAGCCGAACGGGTGCGACGCGTCGGCCGGGCGCCGGCTGCGCCGAATGGCGACGTAGAGGAACACCTCGTTGCCGGCGTCGGCAACGGTGTGCAGCGTCTCCGCCAGCAGCGCGGGCGACCCGGTCAGCGCGGCCGCCGCCCCCTTCGCGATCGCGATGGCCGTGTTCGCCGCCAGCGCGACGAGCACGCTGGTGAGGCTCTCGTCCTGCGCCCTCGCCGGTGTCTGGGAAGGCGGCGCGCTCATCGGGTACGACTCCGGGTCAGGTGGCCGCCGGCACGACGCACAGCTCGGGCCGGTCGGGTCTGTTCAACGCTCGTCGCAGCGAGATGAACGCCACGCCGCCCACGAGCAGGGGCAGCCAGAAGAGGATCACGCGGTAGACGAGCACCGCGGCGGCGGTGGGCGCCGCCGGGATGCCGTAGACGATCAGCGTGCCGATCAGCCCGCCGTCGATCCCCCCGAGGCCGCCCGGCAGCGGCAGCAGCCCGCCGAGCTGCCCGATCAGGTAGCCCAGCAGGATCACGGTGATCGGGGGCGAGAAGCCGAAGGCGTGGAACGTCGCCCACAGAGCGGCGTTGTCCCACGCCCAGTAGCCGATCGAGCCGGCGATCACGAGCAGGTTTCGCGACCGCACGATCTGCACCGCCTCGGCCGTGCCGCCCACCAGCGCCTTGCGCACCTCCCGCAGCGCCCTGCGCGTCCGCCCTGCGTCGGCCGTGGCGGGGGCGCCGACGCCGAGCCGTGGCACCAGCGAGCACCGCGGCGATCACGAGCATGGCACCCGCCGCCGGCACCGCCGTCAGCCAGAGCGACAGGTCGGGCCCGACCAGGCCCAGGGCCATGACGGTGCCGAGCACCGCCACGGCGATGAAGTTCACCGAGCTCTTGATGAGGAAGAAGGCCACCGAGCGGCTGGCGATCCGCTCCGCCGGCATGCCGCCCTCACGCAGGATCCAGGCGCCGAGGGCGAGGCCACCGGCCCCGCTCGCCGGCACGATCGAGCCGGCGGCGAGCTCCGCCAGGCCGATCTCCCAGCTGGTGCGCCACGGCATGTTCTGGCAGAAGATCGGCCGGAACATCAACACGTAGGACACGCACGACATGGCCTCGAAGGCCACGGCCAGCGCCACCCACTCCGGCTGGGCCTCGGTCAGCAGGTCGCGGACCTGGCCCAGCCCGGGGGCGAGCAGCAGCACGAGGCCGACCACCGCGAGCGCCGCGACGATCTGGAGCGTGCGCCTCGCGAGCCGGCGGGGCTCGAACTCGTCCGGCATCGTGACGCCCGCGGCCTGGTCGAGTCGGCTCGACATGGAAGCGGCGCCCGTCGGCTGTCGCTCAGCTCGTCCAGAGCCTCCGAGTCTCGCAGCCCCGGGCGATCACGCCGCGGTCTGCGCCTCGAGGTCGCTCAGGGTGCTCAGGAAGGCCTCCGAGAAGCTCGGGAACGGCTGGATGACGTCGAACAGCACGGAGAGCGGCACCCGGGCGCGGATCGCCACCGTCGCCTGCTGGAGCCACTCGCCCGCCTCGGGACCGAGCGCGTAGGCGCCGGTGAGCCGCTCGCCGTCCGAGATGAGCGTCATGAAGCCGGGGCTCTCCGCGTACGCGCGCGTGTAGGTGGAGGTGCGCGGCACCTCCGAGAGCGGGACCGTCGCCGACAGCGCCCCCTCGGGCTCGCCGACCGCGGCCGCCTGCGGGTCGGTGAACACCACGCGCGGAACGGCTTCGTAGTTCGCGGTCCGGTCGCGTCCGAGGATGTTCGCGGCGGCCACGCGGCCCTGGTACTTGCCCATGTAGGTCAGCGGCCAGATGCCGGTCGCGTCGCCGATCGCCCAGAGGCCGTCCGCCACGCGCATCCGCTCGTCGACGGGGATTCCCTGCCGCGTCGGCTCCACGCCGACCGTGTCGAGGCCGAGGCCGTCGACACGCGCTCGCCGGCCGGTCGCCACCAGCAGGCGATCGCCGCGCAGCTCGTCGCGCCCGGCGAACTCGACGACGTACTCGTCGCCGTCGCGCCGCACGCCGGTGGCCTGCTCGCTGAAGTAGAGCTCGATCCCGTCCGCGGCCAGCGCGACGCCGAGCGCGTCGCCGAGTGGCTTCGGCTCGCGCGGGAGCACGTGGTCCATGCCCTCGACGAGCGCCACGGAAGCGCCCATGCGGTGCACGGCCTGCGCCATCTCGACTCCGACCGGGCCGCCGCCCAGCACCAGCAGCCGGCGCGGCACCTCGGTCAGCCCGGTGACCTCGCGGTTCGTCCAGACGCCGTCCAGCTCGCGCAGGCCGGGAACGGGCGGGATCACCGGGTCCGACCCGGTCGCGATCACGACGTGGGCGGCGGAGTAGGTCTCGTCGCCGACCTCGACCCTGCCCGGGCCGGCCAGGCGGGCGGCGCCGCGGAGCACCTTGATGCCCTGCGACTCGAGGTACGCGGCCTTGGCCCCGTCCTCGTAGTTCGCCACCATGAAGTCGCGCCACTCGAACGCGCCCTCCGGCCGCACGCCTCCGCTCACGGCCTCGCGGGCGCCCGGTGCGTCGCGCGCCGCCTGGAGCGCCTCGCCGGGCCGAAGCAACGTCTTCGACGGGATGCAGGCCCAGTAGTCGCACTCGCCGCCGACGAGCCCGCGCTCGACGATCGCCACCCGGAGGCCGCCGTCCGCGAGACGGCCGGCGCAGTGCTCCCCGGCCGGCCCGGCGCCGATGACGATGACGTCGAACTCGTGGCTCATTTTTCGACCTTCCGACCTGCTGGGCCACCTTATCCGATGGCCTCAGCGAAGCCACGCCTGGTCGGCGATGAACCCCCAGACCGGGTTGAACTGGTAATCGCCCGAGTGCGCCCCGCTCCCAAGCCGCCCGGCGATCTCGGCGGGACCTGGAAGCGCGACGTTGCCGACACGAGCGGCGCCCCGGAGGACGAACCCCGGGCAACCCCACCGGGAACGTCTTCCCCCCGGCACCTACAGGATGATCATCGAGAAGCGGTGGATCCAGGTTCACTTCCCGGGCAAGTACCGGATGCCGCAGAGCGACGAGACCGGCGACGGGCTGGATCCTCGATTCCGACTACGTCGCAAGCGCAACGGGCTTGCGCGCGCTGGGCCCTGTGACCTTCGAGCCCCTGCAGGAGGACGGCCCGTCGGCGAACTACCGGTGGTCCACGAACGGCGACACGTTGACCTCGACGCCGAAAGGGGCCGATCCGTGCGCGTCGCGCAGCTTCATCTGGGCCGGCGAATGGACCCGCGTCCGCGAGTCGCCCGCGGGGCGCGCGCGCTGGACTCTCCAGGCGCCGACCAGCAGCGCCGGGATCCCGAGGCCCAGCGCGAGTGCCCCTGGCCATGACATGCCGCCGGCGTTGGTCGCCGCCGCCCGTGGCTCGATGTGGACGGGCGGCCCGTTGTCCACGAAGCGCCGCGGGTCGCGCGGGTCGAAGCCGACGACGGCCACCTCGTAGAGACCCGCGCGCGGGAACGGCACCTCGGCCCGGAAGGTGTTCGGCGGCACGTCGACGACCATCGACACGCGCCGTTCGGCGCCACCGGCCAAGTCGGTGACGACGATCGCCGGCCGGGCCGCGTCCGAGTCGAGTCCGCCGGGACCCCGAAGGATGCTCAGCCGAGCGTCCCAGGTATCGCCCGCCCGTATGTCGTCGAGCGTGGAGTTCCACGCCACGCGAGCCCCGGCGTCCCGGTCCTTGCCCGCGGCGCCCGCGGGAACGAGCAACAGGGCGAGCAGCGCGACGACGAGCGGTCTCATGTCACGGGTACACCGCCTCGGCGCGGGCGGTTCCCTGAGTTCCACTTCGTGCGGTCCGGGTACTTACGGATCGTGCTACGCCGCCTGCTAGCCCCGTTGACCCTCTCCGTCACAGCCGCGCTCGCCCTGATCGCGCCGGCCGGGAGTGTGGCTCACGGAGATCGTGATCGGCACGGTCAGCCGATCAAGAACATCGTGGTCATCTACCAGGAGAACCACAGCTTCGACAACCTGTACGGCGGCTGGGAGGGCGTGAACGGGCTCGCCGGCGCGGACGCGGCGCACACCAGGCAGGTGGGCCAGAACGGCGCCCCCTATTCCTGCCTGCTGCAGGACGACGTGAACCTCACATCGCCGCCGCTCAGGGCGGACTGCGCCGACTCCACGACGCCGACGCCGTTCACCAGCCATTTCGCCAACGCCCCGTTCTCGATCGACGCCTTCATCGCCCCCACGGACACGACCTGCCCGGCGCCGGGAGTGTTCGCCCTAGACGGCGTGGCGAAGGGCAGCGGGCTGCCCGGCGGCTGCACGCGCGACCTGGTGCACCGCTACGACCAGGAGCAGTACCAGCTCCACGGCGGCAGACAGGACCGGTACGTGACGGGCAGCGACGCGGTCGGCCTGACGATGGGCCACTACGACACGACCGCCCTGCCGATCTACAAGTACCTGCATGCTCACGGCCATCCGTCGTATGCGATCGCGGACGACTTCTTCCAGGCCGCGTTCGGCGGCTCGTTCCTAAATCACCAGTGGCTGATCGCCGCCGCCACGCCGACCTGGCCCGGCGCGGTCAACGACGGCAGCAGCGACGACCTGCACTCGATCGTCGACGCGAACGGGATGCCCACCAGCTATCCGCTCTACGCGACGCCGCCAGGGACCACGGTGAAGGACTCCTCGCTGACGGCTTCCTGCCCGGCGCAGCCCGGCGTGACATGCGGCGATTACGCAGTGAACACCACCCAGCCGCCCTATCAGCCCTACGCCCCCGGCACCTCTGAGGCGCGCCGCCTGCCCGCCCAGACGGCCCCGACGATCGGCGACCGGCTCAGCGCCAAGGGCGTCGACTGGGCCTGGTACTCCGGCGGCTGGTCGAACGCCAACGGCGACGTCGGCGCGGCCGGCTGGACCAACGGCGCCGGCCCGACCTGCACAGACCCCAACACCGCGGCCAAGGCGACCTTCCCCAACTGCCCCGACAAGCTCTTCCAGTACCACCACCAGCCGCTCAACTACTTCGCGTCCTTCGCCCCCGGTACCGCCGCGCGCGCCGCCCACCTCCGTGACGAGGACGAGTTCATCCAGGACGCCCAGGGCTCGACGCGCCACTGCGAGCTCAAGCCGGTCAGCTTCATCAAGCCGGTCGGGGCCGAGAACGAGCACCCGGGCTACGCGAGCGTGGGCACTGGCTCCGACCACCTGGTCGACCTGCTCTCGGCGATCGAGGGGAGCCGCTGCGCCAAGCGGACTCTCGTGGTCGTGACCTACGACGAGTTCGGCGGCGCCTGGGACCACGTGTCACCACCCGGCCAGGGCGCGACCCGCGGTCCACACGACGTGTGGGGCCCGGGCACCCGCATCCCGGCACTCGTGGTCTCGCCGAGGCTGCGCGAGCGCTTCCGCGTCGACCACACCCAGTACGACACCACCTCGATCCTGGCCACGATCGAGCGGCGCTTCGGGCTGCCCCCACTCACCACGCGCGACGCGGCGGTCAACGACCTGTTCGAGGCGTTCCACGGCCGCGGGCACGGGCACGACTAGCCCGACACGAGCCGCGTGGCCGCCGCCTTCCAACTGGCGACGACGCTGACACCCGCCTCGAGCCCGAGCCGCTCGGCGGACGCCCGCGTGATCTCCGCGGCCAGCGGCTGGGGGCCGGCCAGCCCCAGCCGCACGCGATTGCCGACAGTTGTGACGGATAGCACCTCGGCGGTGAGCCGGTTCTGCGCCGAGCCGTGCGGCGGCTCGCCGACCGGCTCGATGGCGATCTCCCAGGGATAGATGCTCACCGCCACGCGGCCCTGGCCAGGGTCGGTGCTGGTGACCGCACCGCCGCCGTCCAGCTCCACGCGCGTCAGCCCGTCCGCGCCCGGGCCGGCAACGCCCGTGAGCACGACGGCCCCCGTGAAGTCGGCGACGAACGCCGAACGCGGCGCCGCCGCGAGCTCGGTCGGGGTGCCCTCCTGAATGACGCGGCCGGCGTCGATAACGCCGACGCGGTCGCCCAGCTGCGCTGCCTCGGCGAAGTCATGAGTCACGAGCAGAGACGGCACCTCGAGGTCGCGGAGCACCCCCGCGAGCTCCCGTGCGGCTCCGGCACGGGTGCGCGCATCGAGCGCCGAGAGCGGCTCGTCCAGTAGCAGCACACCCGGGTCGCGGGCGAGCACGCGCGCCAGCGCCACGCGCTGACGCTCACCGCCCGACAGCGTCCGCGGCCGCTGGTCGGCGCGGGCGCTCAGACCGAAGCGCTCGAGCAGCTCGACGGCTCGCCGGCGGCGCTCGCCGCGCGGGACCCCGCGCAGCGGGTAGGCCACGTTCTGCCAGGCACTCAGGTGCGGGAAGAGCGCGTACTCCTGGAAGAGATAGCCGCAACGGCGACGCTCGGGCGGCAGCTCGATCGCCGCTGGCGGTGTCGAGCCACGTTTCGCCGCCAGCGACCACGCGGCCCCGCCGGGGACGCAGCAGCCCGGCGACCACGCGCAGCACGCTCGTCTTGCCGGCGCCGGATGGACCGGCCAGCGCGAGACACTCGCCCGCACCCACCTCGAGATCCACCGCCAGCTCGAGCGCGCCGAGCGTCGTCTCGGCCTCGACACGCAGCCGCTCAGGTCCTGGCACCGCCGAGGGCCTCGCTCCCTTGGACGAGCTTCACCGAGAGCAGGATGGCGGCTGAGACCGCGACGAGGATCGCCGACAGCGCGAGGGCGGAGTCGAAGTCGCTCGAGAAGCGGTCGTAGATGGCAAGCGGCACGGTCTGGGTGATGCCCTGGAACGAGCCGGCGAACATCAGCGTCGCGCCGAACTCCCCCAGCGCTCGACCGAGCGCCAGCGCCGCGCCCGCTGTGAGGCCCGGCATGGCGACGGGGATCGCCACCCGACCGAACCCGTGCGCCTCGGAGGCGCCGAGCGTCCGCGAGGCATCGAGCAGGTTCTGGTCGACCGACGCGAACGCCGCCATCGCCTGGCGTAGGTAGAAGGGCGACGCCACGAACGTGAGCGCCACCACTACGGCGGCCGTGGTGAGGGGCAGCTCGATGCCGACGTCCGCGAGCGCGCCGCCGAGGATGCCCTCGGGCCCAAGCGCCGCGAGGAGGGCGATCCCGGCCACGGCGGGAGGCAGCACGAGCGGCAGCTCGACCAGGGTGACCACGATGGCCTTGCCCCGGAAGGAGCGGGTCGCCAGCAGATAGGCGGCCGGCGTACCGACTACGAGGATGAGCGCGATCGCGGCCGCGGTGGTGCGCAGGCTCAGCCAGAGAGCGTCGAGAACGCCGGGCTCGCCGAGGCTGTCGACCAGGTCCGCCGGACTCGAGGCGACGAAGATCGCTACGACCGGGAGCGTCAGAAACGTCAGGGCGACGGCGAGCGCGATGGCCAGGCCAAGCGGGAACCAGGCACGCCTCACGGCGCGGGCCCGAAGCCCGCCTTCTGGAGCGCGTCCGCGCAGCTGCCGCTGACGAGGCCGTTCACGAACTGCTTGCCCGCGTCGGGCTGCTTCGCTCCCGTGACCACGCCGGCCGCGTAGATCACCTGGGGCTCGACCGACTCGGGCAGGTCCACGGCCTTGAGCTCCCCGTTGGTGGCGTTCACGTCGGTCACGTAGGTGAACCCGGCGTCGGCAGCGCCCTGCGTCAGCTTGCCGACGATGCCCTTCACGTCAGGCTCCTCCGAGCGCACGTTCGCGAGGATCGCCTTCTCCTGGTCGGGGAAGCTTCGCGAGGGTGTCCCGGGTGTACGAGCCGATCGGCACGGTCTCCGACCCGATCACGACTTTCACGCCCTTGGGAGTGAGGTCGGCGACCGAGTCGATGTCCGAGTCCTTCGGGACGGCCAGGACGAACGTGTTCGTCGCGAACTCGACGGGCTTGCTGAGACGCCCCTCCTGGTGGAGCTGGTCGGGGAGCTTCGTGTTGGCGGCCGCGTACACGTCGGGCTTGACGCCCTGCTCGATCTGGGCGGCCAGCTCATCGGAGCCGGCGAAGGAGAGCTTCACGTCCGCGTCCGGGTAGGTCTCGCTGCACGAGGTGAGCGCCTCGGTCATGGAGCTCGCCGCCGAGACGACCAGGCGCGGCTTGGCGGCCTCCGCGGAGTCGTCGGAGTCGTCGTCGCCGCAGGCAACGGGGACGAGGGCAAGCGCAACGGCCGCGAGTGAGAGGAAGCGCCGGCTCACGCCTCACGCTCGACCATCACGGACGTCGCCTTGACCGCCGCCGTGGCGGGCACGCCTGGCGCGAGCCCGAGGTCCTGCGCCGCATCGCGCGTGATCGCCGCCGTGATCCGGTGCGGGCCCGCCTCGATCTCCACGAGCGCCATCACACCATCGATCTCGACCGATCGCACCACGCCCGGAAAGTGATTGCGTGCCGAGATGCGGTTGCCCGTATGACGGCCTGGATAGTCGGACAGGCGCGCGACCTCACGGCGCGACACCCTGCGCCGGTTGGCCGAATCGCGGCGCGTGCGCAGCTTGCCGGCGCGATCCCAACGGCGCAACGTGTCCTGGCTGACCCCTATCGCGCGGGCGGCGTCACCGAGCAGCAACCCTTCGTCCGGACTCGCCATTGCCTAAGCATTGCATAGGAAGCCGTTGTCGGGCGGGGATACGGGTGGCCGAACCCCAAGACACCGGCTACCCGCCTGTGCGGCCGGCGGGGCGAGTGGAAAAGTCACGGCATGGAGCCGGACCACCTGCACATCGACGCCCTGGAGCTGCGTGGGCGCCTGATCCAGCTCGACGCCGAGCGGGCCGAGACCGCCGGCACCCAGCTCGCCGAGATCCCCTCGTACATGGCCGACCTCGAGGAGGAGATCGAGGCCACGCGGCAGCTCTACGTCCTCTCAGCCGTGAGCGAGATCGCCGAGCTGCGTGCGGAGCTTTTCGGCGCCCAGCACGGCTAGCTGATAACCGAAGATCGGTCCCAACCCGCCAAAATCGTGCAAGTGATGCCGGTTCATGGGGATGGTTATGTCAATTCAGGGGTAAAAGCCGTGCATGGCGGGCGGTGACGGGTCTGACGGCCCGTGAGATTCCTCTACACCCTTTGTGACCTTCACCGGCGGAGCGGCCCATGCTCCTCCTGATGTGGCTGGCCGGCTGCTTGCTCGTAGCCCTCGCATCCGCCGCCCTGTCGCAGGCCGACGCCCCGTGGCTGCTCGGCCTCGCGGCGCTGATGGCGGCCCAGGCCGCCGTGCTGGCCGGCCGCGCGGCGCGGCTGCCCGCCCTGGTCACCTGGCCGGTCGGCCTCGGGTTCGTCACCGCGTACGCGGTTGGCTACGGCCTCACCGATCTTGGCCTCTTCGTCGGCCTGGCGGCGCTGCTGATGCTGATCGTGGACAGGTTCGCCGGGCTCTCATTCGGGTTGTCCCCGTTCCTGCTCGAGGAGGGTGCGGCGGCCCCCGATCCGATCGCCCGCGACTTCGCGCGCGTCCGGCGAGAGCGGTCGCCGCTGACGGTGGCGAGCATCTCGGCGGCGCGGCCGCGTGGGTCGTCGCGCCGGTTGGCGCAGGTCGCGCACGCGCTCGTCGCCCTACCTGCGCATGACGGATGCCGTGGTGCGCGTCGCGGCCGACGGCGTGGTCGGTGGTCTTGCCGGGCGCTGACGATCGGGTGGCGATGTCCGTGCTGCGGCGCATGCCGGCCCCCGAGCGCGGCGACCTGCCCTCGGCACCGCGACCTTCCCGGATGACGGGCAGACCTACGCGGCTGCTGAAGGACGTCGCCCGGTCGCGGCAGCCGGCCGTGGGCGAGCGGGGACGGGCCGAGCACGAACGGACACGCGGGCAGCGGGAACACGGCCGGCGCCGACGGCGGGCGACCGGCCGGCTGTGCTGGTCGAGACGCGCAGCCTGAGAGTGCCGCTGCGCCGCGGTAGGATCTGCTCGTTCTCCTCTCGTGGCGCCGATCGTGACCCCGCTGGTCGCACTGCTCGCGATCGCGGTCAAGCTCGACTCGCCGGGCCCGGCGTTCGTGCGCATCAGCCGCCTCGGCCGCGACGGGCGGCCCTTCGGGCTGCTCAAGCTGCGCAGCATGAGTCGCGACGCCGATCGCATGAAGGAGGCGCTCAAGCACCTGAACACGATGGCGTGGCCGGACTTCAAGATCGCCGACGATCCGCGCGTCACCCGCCTGGGACGCGTGCTGCGCAAGTCCTCGCTCGACGAGCTTCCGCAGCTCTACAACGTGATGCGCGGGGAGATGACGCTGGTCGGGCCCCGACCCTGCTCGGTGAAGCTCGCTGACTACGACCTCTGGCAGAGCGAGCGGCTCGACGTGACACCCGGCCTGGTCGGCCGCTGGCAGGCCGAAGGCCGCGGGAGCATGGACTTCGACGAGCGCTGCCGGCTCGACATCAGTCAGGTGCGGTCGAGATCGATCCGGCGTGAACCTCAAGCTAGTGGTGGCGACGATCAGGTCGGTCTTCGTCTCGAAAGGGGCGTACTGACAGTGGATTTCATGACCCTCGGCTCTCGGCTGGTGCGGCGCTGGTGGCTGATCGTGGGCCTGGCGGCGCTGGCCGGCCTCGGCGCCGCGACGGCGGGCGCCAACAAGCAGGACGAGCACCGGACCAAGCTCCAGTTCGTGCTGCGCCCGGACGCGTCGGTGACGAACGACGACCTGCCCGGCACGCTCGACGCGCTCAAGTCGGACGGCACACTCGTCCAGACCGTCATCGGCGTGCTGCGGAACCGAGCGATCCTGCGACGCGCCGCGGCCGACGCCGACGTGACGCTGAGCCCCGGAGTACTCGGTCGACGCGACGGCGCAGCCGGGCAGCACCTTGATCGACTCGACGATCACCGGGCCCGATCGGTCGGTGCTCTCGCGCCTCGCCGTGGGTTACGCGCGCGAGGCGTCGACGTACGTGAGCCGCGAGCTACTCCGCGTACGTGCTCGAGCGCCTGAGCACGAATGACGGCGGCGACGGCAGCGGCCCAAGCACCGGCCAGGTCGTGATCCTGGCCGCCCTGCTGGGAGCGGCCCTGGGCGTGCTCCTGGTGGCCGCCGAGCTGCGCCTGGAGCCCCGCCTCCAGCAGCGCTCGGCGCGCAGGGCCGCGGAGCGCGAGCGGAAGCCCCGGCGCGCGCGGGAGGCCGAAGCCGAAGGCGAGCGCGAGCCCCGAGCCGGAACGCGACGCCCGAGCCGAGAGCCGGAACGCCGAGCCGAGAGCGAGAACCCGCGCCGAGCAGGCCGGAGGCGCGAGCCGACGCCGAGCCGCAGCCGGGCGAGCCGCAGATCGGAGCGCGAGCCGCAAGCCGGAAGGCCGAGCCAGCGGCCGCCGGAGCGAAGGCCGAGCCGGAGAGCCAGAGCCGAAGCCGAGCGAGCCAGCCGAGAGCCGAGCCACAGCCGGAGCCGAGCCGAACCCGACGCCCGAGCCGAAGACCGAGCCGAAGCCGGAGCCGGAACCCGCGCCCGAGCCGAGCAGACCGAGCGCCGAGCCGGAGCCGGACTTCGAGCCTGAGGCCGAGCTCGAGCCGGAGGTCGAGCCCGAGCCGGGGCACCGCTCGACGCCGAGCCACAGCCAGAGGCCGAGCCGGAGCCCGAGCCGGTGCCGGCGCCCTCGGCCGAGGCCGCCAGCCGGCCTCCAAGGGACGAACGCGGCGGCCCCGAGCGCGCCTCGCGGCGCTGACCGGCCCAGCGACCCGGCGTCGGCTCCCGCGCCCGGGCCGAGCCGCGAGGACGAGGACTGAGGTGCATTACGCGGAGGTGAGCCGGCCGGCCTCGCCGCGCCCGGCCCAGGCGAACGTCGCCCTCTGGGCGGGCCGCATCGGCGTCGGCGCCGCGGCCTTCGTGGTCGGCAGCGCCCTCGGCCACGCCGACGATCCCGCTCCAGCTCGGGCTGGCCGCCTGCGTCGGCGGCTTCGCGATCGCGGCCGCCGTCACCCGGCTGCGCTGGTGCCTGGTGGTCGTGCTCTTCCTCCTGGTCGCCTACGTGCCCGACGTCCTCGCCACCCGCAGCGTCGCGCACGCCCTGACCGCGATCGTCCTCGCCGGCGCGCTGGTGGGCTGGGTCGCCGGACGCGAGCGCTTCGCCGATCCCGCGCGAGCTGCTCGCCAGTCGGGGCGCTCGGCCTCGCCTACCTGGCGCGCCTCGGTCGGCGCGAGCGATCGCGGCGCGGCCGCCGCCGAGACGCTCGACCTGGTCAGCTACGCCGCGATCGTCGCGCTGCTGATGCTGCTGCTCGACACGCCCGCGTGGCTGCGGCGCGCGATCTGGGCGGTCGTCGACGGGGGTCGGCCTGCTGGCGGTCCTCGCGATCTTCCAGCAGGTCACGAAGACCTACGGGTCGTCCTACGGCGGCTTCGCCGGCGTGCTGCCCGCCGGCGACGCCATGCGCAGCGCCGGGCCGCTCAACCCCAACCCGTTCGGCCAGATCCTCGCCACCGCCGCGGTGCTCGCCTTCTACCTCGCCCGCATCCAGACGCGCACGCCGGCGCGGGCCCTGGCGGCGGCCATCGCGCTCGCGTGCGTCGTCGGCGTGATCTACACCCAGTCGCGGGCCGCGCTGATCGCGCTGCTGATCGTCGCCATCGCGATCGGCGTGCTGCAGGGCGTGCGCCTGCGGGTGCTTGGCCGTCGGCCGCTGCGCGGCCGTCGCGCTCGGCTCGGTCGTCGTCCCGCAGAGCCTGCCGCAGCGCGTCGACGAGCTCTCCGACGGCACCAGCGCCGGCGCCAGCTTCCGCGACAACAACTCGCTGCGCGGGCGCACGAGCGAGAACCTGGCCGGCGCTGCACATGTGGGCCGACCACCCGCTGGTCGGCGTCGGCCCCGACAACTTCGAGGTCCACTACCAGACCTACTCGACCGCGATCGGGATCGATCAGCGAGCGGAGGCGCGCGGGGCCCACAACCTCTACCTGGAGTCCTTTGCAGAGCTGGGGCTGTTCGGCGGGGTCGCGTTCCTCGGCGTGATCTGGCTCGCGCTCAGCGGCGCGTGGCGGGCGCGCTCGCGCTTCGAGGGCCCGGACGCGCTGCTCGGCGAGGGGCTGGCGGTGGCGCTCGCCGCCTTCCTGATCTGCGCGCTCACGCTGCACAGCGCCTACGCGCGCTACGAGTGGATCTTCCTCGGCCTCGGGCTAACGGCCGGCTACCTGGCGCGGAGACCGGCTCGATGACGGCGGGGTTGGCGATCGCCTCGGCGGCTGCTGGTCGCGTGGGTCTACGCCGGCTACCCGCTCGCGCTCGCCGTGCTCGGGCGGCTGCGTCCGCGGCCCCGGCGCATCGCGTCGGTGGCGCCCTCGCTGTCGGTCGTCGTCGCCGCCCACGACGAGTCGACGGTGATCGCCGACAAGGTGGCCAACGTCCTCGCCTCCGACTACCCCGCGGCAGCTGCTGGAGCTGATCGTGGCGTCCGACGGGTCCGAGGACGGGACGGTGGAGGCCGCGCGCGCGACGCCGGCGCGACGGTCGTACTCGACCTGCCGCGCATCGGCAAGCTGATCGGCGCTCAACCGCGGGGTCGAGGCGTCCTCGGGCGAGATCCTGGTCTTCAGCGACGCCGACTCCCTCTTCGAGCCCGGGACGCTGCGCAGGCTGGTGTCCAACTTCGCCGACGAGCAGGTCGGCGGCGTCGCGGCGAACGTGGTCCGCGTCGTCGAGCAGGACGGCCGGCCGGTCGCGCGCGGCGAGGGCCTCTACTGGCGCTACGAGCGCCTGCTCAAGCGCCTCGAGGACCGGGTCGGCAGCGTCGTCTCGGCGAGCGGCCACCTCTACGCCGTGCGCCGGCGCTTCTTCACGCCGTCGGCGCAGACCGCGGGCACGGACGACTTCCTGATCTCGAGCGCCGTCGTCAAGCAAGGCGCCCGGCTCGCGTTCGACGAGCAGCGCCCGCGTGCTCGTGGCCACGCCGGAGGAGGGCGGCACCGAGCTGCGGCGCAAGGTCCGCGTGATGAATCGCGGGCTGCGCTCGGCGATGGCGCTCGGCGACGGGCTGCTGCCCACGCGCACGGGCCTGTACGCGTTCGAGGTCCTCTTCCACAAGCTGCTGCGCCGCTTCGTCGGCTTCTTCCTGGTCGCGCTGCTGGCGAGCACCGTCGCGCTCGCGGCCGCCGACCCGACCTGGTGGCTCCTGCTCGGGCCGCAGCTCGGCTTCTACGCGCTCGCGGCGGCGGGCGCCGACTGGCGGCGCACACGCGCTGGGGCCGGCTCAAGCCGCTCTGGATCCCGTACTTCTTCTGCCTGGCGAACGCGGCGGCCGCGCTGGCCGTGCTCTCGCTGCTCGCCGGCGTCCGCTTCGAGCGCTGGGAGCCGGTCGCCATGCGCGGCGGGGTGGCGAGGGGCTGATGCCGTGCGCTGCCGACGAGCACCCGCAGCCGCCTCACGCGCGTGGCCGAGTCCGGCGCGCGGCGCGTGCTGCCGCCGCCCGACCGGCCGGGCGCCGGGTCGTGCTCTGCTACCACTCGGTCGACCCGCGGCCGAGCTACCTCGGGCTCACGCCGGACCTGTTCGACGCGCACCTCGCCTGGCTCGACGAGCACTGCCAGGTGGTGCCGCTCGAGGAGCTCGTCGCCGCGACCGCGGCGCAGCGGCGGGCCGTACGTGGCGATCACCTTCGACGACGGCTACGCCGACAACCACGCCCACGCGCTGCCGCTGCTGCGCGCAAGGGACATGGCGGCGAGCTTCTTCGTCGCGGTCGGCTTCCTCGAGCGCGACGACGAGGTCATGTCGCACCTGGCGGAGGTCTGGTCAACGCCGGCCGAGCAGCTGCGCCCGCTCTCGTGGAGCCAGGTGGCCGAGCTGCGCGCCGCGGGCATGTCGATCGGCTCGCACACCTGGAGCCATCGCAACCTCGCCCACCTTCCGATCGACGCGGTCGAGACCGATCTGCGCCGCTCGCGGGAGCGTGCTCGAGCAGCGCCTTGGCGAGCCCGTGCGCGCGATCGCCTACCCGTGGGGAAAGCTCGGCCGCCACGTGAACGAGCGAGACGTTCACGGCCGCGCGGCGGGCCGGCTTCGAGCTCGGCCTGATCTCGCTGCCGCGCGCGCTGCGCCCCGACGACGATCCGCTGCGGATCGCGCGGCTCGGCGTCGGCGACGACTCGGTCGAGCGCCTCGCCGCCAAGGTCACCGGCGCGATCGACTGGCACGCGTACGTGCACGAGCGCATCCCCGCTCCCGTCGCCCGCCTGATCTTCGCCGAGGACGCGAGCGCGTAGTGCCGCAGGTCGACGCAATCATCACGTGCCACAACTACGGCCGCTTTCTCGGCGAGGCGATCGAGAGCGTCGCTCGCCCAGAGCCACCCGAACGTGAACGTCGTCGTGGTGGACGACGGGTCGACCGACGAGACGGCCGCGGTCGCCGCGCGCTACGCCGACCGCGGCGTCCGCTACGTCCACCGGCCCGCGCGGCGGCGCCGGCCAAGCGCGCAACGCCGGCCTCGAGGTCACCTCAGCGCCGCTGGTGGCCTTCCTCGACGCGGACGACGCCTGGCTGCCGCACCGGATCGAGGTCGGCGTGCGCACCTCGAGCGCCACCCCGAGGCCGCGCTGGTCGCCGCGCACGCGTTCGCGTGCGACGAGGGCATGCGTCCCTCCAGCATCGTCCACGCGCTGCGAGAGCCGGCGTGCGGCCGGGTGTTCGACGAGCTGCTGATCCACAACGTCGTCCTCAACCCGAGCTCCGTGCTGATCCGGCGCTCGGCGCTCGAGGCGGCGGGCGGGTTCAGCGAGCTGCCGGTCGCCCAGGACTGGGACACCTGGCTGGAGGTCGCGAAGCGCTTCCCGATCGGCTTCACCGACGAGGTGGTGGCGCTCGTCAGGCGCCACACGAACGGCATCACGCTCCGCAGCGGGCCGCGAGCGCATCGACGTGCAGCTGCGGCGTCGTCGACCGCCACCTGCCGGACGTCCACCCCGCCTGGAGGCGACCGCTGCTGCGCCGCGCCGCGGCCTCCGCCGCGTGCCTGCACGCCGGCCTCGGCAGCGCCATCCAGGGAGACCAGCGGGTCGCTCGGCGCTACGCGATCGAAGCGCTCGCGCTCGACCCCTTCACCCTCGCCCGGCGCAAGCTCGCGCTGCTCGCCAGGGTGTTCGTCTCGGAGTCGCTGGTGAGGCGCCTCAGCCACGCGCTGCGAGACGACGCCCGCCTGGCCGAGAGAGCTCACCGGCCAAGCGGTCGTGAAGCCCGATGCGTGACCTCGGGCGCCGCGCGTTCAGCGGCCTGATCTGGGCCGGCGCCGCCGACGCCGCCGGCAAGGTGCTGGTCTTCGTCGCCACGCTCGTGCTCGCACGGCTGCTCGTGCCGAGCGAGTTCGGCCTGGTCGCGTTCGCGCTCTCGATCATCTACGCGCTCGACTACGTCGGCGACCTCGGGCTCGGCGCGGCCCTGATCTACCGCGCCGACGCGGAGGACCCGCGCGTCGTCCTCGACGGCCTTCTGGATCGGGATCGGCGGCTCGCTCGATCCTCTACGGGATCTGCGTGGCTGATCGCGCCGCTGCTCGCGGACGTCGGCCCCGGCGACGAGGTCGTCGCGCTCTTCCGCGTGCTCGCCCTGCAGTTCCCGTTCGCCGCGCTCGGCAAGGCCCACGAGTACCGGCTGCGCCGCGCGCTTCGGCTTCCGGACGCTGTTCGGCCCGAAGCTCGCCAACGGGCTGACCAAGGGCATCGTCAGCATCGCGCTGGCGGTGGCGGCGCTGGGCGCCATGAGCCTCGTGATCGGCCAGGTCGCCGGCTGGCTGGTGCAGTCGATCGGGCTGTGGCTGGTCTACCCCTTCCGCCCTCGTTTCGCGATCGCGCGGCCGCGAGCTGTCGTCGATGATGCGCTTCGGCCTCGGCATCGTCGCGGTCGGAGTGCTCGGCCAGGGGGCGAAGAACTTCGACTACATCATCGTCGGGGCGAAGCTGGGCGCCGCCGCGCTGGGCGTCTACTACCTCGCGTTCCGGCTGCCGGAGCTGGTGATCCTGACCGGCTTCCGCGTGGCCAACGACGTGCTGTTCCCCTTCTACGCGCGCCTGCGCGGCGCGCAGCTGGACGAGATCGACGACGACCTGCGGCGCGGCTACCTGCAGACGATCCGGCTCGGCGCGATGGTGGCCTGGCCGGTCGCCTTCGGCCTGGCGGCGCTCGCGCTTCCCCTGGTGCTGACCCTCTACGGCGAGGAGTGGCGCTCGGCCGCCGCGCCGATGGCGTGGGTTGCGATCTGGGCGGGACTGGCGTCGCTCGCGACCATGCCCGGGGCGGTGTACAAGGCGCTCGGGCGCTCGTGGCTGCTCACGGCGACGGGCGTGATGCAGATCGCGATCCTCTTCCCAGCGATCTGGTTCGCCGCGCCCTACGGCATCACGGCCGTGGCCGCCGTCCAGGTGGGCGAGAAGATCATCTCGCTGACCCTGCTCGGGGTCGTGACCGGCCGCGTGCTCGGAATGCGCTGGTACGCGACCTGGCGGGCCGCCGCGCCGGCGCTCGCCCTGTCGGCGCTGATGGGCGCGGTGCTGTACGCGCTGGCGGCCACGCTGCCCCCCGGCGCCGCGCTGGCGGTCGGGATCCCGGTCGGCGCGGCGCTGTACCTGCTGCTGCTGCGCCAGGTGGTGCCGGACGGCTTCGGGCTGCTCGTGCGCCCGCTGGTCGACCTGCGCCGGCGCATCACGGTGCCGGCCGGACTGTCGCTGCTGCTGGTCGCCGTCGTCCTGCTGGCCGGGTGCGGCGAAGGCGCCGAGGCCCCGCGGCGCGTCGCGGCGCCGACCGATGCCGGTCCGCACGTCCGCCGCACCTACTACGTCGCCCCCGGCGGGTCCGACGCCGGCCCGGGCACCCGCGAGCGTCCGTTCGGGACGATCGCCCACGCGCTCAAGCGCCTGCGCTACGGCCAGCACCTGTGGGTGCGCGGCGGCACCTACGACGAGCGGGTCAAGCTCGTGGCCGCGCCCGGGACGCAAGCACGCGCGCGTGCAAGTCAGCAACTTCCCGGGCGAGCGGCCCGTGCTGCGCGGCCAGCTCTGGATCGGCGACCCGAGCTACTGGACGATCCGCGGCCTGAACGTCCAGTGGGCCGCCGGCAACCCCGACGAGCCGCTGGTCCGGATCTACGGCGGCACCGGCTGGCGGCTCACGCGCTCGGAGATCTGGGGCTCCCACTCGACCTCCGGCCTGCAGGTCGACGACGGTCCGCGCAACAACCTGGGCCGCTGGCTGGTCAAGGGCAACTGCGTCCACGACACCTACTCGACGGACGGGATCAACCAGGACCACAACGTCTACGTGGGCGACATGACCGCGAGCCCGAGCCCGCACGGCGTGATCTCGCACAACGTCCTCTTCAACGCCGAGAACGGCCGCGGCATCAAGCTCGGGCCGGGCGGCACCGATGGCGGCGCCGTGAACGTGACAGTCCGCTTCAACACGATCTACAACAGCTCGCAGAACGTGAGCCTGTCGCGCGACACCACCGGGGTCGTGCTCGAGCGCAACATCCTGGTCAAGGCGCGCGAGTCGAACATCACCGCGTTCAAGCTGCACGGGAGCGCCAACGTCGCGCGCGAGAACATCGGCGACGCGGCGCACCATCGTTTCTCGCCAGGACCGGCACGCCCGGCAGCCTCCTCGACGGCGGCGGCAACCTGCGCCCGGAGAGCGCTGCGGTTCGACGCCATCGGCTGTTCCGGCTTTCACCCAGCTCAGTTCAAGTCCTACGGCGCCCGGAGTTATGGATAGCCGGCCCTCGCCTAGGGGTATCTAACCGGGAGCTCCCCGGACGAAAGGAGACATCGGATGGGCAGCCTGCTCGACATCGACAGCTCGACCTTCAGCGACGCGTTCGCGTCGCGTTCGATCGCGGTCGGCCACGGGTTGGTCGATCACCCACTCTTCACCCTCGACGCGATCGCCGAGCTCGCCGATCGCCTGCCGCCCGACGCCGGTGCGGCGCGAGCGCGGCAACCTGCCGCTCGTCAACCGGGACGGCTACGTCGACATCGGCGAAGGGCGCGCCGTCGGCGACGATCCGGGACGTCGAGCGCAACGGCTTCCGGATCTCCCTGCGCGACATCCAGCAGGACCGCCAGTACTCCGACCTGATCAACGAGTGCCTCGACGAGGTCGAGGGGATCCTGAAGGATCGCGAGGGCGGCATGCGGCGCCGCACCGGCTATCTGTTCATCACGGCGCCGGCCTCCAACACGCCGATGCACTTCGACCCCGAGCACAGCTTCCTGCTGCAGGTCCGAGGGGTGAAGCACGTCAGCGTCGCGGCGTTCGAGGACGACTCGATCCGCCAGCGCGAGCTCGATCGCTACTACGACGCGGAGGAGTGCGACTTCGCCGCGATGGAGGAGGTCGCGGAGGACTTCCGGCTCGACCCGGGCGTCGGGGTCTACCTGCCCTCGTTCGTGCCGCACTGGGTCACGACGGAGGCCGGCATCTCGATCTCGTTCTCGATCCCCTTCTACACGGAGTTCAGCGAGCGAGCCGAGTCGGTCAACCGGATCAACCGGCGGCTGCGCAAGATGCGCATGTCCCCGCGCGGGCCGGGCCGGTCCGAGCCCGTCGACCGCGTCAAGGCAGCAAGCTTCGACCTGTGGGGCAAGCTGAGCGAGGCGCGACGCAAGCTGCCGGCATAGCGCCGGAGGTCGTCGAGCTCGACGCAGACTCGCCGGCGGGCGAGGCGCTCGAGCGCGAGTGGCTCGAGCTCGCCGAGCGCGCACGAGGGCAGCTCGTACTTCCAGACGCCCGACTGGGTGCTGTCGTGGTGGGACACGATCGCCGCGCGCCCGCGCACGCGCGTGGCGGCCTGGCGGGAGCGCGTCCGGGGAGCTGGACGCGCTCGTCGCGCTGAGTCGCGGTCGCGAGCGGCTGAACCGCCGCCTGCCGCTCGCGGTGCCCGTGTACTCCAACACCGGCAGCGGCGCCGGCGACGCCGACCACTGCGCCTGGCTGGTGGCGCCGGGCCGCCGCGGCGACGTGGCCGAGTGGCTCCGAGAAGCGATCGGCGGGCTCGGCGCTGCTCGTGCGCGGCGCCGCCCCCGACTGGCCGGCGAACAGCTCCCGGCGGGCGCCCGGGCGGTCGGGCTCGACGGCCTGTCCGCGCCTGCCCCTGCCGCTCGCCGAGAGCACCGGGCAGCCCTCGGGCGACTTCGTCCGCCAGCTGCGGCGCTTCACGCGGCGGCTCGAGCGCAAGGGCGTCCGGCTTCGAGTGGGTGGCCCCGCCCGGGGTCGACGAGCCGCTGCTCGAGGCGCTGTTCGCGCTTCACGCCCAGGGCCGGCACGGGCGAGCGGGTCGTTCGCCACGGACAAGCTCGCCTTTCACGGCCAGCTGAGCCGGCGCGCGGGACCGGGTCGCGGGCCCGCCGCCGTGGTCGCCCGCCGCGAGGAGCAGATCGTCGGTGTTCTCTACGGGTTCTGGTGGCGCGACACGTTCGCGGCCTACCAGCAGGGCTGGGACCGCGCGTTCGCCCGCGACGCCCTCGGTAACGTGCTCGTGCTTCACGCGCTCGAGTTCGCCACCGAGCACGGCGCCCGCACGCTTCGACTTCCTGCGCGGGACGGGAGCCGTACAAGTACCGCTTCGGCGCGCATGACGAATGGGACCGCACCTGGCTGGTGCCGCGCGGTCTCGCGGGCTTGCTGCTGAGGGCTACTCCGCGAAGAGGTCGCCCAGCCGCCGCGCCTCCACCGTCCAGGTTGAACGAGCCGCTCCACGAGCCGCGCGGCCGTTCAGCGCGAGCTCGGCGGCGAGCGTCGTCGTCCGAGAGGAGGCGCTCGAGGGCCGCCGCGAGCCCGCGCGGGGTCGTGCGGCTCGACCAGCAGACCCGTCACGCCGTCCTCGACCAGCTCGGGAATACCGGAGATGCGGGTGGCCACGACCGGCACGCCGCTCGCCATCGCCTCCATCAGGGCCACGGGGATGCCCTCCATCCTGCCGCTGGGCAGCCGGATCGAGGGCAGCGCGAACGCCCTCGCCTCGGCGAGCGTCGCACGCACGTCCTCGGCCGATCGCGCGCCCAGCAGCGACACCCGCTCGGCCGACCCCGCGCTCGCGCGCCCGCTCGACTATCCGGTCGCGCTCGGGCCCGTCGCCCACGAGCTCGAGGGCGACGCCCGGCCGGCGCTCGGCCAGCAGGCCGAGCGCGTCGATCAGGTCCAGGTGGCCCTTCTTCTCGAACAGGCTCGCCACGCACACGACGCGATCGGTGCTCGCTCGCCCAGCCCGCGCCAGGCGTAGCGATCGATGTCGACGCCGCAGTGGACGACCTCCACGCGCGCGCCTGGGCAGCTGTCGAGCAGGACTCCGCGGTTGTACTCGGAGATCGCGATCACGAAGCGCGCGTCGGCCACCTTGCGGTCGAGCAGCACGGGCGCGACGAACAGGTCGTTGGCGTGTGCGGTGAAGCTGAACGGGATGCCGGTGAGGCGGTGGACGACCCAGGCGGCCGTCGCCGGGTGGCTGGCGAAGTGGGCGTGGACGTGCTCGATCCGTTCGCGCACCGCCGACGCGCGCCACCGCGACCGCCTTCGCGAACACCACGGTCTCCTTCGCGGCCTCCAGCACCGAGAACCGCAGACGCCCCGCGCACAACCGCCGCCAGCGTCGACAGGTAGACACGCGGGCGGCGCACCAGCCAGAACAGGTGCGCGCGACGGCGGCCGGCACGCGGCGCCCGGAAAGCGCACGAACGGCAGCACGCGCGACCGTCTCGGCGTGCACCGGCGCCTCACCGCTGCGCCGCAGCGCTACGAGCTGCATCCGGAAGCGCTCGAGAGCGCGAGCCATTCGTTCACCACAAAGGTCTCGGTGACCGCCGGGAAGCGAGTGACGAGGTAGAGGACGGCGCGGACGCGAATCGGGCGAGCTCACGGACGGCCCGGCGATCACCGCGTAGGCCCGCGCGAGCCGATCCGCCGCCGACCTCCAGCGACAAGCTCCGCGGCGACGAATGCAGCCGCCGCCGCACCGGTCGACGTCCCGCAGGCCGGGCTCGTCGGCGAGGCGCTGGACGGCGGCGGCCCAGGCGCCGGCACGTCGCCGTCGGGCAGCAGCATTCCGCGGCCCGCCTCCAGGAGCTCGGCCGCGCCGCCGACCGAACGGCTCGCCAGGCACGGCAGACCGCACGCCATCCCCTCGAGCAGCGCGTTGGACATTCCCTCGCCGTGCGGTCGAGAGCAGGAACGCGTCCGAGGCGCGCAGCAGGTCGGCCACCTCCGACGACTCGCCCAGGAAGCTCACCCTGCTCCTCGAGGCCCAGCCGCGCGCCTCTGCCTCGAGCCGCCCGCGCTCCGGCCCGTCGCCGACGACGACGAGCGTCAGCCGGGCACCCCCGCGGCGGCGCCGAGCAGCGTGTCGACGTCCTTGACCGGATGAAGGCGCCCGACGAAGGTCCCGATCGAACCCGTCCGCGGGGAGCCCGAGTCGCGCTCGGAGGCGCGCGCGCTCCTCCGCGATCCGCGGGCCGGTAGACCTTCACGTCCACGCCGTTGGGCAGAGAGAGGATCCGGCCGGAGGGCACTCCGCGCTCGAGGAGCTCGGCTCTGACGTCTTCGCTCAGCGCGGCGAACCACGCCAACCGAAACAGCATCCGCGAGCGGATCCGTCCGAGCGGCTTTCCGGCCGAGCCGGGCCAGGTCGCCGGGCGGCCCGGTGCCGAGCACGGTGACCAGGCAGGGCAGCCCGAGCAGCCGCCCGCCGAGCGCGATCGTCGCCGGCGACAGCGCGCCGTGCGCGTGCACCAGATCGATCTGCGACCGCCGGCGCAGCAGATGGCCGAGCGCGGCCGCGACGTAGACCAGCGCCGCGAGCGGCGACTCGCCGGCGAGCGGGGTCCGGCGCACCACCGACCCGGGGATCGGCTCGGTCCGCGGCCAGCCATCGACCGCCCGAGTGATGATCTCGGTCTCGATCCCGCGATCGTCCAGATGCGGCACGAGCCGCTCGAGCTGCAGCTCGGCGCCGCCCACGTGCGGGCGAAACGACTGGATGACGAGGCTCGCGTGCGTGGGGTCTCAGGCGGCCTCTGCCACCGCGAGCGACCGGTCGCCTCGCGCCGCCGCGGCGCTCTCGGCCTGGGCGCGCAGGCCGGCCTCCAGCGACGTGGCTCGGCGTCCAACCCAGCTCGGCCTCGGCCGGCCGAAGTCCGCCAGCGTGCGGCGCGCGTCGCCCGTTCCGGCCCCGTCATGGACTACGTCCGAGCCGGCGGCCGACGATCCGCTCGCACAGGGTCAGCGCGTCCAGCATCGAGATCTCCGAGCCCCCGCCGACGTTGTAGACGCGGCTCGGACGGCGCGCGCCGCATCGCGCGCGAGCGTCGCCTCGACCACGTCCCCGACGAACGTGAAGTCGCGGCTCTGGCGACCGTTGCCGAACAGGCGGAACGGCCGCTTGCGCGCGAGGCAGTCGAAGACGGCGGCGAAGGCCATGTCGGGCCGTTGCCTGGGCCCGTAGACCGAGAAGAAGCGCAGACCCACCGCATCCAGGCCGACCGACCGTGCGTACGCGCTCGCGAGCGCCTCGCAGGCCAGCTTCGATACGCCGTAGGGCGACACGGGAATGGGCTTGGCGTCCTCTTGCAGGGGATAGGCCTCGGCGTCGCCGTAGACGGACGACGAGGAAGCGTAAACGACCCTGATGCCGTGGTCGACCGCTGCCTCGAAGATCCGCTGGGTGGCGCTGAACGTTGTCGCGCAGGTAGGTGTCGAAGGTCGGTCCCCAGCTCGTCCGCACCCCCGGTCGACGCGGCGAGGTGGAAGACACCGTCGACCCCGTCGAGCAGCGCCTCGAGTCGGCTCCGTTGCCAGGTCGAGCTCGCGAAGCCGACGTCGCCCACCCGCGAGGCACGGCTCGAGGTTGCGCTCCTTGATCGCGCGCGAGTAGTTGTCGGTGAAGGCGTCGACGCCGACGACCGAGCATCCCGCGCGCGTGAGCGCCTGGGTCAGGTGCGAGCCGATGAAGCCCGCGCAGCCGGTGACGAGGTAGCGCCGACCGGGCCTGAGGTCGCCGCCGTCGCCTCCGTGGACGGCACGAGCCTCATCCTCCTCCTCGAGACTCCGCGCCGTCGGGAACGCGACGATCGAATCGTCGTCGCACAGCTGTAGCTCTCCGGCATAGCGTCCATGCACCCGCCGCCGAGCGTCGCCCCGCCCACCGTTTGTATCCACCGTCTCCGTCCAGGTCCGACGGCGGGGCGTCAGCCCGAGCCGCAGGTTTCCATAAGAAAGACTGAGATTGATCTACCCCGTGGCGGCTGCCGCGCAACCTCTTTTCATGGACAAAGTCGCCAACTTGTTCAAAGGCTGCCAGGCAGGAGAGCTGGCAAGATCCTCGCGATCGACTCGTTCGCCACCCTGCCCGATGAGTAGCCCGACGGTCCGCCGAGCGGAGCTGGCCGACGTCGAGGGGATCGGCCGGCTCCTCCACGACTTCAACACTGAGTTCGAGGAGCCGACCCCCGGCCCGGGCGAGCTCGCCGGGCGCGTGCGGCAGCTGCTCGCCGAGGACGAGATCACGGTCCTGGTGGCCGGAGCCGGGCCGGACGGGCTTGCGGTGATGCGGTTCCGGCCGTCGATCTGGTCGCAGGCGCTCGAGGCCTACCTGGCCGAGCTCTACGTGGTCCCCGACCGCCGCGGGCAGGGGCTGGGGCGGGCGCTCATGGAGGCGGCGATCGAGCTGGCCCGCGAGCGCGGCGCCGACTACATGGACCTCGGCACCGGCGAGGACGACGTGGCCGCCCGGGCCCTGTACGAGAGCCTCGGGTTCGACAACCGCGGCGGCAAGCCCGGCGGGCCGGTCAACTACTTCTACGAGCGCGAGCTCTAAGGCCCTGGCTGGGGCTGGACGATTTTCTTCCGGTATGCGGAAGAAACTCGTCCTACCCCCGTAGGAGCCCGCCCCTTATCGCTGCCGTTCAGGCCCGCCCGTTCCGCCTAGCGGCGGCGGCCGCTACTTGCCCTTGTCCGAGACGACCCGGAACGAGCCGCGCATGAACGGGTGGATGCGGCAGAAGTACGTGTAGGTGCCGGGCCTGAGGCTCTTCGGCGTGTCCCACGTGTTGCGGTTCGCCGCGGGTGTGAAGCCGGCGGGGCCGAAGCCCAGCTCGCCGGAGTCGAACTGGACCTTCGCGTCGGCGAGCGGGTAGGCGACCCCTGTGGTCGCGGTACACGGCGCCTTGCACGAGGTGATCGTGTGGTACGCCGACTGCTGGGCCGAGATCGCCGTGGTCGCGTCGAGGTTCGTGAAGGTGAGCGACTGCCCCGCCTTCACGACCGGCGGGCGGCCGCGCTTGCCGGGCAGGTTGAAGTCGCCAACGCCGTAGACGAAGCTCTGGATGAAGACGTTGCTCATGGCCGGTCCGTTGGAGAGCGTCCGCGCGTCGCGCAGGTTGGGGCGCGCCTGACCGCCGTGATGGTTGTTCTCCGGCAGATGCCCGTGAGTCAGCAGACCCTTTGTGTCGATGCGGGACTTGAACGGGTCCTTCGCCTTCGGCCGGATCCCGTCGGCGACGAAGACGACCATGATCCCCATCGACTCGTACCAGGAGGCCCTGCTCGTGTCGTAGGTCGCCGAGATGTGGAGTCTGTCGCCGGCCTTGACCGCGACCTTCCAGCCCGGCTTGGTGCCCGTCATCGACACGTCCCACGAGACGGCGCCGGCGGGCTCGAAGTACTTGGCCACGGAGCGGAACAGCTCCTTGGTCCGGCTCCCGCGGGTGACCTTCAGATCCGTGTAGAGGCCTCCCGGGTGCACGTGCCCGGCCGTGTTCAGGAGCGTCACGTCCCGATCGGCCGTCCATTCGTGCGCGGGCCCGATGTCGTCCTTCTGCGCGCCGATGGCTTCGTTGGGGAACGTGAACTTGCCGTCCCGCCCGCGACCCTTGATCGCGTCGAAGACCGGGTACGCGCTCAGGCCGGCCACGTCCATCCAGAGCGGCTTGGCCGCCGTGATCGACTTGGCGGCGGGCGAGCTGTCGGGCACGAAGTCGATGTCGTAGGTGATCGACACCTGCGTCGGCCTGGGCGTCAGGTTGTGGATCATGTAGTTCATGATCCAGCGGTCGCTCGGGTCGTAGTGGTACCCGTAGCCGCGCGGCATCTGGAGGATCGTCTTCTCCTCGCCGGCGGCGAAGGTCGGATACCCCTTGGCCAGCCAGACGCCGTGGTGCAGGTGGATCACGTCGACGCGCGGGACCTTGTGCGTGCCCGAGTAGACGAGGTTGGGCTTGAAGCGCGTGATGTAGCCGGGCACCGTCGGCTTGTTCTGGTTGATCTTCGCCTCGATGTTGTTCTGGCCCGGCATGATCTGGATCGGGCCGTACGAGTAGTGAAGGTGCTGGGTCTGCGCGTACTCGACGCGCTGGATCAGAACCTTGCTCGAGACGTCGGCGCCCGGCAGCGCGCTCGCCGCCGCGGGGAGCGCGACTAGGCATGCGGAAGCGGCAACGGCCGCGCGGAGAAAGACGGAGCGAGACACCGGGGCGCCGGATGCTAGCGGGTTGTTGAACGAACGGTCAAGTCGGTACCGTTGACCGGTGGGCACGCGACTGACTAGCGAGGAACGTCGAGAGCATCTTCTGCACGCGGGCGTCGAGCTGCTCGGCCGACACGGCACGGTCGACATCTCAATCGAGGAGATCGCGTGCGCCGCGGGTGTCTCGAAAGGCCTCCTCTACCACTACTTCCCCACCAAGACCGACTTCTTCGTGGCCGTGCTCGCGCGCTCGCAGGCGGAGATGGATCAGGCGGCCGTGCGCGAGCCGGGCCTGTCCGCCATGCAGCGCTTCGACCGCGGCCTGGACGGCTTCCTGCGGTTCGTCGACTCCCACGCCGAGGGCTACCTCGCCGTAGTCAACGCGCGCGGCCGCGAGCCGCGCGTGCAGCAGCTCGTCGAGGAGCGCCGGCAGCGCAGGGTCGACGAGCTCGTCGCGCTTGCCGCGGTGCTCGAGGACGTTCCGCGGGCCGTCGTCCGCACGCCGCTGCTCGTCGCCGCGCTGGAGGGCTGGATCGGGTTCACCGAAGGCGTGACGGTGCGCTGGCTGCGCGACCGCGAGGTCAGCCGCGAGGAAGTGCACGAGCTGCTGCGCCGCGCGCTGCTCGAGGTGTTCGGCACGGTGCTGCCGAGCACCAGCCGTGCGCCGCACTGACCGCTGCGCGTGGTGGCGGCGCCAGCGCCGCTAGGCCTCCCCCGACGCCCGCCTACTGGCGGGCGTCGTCGTTCTCACGCCGCTCGCGCTCGATCGCGCGCGCCACCTCGACCCGCGACGACGCCCCGAGCTTGTTGAAGACATTGCGGATGTGAGACTCGATCGTCTTCTCGCTCAGGAACAGCTGGGCGGCGATCTGCTTGTTGGTCATCCGCTCCGTGATCAGGTCGCTGATCTCGCGCTCGCGCCCGGTCAGTCCGGCGACGCCCGAGTCGTCCGGTCCGGCGGGCCCGCGGGCCTCCGCGCGGGCCCCCAGCTTGCGCAGCGCGCGCCGGGCCTCGTCGCGCATCCGCGTCGAACCGCACGCGTCCAGCTCCCGCTCGGCCTCGCGCAGCGCCTCGATCGCGGCCTTGCGGTCGTCGGCCGCGGCGAGCGCTTGCCCCAGCAAGCTGCGCGAGCACGCCACTTGGAGCGTGGCGCCGATCGCCGTGGCGGCGTCGATCGAGTCCTGGGCGGCCTTCGCGGCGCCCGCGGCGTCGCCGCCGGCCAGCTGGACCGCCGCGCGGGTGCGCGCAGCCAGCGCCGTGGGCAGGTTCAGGTCGACCTCGGCGGCGGAGGCCTCCGCGACGAGGGCGATCGACTCGGCCGCTTCCGGGTTCTCCAGAGCGAGCTCGGCCAGCGCCAGGTTCTCCCAGTTGAAGCAGCGCTCGGCCGGGAACCAGTTCTTCATCTCCTCCCCGCCCACCTCCTGCATCATCCGGCGCGCCTTATCCACCTCGCCGAGCTCGAAGGCGGCCACCGCAAGCGCCCAGCCGGCGCCGCCGCCGGCCGACGGCATGGTGCCCCCGCGCATGCGCCCGCCCACGCGAACGCTCTCCTCGCCCGCGGCGATGGTTCCTTCGAGATCGCCGGCGAAGTAGCGGGCCCAGGCGAGCTCCCAGAGCGCCCAGAACAGGTAGTGCGGGTTGGCGGACACCCGCGCGATCTCCACGGCTGTCTCGCACAGCTCGATCGCCTCCGCGAGCCGCCCCTGCATCTCGAACGGGTAGCAGCGCATCAGCATGAGCGGGACGAGCAGTCGTCCGTCTCCCACCGCCCGGGCGATCGCTACGCCGCGCTCGGAATGCCCAATCGCGTCGTCGTAGTGCTCCAGGTAGTTCTCGGCCCAGCCGAGGTAGTAGAGCGTCTCGAGCCGGTGCGCCAGGTCCGCGTCGTCCATGCGCTCGATCTGCTCCAGTGCCTCGGCGCGGTGCTCGCGCGCGGGCGCGGTCCGTGCTGCTGCGGCCTCGCCCAGCGCGAGCACGGAGGCGGCCGCCGCGGTTAGGCCGCGGTCGCCCAGCGGGCGCGCCGTCTCCAGCGCGCCCTCCCCCATCTCGAAGGTCTGGTCGAAGTCGTTCCCGTAGAGGCCGTCGACCGTCAGCTCCACCTGGAGGGTCACGGCCTCGGGCGTGCCGCGGTCGGGCAGGTCCTCCCAGGCGCGGATCAGGCGACGATGGGCGTCCTCGTGGCGTCCCTGCCAGTGCTCCACCGAGGCGCACTGGGCCGTCAGCTCCACACGCCGCATGGCCGCTTCGGGTCCGAGCCGGTCGGCCGCGTCGAGCAGCGTCGTGCGGCAGCGCTCGAGCTCTCCCAGCGACCGCAGCGCCGAGGCGAGCGCAATGCGCACCTCGACCTGGCGTTCCGCGTCGTCGCCGGGCAGCAGGCGCAGCGCGGCCTCGTACCAGCGCGCAGCGGCCGCGGGCGCCCGGGCGGCGGCGACCCGCCCGGCCTCGAGCAGCACCTCGATCGCCTGCTGGTCGCCCTGCGTTGCGGACTGCTCGATGTGGTGGGCCCGCTCGGCGGCGTCGGCGCCCCGGGCGGCGAGCGCCTCGCCCGCGCGAGCGTGGGCCGCCAGCCGCCAGCCCCCTCGCGTCGACTCGTACACGCTCCGGCGCACCAGCGGATGCCGGAAGCCGAAGCGCCGTGGGACCTCGGTCGGCCTCACGAGGTCGAGCGCGAGCAGGTCGTCCAGCGCCGCGAGCCCCTGGTCGTCGGACAGCTCGGCGATCGCGGCGGCGAGATCCGGCTCGAACGGCTCGCCCGCGACGGCGGCGGCGTCGAGGAAGGCGCGCGACTGCGCGGACAGCGACTCCAGCTCCGACGCGATCGCCGCCGCCACCGCCTGCGGGACCTCCGCCTGGCGTGCCGGCCCTCCCGACAAGCTGACGTCGGCCCCGGCACGGCCGAGCTGCTCGAGGTAGAAGGGGTTGCCGCCCGCGTGGCTGTAGATCGCCGCCACCGCGCCCTCGTCGGCGCCGGCCAGCAGCTGGGCCGCCTCTGCTTGGCTGAGCTGCTCGAGCCCGAGCCGGTTCACGGCCGGCTGCGCCAGCGCCGCCGAGAGGCCTTCGGGAGCTTGACCCGGACGAAAGGCGAGGGCGATCAGCACCGGCGCCTCGGGCTGGCGGCGCACCAGCGCGGCGATCAGCTCTATGGACGCCCCGTCGCTCCAGTGCAGGTCGTCGAGCACCAGCACGAGCGGCTGGTCGTCCGCGATCAGCCTCAGCAGTCGCCGGACCGCCCGGTGGGCGCGGAAGCGCTCCTCCGCGATCGCCGCGGCGTCGCCGTCGCCGTCACGCAGCGACGGCAGCACCTGGCCCAGCTCGCGCTCCAGGTCCGGGTCGAGCGCGCCGTGCTCGCCCAGCTCCTGGGAGGTCACGTAGGCATCGAGCGCGTCGACGAAGACGCCGAACGGCAGGTCCTGCTCGAACTCGGCCGCGGCGCCCGCGAGCACGAGGTGACCGCGGGCGTCGGCGCGGGCGCGCAGCTCCGCCAGCAGCCGCGTCTTGCCGATCCCGGGCTCCCCCTCGACGGTCAGGCAGGCCGCGCTGCCCTGGTCCAGCGCGTCGAGCGTCTGTTCCAGGTGCCCCAGCTCCGATTCGCGCCCGACGAGAGTGCCTGCGGTTGGATGCGAGTCCACCTCAGCGGCGAGGATAACCCCCTCGTCTCAGGGTGCCAGTTCAGGGGTAGCCCCCGATGAACCCGGGGGGCTTTGCGGCCAGGATTCCCCCCATGCCGTTCTTCCTGCTCAACCACCAGCATCAGCCGCACGAGTGTGCGGCGGCGTTCGCCGCTTGGCAGGGCTTCGACAGCCCCCTGAGGCATGGCCGCGTGTCATCGAGCTGCCTCGCAGGCGGACATGGCCTGTGGTGGCGGGTGCAAGCCTCGGACCAGGCAGGAGCGCTCGCGCTCCTGCCCAGGTTCGTCGCACAGCGCACCACCGCCGTCGCGGTCAGGGAGGTCGAGATCCCGTGAGGCGGTCCGCGGCTCAGCAGAGCCCGTGGACCGAGGCCTTCAGCGTGAGGCGTTTGCCGCCGCGCAGGCTCACCGCCAGCCGGACCCTGTGACGGCCGCCCAGCCGCCGCTCAGTCAGCTTCAGCCGGAACGGCCGCAGGTCCTTATCGGGGCAGGGCGCCGATCCCTGTAACGCCGGCCATGCGTTCTCAGCCCCCTCTCAGCTGAGGGGCGCGATGATTGGTAGGTGAGGGTTCTCGTGGTCGAGGACGATGTGCGGATGGCGGCAGCGATCCGCCGCGGCCTCCGCTACGAGGGCCTGATCGTCGACATCGCCGGCGACGGCGAGCAGGCGCTGCGGACGCTGGGCGCCACCGACTACGACGCGGTCGTGCTCGACGTGATGATGCCGGGCCTCGACGGCTTCGAGACCTGCCACCGGCTGCGCCTCGAGGGCATCTGGGTGCCCGTGCTGATGCTGACCGCTCGCGACGCCGTGGAGGATCGCGTGCGCGGCCTGGACGGGGGCGCCGACGACTATCTGACCAAGCCGTTCTCCCTCGCCGAGCTGACCGCGCGCCTGCGCGCGCTGGTGCGCCGCGGCCCGGTCGGGCGCCCCACGGTCCTGGAGGTAGGCGACCTGCGCCTCGACCCAGCCACCCGCGAGGTATGGCGAGGGAAGGCGGACATCCAGCTGTCCGCCCGCGAGTTCGGGCTGCTGGAGACGCTCATGCGCCACCCCGGCACCGTGTTCACGCAGACGCAGTTGCTGGAGTCCGCCTGGGATCTCGGCTACGAGCAGCGCTCGAACGTCGTGGAGGTCTACATCCGCTACCTGCGCCAGAAGATCGACCGGCCGTTCGGGGTCAGCTCGATCGAGACGGTGCGCGGTGCCGGCTACCGGCTGCGCAAGGACGGCGGGCAGTGAGCCGGCTGCCGATCCGGGTACGGCTGACCGCCACGTTCGCGATAGCGATGGTGCTGGTGCTGGCGGGCGCGGGCCTGTTCGTCTACCTGCGCTTGAAGAGCGACCTTGACGAGAGCGTGACCGCCGGCCTGAGCGCGCGGGCCACAGCGGTCCTTGCCGAGGGCTCGGCCTCGGCCGGCGCGGCCGGCGATCAGGAGGAGGGGTTTGCGCAGCTGCTGGGCCCGGGCGGCGTCGTTCTGGACAGGTCGGGCGGCCTGCGCGGCAGGGCCCTGAGCACGGCCGAGCTACAGCAGGCACAGCGCGGGGAGCGGGTGCTCGTGGAGCGCAGGCTGCCGGGCATCGAGGGCACCACTCGAGTGCTCGCGCGCGGCGACCCGGGCTCCAATGTGGTAGCCGTCGGCCAGTCGCTGCAGGACCGCAACGACACGCTCGCCAGCCTCGTCACGTCCTTTGCCATCGGCGGCCCGATCGCCGTTCTGCTGGCGTCCGTGCTGGGCTACGCGCTCGCCGCGGCGGGCCTGAGGCCGGTCGAGGCGATGCGCCGGCGCGCGCAGGAGGTGTCGCTCGGCAGCCGGGACGAGCGGCTGCCACTGCCGCCCGCCCACGACGAGATCCGCCGGCTCGGCGAGACGCTCAACGAGATGCTCGATCGCCTGCGCGGCTCGTTCGAGCGCGAACGTCGCTTCGTTGCCGACGCGAGCCACGAGCTGCGCACGCCGCTGGCGGTCATCAAGGCGGAGCTGGAGGGCACGCTGCGCGGCGCGCGCCAGGACCCCCAGGTGCGCGAAGCGCTCGTGGCCGCCCTCGAGGAATGCGACCACCTGGCCCAGCTGGCGGAGGACCTGCTGATCGTGGCGCGCACCGGCGAGGGCGAGCTGCCCGTGCGACCCGAGCAGCTAGAGGTGCGCGAGCTGCTCGACGGGGTGCGGCGGCGCTTCGCCGACCGGGCCCGCGAGCGCGGGCGGGACATCCAGGTGGACGTGGACGACGGGCAGCTCGTGTACGCGGACGAGCTGCGGCTGGGCCAGGCGCTCGGCAACCTGGTGGACAACGCGCTGCGCTACGGAGGGGGCGAGGTGGTGTTGCGCTCCCGCCACGTCGAGAACGGATCTGAGGTCGAGGTGTCCGACCAGGGCGAGGGCTTCGCGACCGACTTCGCCGACCGCGCCTTCGAGCGCTTCGCCCGCGGCGATCGTGCCCGCACGCGCTCCGGCACCGGGCTCGGGCTCTCGATCGTGCGGGCGATCGCGGAGGCCCACGGTGGCCGGGCGGAGCTGGTGCCGGGTGCCGGGGCGACCGTCCGGATCTGGCTGCCGAACGGGGCGGGTTGACCGCAGGCCCCTCAGCCGAGCTCTACTGCTGGTAGCCCTCCACGGTGCCCGCGTCGCGCGCCTCGGCCTGCTCCGGGTCGGCTCCCGCCTCGCGCAGCGCGCGGCGCTGGCGCAGCAGGTCCCAGCAGCGGTCCAGCTCCACCTCGACCGAGCGGAGGCGCTCGCGATCCGTATCGAGCGCGTTGTCGTCGGCGGCGTCCGCCTGCTCGCGGGTGCGCAGGTCGTGCTCCTCCCCTACCAGCCGTTCGATTCGGGCCGCGATGCTCTCGTCGCTCATGCCCGGATCCTACGCGTCGTTACGATCGCGCGATCCGCTCCGCGCTCGCACTCGGCGCCGTCCTCACCGTTGCACTGGCGGCGGCACCCGGCGCCGCTGCCGCCGAGGGCCCGGCGTTGCGCGCCGGGGCCGCACGAGCCGACATCACGCCGCCGACCGGCTATCCGCTGCTCGGCTGGGCGCTTGGCGACGCCCGCGCGCTCGGCCAGCACACCCGCCTGTTCGCGCGAGCTCTGGTACTCCAGCGCGGCTCGCGCCGCCTGGCCCTCGTCGCCGCGGACCTGAACATGATCGCGGGCGGCCTCGCGGTCCAGGCGGCGCGGCGCGCGGGCTTCGACCCGCGGGACGTGATCCTGTCCGCGAGCCACACCCACGCCGGGCCCACCGGCTACTCCAACTTCCTCTTCAAGGACGCGGCCTTTCCCACCCAGTCCGCGCCCGACTCCGGCGTGAGCGAGCCCGACCCGCTGCTCTACACCTTCCTCGTGCGCCGGCTCGCCCTGGTGCTGACGCGTGCTCGCGCGGACCTCGCTCCCGCCGCCGCGGGCTGGGGGCACACTCGCCTGGTCGGCCTGACCGCGAACCGGTCGCTGGAGGCGCACCTCGCCGATCACGGCATCGCGCTCGCCCGCGGTGAGGGACGGCCTGACCAGGACCCCGACGGCCTCGCCCACACGATCGACCCGAACGTGGACGTCCTGCGGGTGGACCGCCTGGCGGGCGGCCGGCGGGTGCCGCTCGGCGCCTGGTCGACGTTCGCCAACCACGGCACCGTCAACCACTCGACCTTCCCGTACTACAACGCCGACCACCACGCGAGTGCGGCGCGAGTGTTCGAGGCCGCGGTGCGCCGCGCTGGGCGCGTGCCGCTCGGGCGGCCGGTGGTCAACGTCTACGGCAACAGCGACGCCGGGGACGTGTCCGCCGGCCTGACACGCTTCGGTCCGGCGGCGGCGGAGCGGGTCGGCCGCCGCGAGGCGCGCGCGATGATGAGGGCCTGGCGCCAGGCCGGCGCCGGCATGAGCCTCCGTCCGCGCCTCGAATGGCGCTGGACACGCGTGTGCTTCTGCGGCCAGGACACGCCGTTCGGCGCGCTCGCCGACCACGCCGTCTTCGGGAGCGCCTACCTGACCGGCTCGGAGGAGGGCCGCGGCCCGCTCTTCGACGCGACCGGCGACATCTACGAGGGGCGCCGGCTGGACGCCCCGGCCGGAGCCCAGGGCGTGAAGGTGCCGGCCCGCAGCGACGACGACCGCGACCTAGAGCCCACCTCCGTGCCACTCACGGCCGTGCGCATCGGCGATCGGCTGGTAGTGACTGTGCCGGGCGAGGCCACCGCCGAGCTGGGCCGGCGCACTCGCTCGGCCGTGCTGACGGCCGTCCGCGGCGCGGGCATCGGCCGGGTCGTGCTGGCCGGGTACGCCAACGAGTACGCGTCGTACTTCACGACCCCGGAGGAGTACGGCGCGCAGCACTACGAGGGCGGCACCACCGTGTACGGCCCGGCCAGCGGGCCGTTCCTGACCACGTCGCTCGCGGACCTGGCCGGCCGCCTGGCCAACGGGCGGCCGGCGCCGGCCGCTCACCCGTTCGACCCGACGCGGGGCCTGCGGCCGACCGCGCGGCCCTTCCCGCCCGGCGCGGCTCGCGGCCGAGTGCTGGGCCAGCCCACCGCCACGGCGAGGCTCGCTCATGCCGTCTTTCGCTGGCGCGGCGGCGAGTCCGGGACGGACCGCCCGCTCGACCGCCCGTTCGTGAGCGTCCAGCGCCGCACCGGGCACCGGTGGCGGACCGTCGACACCGACCTCGGCCTGCGGCTGCTCTGGCGGGTGGACGACGCTCACCCCAAGCTCGACGGCATCCCGCGCTTTCGCCGCGGCCGGACCGGCGCGTACACCGCCACCTGGGAGCCGGCGCTGTCGGCGCCGCTGGGGAGCTACCGGTTCCTGATCACGGCGCGCCGCTACCGGCTCGCCTCACGGCCGTTCCCGCTTCGCGCGGCCGCCAGCCTGCGCGCCACGATCGACCGCACGGGGCGCACGGCCATCGTCCGCCTGCTCTACCCGGACGCGGTTCCCGAGCACGACTTCACAGACCGCCCGCGTCGCGCGGCGACCGGCAGCGCGATCCTGAGCGTGGGTGGCAAGCGGGCGACCGTACGCATCCATGGCGGCGCGGGGACCGTGCGCGTACCGGCGAGCGAGCCCGTGGCGCTCGGCCGCGAAGGGGCTCGCGACGACTTCGGCAACCGCACCCGCCGCCGCCCCTGACGTAGCCTTTTTGGGCGGATTTGCACGGAAAACTCTGCAAGATCGGTCACCGGGCCACCTCTTACGCGTGACTTACACACGGGTGCCAGCTTGGCCTTGTGTCGACCTGAACGCGAGCACCGCCCGCGCCAAGTTGCTGGGGGGCCGGCAGCTGGGGCGGGCGGACGCGTCGCAGGAGCCAAAAGCGAGACCGCCGATCCGCTTCCGAGCGGAAGGGCACGCAAGGACGAAAGGCGAGACGTCCAGTGGCGCGCTTGGCGCCGAACTCGCCGCATGACTCTCGCAAATAGCCAGCGCACTGGTGGCGCTGCCGCGATATCTGCCTTAATAGTGGTGCATGGCCCCCGACCTCGCCGCGAATGGCTCGCGCGGCTCCAGCGCGCCCATTCGCACCATTTCAGTGGTGGCACCCGTGCGCAACGAGGGGTCGAACGTCGACCATTTCATCAGCGACCTCGCCGCGCAGGATTACCGCGGCGAGCTGGAGGTGCTGGTGGCAGACGGGAACTCGGAGGACGACTCGGCGGAGCGCCTGCGCGCAGCGGCTTGGTCCGCCGGCCTCAACCTGAGCATCATCGAGAACCCGGCGGGCTGGGTCTCCCAGGGCCTGAACGCCTGCATACGCCAGGCGCGCGGCGACCTGATCGTCCGGCTCGACTGCCACTCCCGCTACCCGGCGGACTACCTGCGCCGCTGCGCCGAGCTGTCTGAGCAGACGGGGGCGTGGAACGTCGGCGGCCGGCTGGTGCCGACCGGCACGACGCCGACGGAGCGGGCGGTGGCCTGCGCGATGGACAGCCCGTTCGGCGGCATCGGCTGGACGCGCGCCGCCGCCTGCGGACCGGTCACGACCGACACCGTCACCTTCGGAGCCTTCCGGCCCGAGGCCTTCGAGCGCGCCGGGATGTTCGACGAGACCCTCGTGCGCAACCAGGACGACGAGTTCAACCTGCGCCTGCGCCGGGCCGGGGGCCAGATCATGCTCGACCCCGACATCACCGTGATGTACCGCCCGCGCGGGTCGATCGTCCGGGTCTGGCGCCAGTACTACGAGTACGGCCTCTGGAAGGTGCCCGTGATGCTCAAGCACCGGCGCGTGCTCACGATGCGCAGCGTCGCACCGCTTGCGTTCGTGCTCGCCACGATCCTGCTGTTCGCGGCGACCATGCGGTTCCCGCTGGCGCGCCGCCTGCTGGTGCTGCAGTGGTCGGTCTACGGCGCCGCGGGCGTGGGGTTCGCCGCCCGCAGCGTGCGCGACCACGGCGAGCCCTGGGCCCTGATGCCGCGCGTGCTTGCCGCATTCCCCGCGTTCCACCTGGGCCACGGCTCGGGGCAGGCCGTGGGCTGGCTGCGCGCTCTCGGGCGCCTGCGCCGGTGAGGCTGCGGGCCCTCATGTACCACGACGTGGTCGAGGGCAGCCCGGACATCTACAGCGTCACCCCGGAGCACTTCCGCGCCCACCTCGACGAGATCGCGCGCGCCCCCGCCGGGCCGCCGGCAACCGTGGCCGAGCTGCGCGACGGCGAGTGGATGATCACCTTCGACGACGGCGGCGCCAGCGCGCTGCTCGCCGGGGAGGAGCTGGCCCGACGGTCGTGGCGCGGGCACTTCTTCATCGCCACCGACCTGATCGGGCGGCCCGGCTATCTCGACTGGGACGGCGTGCGGGCGGTGGCGGAGATGGGGCACGTGATCGGCTCGCACTCGTGCAGCCACCCGGATCGCATGGCCGCCTGCACCTGGGACCAGCTGATGGACGAGTGGTCGGGCAGCGCCGCCATCCTCGCCGAGGAGCTCGGCCAGCCGGTCGCGACGGCCAGCGTGCCGGGCGGGCTCTACTCGAGGAGCGTGGGCCGAGCCGCCGCGGCGGCCGGGTTCACCTCCCTGTTCACGTCGCTGCCGAGCCAGCGACTGCGATCGATCGAGGGCTGCCGCCTGATCGGCCGATACGCGGTGCGCACGGACACCACCGCCGGTGATGCTGCCGCCGCCGCGCAGGGGCACTCCCTTTCCTGGGTGCGTCAGCGCACGGCGTGGAGGCTGCGCGGCGCGGCCAAGACGGTCGCCGGACGGCGCTATGAGAGCGTCCGCCGCGCACTGCTCGCTCGGCGCTAGTAGGGGAAGGTCGGCAGCCGGCCCGCGCGGCGCCGGACGACGCCGTGCAGCTGAGCGGCCTTGCCCGGGTGCGAGGCCGCCACGTCGTTGCCCTCCCCCGGATCGCGGTCGTGGTCGAACAGGTGGTAGCCGCCGCCGCTGTTTGGCCCGTACAGCGCCCAGTGATCCGTGCGCACGTAGTAGCTGTTGCCGTAGCCCCCGAACGAGTAGGGCCGGGCGGGCGGGTGCCCGCCCGCGAAGAACGTCGACAGGTCCACCCCGTCCATGCCGCGCGGCACGCCGATCCCGGCCATCGACAGGATCGTCGGCCCCACATCGTGGGTCTGCGCGCGGTACGTGCTGGTGCGCCCGGCGTGGCGCCGGCGCGGGTCGATCACGATCAACGGCGTGTGGATCAGCGCCGGGTGCAGCACGGTGGCGATCTTGCCGGTGTAGCCGTAGTCGCCGAGGTAGAAGCCGTGGTCAGACACGAGCACGATCACGGTGTCTCGGTCCAGCCCGAGCTCGTGGAAGCGGTCGAGGAACACGCCCAGCCAGCGATCGGTCATCGTCACCTCGCCCGCGTAGAGCGCGCGCATGCGCTCGAGCAGCACCTCGCCGGTGTGCCCGTGCAGGTAGCGGTCGACCGGCGCGTAGTAGGGCCGGGCCGGCTCGGGGCCGTGGTAGTCCGGATCGCCGTACATGTCGATGTAGCGGCGCGGCGGCGTCCACGGCTCGTGCGGCTCGAAGGTGTCCACCACGAGGCAGAACGGGCGCTGGCGGATGGCGGTGTCGAGCACCCGCGCGCCGTCACGGAACACGCGCGCGGCGAACGACTTCGAGTCGTCGTGGGAGTAACGGCCATTGGCGAGGTAGCGGCGCACGCGATCGCGCGTGTCCGGGTCCTCGATCTCGGGGGGCAGCCAGTGGCGCAGCTCACTCTCCGATACGCCGGCGGAGGTGCCGCCGATCTGGCCGCCGCGCCTGACGAAGCGGTCGAAGCTGCGCCGGAAGGGACCCCAGGGCGGGGAGAAGCCAAGCGAGGTGTTGTCGGTCACGTACGCCGTCCAGTAGCCCGCACGGCGCAGGGCGCTCGTGAAGGTCGTGCGCACGTCCGCGATCGGCGCCCAGCCGGGCTCGGCCAGCAGGCCCCGGTAGGGGTGCCAGCCGCGAAACGGGAACACCCGCCGTCCCGTCAGGATCGACCGGCGCGCGGGGACGGTGGGCATGGCCTCGGGGTAGAAGCGCGTGAAGCTGAGCCCCTGGCGCGCGAGCGCGTCGACGTTGGGCGTGCGGGCGCGCTTGCCGAAGGCGTGGTCGGCCCGCAGCGTATCCACGATGATCACCACGACGTTGGGGTGATCGCCGGCCTGGGCGCGCGCCACCTCGTCCAGCCCGGCGAGCACGCCCGCAGATGCCCCTGCGGACTGGAGGAACTGGCGGCGCGTGCCGGGCGGGCTCACCCGCCTCAGATTGTCATAGCGGGAGGCGGCCCGATTCGGGCGCGCTCGCACGGGTACGCCCCAGGGAGACAGCTGGCGCCCGCGTAAGCTGAGTGTGGGCGCGATGCCGGCTCCGGTCGCCTCACAACCAAGGAGACACCCCCATGAGCAACAAACTGCGAGAGATCGAGGCACTTGGACAGGCCGTCTGGATCGACAACCTCAACCGCGACCTGCTCGACGACGGCACGATGCGCGACCTGATCGAACAGGACGGCATCAGCGGCGTGACCTCCAACCCCACGATCTTCGAGAAGGGCATGGGTCACTCGGATCGCTACGACGACGCCTTCCGCGAGCTCGCGGCGCAGACCAGCGACCCGCAGGAGATCTTCGAGCGCCTGGCCCTAGACGACGTGCGCGACGCGGCCGACCTGCTGCGCCCGATCTTCGAGGAGACGGACGGCCAGGACGGCTACGTCTCGTTCGAGCTGCCGGCGTCGTTTGCCTTCGACGCCCAGGGCTCGATCGCCGAGGCCCAGCGCCTGCGTGATCTGATCGATCGCGAGAACGTGCTGATCAAGCTGCCCGGCACGAGCGAGGGCGTGGAGGCGTTCGAGGAGCTGACCGCGCGCGGCCTGAACGTGAACATGACGCTGCTGTTCGCCGTCGAGCGCTACCAGGAGATCGCGGACGCGTACGTGCGCGCACTCGGGCGTCGCGTGGACGCCGGCGAGCCGGTCGACCGCGCCGCCTCGGTGGCGAGCTTCTTCGTGTCGCGCGTGGACACGAAGGTGGACGCCGAGCTGGAGCGGCTGGGACGCGAGGACCTGCGCGGCAAGGCCGCGGTCGCCAACGCCAAGATCGCCTACGCCGCCTTCCAGGAGACCTTCTCGGGCCCGGCCTGGGAACGGCTGCAGCGCGCCGGCGCGAACGTGCAGCGCCCGCTGTGGGCCTCAACGTCGACCAAGAACCCCGACTACCCGGACACGCTCTACGTCGACGAGCTGATCGGCCCGGACACGGTCAACACCATGCCCGACACGACGATCGAGGCCTCGCGCGACCACGCGACGGCGGAGCGCACCGTGGACCGGGACGTGGATGGCGCGCGGAAGCTGATGGACGAGCTGCGCGAGGTCGGCGTGGACGTGGACGACATCGTGTCCCGCCAGCTCGTGGACGAGGGCGTCGCGGCGTTCTCGAAGTCCTACGAGTCGCTGCTCGAGACGCTGGAGCAAAAGGCCGGCGAGCTGTCGGCCGCGGCGCGCTAGGGCGCGTCGGCCTGAGCGGGAACGGCGGGCTCGGGCTCGGGCTGCGGGTCCGGGATCTCCGGCTCGCCGGGCGGGTTGGGATTCGGCTGATCGGGCTCGATCGGACCGGGCACCTCGAGTGTGAGCGGATTCATAGCGCCGCCTGTACCCGGGGCCGGCGCGGCTAACGCTTGCGCGGCAGAACGGTGATGCGGGCCCGTGACGCGACTGGACAGATTGCCGGCGGTGTCGCGCGCTCGCAGGGTGAGCCGGTATGCCACCGGGCTTGAGGTGCCGCCTGAAGCGAATGCGCCGCTGCCCGGCAGCCTGGTTGGCGAACTTGAGCGCGGGCTTGGCGGCGACGTAGCGCGTGCAGCGCTTGCGCCCCCGGTTGGAGCGCTTGGCCTTCACACAGCGACTGCCGATCTTGCGGCCCGCGGTGACGTGGTCGACCGAGAGCGTCACGCTGGCGGTCTCGGAGAGCGTGTACCGGATCGTGAGCGTCTTGCCGACTCGCACGCGCTTCGATGACAGCTTGAGCGCCTTGAGCGTGGGCTTCGTCTTGTCGGTTCCCCCACCGCCGCCGCCTCCACCGCCACCGCCACCGCCGCCGCCGCATGTCGATGCCGGTCACCCGACCGACCCGGTTGCCGGTCTCCTCGGTGAACCAGATCGTGTTGCCGGGCCCGGTGGCGACGTAGCGCGGACCTGCGCCGCGCGGTCATGCCGGTGACCTCGCTGGTGGTGCCATCCGTGCCCACGCGGCCGACCGCGTTCGCCTGGAACTCGGCGAACCAAACGGCGCCGTCCGGGCCGAGCGTGACGCCGAACGGATCGACTCCCTTGCTCGTGAACGCTGTGGCGGTTCCGTCCGGCGTGACCTTGCCGACGGTGGTGCCCTGGCCCGCGTACCAGACGTTGCCGTCGCTGCCGCCGATCACGTCGATCGGCGATCCAGCCGGGACCGGGAAACCGGCCAGCGGGTCGAGCGCCGGCGTGGCGCCCGTGGTGATGCGGACGACCGAGCCGGGGGTGCTGAAGTTGGCCGACCCACATGTTGCCGTCCGGGCCGCGAGTGATGCCGCGGGCGTTGAAGCCGAGCGGCAGCGCGATCGGGCTGCCCACCGCCGCGCCGGCCGGCGAGACCCTGATTACCTGGTTGCCGCCGGCGTCGGCGACCCAGAGGTTCCCGTCCGGCCCGACCGCGATGCCGCGGGCCTGGATGATCCCGATCCCGCCGAACGTCTGAACCCCTGCCGGATTGGCAGGCGGCATGCGACCGACGCTGTTGCTCTGCGTGTACCACAGCGCCCCATCCGGGCCCACGACGATCAGGTCTGGCGACGTTGCGCCGCCGGCCAGCGGGAACTCAGTCGTGGCGCCCGGGGTCGTCCCCGAGATGCGCCCGATCATGTTCGCGTTGCGCTCGGTGAACCACATGTTCCCGTCGGGGCCCTGGACGATGTCCTGGATGCCCGGCGTTCGCGGTGGGGACCGGCGGGAACTCCTCCAGCGTCGGCGCAGCCTGTGCGGTGCCGGCGAGCAGCAGCGTGGGTATGAGGCTCAACAGAGCCAGGCGCCTCACGCCGTCACCCTCTCACGCGCTCAGGGCCTCGTCGAGCGCCTCGTTGACCAGCTCGTCCGCGCGCTCGTTCTGCTCGCGGCGCACCGAGCGCACCGCCCAGGCGTCGAACTCGCGCAGCGCGCGCATGGCCTCGAGGAAGAGCGGCTTCAGGCCGGCGTGCTTGACCTTGTACTCGCCGCCGATCTGCCGGGCCACGAGCTCCGAGTCGTTGATCACCTCGACCTCGTCGGCGCCCAGCTCGCGGGCCAGCTCCAGGCCCGAGCAGCAGCGCCCGGTACTCGGCCACGTTGTTGGTGGCCTCGCCGATGTAGGCGTTGCGCTCGCCGAGCACCTCGCCGTCGGGAGAGGTCGCGACCGCCGCGACGGCGGCGGGGCCGGGGTTGCCGCGCGCCCCGCCGTCGACGTTGACGACGACCTTCACGCCCCGGGCGGCGACTCGATCGTCGGGAAGCTGCCCTTGGCGCGCTGCCGCCGCTTCTCCTTGAACGACGGGTGGTCGCCCGGCAGGCCGCCCTGCGCGCGCCGGTCGATGATCACCTCGACGTTCGGCTCGTCCTTGTAGTAGTCGTTGAGCCGGTCGAACAGCTCGCCGTCGAGCGGCTTCGGAACCACGCAGTAGATCATTCTTCGGAACCTCCATCGGTCACGGAGTGGCCCGCCAGCACGCGCCCGTCGGCGTCGAGCCGGGCGTTCCAGTCGCGCAGATCCTCGTCGATCTGCTCGATCTCCTCACCCTTGTCGAGCATCATCACCGGATCGGCCTCGTCGCCGAGGTCGACCCGGTAGCGGTACCAGGAAAGCTCCCAGGCGACCACGACGGACACCTGGCTGCCCTGCGCGGTGTCCGGCTGGGCGCTGACGAACGGGGTGCCCAGCGTGCGCGCCAGCCCGGCGATCGGTGCGCTGGTGCGACGAGCCGTTGAACAGGTCGAGCGCGCGCTCGACCTTGGCCTGCGCGGTGGTCGGCACGGCGCGCACGTGGCGCGGGTCCTTGGGCCGGGGCCGCGGGGCGGGCGCGGCGGGCGCTCGCGCTCCGGCGCCGGAGGCCTCGGCGTCGTATGCGGTCGGCCGCCTCGCCGCCGGTGGCGGCGCTCGACCGGCGGCGGCGGCTCGGCGGGCGCGCGCCGCGCAAGGCGCCCGAGGACGCCGCGGCGCGGCTCGGAGCGCGGCATGCGCGTGGGCATGTCGCCGGCGGCCGATTCGCGGATCCAGCCCTCGTGCTGGGCGCGCAGCGAGCAGAGGTCGCAGACCTGGTGGCGCTGGCCGCCCGGCGCCAGGTAGGACTCGGCGCGCTCGCCCTTCAGGATCGTGCGACCGCAGACGTCGCAGGTCACGACGTCGTGGACCGGCCTGAGCTCCTTCTTCACCGCCCCGATGATAGGGCGGCTTCGCTCACGCCTTGACCGCCTCCTGCTCGCGGGCGGCCTCCTGCACGACCGATTGCGCGATGTGCGCCGGGATCTCCTCGTAGCGGGCCAGCTCCATCGTGAACTCGCCCTGGCCGCCGGTGATCGCGCGCAGGTCGGGCGCGTAGCTGAGCATCTCGGCCATCGGCACCTCGGCCTTGACCTCGGTCACGGCGCCCTTGGGCTCCATGCCGAGCGGGCGGCCGCGGCGCGAGTTGAGGTCGCCGATCACGTCGCCCACGGACTCCTCGGGCACGGTGACCGTCACGGTCATGATCGGCTCCATCAGCACCGCCTGGGCGCTCTCCATCGCGTCCTTGAACGCCATCGAGCCGGCGATCTTGAACGCCATCTCCGACGAGTCGACCGAGTGGTGCTGGCCGTCGAAGAGCCGCACGCGCACGTCCTGGACCGGGAAGCCGGCGACCACGCCCGCGCCGCATCGCCTCGCGCACGCCCTTCTCGACCGCCGGGATGAAGCCGCCCGGGATCACGCCGCCCTTGATCGCGTTGACGAACTCGAAGCCGCTCGCCCTGCGCGAGCGGCTCGATCTCGATGTGGCAGTCGGCGAACTGGCCGCGACCGCCGGTCTGCTTCTTGTAGCGCGCGTGCGCCTTGGCGCTGCCCTTGATCGCCTCGCGATAGGGCACGTGCGGCTGGTGCAGCTCGACCTCGACGCCGAAGCGCTCCTTCATGCGGTCGACGATCACCTCGACGTGGATCTGCGTGAGCCCGGCCAGGATCTGCTCGCCGGTCTGCTCGTCGCGGTGGAAGTCGATCGTCGGGTCCTCCTCCTGGAGGCGGCGCAGCGCCTGACCCATCTTCTCCTCGTCGCCCTTGGCCTTCGCCTCGATCGCGAACGCCATCACGGGGCGCGGCATCGACGGGCAGCGCGAGCGGGATCTCCGCGTCCTTGCCCGCCAGAGCACGTCGCCGGCGTGGGTCTCCTTGAGCTTGGCCACGGCGCCGATGTCGCCGGGGCCGAACTCGTCGGCGTGCTCGGTGTCCTTGCCCTGCGGCACGAGCAGCTGGCCGATGCGCTCCTTGACGTGGGCGCGGCAGTTGTGCACGTGCGAGTCGTGGCTCGAGCACGCCCTGGTAGACGCGGAACAGGTTCAGCCGCCCGGCGTAGGGGTCGGCGAGCGTCTTGAAGACGAACGCGACCGTCGTCCTTCGCCTCGTCGGGCTCGAGCGTGCACGCCGTCGAGCGTCGATCGTCGCCCCTCTTGGCCGGTGAGGGAAGGTCCTCGACGAAGGCGTCCAGCAGCCGGTTGATGCCGAGGTTGCGGGTGGCGGCGCCGCAGGTGACCGGGAACAGATGACCCTCGGTCACGCCGGTCTTGAGCGCGTCGACGGTCTCCTCGTGCGAGATCTCCTCGCCCTCGAGGTAGCGCTCCATCAGCTCGTCGGAGACCTCGGCCACCTCGTCCATCAGCTTCTCGCGCATCTCCTGCGCGCGGTCGGCGAGCTCGTCGGGGATCGGGATCTCGGAGCAGTTCTCGCGCCCGTCGCCGTCGTAGCGGTAGGCCTTCATGTCGATCAGGTCGATCACGCCCTCGAGCTCGTGCTCGGAGCCGATCGGGATCTCGGTGGCGACGACGTGCTGGCCGAAGGCCTGCCTTGAGCGAGTCGAGCGCTGCGGAAGAAGTCGGCGCGCTCGCGGTCGAGCATGTTCACGAACAGGATGCGCGCCAGGCCGAGCTCGGAGGCGCGCTGCCAGAGCCGGCTGGTGGTGACCTCGACGCCCATCACGCCGTTGACCACGAACACCGCGCCCTCGCAGACGCGCAGCGCGCAGAGGGCGTCGGCCACGAAGCTGGGCTCGCCGGGCGTGTCGATCAGGTTGATCTTGCGGTCCGTCCCAGCGGAACGAGGAGAGGCTCGCCGAGATCGACATCTCGCGCGCCTTCTCGTCGGGAGCCGAGTCGGAGACCGTGGTTCCGTCCGCCACCGAGCCGAGCCGGTTGATCGCGCCCGCCGTGAACAGGAGCGCCTCGTTGACGGAGGTCTTCCCGCTGCCTCGGTGGCCCACCAAGGCCACGTTGCGGATCCTCTTCGGCGATTCGTGCGCCATTGATCTCCTTCCCTCGGAAGCCCGGCTCGGGAGACTACTGCGCGAGCGCGGACTCCAGGGTCGGCGTGGACCGGCGCCACGCTGTCCACGTCGGTCAGGACCAGGACGCGGCCGAGCGGCGACGAGTCGGGCACCACCAGCCGCAGCTCCTGGCGGCGCCGCTCGAGCCGCCGCGAGAGGTCGAAGATCACCTCGATCGCGGCCGAGTCGAGGTAGCGGCAGCCCTCCAGGTCGACCACCAGCGCCAGCACGTCGTTCGGCACCGGCCTCCAGCAGCTCGTCGCGCACGTAGCGCGGCGTTGGTCATGTCGACCTCGCCGCTGAGGCGCGCGACGACGCGTGCCGCCCGCGCCGCTCGACCGCGATCTCGGCGAGCGTGTTCACGCGGCCTGCGACCGCACCGAGTCGCCTCCTCATCCGCACCACGGTGCCCTCCGGCTCGGTCGACACCTCGACCTCGTCCATCAGGCCCTCGATGATGTTCAGCCCACGGCCGCGGTGCGTGCCGCGCCGCTCGCGCCAGTGGCCGTGTCGCTCACGGTCGCCACCAGCTCGTCGGAGTCGAGGCGGGCCTCCACGTCGAAGGTCGCGTCGCCCGGGCCGTAGGCGTGCTCGATCGCGTTGCCGGCCGCCTCGCAGACGGTGAGCGTGATCTCGTAGGTCTCGGCGTCGTCGGCGCCGGCGGCGTGCAGGAAGCGGCCGAGCCGGCGGCGCAGGCCCGGCAGCGACTCGGGCTCGGCCGGCAGCGTGAAGCGGATCGCCCCGCTCGCCACCGGGCGCGGACGCACGGCGAGCAGCGCCACGTCGTCGCTCGGGCACGCGCTCGGGCCGATCACGCCCGCCAGCACGGCGTCGCAGAGCCCCTCGAGCCCGCCCTCGGCGCCGGTCGGCGGCCTCGGCCAGCGCGTCCAAGCGCCGCTCGAGCGGCTCGTCGCGGCGCTCGACCAGCCCGTCCGTGTAGAGCAGCAGCGACGCGCCCGCGCGGGAGCACGGCGGTCGCCTCGCGAAAGACGGCCGGACTCGACCGCGCCGATCGGGACCGCGCGCCCGCCCTCGAGGAAGCCACGCCCCGTCGGCGGCCAGCACGAGCGGCGGCGGGTGGCCCGCGCTGGCGAACGCAGACGCTCGCCGGTCTCGCGGTCGAGCACGAGGTAGAGGACCGTCGCCATCGCCTCGTCCTCGCCGCTCATGACCAGGCGGTTGACCCGGGCCATCACCTCGGCCGGCGAGCTCTCTGCCAGCCCGTAGGCACGGAAGGCGTTGCGCAGCTGGCCCATGGTCGCCGCGGCGCGCAGCCCGTGGCCGACCACGTCGCCCACCACGAGCGCCACGCGCCCGTCGGCCGCTCGAGCGCGTCGTACCAGTCGCCGCCGATCGCGGCGCCCTCGCCGGCCGGCAGGTAGCGCGCGGCGATCTCCAGGCCCTCGATGTGCGGCAGCCGCTCCGGCAGCAGGCTGCGCTGCAGCGTCTCGGCGATCGTGTGCTCGCGCTCGTAGACCTCGCGCAGCCGCGCCTCCATCAGCTTGCGCTCGTGGATGTCGATGGCGGTGCCGACGTAGCCGACGAAGCGCCGTCCTCGTAGCGCGGGACGCCGCGCTCGACGATCCAGCGGTACTCGCCGTCTCGGCCGCGCAGCCGGTACTCGCGCTCCCACGAGCTCGCGCCGCTCGAGCGTCTCGTACCAGGCCGCTGAGCGACCGACCGGGGAGTCGTCGGGGTGCACCCCGAGCGCCCAGGTGTCGCCCAGCTCCTCCTCGAGCGTGGTGCCCGTGTACGCCAGCCAGCCCTCGTTCACGAACGTCACGCAGCCGCGGTCGTCGGTCGTCCAGATCATCACCGGCGCGCTGTCGGCGAGGTCGCGGAAGCTCGCCTCGGACTCGCGCAGCGCGTCCTCCATCTGCTTGCGCTCGTGGATGTCCGTGGCGGTGCCGACGTAGCCCACGAAGTCGCCGCCCGGCAAAGCGCGGGCACGCCCACCTCCAGCACCCAGCGGTACTCGCCGCTTGCGGTGCAGCGCAGCCGGTACTCGAAGCGGAACTCGGCGCGCCGCGCGAAGGCGTCGCGCCAGCGCGTCGAGCAGCTCGTCGCGGTCGTCCGGGTGGGCGCTCAGCCCGAACGTGTCGCCCAGGTCCTCGTCGAGCGTGCGGCCGGTGAAGCGCAGCCAGCCCTCGTTGACGAACGTCACGTCGCCCTCGGCGTCGGTCATCCACATCAGGGCCGGCGCGGTGTCGGCCAGCTCGCGGAAGCGCGCCTCGGAGTCGCGCACCGCCTCCTCGTGGCGCGCGCGCTCGGCGGCGGCGCCGATCACGTTCGCGATCGCCTGGAGGAAGTGGGCGTCGTCGGAGCTGAAGTGCTGCGCGCGTGCGGCTGTGCACGCCGATGCCGCCGAACTGGCGCGCCGCTCGCGCGGATCTGGACCACCAGCGCGCTGACCACGCCGAGGTCGCGCTGAATCGGGCGACGGGGCGAAGCGCGTCTCGGCGGCGAAGTCGTCGACGATCACCGGCCCCTCGTGGTCGAGCGCGTAGCCCGGGCAGCCTCGTCGCGGCGCGTGGACAGCACGCCGCCCACGACACCCTCGGGCAGGCCGTACCCGGCCCGCACCAGCAGGCCGAGCCCGTCGCCGGTCAGCTCGAGGACCGACGCGAACTCCGTGCCCAGCTCGCGCGCCGCCGCCTCGGCCGCCTCGGCGATCAGCTCGTCGAGCTCGAGTCCCGCCAGCGCGCGCTGACCGAGCTCGGCCACGGCGGCCTGCTGGCGCGCCCGGACGGCGACCTCGTCCCGGTAGCGGTGCGCAGCGGCGCAGCAGCGGGGCTCCCCCTACTCCGCGTCGGCCAGCGGGTCTCCCTGCAGGCGCGACTTGAGCCGCAGCACGGCCTTCGTGTGCAGCTGTGAGACGCGCGACTCGGTGACCCCGAGCACCTCGCCGATCTCCCGCAGGGTCAGGTTCTCGTAGTAGTAGAGGGCGACCACCAGCTTCTCGCGCTCGGGCAGGCGCGCGATCGCGTCCGCCAGGCGGTCCTTCATCTCGGTGGTGTCCATCTCCATCGCCGGGTCGGCGGCCTGCGGGTCCTGGATCGTGTCGAGCAGCGACACCTGGTCGCCGGAGGAGTCGGAGACGGTCCAGAGCTCGTCGAGCGCGACCACCGACGAGTTGGAGATGCGCACGAGCGAGTCCTGGAACTCGTCGACCGTGACCTCGAGCTCCTTGGCCATCTCCTGATCGGTCGGCGCGCGGTGCAGCTCGTGCTCGAGCTTGGCGTTGGCCTTCTCGATCTCGCGCGCCTTGGTGCGCACCGAGCGCGGCACCCAGTCGAGCGAGCGCAGCTCGTCGATGATCGAGCCCTTGATGCGCGTGATCGCGAAGGTCTCGAACTTGATCTCGCGCTCCGGCTCGAAGCGCTCGATCGCCGAGATCAGGCCGAGCAGGCCGTACGAGATCAGGTCGGACTCCTCGACGTGCGAGGGCAGGCCGCTCGACATGCGGCCGGCCACGTACTTGACCAGTGGCGCGTACGCGAGGACGAGGCGCTCCCGCGCCTTCTCGTCCCTGTCGTCCTTGTAGCGGCGCCAGAGGTCCCTCAGCTCTATCGCCTTGAGATTGGTCTCCATTCAGGCCTTACTTCACGCGCGTGGGTGAGAGCGCGCATACGCCATCCTGAGGCGCCTCGACTCTACCCGAGTGTACGTCTGGGTCGTGCTGATGGACGCATGTCCCAGCAGCTCCTGGATCGTGCGCAGGTCGGCGCCGCCCTCGAGCAGGTGCGTGGCGAACGAGTGGCGCAGGGTGTGCGGGGAGATGCCGGCCCGGCGAGCCTGGAGCTTCAGCCGGCGGCGCACGTCGGACGTGGACAGGCGCTTCCCGCTCTTCGAGAGGAACAGCGCGGCGGTGTCGCCGGCGTCGAGCGCGGCCCGCCCGCGGCTCAGATAGCGGTCCAGCGCGCGCCAGGCGTGCTCGCCGACCGGGACGACGCGCGTGCGGCCGCCCTTGCCCTCCACGCGCACCTGCTCGCCGTCGGGGTCGGCGCTCGTGGTGTCGAGCAGGGTCAGCTCCTCGGCGCGCAGGCCGGCCGCGTAGGCCAGCTCGAACATCGCCCGGTCGCGCAGGTCGAGCGGCGTCGTGGCGGGGATCCGCTCGAGCAGCTCGGCCACCTCGCCGGACTTGAGCACCTGCGGCAGGTAGGCGTCCTTCTTGGGGCTCGAGACCAGGTCGGCCGGGATTCGCCTCCAGCTCGCCGCGCTCGACCAGGTGGCGGTAGAAGCTGCGGATCGCGGCCAGCTTGCGGGCCACCGTCGACTTCGCCGCGCCGCTGCTCGCTGAGCACGGCGGCGAAGCGGCGCAGGTCGCGGTGGGCCAGCGTCCGTGCGGGCCCAGGTCGCGCCCCGCCGCCCACTCGCCCAGCTGCGCGAGGTCGACGCCGTACGCGCGCCGCGTCTTCTCGCCCATCCCGCGGGCGCGCTGCCAGTCGTCGAAGCCGGCGAGGGCCGCTGGCCCAACTAGCCTCTTGCGGAGTGGGTGTCGTTCTTCGTCAACACTCAGGACGGACGGGTGGCCACGCGCGGTCAGCTGGCCGAGGCCGGGCTGGTCGACGAGCTCGAACAAGCCGGTGCGCGCCCTGGCATCCGATCCAGGGCCCGGACGACGCCTCGACGATGTGGTACACGGTCCTGCGCAAGCGCGAGCGGGGCGTCTTCATCGGCACGCTCTGCTTTCGACACACCGAGCCGCAAGAACCTCCTGGAGGAGCAGGGCTGGGAAGAGGTCCCGATCCCCGAGATCGGCGTCTGACGCCCTCAGGCGATGTAGATCGGCGCGCCGACCGGAACCTGGTCGTAGAGCTCGATCACGTCGGGGATCGCCATCCGGATGCAGCCGTGCGAGGCGGCGTGGCCCGAGCGAGTAGGTCTCGTCGGTGCCGTGGATGCCGGCGCCGTCGAAGATGCCCAGCCAGCGCGCCTTGAGCGGGTTGTCCGGCGCCCCGCCCGGGATCGACCTTGCCGGCCAGGTCGCCGGCCCAGGCGCTGTTCGGGCACGTTCCAGGTCGGATTGACCTGCCTTGTTCTGGATGTGGTAGAGCCCGGCCGGGGTGTCGAAGCCGATCGCGCCCGACGGCGACCGTGTACTCCTTGACCAGCTGGCAGCTGCTTGTAGAGGCGCAGCTTGAAGTTGGTGCGGTCCGCGACCAGGAGCACCGGGTACTTGTCGGCGAGCTGGGCCTGGGTGACCTTCGGCTGCGTGATCCGCACGGGCGCCTTGACCCGGCGGCCGACGCCCGGGCACGGTCAGCGCCTGGGCCAGCCGCTGGCGCAGCACGGCCGCCCGTTCACCTGCATGCCCTTGCGCTCCTTGACCTTGGCGAGCGAGGGGAAGTCGACCTCGGCGTCGCGCGCCGCGCGGTTGAGCCGGTTGCCCACGCGCTTGACGAGCGCGTCGATCGGCCGCTGGTCGTAGGTCACCCGCGCCGGCACCTGGGCGTTCTCCTCGCCGCCGGTGATGTCGCGCGCGACGCGGCTGATGATGTTGCCGCTCGCGGCTCTTGGCGAGCGCCTCGTCGACCATGCCGGTCGACGTCGGCGTGAACGCCGGCGTCCTGCGCGGAGAGGCTGAAGCGCTGCCCGGCGTGCACGACCGAGATCGGCCGCTCGAGCGGCGCGCGCAGCTCGCGGGCGATCGATCCGGCGCGCCTCGCGCGACGTTCATGCCGCCCACGTCGACGCCCGCGACGGTCACGCCCTGCGCGATCACGTCGTCGCGCGACGAGTCGTACGCGTAAGCGGCGACCGCGCCTCCGACCAGGACCAGCAGGAGGACGGCGACGAGGATGAACGACTTCTGCCTCATGTGCGAGCGGAAGCGGCGCCTACCGCCGCCCCTGGAAGTCTACGGACGAAAGCGGCGTTCTCCTACGGCTGACAGCGCGATTGCGCGAATCGGCACGCGCAAAGCTGCTGCTAAACGGGCGTTTCGCGCCGTGCCAGCACCGACTCGATCGCCGACAGCACCCGCGCGCGGTTGGCGTGACGGCGCTCGTAGTCGCGCAGCGTCTGGAGGTCCTCGCGCTCGAGCGAGGCCAGCAGCGCGATCACCTCCTCGGCCGCGAGGTCGTCGTAGTGCTCGACGGGCGACTCCTGCGGCGGCTCGCGCAGCTCGGCCGCCGCGGTCATGCGCTGGATCGCCTCCTCGGCGGCGGCGCCGGCGCGCCGCTCGGCCTTCTTGGCGCGCTCGGTGGCCTTCAGGGCGGACTCGGCGGCCGCTGCTCGGCCTTCTTGGCGCGCTGGACCGCCTTCTCGGCGGCGCGCTCGGCGGCCTGCACGCGCTGCTCCTGGTCGCTCCGAGATCGTGGCGGGCGCGCGCCGGCGTAGCCGGACAGCAGGCGCTGCAGCTCGAGCCAGCTGGTCGCGGCTGAGCGAGCCGAGCGACTCTCGTCGCGCGCGTTCTTGACGTGCGGGCTCCAGCGCAGGAAGTCCTCCACCTCGCGCTCGTAGCGGTACGGCTCCTGGGCGCCGCGCACGCAGCGGATGCAGGCGCAGGTGCTCGCCGAGCTTGATCACGGCCTCGCGGCTCGTGTAGCCGTAGCCGAAGCCGGTCGCCTTGTAGCGCCGGTTGTCGAGCCCGCGGCCGAAGCGCAGCTGGTTGAGCGCCTCGGGCGGGATGTTCACCCCGACGCCGCCGCAGCGCCGAGGCCGCCAGGCCCGTGCCCCAGAACGGCAGCACCGGCGCGTAGGGCTTGCCGAGCAGGCCGGCCACCTCGCTGAGCGCCAGCACGCCGTCGCCGGCCACGTTGTAGATGCCCGGCAGCTCGCTGCTTGACCGCGTGCTCGAGCGCGTGCACCACGTCGTCCTCGTGGACGAACTGGTAGCGCGGGTCGAAGCCGAGGATCATCGGCACGGCGGGCAGCGAGAACAGCCCGATGTGCGAGGTGCGCACGTCCGGGCCGAGCACGTTCGCGAAGCGCAGGATCGTGACGGCCACGTCCGGGTTCTTCTCCGCGAACTCGTTCAGGGAGGCCTCGGCCTCGACGATGTCGCGCTCGATCGGCGTGCGCGGCGGGTGCGGGCGGCCCATCGACTCGTCGAAGAAGGCCGGGTCGTCCTGCTCGCAGCCGTAGTAGTGGGCCGAGGACTTGAAGACCACCTTGCGCACCGGCGAGTCGGCGCCCGAGCACGCGGCGAGGATGTTCATCGTCCCGATGACGTTGTTCTCGTGGGCCTTGGCGGAGGTGGTCGTGGTGGAGTCGACCACCAGGCGCGTGTCGACGACCGTGTCGATCTCGGCCGCCTCGACGACGCGGCGCAGCAGGGCGTGCTGGGCGCCCACCTTCACGTACTCGGTGCGCTCGAGCTCGACGTTGGGCTCCTCGTTGTCGACGCCGATCACCGCCTCGACCTCGGGGAAGGCCTCGAGCGCCTGCGCCAGCCGGCCGCCCCAGTAGGTCGACAGGCCGGTGACGAGGATGCGGCGCGAGTCCATCGTCATCCGAACCACACCGAGCGGCGCCGGGCGAGCATGTCCCAGAGGTTCTCCTGGATCTGGCCGCGGATGTCGTGCGCGACCGTCTGCACGAGCGCCTTGTCCTCGTGCATGCCCTCGTCCTCGAAGCGGATCGGCTCGAGGAAGCGGATCTTGAACTTGGCCGGGCAGGTAGCCGAGCATCCCGAGCAGGCCGAAGTGCGGGAAGGTCGGCGTGATCGGGAAGTAGAGCAGCCCGGTCAGGCGCTTCAACAGGCCCAGCTGGGCGAACACCGGCGCCGCCTCCTCGGCCCCGACCACGCAGACCGGCACGATCGGCACGCGCGCCCGCATCGCCGCCTCGACGAAGCCGCCGCGGCCGAAGCGGCGCAGCCGGTAGCGGTCCTTGTAGAGCTTCTCGGTGCCCTTGCGCCCCTCGGGGAAGACCAGCACGAGCTGCTCCTCGTCGTAGAGCAGCCGGTGCACGTTGGCCGGGTGCGCGGGCACGCAGCCGATCTTCGAGACCAGCATCGAGAAGCCCGGGTAGCCCTTGAAGAAGTGCTCGACGGTGATGTTGAGCGGGCGCGGGTGGGTGTGCTCCTCGCGGATCGACTTGCCGATCATCGCCGCGTCCGGCGGCAGCGCGCCGGAGTGGTTCGAGACGAGCAGCGCGCCGCCGGTGGCCGGCACGTTCTCGATCCCCTCGACCTCCGCGCGGAACCAGTGGCGGTAGAAGAACTCGACGAGCGTGGCGTCGAAGACGCCCTCGACCCGCTCCGAGCGGCCCCAGTCGTTGAGGCGCCGCTCGGGCTCCACGCCGGGCAGGTGGGACTTGAGCGTCTCGGCCGGAACGAGCTCGCTGCTGCGCGGCTCGCGCCGGCGCTCGCGCGGTGAGAGTGGTGTGCGGGTCGGTTCCGCCACGACGACCGAGTGTGTCAGATTGCGGTGCCGATGCGCTCGAAGGACGAGGTGCGGGCCGACGTCTGGCGCGCGATGGACCGCGACGGGGTGTCGCGCTTCCCGGGGGCCGACGGCCGCATCCCCAACTTCGCGGGCGCCAAGGGCGCCGCCGAGCGGCTCGCCCGCCACCCGGCCTGGACGGGAGCACGCACGCTGAAGGCGAACCCGGACTCGCCCCAGACGCACGCCCGCCGGCTCGCGCTCGAGCAGGGCAAGGTGCTCGTGATGGCGGTGCCGCGGCTGCGCGACCAGCACCCGTTCCGGCTGCTCGACCCGCGCCGGCTGTCCGCCGCGCAGCTGCGCGAGGCGGCCACGATCAAGGGCGCGCTGCGCCACGGCCGGGTGATCGACCTCGACCAGGTGCCCGAGCTGGACCTGGTCCTGACCGGGTCGGTGGCGGTCAACCTGAAGGGCGCGCGCGTGGGCAAGGGCGGCGGCTTCTCCGACCTCGAGTACGCGCTGCTGTGCGAGAGCGGCAAGATCGACCGCCGCACCGTGATCGCCACGACCGTCCACCCGATCCAGATCCTGCGCGAGAACCTGCTGATGACCGCCCACGACATCCCGGTGGGCCTGGTCGCGACGCCGCGCGCGGTGATCGAGGTCGACGGCGCCCACCGCCGGCCGCCCGGCATCCTCTGGGACCACCTCCAGCCACCGCAGATCCACGAGATCCCGGTGCTGGAGCGGTTCGGGTACGCGGGCTGAGCGCTCGGCCGAGCTCCGCCAGCACCGGGTCCAGCAGCGCGCCGCAGCCCGTCCCAGTCGTGCGCCGCGATCACCCCGTCCCGCTCCACGAGCTCCTCGTTCCAGGGGTGCACCAGCGTCGCCGGCACGATCCCGGCCTCGCGGGCTCGCACGATGTTGACCGGGCTGTCGTCGACCAGCACGTCGATGCCCAGCTCCGAGCAGCGCGTGACCTTGTCGAACGAGCAGTGCAGGTCGTCGTAGGGCATCTCGATCCGCTCCAGCCAGCGCGCGGTGGCGTCGGCGGTCTGCGCGCGACGGTGGCTGGTCACGTGGATCCAGTGCCCCTGGGCGTGCCAGTCGCGCACGGTCTCCACCGCGTTCTCGTAGGGCACGCCGGCCAGGATGTTCTCGTCCGAGTGGGTCTCCTCCACGCAGTGGATGACGGCGTCGCGCTCCAGCGCGCTGATGCCCCACTCGAACTGCTCCTCGTAGGGCAGCTCGACGCCGTAGCGCTCCAGCACGATCCGCTGCAGCAGGTCCCAGTAGGGATGCAGCGTCGAGTCGATGTCCAGCGCAATTTTCGCCACGGGCCGTACCCTAGAAGCCACATGCCCAAGTACTTCGTCCCCACGGCACTCCCCGCGCGCGTGCGAGCAGCCCGCCTCGCGGGCGACGACTACGGCGTGACGGCGCAGCCGGACTGGCGCACGATCGACTGGGCGAGCCACCTCCACCAGGTGGAGATCGACGGCAGCCCGGTCAACTACGTCGACATCGGCGTCGGGCGACGCGCGAGCCGATCGTGTTCGTCCACGGGCTCGGCGGCCAGTGGCAGAACTGGCTCGAGAACCTGCCGCGCGCGGCTCAGGAGCGGCGCGTGATCGCGCTCGACCTGCCCGGCCTCGGGCTGTCGCCGATGCCGCGCGACGCAGATCACGATCCCGGGCTACGGGCGCACGGTCCACGCGCTCTGCGAGCGGCTCGGCCTCGGCCACGTGGACATCGTCGGCAACTCGATGGGCGGCTACATCGGCGCGGAGGTGGCGATCCAGTTCCCGCAGCGGGTGGATCAGCTGCTGCTCGTGTCGGCCGCCGGGATCACCAGCGCCAACCTCGCCCACGCGCCGATCATGACCCTGGGCCGCGTGGCGACGGCAATCGCCACACGCACCGCGGCCCAGGACCGCCAGCTGGCGTCGCGGCCGAAGGCGCGGCACCTGTCGCTCCAGTTCGTGGCACGCCACCCGTCGCGGCTGAAGCCGGACCTGGCCTACGAGGGCTTCTTCAAGGGCACCGGCAAGCCCGGCTTCACCGACGCCCTGCGCGCGAGCCTCAACTACGACTTCCGCGATCGCCTGCCAGAGATCGGTGTGCCCACGCTGATCGTCTGGGGCGAGAAGGACTCGATCATCCCCGTCAACGACGCGCAGGAGTTCGAGCGCCTGATCCCCGACAGCCGCAAGGTCGTGATGCAGGACACCGGGCACGTCTCGATGGCCGAGCGGCCCGAGACGTTCAACGACCTGATGATGGAGTTCCTCGCGGAGCGCGGCTCCGCGGCCGCGGGGGCGCCGGTCGAGGGCGAGTCCGCTATCCGGTGACGGCGCCTTCGGACGCCGAGCCCACCAGGCGCGCGTACTTGCCCAGCACCCCGCTGACGTACTTCGGCGCCGGCGCCTCGTAGTCGCTCAGTCGCGCCGCGATCTCCTCGTCGCTCAGCTCCACGTTGAGCTCGCGCTTGGCCACGTCGAAGACGACCGTGTCGCCGTCGCGCACGATCGCGATCGGGCCGCCGTGCGGCGCCTCCGGGGCCACGTGGCCGGCCATGAAGCCGTGGGTGGCGCCGGAGAAGCGCCCGTCGGTGAGCAGCGCCACCGAATCACCCAGGCCCTCCCCCACGAGCGCGGCCGTCACGTGCAGCATCTCGCGCATGCCGGGGCCGCCGACCGGGCCCTCGTTGCGGATCACGACCACCTCGCCGGGCTGGATCGACTTCGCCATCACGGCGGCGAAAGCGTCCTCCTCGGACTCGAACACCCGGGCGGGGCCGCGGTGCTCCAGTGCGCCCGTGGCCCGAGAGCTTGACCACGCAGCCCTTCGGGGCGAGGTTGCCGCGCAGGATCGCGAAGCCGCCGTTGGGCTTGATCGCGTCGTCGACCGGCCGGACCACGTCCTGGCCCTCGGCCTCCTCGGCCAGGCTGGCCACCTCGCCGATCGTCTGGCCGGTGACGGTCAGGGCGTCGCCGTGGAGCAGGCCGGCCTCCTGCAGGCGGCGGATCACGAGCGGGACGCCGCCGGCGCGGTAGAGGTCCGTGGCCACGTAGCGGCCGCCCGGCTTGAGGTCGCACAGGAGCGGGGTGCCCCAGGCGATGCGGTCGAAGTCGTCGATGTCCAGCGGCACCCCGGCCTCGTTCGCCACGGCGAGCAGGTGCAGCACGAGGTTCGTGGAGCCGCCCGACATCGCCCCGGCGGCGATCGCGTTCTCGAGCGACTCCTTGGTGATGATCCGGCTCGGTCGGCGGTCCTCGGCCAGCACCTCCATCACGAGCCGGCCGCACTCCTCGGCGACCTTGCCCTTCTTGCCGTCCTCCGCCGGGACCATCGAGCTGCCCATCGGCGAGATGCCGAGCACCTCGAAGGCCATCGCCATGGTGTTGGCGGTGAACTGGCCGCCGCACGCGCCGGCGCCGGGGCTCGCGTGGTTCTCGAGGTCGGTCAGCTCGTCGTCGGTGAGGTCGCCGGCGGCGTGCGCGCCGATGCCCTCGAACACGTCCTGGATCGTCACGTCCCGGCCGCGCCAGCGACCGGGCGCGATCGAGCCGCCGTAGAGCATGAGGCTGGGCACGTCGAGCCGGGCGAGCGCCATCACGCAGCCGGGGATCGTCTTGTCGCAGCCCGACAGGGCCACCACGGCGTCGAACATGTGCCCGCGCGCGACCAGCTCGATCGAGTCCGCGATCACCTCACGGCTGATCAGCGAGGTCTTCATCCCCTCGGTGCCCATCGTGATCCCGTCCGAGATCGCGACGGTGTTGAACTCCATCGGCGTGCCGCCCGCGGCCCGCACGCCCTCCTTCACCTTCTCGGCGAGCCGGCGCAGGTGGAAGTTGCAGGGCATCGTCTCCGTCCAGGTGTTGGCGATGCCGATGATCGGGCGCTTGAGGGCGTCGTCGTCGAACCCGATGCCCTTCAGGTAGGCGCGCGCCTGGGCGCGATCCGGGCCATCCAGGATGACCCGGCTGCGGCTGCGCGGATCGCTGCTCACTCGCTGTGGGAAACCTGGCGCCGCTGCTTGCGGCGACGCTCCCATTCGGCGAGCCGCCACAGGTCGCGCCGCACACGCGCGGGATCGAGCTGCCGGCCGACCAGGTGCATGTTGGCGCGGTGGATCACGCGGTCCTCGTCCGAGGTGAGCGCCATCCACTTGGCGAGCACGTCGTCGGAGGCGGGCAGCCGGTGCCGCCCGCCGCTCCCGGACATGTCGGGAAACTCGACGCAGTACTCGCTCAACAGCTGCCCGCTGCCGGGGACGAACGCCACGATCGGCTTGTGGGCGTAGATGAGGTACGCGTAGGCGGGCCCGCCCCCGCCGCGATCGCCGTCGCGCCGCGCGTGCTTGCCGGCCACGCGGATGAAGCCCAGGTCCCGGTACATCGCCCACTCCTCCGCGTTGACGCAGGAGCGCAGCAGCTCGCGAGCGCGCTGCTCGGCGCGGCGCTCGCGGCCGGGGTCGTAGAGCGGGAGGTCGAAGCCGCCGCGGGCTGCCTTGGCCGCCTGGCGGCGCGCGCGCCGGTTGGCCGTCTCGCGCACGATCATCGGAGCCGCGAGGACCAGGGCGATCAGAGCGAGGGCGAGCAGGGCGAGCAGCATCTCGCGCCGCGTCAGCCTCCCGAGGCCCGCGGGAAGAAGATCACCCGGTCGGCGCCTGCGGGGATGTCGCCGTAGCCCTTGATCAGCTGCGCCTCGCGCCGCCCGCTGCCGGGGTTCGTGGTGGGCACCGCGGCCCACATCCCCTCGTCGAGCTGGCGGCGGAACTCCTCGATCAGCCGCTCCTCCTCCTCGCGCACCTGTGGATCGCCTTCGGCCAGCAGGATCTCGCCGTGACCGGGCTTCATGCGCAGGAATCGGATGTGAGCTCGTGCGGCGACCGAGTCATTATGCCACCGCGCGTTTGTCCGGCCGCGCCGTACGGGTAGCCATCCCATATGCGAAAGGCACGAGTGCGGGGCGGCCCTCCCTCGTTGGCGGACGTGATGCACCGGGCGGCGGAGGTCGTCGACCCGGCCGGCACCGACGACGGCGCCTGGGATCTGCTGCGGCGCTTCGAGGACCGCGACGAGCCCGTGACGGCGGAGGGCGACATCGAGCTCGAGATCGCCGAGGCCAAGGGAGCCATCGACCCGCAGGACGAGGACCCGGTCGTGGTCATGATGGCCGCGGTCGCCACGTACCTGGCCTTCCGCCGGACGGAGATCGACGATCCCCCCGAGCGGCTGCTGCAGCTCGCCGCCCGAGCCGAGTTCCACGGGCAACCGGCCGAGCACGTTGCGGCGCTGGCTGGCCGAGCAGGGCGTGGAGCTCTAGCGCCCGGAGCCTCCCAGGCCCAGCACGTCGACCGGGCCGGCGCCGGCGCCGAGGCCGCGCAGGCCGTCGCGAACCGCCTCCGAGGCGATCCGCTTCGCCTGCTTGGCCGCTTCGAGCGGCTCCAGGCCGAGCGCCAGGTGGGCGGCCAGCGCCGACGAGTGGGTGCAGCCGGAGCCGTGTGCGGCGCCCTCGGGGTATCGCTCCCCCGGAAGCTCGACCACCCGCTCACCGTCGAAGAACGTGTCGATCGCCTGCTCGCGGTGACCGCCGGTGACGACGACGTTGGCCGGCCCCAGCGCGTGGACAAGGCGCGCCAGCTCGGGCGGCTCGACCTCCTCCCCCACCCCCGCCAGCACGCGCGCCTCGGGCAGGTTGGGCGTGACGACCGTGACTCGGGGCAGCAGCAGCGTTCGCAGCGCCTCCTCGGCGTCCACGTCGAGCAGCCGGGCGCCGCTCTCGGCGATCATCACCGGGATCGAGCACCACCGGCACGTCGCCGACCAGGTCCAGCGCGCGCTCGACCGCGGCGATCGTCTCGCGCCCGCCGAGCATGCCGATCTTGACGGCGTCGACGCCGATGTCCTCGGCCACGGCCCTCACCTGGGCGACCACCACCTCCGGCGGCAGCGGATAGATCTCGCTCACCGCGACCGTGTTCTGGGCCGTGATCGCCGTGATCGCGCTCATGCCGTGGGCCCCGCAGCGGGCGAACGCCTTGAGGTCGGCCTGGATGCCGGCACCGCCGCCGGAGTCGGAGCCGGCGATGGTGAGCAGCCTGGGTGGCGAAGCGCGAGTCACGGCTCGCCAGGATAGGCAGGCCCGTCGCGGGCGGCGGCCGGCGGGCCGAGCGCCCTCTCCCAGCCGCCAAGCGCGCGGCGCACCAGATAGCCGTCCGATTCCAGCCGGCCCAGCGCCGCCCGGGCCTCGGCGACGCTGATCCGGGCATTCGCCGCGATGGCGGAAACGAGGCCGTGCCGCTCGGCCGCGTCCAAGACGCGGCGCAGCACGGGGTCGCGCGGTACGGCCCGGCGGCGGCTCGGCCGTCTGGGGGACGTGCCGCACGCCGGCTCCGAACAGCTCGTCGAGCACGTCGGCGGGGCCCGTGACCGGCACGGCGCCGTCGCGCAGCAGGCCATTCGTGCCGCGCGCCATGCGAGCGGTCACGTGACCCGGCACGGCGGCGACCGACCGGCCCAGGTCGCGGGCGAAGTCGCTCGTGATCAGGCTGCCGCTGGGGTCCGCGGCCTCCACCACCACCGTCATGCGCGCCAGCCCGGCCATGATCCGGTTGCGCGCCGGGAAGCTCCAGCGAAACGGCTGCACCCCCGGCGGCAGCTCGGACAGCACGGCCCCGCGGGCGCAGACGTCCCGATGCAGCGCGCGATGACGGCGCGGATAGACCACGTCGGGCCCGCAGGCGAGCACCGCCACAGGCAACCCACCGCCCGCGAGGCAACCGCGGTGGGCGGTTGCGTCGATGCCCAGGGCCAGCCCGCTCACCACCGGGACCCGGGCGGCACCCAGGCCGCGGCCGAGCGAATGGGCGACCTCCCGGCCGTACGGGCTCGGGTTGCGGGTGCCGACGATCGCCACCGCCGGCTCGTCGCGCAGGGTGGCCAGGGTCGCACGGCAGCCGGCAGCGAACAGCACCGCTGGCGCGTCGGCCAGGTCCTTCAGCAGCGGCGGATAGTCGGGCGCGTGCCGGCACACCGCGGCCACCCCGGCCTGGCGGAAGGCGCGACGGTCGACGTCCAGGTCGCGCCCGTCCATGGCCTCGAGCACCTCCTCGCCGCGCGGGCCTCCGACCGCCGCCACGAGCTCGGCCTCCGGCAGCGCCAGCAGACCGGGCGACGCGGGTGGTCGGCCGGTCCAGCAGCCCGGCGATGCGCCCGGCCAGCATCGCCACGAGCAGGGCGCGGCGCAGACACGGGTCGCAGGCACTCATGCGGCCATCAGGTCGAGCCCGTCGAGGCGATACGAGAGCGCCTCGTCGAGGTCGCTCTCGGCTAGTCCCTCGCGCCCGTCGAGGTCGGCGATGGTCCGGGCAACGCGCAGCACGCGGTCGTGGCCCCGGCCGCTCAGGTCGAGGCGACAGCGAGCTTCGAGCATGCGCTGCGTGAGGGGCTCGTCCAGCGGCACCTCGCGGCGGGTCAGCCGACCGTCCATGTCGCCGTTGCAGAGCGCGCCGGTGCCGGCCAGCCGGCTCTGCTGGCTCATGCGAGCGTTCGCGACCCGGCGGCGCACGGCGTGCGTGCCGCGCCGGCGGCCGCGAGGTCGCACGAGCTCGAGCGGCGCCGCCTGGTCGACCTGGCAGACCAGGTCGATGCGGTCGAGCAGCGGGCCGCTGAGGCGCCGCAGGTAGCGCGCGAGCTCGCCCGCGGTGCAGGAGCATCGGTCCGGCGGCCGCGCGCACGGACAGCGGTTGCACGCCGCCACGACCATCGCGTTGGCCGGGAAGTCGAGCGCTCGTTGCCCCCGCATGATCGTCACACGGCCGTCCTCGAGCGGCTGACGCAGAGCATCGACCGCCGCACGGCTGAACTCGGGCAGCTCGTCGAGGAACAGCACTCCCCGGTGGGCAAGCGTGATCTCGCCCGGCATCGGGCGGCTGCCTCCCCCGACCAGACCCTGGGCGGAGATCGTGTGGTGGGGCGCGCGGAACGGGCGCCTCGTGGCGAGCCGGCCCTCGCCGATCCCCGCGGCGCCGTGCACCTGCGTCACCTCGAGTGCCTCCTCGAACGTGGGCGGCGGCAGCATCCCCGGCAGGCGCCGCGCCAGCATCGTCTTTCCTGCTCCGGGCGGGCCGATCATGAGCAGGTTGTGGCCCCCTGCGGCAGCGATCTCCAGAGCCCGTTTGGCGTCGTCCTGCCCGCGAACGTCGCCCAGGTCCAGCGGGTCTGCCGGCTGCGCGCCCTCGGGATGGCTGGGCGCGGCCCGCTCGGGCAGCCAGCGACCGTGCAGCAGGTCCGCGATCCGGCCGAGCGACGGGATGCCGTGCACCTCCATCTCGTCCACCAGGGCCGCCTCGGCGGCGTTCTCCTCGGGCACGAGCAGGCGGCGATAGCCACAGCGCCGCGCGCCGAGTGCCGTGGCGAGCGCGCCGCGGATCGGCCGTAGCTCGCCCGTGAGCGACAGCTCGCCGCACAGCGCGCACTCGCCGAGCTGCTCCTGCGTCACCTGCCCGCTGGCGACGAGCACGCCGACCGCGATCGCCAGGTCGAAGCCCGGCCCTTCCTTGGGCACGTGCGCGGGGGCGAGGTTCACGGTGATGCGCTTCTGCGGGAACTCGAGCCCGGAGTTCAGCAGCGCCGCGCGCACCCGCTCGCGCGACTCTCGGACGGCGCGGTCGGGCAGCCCAACCAGCGTGAAGGTCGAGCAGCCCGCGGCGCACGTCGACCTCGACCGTGACCTCATGGCTTGCGACCCCCTCGAGGGCGAACGTGGTGACGCTTGCGAGCACGACCGCCAAGCTAGGGGGCGGCGCGTGAACGGTGGGCACGCGCGGAGACGCCGGCCGCCACGATCACGCCGCCCGTCAACCAGCGCCCGGCCTGGTCCCAGGCCAGGAACGCCGGGGCCAGCTCCCGGCCCGCCGCGAGCAGGCCATACGCGACCAAGCCCGGCCGCCGTCCAGACCAGCAGGTAGCCCAGCACGAATATCGGGGTGGCGTCCGGCGCGGCGCCACGGCCCCTGGCGCGGTGTCCCTCCCGAAGGCGGTCGTACATCATCACGTCGGCGCGACGGAGGGGAACATCATCGCGGCCATCATCACCACCCAGACCGTGATGTAGAAGCCGAGGCCGCCGAGCGTCTGCGCCGGGCGTGGAGTCCATGCCGGCCATGCGGTCGTCGGTGAGCACCCAGGCCACGACCGCGAGGGCCAGCAGCCCTGCGAGCAGGGCGTAGCTGTGGACGCTCAACCCGCGGCGTCGACGGTGCGCGCTGAGGCCCGCGGCCTCCACCGATCAGGCGGCCCAGGCGAACGGACTCGAGAACGCGGACTTGCCCTCGTGCGCGAAGTCGATCCCGAATGCGCTGAAATGCGCCTCCGTCGACCTGGCGATCGTGAGTGTCTCGCTCGCCGGGTGGAAGACCCCTTCGAGCCTCGCAGGCTCGCCGTTCGCCTTGCCGAACGGCACCACGTCCTGCACGGTGACCCCGCCGCGCGTCGCCGAATCGGATGCTGTGGGTGCCGTCCTCGTGGGAGAGCTCCATCGGCATCTTCGCCATGCCGAGGTTCTCCCCGACGAGCGGCCCGAGCGCCTCCATCGGTCCGCCGAGCTGGCCGCCGAACACAGCGCCGAGCTTCTCGGCCTGCTCGTCGGTCGCCTTCTCGTCCATCAGGACGCCGAGCCGCCAGTTCCCCTCGCTCATCACCTGCGGTGTGTCGGCGACCGCGGCCACGGTCAGGCCGCTCACGTCCACGCCTTCGATCTCGCCCGACTCGATCTGGAAGACGAGCACCGCGTTGCAGCGGTCGTAGTCCGCGCCCATATCGAGGGAGACCGTGCAGGGGCAGGGCACCTCGCACGAGCAGTTCTCGAAGTAGGTGCCCTCGATGCTCCAAGCCACGGCGTCTCCCTTCGGTCGGTGTGGTGATTCTCTGCCCGCCGGCTGACCGGAGTCAAGGTGCCTGCGACGTATCGCCCTAGAACGCTCCCGGCATGGTCGAGCAGAAGTGGGGTCTCGCCAGTGGACAGCGTGAGCGCTTGCTTCGGTCGACGGCATCCCAGACGGATCGACGTCCCCGCGCAGTGATGGCAAAGAGGATGACGAAGATGCCGAGTCCGAGCGCGTTCAGCGCAGCCTTGTAGATCGAGCTCGATCGTGCCGAACACGTCCTCGGTGCTGGGCCGGCTCACTTGGGATCAGGCCGAGCGCGCCGAACAGCAGCGTCGATCGCCCAGCGCCGCCAGCACCATCGTCACGAACATCAGCGCCGGTGATGCGCGATGGCGAAGCGCGGTGCCGTAGTACTTGCGGTAGGCGGCGATGATCGGCAGAACGATCAGGTCAGCGAAGATGAACGCCATCACGCCGGCGAAGCTGATGCCGCCGCTCCAGAGCACGGCCGCGAGCGGCACGTTGCCGACCGAGCAGACGAAGCTGAGCACGGCAATCAGCGGACCAATCAACGCGCCCCAGATCGTTTGAACGCCGGCGGGGGCGTCGTTGAGGAAGAGGCCGTTGAAGAAGTCGTCGCCGAGCAGCGCGATGAAGCCGGCCAGCAGGAAGCCGATCGTGATCTCCTTCCACAGCATCTGCCAATCGCCACGGAAGTTGTGAGCAACGTCGGACCACGAGCTGGCGCTCGTGAGGCGTTCGCGCCAACTCATCCGCTCGCCGGTCATGTGGTGGTGTTGGCCGGTCGCGGCCCGCTGGGCGTGGTCGCGCGCCTGCTGCTCCAGTTGCGCGCGACACGAACAGCCGCAACAGCGCCCACATCAGCGCGATCATCACGAGCCCGCCGACGAACTCGGCGAGCGTGAACTGCCAGCCGAGCAGCACCCACAGCACAAGCCCGAGCTCCCAAACCAGGTTCGTCGAGGCGAACTGGAACGCCAGCGCCGAAGCTGCGCTGGCGCCCTTCGCAAACAGGCTCCTGGCAATCGCGATCGCCGCGTAGGAGCAGGACGAGGAGGCGGCGCCTAGCCCGGTCGCCTTGGCGATCGGCCCCAGGCCCTCCCCGGAGAGCGCCGACTCGATCCGTTCGCGCGGCACCCAGGCCTGCACGACGGCCGAGATGAAGAAGCCCAAGACGAGCGCCCACCACACCGTCCATGCCATCAGGAAGGCGTTCCAGAGGCCGTCGCCGAGCTTGGAGATCACAGCTCCCTACGGGTCGACATTGAAGCTGAACATCATGCCGCTCTCGTGGTTCTCGGCGATATGGCAGTGGGCCATCCACAGACCGACGCGCCCGTACGAGGCGTCATGCCCGGGAGATGTAACTCTTTTGTCACAGCGGTCTCCCACGCGTCGCACGCCCGGCCGTAGCGTCGCCGGCATGTCCAGTCCCGACCCCCGCCGAGCGCTCGGAGCCACCGGAGAGCGTCTCGCGCGCGCCCACCTGGAGGCGCGCGGGCTGACGGTCATCGACGTGAACTTCCGCACCCGCCACGGCGAGCTGGACATCGTCGCCGCCGACTCGCGCTGCGCTCGTCTTCTGCGAGGTCAAGACGCGGATCGCGGCGGCGGGGCGGCCGGCCGGCGAGCTCGGGCCGTTCGCCGCGATCGGGCCGCGCAAGCAGCGCAGGCTGCGCCTCGCTCGCGCGCGAGTGGCTGGCGGGCCGCGGCGAAGGTGCTCCGTGGTGCCCCGAGCTGCGCTTCGACGCGATCGGCGTCGAGCTCGACCGGGAGGGGCGACTGCTTCGAATCGACCACCTGGAGGGGGCGTTCTGAGGGATAGGATGCGTCCGTGGCGAGGAGGCTGGTCGGGTCGTCGCCGTGCGTCGGCGCAGCGCTGGCGCTGCGCCCGCAAGCGCGCTCGCCGGCCCGACTCGGCCGCCACCGCTGATCGTCTCGCTGGGCGACTCCTACATCTCCGGGGAGGCGGGTCGCTGGCAGGGCAACAGCGTCAACGCCGTCCGGCGACCCGCGACGGCACCGACCGCGCGGCGTACAACTGCGCGGCCGTCGTCTGCTCGTACGACGGCTGCGCGCGTCTACGGCCTCGAGCGCGGTCAACGGCTGCGACCGCTCGGACGTCGCCGAGATCAAGAGCGCCACGATCGCGGTCGACCCACAAGATCAACGTCGCCTGCTCGGGCGCCACCACGGCGAACATCTTCCGCGCGAGCCAGGGCGGGCAGGACGGAAAGGGCGAGTCGACCGCAGGGCGATCAGCTGGCCGACGTACGCGAAGCGTCTGGAACGTCAAGCTGGTCGTGCTTGTCGATCGGCGGCAACGACCTCGGCTTCGCGGACATCGTGCAGGCCTGCGCGACCGCGTACCTGAGCCAGACCAGGGTCCCTGCCGCACGAGCCCAGCAGCAGGCGCTCAATCGACAGTTCCAACACGGCGATGTTCAAAGCGTGGGCGAAGGCGATCGACGAGAGTCCGCGCGGTCATGAGCGCCGCGGGCTACCAGAACTTCCAGTTCGTGCTGCAGACCTATCCCGTCGGTGTTCGTGCGGGCGAGCGAGAACCGATACCCCGAGAGCGACGTCGCCCGCGAGCGGGCGTCGGCGGGTGCCCGTCCTACGACGCGGACGCGGACTGGGCGCGCGACTCCGTGGTGAGCCAGATCTCGAACGGGCTCAGGTTCGTAGCCGCCGTCAAGCATGTGCAGCTGCTCGACCTGCGCGACGCTTCCAGGGGCGTGAGATCTGCTCGACGTCGACGCGGCAGGCGTCGCTCGACCAGCCGCCGTCGCCGACGACGAGCGAGTGGGGGCGGCTGCTGAACCAGTCGACCGTGTCACCCAGGGCGTGCTGCAGGAGGCGGTTCACCCGAACGCCTACGGGGAGCGCGCGCTCGGGCGCTGCCTGACGCTGATCTACGGCTCGACGAAACTCGGCGGCAGCTGCACCAACGTCGCGGGCCAGGGCCCGGACGCGATGAAGCTGACCCCGTTCTAGCCCTCTAGCGCCAGCTGGTTGTAGGCGATCGACTGGAACGACAGCCGGTGCAGCGGCGACACGCCGTGCTGGGCGATCGCGGCTCGGTGCTCCGGGGTGGAGTAGCCGACGTTCGTCTCGAAGTCCCACTCGGGGTGGCGTTCGGCGACCTTGCGCATGTAGCGGTCGCGGCTGACCTTGGCGAGCACCGACGCGGCGGCGATCGCCGCGCTGCGGCAGTCGCCGTCGATCACGGCGCGCTGCTCGAAGCCGAACTCGGGGACGTTGAACCCATCCACGAGACAGACGCTTCCGTTGCGGGCGACCCCCAGCAGCGCGGTGCGGAGCGCCTCGAGGTTGGTGTTGTGCAGGCCGCGCCCGTCGATCCCGCTCACGCAGCGGGAGACGATCACCGAGCGAGCGGCGGCGCGCAGCACGAGCGGGTAGAGCTCCTCGCGCGTCTCGGCGGTGTGCTGCTTGGAATCGTTCAGGCGGCTGAGCGCCCGGCGGTCCGACAGGGTCAGGCGCTCGAGGTCGAAGAGCACGGCCGCGGCAACCAGCGGGCCGGCGAGCGAGCCGCGACCGGCCTCGTCGGCGCCGGCCACGTAGCGGCAGCCGAGCTCCCGGTCGAAGGCGAACAGGCGGCGGCCGCTCGTCTTGCGACGGCGCGCTCGTGCGACGCGTCTGGTCGCGCTGCTGGCCTGCGCGGGCGTGCGCCCGGCCGGTGGCGACTGCTCGTTGTCGGCGCTCGGCGAAGTCCCCACTTGGCGGCGATGATAAGTCGCCGGGCGGCGGAAGTGGGCCGTTTCGGGCTAGAGGGTGCCGATCTTCTTCGGCGGCCAGTAGGTCGCGAATGCCTGGCCGATCACCCAATCCTTCGGGATCGGCCCCCACTCGCGACTGTCGGCGCTGGCCCCGCGGTTGTCGCCCATCATGAAGTAATAGCCCTTTGGAATGCGGATCTCGTCGGGCAGGTTGCAGATGCCGCACGAGTCGTCGAGGTGCGCGAAGGGCTCCTTCTGGCGCTTTCCGTTCAGGTACACGGCGCCGCCGAGCACCTTGATGCGGTCTCCACCCACCGCCACCACGCGCTTGATGAAGTTCGTGTCCGAGCGCTGCTTGGTGGGCGTCGGGCACGAGCTCGTCTCGGCGTGCTGGACGCCGCAGGCGTTGGACTCGGCGCCCTCCGGCGGCTTGAACACGAGGATGTCGCCGCGGCCGTAGTCGCGTGAAGTTCTTGCTGAGCCGGTTGACCAGCACTCGCTGGCCGATCTGGAGCGTCGGGCACCATCGACTCGCTCGGGATGCGGAACGGCTTGACCAGGAACGCCTGGATCCCGAGCGCCAGACCGAGCGCGACGGCCACGATCGTGACCAGCTCGATGAGCGAGCCACCCGCGCCCTTCTTCTTCTCGGTGCGCCCCGGCTTACGCCTCGGGAGAAGCCGCGGGGACACTTAGCTCGAGGGCTGCTCGTCCGGCTCTTCGGCAGGCGGCGCATCGGCCGCCTCGTCCGCGGGCGTTCCTCGGCGGGCGGCGCCTCGGCAGCCGGGGCCTCCTCCGCAGACGGAGCCTCCTCAGCGCGGGCCTCCTCGGGCGGAGCCTCCTCCGCGGCCGGCGCCTCCTCCGCGGCCGGAGCCTCCTCCGCGGCCGGCGCCTCGTCCGCGGCCGGCGCCCCGCCCTCGGTCGCCTCCTCGGCGGCGGCTGCCTCTGCCTCCTCCGCGGCGGCCACCTCGGCGAGCTCCTCCTCGCCGGGGCGCGGCGCGTCGTCCGCGGGCATCGCGCCCTCGACGTAAGCCTGGTCGTCGGCACCCGTCCAGCGCCGCTCGCGCACCCGCGCGCCGCGGCCAACCCGCTCGCGCAGGTAGTAGAGCTTGGCTCGCCGCACGTCGCCGCGCGACGCCACCTCGATCCGCTCGATCTTCGGCGAGTGCAGCGGGAACGTGCGTTCCACCCCGACGCCGAACGACTGCTTGCGGACCGTGAAGGTCTCGCGCGCCCCGTTGCCCTGGCGCTTGATCACGACGCCCTCGAAGACCTGCGTCCGCCGGCGCGTGCCCTCGACGACCTGGAAGTGCACGCGCACGCGGTCGCCCGCCTGGAACACGGGGACGCGCCGCAGCTGGGCATTCTCGATGCTTTCGATGACGCCTGACATAAAAGAGGCGCGACCTGCCAGCGGGCCTGTCGCGCGGAGCGGAATGGTAGCGAAGGTAGGGAACGCGCCGGGCGGGGCTAGGCCGAGTCCTGCCGCGCGCTCGCGACTCCGGGCGAGGCGCCACTCGCGCACCTTGGCGTGGTCGCCCGAGAGCAGGATCTCGGGCACCACGTGGCCGCGCCAGTCGTACGGGCGCGTGTAGTGCGGATACTCGGGCGCCCCCTCGAGCGCCTCGCTGAACGACTCCTCGATCGCGCTCTCCTCGTGGCCGAGCGCGCCCGGCAGCTTGCGCAGCACGGCGTCGCAGACCACCATCGCCGGCAGCTCGCCGCCGGACAGGACGTACGGCCCGATCGAGATCACGTCGGTGGCCAGGTGCTCGTTCACGCGCTCGTCGAACCCCTCGTAGCGACCGCTCAGCAGCGCGACCTCCCGCTCGCCGGCCAGCTCGGCGGCGAGCGCGTCGTCGAACCGCCGCCCGCCGGGCGCCAGCGCGATCACCCTCCGCCCGCCACGGTCCTCCCCGTAGCGCGCGGCCAGGGCGGCCTCCACCACGTCGACCCGGATAACCATGCCGGCTCCGCCGCCGTAGGGCGTGTCGTCGACCTGGCCGGCCTTGAGCGGCGTGGATGCGCGCAGGTCCACGGTCTCGAGCGAGCTGCCGAGCGCCAGGGCGTTGCGCACGTGGCGCTGCTCGAGGAACCAGTCGAACCACGCGGGAAACAGCGTGAATATGTCGATCTTCATCCGAGGAAGTCCTCGTTGAGCCGGATCTCGCCCCCCTCTACCGACTCGATCGCGTGGGACACGAACGGCACCATCGTGCCGTCCTCCAGCTCGAGCACCGAGCACGACGGACCGTCCAGCACCCGCACCACGCGCCCCCGCCCCGGAACCGAGCACCTCATGAGATCGGCCGCGAGCCACTCGTCGTCCGCCAGCTCGGCCTCCACGAGCAGCAACTCGCCGCCCACCGCGCGCGGGTCCTCCAAGCCCGACAGCCGGATGAGCGGCCGCTCGTCGGTGCCCGCCCGTCGCTCGACCTCGAAGGGCCGGTCGCCGATCGATCAGCGTGGTGCCGAGGGCCAGCGGATGGCTGGCGCCATCCACGTAGAAGCTCCCGTCGCAGGCCGTGCGGCTTGCCCACCCGCCCGGCGGTCACGAGGGTCAATCGACGACGTCGACGAGCACGCGGTTGCCATCGCGCACCGCGGCGGCCTTCATCACCGTGCGCAGGGCGGCCACGGTGCGGCCCCCGCGACCGATCACCTTGCCGGCGTCGTCTTCACCCACGTGCAGCTCGAGGACGATGGTGCCGTCGTCCTCGTCGAAACCGTCGACCGAGACCTCGTCCGGCTTGTCGACGAGCGTCCGGGCGAGGTACTCGAGCAGCTCCTCCACGCGCGCCTCGGGCGGCTAGCTGGCCTCGGGCTCGGCCTCGGCCTCGGCGGCCGCGGGCTCGTCCGGAGCTGCCTCGTCGACGACCGGCTCGGCCTCGTCGGCTGCGGGCTCGGCCTCGACGGGCGCCGACGGCCGCGGCGCCGCCGCTCTTCGCGTACGCCTTCACCAGCTGCTTGACCGTGCCCGTCGGCTGGGCGCCGCGCGCGACCCAGTGCTGCAGGCGCTCCTCGTCGATGCGAATCGTCGAGGGCTCCGTCTGCGGGTTGTAGTGGCCGATCGTCTCGATGAAGCGGCCATCGCGCGGCGAGCGCTGGTCGGCAACGACCACGCGCCAGATCGGATTCTTCTTGCTGCCCACTCGCGTGAGCCGGACTCGGACGGCCATAGGTCGGGAGAGGTTAGCGGGCGCCGCCGGGCGAGGTCATCGACCGCCGGCCAACTGCTGCAGCGACGGCATCTTGCCGCCCGCCACCTGCTTCATCACCTTCTTCATCTGGGCGAACTGCTTGACGAGCTGCGATACGGCCTGCACGTTCGTCCCAGACCCGCGCGCGATCCGGCGCCGCCGCGATCCGTCGATGATCTTCGGGTCGGCCCGTTCGGCCGGGGTCATCGACAGGATGATCGCCTCCAGCCGGTCGAGCTCCTTCTCGTCGACGTTGAGGTTGCCGAGCTGCTGCCCGACCCCGGGCATCATGCGCAGCAGGTTGCCGATCGGCCCCATCTTGCGCACCTGCTTCATCTGCTCCAGGAAGTCGTCGAGCGTGAACTGCTCCTTGCGGATCTTGCGCTCGAGGTCGGCCGCCTGGCGCTCGTCGATCTGGCGCTCGGCCTTCTCGACCAGCGTCATCACGTCGCCCATGCCGAGGATGCGCTGGGCCATGCGGTCGGGGTGGAAGCGCTCGAAGTCGCCCAGCTTCTCGCCGGTGGACGCGTACAGGATCGGCTTGCCGGTGACCGCCTTGACCGAGAGCGCCGCGCCGCCCCGGGCGTCGCCGTCGAGCTTCGACAGCACCACCCCGTCGAACCCCGCCACCTCGGCGAACTGCTCGGCCACGTTGACCGCGTCCTGGCCGGTCATCGCGTCCACCACGAGCAGCACGTCGTGCGGCTTGGTGCGCTTCTTGATCTCGGCGAGCTCCTTCATGAGCTCCTCGTCCACGTGCAGGCGGCCGCTCGTGTCGATGATGAGCGCGTCGCGCCGGTCCTGCTTGGCCTGGTCGAGCGCCCACTCGGCGATGTCGACCGGGTCGCGGCCGGTGCCCTGCTCGTAGACGTGCGCGCCGGCCTGGGCCCCGACCTTGATCAGCTGGTCCACGGCGGCGGGCCGGTAGACGTCGCAGGCGGCCACGGCCACGTCCATGCCGTGCTCCTCGCGCAGGTACCGGGCGAGCTTGCCGCAGGCTGTGGTCTTGCCCGAGCCCTGGAGGCCGGCCATCAGGATCACGGTCGGCCCGGGCTTGGCGATCGCCAGGTCGCGCCCCGAGCCGCCCATCAGCTGGGTCAGCTCGTCGGAGACGATCTTCACCACCTGCTGGCCCGGGTTGAGCGAGTCGAGCACGTCCTGCCCGAGCGCCCGCTCCTTGACCGCCGCGGTGAACTGCTTGACGACCTTGAAGTTCACGTCGGCCTCGAGCAGCGCCAGGCGCACCTGGCGCATCGCCGCGTTCACGTCGTCCTCGGTCAGCTTGCCGCGCGACCGAACGTCGCCGAGGGCGGCCTGGAGGCGATCGGAGAGGGCGTCGAACACTCAGAAAGAGGCTAGCCGACACCCGGGCCCGCGCGCCTGGCTTCAGCAGGTTCTGTAGTAGTCGGCCCTGTCGTTGAGGGACGATCCAACCCACGAGCTGTGCCCGCCGTTCGCCGGCATCGTCCAGAGCGTCTCGTCGGGAAGGCCCGTCCGCTGGTCCATCACGCAGTATCGGGTGCTTCCGTTGTTGACCCACGAGCTGGTCTGGTCGCCTGGCAAGATCCACCACTGGCCGCTCGCCTTCGGTCTTATCGCGAGCAACGGGCCCGTGTAGTTGAGATCGCTGTAGAAGCAGATCCGGCCCACCGAGCAATAGGGGTACGAACCGCTGGCGCGCGCCGGAGTCGCCGCGATGCCCCAGCCGACGATCGCCGCGATCGCAAGCAGCCCGGCCAGCTCTCGCGGAGGACGTTTGACCGGCCACATCGTGAGGTGGAAGAAATCAGCTGCGGCGCCTCCGGCCAACATCCATCGGCGATAACTGTGATCGCGGACGACGCCTAGGCCTCGAACTCCGCGAGCGCCGCGTCGACGTCCTGGTACAGCCGCATCCCCACCAGTTTGCCGTCGCGCAGCGTCCACCACTGCGCGATTCGATCGTCCAGCTGGACGCCGCTCCCCCGCCCCTGGAGCTTCACCCGCAGAATCGCCAGAGCCTCGTCGTCGCGCTCCAGCACCTGCTCGACCGTGAGGTCCATCGACGCCCAGAGCTCGTCGACCTCCTGGACGAACCGCGCCAGGCCCTCCGCCCCGCGGTAGGTCGCCGGGTTGAGCACGCGGTCGGTGAGGTCCATCTCGAAGCCGGGGTCGGCCAGCCCGGACAGGGCCTCGAAGTCGCGACGGCCGAGCGCGTCGTAGGCCGCGCGCAGCAGCTCGGCGGCCGCCGGCACTAGGGCCGCGGCGGCGGCGGAGGCGGTGGCGGCGGCTCGTCCGGCTTCGCGATCAGCCCGCCGAGGTTGCCCAGCGCCTGGGTCACCTCGGACGGGATGATCCAGACCTTGTTCGACTCGCCCTGCGCGATCTGGGGCAGCACCTGGAGGTACTGGTAGGCGAGCAGCTTGGGGTCGGCGTCGCCGCGGTGGATCGCCGCGAAGACCGTCTCGATCGCCTTCGACTGGCCCTCGGCCTGCAGGATCTGCGCCTCGCGCTGGCCCTCGGCCCGCAGGATCGCGCTCTGCTTCTCGCCCTCCGCAGTCAGGATCTGCGACTGCTTGACGCCCTCGGCGGTCAGGATCGCCGCGCGGCGATCGCGCTCGGCGCGCATCTGCTTCTCCATCGCCTCCTGGATCGAGGCGGGCGGATCGACCGCCTTCAGCTCCACGCGGTTCACGCGGATGCCCCACTTGCCGGTCGCCTCGTCGAGCACGTGGCGCAGGGCGGCGCTGACCTTGTCGCGCGAGGTCAGCGTGTCCTCGAGGGTCATGCCGCCGACCACGTTGCGCAGCGTGGTGACCGTGAGCTGCTCGACCCCGGCGATGAAGTTGTTGATCTCGTAGGTCGCGTCCTTGGGGTCGGTCACCTGGAAGTAGAGGACCGTGTCGATCTGGATGACGAGGTTGTCCTCGGTGATCACCGGCTGCGGGTTGAACGACACCACCTGCTCGCGCAGGTCGATCAGCGGCCGCACCCTGTCCACGTACGGCACCACGATCGCCAGGCCGGCGTCGAGCGTCCGGTAGTAGCGGCCCAGCCGCTCGACGATCCCGGCGCGCGCCTGCGGCACGATCCGGATTGCCCGAGCGAGGGTGATCAGCACCACGACCGCTACGACGATGAGGACGATCGGGATGGCCATGGAGGGTCCTTTCGCTATTCGTGTACGAGCGCCGTCGCGCCGTCGATCTTCAGCACCTCGACCCGCGTCCCGGGCTCGAAGGCATGGTCCTCGTCATAGGAGCGGGCGCTCCACACCTCGCCGGCGAGCTTCACGGTGCCGCCGTTGCGGTCCACGCGGTCCAGCACCGTCGCCGAGGCGCCGACCAGCGCGGCCGTGCCGGTGCGCAGCTGCGCCGGCGTGTGCAGGTGCCGCCGGGCGATCGGGCGCAGGACGAGCAGCGACGCCGGCCGACATGACCGTGAACACGATCCACTGGAGGGCCACCCCGCCGCCGGCGAGCGCGACGATCGCGGCAACGACGGCCGCGATCGCGATCGGCCCGGCGAAGAACCCGAGTGTGAACATCTCGCCGACCGCCAGCACGCCGGCCGCGATCATCCAGAGGATCCACTCGTCCATCCCACCCGATCCTAGGGGTGTTGGGCGTCCAGCACCTCGCGCGCGCCGCGCAGTCGAGTGTGGAGCAGCTCGCGAGCGCGGTCGATCGCGAGCGAGCAGTCGCGCGGGCGCACGAGACCGGAATCCGAGCTCTTGGCCGCGCGAACGGCACGGCCCGCCAGCAGCTCGGCGAACTCGCGCCGGCTGAGCCGGTCCGCACCCGCCACGTGCAGGCGGCCGCCGAGCTCGCGGCCGCTCAGCTCGATCAGGGCCTGGGCGAGGTCGCCGACCTGGATCGGGCAGCGCACCTCGTCGGTGAAGAAGCTGGCGTCCGGATCTGCCGCCAGCCGTTCCTGCGGCCCCGGCTCGAGGCCTCCGTAGATCAGCGACGTGCGCACCACCAGCGCGCCCGGGTGCGCCTCCAGCACGGCGCGCTCGGCGTCCGCCTTCGCCCGGCCGTAGTCGGTCAGCGGGGCGGGCTCGTCCTCCTCGACGTACGGCTCGCCCTTCTCGCCGTCGAAGACCACGTCGGTGGAGAGGTGCACGAGCCGCGCGCCGACCGCCGCCGCCGCGGCGGCCACGTGGGCCGCGCCGTCGAACGTCGTGGCCCGGTCGTCATGCCGGTAGGCCGTGTTGATCGCGGCCTCGGGGCGCAACCGCTCGAACAGCGTCGCCACCGCGGCCGCGTCCCGGATGTCCGCATCCCGGGATGAGATGCCGACGGCTTGGGTGCGGCGGAGCAGCTCGCGCCCGAGGTAGCCGGTGGCGCCGGTGACGAGCAGGCTCACGCCGCGGCGAGCGCGCGCTCCACGTCCGCCACGAGGTCGTCCGTGTCCTCGCAGCCGGCGGAGAGGCGGATGAAGCCCTCGCTCACGTCGTCGCCGCCCCAGCGGCTCGCGGCGCTCGGCCGTGGTCAGCACGCCGCCGAAGCTGGACGCCTCGGTGACCAGCTCGCAAGCGCCGAGGAAGCGCTCGGCGCGCTCGCGCGCGCCCAGGTCGAAGGCGATGACCGTGCCGATAGCCCCTCATCTGGCGGCGGGCGACCTCGTGACCGGGGTCCCCGGGCAGGCCCGGATAGCGCACGCCGCTCACGTCGTCGCGCCCGCTCAGCAGCTGGGCGAGCGCGAGCGCGTTGGCGCTCCCGCGCTCCAGGCGCAGCGCGCAGCGTCGCCAGCGAGCGGTGCGCGAGCCAGACCTCGAACGGGCCCGGGATCGCGCCCTGCTTGGTGCGCCAGTCGCGCAGGGCCTGGGCGCGCTCGGAGTCGCGCGTGGCCACGTACCCGAGCAACACGTCCGAGTGCCCGGACAGATGCTTGGTGGCGCTCGTCATCGCGTAGTCCGCGCCCAGGTCCAGGGCCTTCTGGTAGAGCGGCCCAGCCGTGGTGTTGTCCACCACGCAGACGGCGCCGGCGGCGTGCGCGGCCTCGGCCAGGGCGGCCAGGTCGTAGACCTCCAGCTTGGGATTCGAGGGCGACTCGAGCCAGAGCATCTGAGCGCCCTGCAGCGCGTTCTCGAGCTCCTGCGGCGGAGCCAGCCGCACCTCCACCCCGCGCGGCTCGAGGTGAGCCTCGGCGAACAGCCGCACTCCGCGGTAGCAGCCGTGGTCCATCGCGACCGCGGATCCAGGCTCGAGGCCCGTGAGCAGCAGCGCGGTGGCGGCGGCCATGCCCGACGCGAACACCACCGCCTCGCCACCCTCGAGCTCGCCGAGCGCGGACTCGTAGCGCGCCCAGCCCGGGTTGCCGTAGCGCGTGTAGCTCCACTCGGAGTCCGCCACCTCCCCCTGCAGGTGAAACGGGCGCGGCGAACACCGGCCCGGGCATGAAGGGCTGGCCCTGCTCGGCCGCCGGCAGGCCGGCGCGCACCACCCGCGTGCCGTCGCCGTGCCCGCTCACGGCTCGATTATCGCGCGCGCGAAGTCGTCCGGGTCGAAGGGGCGCAGATCCTCGAGCGCCTCGCCGATGCCGATCAGCTTGACCGGCACGCCCAGCTCCTGGGCGATCGCGAGCGCGATGCCGCCCTTCGCGGTGCCGTCGAGCTTGGTCAGCGCGATGCCGGTCACGTCGACGGCCTCGCGGAACAGCAGCGCCTGGCGCAGCCCGTTCTGGCCGGTGGTGGCGTCGATCGTGAGCAGCGTCTCGTGCGGCGCGCCCGGCTCCTGGCGCTCGATCACCTTGCGCACCTTGCGCAGCTCCTCCATGAGGTGCTGCTGGGTGTGGAGCCGGCCCGCGGTGTCGATCAGGCACCACGTCGCGCCCGCGCGCCCTGGCCGCCTCGATCGCGTCGAACGCCACCGCCCCCGGATCCGAGCCCTCCTCCCCGCGGACGATCTCGCAGCCGGCCCGCTCGGCCCAGAGCGTCAGCTGCTCCGCCGCCGCGGCGCGGAAGGTGTCGCCCGCCGCCAGCAGCACCGAGCGGCCCAGCTCCTGCTGGAGATGCCAGGCCATCTTGCCGATCGTCGTCGTCTTGCCGCTGCCGTTGACGCCCACCACCAGGATCACCGTCGGGTGCTCGGTCAGGGCGATCGTGTCGCCCTCGAGCCGGGCCGTCTCGGCGAGCAGCTCGCGCAGGCGCCGCGTGAGGTCCTCGCCGTCCGCGAGCGAGCCCTCCTCGGCCTCGCGCTCGAGGCGCTCGACGATGGCGGCCGTCGTGGGCGCGCCGACGTCCGCGTAGATCAGCGCCTCCTCGAGGCGCTCGAAGGCCTCGTCGTCCAGCGACTGGAAGACGGTCGCCTGGAGCTCGGCGCCGAGCGCCTGGCGCGTCTTCGACATGTTCTCGCGCAGGCGGCGGAAGAAGCCGCGGCGCTCGGGATCCGTCGTCGGGCTCAGCGGGCGCGGGCGCGTCCTCGCCGGTGACGAACAGCTCCTGCCAGGTGCGGGTCACCGGCGCAGCTTAGGCGGCGGCGACTTCGTCGATCCCGGCGTCGCCGAGCTTGCGCGAGACGACGCGCGAGATGCCGTCGCCGCCCATGCTCACGCCGTAGAGCGTGTCGGCGGCGTCCATCGTCCGCTTCTGGTGGGTGACCACGATGAACTGGGCGCGGTCCGCGTAGCGGCGCACGAGCTGAAGGAAGCGGTCGATGTTGATGTCGTCGAGCGCCGCCTCGACCTCGTCGAGGATGTAGAAGGGGCACGGCCGCGCGAGGAAGACCGCGAACATGAAGGCGAGCGCGACCAGCGACTTCTCGCCGCCCGACAGCAGCGACAGGCGCTTGGTCGACTTGCCGGGCGGAGTGACCTCGATCTCGACGCCGGCCTCGGGCTGCTCGTCCTCCTCGGCGGCGGGCTCGGCGCCGTCGGGCGCGCTCCTCGCCGGCGATCACCGCGCGCGGGCCCTCGCTCTGCACCAGCCGCAGCCGGCCGCGGCCGCCCGGGAACAGGTGCTCCACGACCTCCTCGAAGTTCTTCGCGGCGGCCTCGAAGGTCTGCTCGAAGCTCTCGCGGATGCGGCGATCGGTCTCGACGATCAGGCCCTCCAGCTCGGCCAGCGCCGCCTCGAGGTCCCGGCGCTGCTCCTCCAGCTCCTCGACGTGTGCCACGGCCTCGTCGTACTCCTGCTTGGCGAGCGGGTTGACCGGCCCGAGCTGCTCGCGGCGGCGGTTGAGGCGATCCACGCGGATGCGTGAGGGCCTCGCGCTCCTCGTCGGGCAGGGGCTCGGCTCGCCGGCTCGGCGTCGAGTCCCAGCCCCGACGCGAGCGCGGTCAGGTCGCGCTCGACCTCGGCCGCGGTGTCGCGCACCTGCTGGGCCGCGACCTCGGCTCCGGTGACGGCCTCGCTGGCGTCCCTCAGGCGGCCCTGCAGCTCGGCCTCCTCGTGGGCGCAGGCCCGCAGCGCCTCGGCGGTCTGCTCGCCCCCGGCGGCGTGCTGCGTGAGCTCCTCGGCGAGCGCATCGCGGCGGGTGGCCACGGCGGCCTGGGCGCGCTCCAGCGCCGCGGCCGCTCGCTCGGCCACGCGGGCCAGCTCGGCGTCGCGCCCGATGCCCGTGCGCACGCGCTCGAGCGAGCGGGTGCGCTCGGCCCGTTCGGCCTCGATGCGCTCGGCCAGTCGGCGCTCCGCGCGCAGGTCGGCGATCAGCTCGGCGCGGCGCACGGCCCCGGGGCCCTCGTCGGGGGCCTCGCGGCGCCGGGCGATCACCCATTCGGTGCGGCTGACGGCTTCGGCGGCCTCGGCCACCTCGCGCGCGGCGCGCCGGTGGGCGGCGTCGGCCTCGTCGCGGGCGGCGTCGGCGCGCGCGATCGACTCCCCGGCCTGCTCGGCGGCGCGGCCGGCGTCGGCCTCCTCGGCCGCCGCGGCCTCGGACGCGGTGATCAGCTCGTCGCGCCGGCGCCGCTCCTCGAGCACCCGCTCGGCCCCGCCAGCGGGCGCCTGGGACAGCTCCCCGGTGGCGCAGTCGAGCCAGCGGCCCGAGCGCGTGACCGCGACGCCGCTGAAGTCCGTCGGGCAGGCCGCTCAGCGAATCGACCACCCAGACCCGGCCCAGCAGGCGCTCGGCAAGCGCGGCGACCGCGGGCGTCGGAGTCACGTGCTCCAGCAGCCGAACGGCGGCGCCCTGACCAGCAGGCCAATCTCCGGCGGGGGTCCGCGGGCGTGAGCCCCCGGCTGCCATCAGGGCTGTGCCGCCCTTTTCGCCGGCTCCGTCGAGAAGGCGCTCCCCCTCGGCAACGCTGTCCACCACCGCGGCGGACAGCCGCGGGCCGAGCGCGGCGGCCAGCGCCAGCTCGTAGCCCTCGGCCACGTCGAGCGACTGGGCCAGCGTGGCCGAGCCGTCGGGGGCCGCGGCGGCCGTGCGCAGGAACTGGTTGACCACGGCGAGGTCGGCGCCGGCCTTGGCGGCGCGGGCGCGCGCCGCCTCGACTGCGCGCTCGGCCTCGCGGCGCGCCGTGCGGGCGATCTCCATCTCGGCCTCGGCAGCCTCGAGCGCGGTCTGGCGCTCCGCGGCGGCCTCCTGCAGCCGTGTGTGCTCGCCGCGCGCGCGCTCCAGCTCCGAGTCGAGGCTCTCGATCTCGTCGCGCAGGCGCGCCTGGCGGTCGGTCTCGAGCCGGCCGATCTCGCGCTCGAGCGAACGGATCCGGTCTGCCGGGCCGAGGGCCTCCCAGGCAGCGCGCGTGGAGCCGCCGTCCTCCTCGGGCGGGCGCGGCAGCCGCTCGTCGGGCAGCGCATCGGTGTCGCTCGCGCGCGTGGCGCGCGGCGTCGGCCTCGAGCAGCTCCAGCTCACGCTCGCGGCGGGCGCCGCGCTCGGTCGCCGCCTGCCCCTGCTCGCGCACGCGCTCCAGGCGCATCGCGATCCGCTCCGCCGCCGAGCGCGCGGAGAACAGGCCCGCCTGGATCTGCTCGCGCTCGCGCGTCTGCGCCGCGAATGCCTGCTCGGCCTGCTCGCGCCGCTGGGCCACCTCGCCCAGCAGCCGCTCCGCCTCGTCGCGCTCCGAGCGCGCCGCGCGGGCCCGCTGCTCGGCGCCGGCGAGCGCCGCGCGCGCCTCGCGGGTGGCGTCGCGGGCGAGCGCGTAGCGCGCCTCCAGCGTCTGGCGCTCCAGGCGCTCGTGCAGCTCCGCCGCCTCGGCCTGGCGCTTCAGCGGCCGCAGCCGCGAGCGCGCCTCGCGCTCCACGTCGAGTGCCCGGCCGAGGTTGTCCTCCGTGCGCTCGAGCTTGAGCTGCGCCCGGCGGCGGCGCTTGCGGTGCTTGCCGAGCCCGGCGGCCTCCTCGATCAGCAGGCGCCGCTCGCGCGGGCGCGAGAGCACGATCTGCTCGACCTTGCCCTGCGAGACGACCGAGTGCATCTCCTTGCCGAGCCCGGAGTCCGAGAGCACCTCGATCACGTCCACCAGCCGGCAGCGGGCGCCGTTGAGGCGGTACTCGCCCTCGCCGTCGCGATTGAGGCGGCGCACGATCGAGATGTCGGAGAAGTCGGTGGACAGCCGCCCGTCCGTGTTGTCGATGACGACCTCGACCTCGGCCGACTTCGAGCCCTGCACGCCGTGGCCGCCGGCGAAGATCACGTCCTTCATCACCTGCCCGCGCACGGCGAGCGGGGACTGCTCGCCGAGCGCCCACAGCACGGCGTCGGTGATGTTCGACTTGCCCGACCCGTTGGGACCGACGACGACGGACACGCCCGTGCCGAACTCGAGCTTGGTCCGGTCGGGGAAGGACTTGAAGCCCTTCATCGATATGGAGCGCAGATGCATCTACGGGCGCCGCATCCTCAAGACGATCCAGAGCGTGCAGCGCGGCTTCCTGCTCCGCTCCCTTCTTGGTCTTTCCCTCCCCGCGGCCGAGCTCCTCCCCGTCGACCTCGGCGACGGCGATGAAGCTGCGGTCGTGCGCCGGGCCCTCCTCCGCCACGGTCAGGTAGGTGACCACCTCGGCGCGGCGGGCGAGCCGCTCCTGGAGCACCGACTTGTAGTCGACCGGGTGCTCGAGCGCCTCCTCGATCTCCTCGCGCGAACGACTCCACCACGGCGGGCGCGGTGCGCTCGAAGCCGAAGGCGAGGTAGGCGGCGCCGATGATGGCCTCGCAGATCGAGGCGAGCACGCGCTCGGAGGCCACCAGCATCTCCGCGCTGCGTCCGGTGGTGCCCTCGGGCGCGGCCGCCCGCAGCGAATCGGGCACGTCCAGCTCGCGCGCGACGTTCGCGCAGGAGGCTCCGCTGACGGCCTGGGCGCGCACCTTGGTCAGCCGGCCCGCCCCCTGACGCTCGAAGCGCGGGTACAGGTGGGTGGAGACCGCCAGGCTCAGGACCACGTCCCCCAGGAAGGCGAGGCGCTCGTACGAGTCCGAGCGATGGTCGACCCAGGACGCATGGGTGAAGGCCTGCCGCCGCAGGTCCTCCGGCAGCTCCGCGAGGAGCTCCTCGAGGGAGTCGACCTTCCGCGCGCCCTCGGCCGAGCCGAGGTCTTGCGGCTCAGGTCTCGATCCCCGTGGCATGGGCGGCGACGAAGTCCGCGGCCTGCCCGACCGTCAGGATCTTGACCGCCTCCTCGTCGGGGATGCGCACCCCGTAGCTGTCCTCGAGCTCGACGACGAGCTCAACCAGGTCGAGCGAGTCCGCTTCGAGGTCCTCCCGGAAGCGCGTGTCCTCGCCGATGCGCACCGGGTCCACCTCCAGCTCGGTGGCCAAGTGCTCGCGGATGCGTTCGAGGACCTCTTCTCGTTCCATGGGCTCGTTTACAGGCTAGGCGTCGCTCGACCCCTCAGAGGTCGCTCCGACGACGCTACCAGCGGGTGCGGACCGCAAAGCCCCGGCTGCCTCGAGCGCCGCCGACGTGCGTCCGACCATCTCCTCGTTGACGGCGCGCTGCGCCAGCCGGACGGCGTTCTCGATCCCGCGCGGGCCGAAGCTCCCGTGCGCGACGACGACGGGCTTGCGCAGGCCCAGCAGGATCGCGCCGCCCACGCCCTCGGGGTCGAGCTCGTCGCGCAGGCCGCGCAGCTTGCCGCGGATCAGGAGGCCGCCGAGGCTCGAGACCGGCCCCGATCGCACGCGCGTCCCGATCGCCGCGGTGAGCGACTTCACGGTTGACTCGAGCACCTTGAGCGCGACGTTGCCGGAGAACCCGTCGGCCACGACCACGTCGACGGTCGCGCGCGGGAGGTCGAACCCCTCGACGTTGCCGGCGAAGTTGAGCGTGCCGTCGGCCAGGCGGTCGTGCGCGGCGAGCACCTCGGGGGTGCCCTTGCCCGACTCCTCGCCCACCGACAGCAGGCCCACACGCGGGCGCTCGATGCCCACGCAGGCCTCCATGAAGCACGCGCCCATGTAGGCGAACTGCACGAGGTGCTCCGGCCGCGCCTGCACGCTCGCGCCGGCGTCGAGCAGCAGCACCGGCCCGTCGGGCACGGGCAGCAGGACGGCGAGCGCCGGGCGGAAGACACCCCGGATGCGCTTGATCTCGATCGTGCCGGCCGCGAGCGTCGGGCCGGTCGAGCCGGCCGAGACGAGCGCGTCGGCGCGCCCGGCTCCCACGGCAGCCGCGGCTTGGACGATCGACGCCTCCTTGCGCGAGCGCACCGCGGCCACGGCCTCGTCGCCGGCCTTGATCGTCTCCGGCGCGTCGACCAGCTCGGCCCGGTCGCCGGCCCCCACCAGCTCGAGCTTCGGGCCGAAGACCAGGGCCGGCAGCCCGGAGCGGCGCACGCCCTCGGCGACCGCAGCGGGTCCCTGGTCGGCGCCGTTCGCGTCGACCGCGATCACGGCTTCGACCTCACGCCGACTACTCGTCGTCGGTGGTCGAGCCCGGCTGCTGCACGATCACCTCACGGCCCGCGTAGGTGCCGCAGTTGGCGCAGACCCGATGCGGCACGCGCGGCGCGTGGCAGCGCGGGCAGTAGCTCAGGCTGGGCGCGGTGATCTTGTGCTGAGAGCGGCGCTTGTGCGTCCGCGAATGCGACTGTCTCTGCTTGGGGACGGCCATCGCGCGGTGAGTCTAGCCATCTGGGGGCTCGCGCCCCGAGCCCCCGCCGGAAATTCGGCTCGCCGCGGCATACTCGGTGCATGGCGTTCGTGCCACCCGCCCGCCACCTGCTCCGCGCCAAGGACCTGGCCGACGCGCGCTACTTCGAGCCGCTCGCGGTCGACGACCTGGCCCAGGCCGCGGGCCTCTCGCGCGCCCACTTCAGCCGCGAGTTCAGGCGCGAGTTCGGGGAGTCGCCCCATTCGTACCTGCTGACCCGGCGCCTGCAGCGGGCGGCCGAGCTGCTGCGCAACACCGACCGCTCGGTCGCGGACATCTGCCTGTCCGTTGGCCTGCAGAGCATCGGCTCGTTCACCACCAGCTTCAAGCGCGTCTTCGGGGCACCGCCCACGGTCTACCGCGCGAAGTTCCCGCCCGCATCGCAGTACGCGATGGTGCCCGCCTGCATGATGCGTTTCCACGGGCGCCCACAGAACCGCACGTTTCGAGAAGACAGCGACGCGACCCAGGATTAGCGTCCTAGCGGTCAATCAATGCCGTCTTCAAGGAGGACAAGATGATCACGATCGGTGTCGCGCAGCTGTGGGTCCACGACCAGGACGAGGCGCTCGACTTCTACACCAAGAAGGTCGGCCTCGAGGTTCGCAACGACGTGACCCTGCCCGAGCTCGGCAACTTCCGCTGGCTCACGGTCGGCCCCGTCGGGCAGCCCGATGTCTCGATTGCCCTGCTGACCGTCCCGGGTCCGCCGGTAATGGACGAGCAGACCGCGGATGAGGTGCGCCGCCTGATGGCGAAGGGTTTCGCCGGATCGGTCATGTTCGCCACCGACGACTGCCAGGCCTCCTACGAGGAGCTCAAGGGTCGAGGCGTGGAGTTCGTCGAGCTTCCCGAGGAGCGGCCCTACGGGATCGACTGCTCGTTCCGCGACCCTTCCGGCAACAACGCTCGGCTGACGGAGGTGCGCCTCCCCGCGGAGGTCACTCCAGGTTGAGCTCTCGCAGCGCGGCCCAGCGCGGGTCCGGTTCACGCTCATGGGCGTGGTCCGGACCCGCCTCGTTCAGGTTCTCGCCGCAGACCGCGCACAGCCCGAGGCAGTCCTCGCGGCAGACGATCCTCGTGGGCAGGGCGAGCGCGAGGGCGTCGCGGGCCCAGGCCCTCACGTCGAGCTCGTCGCCGTCGAGGTAGGGCGAGCTGAGCTCCTCGCCGCCGCCGGGCTGATCGACCTCTCGCGCGTCCACCTCGACGTTCTGCCCGGCCGGCTCGAGGCAGCGCACGCAGGGTCCTTCGAGCTCCGTGTTGAAACGCAGCCGCAGCGAGTAGCCGTTGGTGGTGTGCGACACATCGACGACCGCGTCCACCTGTTCGCCCGGAATCGCGTAGCGCTGGCCGCCGAAGTCGAAGCCGTCGACCGGCACCTCCAGCTCGAGCCGCCGCCCCTCGCCGGACGAGAGCCGCAGGGCCCCGATGTCGAACTTGTCGGTGCGTTGAGCCATAGCCCCGAGGTTAGCCCGAGCGCTCGATCAGCTCGACGCGATAGCCGTCGGGGTCGCGCACGAAGCAGATCAGCGGGCCCTCGGTGCGGCCGCCGGGCCGGTAGGGCGGCTTCTCCGGCTCGATGCCGTCGCCCGCCAGCCCCTCGAGCGTGCCGTCCAGGTCCTCGACCGCGAGCGCGATGTGGTTGTAGCCGGTGCCCAGCTCGTAGGAGTCGACGCCGTGGTTGTAGGTCAGCTCCAGCACGGGGTTCTCGCCCGGCATGTTCATGAAGACGTTGATCGCCTCGTCGCCGATCGGCATCCGGCCGGTCTCCTGGAAGCCGAGCTTCTCGTAGAAGGCCACGGAGCGGTCGATGTTCCCGATGCGGTAGCAGGTGTGGAGGTAGCTGGGCATGGCGCGAGGCTACAGCGGGCTCGGGCGAGTGTGGGCCCTGCGGGTTTCGCTATGCGGAACTGCGGGGGCCCACACGGTCAGTCCGTGGGGATCGACGCATCGACCTCGTAGTAGTCGGCGGCGTCGGCCGTGTAGATCTGCCTGATCGTCTTGAGCCCGGTCGGCTGATCGAGCGTCCCCGCCGCGATGCTGATCGTGTCGCGGTCAGGGGCGTCCCAGAACAGGCTGGAGCCACATTCGCCGCAGAAGCCCCGCCGGGCGTGCGCGTCGCTCGCCGGGCTGTCGATCCAGCGCAGCCCGGCGTCAGAGACGAGCCGGAGCGCATCGCTCGGAACCGAGGTCGCGGCGCACACGTGCCCGTGCCAGCGCCGGCACTCCACGCAGTGGCACAGGATCACGTCGCGCAGCGGCCCGTCTACCTCGAAGCGCACGGCACCGCAGAGGCAGTGGCCTGAGGCCCGCGCCAAACCGGTCTAGCCGACTTCGGCTTCTTCGCGCCCCTGCAACCTGTCCCGCCCGCGCTGCACCGCAGCGATGAACTTGGTCAGGTTGACCTCGAGCGTGTTGAGGATGTCGTCCGCGTAGTCCTCCGCACCCAGGCGGATCTCGCGCTCGCGCGCACGGGCGTCCTCGATGATCTCCTCGGCCTGGCGCTCGGCCTGCTTGACGATCTCCTCCTCGGAGATCAGCCGGCCCTGCTCGTCGCGCGCCTCCTTGATGATGCGCTCGGCCTCACGCTTGGCCTCCGCGAGCATCTCCTGGCGCTCCTTCACGATCCAGCGCGCCTGCTTGATCTCCTCGGGGATCGTGGCGCGCATCTGGTCGAGGATGTCGTAGACCTCTTCCTTGTCCACGCGCACCTGATCCGTCAGGGGGACGGGCTTGGCGTTGTGAATCGTGTCGTCGAGCTTGTCGATTAGGACGAGTACGTCCATAGGCGATTCCTCAGTTCTTCACCGCTGCAATTCTTCCTTCAAGCGAGCCGCCACGCGGTCTGGCACGAGTCCGCTGATGTCGCCGCCGAACATGGCCAGCTCCTTGACCCCGCTGGAGCTTAGAAAGCTGAATTCCGGCGCCGACATGAAGTAGATGCTCTCGATATCGGGCGCCATCTTCCGGTTGAGCTGGTTCATCTCGAACTCGTACTCGAAGTCCGAGATCGCCCGCAGCCCCTTGACGATGGCCTTGGCCCCATGCTCACGGGCGAAATCGACGAGCAGGTTATCAAAGGGTTTTACCTGCACATGCGGGTATTCCGCCACCTGGTCCTCGATGAACGAGACCCTCTCGGCGGCGCTGAAGACGGTCTTCTGCTTGCGCACCGGCTGATCGACCACGCCGACGACGACGTTGTCGAACACGTTGGCCGCTCGGCCGATGATGTCGAGGTGACCCATCGTGATCGGGTCGTACGAGCCCGGGCAGACGGCGGTGCCGCCGTTGCGCTCAGCGGCCATGGATCGCTATGCGCGTGTCGCCGTACTCGCGCTCGACGAGGAGCGGGAACGGGAGTTCGAGCGGGTTGCGCTTGTCGGATTCGGTCACGATTCGTGCGTCTTCTGCGGTGAGCTTCGGCAGGCGCTCCGCGAGCGGCGCGGCCAGACGGGACGCAGAATCATATGGAGGGTCGCAGAACACGAGGTCGAACGGGCCGTCCGCACCGGCGAGGAAGCGCAGGACGTCCTGACGCGAGACGGTCGCCTCGACTCCGACGGCCGCGAGGTTGCGCTCGATCGCGGCGACGGCTCGAGCGTCGCGCTCGACGAACACGGCGCTGTCCGCGCCGCGCGAGAGCGCCTCGATCCCGAGCGCTCCCGAGCCGGCGTAGAGGTCGAGCACGCGCGCGCCCCCGACGTCGGCGAGCATCGAGAACAGCGCCTCGCGGACGCGGTCGGCGGTCGGCCGCGTACGGCTCCCCCGCGGCGTGGCCAGGCGCCGCCCCTTGAAGTTGCCGGCGACGACCCTCAATCGCCCTCGAACTCCTGGCGGGCGCGCACCGGGTCGAGGAAGAACCGCGTGCGCTTCACCAGCTCGCCCTCGAACTCGTAGATCACGCCGGGCCGCAGCACTCCGGTCGCGCCACTCCCCTGGCCCTCCGCGGTCCAGGTCATCAACGTCAGCACGCGGTTGCCGCGCGCGACCAGCTCGTCGATCTCGACCTCGATGCTGGTGCTCTCGAGCCGTTCCCGGAACGCGGTGCGCACCCCGTCGTGCCCGTGCCAGATCTGCCCGTCGGGCCATCCGGGATCCTCCTCCCAGACGACATCCTCGGCGAGGTAGGGGATCACGGCCTCGTAGTCGCCCGACCCGTACGCCGCGGTGGCCCGCCGGACGACCATCTCGCGCAGCGCCTCGTCGACGTCGTTGTACATGACCATGCGCGTGGCGCGGCCCTCCTTGAACGTCCAGAGCTGGCCCACCCGCATCTCGACCGGCGCGCCGCTCTCGCGGCCGCGTCCGCTCATGGTCAGGATCGCCAGCACCCGGTCCGGGTCGGCCGCGTGCAGCTCCCAGTCCACCTGCAGCTCGTCCCAGGGCTCGATCCAGTCGCGGAAGAACGCGATCGTCGCGTCGGGGCCGTGGCGCACGTCGCCCTCCGGGTGGCCGGGGACCACCCACTCGAACTCGGGATCGAGGCCGATCAGCGCATCCTCGAGCCGGTCCTCGCGCCACATCATCTGGTAGCCGCGCTCGAGGATGCGCATCGCCTCGCTCATGCCGGGATCGGGTCGAGCTCGGAGCCGAAGCGGTCGATCACGGCGTCGCGCAGCAGCGCGTGCTCGGGTGACTCGAGCCGCGGGTCGTCGAGCAGGATCGCGTCGGCGCGGTCGCGGGCGCGCACGAGCAGCTCGGCGTCCTCGGGCAGCCGGGCCACCCGGAACTCGGGCAGGCCGTGCTGGCGGGTGCCGAGCACGTCGCCGGCGCCGCGCAGCTCCAGGTCGACCTCGGCGAGCCGGAAGCCGTCGCCCTCGCCCGCGATCGCCTCCAGCCGGGGCAGCTTGGGATCGCCGAACACGATGCAGAGCGACTCGTGCTCGCCGCGTCCCACGCGCCCGCGCAGCTGATGGAGCTGCGAGAGGCCGTAGCGCTCGGCCGCCTCGATCAGCATGACGGTCGCGTTCGGCACGTCGATGCCGACCTCGATCACGCTGGTCGCCACGAGCACGTCGGCCTCGCCGCGGGCGAACGTCTCCATCGCGGCGGCCTTGCGCTTCGACGGCAGCTGCCCGTGGATGAGCTCGACCCTCAGGTCGGCGAACTCGGTGGTGCGCAGGCGCTCGTACTCGACGGTCGCGGCCTTGGCCTGGAGCGCCTCCGACTCCTCGACCAGCGGGCACACCACGAAGCACTGCCGGCCGGCGCGGATCTCCTCGCGGATGCGCTCGTAGGCGCGGGCTCGGGCCCGGGCGCCGTCGACGACGAACGTCTCGACCGGCCGGCGCCCCTTCGGCAGCTGGCGCAGCACCGTGGCGTCGAGGTCGCCGTAGGCCGTCAGCGACAGCGTGCGCGGGATCGGCGTGGCGGTCATGTGCAGCGCGTGCGGCACCAGCCCCTCGGGCGCCTTGGCGTCGAGCGCCGCGCGCTGGCGCACGCCGAACCGGTGCTGCTCGTCCACCACCACGACCGCGAGGTCGCGGAACTCCACCGCCGGCTCGATCAGCGCGTGCGTGCCGACCACGAGCTGCAGCTGCCCGCTGGCGAGGTGGTCGAGCAGGTCGCGCCGCCGCGCCGCGGTGTGTCGAGCCGGTCAGCAGCTCCAGGGGCAGCGCGCCGCCGAGCAGCGAGTCGAGCGTGCGGTGGTGCTGCTCGGCGAGCGTCTCCGTCGGCGCCATCAGCGCCGCCTGGGCGCCGTTCTCGACGGCGCGCAGCATCGCTTCCAGGGCGATGACGGTCTTGCCGCTGCCGACCTCTCCCATCAGCAGCCGCTGCATCGGGCGCTCGGAGCCGAGGTCGGCGTCGATCTCGCCCATGGCCGACACCTGGTCGTCGGTCAGCTCGAACGGCAGCGACCAGCGCCAGCGGTCGACCACGACTCCGCGCGGCGCGAGCGCCCGCGCGCGCCGACCCTCCCGGCGGCTGCGGCGCCGTCCCGCCACGGCGAGCTGGAGCAGGAACAGCTCCTCGAAGGCAAGCCGGCGCCGGGCGCCCTGCTCGTCCTCCTCGCGGTCCGGGAAGTGGACGGCGGCGAGCGCGGCCGGGCGATCGGGCAGCGACTCCGCCACGCGCAGCGACGTGGGCAGCGGCTCAACCGAGGCGAGCATGCGCGGGTAGCGCCTGCCACATCAGCTCGCGCAGCTTGCCGGCGCTGATCCCCTCTGTCGCGGGGTGGACCGGCACCAGGCCGACCGTGTGAACCGGCGGGCCGCCTCCGTCGCCGCCGAACTGCTCGAACTCGGTCACCCAGAACTCGCCCCGCCGGCGCAGCTTGCCGTGCAGCAGCACCTGCGAGCCCTCGCCGAGCTGGCGGGCGATCCACGGCTGGTTGAACCACACCGCCACCAGCGGGCCGCTCTCGTCGAACACGCGCGCCTCGACGCGCTTGCGGCGGCGGTCGCGCATCGGCTTGACGGTCACGCCGCGGACGGCCACCGCCACGGTCGCCTCCTCCCCCACCGCCAGCTCGCCGACCAGCCGCACGTCGCGGCGGTCGCGGTGGGCGTGCGGCAGGTGCTCGATCAGGTCCCCCCAGGTGGCGATGCCGAGCCGCTCCAGCGCCTTGGGGCCGTCGATCGGCTCGGCGAGCAGGCTGGGCCTGGGGTAGGAGCGGACGGGGGCGTCGTCGGGCAGCGGCTCCTTCGAGGCGAACCTGTTCACTCCGCGCAGAGCAGCCACCACCACGCGGGCTGCCCGCCCTCGTGGTACTCCACCTCCACGCCCGAGGGGGCGCGCGCCTCCACCCCTGCGCGGTCGAGCGGCGGCTGCTCCCCGGCTATGCAGGTGAGCAGCTCGGCGCCCTCGGCGATCTGGGCGAGCGTGGCGGCGAGCGTCTCGGCCGGGTCGCCCCAGGCGACCAGCTCGCCCCCCGCGTAGCCGACGGCGTCGCCGGCCGTGAAGCGTCCCTGGGCGTCGTCGCGCGCGGCCGGGGCCACCCCGCCCAGCCGCAGCGCCTCGGCGGCCTTGTGCACGACCGCCTCGTTGACGTCGCTGCCCTGGTTGGGGTCGAAGGCGAGCAGCGCGGCCAGGCCCTCCTGCGGCGCGGTGGTCGGCACCACGCGCGCGGGCTTGTCGGACAGCTCCGCCGCGCGCTCGGCCGCCAGGATCACGTTGGGGCTGTTGGGCAGCACCAGCACCTCGGCGCCCGGCGCCGCGTGGATGCCGGCGAGCAGCTCGTAGGTCGAGGGGTTCATCGTCGCGCCGCCGTCCACCACCAGCACTCCAAGCTCCTCGTACAGTCGCTTCACCCCCGGCCCGCTGGCCACCGCGACGACCGCGCACGTCTCGAGGTCGGCCGAGGCGCCCTCGCCCGCCAGCCGTGCGCTGCGCTCGGCCACCTGCTCGTGCATGTCGGCCACGTCGAAGCGCGAGACCTCCCCGACCGTGTCGAACAGCTGGACCGCGCGATCGGGGTCGTTGGTGTGCACGTGCACGCGCAGCGTGCGGTCGTCGCCCACGACCAGCACGGAGTCGCCGATGTCCTCGAGCAGCGCGGTGAAGCGACCGGACTCGAGGCTCTGGCCCGTGACGGCGAAGTTGGTGCAGTAGCGGAAGCTCGAGGACTCGTGCTCGGGGCGGTGCAGCGCCGCGGGCGCGTACTGGTGCTCGAGCTGCGGGGCGGCGGCTCCTCGCAGGCCGGCCAGGCAGCCGGCGAGGATCACGGTGAGGCCGTAGGCGCCGGCGTCGACGACTCCGGACTCGCGCAGGATGGCCAGCTGCTCGGGCCCGCGCTCCACGGCCTCCTTGCCGGCCTCGAGCGCGTTCTCGAGCACCTCGGCGAGCAGCTCGTCCTGCTCCTGGGCGGTGACGTCCGGGCCGAGCCGGCGCGTGTCCATGTGGGCGAGGTCGTGGGCCACGCGCGCCGCCATGGCCCGGACCGCCGACAGCATCGTGCCCTCGGCCGGGTCGCGCACCGACGCGTAGGCGGCGTCGGCGGCGCGCGCGAGCGCGGCGGAGACGAGGATCGGGTCCACCAGCTCGCCCGGGCGCGAGGCCAGCTCCTCGGCCGCGCCGCGCACGATCTGGGAGAGGATCACGCCGGAGTTGCCGCGCGCGCCGAGCAGCGCGGCCCGGGCGACGGCGCTGACGATCTCGTCGCGCCCGCTGCCATCGAGCGGCTGGCCGTTGAGGCCGTTGAGCTCGTCCGCCACCGCTCGCAGGGTGAGCGCCATGTTGTCGCCCGTGTCGCCGTCGGCGACCGGGAACACGTTCAGGTCGTTGACCTCCTGCCGGCGGTTCTCCAGTTCCGCGAGCGCGGACGTCACGACCCGCCTGAAGCGGACCAAGCTCTCGTCGGGCACTGGCACGTTGTACAGCCTAGGGCGGCGGGCTATACGTGCTTGGTTACCTTGCCCGCCTTGAGGCACCGCGTGCAGACGTACTCGCGCCGGGGGGTGCCCCCGACGTCGATGCGGACCTTCTGCAGGTTCGGGTTGAAACGCCGCTTGGTGGCCACCATCGAGTGGCTGCGGCTGTTCCCGAAAGCGGGGCCCTTCTTGCACGAGTAGCAGACCTTTGCCACGGCGCGTCAGGGTAGCAGCACGGTCCGGGCCACCTCGAGCGCCGAGTCGACCTCGGCGCGGCTCACGTCGAGGTGCGTAACGGCGCGCACGCGGCCGTCCGGCGTGCCGCTCAGCTCGATCGCGTGGCGCGCCATCGACTCCGCGAATCCGTCGGGAGCGGAGAGGATCACGATGTTCGTCTCGGGCTCGACCACCTCGCAGCCGAGCTCGGCGAGACCGGCCGCGAGCGCTCGCGCGTTCTCGTGGTCCTCCGCCAGGCGCTCGACGTTGTGATCGAGCGCGTAGAGGCAGCCGGCCGCGACGATGCCGGCCTGACGCATCGCCCCGCCCATCTGCTGCTTCCAGCGCCAGGCCTCCCCGATCAGCTCCTCGCGAGCCGCACAGCACCGCGCCCACCGGCGCGCCGAGGCCCTTGGTGAAGTCGAGCCAGGCCGTGTCGAAGCCGCCGGCGTACTCGGCCGCCGACACCCCCGACGCCACCACGGCGTTCATCAGCCGCGCGCCGTCCATGTGGGTGCGCAGCCCGTGCTCGCGCGCCACCGCGAGCACCTCGTGGACGGACTCGAGCGGCCAGATCCTCCCGCCGCCCATGTTGGTCGTCTGCTCGACCGAGACCACGCGCGAGCGCGGCATGTAGCGGCTGTCGGGGCGGATCGCGGCGCGCACCTGGTCGCCGGTGAAGATCCCGCCCTCCCCGTCCAGCGCGTGGATCATCAGGCCGGCGTTCCAGGCCGGGCCGCCGGCCTCGGCGATGATCGGGTGCGCGGTGCGGTCGAGGATCAGCTCGTCGCCGCCGGGCCGGGCGTGCAGGCGCAGGGCGATCTGGTTGCACATCGTGCCGCTCGGGAGGAAGAGGCCGGCCTCCTGGCCGAGCAGCTCCGCCACGCGCTCCTCGAGCTGGCGCGTGGTGGGGTCCTCGCGACGCTGCTCGTCCCCCACGTCCGCGGTCGCGATTGCGCGACGCATGCCCTCGCTGGGGCGCGTCTGCGTGTCGCTGTAGAGGTTGACGGCGCCCGGCACCGCGTGGAGGCTAACGAGCGGATGATCTCTCCCGACCTCGAGCAGCGGATCCGTGACGGATTCGCGCGCTGGAACCGCGGCGACCGGACATTCGACCCGCGCTGGATCCACCCGGACGTGGAGATCCATTCGGCGGCCGGCGTCGTCAGCGGGAACGTGTACCGCGGGGGCGAGGGTCTCGCGCGCTGGGTGGCGGACATGGAGGATGTGTTCGACGAGTGGCACCTGGAGATCGACGAGCTCGACGAGGTCACGCCGGGCCGCGTGCTCGGGATCGGATCCGTGCACCTCCGCGGGAGGGGGAGCGGCGCCCCGGTCGATCAGCCGTGCGCGTGGCTGCTGGACCACGTCGACGGCCTGCTCACGCGCTTCGAGCCGTTCCTCAACCGCGTGGACGAGGCGCGGGAGATCGCCGCAGGGACTAGCCGCTGAGCGAGCGCCGCAGCTCGGCCATCATCAGGACGGCCTGCGCGGCGGACTCGCCCTGGTGGCGCTTGTCGCCCCCGGCCCGGGCCAGCGCCTGCTCCATGGTGTCCACCGTCAGCACGCCGAACGCGCAGGGGACCCCGGTGTCGAGCTGCACGCGCTGGATCCCGCGTGCGGCCTCGCCGCTCACGTACTCGTAGTGATCGGTCTCGCCGCGGATCACCGCGCCCAGGCACACGACGCCGGCGTAGCGACCCGACTCGGCGCAGTACTTCGCCGCCAGGGGCAGCTCGAACGCGCCGGGCACCTCGTGCACGTCGACCGAGCCGCCCGCCTCCATGAACACGCGCGTGGCGCCCTCGACCAGCCGGCGCGCCAGGTCCTCGTAGAAGCGGCCGACGCAGGCCGCGTATAGCTCACTCACGGATGCGCCTTGGAGCCGGGCCCTGCCCGTACAGGTCGGCCTCGGCGGCCGCGCGGGCGCGATCGCCCACCTGCTCCTCGTGGATCATCTCCTCGTCGAGGGCAAGGCCCTGGTGGTGGAGCAGATGCCCCATCCGGTCCTTCTTCGCGCGCAGGTAGTCGCGGTTGTGGTCTCCGGGGGCGTGCTCGATCGGGATCTGGTCGGTGACCGACAAACCGTACCCCTCGAGGCCGACGATCTTCTTCGGGTTGTTGGTCAGCAGCCGGATCGAGCTGAGCCCGAGGTCGACCAGGATCTGCGCGCCGATGCCGTAGTCGCGCAGGTCGGCGGGCAGGCCGAGCTCGATGTTGGCGTCGACCGTGTCGCGCCCCTGCTCCTGGAGCTTGTACGCCCGCAGCTTGTTGAGCAGGCCGATGCCGCGCCCCTCCTGCGCGAGATAGAGCAGCACGCCGCGCCCCTCCTGCTCGATCCGCGCCAGCGCGTCCTCGAGCTGCTGCCCGCAGTCGCAGCGCAGCGAGTGGAACACGTCGCCGGTGAGGCACTCCGAGTGCACGCGCACGAGCACGTCCGGCTCGCCTTCGATCTCGCCCTTGACCATCGCCACGTGGTGCTTCTCGTCGACCAGCGAGCGGAAGCCGACGACAGTGAAGTCGCCGAACTGGGTCGGCAGCTGCGCCTCGGCCACGCGCTCGATGAGCTTGTCGTGCCGGCGCCGGTAGGCGATCAGGTCGGCGACGGTGATCATCTTCAGGCCGTGCCTGGCGCAGTAGCCCTCCAGGTCCGGCACGCGGGCCATCGTGCCGTCGTCGTTCATCACCTCGCAGATCACGCCGCTCGGGTTGAGGCCGGCCAGCCGCGCGAGGTCCACCGCCGCCTCCGTCTGGCCGGTGCGCTCCAGCACCCCGCCGGCCTTGGCCTTGAGCGGGAAGATGTGACCGGGCTGGACGAGGTCCTGTGGCCGGCTGCCCAGATCGATCGCGACCTGGATCGTGTGCGCGCGGTCGTGCGCCGAGATGCCGGTGGTGATGCCCTCGCGCGCCTCGATGGTGACGGTGAACGCGGTCTGGAAGGGCGACTCGTTCTTCGCCGCCATCAGGTCGAGTCCGAGCTCGTCGCAGCGGTCGGGTGTGAGCGCCAGGCAGATCAGCCCGCGCCCGTGCGTGGCCATGAAGTTGATCGCCTCGGGCGTGGCGAACTGGGCCGCCAGCGTCAGGTCGCCCTCGTTCTCGCGGTCCTCGGCGTCGCAGACGACGACCATGCGGCCGGCTCGGACGTCCTCCAGCGCCTCCTCGATCGGACTGAAGGGACTCATGCGTGGAGCTTCTCGACGTACTTGGCCAACAGATCGACCTCCAGGTTCACTGGCCGGCCCGGCGCCGCCGAGCCCAATGTCGTGCGCTCGAGCGTCTCCGGGATCAGCGACACCTCGAACGCCTGCTCGTCGACGGCGCTCACGGTCAGCGAAACCCCGTCGAGCGCTATCGACCCCTTCTGGACGACGTAGCGCAGCAGCTCAGCGGGCGCGGCGACCCGCACCACGCGCGAGAACCCCTCCTCGCGCACCTCCTCGACGGTGCCGGTGCCGTCCACGTGGCCCTGCACGACGTGGCCGCCGAGGCGGTCGCTCGCCCGCAGCGGCAGCTCGAGGTTGACCTCGTCGCCGGGACCCAGGGGCCCGAGCGACGAGCTGCGCAGCGTCTCCGGCATCACGTCGGCGGCAAAGCCCTCCGGCGTCGGGTCGAGGGCGGTGAGGCAGACGCCGTTGACGGCGATCGAGTCGCCCGGCGACAGCTCGGCGGCGAGCGGGCTGTCCACCTCCAGCCGGCCCTCGTGAAGCGAGCGAATCGTTCCCGTGCCTGCGACCAAGCCCGTGAACACCGTCACCATTCCTTCAGCCGCGCGAGGATCAACACGTCGTCATCGAGGCGATCGACCTCCACGTGCAGTGCCCGCGGCGCCGCCGCGATCTGCTCGATCCCGATCCCCTCGACCGCGGTCTTGGCCTCGCGCCCGCCGGTCATCAGGGGGGCGATGAACAGGCGCGCCTCGTCGATCTCGCCGGCCTCGAGGAAGGCGCCCGCCAGGTGCGGCCCGCCCTCCAGCAGCAGCGACTGCACCTCGCGCGAGCCGAGCTCCGTGAGCGCATGCTCCACGCGCGCCCGCTCGTTCTGGCCGGTGGCGACGATCACGTCCACCCCGGCCGACTCGAGGGCCTGCACCGAGGTGCGGGCGGCGGCCCGCGAGCAGACCACGGTGACCGGCACCTCGGCAACCCCCCGCACGAGCTGGGACGAGACCGGCAGGCGCGCCTCGGAGTCGAACACCACCCGGCGCGGCTGACGGGCGACGCCCTCGATGCGGGCGGTCAGCTGCGGGTCGTCGAACAGCGCCGTGCCGATGCCGACCGCGACCGCGTCCGACTCGGCTCGCCAGCGGTGCGCCCGCGCGCGGCTCGCCTCGCCCGAGATCCACTGCGAGTCGCCCGTGACGGTGGCCACCTTGCCGTCGAGCGTCATCGCCGACTTGAAGATCACCAGTGGCCGTCCGGTGCGGGCGTGCTTGCGGAAAGGCTGGTTCAGCAGGCGCGCGGCGGCGGCGACCTCGCCGTCCACCCAGACGACGTCGATGCCCTCGTCGCGCAGGATCGCCGGCCCCCGGCCCGCGGCCTTCTGGGTGGGGTCGTCGGAGGCGATCACCACGCGCGCGATCGAGGCATCGAGGATGGCCTGCGTGCACGGAGGCGTGCGGCCGTCGTGGCAGCACGGCTCGAGCGAGACGTACATCGTGGCGCCGGCCGGATCCTCGCTGCACCCCGCGAGCGCGTCGCGCTCGGCGTGCGCCTGGCCCGGCGGCTGGGTGATGCCCTCGCCGATCACGCGGCCGCCCTTGACGACCACCGCGCCCACCATCGGGTTGGGGCTGGTCTGCCCACGGGCGCGCTCGGCGAGCTCGATCGCCCTCAGCAGATGTCGCGTGTCGTGCTCTGTAACCGCCATGGGAGGCATTGTTGACTCGCGAATCAACGATACCTGAGGGTCGGCCGCGTTCTGGCTAGCGTTCCGCCGCGTGCAGCGCGCAATCCTGGGCCTGATCCTCGTCGCCGGCTTCGCGCTGCGCGTGTGGCACAACGACTACGGGCTGCCGTTCGTGTACTCGATCGACGAGGCCTCGCACTTCACGAGCCGCGCCGTCGAGATGTTCTGGCAGGACCTCGATCCCGGCTACTACCAGAACCCCGCCGCCTTCACCTACCTGGTCTACGGGACGCTGCGGGTGCTCTACGGGCCGCTCGGCTTCCTCTTCCACCTCTCCTACGGCAACGTCACCGAGCAGTTCGACAAGGACCCCGCCGACCTCTGGGTGGTGGCGCGGACGCTGGCGGCGGTGCTCGGCATGGCGGGCGTCGCGGCCACCTACGCCGCCGCCCGGCGCCTGTGGGGGGTGCGCGAGGGACTCGTTGCCGCGGCCGTGCTGTCGTTCGCGTTCCTGCCGGTGGCCTACTCCCGCGTGGCCGTGACCGACGTGGGCGCGCTGGCCGGGGTGGCGCTGGCGCTGATGTGGTCGGTGCGCGCCGCCGAGGAGGGGCGCACGCGCGACTACGTGCTGGCCGGCGGCGCGGCTGGGCTGGCGATCGCGTTCAAGTACACGGCGGGGCTGGTGCTGCTGCCGCTGGCGATCGCTGCGGCGGCGCGGCTGCGGGCCGACGGCGCGCGGCCGGTGGCCGGGCTTGCGGCCGGCGGGGCAGCCGCCGCGCTCGTGTTCGCGCTGCTGAACCCGTACGTGTTCGGGTCGCTCGGTGACTGGTGGACCGATCTGCGCGACCAGGCCGACGTGGCCGCCAACGACGCGAAGCCGGGGCAGCAGTCGGGCGGCCTCTCCTACTACCTGGACAGCCTCACCTGGGGACTCGGCTGGGCCGGCATCGCGGCCGCGTTGGCCGGGGCGGTGCTCGTGCTGCCGACGATCGCTGGTGCGCGGGCTCGTGCTGGTGGCGCTGCCGCTGGCGCTGTTCGCGTACCTGGCGCTGCAGTCGCGCTACTTCGGGCGCTGGCTGCTGCCCGCCTACCCGGCGCTGGCGATGCTGGCCGCGGTGGCAGTCGTGCGCGGCGCCGAGCTGGCTCCGCGCCGCTGGCAGGTGTCCGCAACGGCGGCGCTCGCGCTGGCGGTGATCGCCCAGCCGCTGCTGGCGGACCTGCGCACGGCGCGGGTGCTCGGCCGGGAGGACACCCTCAGCGAGGCGCGCAACTGGCTGGACTCGACCTACCCTCCCGGGCTGCGCGTGTCGATCGAGCCGGCGGTGCCGGGACGCTACTTCCGGTCGAACCCGGACGGGCGGATCCCGTCGTGGCTGTCGCGCTGCCCGGCCCAACCGGGGTGGACCGAGCCCGGGTGGTCATACGTGGCGGCCGGCGGGCAGCGGGTGTGCGACCAGTACAAGCCCGGGCTGTTCGTGAGACCGGACGGGGGCGTGCGGGCGTCGGCCTACCACGCGGTGCTGGAGCCCGGCGTGATCGACGACTACCGGCTGTACGGCTACTGCCTGGTGATGACGGTGAACGTGGTGCGAGACCGCGCGCTCGAGTCGGGCGACCGCCGGGCCCGCGCGTACTACGCGCGCCTCGAGCGCGAGTCGAAGCTCGTGCGCGAGTTCAGCCCCTACAAGCCGGGCGCCGACCCCGTGCCGTTCAACTTCGACCTCTCCTACAACTACTACCCGGGCGCGTACGAGCGGCCGGGGCCGACCGTGCGCATCTACCGGTTGCGCGACTGCCAGCAGGCATACGGCCCGCCGCTGATCCGGATCCCGAAGGCGGTGGAGCCGGAGCCGTTCAGCTAGGGCAACGCCCCCAGCGCCCTCAGCGAGTGGTGCCCGAACAGGCCGTACCTCGTCCCGCGCGGCGGGCCTTCCCAGTCGGTCGCGTACTTCGCGTACATCAGACCGCGATCCGGCCACCAGGTGCCGATCGGGAGCGGGCCGCCGTTGCAGGCGCCCGCCGAGTAGCCGGGCCGGTTGATGTACATGTAGGCGTCGACCAGCGGGTTCGAGGTCGCCGTCGTGGGCGGCGGGCCCAGGCCGCGCAGACCCGGGTGGCACCACACGTTGATCGTGCGCCAGATGTGCCGTGAGCGGTTGATCCACCTGCGGTAGTGGATCGGGCCGCGGCCGTTGTAGCTCGTGTTGACGATGAAGTGCTTGCCGCCCACGAGCCGCGAGATCTCCAGGCCGTGCTGGACGTTCGCCCGCGTCCAGTCGTGGTGGGTCACGTTGAGCATGAAGCCGCGCACCTTCGACACCCCGATCGCGCGCAGCTGCTTGGCGGTCCGGCTGGCCGGCTCCCAGTCCGAGGCGCCCGCCTCCAGGTAGATCGTGGCGTTGGGCAGCTCGGACAGCACGTCCACGCCGTGGCGCAGCATGCGCAGACGGTCGTCGCGCCGGGACCGCGCCAGGCAGTCGATCGTGCCCAGCGAGTCCGGCTCGAACGCGATCACCACGCGCGCGTCGCCCACGGCCCGCGCGAACTGGTCGTACCACTTCATCGTGCGCCTGTCCTCGGCCCGCCCACCGGCCAGGTAGTCGGGCCGGCAGGCCCGCCCCTGGTGGCGCATCACGACGATCAGCGGGACCGCGCCGGGCTGATCGCACTGCACCCGGTCGAGGAAGCCGCGCACCTTCTTCTGCATGTGCGGGCTGGTGAAGCGCCCGAACCAGCGAAAGCGCGGCTCGCGGGCGAGCTTCCAGATCGTGGCGGCGTCGCCGTCCTTCCCAGCCCGTTTCCAGCGGGCCCACTGGTGGTAGGCCGGCTCCATCCGGTCGACGAACCACTTCGTGCCCACCAGTGGGTTGGGCGCCGTCGTGTCAACGGCCCGGGGATCCAGCTCGTGGGGGTAGACCTGCGCCTCCGGACGGTGTCCGCCCCCGCACTTCGCCCAGTCCTCGGGGTAGTCGCCGACGGGCCCGCGCGGGACCTTGTCGGGGGCCTGGGCGAACTCGGGCGGCAGCAGCCGGCCGAGCGGGTACGGCGCCTGCGCCGCGGCAGCGGCGGGCGCCATCGCGAGCAGGATCAGGCTGAGTGCGACGCGATGCATCAAGGTTGTGATCGGCACTCAAACCGGGCCGGTGAAGATCGGAGCGCGAACCCGGACACAGTTGGCGGGGACCCACAAGGCGTTCGCTAGCCTCCGCGCCCGCATGCACGTCAACCGCCGCCGGTTCCTCCAGGCAGGCGCCGCCGGTGCGGCGGGTGCTGCGCTGCTCCCGGCCGCCGGATGCTCGATGGACGAGACCGGCTCGCGCAAGCACATGAACGTGCTGCTGCTGATCGTCGACAGCCTGCGGCCCGACCACGTGGGCGCCTACGGCTCACCCCAGGTGAAGACCCCGAACATCGACGCGCTGGCGGCCCGCGGTGTGCGCTTCAACCGCGCCTTCCCCGAGGCGATGGTGACGATCCCGGCGCGCCGCTCGATCTTCACCGCCAAGCGGATCTTCCCGTACCGCCACTGGAAGCCGAACCTGGAGCTCGGGACCAGCCCCGGCTGGCTGCCGATCGACAACGTCGAGCAAACGTTCACGAGCGAGTTCAAGCGCCACGGCTACTGGACCGCGCAGGTGTCGGACAACCCGCACCTCGGCTTCACCCACGCCTACGGGCCGTTCCGCAGGAGCTTCGACCACTGGAAGTCGATCCCCGGCCAGGCGGGCACCTTCAGGCCGGCGAGCACGGTGTCGCTCGAGACCGATCTACGAATGGCTGCCGCCGTTCCTGCGCGACGAGCGCTACGTGCCCGGCATGCGCGAGTACCTGGCCAACTCGGGCGCGGGGGTGCGCGAGGACGAGACCTGCGCGGCGCGCGTGTATACGGAGGCGATCGACACGCTCGACGCGGCGCGGCTGCGCCAGCCGTTCTGCATGGTGGTCGACTGCTTCGACCCGCACGAGCCCTGGAGCCCGGTCGACAAGTACATCCGCATGTACAGCGACCCGGACTACAAGGGCGAGAAGATCGGCGTCACGCGCTACGGCTTCGCGCGCAACTTCTCGGAGGCGCAGCTGCGCGAGCTGCACGCGATCTACGCGGGCGAGGTCACGCAGACGGACCACTGGCTCGGCCGCTTCCTCGACCGCTTCTACGCCTCGGGCCTCGCCGACAACACGGTGATCCTGTTCCTGAGCGACCACGGCTACCTGCTCGGCGAGCGCGGCTACACCGGCAAGGTCCCCTCCCAGCTGCACCCCGAGCTGGCCCAGGTGCCGTTCGTGATCGTGCACCCCGACGACAAGGCCGCCGGGAAGACGCACACCCACTTCGCGTCCACCCACGACGTGGGCCCGACGCTGCTCTCCATGGTCGGCATCAAGCCGCCGAGCTGGATGGAGGGCGACGACCTCTCCCCCGTGCTCGACGGCGGCCAGCCGACCCAGACGCGCGACTTCCACTACGGCGGCATGTACAACCGCTTCTTCATCCGCACCGACGACTGGGTCCTGATCGGCGACAACCGCGGCCAGGAGCGCACGCTCTACGACCTGCGCACGGACCCGCACGAGTTCTTCGACGTGCTGCACAAGCACCCCGACGTGAGCGCCGCCCTGTACGACCGGATCCTCGAGGCGGCCGGCGGGCCGCTGCCGTACTACGAGTAGGCGATCGCCGCCACGCCGGCCACCACGAGCAGCGCTCCGCCCAGGCGCCTGCGGTCGACGTTCTCGTGCAGGAAGACGGCGGCCAGGAAGGCGGCGATCACGACGCTCGACTCCCTGACCGCGGCCACCGGCGCGGCGTCGGCCAGCCGCAGCGCCGCGAGCACCGAGCCGTAGGCGCCGACGATCAGCGCGCCGGTCAGGAAGGCGCGCGGGCGCAGCTCGGCGCGCATGGCTCGCCGCGGCCGCGGAGCGCCAGCGCTGCGGCGTAGACGACGCTCGAGGGAGCAAGCAGCAGGAAGAGGTAGGCGGGCGCCTGGGCATGGTCGACGCCCTCGGCATCCACCAGCGTGTAGGCGGCGATCGTGAGGGCGATCGCGAGGCCGAACAGCAGGTCGCGCGCGGGGGGCTGGACGAGTTTCTTCCGCATAGCGGAAGTTTCTCGTCCAACCCCCACCAGGAAGACACCCGCGGCGACAGCGAACACGCCCATCACCGCTGCCGTTGACACGCTCTCATCGAGCAGCACGGCCCCGAACGCCAGCACCAGCACCGGCGCCGTGCCGCGGGAGACCGGATACACCACGCTCACCTCGCCGCCGCTGGTAGGCCCGCGCCAGCAGCGCCAGGTAGCCGACGTGCAGCACGGCCGAGGTCGCCGGCGAACGGCAGCGCCGCGTCCGACACGTCGCCGGTCGCCAGCGCGACCGGCGCCAGCAGCACCACCCCGCAGAGCGTGGCCACCGCCGTGGCGGTCTCGCTGTCGCGGGCCCCGGCGAGCAGCACGTTCCACGTGGCGTGGAGGAAGGCCGCGCCCAGCGCGAGGCAGAAGGCGGAGAGCGGCACGCGCCGCTACTGGTGCAGCGGCTCCTTCATGGCGTCGGTCTCCGGCGCCTCGATGTACGGCTGCTGCTCGTCCTGCTGCTCTTCCTCGTGGTACGACGACTCGGCGTTGACCGCCCAGATGTCGTGGTCGGTGCCCTTCACGAGGTTGTCGACGGCGCGCATCGCGGTGAGCATCGAGTGATCCGAGTTGTTGTAGCGGTGCAGCCCGTTGCGGCCGACCTGGATGAAGTTGTCGAGCCCGTCGAGCCACGAGCGGATCGCGTGCACGCGCTCGGAGTAGTCGGCGTCGTACATCGGGTACGCCTTCGGCACCCGCTCGACGAACCCGAACTCGAGCTGGTCGGGGCGCGCCAGGCCGAGCTTCTCGAGCTCGCGCATGCCGAGCGCGACGAGCTTGTCGTCGTCCATCTCCCAGAGCTCGTCGCCCTGGAAGCAGAAGTACTCGAGGCCGACGCAGGCCTTGCTCGGATCCGGCACCATCCACGGGCTCCAGGAGCGGAAGTTCTGGATCCGCCCCACCTTCACCTCGGGCACGTGGATGTAGATCCAGTTGTCCGGGAAGATGTCGTCGCCGTTGAGCACGACCGCCACGGTGAGGAAGTCGCGGTAGCGCAGGCCGCGCGCGGCGGCCAGCACCTCGGGGCGCGGGTGAGGCTCGGCCATCCCGACCGTGTTGCGCAGCGCCAGCGACGAGATCACCGCGGACGGCTCCCAGCTCTCCTCGCCAACCCACACGCGCGCGCAGCGCTCGCCGTCGAACTCGAGCTTGGTCACCTTCTTGTTGAGGAGCACCTGGCCGCCGAGCTGCTGGATGTCCTCGGTCATCGTCTCCCACATCTGGCCGGGGCCGTAGCGGGGGTAGTTGAACTCGGAGATGAGCGACTTGATCTTGTCGCCCCGGTTGCCGAAGAAGGCCGCCTTGGCGGCGCTGAAGAAGGACAGGCCCTTGATGCGCTGGGCCGCCCACTCGGCGCGGATCTCAGAGGTGGGGACGCCCCAGACCTTCTCGGTGTAGGACTTGAAGAAGAGGTTGAACAGGCGCTTGCCGAAGCGGTTCGAGACCCACTGCTCGAAGGTGTCCTCCTTGCCCTTCGGCTTCATCTGCGCCCACAGGTACGAGAGGAACGCGCGGGTCAGCTCGACCGGGCCGAGCTTCTTGATCACGTCGGGGCCGCGCAGCGGGTAGTCGAGGAACTTGCCGTTCCAGAAGATGCGCGACATGCGCGGGCGCTTGAGGAAGTCCTCGCGCATGATCTCGTGCCAGAGGTCGTCGACCTCCTTGGCCTTGGTGAAGAAGCGGTGCCCGCCGAGGTCGAAGCGGTAGCCGTCGCGCACGGCCGTCTTGGCGATGCCGCCGACCTGGTCCTCGGCCTCGAGCACGACCACGGGCAGCCCCTGCTTGGCGAGCAGGTAGCCGGCGGTCAGGCCGGCGGGCCCGCCGCCCAGGATCACGGTCGGCTTCTTGCGCAGCTCCGGGCGCGCCAGCTCTATCTCGGTCTTGTCGTTCGTCATCCGGTTCCCTTCTTCTCGTAGATCACGCCGCGCACGCCGATCCGGGTCGCCCGCCGGTAGTTGGGCGGGACCGCGTCCACGAACTTGAAGCTCTTGTTCGCGGCGAGCGCCGCGCCCCACTGCGCCGCCCTGCGGCGGACGAGCTCGGTCCAGGGCGCGTCCCAGTCGTCGGCCCGGGCCGTGACCGGATAGACGAAGAGGACCCTGCCGCCGCGGCGCAGGTTAGCAAGCAGGGGGTTCAGGTTCGTGGCCGGCGTCGCGTCCTTGAGCTTGTCGTAGCCGTCGGTCCAATCCATCACGCGGTCGTTCTTCACGGCCCCGATCGGGCTGGCGAAGCGCAACTTGGCCGAGCCGCCCAGGTCCTCGAGGTGGTAGGCGAGCAGCGGGTCCCTGCTCGGGCTGCATCGACACGACCAGGTCGCCCTTGTGCAGCTCCGGGACGGCGGCCTTGCGCAGGTCCGAGGCGTTCGACTTGTTCTCGAGACCGTATGAGCGCGGGATCGCCCAGATGCCGCAGGATGATCACGAGCGCCACCAGGCCCAGCGCGCCGGCGCGGGCGAGCCCGAGCGCGGCGATCAGCAGCATCGGGCCGAGCAGGACGCCGAGGTAGCGCGTCGTCCACGCGGGCGACACCTGCGACACCAGCCACGCGACCGCGAGCGTGGCGAGCACGGTCACCGCGCCGGCGAGCACCGCGGTGCGCTCGCTGTCCTCCACGCGGCGCGCGATCACAGCCGCCAGGCCGGTGCCGCCCGCCAGCACCAGCGCGACCGTGGGCGTGCCGCCGCCGAGCAGCGATCGCGTGATCTGGATCGGCGCGCCGAAGTTCGGCGGGTTGAGCCAGGGCGCGCCGGTGTGCTGGACCTGATGGAGCAGCGTCGGCAGCCAGGGCACGTACAGCAGCCCGGCGACGCCGAACCCGATCAGCGCGTCGCTTCCAGAAGCTCGCGCGAACCTCCGACACGTACCAGCACGGCACCAGCGCGCACACGAGGCCCGCGGCCAGGAACAGGCCCCAGTTGTGCGTGTAGAGCATCAGCGCGAGCAGCACCGAGAAGAGCGGCAGGTAGCCGCGCCGGCCGAAGGCGAAGACGTGCAGGAAGGCGGCCGTGGCCAGCAGCGAGAGCACGAGCATGAGCGCGTACATGCGCGTCTCCTGCGCGTACGCCGTCAGGAACGGGTTGACCGCGCAGAGCGCCGCACAGATCAGCCCGGCGCGGCGGCCGAACAGGCTCCAGCCCGCCCACAGCCCGCCCGGGCACGGCGAGCAGCGCGATCGCCACCGACAGCCCCTGGGTCTCGGCGGGGCCGTTGCCCGGTCGCCTTCATCCAGACCGACAGCAGCATGTAGTAGAGCGGCGGCGAGCCGTCCACGCGCAGCACGTGCGGGATGTCGAGCAGCGGCTGCGACGCGATCCCGATCGACAGCCCCTCGTCCATCCAGAGCGACTCGCCCAGCGAGTGCGTGCGCAGGTAGAACGAGACCGCGAACAGCCCGAGCAGGACGAGCGCGGGCATCACGAAGCTCGACGGCAGCGGACGGACGCTCGGGAGCGGACGTATGCGTGAGGCGACTGAGGCCAACCCGGCGATCCTAGTGAGTGGCGCCGCCGATCACGGCGATCCCTGCGGCTTCTGCGGGTCGCCGATCACCTCGAGCGGCGCGTCCTTGGTGGCGACGTTGCCGGCGGTGCCGGAGGTCGGCGAGTCAGGGGCTCGCCTTCGGACAGTCGGTGCGACCGACCGGCGGAACGGTGAGCAGCCGCCACTTGCCGTTGGTGGCGACGAGCCGATAGCGGTCGTCGGTCGGCTTGGTCACGAGCGGCCCGTCCGGCACCGTGCGGGTGCGGAAGACGACCCCGGGCGGCGGCGTGACCTTCCAGCCCACCTGGATGCCGTGGAGGCCGAGCTCGTACGCGACCATCTGCGTCTGGAAGGGGCCGCTGTAGACCCCGCCGCAGGCGAGCAGCTCGTCCTTGCCGCCGGCCTCGTCGATCAGCCCCTTGAGGTCGTGCCAGAGGTAGGCCTCGTGCTCGAGCCCACCGCGCACGCGCGCCTCGTTGTTGGCCTTGGCGACGATCGTCGGCGAGCCGACCACCACCCCCGCGAGCAGCGCGGCCGCCGTGATCGCCGGCGCCCGGCGCGGGCCGAACCAGCGCGTGCGCGACCCACTCGACGCCCTGGAGCACGCGCACCGTGCCCATGCCGCCGAGCACGCAGACGACCACGGTCGTGATGATCAGGTAGCGCTGGTTGCCGGCGAAGCCGGCCTGCGTCATCGCCGCGACCACGAGGACCCAGGCGAAGCCGCCGATCGCCAGCGCGAGCGTCTCCACCTCGCCGCGGTGGCGGCGCCACATGGCGGCCGCGTAGCCGACCGCCACGATCGTGCCCAGCTCGACGGGCGCGATCGTCACCTGGACGAAGCGGTGCACCACGGCGAACGCCGGGATGTCGTCGAAGGCCGCGCTGCCCGGGGTTGGGAGCGTTCGCGCGCGAGCCGGCGCGCAGCGGCTCGCCCGATCCCCACCACTCGGGCAGGAACCAGACCGACGGCATCAGCACCGCGAAGACGACCAGCTGCCTGCGCAGGTGCGGATCGGTGAACCACAGCCAGAGCCCGTACAGCGCCGAGGAACGGCCAGGCCTCCGGCCGCATGAACGCGGCGGCGACGCCGAGGTAGAGCGCGTGGTCGCGGCGCCCGTCGAGGTGGCGCTCGAACGCCCACAGGACGATCCCGCCGAGCATCGGGTCGGAGTTGCCGAGCGCGGCGTCGCGCACGAACTTGTTGCTCGACAGCAGCGCGGCGAACGCGCAGACGCCGGCGATCGCGCCGTAGACGCGCCCGCCGATCAGCCGGTTGGCCATGCGGTAGGCCATCACGCAGGCGAACAGGCCGCCCGCGCGCGCGAGCCAGATCCACAGGTAGGGCGCGATGTTCTGGCCGAAGATCGAGAACGGGATGGTGAACAGGATCGGGAACGGCTTCCACGACGGCCCGCCCTCGGTCACGAGGTCGAGGTGGAGGATCTCGCGGCCCCAGAGGATCCAGGCCCAGGGGTCGTAGGTCGGCGTGGAGGGAAGCAGCAGCGTCACCCCCGCGACCGCGAGGCAGCCGGCGATGATCGCGGCCATCTGCTGGCCGTGCGACCAGCCCGCGGCCCCTACCCACACGGGGCTGCGCCCGCGAGCCCCCGCCTGCTCACGCTACCGAGTTGTGCCACGGCCTCCCGCATGGACGCGGGCTAGGCGCGGGTCGCCTCGGCCTCGGCCTCGGCGCCGAGCCGGATGGCCGAGCGCAGTCGCGACCAGCCGCCGTAGCGGGTGACCAGGATCACGAGCCCGACGACCGTGATCGGGATGTAGAGGATGAAGCGCAGCAGCAGCATGTAGGTGACCGCCATCGAGCCGGTCGCGCCGAGCCGGCGGGCGCCGAACGCCACCGCGGCGTCGAAGGTGCCGATCGAGCCCGGGGCGGCGGGCAGCGCCGCGACGAAGTTCGTGAGCGCCACGAGGTAGAGCGCGCCGGTGACGCTGAAGTCGAGGTCGACCGACTGCGCCACGGCGAGGTAGACGGCCGCCTCGACCGACCAGAGCACGAACGTGCCGACCAGCAGCAGCGCGCCCTGCGCGCTGAGCAGCGCTCGCGGGGCGTCGGCCAGCGGGCGCAGCCAGTCGCGCGCGCGCTCGAAGACGTGGTGCTCGCGCAGCACCCAGAGCGCCACCGCCGCGATCACGACCAGACAGCACGCCGATGCCGCCGATCAGCAGCGGGCGATCGGTCGGGAGCACGCTCGAGCTGAGCGCTCCGTAGACGACCACGACGAAGATCACGGCCAGCGCGACCAGGTCGAGTATGCGCTCGGCGACCACCGAGCCGAGCAGGGTGCGCTTGCTCGCGTCACAGCGGCCCGCCATCAGCACGACCTTGAGCGCCTCGCCCGCGCGCGCGGGCAGGACGTTGTTGCCCATGTAGCCGACGGTCGTCAGCAGGTAGCAGTCGCTGCGATGCGTGCGCACGCCGGTGACGGCGAGGATCCAGTGCCAGCGCTCGCCGCGCGAGATCGTCGCCATCGCGTACAGGAGGACCGCCGCCGCGAGCCAGGCGATCGCGTCACCGCCGCTGGGGAACTTCGGCGACTCCTGCTTCGCCGCCCACCACACGACCGCCGCGAGCGCGATCAGGGAGACGAGTGCTTGTATGAGCGCGAAGCGTCGGTTCATGGTCGACCCGCGGGGACGCGGTCGGCAGACAGGCGTTCCTGCGCAAGGGGGACCGGCCCTGGAGCCGGTCGCCGTGCACGGTAGCAGTCGAATTCCTATACCCCGCGGACGCAGTCGTTACGCTGCGCCGCGCCCTCACCGGACCGTGCGTCTCCTCCTGACATCCCTGGCGCTGCTGGCGCTGCCCGCAACCGCCTACGCCCAGGGGGGCCAGCCGGGGCCGCCCAGCGGCCAACCGGCGCCGCCCCCGCCCGCGCCGCCACCGCCGCTGGTGGTGGAGGCGCCGCACGGCAAGCCGCTGATCTACGAGGGCCAGACCACGCGCCAGCTGCTCGGCGGCACCTGGTACTTCCGCCAGGACGACACCTTCGTGGGCGACACCGAGCGCTGGTACGCGCAGGACGATCTGACCGGCTGGACGGCGATCCACGTGCCGCACAACTGGAACGCGCGGGACACGACGCTCGACAAGGCGTCGGTCGGCTGGTACCGGAAGGAGTTCACGCTGCCGAAGGTGCCCAAGGACGAGCTCAAGCGCACCTTCTGGAAGGTCCGCTTCGAGGGCGCCAACTACCGCACGAAGGTCTGGCTCAACGGCAAGACGATCGGCGGCTACACCGGCTACTTCCCGTTCGAGGCCGACCTCGACGGGCTGCGCAAGGGGCGCAACACGCTGGTGGTGAAGGTCTCCTCGCTGCGCAGCAACCACGACCTGACCCACTGGCGCCCGGCGGCCTTCAACGGCTACGGCACGGGCGGCTGGTGGAACTTCGGCGGCCTGCTGCGCGAGGTCTACGTGCGCCGGATCGACACGATCGACATCGAGGACGTGCACGTGCTGCCGCACCTGCCGAAGGTGGGCGGGCCGGCCAAGGTCGAGGTGCGCGCGTACCTGCGCAACATGACCGGCAAGGCGCGCGAGGTCGACCTCGTGCTGGCGGTGGACGGCCAGCGGATCGTCGTCAAGGGCAAGGAGGTGCCGGCGAACGGCACGCGCCTCCTGACCAAGACGTTCACGATCAAGCACCCGCGCCTGTGGCAGCCCGGCCAACCCGAGCTGTACCCGATCACGGTCTCCGTCGACGAGGACGACACGCTGCGCGGCTCCTACAAGCTGCGCTTCGGCGTGCGCAAGCTCGAGATCGCGCGCGGCGGGGTGATCCTGCTCAACGGCCACCGGCTCAGACGTGCACGGCGCCAGCATCCACGAGGACGACGTCAAGGAGGGCGGCGCGCTCTCGAAGGGCACGCGAGCGCTGCTGATCTCGCGCCTGCGCGACCTCGGGGCCACGATCACGCGCTCGCACTACCCGCTCCACCCGGCCTTCCTCGAGGCCTTCGACAAGTACGGGATCCTCTACTGGGTCGACGCGCCCGTCTACCAGATCCCGAACAGCTTCTTCAACGAGACCGGCGTGCGCGCGGCGGCCAAGCGCGCGGTCTCGCTGACGGTGCGCAACAACATCAACCACCCCTCGATCATGACCTGGTCGCTCGCCAACGAGCCGGCGGGCAACCGGTCCGAGCTCGGCATCGTCGGTCCGGGCCTGGCGCGCTTCATCGAGGACGGCGCGGCCGCGGTGCACGAGCTGGACGACACGCGCTTCGTGGCGATCGACAAGCCGGCCCGCGCGGGCGAGCCGCTGACCAGCTCGGCGTACCGCTGGCTCGACGTGCTCGGCGTCAACGAGTACTTCGGCTGGTACGACTCGTACAAGGCCGACCTGGTGCGCCCACCGACCACGTCGCCAGAGCTGAGCGCGTACCTCGACCAGGTCCACGCCGCCAATCCGAACCTCCCGCTGATGATCACCGAGTTCGGGGCGGAGTCGGTGCGCGACGGACCGGCGAGCCAGCCCGGCAGCCGGCAGTTCCAGGCGAAGTTCGTGCTCCAGCACCTGCGCATCCACGCGTCGAAGGACTTCGTGGCGGGGTCGATCCACTGGGCGCTGCGCGACTTCCGCGTGGACCCGACCTGGACCGGCGGCGCGCCGCGCGACTGGTCCACGCCACCGTGGAACAACAAGAGCCTGATCGAGGAGTTCAACGAGCGCAAGCCGGTCTACTTCGAGCTGCGCAAGCGCTGGCGCAAGGCACGCGCGTTCCGCTGACCCGGCTACTCTCCACCGCGCTCGTGAAGCCCTCCGTCCTGCTCCTCTCGATCGTGCTCGCGCCCGCTCTGCTGGCGGGCTGCAGCCTGGGCTCCGACGACGCCGGCGGAGGCAACGACCTCGACGACCGCTCCGCCACGATGGCCTGCCTGCAGGACGCCGGCGTGTCGACGCGCGACTGGTGGGCCGGACGAACGACCAGGAGATCGTCATCGGCGACAGCGCCAACGGCGCCGCGCATCAAGTTCTTCCTGACCGCGGGCGAGGCGGAGGCCGAGCAGTTCCAGGGCCGCGGCGAGGGCGCCGAGCAGATCGGCGGCACGCTGCTCTACGTGGGCGATGGCAGCGACGACCAGCTCGAGCCGGTCGAGAAGTGCCTGGCCGACCTGTAGAAGCGCGCCAGCATGCGCGGGCGGCTTCTCCGCCCGTCTAGGATGGCCCGCGGCGGCCGCCCGGGCGCCAGGGGCGAGGGAGGACTCGGAGTGAACGGTTGGCGCAGGGGACTCGTGGCGTTGGTCGCCGTCGTGGCGATCGCTCTGATCACCGGCTGCACGCTCCCGCGACCGCCGGGCGCCTCGCCGCTGCGCTATCGCGACCCGATCTACTCGACCGTCAACGTGACCAGCAACCTCCAGTACGGGACGGCCCCCGACGCGCAGAACAACCCCGTCGCGCTCAGGCTCGACCTCTACAAGCCGCCCGCCAGCGACACCCAGACCATGCGCCCGGCGCTCGTGTGGGTTCACGGCGGCGGCTTCAGCGGCGGCGACAAGACCAACTTCGTGTCGGTCGACGTGGCCAACACCTTCGCCAAGCAGGGCTACGTCGTGGTCTCGATCAACTACCGGCTGCTCGGCCCGGGCTGCATCGCCAATCCCAGCATGCCCTCCTGCACCATCGCCGCGATCGAGGCCCAGCACGACGCGCAGGCCGCGATGCGGTGGCTGCGCGCCAACGCCGCCACCTACGGGATCGACCCGACGCGGATCGGGATCGGCGGCGAGTCCGCCGGCGCGATCACCGCGACGCTGGTCGGGCTGCACTCCGAGGACGTCGGCAGCAGCGGCAACCCCGGCCCCGCCTCCACGGTCCGCGGCTTCGTGTCGGTCTCCGGCGGCCTGCCGGACGGAGTCTTCGCGAGCGCGGGCGACGCGCCCGGCCTGTTCTTCCACGGCACGGCGGACAACGTGGTGCCGTCGTCCTGGTCGGACGCCACGACCGGTGCGATGCTCGGCGCCGGGCGTGCCGGCCTGGCTGCAGCACCAGGAGGGCGCCGGTCACGTGCCGTGGGCGCAGTACCGCACGCTCTACCTCGAGCAGGCGGACTACTTCCTCTACCTCACGCTCGACCTGGCCCACGCGGCGGGCCAGCCGATCTCGGCGGCTCGCGCGTCGGAGCGCCAGCTGCAGCGCCTGGCGACGAGCCCACAGGTGAAGCGGATGCTCAAGCAGCACCCGAAGCTGCGCGGGGCGGAGAAGCGGGCGCGGGCGCTGGCACGGTAGGCCGGCGCCCGGCTAGGGCACGAGGTACACGCGCACGTCGTTGCGCCCGGCTTGAACGAGTCGGGCGGCACCATCACCGACACGAGCTCGCCCTCGTCGCCGACCGCGAGCGTGAAGGTCTCCCCCACGCCGACGATCTTGCCGTTCACCGCGACCGCCACGTCGCGCCCGCCGTCGCCGCCGTTCTTCACGTGGCCCACGACGTGCGACGGTATGAACGGCGAGCTGGGATCGACGTTCTTGTAGTCGGCCGCGTACGAGAGGTCGACGTCGAGCGGCTGCAGGCCGGCCTGCTGAGGCGTCTTGCCGAGCAGCTCCTGGTGCGGGCCGACCTTGTAGATGCGGTCGGGGCCGTCGGCGCCCGTGCCGAGCAGCGCGTGGTTGCGCTCGATGATCTTCTGGCGCTCGCGCACGAAGTCCGCCTCCGGGATGTTCAGCTCCTTGAAGCTCCCGCGCAGCAGGATCTTGAGCGTCTCGCTGTTCTGGACCTCGGCCGAGTAGGCCGACTTGCCGTCCATCTTCACCCGCGGGTTGAGGTTCAGCACGTCGAAGATCGTCGGAAGGATGTCGATCGTCGACACCCACGACTTGTCGATCTTGCCCTGCTTCTGGCCGGGCGCCTTGATCAGCAGCGGCACCGGCGCGATCTCGGCGGCGTCCTCGCGGCTGAGCCGGCGCCGCTCGCGCGCCTGCGGGAACGCCACGCCGTGGTCGGCCGCCACCACGATCAGCGACTTGTCCCACATGCCTTCGCTCTTCAGGTGCTTCCACAGCTCCTGCAGCTCGTGGTCCGCGAAGCCGGTCTGGAGGAAGTGGCGCTGGAGCAGCACGTTCAGCTGCGACTGCCACTTGAACTCCTGGTTGGACAGGCCCGGGATGGCGTCGTTGGCCTGGCGGCGGTAGCGGCGCGCGTCCGGCAGGTACTGCCACGGCACGTGCGGCAGCAGCGTGTGCTTGAAGTTCAGCGAGGGCCGCCGGGTGGGCTGGATGTCGTGGATCCACTCCTCGAAGCGGGCCTCCCGACCACCGTTGAGGTTCGCGCGCGTGCTGCGCTCGGCGCCGGTGCTGCCGAGGTCGGGGCCCTCCTCCGACGCGCCGCCGAAGTTGCCCCAGTTCTCGGACACCGAGTTCAGCTTCGCCTCGATGTCGGGCGGCGACACGACGTGCAGCCAGACCAGCCCGAGGTCCTCGCTCATCGACTTCATCCGGTTGCCGTAGGACTCGTCCAGGCGCTGGTCCTGGCAGAGGTCGCGCGAGCAGACGGTGGTCGCCTCCTCGGACACGTTCAGCCGGTGCGTCTTGGCGAACAGCGAGAAGATGCTGTTGGGGTGGTCGGAGGACGTGGGCAGCTTGTCCTTCGACGGCCAGTTGCCGTCCATGATCGCCGGCTGGGCGCGCTCGGTGGAGTCGTAGACCGTGTAGGCGTTGCGGAACCAGGTGGCGCTGCGAGCCAGCTCGCCGAAGCCGGGGAAACGCTTGGCGTCGATCCGGTCGTGCTCGCCGATCAGGGTGTTCGATGGCAGCTCGTCGAGCAGCACCACGACGATCGGGGCGTCGCTGACCCCGCCGATCGTGCGCGCCTGCGCCTCGTTCGGGAAGGCGATCTTCGAGATCGGGTTGGTGAACAGGAACAGCGCCAGGAACACGATCGGTGCCGGCGACAGCACCCGCAGGAACGACCGCACCGGCTCGGCGCGGGCGAACAGCGCCGCGACGGCCGCCCCGATCAGGACCGACAGCACGATCAGCACGAGATCGGACGTGTCGAACGACTTCTTCAGGGCCTGGGCCGCGATCAGCGCGACCAGGCCGGCGATGATCACGAGGTGCGCGGCCTGACGGGCCATGCTGCCGGCCAGCCCGATCAGCAGCTCGACCGCCAGCAGCAGCGCCGGCGGCAGCACCACCAGCAGCACCGAGAAGCTGATCACGTCGAAGCCGGACGAGCCGCGCGCGGCGAAGAACTCGGGGTTGTCCTTGAGCAGGTCGAACAGCGGCTGGGCGACCGCGAACGTCCACAGCACGGCGATCCCGAGGTAGGCCCAGAGCGCGTCGCGCCACAGCGGGGCTTCCGGCGCCGCCGCGGCTTCGGCCGTCGTCATCCCCGCTTCGGGCGGGCGAAGTACAGCACCCGCGTGCCCGACTCCAGGCGTTCGGAGCGCTCGACCTCGAACGCCTCGCTCAGCGTCCGCTCGAAGTAGTCGAGCTCGTAGTCGGGATGCAGCCCGTCGCGCTTGGGGGCCAGCAGCTTCTTGACCATCGGGTCCTCGCGGGTGGGGAACTCGATCACGAGCGCCGAGCCCAGCGAGGCGAGCCAGTCGACGAACTCCTTGACCGGCACGTTCGCGCTGATCGCCACGTGGTGCACGAGCGCCAGCGCCAGCACCAGGTCGGGCTTGCCGCGGTCGGGCAGCGCCTTGCGCTCGAGCCCGCGCCAGCCGAGCCCCGGCGACGGGTCGGCCAGGTTCATCGTGAGCGTGAGGATCTGCTCGTTGCCCTCCTCGCGCAGGTCGCGGTAGAGCAGCTCGACCGGCCCCTGGTCGGCGTCGATCGCCACGACGGTCCGCGCGCCCTCGGCCGCGATGCGCGAGTAGCGGCCGTTGTTCGCGCCGATGTCCCAGACCAGGTTCCACGGCTGCGCGTTCGCGACCTGGCGCACGAACTCGTCCTTGCGCCGGGCGTCGTCGTCGGTGTAGCTGTTGCGCTCCCCGTAGGCCGTCCAGACGCCCTCCGGCGGGTCCCAGGAGAGCCGCTCGACGAGCTTGCGCATCTTGCGCACGTTGGCGACGAACAGCTCCTTCTTGAAGACGCCCTTGACCTCCTGCTTGACCTGGTCGGGGCGGTCGGCGTAGCGCGCCTCGAGCCGGGCGTGCAGGAACACGTTGGCGAACATGCCGCGGCGGAAGCGGTCGCGGAACGACAGCAGGTTGCGCATCTGCGGGGGCGTGATGCCGTCGATCGACCCCCGCATCCAGGGATGAAACGGCACGTCCTTCACGGCCTGCAGCAGCAGCGGGTAGAGGTAGAGCATGCAGAACTGGCGGTAGCCGACCCACGGTTCGCCCTCGCGGATGCGCTCGAACGAGCCGACGTCGACGAACACCGGCCGCGCGCCCTTGAACTGCACGTTGTAGGGCGTCGAGTCCTTCAGCACGAGGTCGTGCTCGAGCGACGCGAGCAGCAGGTCGAGCTGCACCAGCGCCGCGTCCTTCAGCATCGAGAAGGTCCACTCGTACGGGTACGAGACGAACGGGATGCGCTCGTGGCGCAGGACCGCGGCGGGCTCGTGGACGAGCAGGCCCTCGCGGGCGGCGCGCCCACCAGCGGCGCCGTCCCCGAGCAGCTCGGTCGGCACGACGCGCTCGTCGTCGAGCAGGCCGGTCGCCTGCAGGGCCTCGAAGTCGCTCAGGCCGTCCGGCGAGAGGGCTCGATAGACCTCGTCGCCGTCGTAGAAGACGCGGCTCTCGGGGTCACGAAACGAGCCGGGCTCGAGGCCGGCAGGCTGGGTGCTCGAATCAGAGGGCGGCGTCACGGCGCGGGGCATAGTAGAGGGTGCGCCGCGCCGTGCGGCCCCGAAGGCCGGCTGGAGCTACTCGCTGCCGCCGGCCGGCTCGACCGGGGCGGTTTCCGGCTCGTCCTTCTTGATGCGCAGGAACCTGAGGACGCGGTTCCAGTACAGCTTGGCGGTAACGGCAACCGCCGCGAGGCCACCCGCGAGGATCTGCGCGATCATGCTCCCGCTGCCGGGATCCAGGTAGGCGAGAACGGTGGTCATCGTGTTCGGAACTCCATGCTGCCGGGGTCGAGAGGTCGCAGGCTAGCAGAGGTGTTGCCAACCGGTGAACGGATCGTAGCTACCTCGTTACTACCCGGGGTCCGGGAATCCTCCCATCGTCCACTCGGGTGTGAATTCCCTGCAAAAGTCCTGTAAACGGCCCACCAAGCGCCTTCCACTCGCGGTGGACTTCCGGGAACGTGATGCCGTCCCGCCGGTACACCCTGAAACTGCCCACGCGGGCGAGCGTCCGGCGGTAGCCGAGCGCGGCCGGTCATGTAGACGCGACCAACGAGCGGCTCGCGTGAGGAGCGGAAGACGACGCGGTAGTCGGTGAGGCTCTCGGTCAGCTCCATCGGCACCCCGAGCTCCCACGCCAGGCGAGTTTGGAGGGCCCGGTTGGTCGTCGCCCATCCGAGCGCCTTGACCGCCTCCGCGCCGCCCGCCTCGTGGACGGCGCGCGCGAGGTCGGAATGCAGCTGCATGCGCACCCCCACCTCCTTCGCCTCGCCGTCGAGGCGAGTCGCGCGCGCGGTCAGGAAGCCGTGCGCGCCCAGCGCGAGGACACCGACGGCCGCGACCACGCCGGCCAGTCGCCAGCGCGAGCCGGCCAGCGCCGGCACGACCTCGGCGAGGTACGCGGCTCCCACGCCGGCCAGCACCGACGACACGGCCAGCGCCGGCAGCACGTAGCGCGGGTTGCCGCTGAAGCCGGCCTGGGTCATCGCGACGAAGAGCGCGACCTCGGCCGAGCGCCGCGCCCGCGAGCACCAGCACGGCCGCGTTGCGCTTGACGGCGGCCACGAGCACCGCCACGCCCGCGAGCAGCTCGAGGGGCAGGCCGGCGTGGTTGTGCACGCGCTGGAGCGCGCGCAGCCAGGGATGCTCGCGCGAGCGAGAGGCTCCAGGCGGGCTGGCTGCGAGCCTGAGCGCCGCCGTCCAACGGCATTCCCGAGCCGATCCAGTCGGGCCCGACCCAGGCCACCGGGAGCAGCACGAACGCGCCCACCACGAGGCGGCGCAGCCGGGGCTCGGCGCGCCACGCCCAGAGCCCGTAGAGCCCCAGGAACGGCACCAGCTCGGGACGCAGCAGGCAGGCCAGCGTTCCGAGCACGAGGGCGTGGCCCGGGCGCCCGTCGAGGTGGCGCTCGATCGCCCACAGCATCAGCGCCACCGCCATCGGCGCCTCGCTCCCGTGGGCGGCGAACTGGAACCAGTCCGGGGTGAGGAACAGCACGACCGCGGCCACCGCTCCGGCCAGGGCGCCCGCGGGCCCGCCGCCGGCCAGCCGGCGCGCGAGGCGGAAGGCGAGCGCCAGCGCCAGCAGCGCCCCCGCCCGGGCGACGATCATCCAGAGCGCCGGCGGCAGCCCGTGGTCGACCTTGTCGAGCGGGGCGACGAGCGTCGTGAACACCACCGGCAGCGGCTTCCAGGACGGGCCGCCGGTGGTGTCGAGCTGGAACTGCGCCAGCTCGCGGCCCCAGATCAGCCACGCGAGCGGGTCGTAGCTCGGCTCCGAGGGCAGCAGCAGCGAGACTCCGGCGAGCCCCAGGCACGCGGCGATCAGCTTCCTCATGGCCCACCGGCACGGTAGGCGCGCCTGCGCTCCAGCCTGTGAAGCCCCCGTGACGGAGGCGTGAACGCCATATGAAGCCCCGCCGCTGACCCTGCCTTTACGCTACGGGGCGCGCGGCATGAAGCTCATCATCCAGATCCCCTGCTTCAACGAGGAGCACACGCTCCCGGAGACGCTCGGCGACCTGCCGCGCGAGATTCCCGGGATCGACGTAGTCGAGTGGCTCGTCATCGACGACGGGTCGACCGACCGCACGGTCGAGGTCGCGCGCGCGGGTGGCGTGGATCACATCGTCCGGCTGACCAACAACCGCGGGCTGGCCGCGGGCTTCCAGGCCGGCCTCGACGCCGCGCTGAAGCTCGGCGCCGACCTGATCGTCAACACCGACGCCGACAACCAGTACGTCGGCGCGCGACATCCCGAAGCTGGTCGCGCCGATCCTCGAGGGGCGCGCCGACATGGTCGTCGGCGACCGCGAGACCGATCGGATCGAGCACTTCTCGCCCGTGAAGAAGCTGCTCCAGCGCTGGGGCAGCGCCGTCGTGCGGCGCGCCTCGGACACCGGCGTGCCCGACACCACCTCGGGCTTCCGCGCCTACAACCGCGAGGCCGCGCTGCAGATCCAGGTGGTGTCGAAGTTCACCTACACGCTCGAGTCGATCATCCAGGCGGGCAAGATGCTGGTGGCGGTCGACCACGTCCCGGTCAGGACCAACCCGAAGACGCGCGAGTCGCGCCTGTTCCCCTCGACCGCCGCCTACGTGCGCCGCAACAGCGTGTCGATCTTCCGCATCTACGCGCTCTACGAGCCGCTGCGGCTGTTCCTCGGCCGCCGCCGCGATCGCGGCGGTGGTCGGCGCCGTCATCTGGGCGCGCTTCCTCTGGTTCGTGATCGACGGCCAGAGCAGCGGCCACATCCAGTCGCTCATCCTCGGCTCGACGCTGTTCGTCGTCGCCGTGCAGCTCGCCGCGCTCGGCGTGGTCGGCGACATCCTGGCCGGCTCGCGCGTGCTTCAGCAGCGCATCCTCGAGCGCGTGCGGCGCGTGGAGCTGCACCTCGGCGTGGAGCCCTCGCACTACGAGCCGGGCGCCCGCCCCACCGGCCAGGAGCCGACGACCGGCGCGCAGGCGGGCCGCGCGACCGGCAAGACCGAGGACCGCGAGGCGCTGCGACTGTGAGCGCCACGGCCGAGGTCCCGACCGGCAACACGTTCGACAAGTACGGCTCGTCGAACCCCGTCGTCAAGCGGCTGATGGGCGGCTTCCACACGACGCTCGACGAGCTGTGGGCCACGGCCGCCCCGCGCTCGATCCTCGACGTGGGCTGCGGCGAGGGCGTGCTCACCGCCGAGTGGGCCGAGCGCCTGGGCGACGGCCGCATCGTCGGCATCGACCTCGACGACCCCAAGCTGCGCGCCGAGTGGGAGCGGCGCTCGCGCGCCAACCTCGAGTTCCGTGTCGAGGAGGCCACCTCGCTCTCGTTCGCGGACGGCGAGTTCGACATGGCCTGCGCGATCGAGGTGCTCGAGCACGTGCCGGAGCCGGAGGCGACGCTGGCGGAGATGGCCCGGGTCGCCTCGCGGCACCTGCTGGTCAGCGTCCCGCGCGAGCCGCTCTGGCGCGGTCTCAACGTCGCCCGCGGCGCGTACGTGCGCGACCTCGGCAACACGCCGGGACACGTGAACCACTGGTCGAAGCGGGCGTTCGTGGCCCTGCTGTCCCGCTACGGGACGGTCGAGGAGGCGCGCTCGCCCTTCCCGTGGACCATGGTGCTTGTCCGCGTCTAGACCAAGCTACGGCCGGGGCGCCGCGATCCTCTCGGTCGGCATCGGCGTCACCGGCGTAGTCACCTTCGGGTACTTCGCGCTCGCCAGCCACACGCTGCCGGAGGCCCAGTACGGGCACATCACGCTGCTCTGGTCGGCGGTGTTCATCACCGTCTCGGTGCTCTACCGCCCGGTCGAGCAGCTGCTGTCGCGCACGATCGCCGACCGCGACGCGCGCGGCGTGGCCGGCAACGAGCACCTGCGCGTGGCCGCCACGATTCAGCTGGCGCTGGGCGCGCTGTTCCTGGTCGTCGTGCTGGCGCTGCGCGGCCCGATCGAGGACGACCTGCTCGGCGGCTCCAGCGCGCTCTACACGATCTTGATCGTCGCCGTGCTGGCGTACGCGGCCAGCTACTTCGCGCGCGGCTTCCTGGCCGGGCACCACCGCTTCGGCCTGTACGGCGGCCTCGTCTTCATGGAGGCCACCTCGCGCTTCATGTTCGCGCTCGCCGTGGCGGTCGGGATCTCAGAGGGCCAGACGGCCGTGGCGCTCGGCATCGCCGCGGCCCCGATCGTGTCGCTCGCCGTGGTGCCGTGGGCGCTTGGACGCCGGCTGCGGGCGCAGCCGGCCGTGGCCGTGGACGACGAGGAGGAGGCCGCCACCGAGTTCACGCTCGCCCACGGGAGCGGGTTCGCCGTCGCCGTGCTCCTGATCATGCTCAGCGAGCAGACGTTCCTCAACGCGGGCCCACTCCTGGTGAAGGCCAACGAGGGAGCAGGCGGCGCCGCGCTCGCCGGCTTCACGTTCAACGTGCTGCTGATCGCCCGCGCCCCGCTGCAGCTGTTCCAGGCGGTGCAGACCTCGATCCTCCCCCACCTCACGCGCCTGCGCGCGAGCGGCGAGACCGACCCGTTCCGGCGCAGCGTCAACGTCACGCTGATGGCGATCGCCGCCTTCGCGGGTTGCGTGGCGCTGGTGATGCTCGCGATCGGCCCGTGGCTGATGCACGTGGTCTTCGGGTCGGGCTTCGACTACGAGCGCGGCGGCCTGGTGCTGGTCTCGATCGGCATGGGCATGTACCTGTCGGCGGCCACGCTCAACCAGGCGCTGCTGGCGCACGGGCGCGCCCGCCACGCCTGCGTGGCGTGGGTCGGCTGCGCGGTCACGTTCGCGCTGTTCCTGCTGCTCGCGGAGTTCGACGATCCCGTGCTGCGGTGGAGATCGCGTTCGTGGGCGCGGCCGCCGCGCTGTGCGCGCTGCTCTGGTTGCTGTACCGGCGCGCCTGACATCCTGTCGTCATGGCCTCTCCCCGCGTCGGGGACCCCGCCCCCGACTTCACCCTCGACGGCACCGCCGGGAGCTTCCGGCTCGCCGAGCATCGTGGCGAGCGCGTGGTGCTCCTGTTCTACCCCGGCGACAACACCGCCGTGTGCACGCGACAGTTCTGCTCCTACCGCGACGAGGCCGAGGGCTTCGACGAGCTGGACGCCACGGTCGTGGGGATCTCGACGCAGAGCGTCGACTCCCACCGCTCCTGGACCGCCAAGCACGGCCTGACCGTGCCGCTGCTCGCCGATCCGGGCAGCAAGGTCGCGAAGGCGTACGGCGCTCACAGGGCGCTGCGCGGCACCACCCGGGCGGTGGTGATCGTCGACGAGGACGGCCGCATCGGCCACCGCCACGACCACCTGCTCGGGCTCGACTTCCAGACCGTCGACGACCTGCGCGACGCGCTCGAGTCGATGCCGCGCCCGCGCGCCTGACCGGTGCCCGAGGCGGTCACCATCCCCGCCCGCTTCAACGGCCCGCCGTCCTCGGCCAACGGCGGCTACACCTGCGGGCTGGTGGCGGGCCTCGTCGGGGCCGAGGAGGTGACGGTGTCGCTGCGGCGGCCGCCGCCGCTCGACACGCCCCTGAGCGTGGTGTTCGACGGCGAGCGCGTGGAGCTGCGCGACGGTGACGCGCTCGTCGCCGAGGGGGAGCCCACCGAGCTGCTGCTCGACGTGCCCGAGGCGATCTCCCCCGAGGAGGCGGCCGCCGCATCCAGTGCCTGGCGCGATCGCTGGGTCGACCCCCACCCCTTCCCCACCTGCTTCGCCTGCGGCCCCGACCGCGAGCCGGGCGACGGGCTGCGCATCTTCCCGGGGGCGCTCGACGGCGGGATGTTCGCCGCGGACTGGACACCCGACGAGTCGGTCGACGACGGCTCCGGCCACGTGCGGCCCGAGTGCCTCTGGGCGGCGCTCGACTGCCCCACCAGCGCGCCGGTCGCCAACTTCGCCAACGGGCCGGCGATGGTGCTGGCCCGGCTGACCGCCCGGCTCGGGTGCTCGGTCGAAGTGGGCGAGCGCCACGCGATCCTCTCCTGGCCGCTGGCGGTGGACGGCCGCAAGCGCCAGGGAGCCTGCGCGATGTTCGACTCCGCCGGGCGGCTGCTGTGCGCCTCGCAGGCGCTCTGGATCGAGGTGCGCCAGGAGTAATCTGCGCACATGGCGCTCCACTACCGGACCTGTCCATTCTGCGAAGCCACCTGCGGACTCGAGGTGGAGACGGAGGGAACGGATGTGATCTCCGTCCGCGGCGACGAGCAGGACGTGCTCAGCCACGGCTTCATCTGCCCCAAGGCGTTCGGGCTGAAGCAGCTCCACGAGGATCCCGATCGGCTGACCACGCCGCTGGTCCGGCGCGACGGCGAGCTCGTGGAGGCGACCTGGGACGAGGCCTTCGAGGAGATCGACCGGCGCCTCTCGCCGCTGATCGCCGAGCACGGCCGCAACGCGGTGGCCGTGTACATCGGCAACCCGAACGCCCACAACCTGTCGTCGCTCGCGTACGGGCCGGTCTGGCTGCGCGCGCTGGGCTCCCAGAACATCTACTCGGCCTCGACCGTCGACCAGATGCCCAAGCAGGTCAGCGCCGGGCTGATGTTCGGCGCGATGCTGTCGGTGCCGGTGCCCGACGTGGACCGCACCGACCACCTGCTGATCCTGGGCGCCAACCCGCTCGTGTCGAACGGCAGCCTGCTGACCGCGCCCGACATGCGCGGGCGCCTGCGGGGCATTCGCGAGCGCGGCGGCAAGGTCGTGGTCGTCGACCCTCGCCGCACGCGCACGGCGGAGGAGGCCGACGAGCACCACTTCATCCGCCCGGGCACGGACGCGCTGCTGCTGGCAGCGATGGCGTGCACGCTGGTCGAGGAGGACCTGGTCGACCCGGGCCGCCTGACCGAGCACCTGAACGGGCTCGACGAGGTCACGGCGCTGGTGCGCGACTTCACGCCCGAGCTCGTGGCGGACGCGTGCGGGATCGAGGCCGAGGCGATCCGGCGGATGGCGCGCGAGCTGGCGGCAGCCCCGCGCGCGGCGGTCTACGCGCGCATCGGCACCTGCACCCAGGAGTTCGGGACGCTGGCCAGCTGGCTGGTCGACGTGCTGAACGTGCTCACCGGCAACCTCGACCGTGAGGGCGGTGCGATGTTCCCCCTGGCCGCGGCCGGGCAGCGCAACTCGTCCGGCACCTCCGGCACCGGCAAGGGCGCGCGGATGGGGCGCTGGCACAGCCGCGTGCGCGGGCTGCCCGAGACCTACGGCGAGCTGCCGGCGGCGGTGCTCGCCGAGGAGATCGAGACCCCGGGCGACGGCCAGGTGCGCGCGCTCGTCACGGTCGCCGGCAACCCGGTGGTCTCCACGCCGAACTCCGACCGGCTCGAGAGCGCGATCGAGAGCCTCGACTTCATGCTCGCCGTCGACATCTACGTGAACGAGACGACTCGACACGCCGACGTCGTGCTGCCGGGCCCGCAGCCGCTCGAGAAGTCGCACTACGACCTGGCGCTCTACCAGCTCGCGGTGCGCAACGTGGCGAACTACTCGCCGCGGGTGTTCGAGCCCTCCGGGCCGGAGGAGTGGGAGGTCTTCCTGCGGTTGGCCGGGGTGTTGGCGGGGCAGGGGCCGAACGCCGACGGCGCGGCGCTCGACGACCTGGTGATCTCCACGGTGGTCCAGCGCGAGGTCGGCGACCCCGGCTCACGCGTGGCGGGGCGCGACCCGACCGAGCTGATCGAGGCGCTTGCGCCGCGCCGCGGCCCGGAGCGGGTGCTCGACTTCATGCTGCGCGTCGGCCCCTACGGCGACGGCTTCGGCGCCGAGCCCGAGGGGCTCACGCTCGAGGTGCTGGAAGCCAACCCGCATGGCGTGGACCTCGGGCCGCACCGCGAGCGGGTGCCCGAGGTGCTGCGCACGCCGTCGGGCCAGATCGAGCTGGCGCCGGAGCCGATCGTGGCCGACGTCGAGCGCCTGCAGGGCGCGCTGGCGCGCGAGCGCAACGGCGGCCTGGTGCTGATCGGCCGGCGCCAGCTGCGCTCGAACAACTCGTGGATGCACAACCTGCCGGCGCTCGTGAAGGGCAAGGACCGCTGCACGCTGCACGTGCACCCCGACGACGCCGGGCGGCTAGCCCTCGAGGACGGCGGCCGCGCGGTGGTCAGCTCGGTCGCCGGTGAGATCGAGGTGCCGGTCGAGGTGACCGACGGCATCATGCCGGGCGTGGTGTCGATCCCGCACGGCTGGGGCCACGACGCGCCCGGGGTGAAGATGCGCGTGGCGAGCGACCACGCCGGGGTCAACGCCAACGTGCTGGCCGACGAGTCGCAGGTGGACCCGCTCTCCGGGAACGCGGTGCTGAACGGCATCCCGGTCGAGGTGCGGGCCGCGGTGTCCGAGCCCGCGGCCGTGCCCGCCTAGCTAGATCGGCGACAGCATCGATCCGCCGCAGTTGCGGCAGGTGACGTTCGCCGTGTCGGACATGCGCGCGATCGTCGAGTGGGCCCCGCAGTTCGGGCACTCCGAGCGCAGCTCGAAGCGGCGCAGGCAGTAGACGCAGCGGTAGCGCCCGGCGAGGTTCGTTCCGCGCAGCCATGGCTCCCCGCAGGACGGGCAGTCGGGCCCGAGGTTGGTCTTCTCATCGCTCGCCAAACGCAGCCGCGTACCGTACCCGGTCGCGCCCGGCTTACGTCCTGTCTCGGCCCGCCCGGCCGCGCAGCCAGGCGGCGGCGTCCATCGAGCGCTTGCCGGCCGGCTGCACCTCGACCAGCTCCAGCGCCCCCTGCGCCGCGCCGTAGAGGAGGTGCCCGTCTCGCTCGGCCAGCTCCCCCGGAGGCACGTCGTCGACCCCGGCGGCCAGCGCCGCGCGGCTGACGCCGAGTCGCTCGCCGCCGTCCACCTCCACGTACGCGCCGATGTGCGGCGTGAGCGCGCGCACCCGGCGCTCGAGCCGGTCCGCGGGCTGGTCGGGATCGAGCCGGCGGTCCGCGGGGGCGATCTTCTCCGCGTAGGTGACGCCCTGGTCGGGCTGGTCGCGGAACGGCGGCTGGGAGTCGAGCGCCTCGACCAGCAGCTCGCCCCCGAGGGCCGCCAGCCGCGCCGCCAGGCTGCCGTAGTCGTCGTCGGGGGCGATCGGCTCCGAGCGCTGCAGGCAGATCGGGCCGGCGTCGAGCTCCGCGGTCGGGCGCATGATCGTGACGCCCGTCTCCTCGTCGCCGGCCTCGATGGCTCGCTCGATCGGCGCGGCGCCGCGCCAGCGCGGGAGCAGCGAGGGGTGCACGTTGAGCAGCTCGTGGGCCGACAGCAGCGGCTCCCTCACGAGGGCGCCGTAGGCGCAGATCACCACCGCGTCCGGCTCGGCCGCCGCGATCGCCGCGCGCGCCTGCTCGCCGTTGACGTCCTCGGGCTGGAGCGTCTCCACGCCGAGCAGCGCCGCCCGCTCGGCGACCGGCGGCGGCTGCAGCTTGCGCCCGCGGCCGCGCGGTCGGTCCGGGCGCGTGACCACGAGCACGGGCCGATGCGGCGTGGCCGCGAGGCGCTCGAGCACCTCGACCGCGAACTCCGAGGTGCCCAGGTAGACGGTCCGCACGGGCGCGAGCCTATGCGGAGCCGGCGATCACGATGTGAAGCGTCCGCGGTCCGTGCACGCCTTCCACTCGATTCAGCTCGATGTCGGAGGTGGCCGAGGGGCCGGCGACGAAGGTGAGCGGGCGTCCCTCCGCGACGGCCGAGCCGAGCCGCTCGACCGCCTCGGGGACGAGGTCGACGATGGCGTCCTCGGCGACGACGCAGAGGTGGTAGTCGGGCACGAGGGTGAGAGCGCGGCGGCCCTGGGCGGCGCCGCCGTCGAGCACGAGCGTGCCGGTCTCGGCGATGGCGAGGGAGCAGCCGGTGAGGGCGCCGTCGAGCTCGTCGAGCTCATCGCGGACTGAGGCCGGTGTCCGGAACGAGCTCGATCCCAGGCGGTCGCCACTGCGCCGGGAGATCGGGCGGGACGGCGAGCCTGCGCGCGCCCGCGCTGCCACAGAGCTCGCGCGAGCGCCTGCGCCAGCTCGGCCGGAGCGGCGCGGCGGACCGTGGCGCGGTACTCGCCGGCGCGCTCGGCGAAGGTCTGGACGACCTCGCCGCGTGCGGCGCTCGCTCCGGCGCCGATAGTCGCGGGGCACCTCCACCGCCTCCGGCGCATCGGCGAGCGCCGAACGGATCCGGCCCAGCACGGCGGTCCGGGCGTCGCCGGTCGGACCGGGCCGCGCCGCGCCCCACGACTCTGACTTTGACGACGCAATAGGGGGCAAAAGTCGGTCTCGTGGGACGGGCGGGGTGTCGCGCGGCTCGCCGCGCTCGCGCTTCCACCAGTCGCGGAAGGTCTCCGCGGGCGGCTCGGGGAGGTCGCGCGTGTCCGTCCAGCGCGGACAGCGGCCACGGCAGCCGCGCGATGCGCCCGCCCCGCGCCAGCGGCCGGGCCAGCCGCGCGGCCCGCTGGGCGGCCTCGAAGGAGCGCCGCGAGGCAAAGGCGCGGTAGAGCGCCTTCATCGCCGCCTTCTCGGGCTTCCAGGGCGGATCGCTCTCGACCACCCGGCCGCGCAGGTGCACCAGCACCCGCGGGATGTCGATCTCCACCGGGCACACCTCGTAACACGCGCCGCACAGGCTCGACGCATACGGCAGCGATCGGCCTGACGAGAGACCGCTGAGCTGCGGCGTCAGGATCGCCCCGATCGGCCCTGGATAGACGGACTCGTAGGCGTGGCCGCCCACGCGCGAGTAGACCGGGCAAACGTTGAGGCAGGCCGAGCAGCGGATGCAGCGCAGCGCCTGTCGCCCCACCTGGTCGGCCAGCACCTCGGTGCGCCCGTTGTCGAGCAGCACCAGGTGGAACTCGCGCGGGCCGTCGCCCCGGCGCACGCCCGTCCAGAACGAGGTGTACGGGTTCATCCGCTCGCCGGTCGAGGAGCGGGGCAGCAGCTGCAGGAACACCTCCATGTCCCGCCAGCTCGGCACGAGCTTCTCGACCCCCATCACCGTCACCAGCACCTCCGGCAGCGTGGTGCACATGCGCCCGTTGCCCTCGGACTCGAAGACGCAGACGGTGCCCGTCTCGGCCACGGCGAAGTTCGCGCCCGAGACCCCCATTCGCGCCGACAGGAACTTGCGCCGCAGATGCACCCGGGCCGCCTCGGTGAGCGCCTCGGGCTCGTCGCTCAGGTCCGGCAGGTCGAGCTCCCGCGCGAGCAGCTCGCGAATCTCGGCGCGGTTCTTGTGGATCGCCGGGACGAGGATGTGGGACTGGACGTCGTCGCCCAGCTGGATGATCAGCTCGGCGAGATCGGTCTCGACCGCGGCCACGCCGGCTGCCGCGAGCGCCTCGTTCAGCTTGATCTCGTCGGTGGCGATCGACTTGACCTTGACCACCTCGTCAACCCCCGCGCCGCGGGCAATCGAGGCCACGATCGAGCACGCCTCAGTGCCGTCGTTCGCCCAGTGCACGACGCCGCCTGCACCGACCACAGCCGCCTCCAACGCGGATAGGTGCTGGTCGAGGGCAAAGAGGGAGGCGTCCTTGATGTGGCGGCCGGCGGCCCGCAGCTCCTGCCAATCCGGCAGCTCCTCGACGACACCCGCGCGCTTGGCGCGGATGGTCGAGGTCGCCTTGGCCAGGTTGCGGCGCAGCTGCGAGTCCCGCAGAGCGACGCCGGCCGCATCGGGGAAGCTCACGACGCCAGCACCTCCGCCAGGTGCGCCGTGCGCACCCCGGTGCGCTGCCGCGAGAGCGCGCCGCCGATCTGCATCAGGCAAGAGTTGTCAGCGGCGCACACCACCTCCGCGCCGGTGTCGAGCACGGCGCGGACCTTGTCGGTCACCATCGCCGACGACACCTCCGCGTTCTTGACCGCGAACGTGCCCCCGAAGCCGCAGCACTCCGATGCCTCGGGCAGCTCGACCAGCTCGATCCCGCGCACGGCTCGCAGCAGCCGCAGCGGCCGGTCGCCCACGCGCAGCTCCCGCAGCGAGTGGCAGGTCGGGTGGTACGTGACCCGGTGCGGGTAGTACGCGCCAACGTCTTCGACGTCGAGCAGATCGACCAGGAACTCGGACAGCTCGTAGACCGGCGGGCGCTCATCCGCGGCGAGGTGCTGGCGCAGCATCCCGGCGCACGACGCCGACGGCGTGACAACCGCCTCGGCGCCCGCGAACACCCGTGCGAAGCGGCGCGCCAGCGCGGTGCCCTCGCGAGCGTGGCCCGAGTTCATGTGCATCTGGCCGCAGCAGGTCTGCTCGAGCGGGAACTCGACGTCGCAGCCCAGCCGTTCCAGCAGGCTCACCACCGCGCGCCCGGTCTGCGGGAAGAGCGTGTCGTTGAAGCAGGTGACGAAAAGGGATACGCGCACGCTCGGCTACGGCTTTCGGTTTCCCAGCCCGCGGAGTCGGGAAACCGCCAGCCAACACGACCGAGGGGAGAGAGGCGTGTACACGCAGAACTTCGATCCGGTATCGGACGCGCTCGGGCTGAGCTCCATCTTCGCCATATTGCCCGTGGTAGCGCTGTTCGTGCTGCTGGGCGGCATCCGCTTGGCGGCCCAATGGGCGGCTCTGATTGCGCTCGGGGTGGCCATGCTCGTGGCGATGATCGTCTACGGCATGCCGGTCGACCAGACCGCGCTGTCGGCGAGCGAGGGAGCGGCCTTCGGCCTGTTCCCGATCATGTGGATCGTCGTCACGGCGATCTGGATCTACAACATGACCGTCGAGACGGGCCATTTCGCCGTCCTGCGCAGGTCATTCGGCGCCATCTCGAACGATCAGCGCATCCAGGCCGTGATCATCGCCTTCTGCTTCGGCGCGCTGCTCGAGGCCCTGGCGGGATTCGGCACGCCGGTGGCAATCACCTCGGTGATGCTGATCGCGCTCGGCTTCAAGCCGATCAAGGCAGCCTCGGTCGCTCTGGTCGCGAACACCGCGCCGGTCGCGTTCGGCGCGATCGCGATTCCGATCGTGACGCTCTCCGACATCACCGGGCTGCCCAAGGAGGACCTGGGCGCGATGGTCGGCCGCCAGACCCCGTTCCTGGCGCTGATGGTCCCGCTGATCCTGATCGCGCTGGTCGACGGCACGCGCGGCATCCGCCAGACCTGGCCGGCGGCGGTCGCCGGCGGGCTCACGTTCGCGGTCGCCCAGTTCGCGACCTCCAACTACATCTCGGTGGAGCTGACCGACATCGTCGCCGCGCTCTCGTCGACCGCCGCGATCGTGCTGCTGCTGCGCGTGTGGCAGCCGGGTGAGCCGCTGATCGGCGAGGAGGCGGCCGACGGGCGCTTCGCGCGGCCCGCCGTCGCCGGGTCCTCGACGCACGCGCCCGCCATGGAGGCCGAGGTGCGCCGCCGCGACGACACCATCAAGGACCCGCCCGGCGATGTCCTGCGCGCGTACTCGCCCTATCTCGTGCTGATCGCGGTGCTGTCGATCGCGCAGATCCCGGCGATCAAGGACGCGCTGGCCGAGAAGCCGTGGACCACCACGGTGCAATGGCCGGGCCTCCACGTGGTCAACCCCGACGGCGAGCCGCTCACCTCGCTCACCTACAACCTCAACTGGCTGCCGGCCGCGGGCACGCTCCTGCTGATCTCCGGCCTGATCACGATGGTGATCCTGCGGGTGAACCCGGCGCGCTCGGTGAAGGTGTTCGCCGGCTCGCTGGACCAGCTCAAGTGGGCGATCGTCACGGTGGCCTCGGTGCTGGCGCTGGCGTACGTGATGAACCAGTCCGGCCAGACGGTCACGCTCGGGCTCTGGGCCGCGGGCGCCGGTGACTTCTTCGCGTTCCTGTCGTCCCTGATCGGCTGGATCGGCGTGGCGGTCACGGGCTCCGACACGTCGTCGAACGCCCTGTTCGGCGGGCTTCAGGTGGCGGCCGCGAAGGACGCGGGCATGGATCCGACGCTGCTCGCCGCGGCCAACAGCTCGGGAGGGGTGCTCGGCAAGATGATCTCGCCGCAGAACCTCGCGATCGGCGCCGCGGCCGTCGGGATGGCGGGACAGGAGGGCGATCTGTTCCGTAAGGTGCTCAAGTGGAGCGTCCTGCTCGTCCTGATCATGTGCGTGCTCGTATATCTGCAATCGACAGCGGTGCTGGATTGGATGGTGGTGAAGTAACGCTGCTCGCGGAGCTGCGTGCGGCGATCGGCGCAGAGCACGTCGTAACGCACGAGCACCAGCTCCGCACGTACGAGTCGGACGGCCTGCTGCAGTACGCGGTGACCCCGGGCGCCGTGGTGCTGCCAGGCTCGACCGAGGAGGTGCAGGCGGTGGTGCTGGCCTGCCACCGGGCCGGCGTGCCGTGGGTGGCGCGGGGCGCCGGCTCCGGGCTGTCGGGCGGCGCGACGCCGGTCGAGGACGGGATCCTGATCTCGCTGAGCCGCATGCGGCGGATCGTCGAGGTCGATCTGCCCAACCAGCGCGTGGTGGTCGAGCCCGGCGTGACCAACATCGAGGTCTCCCAGGCTGTCGGCCCAGACCACTTCTACCCGCCCGACCCGTCCTCCCAGATCGTCTGCACGATCGGCGGCAACGTGGCCGAGAACTCAGGCGGGGCCCACTGCTTCAAGTACGGCTTCACCACCAACTACGTGACCGGCATCGAGCTGGTGCTGCCCGACGGCGAGCTCGTGCAGCTCGGCGGCAAGGAGCTCGACCACCCCGGGCCTGACGTGCTGGGCGCGTTCGTCGGCTCAGAGGGCACGCTCGGCGTGGCGACCAAGATCTGGCTGCGGATCGTGCCCAAGCCGGAGGCGGTGCGCACCCTGGTGGCGTTCTTCGGATCGCCGATCCAGGCCGGCGAGGTGGTGTCCGAGATCGTGTCGGGCGGGATCGTGCCCGGGGCGATCGAGATGATGGACAACCTCTCGATCAAGGCCGCCGAGGGCTACACGAACGCCGGCTATCCCACCGACGCCGGAGCGGCGCTGGTGGTCGAGCTGGACGGCTCCGAGGCCGAGTGCGAGAGCCGCTTCGAGGAGGTCGTGGGGATCTGCGAGCGCGCCGGCGCCGACTCGATCCGCGTGGCTCAGGACGAGGCCGAGCGCGAGCTGATCTGGCGCGCCCGCAAGGCGGCCTTTGCGGCGATGGGCCGGATCGCGCCCAACTACTACGTCCAGGACAGCGTGATCCCGCGCACCCGCCTGGCGGAGGTGCTCGGCCGCATCGAGGAGCTGGGCCGCGAGTACGACCTCAAGGTGGCCAACGTCTTCCACGCGGGCGACGGCAACCTGCACCCGCTCGTCTGCTACGACGGCTCGGTGCCGGGCGAGGCCGAGCGCGCCGAGGAGTGCGCCGGACTGATCGTGAAGGCGTGCGTCGACGCCGGCGGCTCGATCACGGGCGAGCACGGCGTGGGCATCGACAAGAAGCGCTACATGCCTCAGATGTTCAACGACGCGGACCTCGGCGCATTCCAGCGGCTGCGCTGCGCGTTCGACCCCGACCAGCGCGCCAACCCGGGCAAGGTGATGCCCACGCCGCGCCTGTGCGGCGAGGTGCCCGGCCCTTACCGACAGCACCCGCTGGAGCAGGCGGGGCTGGCGGAGCGCTTCTGATGGCGACGGCGGAGGTGAGGCGCAGCGCACCCGCGTCGCCGGACGAGCTCGCGGCCGAGCTGGCCGCGGCGGGCGGCAGCGTGCGCGTGATCGGCGCCGGCACGAAGCTGCGCTGGGCGCCCTCCGCAGAGCCCGCCCTGGAGCTGTCCACGACCGGGCTCGACCGCATCCTCGAGCACAACGCCGGTGACCTGACCGCCGTGCTCGAGGCCGGCGTCCCGCTCGCGCGGGCGCAGGAGCGCTTCCGCGAGGCCGGCCAGATGCTCGCCCTCGACCCCCCGGACGCTGGCGGCGCGACGATCGGGGGGATCGTCGCGACCAACGACTCCGGGCCGCTGCGCGCCCGCTACGGCGGCGCGCGCGACCTCGTGGTCGGCATGCGCGTGGCGCTCGCCGACGGCACCGTGGCCAAGAGCGGCGGCAAGGTGATCAAGAACGTGGCCGGCTACGACCTGGCCAAGCTGTTCACCGGCTCCTACGGGACGCTCGGCGCGATCCTCGAGGTGTCGGTGCGGCTGCATCCGCTGCCGCCCGCCACCGCCACGGCCGTCGGTCACACGCGCAGCCCGCAGCTGCTGGCAGCCGGCGCCGCCGCCCTGTCGCACGCGCGGCTCGAGCAGATGGGCCTCGATGCGCGCTGGGGTGCCGGCGCCGGGATGGTGATGGCGCGGTTCGGAGGCGTGGCGGCGCGGCCGCAGGCGGTCGCCGCGGAGCGCCTGCTGCACGAGGCCGGCCTCGAGGCCGAGCTGGTCACCGAGGACGAAACGCTCTGGCAGGCGCAGCGCGACGCTCAGCGCTCGCCGGCCGGGCTCGTGGTCCGCGTGTCCGGGGTGCAGACCGACCTCGGCGAGCTCGCCTCGGCAGCGGAGCGCCACGGCGCCACGCTGGTGGGCCGGGCCGGCCTGGGCCTGTACTGGCTGCGCCTGGACGACGGAGATTGCCCGGCGCTGCTCGACGAGCTGAGGCGTGACTACCTCGCTGTGGCGCTCGACCGCCCGGCGGGGATGAGCGCCGAGCCGCCCGACTCCGGGGCCGCTGTGCTGATGCGGCGCGTGAAGGAGCGCTTCGACCCGTCGGGCACGTTCGTCTGATGGCTTCGTGGGACGACACGCGCGCCCCGCAGCTCGACCTGATCGACGACTGCGTTCACTGCGGCTTCTGCCTGCCCACCTGCCCGACCTACGTGCTCTGGGGCGAGGAGATGGACTCGCCGCGCGGGCGGATCGTGCTGATGAAGCAGGGGCACGAGGAGATCTCCGCTCCGCTCGTGGGGCACCTCGACAACTGCCTCGGCTGCATGGCGTGCGTGACCGCGTGCCCGTCCGGGGTGCAGTACGACAAGCTGCTCGAGGACGCGCGCGCCCAGGTCGAGCGCAACTTCGACCGCCCCGCCGCCGACCGCGGCCACCGCCGGCTCGTGTTCGAGCTGTTCACGCGGCCGGGGCGGCTGCGCGCGCTGGCGCCCGCCGCGGCGCTGGCGCACCTGCTCGGCCTGCCGAAGCTGGCGCGGCGACCCGCCGCCAAGCGGCTCGCCCCGCGGCTGTCCGCGATGGTCGCCATGACACCGCAGGCGTCCGTCGGTCGCGCGCTGGCGCGGCTGCCCACGCACTTCGAGGCGCAGGGCGAGAAGCGCGGCGAGGTGGCGCTGCTCCAGGGGTGCGTGCAGCGCGTGTTCTTCGGGCACGTGAACCGCGACACCGCGCGGGTGCTCGCCGCCGAGGGCTTCGACGTGCACGCGCCGCGGCTGCCGCGCTGCTGCGGGGCGCTGCCGATGCACGCGGGCGCCGACCCGCAGGCGCGGGCGCTGGCGAAGGCGACGATCGAGGCGCTCGAGCACTACGAGACCGTGATCGTGAACGCGGCCGGCTGCGGATCGGCGATGAAGGACTACGGGCACGTGCTGCGCGACGAGCCCGACTGGGCGGAGCGCGCCAGCGGTTCGCCGCGAAGGTGCGCGACGCGAACGAGTTCCTGGCCGAGGCGGGCCCGCGCGCGGAGCGCCGGCCGGTGCCGATGAAGGTCGCCTACCACGACGCCTGCCACCTGGCGCACGCGCAGCACGTGCGCGATCAGCCGCGCGAGCTGCTGCGGGCGATCCCCGAGCTGGAGCTGGTGGAGCCGCGCGAGTGGGAGCTGTGCTGCGGCTCGGCGGGCATCTACAACCTGGTCAAGCCCGAGCCGGCGGCGGAGCTGGGCGAGCGCAAGGCGCGCAACCTGATCGACACGGGCGCCGAGGCGGTGGCGGCGGCCAACCCCGGCTGCGCGCTGCAGATCACCGCGCACGCGGAGCGCCTGGGCAAGACGCTGCCGGTGCTGCACCCGATGGAGCTGCTGGCGCGCTCGATCGCCTAGGCACCGACCCTCGCCCTGCCCGTCCAGGCGGTCGAGGATCCGGAACAGGGCTTCGCGCTGAGCACGCATCTCCGCACGGAACTCGTCAGTGAGCAGGCTTCAAGGCGAGCGTCAGATCGGCGAGGAAGCTGCGTAGGTCCTCGAAGGCGTCGCGCGTTCGCCTCGATGACACCGCATGTTCGCCTCGAGCGCGCGGGCCTGTTCGCCGCAGCATGACCTCGGTCCCCGCTCGTGGCCATGACCTCGTTGACTCTGGCGCTCATGACGCTCGCGGCTCTCGGCCAGCGCGGCTCGCGGCGCCATGATCTCGTTGCCGCGTGTCATGTGCGCGTCGGGGCGGCTCATGAACTCGTCCTGGTCGCACGAGTCCAGTGAACCAGCGCCCTCGTCACGTCACAAGGCGCCTGCGGCGACAATCCAGGCACGGGACCGTCTAAGTGCCAGACTCCGCCCCATGTCCGCAGCCGCCCGCCTTCGCGTCGCCCTCGAGTCCCGTGACCTCGATGCCGCCGTGGCCGAGCTGGCCGTCCGACGTCGTCTTCCGCAGCCCGATCGTCCACAAGGCCTACCACGGCCCCGACGCCGTGCGGGTGCTGCTCGAGGGCGTCATGGCCATCTTCGAGGACTTCCGCTACGAGCGCGTCATCGGCGCGCCGGACGCCGCCGACCACGCGCTCGTCTTCGCCACCCGGATCGGCGATCGCGAGCTCGAGGGCTGCGACTTCCTGCACGAGAACGCCGACGGTCAGATCGACGAGTTCGTCGTGATGGTGCGCCCGCTCACCGGCGCCCTCGCGCTCGCCGAGGCCATGCGCGCCCAGTTCGAGGGCACCGGCGTCCCCGCCCCTTAGGGCAGCGCCCAGTCGTGCACCGGCTCGTTCGCGTGCATGTGCTCGCGATAGAGGACGGTCATCCGGCGCAGCGCCTCGAGTCGCTCCAGGCGCTCGCCCTCGTAGAGCCGGTGGAACGCGGCTGCCTGCCACTCCGCGCCGTTCTGCATCGTCACGCAGCGCCGCTCGATCACGCCCAGCAGCCGATCGCGGTCCGAGGCGTCGATGCCCGCCGCCGCCAGGCCCTCGTGCGCCGCGGGCAGCAGGCGGCGCAGCACCAGCTCGCTGACCGGCACCTCGCCCACCCCCGGCCAGTAGACGCGCGCCTCGATGCCGTCGCGCGCCGCGGCGTGGAAGTTCTCCTCCGCGGCCGAGAACGACATGCGCGACCAGAGCGGCTGCTCCTCCTCCACCAGCGCGCGCACCAGGCCGTAGTAGAAGGCGGCGTTGGCGCAGATGTCGACAACCGTCGGCCCCGAGGGCAGCAGCCGGTTCTCCACGCGCAGGTGCGGGCGCTCCCGCACGACGTCGTAGATCGGCCGGTTCCAGCGGTAGATCGTGCCGTTGTGCAGCTGCAGCTCGGCCAGGCTGGGCGTGTCGCCGCGCTCCAGCATCTCGGCCGGGTCCTCCTTCTCGCACACCGGCAGCAGCGCCGGGAAGTAGCGCACGTTCTCCTCGAACAGGTCGAAGATCGAGTTGATCCAGCGCTCGCCGAACCACACCCGCGGGCGCACGCCCTGGGCCTTCAGCTCCTCGGGCCGCGTGTCGGTTGCCTGCTCGAACAGGGCGATGCGCGTCTCGCGCCACAGCTCCTTGCCGAAGAAGAACGGCGAGTTGGCGGCCACGGCCACCTGCGGCCCGGCGATCGCCTGGGCCGCGTTCCAGAAGCTCGCGAACGCCTCGGGCTCCACCAGCTGGTGCAGCTGGACGCTCGTGCAGGCGGCCTCCGGCGCGATCGTGTCCGCGAACGTGGCCAGCCGCTCCACCCCGCCGATCGAGATCTCCAGGTCCTCGCCGCGGGCCGCGAAGATCTGCTCGTTGAGCAGCTCGTAGCGCGGGTTGTCGCTGAAGCTGTCGCGCGTCAGGTGGCGTTCCGCGACGGTCGGCAGGATCCCGATCACCATCATGTGCGCGCCGACCGTGCGGGCTTGGTCCTCGGCGTGGTTGAGGTCGCGCCGCACGGCCTCCTCGAGCTCGCCGAACGCCGCGCCCTCGAGCAGCCGCGGCGGCACGTTGATCTCGAGGTTGAAGCGCCCCAGCTCGGTCTGGAAGTCGGGGTCGGCGATCGCTTCGAGCGCCTGGGCGTTCAACATCGCCGGGTCGCCCTGCTCGTCGGTCAGGTTGAGCTCGATCTCGAGCCCCACCGAGCGGCGCTCATCCTCGAAGCGTGCCTCGCGCAGCATGCGGGCGAACACGTCGAGGGACGCCCGCACCTTCTGCCGGTAGCGCTGCCGGTCCTCTCGCGAGAAGACGGCTGGAGAGACTTCCCGTCCCACGACCGGACTCTATCCTCGACCGTCCATGTCGACTCAATACATCTTCACGATGTACAAGCTGTCCCGCGTCCACCCGCCCGACAAGCGGGTGCTCGAGGACATCTCGCTGTCGTTCCTGCCCGGCGCGAAGATCGGAGTGCTCGGCTCCAACGGCGCCGGCAAGTCGACCTTGCTGCGCATCATGGCCGGACAGGACACCGAGTTCCGCGGCGAGGCCCAGCTGGCCCCGGGCGCCACTGTTGGCCTGCTCGAGCAGGAGCCCCAGCTCGACCCCGCCAAGGACGTGCGCGGCAACGTCGAGGACGGGGTCCGCGAGCTCCGCGACATGATGGATCGCTTCAACGAGCTGGCAGCCACCTACTCCGAGGACAACGCCGACGAGTTCGCGCGCCTGCAGGACCGCATCGAGGCGGCCGACGCCTGGCAGCTCGACACCACGCTCGAGATCGCCATGGACGCGCTGCGCCTGCCCCCCGGGGACGCCGACGTGACCACCCTGTCCGGCGGGGAGCGCCGCCGAGTTGCGCTCTGCCGGCTCCTGCTCACCGCGCCCGACCTGCTGCTGCTCGACGAGCCGACCAACCATCTCGACGCCGAGTCGGTCGCCTGGCTCGAGAAGCACCTCGAGGACTACAAGGGCACCGTGGTCGCCGTCACCCACGACCGCTACTTCCTCGACAACGTGGCGGGCTGGATCCTCGAGCTCGACCGCGGCCGCGGCATCCCGTTCAAGGGCAACTACTCCTCCTGGCTCGAGCAGAAGCAGGCCCGGCTCGCCCATGAGGAGCGCCAGGAGACGGCGCGACGGCGCACGATCGAGCGCGAGCTGGAGTGGGTGCGCCAGACGCCGCAGGGCCGGCGCACCAAGGCGCGCGCCCGGCTCAACCGCTACGAGGCCCTGCTCGCCGAGGAGTCGGCGGTCAAGCTGGACCAGGTCCAGATCCACATCCCGGCGGGGCCGCGACTGGGTGACGTGGTCGTGGAGACCGACCACCTGCGCAAGGGCTACGGCGACCGGCTGCTGATCGAGGACCTCTCGTTCACGCTCCCGCCCGCCGGGATCGTCGGCGTGATCGGCCCCAACGGCGCCGGCAAGACGACGCTGTTCCGGATGATCGTCGGCGAGGAGGAGCCCGACGACGGCGCCCTGCGCCTGGGCGAGTCGGTCGAGCTGGCCTACGTCGACCAGGACCGCGACATCCTCGACCCCGACAAGACCGTCTGGGAGGAGATCTCGGACGGATACGACCAGATCAAGGTCGGCGAGCGCGAGACGAGCTCGCGCGCCTACGCGGCCGGCTTCAACTTCCGCGGCTCGGACCAGCAGCGCAAGGTCGGCGCCCTCTCCGGCGGCGAGCGCAACCGCGTGCACCTCGCCAAGCTCCTGCGCCGGGGCGGCAACCTGCTGCTGCTGGACGAGCCGACCAACGACCTCGACGTGGACACCCTGCGCGCGCTCGAGGAGGCGCTGCTCTCGTTCGCGGGCTGCGCGGTGATCATCTCGCACGATCGCTGGTTCCTCGATCGCGTGGCCACGCACGTGCTCGCCTTCGAGGGCGATTCCCAGGTCGTGTGGTTCGAGGGCAACTTCGAGGCGTACGAAGAGCATCGCCGGGGAAGGTTGGGCGCTGAGGCCGATCGGCCCCACCGGATCACCTACAAGAAGCTCACGAGGGCGTAAATGATCGAGATCAGGGCAAACGTCGAGCAGCGCTACGACGAGGTGCTCACAGACGACGCGCTGGCGCTGGTCGGCCGGCTGCACGAGCAGCTCGACGGGCGGCGCCGCGAGCTGCTGCGCGCTCGCGAGGCCCGGCAGGCCGAGTTCGACCAGGGCGCGACGCCCGAGCTCGTGAGCGCTCCGGAGGACTTCACGGTCGCGCCGGTCCCGGCCGCGCTGCAGGACCGACGCGTTGAGATCACCGGCCCGACCTCGCGCAAGATGGTCATCAACGCGCTCAACTCGGGCGCGCGCGGGTTCATGGCGGACTTCGAGGACTCGAACTCGCCGACCTGGGCCAACATGGTCGGCGGCCAGGTCAACCTCGCCGACGCCGCTCGCGGCTCGATGGAGCACTCCGAAGGCGGCAAGGACTACCGCCTCGAGGAGGACCACGCCGTGCTGCTCGTGCGCCCGCGCGGGCTGCACCTGCCCGAGCGCCACCTCCAGGTGAACGGCGACCAGGTGGCGGGCGCGTTCATGGACTTCGGGCTGTTCGTGCACCGCAACGCCGAGGTCCTGCTCGAGCGCGGCGCCGGGCCCTACTTCTACATCCCCAAGCTGGAGTCGGCGCGCGAGGCCGCGCTGTGGCGAGACGCCTTCCTGATCGCCGAGCACGCCCTCGGCCTGCGAGCGCGGCACGATCAAGGCGACCGTGCTGATCGAGACGGTGCCGGCCGCCTTCGAGATGGACGCGATCCTGTACGAGCTGCGCGACCACTGCGCGGGGCTGAACGCCGGCCGCTGGGACTACATCTTCTCGGTGATCAAGCGCTTCCGCTCGCGGCCCGACTTCGTGCTGCCGGATCGCTCGGCGGTGACGATGACCGTGCCGTTCATGCACGCCTACTCGGAGCTGCTGGTGAGGACGTGCCACGCGCGCGGCGCTCACGCGATGGGCGGCATGTCGGCGGTGATCCCGTCGCGCACCGACGAGGAGGCCAACAAGAAGGCGTTCGAGGCGGTGCGGGCCGACAAGCAGCGCGAGGCGGGCGCCGGCTTCGACGGCACCTGGGTGGCGCACCCCGACTCGGTGCCCGTGGCGACGGAGGCGTTCGACGAGGTGCTCGGGGACCGGCCCAACCAGGTCGACAAGCGGCGCGACGACGTGCAGGTCGGCGCCGCCGAGCTGCTGTCGGTGGCGCAGACGCCGGGCGAGGTGACCGAGGAGGGGCTGCGCCTGAACGTGAACGTGGGCATCCAGTACATCTCCTCGTGGCTGCGCGGCAACGGCGCGGCCGCGATCTACGGGCTGATGGAGGACGCCGCGACCGCGGAGATCTCACGCGCGCAGGTCTGGCAGTGGATCCACCACGGCGAGGTGCTCGACGACGGCCGCCCCGTCACCGCCGAGCTGGTGCGCACGCTGGCGGTGGAGGAGCTGGAGAAGATCCGCGGCGAGATCGGCGACGACGACTGGTTCGAGGAGCAGGGTCGGCCCGACCTGTCGCGCTCGCTGTTCGAGCGCGTGGCGCTCAGCGGCGACGACTTCGTGGAGTTCCTGACGCTGCCGGCCTACGACGAGCTGCTGAAGCTCGAGCGCTAACCGCCGATCTGCGGCCCAACCCGGGTGACCTCCGGGATCTCCTGCAGCGCCCACTCGGGTGGCTCCTCGCCAGCGCGCTCCGCGGCTATGCGCGCGAAGTAGCGCTCGAAGCCTGCCGGGGTGCACACGATCACGAAGCGCGCCGGCCGGCCCGAGCGGTTGGCGAACGTATGCGGCACGCCGCCCGGGACAAAGGCGAGCTCCCCGCGTCGCGCGACGACCAGGTCGTCGCCGAGCTGGAACGTGATCTCGCCGTCGACGAGGTAGAAGCCCTCGTCGAACTCATGGGTGTGCAGGAACGGCCCCTTCACTCCGGCGGCCACCGTGTTGCCCATGACGCTCACCCGGCCACTCGACTGCTCGCTGCGGAGCAGGACGTTGATGCCCTCGCCGGGCAGGGGCAGCGCCCGGTCCGGCACCGCGCCCGGGTCCATCGGCGGTCCGACCACGGTCGTCTCCGGATAGGGCTCCGTCGGGGATGGATCGAAATAGCGCTCGAAGCCTCCCGGGGTGCAGATGAGCAGATAGCGCGCCCCGGACGCGCCCGGGTTGGCGACCGCGTGGTCGATGCCGCCGGGCGCGAACGACAATGCGCCCGGAGCGGCCCTGACGAGCTCGTCTCCCAGGCGGAGTGTGAGCTCGCCCTCGAGCACGTAGAAGGCCTCGTCAAAGGCGTGGTGGTGCAGCGGCGTGCCCTCCCACCCCGCAGGCACGCGGATCTCGATCGCCGCGACCCGGTCGGCGCTCTCCTCGCTGCGCAGCAGTACGACGCTCTCGATCACAGGCCCGGCTTGAAGATCATGTCCCAGGTGGCCGCCACGAGCAGCAGGATGATCGCGCCCATCCCCCACGTCCAGCGCCGCAGCTGATTCCTTGCCTCCCGGTGCTCGCCCGCCGCGGCGGCCCGCTCGGCGGCGATCGCGGTGCGGCTCTGGTGTGCGGCGCCGATCCCAAACGCCACGGCGAACAGCGCGAGCGCCACCTGCACCCACGTCTGGCCGAAGTCCCACGCCTCGCTGTCGGCCACCATCCAGATCCCGAAGCCGAGCAGGATCACCGGCATCGGTGCCATCACCACCGGGCCGACAGCTCTCAGGGTCCCGACCAGGCGACCGGCAGCGAGGTCGTCATCGCCCGTCACGACGCGGATGGCGATCACCTCCAAGAGCACGATCGCCCCGAGCCAGACCATCCCAGCCAGGACGTGGGCAAACAGCTGCCAGTCGTAGGCGGTGGCGGTCATCGCAAAACTTATAGCAACTCAAAAGTTAGAGTGCATCCAGGCTCTCTCGTATGCTTGGCCCATGGAGGCGGGGCTTCGTGAGCGCAAGAAGGAGCGCACCCGACGCGAGATCGCGGACGCCGCGCGACGCCTCTTCGGCGAGCGCGGCTTCGATCGCGTCACGGTCGCGGAGGTTGCCCGGGCAGCCGACGTGTCGCAGCAGACGGTGTTCAACTACTTCCCCACCAAGGAGGATCTGTTTTTCTGGCGGCTGGGGGCGTTCGAGGAGGAGATGCTCGCGGCGGTCCGCGATCGCCCTGCCGGCGAGTCCGCCCTCGCGGCCTACAGACGATTCCTGGTCGGGCAGCGGGGGCTGCTCGGCAGGAGCGACCCGCAGTCGCGCGACCAGCTGACCGCGCTCAACCGGACGATCTTCGAGAGCCCGTCGTTGCGGGCGCGCGAGGAGCAGATCCTCGCCGGGTACACCCGGTCGCTCGCCTCGCTGCTGGCGGAGGAGGCCGGTGCGCGCGCGGAGGACATCGGGGCGCGGGTGGCGGCCACCGCGATGATGGGGGTCCACCGCGCGCTGATCGACTACACGCGCCGCCGGGTACTCGAGGGCAAGCTCGGACCGCGCCTGCCGCGCGACGTTCGCGCGCGGGCCGACGAGGCCTTTGCCCTGCTCGAGAGCGGGCTTCGCGACTACGCCGTGAGAGCGGGCTAGCTAGGCCGCTTCGTCGCGGCGTTCCTGCGCCTCGCGCAGCTCCCGCAGGGCGCGCTTGCGCTCGTCACGGGTCGTGCGCTCGAGGATCAGCACGCCGTCCAGGTGGTCGATCTCGTGCTGGATCACCCGGGCCTCCAGGCCCGAGGCCTCGACCAAGCGCTCCTCGCCCTCCTCATCGAGCCCGCGAACGCGCACGTGGACCGGCCGGTCCACGTCCACCATCACTCCCGGGATGGACAGGCAGCCTTCCTCGCCAACCTCCACGTCCCCGCTCGACCACTCGAGCTCCGGGTTGGCGAGCACGGTCACGGGAGCGTCGGGCCCCACGCGGTAGACCAGCAGCCGCTGCGAGATCCCGAGCTGCGGCGCCGCGAGGCCGACGCCCAGGGCGTCGTTCATGATGCCCGCCATCCGGCTGACCTGCCGGCGCAGCGAGTCGTCGAAGCGGTCGACGGGCGTCGCACGTGACTTCAGCACCGGGTCGCCCAGGCGGCGGATGAGCGACATCGCGGCCGCGCGGCGCGCCTCGACCTCGGGGTCGAGTGGCGGCGCCTCCTCGGGCTCCACTGCCTCGACCTCTACCGGCTCCTCGACTGGCTCCTCGGCCATGTTCGCGAGTCTAGCTGCGGAGCTACTGCGGGTCCACGTCAACCGCGAACGCCGCCGCGGGGTAGCGGCGGCTCCCTGCCACGGCCTCCACGGCCGCTCGCACCGCTGCGATCGCCGGGTCGCGCTCGCGCGAGCGGACCACGAGCTGGGCGCGGTGGCGCGCCTGACGTCGAAACAGCGGGGCGGGGCCGAGCACGGGCACGCCGGCGCCCTCGATCAGCTCGCGCAGTGCCACGGCCGCCTCGTGCTCGGGGCCGGGCTCGGTCGCCGAGCAGACCACACGGATCAGATGCCCGTAGGGCGGATAGGCGAACGCCTCGCGGCGCGGCAGCTCGTCCGCCAGGAAGCCGGACGCGTCGTGCCCGGCCGCGTGGGTCAGCGCACGCGCCTGGGGCTCGAGGGCCTGGACGATCACCCGGCCGCCGCGCTCCCCGCGGCCGCTGCGCCCGGCCAGCTGGGCCACGAGCGCGAACGTGCGCTCCTCGGCGCGGAAGTCGGGGAAGCGCAGCGTCGCGTCGGCGTCCAGCACCACTCCGAGCGTCACGTCGGGGAAGTCGTGGCCCTTGGCGACCATCTGCGTGCCCACCAGCACGCCCGACTCGGCGGCCTCGAACGCACGCAGCACGCCGGCGATGCCGGAGCTGGCGGCCACGTCCGAGTCGAGCCGGAACACGGGCAGCGGCCGGACCACCTGCTCGAGCTCGCGTTCGAGCTGCTCCGTGCCGGCCCCGTGCCGCGCGACCGAGACCGAGCCACAGTCCGGGCACTCGGAGGGCACCCTGGCCCGGTGGCCGCAGTGATGGCAGGCGAGCTCCCCGGCTGCGTGGTGCAGGACGAGCGTCACGTCGCAGTCCGGGCACTCCCAGACGCGCCCGCACACCTGACAGGAGAGGAAGTTCGACCACCCGCGCCGGTTGAGCAGGACGATCGCCTTCTCCCCCCGCCGCCGTATTCCGTCCAGCTCCTGGCGCGTGCGCTCGTGCAGCGGGCCGGACACCCCGGCCATGCCGACCACCTCCACCGGCGGCAGCGCGCGGCCGTCGACGCGCTCCCGCAGTTCCAGCCGCTCGTAGCGGACCTGGCTCTCCGGCCGCGGCGTGGCGCTGCCGGCGAGCAGCAGCGCGCCCTCGAGCTGCGCCCGCCGCTCCGCGACCACGCGCGCGTCGTAGCGGGGGTCGCCCTCCTGCTTGTAGGACGAGTCGTGCTCCTCGTCGACCACGATCAGCCCGAGGTCCTCGAACGGTGCGAACACGGCCGAGCGAGGGCCGACGCACACGCGCGCCTCGCCCCGGCGCATCCGCCACCACTCGTCGTAGCGCTCGCGCTGGGACAGCTGGGAGTGCATGATCGCGACGGCGTCGCCGAAGCGCTCGACGAAGCGCCCCGCGGTCTGCGGAGTCAGCGCGATCTCGGGCACGAGCACGATCGCCGACTGGCCGCGCTCGAGCGCCGCGGCCACCGCGCGCAGGTAGACCTCGGTCTTGCCGCTGCCGGTCACGCCGTGGAGCAGCAGGGGGCGCCCCGGCGGCTGGCCTAGGCGCTCCACAATCGCCTCGAGCGCCGCGCGCTGGGCGGCCGTCGGCTCCACACCGCCGCGGCGCGCGCCCACGCCCTCGATGACCGGGCGTCGCGGCGCATCGGCGGCCTGCTCGAGGCTCACCAGGCCGCGCCGCTCGAGACTGCGCAGCGTCGAGTGGTCGGCCCCGGCCAGGCGCGCCACCGCGGAGGCGCCCAGCGGCCCCGCGGCGAGCGCGTCCAGCACGGCGCGCTGGCGCTCTCCGAGCCGGGCGTCGCGAGCGGCTCGACCCTCGTCGGTGAGCGCCGCCCGCAGCGAGCGCCGCGGGCGCAGCGGCCGCGCCGAACCGGTCCCGGTGCCGGGCGGAAGCACCAGCGCCAGCCCGCGGGCGGGCGTGGACACGTACTCGGCGGCGACCCATAGCCCCAGCCCCACGAGCGCCTCCGGCACGTCGGCCTCGAGCGCCGACAGCGGCTCCACCAGCCGGTCGGCGGGCACATCGCTGGACCCGGCCAGCTCCACAACCACGCCGAGCAGCCGCCGCCGCCCGAAGGGGACCACCAGCATGCTGCCGACGCCGACGTCGCCCAGGTCCGTGCCCAAGAGGTAGTCGAACGGCCCCCGCAGGGCGCGCGCGGGCGTCAGCGGCTCGACCTTGGCGATCACCGCCCCGACCTTAGTTCCGCCGGCGGACCTCCAACAGGTAGGCGACCATCACCTCCTGGTCACCCAGCGTCACGTGGTAGGCGTCCGTTAGCTCCTCCACGTGGGTGATGTGGTCGCGCCCGCGCTGGAACAGGTCGGTCACCTCGAAGAACGAGTAGTCGACCACCTTGGCCTCGAAGCCGTGCTCGGCCAGCAGCGCGGCCGTGCGCTCCTGGCTCAGGATGGAGAGCTGCATCAGGTAGGCCACGCCGTCCTCGGCGAGCGCCTCCGGCAGCATCGCGATCAGATGGTCGAGCAGGTTGCGGCCCCAGTAGTCGAGCGGCCGGTGCGTGCTGACCTGCTCGGCAGGGTCCACGGGCAGCTGGTAGAGGCTCGCGACGATCAGCTCGTAGCGCTCCTCGGGCACCCAGGGGTAGAGGTCCACGGCGGCGCCGCTGACGCGGTCGGCCACCCCGTTGCGGAACGCGTTCGCGAGCGTGTTGGCCACGGCCGCCTCGTCGATGTCGATCGCGTGCACGTGCGCGGCACCGTTGAGCGCGAGCTGCACCGTGAGGATGCCGGTGCCGCAGCCGATGTCCAGGCAGCGCTGGCGATTGCCGATGCGCTCCTCGAACAGGTGACGCCACGCCAGGAAGCTCCCCTGCGTGGGCACGAAGACGCCCTCGTCGACGGCGATCTCCGGCAGCGGCAGCGGGAACAGCTCGCGGCCTTTGAGGTCGCGCCAGGTGGGCGGCTCGGCAGGCTGCGCCGGCGCCTCCAGGCCGGCGCCGTTGGCGTCGACCAGGCGCTCCGGCCGGCGACTGCCGGGCTTGGTGTCCGCCAGGCGCTCGCGCGCCGCGCCGATCAGCTCGGGGCCGACCCCGCAGCAGCCGCCGATGATCTGGGCGCCCTCCTCACGCCACTCGAGCGCCATGTCGGCGTACGCCTCGCCCGTGATCTCCTGGTCCACGCGCCAGCCGTCGCTGGTCAAGTAGCCGAGGTTGGGGTACACGCCGAGCGGCATGTCCGTGAAGTCGCGCAGCCAGGAGACCATCCCGGGCACGTGGTCCGGCGGGATGCAGTTGATCAGCAGCGCGCCCACGCCCATCTCCTCGAAACGGCGCGCGGCGCGGCCGAACAGGTCGCCCTCCGGGCCGCCCCAATGCTGGCCGTAGACGCCGCAGACGCCGTGACGGCAGCGCCTGAAGCTGAGCCACACCGGCAGCCCGGTCTCGAGCAACGTCTCGACGGTCACGTAGATCGACGGGCCGACCAGCGACAGCGTCTCCACGAGGATCAGGTCGGGCGGCTCCTCCTCGAGCGGGCGGCTCAGCAGCCGGACGGTCTCCTGGCCCTCGGGGCTGTCCACCTCCCCGTTGAGGCTGAACGCCACAGCGCACTCGCCCGCGCGGCCCTCCGCCTCGATCGCCTCGCGCACCAGGCCCAGGCCGCGCCGCGCGACGTCCATCCAGTGAACGGGGCGAGTGCTCTCCCACAGGCGGGGGCCGTCCTCGCGCAGGGCGCTGGGCAGCCCCCAGGTGTTGGTGGAGATCACGTCGCAGCCGATCTGGGCGTAGCGCCGGTGCACCTCGGCCACCTGCTCAGGCGCGCGGACAAGGGCGCGCGTGCCCCACAGCCCCTCGTCGTCGCCTGGGCGGTCGCCGGCGCCGTGCAGCTCGGTGGCGGTGCCGCCGTCGAGCACGACGCACTGGTCGGCCGCGATCATCTCGGCGATCCGCCCGTAGGCGGAGGCGGTGCTGGTCGTCTCCCTCATCTCCCTGGACACAGTCTTACCCCGGCCGACCCCGCCGGCACCTCCCGGGCGAGAGGTATTCCCTCCCCTTCGGAAGGGATCAGCGCCCTCATCGTCCCGTCAGCTGCATGTAGCGTGACGCCGCCTCCACCCGGTTGGCCGCGCGGAGCTTGCGCAGGATGTTCTTGACGTGGAACTTCACGGTTCCCTCGGAGACGACCAGCTCCGTCGCGATCGCCTTGTTGCTGTCCCCGCGAGCCAGCAGCCGCAGCACGTCGAGCTCGCGCCGCGTGAGCAGCTCGCCGAGGCGCGACGTGTCGGCATCGGCCGCCGGGAGCGCGGCCGGGCGCACCGCCGCGCTGGCGGGCTCGCCGCCGACCTCGAGCTCGATCGCGCCCTCCGACAGTTCGGCGGCCATCGCGTCCGTCCATGCCACCAGCTCGCGCAGCTGGCGCCGCTGCTCGCGCACGCGCCGGCGCAGCACCGCGCGCTCGAATACCTGGGCGAACCCGTCGGCGAACGCCCACACCGCGTCGCGCTCGAGCGACTCGACGTGGCGATCGACGTAGGCCCCGTGGAAGAACCCGATCGCCGCGCCGTCGAGCACGATCGGAGCGGCGACGTAGGAGATGCCCTCCTCGACCGGGATCGGCGGCCGGAGCACACGTGAGTTGCCACCCGGGTTGCTCACGATCGTCGCGCGCCGGCGGCGCATCAGCTCGGTCTCGATCACCGGGTACTCCAGCGCCAGCGGGGTCTCGCGCAGCGCCTCGACGGCGCGTTCGGCCCCCGCGGCGTCGTCGCGGAAGTGTGCGTGCACCGGCAGCAGGCGCGCCTCCTTGACCTGGCTGAGGAGCACCCGGTCGAGCCCGCAGCTGTCGCTCAGCTCGGTGGCCGCGCGCCGCAGGATCTCGCTGATCGGCCCCAGCTCGCGCAGCCGGCCGAGCGCCTCGCGCACCCGTCCGAGCGCCTCCAGCCGCTGCACCAGCCGCTGCTCGACCAGCTCGCGCTGGACCTGGTGCAGCTCGATCAGCGTGGACCAGAGGTCGGCGCGGCCGGGATGGCCGTCGCGCAGCTCTTCGACGACCGAGCGCAGGGCGTCCTCCACCTCGCGGTGTGCGGTGTGGAAGTCGGCGACCTTCGGCAGCGCCTCGGAGCCAGGCGCGGAGAGCACCGCGGCAACGTGCTCCATCGCCGTGGCAACACGTGCGTCGAGCTCGTCGTCGCGCGCCCGCGCGGGTGCCGCGCTCATGCCCGTACCTTACCGTCCGGGCAGGTAGTCCCTACCCCTAGTCGATCGAGCGGTGTGCTGCCTGCAGCAGCTCGAGCGCCTCGTTGCCCACTGGGGCCAGCCCGTGTTCGTGGCCCGCCTCCCAGAGCGCCTGCCATACGACGTTCGGGTGCCCCTGCTCGAACAGCAGCAGGAAGTGATCGCCGTCCTCGCGCACGACGTTCACGGGCGAGCCGGCGAGGCTGCCGTCGGCGACCTCTCCCACGGCCATGTCGGCCGGCAGGCCCGCGGCCACGGCGATCCGCATCGCGCGCGGCCCGACTAGCGACAGCGCCGCGGAATCGGGCAGCGGCTCCGCTATGACCGCCAGACCGGCCGTGGAGATCGCCCGGGTCGCGACCTGTCGCCAGCGGGCCACCGCGCCGGGGCCGCCGGCGACGATCGCGCGCCGGGCGGTGGTGCGGCAGCACCAGGTGCCGGCGATGCGCAGAGCGCGCCCCGGGGAAGGCGCGCCGGCGGGCACCGCGGCCACGAGCACGTGGTCGAGCAGCCCGTCCGCCCCGCTGATCGCGAGCTGCCGGATGCTCGAGCGATCGACCAGCCCCGCGGCCTTGGTGCAGACGGCGATCTCGCTGGCGACCGATCCGTAGTGACCGACCACCGGCAGCCCGTCGCGCTGGACCATCACGGCGCCGGGCGGGCGCAGCGGGTCATATGCGGTCGCGACCGGAACGGTGCCCATCGAAGGCGATGCTAGACCGCCTCTCCCCTCCCCACACTGCCCCTACTAAGGGGCTTTCCTACCCGTCTGGGGGGGTTCGGTCGCATACCTGCGGGTATCCTCGAATAGTGGGGGCAAGGGATCGCATAGTCGATACCGCTTACGACCTGTTCAG